>NZ_JBPJGB010000003.1:0-480185 GCF_051209155.1 Actomonas spartinae
CCCCCCCCCCCCCCCCCCCCCGCCCTGCTCCTTATTTGCCCATTTCCGGGCGACGGAGCTTCACATTGAGCTTCAAAAGACCGTCGGCGGACCAATGCGCGACGACCGGAGCGACAACGTCGTCCCCATCTTGCAGGAGAACCGGAGATTCGCCTTGCTCGAGTGACTGCTCGAGCCGCACGAACTGCTTTCCAGCGAGGACTTGGCCCTCGACAAGTTGAAGGGTCTTGCCCTTCGCGGTTTGAAACGAACGGAATTCGAAATCGCCGATCGCTTTGCCGATCACGTAGACGCCAGGAGGTAGGGAGGGAGCTGAGTTAGCCATGTTGTTTTGATTTTTTGGGTTCTGATTTCGCAGTCCTGATCAGTGATTCCGGACCGAAAGCGGAGAGCTGCTATTTCGGCGAGTAACTCGCCCCATTTGGTCTTATACATGACCAGCAGCTTATGACGGACGGAGCCGTCTGGAGAGGTAGTGCGGGAAACGACGCAACGAGTCCATCGGACGATTCTCTCCCCGATCGTATCCATTTCGTAGTTACGGTCGTTTTCTGTTTCGTCGACGTTGTCGCACTGCCGGGGGGACGGCGTGTCCTCTGGTTGTGCGTCGTTCCCCGCGAAGAAGTTCATCGAGAATTGAATCAGCCGAACCTTCCGCATCGAGGTCAGCCACTCGGGGAGGTCCCCGGCTTGCTTACACATGTATTTGAACAGGTAGCTCCATTCGTTGCTGCGGACTCTCCGAATGTCCGTCCGGCCGAGGCCCCATGCTTCGGTGACTCGTTCCGCTGGAATGTGTCCGCCGTAGTCGAACCACAGATGCCAATGCGGGTAGACGTTCCCGAATTCGTCCGGTTGATGGAGTTCCATTTTCCAGAACCAACGGCGAATTTTATAGGTTTTCCGGAGTAGGGCGACGAACCGGCGCAAACGGTCCTTACCGAGCGCAAATGCCTCTTCGGGCGTCAGGAGCTTCCAGACATTCCGGCCGTCTTCAGTTTTTCGCTCGACCGTCAGCGTTAGGAAGCGACCGTTTTTGAGGTCTGGCATGCCTCGCTTTACCAGCTGACGAACTTTCGCGGCCGCGTTCCGTTCGGTCCACAGGTTCGGGACCGTGTAGGGCATCAACTCGATCACCGGGAAGCCCTCCGACATCTGATTCCGCGCGAAACGCGAAGCTCCTTACCACAGCGAATGCATTCAGCATCCCACGAGAAATAGTCATCTCGGATAAGGTCCCACGCGTGTCCACGGAACCTGCATTGAGCGCGACGAAACCGCTCAAGAAGCGCGTGCCAGATCACATTCACGACGACACGCCTCCGGCGGCCCCTGCGCGGGGAGCGCCCCCCGCCAAAAAGACACGTGCAGAACTGAATCGACGCCATTCAAGCGACGCGTGACGCATCAACGATCGACAGCCTTCCGCCGCATTCGGATTGCCGTTACGGAGTGACATGTCGCGCCAACGTTTCGCGCTACGCAGCGAGTGCGCTCTCATCGAATTCACCAAGGCCCGCCCGGTTTTGCGTCGCTTTACCGCCAATTCATGAGCGACCGAATATTCGCGGCCTGATTCGATAAGCGGCGAGAGCTCTGGGAACTCATCGCCGGACTGCGAGACGGGGACCAATCCGAGCCCCGTCTCGCAGCTTGTGCGTTGCTGGCTAACCGAACTGCCAGCCGGAAACGTTTCGGCTATTTCGCCGGTTTGGAGGGATTTACGTGAATCGCGTGCCAACCTTGGCCGCGATTCCGTAAGTTGTTCATTTCCAGATGATTTGTAAGACATAACGCACAATAAACATTATGTCCAATTTGGATAATGTTGGAATGACGTTGGTTCTGCTGAATCCCTCTCCTAAGGTCCCGTTCCATGGATATGGCTGTGCAACTGTCCTTTCGCTCCAAAATCCATGCGCGGATTGCGGAGGTTGAAACTGAACTGGCCGACCTCGCCGACGATACCGCGGCGATTGAACCCGATGTCGCGATCGGTCGCCTGTCGCGGCTCGATTCGATGCAGAGCCAACAAATGGCCCTCGCCGCCAAACGCCGTCTCGAAGACGAACGCACTCGCCTCCACGAGGCGCTCCGCCGCATCGATACGGGCGCCTTCGGGCGTTGCCTGCTCTGTGGTCAGGATATTGCTCTGGAACGACTCGACTCCCAGCCCGATGCCGTCACGTGTGTGCCCTGCGCGAATCGTCGCCGCTGATCTCACTTCTCTTCGATGAAAACCGTTCCCGCCCCGCTGTTCTCCTGGCTCAATCGCCGCACCTTTGGCGTGCTCATGCACCCGACGAGCCTGCCCGGCCGCCAAGGCATCGGCGTGCTGAGTCCGGCGGCCGTGACGCCCTTCCTGGATTTCCTGAACGCCGCCGGCGCCGAATATTGGCAAATCTGCCCGCTAGGCCCGACCGGCTTCGGCGATTCGCCCTACCAGTGCTTTTCGGCCTTTGCCGGCAATCCCTACCTGATCGACCTTGAGGCCCTCGTTGACGCCAAACTTCTCAGCCCGGCTGACCTGATCCCGCTGCAGTCCCTGCCGGCCGACAAGGTCGACTACGGTCACCTCTGGGCCATCAAATGGCCGCTGCTGTTCAAGGCCTATGACGCCTTTGTGGCCCAAGGCCGCTCCTTCGATCGCTACGGCAGCTTCAGCGCCTTTGCCGGCCAATACGAAGCCTGGCTGCGGCCCTACGCGCACTTCATGGCGCTGAAGGACAAGTTTGAGGGCAAAGCCTGGTGGGACTGGCCGGCCAACGTGCGCTTTTACGCCAAGGCTCAGAAAGCCGCCGCCTTCCGCGAGGTCGCGGTCCGCGCTGAGGCGTATGCATTCTTTCAATACCTCTTTTACGGTCAATGGGCCGCCGTCCGGGCCCTCGCCCAGGAACGCGGCATTCAGATCATCGGCGACGCGCCCATCTTTGTGGCCGCCGACGGCGCCGACGTCTGGTCGCACCCCGAGCTGTTTCAGCTCGATCCCAAGACCGGTCAGCCGCTCTTTGTCGCCGGCGTGCCGCCCGATTATTTTTCGGCCGACGGCCAGCTCTGGGGGAATCCGCTCTACGCCTGGGAAGCCCACGCGCAGGACGGCTACGCCTGGTGGCTCTCCCGCCTGCGCGCCAACCTCACGCTCTGCGACGTCGTGCGCATCGACCACTTCCGCGGCTTCGACACCTACTGGTCGATCCCGGCCGATGCTCCGACGGCCCGCACCGGCGAATGGAAGAACGGTCCCGGTCTGGACTTCTTCGCCAAGGTCGAAAGCGCCCTGCCCGATTGTCAGCTCATTGCCGAAGACCTCGGCGAACTCGCGCCCAGCGTCGTCGAGCTGCGCGACCGCACGGGCCTGCCCGGCATGACCATCCTGCAGTTCGCTTTCGGCGGCGACGCGAGCAACCTTTACCTGCCGCACAACCTCACCGCCAACAGCGTGGTGTATCCAGGAACGCACGACAACGACACCAGCCTCGGCTGGTATCGCGCGGCTGACGCCAAGACGCAGGACCACGTGCGCCGCTACCTGCGCGTTTCCGGTGAAAACATCGGCTGGGATTTCATCCGCGCCGCCTACGGCGCGGTGAGCAACCTCGCGGTTATTCCGCTGCAGGATTTCATGAGCCTCGGCAGCGAAGCCCGCTTCAACAGCCCGGGCAAACCGCAGGGCAACTGGCAATGGCGCTACCACGCCAACCAACTCGCCGACCTCACCAAAAACAGCGCCCCCTACCTCCGCGACCTCGGCGAACTGACCGGACGCTGCGCGCCCTCGGAGTAAACGCGTGCGTCAGCACGGAAGGCCTGCCGTGTTGTGGAGCCCCGGATCAAACTCGAGCACCACCGTTGGGGGCCAACCGCCTGTGAGGTATTTCTGGTGACCTGCAGGCACCGCATCGAACACAGCAGCGGTCCGGCGCCCATGTCAGGGGCATGAACTGACTCAGTTCCGCGATCAAATCCGCAATATGAGTGGGCAGTGATCGGAAACTTCGGGATCAAAAATCACCTCGAAGCAGCTTACAATGTGGGGGTCGCTCACGAGCATGTAGTCGGCGAACTGGCCCGACTTCTTGTAGTAGGAATTCCGGGTTCCTCGTTCGGTTCGGGTGGTCACCAGTTCGGTGAGTCCGGCGCCTGCCAAAATTTCCAGCGTCTCGCTACCCGGTTCCACGTTGAAGTCACCGCACATCACCCTGACATCGCCCTCCTGGCTGATGCCATCGAGCAAGGCGAGGAAGCGTTGGGCCTGGCTGGCTCTCTCCGGGGTGTCGCCCTTCCCGTTCAGATCACGCAAACCATGCATGTGGGCGATACTGACGTAGCGTTCGCTTGCGTAGTCAAAAACCCGAACCGAGTGAGCACTCCTGGACCGCGGATGAGCTCCATAACCGAAAGCGGAAAACTGCTTGTGCACGAAGCCCTGCACCTGCGCCACGACTGGAATCGTTTCTTTGGTCAAGGTGGCCAGTCCCCACTGCGATGGAATCCTGGTTTGTTCGTCCCAGAGGTCACCCTGCGCGGCCGGGCAAAAAACGCCCGCGTATCCAGGCAGGGCGTTTTTGATCTCGCGAAAGAGGTTGGCTCGCTGATCCAGCACATGATCGCCATCTCGATACACCAAAGTGTCTTTGCCTGAAGCTGGAGTGTGGACGATTTCTTGGAGGCACAGCACATCGGGTCGCCGCGCGGAAAGGAAAGTCAGAAGCTCCTGATGAAGGGTGCCACCCCAGCAATTGAGACATAAAATTTCCATCGCTACAGCGGACGCTAAGAACGGACGCTGACGGCCAGCGAATGAAATCTGGACTTGAGTTGGAGCACCGTGCCCTGGCGGAACATTCGCAGAGATCGTCCAGGCTTCAGCGGGCACGACGGGGCGTTGCCTTTTTCGATGATGCGGAGGGGACTGCGGTGGACAGCTTGCGATTGCTCCAACGGTTTCCGGGCATTAATCGGGCGCCATGAAAACGGCCCTGCTTCTCTTTCGTGATCCCCTGGGTGTGGCGACGGGCAAGGTCCCGACCGACCGCCGGCAACTGCACTTCTTCGCGGGGATCTTTCTGCTCCTGGGCGCCTTTGCCTTTCAATACATCTACCCGCGCCTGCTGGACAAGATGCCGATGCTCGGCTCGATGCGGCGGCTCGCGTTCTGGAAGGAAAAGACCGTATTCAGCGCGCAACTTTTCGGCTACGGCCTGCTCATCTGTGCGGCCGTGCTGGTGGTGTTTCTCATTGTGCACGCGGTGCTGAGCACGATCAGCCGCCACAAGCTGGATTTCGCGCAAACCTACCGGTCGGCTTTGGTGGCCTGCCTGCCCTTCCTGTTGGGCCTGCTGCTCGGCATGGTGCTGCTCGTGCCGGTCCACCACTACCTCGGCCTGATGCCCTTCTTCGGCCTGCTGGTTGCCTGCTGCATCCAAGGCTCCCTCCTCCGCGAAGCGCTGAGTCTTCCCTTTGCATTCACCTGCTACCTCACCCCACTGATCATGGGCCTGCAGTTCTACGTCATCAATCTGCTGCGGCCCTAAGGCGGGTCTGGGAAAGGGAAAGTTTCCGAGCAACCAACGCCCGCCGAGCCGGTCGCATCCTGGTCTCCATGAAAAAGCTCACCTTAGCCCTCGCGGTGCTCGCCGTGCTCGGATTGAGCGCGTGCACCAGCCAATCCCAACGGCAGGTCACGCAAAACGAACAGGTGCGCTTCGAGCAGTCGCAAAAGGGGTATCCCGACCGGATCGCCGGAGACCGGGAAGCCGAACAGGCGGAAAACGCCCGCCGCGCGACCATGCTTGGAGCGAAGTGACGAGCTCAGACTCGCTGCTCGACGCCATCACAGCTTCTCCCCGGATCGGTCCTCCGGGCCGTATTCAAGATTATCATATTGACCTCTTTTCCGGCCCCCTTTTCCGGCCCCCGGATCATACCTTCTGGCCGCTAATCAAACTCTTTATCGCTGTTATAGCGCGGTCGCCTTTTTCTTTGGATATTATCAAGCATAGTCTCTAGTCTCGCTTCATGCTCCCGACTTTCTTCCTCATCATTTTCCATTCCCTGACGTATCTCCGTCAGGCACGCGACCAATTGATCCGTGTTAACGTGATTGTATTCAGCCATTTCTGATATTGCATTTACTATCTCCATTGTGGAGTCCTTAAGGCTGGTCCCGAGCCCCTCCATTGCTTCTTTCAAATTCTTGAAGCCTGTTATTAATATCTGGTTCGTCTTTCTTTGCTCGTAAATTGATGCGAAGTAAAAATCCCGTTGCGCCGCCCGAACCAATCGCTTCATTTTCGAAATCAGCCTCCTGCCATTATTTAATATTTTCGCAGAATTTGGAATCGATGGCGGTTCGGACCTGAACTCCACAACAAGCTTCTTGTATTCATCAATATTGAGTCTTATTCTGAAGGAGTTTTTCTCTGTTTTTGCAAGTAAGCTCGCAGCCTCTTCGATGGAATCCCAAAAAGGACCGAATGCACTTTCGGAAAAGTCAACCTCTGCTTTTCGCATTACTTCATTCGTCAACTCGATACACCTGCCGATTTCACCTGATAAATATTCGATGTTGGAAACCGATGCTTCCAGGTTCTTTGCTATTCTTTGCTGTTTGGCGGCCTCCTCTTGTTCCAATCGCTCAAAATTTTTGGACTCTCCTTCAATTTGCTCTGAATTCCGAGAATCTTCCAGGCTATCCGGATACTCTTCAGTCCCATGCCCCCGCCTTCTTCGCAATGCCCGTTCGTTTTCTAACATCTTTCGATTCTCGCGATTGGCTAGACAAATTACTACGGTCGCAACAATTATTACACCTAAGACTGTGGCGGCTGCGAGTGGATTTGAGTGACTCATGATAGTATTGATCGATCGCCTAAATATAGGCGAACCGAACGCGTGAGGCCGTGACTCTTCATGAGAGGAAGTCGACTGAAACCGAATGGCTTCTTCGTTCGAAGTGATTCGTGCATGGATAGCGGGTCCTGCCGAGTTATTGGGGGTATGTGACTAAGGTCCCCGGTGGCTAAACTCGGGGTCAGTCGAGACGTTGGTCAATGGTTGGTTACTTAGCGAGCCCCATTCCATCCCCTGGGACTGGCTACCTCTGACGTCTTCTGCTGGCTCAAGGCTCGAACCGAGGATATCGCATCGAACCACGCGACGAAGTGCTGGGCGTATTTTCAACCTTCAGACGAGAACCTGATGCTCGCGCCGGTGACTCCATTTCAACTTACGAAGGACGTCTGGTTGCGTCGATCGACAACACAAACCTGATCACCGATCGAACGAACAGAACCGACGCGGAGAGCCGTGAATGTCAAAAACTGAAAGCTTCAACGCTCGTCATTGTCGCAACACCATCACCCCAAACCTCTCAACCTGATCCTTATTTGGGTTCCGCGTCTACAAATACAAAGCCTGACCCGTTTCCGGCTTCTGATAACGCCCCCACACATCAACTTCTTCGGCACTAGTGTAATCTATCTCCCTGGATAAAGTTTTACCCATCTCGCCCGATCGAATCGAAGGACTCCGTTGCCTAGAGGACGGAATTAATCGCAGCAAAACCACTAATTATTATAATACAAAATAATATGATTATCAAATACACTTTGTATAGCGAAATGGCATAGCTTGAAATTGCCTTAGTGAGTCCTCGGAAATCCTGGACCTTCTTGAGGAATAATTGCTTGAATATTTCATTTGCCGACTCGGTCCTTTCCGAAATTAATATGATTATATACAGTATTAAAAACAGCGTAAATGGGACCGCCAGCCAGAATAACGGGGCGCAGAGTAAAAGAATGATTTTATATTGAATGAGGACAGGGGCCGGAATTGCAATTAGGATTGCGGCTTGCAGCGACCACATGAAGGCCCAAATCTTAATGGCGCGAAATACAACTAACCCTCCGCTCTTGTTTTCCGCAAAAAAAAGAACGGCGCGCGCCGACATGGCAGAGGAAGTTCCTAAGAACACTAATAAATCAATGGTTTCTCGGGTAACGTAAACCGGCAATAACTTACGTAAAATCTCGGAAATATGAATCGTTATAGATTGATAGAGCAAGATCCCTGAAAGTATAAAACCCTTCCACTGAATTAAATCGTCAGATAGAGAGGCGATTGATGTCGCGCTTGGAATGAGAAGTATGGCCAGAAGCACTCGTATTTCTGACGGCGTAGAGCGCCAGATTAACCTCCCGCGTGACATTATCTCTTCAGGCGTGTCCTCTTCTTTCATATTTGCTAAATCGTTGCTGCGAGGCATCTTGAGGGCGTAAGGCCTTGGTTCTTGACTGGCGGAAATTGGCCGAAACCGGATGGTTTCATCGTTCGAGGTGGTTCGTGCATGGATAACGTGTCATGCCGAGTCATTGAGGGCACTAGAAGATCCCCGGCGGCCAGCCACAGGGACGGCGGAAAAGTTGCTCAATGGATGGTTCTTTGGCGAGCTCCATTCCACTTCCTAGATTCCGGTCGAATATAAAAAAGTTGGGGCCCGCCCTACCCTCGGATGCCGCTGGTTTCGTTTTCGGACACGTTGGAGTGCGGGCAGGCGGGCGGACCCTTTATCCCAATACCACGGTTGGCTCGAAGGCGCCTGGTGTGAGGCGGGCGTTGAACGTGCCGACCGCGATGCTCCAAGCGCCGTCGGTGTTCCGGACTGCGGCCAGTTGGGGAACGTTTGAAGCTTGGGCTGAAGTTGCGGCCAGGACGGTGACCACTTCATGCGTGAGGTCGGCTGGAGCGTGGACTTCGACGCAGGGGAAGTCGCCGGTCTCTGGTTTCACTTCGAGTCGGGCAAGGCGTGGCGCGGTCCCCTCACCTGCTGCGGCAACCACGCCATGCAGCGTGGCGTTTGGGCGTTGGAGTGTGAATCTTGGTCCATCGATTGTGAGTTGGGCGGCACCGTCGGCGTTGTCGGGGAAGAAGCGGGCGTCGAAGGTCTGCGGGAGGTAACGCAGCCGCACCTGGTCGTGGATGACGATGATGTGTGGTTTGGCGAAGATCACCGTGCGCAGGACTTGTTTCACGTGCTCGTTGACGACGCCGTAGGCCGCCGTCGCATCACTGGTCCACCAGACCGTGTCGCCGTGATCCTCGAAGTTGAGAATGGTGGCGTAGGCTAGGCTTTCGTTGGTGCCGTGTTCGCCGTCGACGTAGTGATGCCCTTTGCCGCCGATCAACACAGCGTTGTGGCCTCGCGTGAAGCGCATGGTCCAACCGTCGGTGCGCCGATCATAGGCCGCGCCGAGGTGGTCATGGAGGAGCCGCTCGCCGTGAATCTTGTAGATGAGGTGATTGCGGTCGGCGTGTTCGTGGTTGGCCGGCGCGCCGCTCTTAAAGGCCAGAACCGCATCGTCGGCGGCCCAGCCGCTGCGGCAGATGATCCAGTTGAGGTCGTTGCGGTGATTCAGCAGGCGGCTTGGTGGCGGCGCGCTGGGCGCATCGGGACGATACCACAGGACGTCGTAAAACCACGTCGGGGCGCCGGCATGGTCGGCGACGTAACCCGCGAGTGGATTGCCCGTGAGTTGACCGACTTCGGAGATCCAACCCGGAAAGACACTGCGGCGGGCATCGCTGAAATTGACGATGTCGGGCTGCCCGTCCGGCGTGCGGCCGAGTTGCATGGTCATGACGTAGTCGAGCACGCCGTCCCAATTGACCTCGGCCGCCCAATCGATGTCACCGACCATACGCTGATGCGCCACGATGAAGGGCATGGCCGTGCGCATGGAGTAATCGAGGTAACTGAGGCCTTCGAAGTAGCTGCCATCCGGCGTGAGCAGCCGCAGGAAGCGCCGAGTGCTGGCCACGGCGGTCTCCAGCCACTGCTCGGCCCGTGGATCGTGTCCGCGCAGCGCGAGCGCGCCGAGTCCGAGTGCGCCGGTGGGCGCGGAGCGCAGGTTGTTGGCCCCGAGAATTTCGGGCCAGCGCCGCATGGTGAGATCGTAGAAACCGGCGTGCTCGGCATCGAAGTCCCAGCCCTTCACCGTGTCGGGGTGGTCCATGTCGTTGACCGTGGCGAAGCAGGCGGCGCAGCCTTTGTCGGCGATGGCCTGCAGGAGCCGGGCGTCGAGCTCGGGCAAGATCGCGTCGCCCAGCACCTCGCGGGCATAAAGTAGACGCACGGTCGCAAACGAGGCGCGCTGAATGCCCAACACCTCCTCGCCCGCGTCGCGAAAGTAGTCCCAATACGGGCGGGCGATGATGCGCTCGATCGCCGCCAACAACGCGGCTTCGCGCTGCGGGTTGGGATGGAGCAAGTGCAGCGTCAGGCTGTGCTCGAAGGTGTTCAGCACCGTCGCGAAGTCGCGCACGATGTTGCCGGAGGTTTCGAAACGATCGAGGGCGTCGGCGAGGTCCGTGATCTTCTCCGCCGACCACGTGTTCAGCAGCGGTTGGAGCATTGAACTGCTGGCGTTGGCGCGGATGCGGGGCACGTCCGCGAGGTCGAAGAACAGGCGTCGGGAGGAGCCGGCGGCCGCAGGTTCAGCGGCCCAAGCCAAGGAACGGAAAAGAGTGGTGCCGACCAGGGAAGCGCCACCGAGACGAAGCCATTCACGTCGCGTCATGACCTTGGCGTGAGCCAAGTTTGGGGCGGTGTAAACCACCGGCGACCCGCCGCGAAACTTTCATTCATTTCATAGACCTGACCGGTGAGTTTGGGGCCACGGATTTCACGGATGACCACGGCTGCCGTGAGAGGCTGAAGCCGCTGGCTTATCCGTGAATATCCGTGTGATCCGTGGCTTAATTCAGCCAACGAAGCAGCCAACCCGACAGGGCGTCTGGCTCAACCCAGCAGATGTTCGCAGATGCGGGGCACGGCGTCGCCACGGGCGTCGTCCAGGACGTAGTGGCCGGCGTCGTCGAGGTAGAGTTTTTGGGCCTTGGGCAGGCGCTCTTCCCACTCGGCGTAGAAGTGGTCGTTGAAGCAGAAGTCGCGACCACCCCAGACGATGAGCACGTCGCGGTTTTGGAACTGAGCGATCCCCTGCTCCACCGCTTTGAGTGTCTTCCACGTGGGATGCGCATCGTTCATCGGAATGTCCTGCACGAAGGCGCTCACGGCCACCCGATGTGCCCAGTTGTCGTAGGGGAAAAGGTAGGCGCGGGATTCGTCGTTGCTGAGGGCGCGGCGGCTCATCGCCATCCAGGTCGCGGGCCAGGCAAAGCCGTTGAGTCCGCGCACGAGAGCCGGTCCGACCACCGGTGCCTTGCACAGCGCGATGCGCGTGGGCAGGTGGATGGACGTGAAGGCCGCCGTATTGAGAATGACGATACGGCGAATGAGCTCCGGGTGGCGGGCCGCGAGGCCGAAGCCGATCGCCCCGCCCCAGTCGTGCACCACGAGATCGAGTTCCTTCACCCCCAGTTGCGCGATGAGGGCTTCGAGGTCGGTGATGCGTTGCTCCAGGGTGTAGGGATAGTTTTCCGGCTTGGCGGACAGCCCCATGCCCACGTGGTCCGGCACGATGCAGCGGCGCTTGGGCGCGATGGCCTGCACCAGTTCACGGTAATAGAACGACCAGGTCGGATTGCCGTGCACCATGAGCACGGCCGACTCGCCCTGCCCTTCATCGAGGTAACTCAGCTCCGCGCCGCCCGGCGTGGTGAAACGCTTCGGCGTAAACGGATAAAGGGCACGCAGCCAATCAGGCAGATCGTTCATGAGGACGAAGCGAAGCAATGGAATTGCCGCAAAAAGGCGCAGAAGGCGCAAAAATGAAGGGCTTGTATTTGCGATTTTTGCGCATTTTTGCGGCCAATTGGAGGTCTGTGGTCGTCATTGTTTCCATCACCATTCGACGGCGAGCATGAGGCAGTTGAGGCCGCTGCCGATGCCGAGCAGGCCGACTTTGTCCCCAGCTTGGATCGCGCCCGTTTCGGCGGCCGTGGCCAGGGTGGCGGGCAAAGCGACCGAGCCGGTGTTGCCGAGGGTCTCGAAGGTCGAAAAATCCTTCGCCAGATCGAGTCGCAGCGCTTCGTAAAGTTTGCGGCGGTGGGTGCTGCCAACCTGGTGGCAGATGAAGCGATCGAAGTCCGCCGTGGCCCAGCCGATCTCCTTGCGGAACTTGGACCAAGTCTCCTGCGCCAGCTCGACGCCGGCGACCAGCAGCGCCTCGGAATCCGTCTGCATGGCGAGGGAATCGGCGCCGTGGGTGTCGCCCTGGCAAAGTTCGCTGTGGGCGGTGGCGGCCTGCGCAATGCCGCCGAGCAGCCGGTGACCGTTGGGCGCGAGGTCACGGTGGCAGAGCATGGCGGCGACCGCGCCCGAACCGATGGTGAGGTTGGCGAAGAAGGGTTTGATCTGCTGCCGGGTGAGCGGCTGTTCCAGCAGGGTCTTCAGGGTGTGCTCGACGAGCGGCCCGCCGTTTTCGCCCGAGGCGATGAGGGCGCATTGGATCTGCCCGCTCTCGATCAAACCGGCCGCAATCGTCATGGCGTTGAGGAAACCGAGGCAGGCGTTGGAGACGTCGAAGATCTGCGCGGTCGCCGGCAGGCCGATCTTGCGATGGGCAAAGGACGCGGTGGCGGGTTCGAGCATATCGCGGCTCACCGCGCAGTGCATGAACAGTTCTACTTTGTCGGCCGGGAGCGAGGACTTCGCGAGCAGGGCCTTGCCCGCCGCGGCGCTGGCATCCGACGGACGCGTGCCGACCGGCCAGACACGCCGCTCTTTGATGCCCGTCATGAGCTCCAAGCGTCCCTCGGGCAGCTTGAGCCGCTCATACAAGGGCGCCAAGCGCTGCTCGACCCCGGCAGAGGTCAGCACTTCGTCGGGCAAGGCGACGGCAATGGATTCAAGGACAACGTTGGAAAAACGCATGTAGGACTGGTCTGCTTTTACAGAAGGGAAGGAAGGGCGAGCCGGATGGCGGAGAGGCAGGTGTTTTTCTTAACCACAGATTTCACGGATGGGCACAGATGCGGAGAGGCACGGAGTTGTTTTACAGAAGGAAACGCAGGGAACCAAGGCCGAGAGGCAGGATACTTTTTACAGGAGGTGACAGAGAAAAACGGAGGCGGAGAGGCAGGGCGGTTTTCTTAACCACGGATGGACACGGATATTTTGAGCGGCAGCGAGCTGAGATTCTGCGGAGTGGATCTGTGATGATCTGCGCAATCGGCGGTCAACATCGAGTGGAGTGGCTTGGTCTTCCTTCCTTTCCTTCTGTAATACTCCCTCGTTGGGACGGGCCCTGTTGACCTCCGTTTTCTCCTGTAAGAGTTAGTTCGTCGTGCCGCGGTTCTCCGGCCGCATCGCCAAGCGGATAATTTCGGCGTCGTAGAAGTTGCTGCCGAGGCCGGCGTCGACGACGAGGCTTGCGCCATTGTGGCCGCTGCTGCGCTCGCTGAGCAGGTAGACGACGGTGTTGGCGACTTCCTGCGTCTCGAGGTTCTTCTTCCGGAAGGTGAGCTTCTCGGAATAGAGATAACTCTCCAGGTAACCCGGAATGCCGGCCGAGGCGCTCGTCTTCAGCGGACCGGCGCCCACGACGTTGAAGCGCACACCGGGCTGTGGGTTGAAGGACTTGGCGAGGAAGCGGGACGCGGAATCGAGGGCGGCCTTGATCGGGCCCATGTAGCCGTAGTTGTCGGGCGTGACGGTGAGCGAGGAGATGCCGATCGAGACAACCGAGGCACCCGGGGCGAAGTGGGGCTTGAAGGCGTTGGCGAGCTCGACGAGGGAGAAGGCGGAGATGGCGGTGGCCTGCAGAAAGTCGGCGCGCTTGGTTTCCTCGAAGGCCTTGAAGCCCTCGCTGTAGTTGGCGAAGGCGATGGAGTGGACGAGGCCGTGAATCGGGCCATGGCCCGCGTTGGCGATGTCGGTCGCCAACTGTTGCGCGGCGCCCTCCTCCTCCACGTCGCAGATGAAGACGGGCTTGTCGGCGAGGAGCTTGGTCAGCGAGGCTTTGCGGGCCTCGGAGCGCACGCTGTAGATGACGGTCGCGCCCTGCTCTTCCAGCGTCCTGGCGGTGAACCACGCGACGCTCTTCTTGTTGGCGACACCAGCAACCACGATGGTCTTGCCGGAGAGATTGAGAAAGTCGGTCATGGTGAATGAGGCGGAGTTTTTTACCACGGATGGACACGGATGGCTTCGCCTACCGGCTACGCACTGAAACGTGGTTTTGAACTAACAATACTAGCTTGGGAAACAGCAATCGTGACCCGGTCGCTGACTCTCAACACGCACTCAGTAGGCGAAGCGGTAGTGGAGCCATCCGTGTCCATCCGTGGTAAGAAAGAAACCTTACTTCGATTCCGGGGTTTTCCAGGCGACGGCGAAATCGACGGTGAGGACGCGGGTGCCGTCGGCTTTTTTGACGGCCCCCTTCATCATGGTGAAGCCGCCCATGGCTTCCTTCTTTTCCACCGATACGAGCACCTCGTCGCCCGGGAAGACGGGGTTGCGGAAGCGCACGTCGCTGATCTTGGCGAGGAGCGGCACGCCCTCCCCCGCTTCCGCGTCGGCGGCGCGGGCTTGGAGCGACATGAAGGCGGCACCGGCTTGGAAGACGGCTTCGCACAACAGCACGCCGGGGGTTATCGGCGCGTCGGGATAGTGTCCCTTGTAGAAGTCTTCCTCGGCCCGCCAGGCGCGGCGCGCGGTCAGCGCGGTGTCGCTGTGCTCGACGACCTCGTCGAGGAACAAAAACGGCGGGCGATGCGGAATGAGATCAGTGATGGCAGGGATCATGAGATGTTAGTCACAGAGGACATGGAGGTGGACACAGAGATCACGGAGCAAAGAGGCACTTGGAGGGCTCAGTGGTCTCTGTGATCCTCTCTGTGCTCTCTGTGTCGATCAAGCAGTGGTCGCGGTGGCCTGCTTCAGGGCGAAGAGGGCCTTGTCGATCTTGTTGGCGGTGATGACGCCGTAATTGATGGTGCCGAGCCAGCCGGACATGATGATGCCGACGGAGCCGGCGTGGTAGAGGCCGGGAAGTTGTTCCGAGAGATCCATCGAGACCTTGAGACCCTCGAACTTGGTGCCGAAGGAGGTGCCCGCCATGTGGGTGGTGTAACGCTCAACCGTGCGCGGCGTCGCGGCCTCCATCCAATCGATCTTCTCGCGCACACCGGGGATGTATTTCTCCAGCGAGGCAATGGCTTCGTCGATCAGGCGCTGCTTGTGCTGGGCATATTCCTCGTCGCTGAGCGCGTTCCAGTCGGCGTATTTGCCGTTCAAGGACGCCACGACGGTGTAGCGATCGGTGCCCGGTCGGGTGTCCGGATAGTAGACCGAAAAGGTGCGGCTGGACGTGTGCAGATCGACGATGTCGTCGCTGCTGTAGACCGGGGCCTCCGAGGTGAAGACGAGGTCGCCAATGTGCGGAATGGACTCCCCCTTTTTGATGCCGAGATAGACCTGGCAGGAACTGGTGTTGATGCGCACGGCCTCGGCTTCGGCGACGAAGGCAGGGTCGAAGTTCTCCGCGCCAGCGAGGCGCAGGATGGTGTTCTTGATGTTGGCGTTGGAGAGCACGGCCTTGGCGCGGATGACGCGGCCGTCTTTGCCGGCGACGACGCCGCAGGCGACCTTTTGGCCGTCGCGTTCCTCGACGAGGATCTTCTGCACGAGGACGTGCTTGCGGCATTCGACGCCGTTGGCCTTGAGCTCGTTGACCATCTTCTTGATGAGCAGGTCGGAGCCCCCCTGGAAGGTGTAGACGCCGGCGCCCATGAAGTTGGAGAACACGATGCCGTAGGTGATGGCCGGGTCTTTCAGCGTGGAGCCGTTGGCGTAGGTGATCGGCTCCATGAGGAGGCGGTGCACGTCGGGTCGACCGGGGAAAAAACGCTCGAACATCTCCCCGGTGGTTTCCGGGTTGTTGTCGTAAAAGTTCATCGACCGGAGGTGGTCGTAGAAGCTCTCGACGGTGGCGCGGTTGACCTTGAAGTCCTCCACCAGCACGCGGGTGTAGTCCTCGCGGGTGAAGTCGGTCCAGACGTCCATCTGCGGGTTGATGAAGCGCACGTCCTTGAGCTGCACGATCGAGTCGGCGATCTCCTTGGACCAGTATTTGCGGCAGGACTTCTTCATGCCGACGGGGAAACCGTGCAGCGAAATGTCGAAAATGTGGCCGCCCTTGCGGGTGAACCAAGTGGCGAGTCCGCCAAATTGGTAGTGATGCTCGAGCAGCAGCACCTTGTGGCCGGCTTTCGCGAGGATATTTGCCCCGGTCAAGCCGCCCAAGCCGCTGCCAATGACGATCACGTCATACTCATCGTCGACACCTTTTAGCCAGTCGTAAGCCATGAAGCGGTCCAGTGAAGAGTGCCCGGGAGGGAGCGCAACCCCGGTTTTCTGGGCGGGATGAATCCTGATTGAGGGGCGGAGAGGCAGGGTTTCTTTTTACCACAGATGGACACGGATGGCTTCGCCTACCGGCTGCGCAACGGAGTAGGAGCACGGAACGGGTGCTGTTCTATCGGTGTGCATCCGTGGTGGAAAAACATCCCTACCCGCGGAGGACGTGGTAGTTGGCCATGGAGATGCCGCTGAGCATGGCGCCGATGATGCCGAGGAAACCCTGGTCGGTGCCGCAGAGGTAGACGTTGTTCAGGGCGGTGAGGCCCTGGCGGTGCTTGAGCGGCGAGCCGTAGATGGCGCCGCCGAGGTGGCCGGTGAACTTTTCCACCGTGCGCGGCGTGAACATGTCGGTGGCTATCGTGGCGGATGCCAGCGCGTCGCCGGTCACGGTCGGCAGGAAGCGGCGGGCACTTTGCTGGATGCGGGCATACCAGTCGGCTTTGGCGGCGAGATAGGCGTCCTCCGGCAAGCCCGTCCATGCGTCGTAGTTGGCGAGGCAGGTGCAGCGGAAAACCCCTTCGGGCAACTCGGCGCCGTCCGCGTAGGCAAAGTTGTTGGGGAAACAGATCACCCCGCTGCGCGGGTCGACCGGATCCGTCGCGGCCGCGTAGTCGAAGCGCGCGGAATCGTTGAAGAAGATGATGGTGTCGTCGCCCCACCCCAGCGCGGCCGGCTGACGGTCCAGGATGGTGATCGTCTCGACGAAGGACAGTGCGCCGACGGGCGACGGTGCCTGCTCTCGCGCCGGCAGGCCGCCGATGAGGCGCTCGGTCTCGGGCGCGCCGATCGAGGAAATAACGTGGTCGGCGGTGACGATCTGACCGTCGTCGAGTTCGACCGCGGTGGCTTTGCCGTCGCTCGAGATGACGCGCTTCACGCCGCACTTCATCCGCCGCTCGCCCCCGGCGGCGCGGTATTTATCGACCAGCACCCGCAGGATCACCCGCACGCCATCGAAGGGGCGCGCGAAGCCCTCGAGGAAGAGCGCTTTGAACATGATGACGAACTGGCCGAACTCCATGTCCCGCTCCTGGGCGCTGCCGTAATACATGACCGGACAGAACAGCATGTCCTCGAGCAGCGGATCACTCACGAAACCCCGCACCACTTCACGCGCCGAGACCGGCTGCGCATCGAGGCTGACGTCGTCGTAGCTGCGCACGGTTTCCACCAGCTTCCGGAAACCGTCGATCTGCGCCGGAAAGGCGCGCGCTACTTCGCTTTCGAAAACCGCAAAGTCGTTGGTGAAGGTCAGCGAGGTTTCGCCGTTGGGACCGAAGGCGACGCGCGACTGCTTTTGCTCGCTGAGCTGAAACTCCTCGTGACGGATCCGGAGCTGGCGCAGCAGCTTGGCCAGCGGCGTGCCCTTCACGCCAGGGCGCACGTAATTGGTGAGCGCATGCAGCCCGACGTCGAATTTGCGCCCCTGCTGGCTGTAAAAGCTGTTGAGTCCGCCGACGGCGTTGTGCCGTTCGAAGATGCAGACCTTCTTGCCGAAGTGCGCCAAACGGATGCCGGCGGCCAGACCGGACATCCCGGCCCCGATGATGACGACGTCGTAGTGATCCGATGAGTTCAAGCAGCCCAACAAGAAGCCCCACCGCCCAACGCGCAAGCGCCCGGTGGACCGAGAGGCACTGCTTTTTCTTAACCACGGATGAACACGAATGGGCTCCACTACCGTTTCGCCTCTTCTTTGTTATTGATTCAGCGCGTAGCCGGTAGGCGAAGCCATCCGTGTCCATCCGTGGTTAAAAAAACGGCGTCAGATGGGCGCAAAAAAACCGAGTCCGCGAGGGGACTCGGTTGAGAAGTGGGTTTCGTTCGAAACGAGGCGGCTTATTTGCCGAGTGCTTCGAACTTGGGGGTGAGGTATTCGGCGCAACTGTCGAGGGAGGCGAGCTGGGGATAGTCGGCCTCGGGCACCTCGATGTTGTGGCGCTTGCGGAGCTCCATGACGATATCGAGGAAATCCATCGAATCGAGCTCGAGCTGATCACGCAGGCGCACGTCCGGCTTGATGTTTGTAAGATCTTCGTCGGGAGCAACATCGGCGATGATGTCGATCACCACCTGCTTGGTTTCTTCTTTGGTCATAGCGGAAAAAACGACGAACTTAGGCAACAAACCGCTTCACGATCAACGTGGAATTTATGCCCAGCATGCCGAAGGAATTATTGAGAATCGTGTCCACTTTGCCGACCGCCTTGGGCTGGTTGAGCACGAGGCCGGGCAACGCGCACTGCGGGTCGAGGTTGTCGACGTTGATGGACGGGTGCACGACCTTGTCCTCGAAGGACGGGATGTTGCCGGCCAACTCCAGCGCGCCGGCCGCGCCCATGGCGTGACCGATGAAGCTCTTGGTGTTGTTCACGTAGGTGTCGGGGCACCCCTCGCCAAACACCTCGCGCAGCGCCCCGCACTCCTGAATGTCGCCCTGCGGCGTGGCGGTGGCGTGCGTATTGACGATGTGGATATCGGAGGCCTGCAGGCCGGCGGATTTGAGGGCCTTGCGCACACACTCGGCCTGGCGGGTCGGGTTGGGCAATACGTAGTCGCTGGCGTCGCTGTTGACGCAATAGCCGGCGATCTCGCCATAAATCTTGGCGCCGCGTTTTTGGGCGTCTTCGAGGCGTTCGAGGGTGTAGAGCGCCCCACCCTCGGAGACGACGATGCCGTTGCGGTCCTTGTCGAAGGGACGCGAAGCCTTGGCCGGGTCCTTGTGGGTGGCGAGCGCGCCCTGGGATTTGAAGCCGGCGAAGATGCCGAAGGTATGGATGCTCTCGCTGACGCCGCCGCAGATGGCGAAATCGACCTCACCGAGGCGCAGCATTTGCGCGGCGTGAATCAGACCGAGGTTGCCGGCGGCGCAGGCGGCGCCGATGGCGTAGGCTGGTCCGGTGATGCCGAGGTTGAGCGAGACCTCGCCCGCCGGGTTGTTGGCGACCGTGCGGGGGTTGTGGTAGTGCGACCAGAACTTGGTGTCGTAGTCGAATTTCGAGATGGCGTAGATCTCGTTCTCGGTCTCGACATTGCCGTGCTCGGTGGTGCCGATATAAATGCCGATGCGGTCCTTCTCGAAGGATTCCAGATCCAGGCCGCTGTCAGCCACCGCCTCCCGGGCGCAATAGATGGAGATCGAGCCGGCGCGGGTGCCCACCCGGACCTCTTTGCGCTTCTGGTATTTGAGCGCGTCGAAATCACACACGCCCGCGAGCAGTTTGCCCATGTAGCGCACATCGAACGGTTGCACGCCCGAGACGCCGTCGAGCAGGTTCTGGCGGTATTCCGCCAGCGTGTTGCCGTTGGGGGCGGTGAGTCCGATACCGGTGATGACGATGCGGGGCGGTTGATACGACATGCTGAAACAAAAACCGCTAGCCAAGTGCTGGCGTAAGGCAATACAAGCCTCGGCAATGAACGTCCTCGTCATCGGAGGTGCCGGTTACATCGGCAGCCACTGCGTCCGCCAACTGGTGGCGGCGGGTCATCGACCCGTCGTGCTCGATAATCTGGTCTTCGGTCACCGCGGGGCCTTGACCGAGGGTATCCCCTTCTACGAAGGCGACTTGGGGGATCCGGCGGTGGTCGGCCCGATCCTCGAGCAGGAGCAGATCGACCTCGTGATGCATTTTGCCGCCTTCGCTTACGTGGGTGAGTCGGTGACCGATCCGCTGAAGTATTATTTCAACAATGTCGTCGCGACGCTGCGTCTGCTGGAGACGATGTTGGCCAAGAACGTGAAGCGTTTCGTGTTCTCCTCAACCTGCGCGACCTTCGGCATCCCGCAGTCGATGCCGATCACCGAGGACCTGCCGCAGGCGCCGATCAACCCCTACGGCCAGACCAAGCTCGATATCGAGAACGCGCTCAAGGCGCTCGCCCATGCCCACGGCCTGAGTTTCGCGGCCTTCCGCTATTTCAACGCCGCCGGCGCCGCCGAGGACGCGACGATCGGCGAGGCCCATGACCCCGAAACCCATCTCATCCCGCTGGCGATCGACGCCGCGCTGGGACGCCGTCCGCCGCTCAAGGTATTCGGCGACGACTACCCCACCCCGGACGGCACTTGCCTGCGGGACTACGTGCACGTCGATGACCTCAGCCGCGCGCACATTGCGGTCTTTGACAAGCTGAGCGAGCCGGGCACGGGTCTGTTCTACAATCTTGGCACGGGCACCCCGACTTCGGTGTTGGAGGTGATCCGGGCGGTGGAAAAGGTTTCCGGCAAAACGGTGCCCTACGAAATGGCCCCTCGCCGCGCGGGTGATCCGCCCGCGCTCTATGCCGATTCGGCGAAGGCCAAGGCCGAACTCGGCTGGGAGGTCAAATACACCGAGATCGAGCCGATCGTCGCCACGGCCTGGGCCTGGCACAGCCAGCACCCGGACGGTTACTGAGCGCGCCTTTGTCGGCTGCCACCATGTCGGGCCGCCGCAGCTCAGTCCTTCAGCCCGTAGGTTTCGATCCGTTTGCGGAGCGTCGTGCGGGTCATGCCGAGACGCTCGGCGGCTTTGGCTTGGTTGCCTTCCACCGCAGCCAGGACGCGCACGACCATCTCGCGCTCAATCCGGGCCAGAATCGGTTCCTCGCCCTCGGGCAGGTTGTCCCGCAGAAAGTCGAAGGCCTTCTCCAAGGTGAGCCCACCACCGCTGGCGGCGACCGGAGCGGCCGGGGCTTCGCTGGACTCCGTGCCGCTCGGTGCGGCGGTCATGGGCTCGGCGGATTCCGTCATGGGCGGCGTGGCGCCATCGGCCATGGGCGGAAGCGTCGTCGATGCGCCGACCGCCGAGCGGATTTCGACCGGCAGGTCCTTGGGCAGGATCGCGTCGCCCTGCGCGATGACCGCGCTGCGATAGATCACATTTTCCAGCTCGCGCACGTTGCCGTGCCAGCGGTGGCGACGCAGCACGTCGATGGCCTCGGGCGAGACCTTGGACACGCGGGTCTTGCGCTGTTTGACGAGGTTTTGGAGACAGAAATCAACGATCTGCGGGATGTCGTCGGCGCGTTCGCGCAGCGGCGGCATTTTGATGCGCACGACGTTGAGGCGGTAGTAGAGGTCCTCGCGGAACTCCTTGGCCGGCACCATCTCCTCAAGGTTCTTGTTGGTGGCGGCGATGATGCGCACGTCGACCTTGATGGTATCGGTGCCGCCGACGCGCTGAATCTCGCCCTGCTGGAGAACGCGCAGGATCTTCGTCTGCGTGGCGAGCGCCATGTCGCCAATTTCATCGAGGAAGATCGTGCCGCCGTCGCAGAGCTCAAACTTGCCGATGCGTTGGCCGGTGGCACCGGTGAAGGAGCCCTTCTCGTGGCCGAAGAGTTCGCTCTCGATGAGGTTGTCCGGAATGGCCGCGCAGTTGACGGCGATGAAGGGTTTGGACGAGCGATGGCTGTGCTTCCAAATGGAACGTGCGACGAGCTCTTTGCCGGTGCCGCTCTCGCCGGTGATCATCACCGTCACATCACTGGCGGTGACCTGACCGATGATCTTGAACACCTCCTGCATGGCGGCGGAGGAGCCAACGATGCCTTCCTTGTAGTCCTCGCTGTTGATGGTCGGCTTGTAATCGCCCACCGCATCCATCTCGCGGTTGGCCTGGAGGGCGTTGGCCGCGAGGGAGAGCACCTTCGTCGGATCGAAGGGCTTCATGATGTAATCGAAGGCGCCGAATTTCATCGCCTCGATGGCGGTCTGCGCGGTGCCAAAGGCGGTCATGAGCACGACCAACTGCTTCGGGTTGGCGCCGCGGATGTGCTGCAAGGCCTCAATGCCACTCATCCCGCCCATCCGGATGTCGAGGAACACGAGATCGGGCAGCGGGCCCTTCTTGACCATGGCGACCCCCTCTTCGCCACTGGCGGCCTCGATGATGGTGTAATTGCCCGACGATAGGACGCGGCCGAGCGAATAGCGGATCTCCGCGTCATCATCGATGATGAGGATGGTGGGGGGCGTGGAAGTGGAGCTGGACATCGCGATAGACAGACAAATCCGGCCCGCACGGAAGAGGCTGGCAACGGGACGGCGCGACGGCCTGATTAGAGGCCGTGTTACGGTGGTCAATGCACTTGTGCCGTTTGGGCGGAATTCCGTTGTCGTTACATTGGACCTTTCTGGGCCTGCTGGGCTACCTCGCGTGGGAGGGATGGCAGGTCGGAGGGTGGCTGGGAGCCGCCTGGATCCTGGGTTTCGTGCTGGCGGCCTTCACCTGTGTGGTGCTGCACGAATTTGGCCATGCGCTCATGGCCAAACGTTTCGGCGTCAACACGGCGGCGGTGGTGCTGTTCCCCATTGGCGGCATGGCGGCGTTTGACCGGATTCCCCGCCGCCCCGCCGAGGAATTGCTCATCGCTCTGGCCGGGCCGGCGGTGAACCTGGCGCTCGTCCTGATCGGCTTCGCCATGGGGGTGCGTTTCCCTCCCGACTGGAACCCCTTGCTGCTGCCGGCGACCTTCGAGGAGCTGAGCCGCTACCTCGTCGCGGTAAACATCGTGATGGGACTCTTCAACCTCCTGCCGATTTTCCCGATGGACGGAGGGCGTGTGCTTCGGGCCCTGCTTTCGCTGCGACTGGACTATCTCGTCGCGACACGCTGGGCGGTGGGGCTGAGCAAGGCACTCGCCGTGACCGGTATCGTCCTGTTCGTCTGGTTGCCCTGGCCGCAGCCGCATTGGATGGGGATTGCGCTGTTCGTCTTCATCTTCGTGGCGGGCGAAATGGAGCTGCGGAACCTGCGCCGACAGCTCGCCGACGAAGAACGTTGGCGTGAGACCTTGGCCCGACTCTATCGCGACGCAGGCGTGCCTCCACCGCTGTAACAAGGGCTCCGACAAAAACTTCGCAGGGAATCCGAAAAAACTCCTTGCCATCGCTCTTCCGGCCCTGATTGTCCCCGTTCCCTTACGGGCCCTTAGCTCAGCTGGAAGAGCGCCTCAATGGCATTGAGGAGGTCAGCAGTTCGATCCTGCTAGGGTCCACCAATTTGAGAAAACCGGACGCAGCCCGTCCGGTTTTTTTGCGTCCATCCGCAACGGCCGCTCAGCCGCCGCTGAGATTCACGTTGGCTCGAAACCGCTCGGCTCGCCCGGTCGGCGGTTTGCCGGCGGGGCGGATCGTGCGAAACGCGGCCAGCACGGCGCGGTCAAAGGACGCACTGCCCGAGGAGCGCGCGATCTGCGGATTCTCGATGGCGCCGGTGAGGGTCACGGTGAACTCCACACTGGCGTCGCGGATTTCGGTGATGCCCGCGCGCTCCATCGACTCCCGCACGCGGTCGATGATCATTTGCACGTAGGCCCGGGTAAGGTCGACCTCCTGGCGCGTCATGGCCGTGCCACCCGCTCCAGTGGAGACGCGGGTGAAATTGGTCACGCTGCTGACGTCGATACTCTTGGTGCGAATCGGCGCGGGGGCCGTCTGTTTGACGGGCTTGGCCGTGGGCTTGCCGTTCTCGGCCACAAAGTCGTTGAAAGTCAGACGTTCAGGCGCCGGTTCGACCTTCACCGGTGGTTTTTCCGGCGCTTTCTCGATCTTCACCGGCGTCGGTTCGCGTTTCACCTCGCGCGGTTGCGGTTGCGGCTTCGGTTGCGGCGGCGGGGTTTCCACCTTGGGCTGCGGTTTGGGACGCTCCTGCACGGGCGGTGGGTCGGGCAGTTTGAGCTGAACCGTGGGTTCCGTCACCGGCTGCGCCGGCGCTTCGAGCGCGGCGTAGTTGTCGCCAGGGCCTGCGACCAACTCGAAGGGCATCGGCGGGTCGTCATGCACGCGACGGGACCACCACGCGGCGAGGATCAGCAGTCCGATCGCACTCGCATGCAGCAACAACGACAGGGTCGTCGCCTGCGGCATGGGCTTGGACGAAGTGTTGATGCTGCTCGGGGTCATGGTGGCGCGCGGCGGGTCGGCTAGGGAGCAGACACCTGGGTGTCGATTGTGATCCGCGAAAGACGCTTCGCCTTCAGGGCATCCATTACCCCGACGATATGTTGCGCCGTGGCGTTCGCATCCGAGCGCAGACGAAACACCGGCGGTTCGTCCTGTTGGGCGTAAATGTCGAGGGCGTCGCCCAGCGCGGAGATGGGGATGATCTCGCCGCTCAGCGAAACGCTGCCATCGGAACGGATGGCGATGGTCACAAATTGGGTGTCGGGATCGGGCGGAGTCTGTTCACTCTGCGACTCTACCGGCAAGTCGATGGGGATCGTCTGCTCCTGATTGATCAGCGGCGTCGCGATCATGAACACGATCAACAACGTGAACCCCAAGTCGATGAGGTTGGTCACGTTCAACTCCGAGATCGGAGCGGACTGGCGTTGACGGCGGAAGTTGCGGGCCATGGCGACGGCGAGGCTCAGCTTGATTCGAGTTCGAGGCGGTCGGCCAGGGAGCTGGCGTAGTTCTCGATCTCCGTGATCAGGCGCTTGGTGCTCGCGAAGAGGAAATTGTAGCCGAAGACCGACGGGATCGCGACAATGAGGCCGGCTACCGTGGTGAGCAGCGCGGCGGATACACCGGGCGCGAGCGTTTGAATGCTGGCCGTCTGTTGCACCGCCACCGCGCTGAAGGCGTCCATCACGCCCCAGACGGTGCCGAGCAGACCCATGAAGGGCGCGCCCGAAACGATGGTGGCGAGGAAGACCATGTTGGATTCGTAGCGCAGGACCTGTCGGCCGAGCGCGCGTTGCAGGGCATTCTCCATGTGCTCGAGGCGGGCGCGCGAGGTGTCGACGCCCTTTTCCCGGCCGATGTCAGCGGCGCGCCAATACGCTTCCAGCGCGTCGGCGAACAGGTCGCCATAGGGAATCGCGCGACGCTCGCGGTAGGTTTCGGGCGCGTCGAGCAGCGTGCGCTCGCTGCGCAGACGGTGCTCGAAACTCAGGTTCAGCGCGCGAAGCCGTTTCAGCTCCATGTGCTTGTCGATCATGATCGACCAAGCGATGAAGCTGAAGATCACGAGCCCGACGGTGATGATTTGACCAACCAGTCCCGAGGTCAGGAACGATTGGATGACATTGGTGACGGCAAACAGAGGGTAAATCACAGGCGATACGACTGTCCAAGCAGTGGGCGCTACCCCGCCCCGCTTCAATGGAAAACCCGTGCAATCGCGCGGTGTTACAACGCTTTCATGGTTGCGGCGGCGTTCGCGTCCGCCTTCGGTCTGTCCCCTTGCCCGCCGACCCGACTCTTGCCCATGGACTTTCGCGCCAAAACCCTCTCCGCCCTCGCTGACGCCGCGCCACGCTCCGGCCAAAAACTCGCCGTGGTGGGACTCGACGGTTTCGTCGACACGATCGTCACCCCCGTCGCACTGCGCAACGGCCAGGGCGAAGACTTCGAGCCCATCCCAACCATCTCCGATTTCGGCAAGCGCATCCTCGCTGCATCCGGCAAGAGCACCAACCTCGAGTTCTACCCGCGCATGGACAAGCTGGGCGGCAACGGCCCCATCATGGCCAAGGCCCTGCTGGAGCACGGTGTGACCCTCAAATACATCGGCGCCCTCGGCCAGGTCGCCATCCACCCGGTGTTCCAGGAAATGGCCAGCCGCGCCGAGTGCGTGACCCTGTGCGATCCGGCCTCGACCATCGCGGTCGAATTTGAGGACGGGAAACTGATGTTGGGGCAGATGCGCAGCCTCGACGAAATCACCTTCGAACGCATCGAACAAAAGACCGGCCCCGAGGCCCTGCGCCGCGCGCTCGGTGCCGCCGACCTCGTCGCCCTCGTCAACTGGACGATGATTCCAAACATGACGGACATCTTCCGGCAGCTCACCGAGACGGTTTATCCGCAGCTACCGGCCAAGGATCGCGTTTTCTTCTTCGACCTCGCCGACCCCGAAAAACGTTCCCGGGCCGACCTCCTCGAGGCGCTCGAGGTCATCGGAAAGTTCGGCGCTTTCGGCCGCGTCACGCTCGGCCTCAACCTCAAGGAAGCCCAGCAGGTGCACCTCGGCCTCGGTTTTCATCCGCTGGCCGAGGATGAGGCCGGCTTGCGCCAGCTCGCCGCTGACATCCGCGGCAAGCTCGACTACGCCGCCGTGGTGGTGCACCCGAAGGAGTCCGCCGCCTGCGCCACCGCCGACGGGACCGCCTGGGTGCCCGGCCCCTACACCGCCAAGCCCAAGATCACCACCGGTGCCGGCGACCACTTCAACGCGGGCTTCTCGCTCGGCCAACTGCTCGGCCTCGAACCCGAGGCCTGCCTCACCACCGGCGTCTGCACCAGCGGTCACTACGTTCGCACCGGCCAGAGCCCGACCATCGCCGATCTGCAAACCTTCCTCGCCAACTGGCAGTAACTCCTCCACTTTCGAACCATGCCCCTGAAAGAAAAACCCTTGGGTAAACTCATTTCCTTTGAAGGCGCTGAAGGCAGCGGTAAGTCGACCCAGATTGCCCGCCTCGCCAAACGCCTCGCCAAGCTCGACGTCGATGTCCTCAGCGTGCGCGAACCCGGTGGCACCGAGATCGGCGAGCAGGTGCGCAACATCATCGTGCACAACTCCGGTGGTGACGAGATGTGCGCCGAGACCGAGCTGCTGCTCTTCGCGGCGGCCCGCGCCCAACTGGTCCGCGAGGTCATCGCGCCGGCGCTGCTCAAGAGCACGATCGTGCTGAGCGATCGTTTCATGGATTCGTCCACGGTTTACCAGGGCATCGCGCGCAACCTGGCCTCCGACCCCGTCAGCCTCATCAACCACTTCGCGGTCGGCAACGTCATGCCGACCCTCACCGTCGTCCTCGACGTGCCGCCCACGGTATCCAAGAAGCGGATTCGCCAGCGCGCCTCCGACGTGCCGGATCGCATGGAGCGCGAGAACATCGACTTCTACAAGAAGGTCCGCAAGGGCTACCTGCTCCTGGCCCAAAGCCTGCCTGAGCGCATCGTGGTGGTCGACGGCACCCAGACCGAAAACCAGATCGAGCAGGACATCTGGAAGGTCGCGAAGAAGGTGCTCGGGCTCAAAGCCGCGGCCAAACCGGCCAAGCCGAGCGAGCCGAAGAAGAAGGCCGCGAAAAAGAAAAAGGCCGCCAAGAAGTAGCGCGACCTGCGCTCACGCCACCCCGGATGCCCGCCCTCGCCTGGCCCGATTCCCTGCAAGGCACGCCCGCTGTGGCCGTCATCGAACGGGCCATCGTCAGCGGCCGCCTTTCGCACAGCCTGCTGATCACCGGCGACGAATACGAAACCCTCGTCGCCGTCTCGCACGCCATCGCCGACCGGCTGCTTTACCCCAATCCGGATGCGGGCGGCCCGCGCTTCTCGCCGGACGAACACCCCGACTGCTTCAGCCTGCGCCCCGCCGGCAAGATGCGCCAGATCAAGGCCGGTAAAAGCGCCGATGATCCCGGGACCATGCGTGAGTTCATCCGCAAAATCGCGGTTTCCGCGTCCTCCGGCGACCACAAGGTCGGCATCGTGCACGAGGCCGATCGCATGAACATCGCGACCGCCAACGTCTTCCTCAAAACGCTGGAGGAGCCGCCGGCCAACACGACGCTGCTGGTGCTCACCACCCGCCCCTACTCGCTGCTGCCCACGATTCGCAGTCGCTGCCTGAATTTTCGTTTCCCGTCGGCCGAAGTCGGATTTCTGCCCGACGGCTGGCGCGCGTGGATTGAAGACTACCGCGAATGGCTCAGTCGCCTCTCGGCCGGCGTCAGCGACCGCAAGGCCGCCGCCGACGCCGTGTTCGGCGCCTACGGGCTCACCGCGCGATTTGGCGTCATCCTCGACGCCGCCACCGCCGAGGCCTGGAAGGCGCAGAAAGGCAGCCTGCCGGCCGACCTCGAAGATGACGAAAAAGTCGCCATCGAAACCGGTCTAGCCAATGGCCTCCGCCTGAAGCTCTTCGCCGGCATCGAACACGCGACGCGTGATTTCGCCCTGGAACGCATCAGCACCGGGGACGAATCCTACCGGCGCGCCTTCACGGGGGCGGTCGAAAAACTTGAACACGCCGTCGGCCTGCTGCGCGTAAACCTGAACGCGCAGGCTGCGCTCGAGAGCTTCCTGCTGCAGTCGCTGCGCCTCTGGGCGGCGCGGAAATAAAACAGCGGACGCGACTGTAGCCGGGCTCGTCGAGCCCGGTTCGTCGTTCTTCGTTCCAACCGGGATCACCGACCCCGGCTACAGCGCTGGCGCTTAACGCTCTATCGGTAGCGCAAAGCAACCGCTTGCCGGGACCTTCCCCCGCGTGGCAGCGTGACCGTTTCGCTTCAGCTTCATGTCGTCGTCCGTCGTCCGTCCCACCCTCTTTGCCATCGCGTTGCCGATCTTTGTCGAGAACGCGCTGCATGTGCTCACCAGCACGATCGACGTGCTGATGGTCAGCACGATCTCGGACGACGCCGTCGCCGGGCTCGGCGTTGCCCACCAGTTTGTCGTGCTGGCGATCATGATCTTCGGCTTCGTGGGCATCGGCAGCAGCGTGGTCGTGACCCACAGTCTGGGCGGAAACGACCGTCGCGGCGCGCAGGCCACGGCGGCCACGGCGATTGCGGTCAACCTCTGGCTCGGCATGGCGATCAGCCTCCTCATCACGCTCAACGCCGGTCGTCTGCTCGGCTGGATGAGCCTGCCGGACAAGCTCTTCCCCTACGCCGAACCTTACCTGGTCATTCTCGGGGCGACCCTCTGGCTGGAAGCCCACAACGTCGCAGTGGGCGCCATCCTGCGGGCCCACGGTCGTGCCGCCGATGCGATGTGGGTGACGCTGCTGCAGAACGGCATCAACGCCGCCGGCAACGCGATCCTGCTGTTCGGCCTCTTCGGCGCTCCCCGCATGGGTATCGTCGGCGTGGCTTTGGCGACCGCGTTCAGTCGCGTCGTGGCGGCGGCCGTCTTTTGGGTGTTGCTACGCAAGCGGACGGGCGTGCGGCTGTCCGCGCTCAGTTTTGTGCGCGTGCCGCTGAATCGCCTGAAACGCATCCTCAGCATCGGCGCGCCCTCGGCCGGCGAACACCTTTGTTGGTGGTTGGCCTTCATGACCATCACCACCTTCACGGCGCGAATGGGCGCGACCGCGCTGGCCGTGCAGTCCTACACCATGAACGTGATGCACGTGGTCTTCACCTTCAGCTTCGCCCTCGCGCTGGCCAACGAGATCATCCTCGGTCACCAGGTCGGCGCCGGTGAATTTGAGGCGGCCTATCACCGCCTGCTGAAGACCCTGAAAATCGGCCTCGTCGTGGTCGGGTTGGCCGTGCTGCCCAACGCCATCTGGGGCGGCTGGATCCTCTCTTGGTTCAGCGATGATGCGGCCGTGATCACGATGGGCGCCTTCCTGCTGAAAATGACCCTGCTCATCGAACCCGGGCGGCTCTTCAACATGACGATGGTGTGCGGCCTGCGCGCGACCGGCGATGTGCGCTTCCCGCTCAAGCTGGGCCTGATCGGCATGTGGGGCCTGTGGGTGCCGCTCTCGTGGTTCCTCGGCATCACGCTCGAGCTCGGTCTGCCCGGTTTGTGGACGGCCATGATCGTGGACGAAACGTTCCGCGGTTTCATCATGCTGCGCCGCTGGCGGCGGCGGGAATGGCTGCCCCACGCGCAGCGTAGCCGTGATGGCGTGACGGCCAGTCTGGCCGAGGCCTGAGGCTAGAACCACTCGACCCCGTTGGGGGCGCCGAAGTTCTCGGTGAGTGCCTCGGGGGTGAACAGACTGGGCGTAAACTCCAGGCCCAGCGCAGCGCCGCGCACTTCAAAGCGCACTTTGTCGCGGGTTGCTTCGTCGCGCACGTCGATCGACTTCACGATCCATTGCTCCCCCAGTTTCTTGAGGTCCAGCACGGTCAGCTTGCGTTCGGGCTGTTCATCGCCGTCCAAAATCACGGCCTGCATGAGGGCGTTGAACTGCGCGTCGAGGTGCAACCGCACACCGGCGATCTCCGGATGAACCGCCGCGAATGCATCCGGCGGATACATCAGGAAGGCATGCACCGCCCGACCGCGCACCCGCGTGACGCCTTCGTAGACAAACTCCGGCCAATAAATGAAGGGCATCTGCAGCTCAAACATGGAGAGACCGGTGCCGCCGATCGGATCGAGCAAGGTCTCGGGCGTAAGTTGCGTCACGGCGACCGCGGTAGAATCGGTGCCGATTGCCGGTGGCGAGTAGCGCCAAGCCTGCGGCGTCGGGCCGTTTTGACCGAGCAGACGATCCAGCGCGGCCAGTGATTCGGGCGCCCTCAGGTCGGCGCGAAAAATGGGGCCGACCGCATTGCGTGAACCCCACATCCGACCGCGCACGGTCGAGCGTTCGCCGCGGCGAGGCAGCACCTCGAGGTCGAATTCCAAATAGTAGTCGCCGGCGATCCCCAGACTGCGGAAGTGCTGCATCACCTCCACGCCGCGAGCCGGATCGGCCTCGTCGGACAGGTAGCGTGGGCGCAGGCGATTGCCCTTCTGCTGCGCCGATGCCGCCGGTGCGCCCAAGATGAGCGCCAGCAGGCCAACCGCACAAAAAAGGCAGACCGCGCGGGCGGCCTGCCTGGGAAAGTTCACGGGGCAACGCTGCATGCGTGCCAAGGACTCGAAAATCAGGGATTGGGTTCCGTGGTGGCCGGAGCAGCTTCCTCGGTGGTCGAGGCCTCGTCGGTCATCGTCGCACCAAAGTCCGGCATGGCGGCTTCGCTGTTGGCCGGGGCCTCAATCGAAGGGAGCGCGGCATCGGCTTCAGCCTGGGCAGCGTTGCGCACATAGATGTGACCGAGATAGAGCAGCAGGCTGAGCACGAAGAAGGCGATCGCACCGCGGATGGTGGCCGTCGTGAGGACGTTGCCAGTATCGGCGCCAAAGGTGGCTTCGGCCGCGCCGCCGCCGAGGGCGGCACCCATGCCGCCGTCGCTCTTGGCCTTTTGCATGAGGACGAGCAACACCAGTGCGACGGACACAATGATGAGGATGAAGGTGAAAATCGCGATGAGGAGATTCATGGAAAAGGGCTAACTGAGCAGTTGGCGGCAGGGCTTGTCAATGCCGCGGGAAAACGGGGTTTGAGGGTGGCTGCGGGTGCGAGGGAGTGGCGGATGCAGGGGCCACTCGCTCACGCTCGCAGCTACAGCGGAAGGATGCTCAGGCTTCGACGCCGAGTTTCTCAAGGATGCGCGCGAGGTCGTCGTTGCCGGCGTATTGGATGACGATCTGGCCCTTCTTGCCACTGTGCTTGAGGGCCACCCGGGCACCGAGGTGGGACGTGAGCTTCTTCTCAATGCCGGTGATGGCGGCGACTTCGGCGGCGCTACCGCCCTTCTTGGCTCTGGCGGTCGAACTGCGGCCGGACTTTTTGTCCTGCACCAGTTTTTCGGTGGCACGCACGCTGAGACCGTCCTCGATCACTCGCCGCGCGAGCACGGCGCGCTCGGCCGGACTCTCGACGCCGAGCAGGACCTTGGCGTGACCGACGCTGAGAATGGCCTTGGCCACGTAGCCCTGCAGTTCCGCATCGAGGGAAAGCAGGCGCAGGGTATTGGCCACGGAGGCGCGGCTTTTGCCCACGCGGTCGGCGGCCTGCTCCTGCGTGAGGTCGAAGTCGCGAATGAGGCTGGCATAACCATAAGCCTCGTCGATGGGATTGAGGCCTTCGCGCTGGAGGTTCTCGATGAGGCCGAGCGCGGCGGCGGAGGCGTTGGTCGCCTCGACGACACGGGCCGGGATCGTCTTGAGTTTAAGGACCTGGTAGGCACGCCAACGGCGTTCGCCGGCGATGAGCTCATATTGTTTGTCCTTCAGCTTGCGGACGACGATCGGCTGCAGCAGGCCCTCGGCCTTGATGCTTTCGGCCAGCTCGTTGAGGTGCTCGGCCTGAATTTCGCGGCGCGCCTGATAAGGGCTCGGTTCGATCTGGCCAATGGGCAGATCCTCGAACCCTGGCGTGGCGGGCGGTTCCTCCGATTTGGCGGCGGGAGCGTTTTTACCGTCGCCGCCCTTGAGATTACCCACGGCTTTGGCAGCCGCTTGGGCGGTGGGAGATTTGGCGGGAGACGCGGCGGCGATGAGTCCGCCGAGACCGCGGCCGAGTCGGGATTTGGATGCAGCCATGGAGGGGGTTATTGACCGCCGGGGATGAAGAGCGTCTGGCCGACCTGGATCTTGGTGGGGTCGGTGATGCGGTTGGCGTTCTGGATGTCTTTGATGGTGGATTTAAAACGCGAGGCGATGCTCGAAAGCGTGTCCCCCTTCTGGATGGTGTAGCGAATGCCTTCCTTGGGGAAATCGTCGGTGAAGGTCGGCGCGGCCACTTGGGCGCGGGCAGCCATACCTTTGGCCACGGAATCCACGGCGGCGTTGGTCTGCCGGGCAAGTTCCTCGATGGCCTTGGAGGCCTGGGCGCGCGAGGTGTTGTCGCCTTGGGCGATGAGCTGGTTGAGCTCGGCGACGGCGTCGTTGAGCTGGGAAACCGTGGCGAAGGTCCGGTCGATGCCGTCGGTGGCCTTGAGCAGGCGGGCATTGTCGCGCTCGAGCTGTTCGATGCGCAGGGACATCTGGCCGATGCGCTCCACCAGAATGCGCACGTCTTCGCGCAGGCCGGCGACCTGGGAGCCGAGGTTGTTTTGGGCGGGGTATTGAGCCGAACTCACCGCGCAGAACGCGAGGGATAGGAAACCGATGAGCGCAGGTTTAATCATGGTCGCGCAGCTTGCGTAAAAGCCCCCGCGAAAACAAGCGGCTAAGTCGATTCCTGCCGCACGAGTTCGGGCATCGGCGCCGAGGGCAAAACCGAACCCGTATCCACGGGGAAACCACGCAGAAAATCGGTGGCGGGCATCATCCGACCGCCGGGGCGCTGCAATTGAAGGAGCCGCAGGGTGCCCTGCCCGGTCGCCACCTCGAGCGCACCTGTGTTCAGGCCCAGCACCGTGCCAGCCACTGCATCCGGCTGGGTCGGGCTCGACTCGGCCAGGCCAAGTTTTACGTCCTGGCCTTGAACCACCACGCGCACGCTGGGCCACGGGAAGAGGCCATTGACGCGGGCGGCGAGTTCGGCCGCCGGGGAGGCAAAGTCCAACCCGCCGTCGGTCTTGACCAGGCGGCGGCAGAAGGTCGCGGCCGGGTGGTCCTGTTCGACAAAGTGAAGGTTTCCCCCCGCCAAAGCCGGCAGGCCGCGCGCGACGAGGGGAACACAGGCCGCGGCGAGTTTGGCTTCGACGTCGAGTGCGGTGTCGCGCGGCGCGATGGGCACGCGCTCCACATCGGCGACCGGCCCGGCATCAAGCGCGCGCACGATCCGCATCAGAGCGACGCCAGTTTCCGTTTCGCCATTGGCGATCGCGCTTTGGATCGGCGAAGCGCCGCGATATTTGGGTAGGAGCGAGGCGTGAAGGTTGAGCGTGCCGAGCCGCGGGGTGTCGATGAAGGCCTCACGGAGGATGTGACCGTAGGCCATGACGAGCGCGACATCGGCAGCGTAGCCCGCGAGTGTGGCGCGGGCGTCGCTAGTCAGTTTCTCCGGTTGATGCACCGGCAGACCGCGCGCCTGGGCCCATTGTTTGATCGCGTTAGCGACGACCTTTTGGCCCCGACCCACGGCGCGATCCGGCTGGGTGAAGACGGCCACCAGCTCCGCATGGGTGGCCCCCTCTTCGATCAACCAGTTGAGCATGGGCAAGGCGATCGCGTCGGAGCCCATGAAGACGATGCGCAGGCGGTCAGTCTTCAAGGGTATCAAAATCGTCATCCGGAAACCCGCCCCACTCCGGCGCGTCGGCGGCCGGGTCGCGCTTGGGTTTGAGCGGTCCGTGTCCCCCGCGGTCCTTGTGGCGTTCCTTGCCGACGAGTTGGAACACGATCGGGCAGCCGCCGAGTTCGAACTCGTTGACGATGCTGGATTCGAGGTAGCGGCGGTAGTTGTCCGGCAGGCGTTCCTCGCGGTTGCAGAAGATACGGATTCGGAACGGGCGGTTGCCGGTCTGGGTGGCGTAGTAGATCTTGAAGCGGCGGTTGGCGATGGCGGGCGGCGGCGTCTTTTGCACCATGGCTTCCATCAGCGCATTGAGCTTCGAGGTCGGCAGTTTGGTGTCCAACACCCGGTTGATCTTCACCGCGGTGTTGAGCATGCGATCGATCTCGTGGTCACCGAGCGCCGACACGAACACAACCGGCGAACCGGCCGTGAAGAACAGGCGGTCAAACAGCGCCTTCTCGTATTTTTCGCGGTAGTCGCGCTCGTCTTTGTAGAAACGGGTCGAGTCGTCGCCGCGCTTGAAGGCCTCGAGCACGAGGTCCCATTTGTTCACCACGACGATGATGGGTTTGTTCTCCTTCACCGCTTCACCGGCGATGGCCTTGTCCTGCTGAGTGATGCCATCGAAGGCGTCGACCACCATGAAGATGACGTCGGCGCGCTGAATGGCATCGAGCGAACGCAGGCGGGAAAAGTATTCGACCGGCGACGCGAGTTTGGTCTGCGCCTTGATGCCGGCGGTATCGATGAGGCGGAAGTCAACCAGCTTGCCGTTGCGGGCCTTGAACTTGAAAGGCAGCTCCACGGCATCGCGCGTGGTGCCCGGCGTCGCGCTCACGATGAGGCGATCGCTCTTGAGCAGGCGGTTGCCGAGCGAGGATTTACCGACGTTGGGCCGACCGATGAAGCAGACGCAGAGCGGGTCCTCGGCGGTCTTGGTTTCGCCGTCGTCAGCAGTTTCCGGGACCGGCCCAAGGCGCTCCATGATCGCGTCGCGCAGGTCGCTCTCCCCTCGCCCATGTTCGGCCGAGACGCGGCAGGGTTCACCGAGCCCGAGGCGGTAGACTTCGTCCAACTCGACCTTCTCGTCATCGAAGTCGGCTTTGTTGACCACGAGCAGCACATCCTTCTTGGAGCGGCGAAGCATCTGGCCAATGCGGGTATCGAGCGCGGTGAGCCCCTCGATGCCGTCGACGACGAACAGAATCAGGTCGGCCGCCGCGATGGCGAAGTCGACTTGTCGTTCGGACGCGGCGGTGAGTTCAGCGGTGCTTTCGCCGCCAACCAGGCCGATGCCGCCGGTATCGAGCAGGGTGTAAGCTCCGTCGGCGACGTCGACCGAAATCACATCACGGGTGATGCCGGCCTGGTCGTGCACGATCGATACGCGCCGCCCGACAAGGCGGTTGAAGAGGCGGCTTTTGCCCACATTGGGGCGGCCTACAATGGCGACGGCGCGTGGCATGGAAGACGGAGGAATGAGGAGGCTTACGTGGAAGCCGAACCGGTGTTGGAAATGAAACGTTCCATGCGATCGCAGGCAACGATGAGCTGGTCGTAACCAGTGGCGAAACAGGCGCGGACGTGGTTCGTGCCGCCGGTGCCAAAGGCGGTGCCCGGCACAACGGCCACCTTTTCCTGCCGGAGCAGGCCTTCAGCGAACGCCTTCTCCGTCAACCCGGTCGTGCCGACGTTTGGAAAGGCGTAGAACGACCCGCGCGGCGAATGGCAGGTGAGCCCGATCTCGTTGAAGCGGCGGACGACCAGATCCCGCCGGCGATGGTATTGTTCGCGCATGCGGGCGACGGCCTCTTCGCCATTGCGAAGGGCTTCGAGGGCGCCTTCCTGGGCGATGATCGAGGCGCACATCATGGCGTATTGGTGGACCTTCATCATGGCGTCGATTAGGACGGCCGGACCGCAGGCGTAGCCGATGCGCCAACCGGTCATGGCAAAGGCTTTGGAGAAACCGTGCAGAAAGATGGTGCGCTCGGCCATGCCGGGCAGCGACGCGATGCTGACGTGCTCGCCCTCGAAAGTGAGCTCCGAGTAGATCTCGTCGGAAAGCACGAGCAGGTCCTTGTCGCGGGCAAAGGCCGCAATGCGCTCGATCTGCTCACGGGAACAGGTGCCGCCGGTCGGATTGCACGGCAGGTTGAGCATGAGGATCTTGGCCCCAGGTTGCCAGGCGGCCTCGAGGGCCTCGGCGGTGAGGGCGAAGTTGTCCTTGGCGTAGGTCGGCACCGCGATGGCCTCGCCGTGCGCGAGCTGAATGCTCGGGTGATAGGACACGTAACACGGCTGGTGATACATGACCTTGTCGCCGGGATTGAGGAAGGCACGGAACGCGAGATCGAGGGCCTCCGACACGCCGACGGTCACGATCACCTGATCTTCCGGACGATACTCGACCGCGAAGTGTTTGGCCACGTAGCGGGAGATCTCCTTGCGAAGCTCCGGCATGCCCAGGTTCGAGGTGTAGTAGGTCTTGCCCTTTTCGAGCGCGTAGATGGCGTGCTCGCGGATGTGCCAAGGCGTGGTGAAGTCGGGTTCGCCGACGCCAAGGGAAATGACGTCAGCGTCGCCCTTCATCTTGGCGACGAGCTCAAAGAAATCGCGGATGCCGCTCTTGGGTAGCGTGGAAACGTGTCCCGCCACCCACTTGGAGGGATTGGCTTGCATGGCAGAAGAGGCGGCGCGTTACGGCGCGACGTTGAGGCGGTGGCTGGAGCCCTCCTCGGATTCGAGCAGGAAACCTTGGTCCTTGTAGCAACGCAGCAGGAAGTGCGTGGCGGTGGAGAGGACACCCTCGATCGAGGAAAGTTTTTCAGAGACGAAGGCCGCGACGCTCTGCAGGGAGCGACCGCGCACGATGACCATCAAGTCGTAGCCACCGGATACGAGCATGCAGGTGTGAACCTCGTCGAAGCGGCTGATGCGTTGCGCGAGACGGTTAAAGCCCCCTTCGCGTTCCGGCGTGATGCGCACCTCGATCACGGCCTCGACGGCTGCTTCGGCTGCGGCCTCGCGCGACAAATCGAGCACCGGACGCCAGCCGAGTAAGATCTTATCTTTTTTCAGCTGCTCCAGGTGCTGTTCGACTTCGGCCTCGGAAAGGCCCGCCACTTGCGCGATCTGCGCGGTGGAGAGGCTACCGCCTTCGAGTAACAGCTTGAGAACAGGATTCATAGGGACCGGCCATCTTCGGGCCGCTTTTACATTTTTCCAGCGAATAAACGGCGAATGCCGCTAAAGCCGGCCGGTCGGCGACCGATGGCCAGAACCAGCACCCATCCCTTTCCCACCATGAGGATCCTCGTAGTAGAAGACGAACCGGCCAGTCGCGATATTTTGACCCAAATCCTGGAAACCAAGGTTTCCTGGCAGACCACCGTGGTGGACAACGGCGCGGCCGGTTGGTGGCACCTGAGCGATCCGGACGAAGATCCCTATGACATGATGATCACCGACCTGGACATGCCGATCGTGGGCGGACTCGATCTGGTCAAGCGCATCCGCAAGAGCCGCGTGCACAGCAACATGCTCATTGTGGTGTGCAGCGGCAACAAGGACCGCGACGTGGTCAAAGAGCTCGTCGTCAACGGCACCAACGGTTACATCCTGAAACCCTACGAGGCCAAGGACGTGCTAGCGAAGATCGAGGGACTGCTTGGCAACCGTCCGCACCGCAGCATTTCGGTGGCGCTGGGCGCCGGCGGCGACTGAGCGCGAACGCCTGACGTATTTGCGCGGGGGCGGCGCAGATTGGGAGTTGGAATTGGGCGGCGGGCTTTCTTAGCTCTGCGGTTTCGACCCTTTCCTTCCGCATGTTCGAAACCCTCAGCGACAAACTTTCCTCCGCCCTGCGCAACCTGCGCGGGGTCGGCAAACTCAGCGAAGAAAACATGGCCGATGCCCTCAAGGAGGTGCGCACGGCCCTGCTCTCCGCCGACGTTCACTTCAAGGTGGCGCGCCAGTTTGTCGACAAGGTGCGCGAGGAAGTGGTCGGCCAAGAGGTGCTCAAGGGCGTCACGCCCGGCCAGCAGATCGTCAAAATCATCCACGACGAGTTGGTCAAACTGCTCGGCGAGGGCGAAACCCAGCTCAATCCGAAGAAGCCGCTCAAGGTCCTGATGGTAGGCCTCCACGGCTCGGGTAAAACAACCTCGACCGCCAAGCTCGGCCGCCTGCTCAAGAAAAAGGGTTACAACGCCCCTCACCTCGTGGCCTGCGACATCTACCGCCCGGCGGCCATCGATCAGCTCGAGATCCTCGCGCAGGCCAACGAACTTGGGTTCACCTGCGACCGCGCGTCCAAGGATGTGCCCGCCATCGGTCGCGCCGGTCTCGCGGCGGCCAAGGCGAGCGAGGCCGATCTGGTCATCTTCGACACCGCCGGTCGGCTGCAAATCGACGAAGACCTGATCGAGGAAGTGAAACGCCTGCGCGAGGCCGTGCAGCCGGACGAGATCATCCTCGTCGCCGACGGCGCGCTCGGCCAGGAGGCCGTCAATGTCGCCAAGAGTTTCCACGAGGCCTTGGGCCTCACCGGTCTCATTCTCACCAAACTCGACGGCGACGCCCGCGGCGGTGCCGCGCTTTCGATCAAGTCGATCACCGGCGTGCCCATCAAATTTGTCGGTCTCGGCGAAAAGGTGGAGGAGTTTGAACCCTTTCATCCCGACCGTCTCGCCTCGCGCATCCTCGGCATGGGCGACGTCGTTTCGCTCGTCGAGAAGGCCCAGGAGAACATCGACGAGAAGGAAGCCGAGCGCATGGCGGAGAAGCTGCGCAAAGCCGACTTCAACCTGGAGGACTTCCTCGCCCAGATGCAGCAGGTGAAGAAGATGGGCTCCATGCAGAGCATCGTCGGCATGCTTCCGGGCATGAACAATGTGCAGCTCGATGACAGCCACGATCGGCAGATGAAACGGACGGAGTCCATCATCCTCTCGATGACGTTGAAAGAACGCCGCAATCCGCAGATTCTCAATGGCAGTCGCCGCATGCGCATCGCCAACGGCGCCGGGGTCAAGGTCGTCGAAGTCAATCAGTTGCTGAAGCAGTTCCAGCAGATGCAGAAGATGATGAAGATGATGAAGGGCTCCAAAGGCCGGAAGATGATGAAGCGCATGCAGGCCATGGGCGACGCCGGCGGCATGCCCGGGATGCCCGGACTCGGCGGTGGCGGCGGCAAGCTGGGCAAATGGTAGGATTGCTCCCTTCCGGAGCCGCAGAGCGATCTGGCCATTGGCGTTATAACATCCGTTATTCCCTGCATGTCCTACACCACCAAAGTTCGTAAGATCGGCAACTCCCTCGGCGTCATCCTGCCCAAGGAGGCTTTGGCGGAACTCCAAGTGGAGGAAGGTCAGGCGCTCTACCTGACTAAAGCGCCGGATGGCGGACTGCGCATCACGGCGGGGGATGAGGAATTCGGCCGCCAACTGGCTATCGGTCAGGATTTGATGAAACGCTACCGCAACGCGCTTCGGGAGCTGGCGAAGTGAAGCCGCCGACCTGGCTTCTCAAAGAAGTCGAGCTGGCCCTACACGAACAATCTCTGAGTCTATTCGGCGGACTCGAGGGTGTGCGCGATGAAAGCATGCTAGATTCCGCGCTGCGCCGACCGCAGAACCGTGCAGCCTACGAACAGCCTGGGATCTTCGACTTGGCTGCGGCTTACGCTTTCGGTCTGGCCAAGAACCATCCGTTTTTCGACGGCAACAAGCGTATCGCATTTCTGTCGGCAGTCACCTTTCTGGAAGCCAACGGCCACACCTTCACCGGGTCGGAAGTCGACGCGGTGCTGAAGACCCTGGCGCTGGCCGCCGGCGAGTTGGACGAGGCGGGTTTTGCGACGTGGCTGGCAGAAAACTCGCAACCGGCGCGCTAATCGCTACATCCCGCTCCAGCCGCATGAGCAGCACCCGCACCACCTACAAACCCGCCATCGCCTCGGCGGTCATCATTGCGAACATGATCGGCACGGGCGTTTTCACGTCCCTCGGCTACCAGCTGATCGATATTCAGTCCGGTTTCGTGCTCATCATGCTGTGGGTCGTCGGCGGCATCACCGCACTCTGCGGCGCCCTCACCTACGCCGAGCTCGGGGCGGCCCTGCCGCGCTCCGGCGGCGAATACAATTTCCTCAGCCGCATCTACCACCCCGGCATCGGATTCATCTCCGGCTGGGTGTCGGCGACGGTGGGTTTCGCCGCGCCGGTGTCGCTCGCGGCGATCACCTTTGGCAGCTACCTTTCCGCCGCGATTCCCGGTCTCAACGCCCAATGGCTGGCGGTGGCCCTCATCGCCGTGGTCACGGTGGCGCACACCGGTCGCCGCCGCAGCAGCAGCAATTTCCAAAGCGTGTTCACGGCGGTGAAGATCTCGCTCATCATCGGGTTCTGCCTGTTGTGCGGCATCATGGTTGGCGAGGTGCAGCCGGTGCATTTCCTCCCCAGCGCGGGGGACGGATCCCTGATGATCAGCGGCGCGTTTGCCGTGTCGCTCATCTACGTGAACTACGCCTACACCGGCTGGAACTCGGTGACCTACCTCATCAACGAGGTCGATGATGCGCAGCGCAACCTGCCGCGTATCCTGATTTCCAGCACGCTCACCGTGATGGTGCTCTACGTGGCGCTCAACTTCACCTTTCTGCTCGTCGCGCCAATCGACGCCATGGTCGGCAAGGTCGAGGTCGGCTACATCGCCGCGCAACATGTCTTCGGCGAAGCCGGCGCCTCGGCCATCAGCTTTGTGCTCTCGCTGCTGCTCATCTCCACGGTAAGCGCGATGACGATCGCGGGACCGCGCGTGCTTCAGGTTATCGGCGAGGACTTCGCCCTCTTTGGCCGTTTGGCGAAAAAGAACGAGGACGGCATTCCCGCGTTGGCCATCTATGTGCAGTCGGGCCTCGCGGTCATCTTTGTCCTGGTGTCGTCGTTCCAGAGCATCCTGTTGTTTTCCAGTTTTGTGCTCAGCCTGAACACGCTGTTTGCGGTGTTTGGCATCTTCGTCTTGCGCCGCCGCCAGCCGGACCTCCCGCGCCCCTACCGCACCTGGCTGTATCCGCTGCCGCCGCTGGTGTTCCTGGGCCTGACCCTGTGGAGCCTCATCTACATCGCCAAATCGCAACCGCAGGAGGCCCTGTTTGCCTTCGCGCTCGTGGTGGTCGGCGCCCTCGCCTACGCGGTGGCGTTGAAATACCAGCGAACGCGGTGAGACCGGATCAGGTCACGCCGTAGGCCCGCACGGCCTCGGCCACCCGCACAAAGCCGGCGACATTGGCGCCGAAGACATAGTCGTCCGGTCGCCGGTAACGGTCGGCGAAGTTTCGGCAACTTTGGTGAATCGACGCCATGATGCGCTGCAACTCTTCGTCGACTTGCTGGAAGGTCCAGGACTCCAGCGACGCGTTCTGCCGCATCTCCAGCGCAGACACCGCGACCCCGCCGGCGTTGGCCGCCTTGGCCGGACCGAAGCGCACGCCGGCTTCGCGCAGCACGGCCACGGCCTCCGGGGTGCAGGGCATGTTGGCCCCCTCGGCCACGAGCTTGCAGCCGCCTTTGACCAAGGCCTTCGCATCCTCCTCATCGAGCTCGTTTTGCGTCGCGCACGGAAAGGCGAAATCACAGCCGATCGACCAGGGCTTTTTGCCCGGATGAAACTCCGCCCGGCGCCGCAGCCGCGGGTATTCACTCAGGCGCTTGCGCTCCTTTTCCTTGAGCAGGCGGAGGCAGTCGAAATCGAGGCCGTCCGGGTCGACGACCGTGCCACCGGAATCCGAGCAGGCCACCACCGTCACGCCCAGGTCCTGCAGCTTTTTGATGCAATAAAGGGCCACGTTGCCCGAACCGGAAACCACCGCGCGCCCTTCGCTCAGGTCTTCGCCGGCGGCCCGCATCATCTCGCGGGCGAAATAGACCGTGCCAAACCCGGTGGCCTCGGTGCGCGCCAAGGAGCCGCCAAGGGAGGCCGACTTGCCGGTGAGCACGCCCAGCTCGTGACGCTGGGTCAATTTTTTGTATTCGCCAAACAGATACCCGATCTCCCGACCGCCGACGCCAATGTCCCCGGCCGGCACGTCGGTTTGGGAACCCACGTAGCGGAAGAGTTCGGACATGAAGGCTTGGCAAAAGCGCATGATTTCGGTCTCGGACTTCCCCTTGGGGTCGAAGTCCGCACCGCCCTTGCCGCCGCCGATCGGCAGCCCGGTGAGGCTGTTCTTAAAGATCTGTTCGAAGCCAAGGAACTTGATCGTGTCGAGTCGCACCGAGGGATGAAAACGCAGGCCGCCCTTGTAGGGGCCGAGTGCGCTGCTGAACCCAACCCGGAAACCCCGATTCACGTGCACGCGTTCCTGGTCGTCCATCCACGCGACGCGAAACATGACCTGGCGTTCCGGTTCGCACAGACGTTCGACGATGCCGAGCTGAGCAATGTCGGGGTTTTCCGCCAGGACCGGCTCAAGTGATTCGATCACTTCATGCGCGGCCTGCAGAAACAGGCGATCGTTGGCGTTGCGGTTGGCGAGAGTCTGCCAGACCTCGGCCAGATAGGGGTTTTGCGGAGTATCCACGGCGCGAATATGGGGCTGCCAAATGGCAGCAGCTCGTCAGTGGATTGTAGAGCAGAAAGCGGGGAGGTTTATTCCGCGTCGGGAAACAGGGCGCGATCGATACCGGGAATCACCCGCAGGGCGTTTTCGAAATAGACCTTGCGCAGGATGGAGTCGGGCAAATCCAGGCCGTAGAGGCGCCAGAAGGCGTGGCGCTTCCGGTAGTAGGGAAAGTATTCGTCGGCGGTCTCCAGCACGCGGAAATAGGTGTAGTATTCCGTCGGCGCCCAACTGTCTTTGCCCATGAGAATCCGGTCCTGGTATTTCTCAAAAAACGCCCGGGCACGTCGCGGTTGGCGGGCCGGGTCGTAAATCACCGCACCGAGTTCGGTGACGACGTTGGGACACTCGTCCAGGTAGGCGGAAAGCCGGTCGAGATCCGCCGCCAACCACATGAAGTGGGCGGCGATGAAGGTCGTCCCCGGATGCTTCCGGAAGACATTCACTTGTTCCTCCGTCAACTGGTCGAAGGTGGGCTCCCCTTCCCGCTTGCGGCGCGGCCGTTCCTTGAGCTCAAGCCAGCGTTCGTTGTGTTTGTCGTGCGGCAACCAGAACGCGGCCGGATCACCGGTGTGGATGAGCACGGGCACCCCGAGCTCACCGGCTTTGGCCCAAAGGGGATCGAGCCGGGGATCATCCACCCGCACGCGCTCTCCGGCGGCATCAAAGACATGCATGCCGAGATTCTTGAAAATCTTCAGCCCTTGGGCACCGGCCTTCACGTCCGCCTCGAACTGGGCCGCCGTGCGCTCCGGGTAATCCGGATCGTCGATTCCGTCGAAGGACGGGTTGGCGAAGATTGCGAAGCGCGACGGGTAGCGATCCTTCGAGGCCCGCAGGACGACCTTGAGGCGATCTCCGCTGCCGCCCGACAAGTTGACCATCACGGCCAGGTTCAGCTTGTCCATGTCGGCCACCGTTTCGTCGACCACTTCGGCGGAAAGGCGCGGTCCCCACTGGTGGTTGTGAGCATCCACGAATGGGAATTTGGCCCGCGTCACGTGGTGCTCCGGCACGACCAGCATCGAATGCGGATCATAGTCCTCAAAACTCATCTCCTGAGCCCCCAGAGGGGCGACGGTCAAGGCGGTGACGAGCGCGGCGAGGCCAACTGGACGGTTGAAGGGGGCAAAGGGTCGCATGGCCCGGAGGTTGGGACGCGCCGTCTCCCTCGCAATCGCCAAACCCGGCGACCCGCTTGCACCCAGGTCGGCGTTAAGCTCCGCCTCGCCCCGCCGCGGGCACGTTTTCGGGCTAAATTTCCGCCGCAACGCACCGATGAAAACAGAGTAAGCGCCACGATCTTCGCGATCCTCCACCGATGAAACGTAACCCAAACGATCTTGCTCCCCGGCCTGTGAACCGGAACTCCCTCACGGCGGCGTGGCGGGATGGAAAGATCACCACCCGGGAGTTTCACAGCCAATGGATCGCGATGGCCGTGCGCACTGCGCCCCGCAAACACCAGCCTTCAATCCTTCCTCAGTCATGATCTTCGCCACCAAAACCAACCCCCGCACCAAGTTTAATCGTTGGCTGAACAACAACCCCGTCATCCCTTTCGAGCTTGAGGCTCCGAAGCGCCCGGCGGTGTTTACTCCGCGCAACCGCGTCAAGGCCCTCACCGAATCACCGGTGGCCGACATTTACGTGCTGCAGACGCCGACCCGCCCGGCGGCCTGATCCCCCCCTCCCTTTTTCGTGTTGTAGACCCATTCCCTCGACCGGGACGCCAACGGTGTCCCGGTCTTTTTTGTGCCTCCAACTGAGCTTCCGACCGGGTGAGAGCCAGGGCGGATCTGATTCAGGCAATTTTTTGTTGCGAGATCCACGGCCGCTCGACGGCGGGAGCATCGGCCGCGTTTAAACTCAAGTTCCGGGGAATCGTGGTGCCCGTCGCCATGATTCGAACGGTCGGGTCGAGACGACGGGCGAAGTCGCTGATGTTCACCAGCAGGGGATTCGACGGATACATCCGGTCGACTTCCCCAACGCCCGGAATGGACGGCAGGATGCGGGTGATCTGGTCGTGCACGGAGAGCAGGTTCACCTTGCTCAAGCGTTGCGCCAGAATTTCCGGTGCGGTGAAAATATGGCCGGCGAGTGCATCCAGCGACGGCGTGCCGCCCGCGGCGCCCGTGCCGCGGTGTCTTAGTTCGGCGGCGGCACTGAGGATAAGGGAGGGGTCCACCTCACTGGCGCCCCCGTAATCGAAGGCCTGATCGATGATCACATGGGCAAACTGCATGCCGCTCGCGATGTCCCGCACCAATGCCCGTGGACTCCGGTAGGGCGCATAAGTGTAACCGAGACGGACGCAGAGGTGGCGAATGACGTTGTTGAACAACGGATCCGAGTCGAGGACCGCCAGTTTCTGCCAGAAGTGGTGTTGTCCATCGACCCGCAGTTCCACCTCCTTGCTGCCACGTCGCAGGAGCTCCCGGTAGGCCGGCAGGATCTGAGGACGCGCATCCTCATGTTTCCAGCGTGAGATGATCGCGTCGAACTCCCCGACGTTCAGTTGAAAACTTGCGGTCGTAAGCCGCACCTCGCGCACACCGGGGAGGCGGAGACGTTGGTTGGATGATACCAGCGCGATGGTCTCAATCCCATCGAGGCGACGGTCCCGGACCAACTCGCGCAGTAACCCATGGTTGCGTTCGCCGTTTTCTCCCTGGAGGTCGACCAGCAGCGCCGTGCAAGATTTGAGGGTGCGCTCGAGTCCCCCGGAACGGAACACCTCGGCCGATTCAAAGATCGTGTGCGGGACACAGTAGACCTTGCAGATGAACTGCAGCGAATAACCCAGACTGCGACTGGGGGAGATAATGCCAAAGCGGTGACGCTTCGGTCCGGATTTCCCCGGAGCGGCTGCTGGTGCAGGCACAGGCCTAGATTGAATCGATGAGTGCATCGCTTGCGTCGACTCAGCGAAAGGCCAGATCCGCCAAGTGCTCGTGAATTAGAAAACTTGCGCCATCTATCGTGACGCCCCCCACATGCTTTAGCCTTTCGCTTGCAATTGAGGTAGATTCCCCGGGCAATGCCCGGGAAACCCTCCGGGAGATGGGCCTAAACAGGCCCACTTCGGTGATGAAGACGGGAGCTTAGGCGAGTTTCGCCTGCACCATCTTGCTCGCCGCACCAAAGTCGATGAGTCCGGCTTCGGGGTGCTTTTTCAACACGCCCATGACCTGGCCCATCTGCGCGCGATTGGATGCACCGGTCTCGGCGATCGCCGCTTCGACGATGGCGGCGAGCTTGTCGCCGGTGATCTGCGCCGGGAGGTAGACCTCCAACAAGGCGATCTCGCGATCGTTGGCCTCCACCAGATCCGTGCGCCCCGCCTTGGCAAAGTCGACATTGGCATCGCTGAGATTCTTCACCGCCTTGCGCAGGGTGGCCACGACCAACTCGTCGTTGATCTCGGCGTTGGTGTCCATCGCCGCGCGCTGGATCGCGGCGTCGGCGGTGCGCAGCGCGGTCGCCTTGTCGGATTCGCGCGCCTTCATGGCGGTGATGATGTCGGAACGGAGGGTTTCGTAGAGCGTCATGGAAAGTTGAGTTTGTTAGGGCAACCAGGGGAACTTGCGAGCGTCGGGCTGGCGCTTCTCACGCTGCGCCGAATGAAACTCCTTGGCCTCTTCGCTCATGTAGTAAAGCAGCGTCGCATTGCCGGCGAGTTCCTGCAGCCCGGATTGGCCGTCGACGTCCGCATTGAACGCCGCCTTCAGGCAACGAATCGCCAAAGGGCTGTGGCCGAGAATCTCGCGGGCCCATTTCACGCCCTCGGCCTCCAGTTCAGCGATCGGCACGACGGTGTTGACCAAACCCATCTCCAAGGCCTCGGCGGCATTGTATTGGCGGCACAGATACCAGATTTCGCGGGCCTTCTTCTGTCCCACAATGCGCGCCAAATAACTCGAACCGAAGCCGCCATCGAAGCTGCCCATCTTCGGCCCAACCTGACCGCAGATGGCGTTGTCGGCCGCGATGCTCAGGTCACAGACGATATGCAAGACGTGGCCGCCGCCGATCGCGTAACCGGCGACAAGCGCGATCACGACTTTCGGCATCGAGCGGATGAGCTTCTGCACATCCAGAATGTTGAGGCGCGGAATGCCGTCGGCCCCCACATATCCGGCGTGGCCGCGCACGCTTTGGTCACCGCCGGCGCAAAACGCATATTTCCCATCCGTGTGCGGGCCGGCACCGGTCAACAGCACGACCCCGACCGAGGTGTCTTCGCGCGCGTCAATCAAGGCTTCGTGCAGTTCAAAAACGGTCTCCGGACGAAAGGCATTCCGCTTGTGCGGGCGGTTGATCGTGATCTTCGCAATGCCGTCGGCCTTGTGATAGAGGATGTCCTTGTAGTCTTTGACGATCTGCCAGTTGGGGAGACTCATGCGGCTCACAGTGCGGGTCGTTTCCCTCGCGTCAACCGGCACGATCGACCCGTGGCCGGCGCAAGAATCCGCTTGGACCGTCGGAGATCCTCCCTCATGCATGCCGCACTTCATGAGTTCAGCGCATCCGCCTTCCGGCTCCGAAAAGGGGCTTCGTATCGGCCTGGCCATCGGCGCACTCGGTGTCGTTTTTGGCGACATCGGAACCAGCCCGCTCTATGCGCTGCGTGAATCGATCGAACACCTGCCGGTGGAGGAGCGGGCGTCGGGCGTATTCGGCGTTCTGTCCCTGATTTTCTGGTCTCTGTTTTTGGTGGTGAGCGTCAAATACGCGACGGTGGTGATGCGCGCCGACAATCGCGGCGAAGGCGGTATTTTCGCCCTCCTGGCGCTCGGCGGGATGGACCGCACGCCCGGAGCCAGCAAACGCATCACGCCGGCGGTCGTGATTGTGTTGGTCGGCGCCGCCATGATTTGCGGTGAGGGCGTCATCACGCCGGCGATCTCGGTGCTCAGCGCAACGGAGGGTCTGCAGGTTATCATGCCGGCGGCGAGCGACTACATCATCCCGATCTGCATCGCGATTCTGGTGGGCCTTTTCTGGGTGCAGCAACGCGGCACGCACACCATCGGCGCGCTGTTTGGTCCGGTGATGCTGGTGTGGTTTTCCACGCTCGGGTTGCTGGGCTTGATGCGCATCTTCGATGCCCCCGAGGTGCTCGGTTCACTGAACCCGATGCACGCGGTGTCACTGCTCACGCACCATCCGGAGAGCGTCACCAAAATCCTCGGTTCGGTCGTGCTTGCGATCACCGGCGTCGAGGCGCTCTACGCGGATATGGGCCACTTCGGCAGGCAGGCCATTTTGCGGGCCTGGTATGGTTTGGTGCTGCCGGGGCTCACCCTGAACTATTTCGGCCAAGGCGCCTACGTCATCGCGCATCCGGCGGACACCCATAACCCGTTTCTATCGCTAGCGCCGGAGGGCGTGTTGCGCGGTGGCCTGCTCGTGCTGTCCTTGTTTGCCGCCATCATCGCCAGCCAGGCGCTCATTTCCGGCACCTATTCGCTTATTCGCCAGGCGATGCAATTGGGCTACTTCCCGCGTTTGAAGGTGCTCCACACCAATGCCGAGCAGCGCGGCCAGATCTATGTGCCCTTGGTCAATTTCGCGTTGGCGATCGGCTCGATCACGACCGTGCTCTTGTTCAAGTCTTCCTCGGCCCTCGCCGCCGCTTACGGCATCGCGGTCACCGGCACCATGGCCGTGACGACCTTCGCGCTCTTTTTTGTGGCGACGCGAAAATGGAAATGGAGCGTGCTCCCGGCGGCCCTCATGTGCGTCGCGTTCTGGTCGATCGACCTTGGTTTCTTCTTCGCCAATCTGCCCAAGTTCTTCGACGGCGGCTGGCTGCCGATCGCGCTGGGCCTCACCCTGCTGGCGGTGATGATCACCTGGAAGACCGGCCGCCTTGAGATTCAGGAAAAGGTCTACGGCGAAGCCATCCACGGTATCGAGCTCAGTGAGATCGCCAAGAGCAGCCACATCGTGCGCGTGCCGGGCAGCGCCGTGTTCATGGTCGGCACGCCGCGCGGCACTCCCCTCGCCTTGCTCCACCATTTGAAGGCCAACAAGTGCCTGCAGGAGACGGTCGTGCTTCTCACGATTCTCACCGAGGAGGTGCCGACCGTGCCCGAGGACGAGCGCATGACGCTCGAGCACAAGGGCCAAGGCGTGTGGCGCGCCATCGGTCGCTACGGATACATGGAGTCGCCCAACGTTGCCAACCTGTGCGAACGCATCCGCGGCCAGGGCGTCGACGTGAGCACGCAGGCCACGACCTTCTATTTCAATCGCGAGATGATCATCGGTGGCGGCAACGCCCGGATGTTCGAGTGGCAAAAGGCCCTGTATTCCTTCCTCAGCCGCAACGCCCGGCCGGTGAAGGATTATTACGCCATCCTGCCGACGCAGATCATCGAGATCGGGCTGCCGATTCAGTTGTAGGCCGGGCGGGCCTTGCGCGCGCGGCACCGTCGGCCGTTCTCCCGGCATGGAGCCTGTTACCCTGCGTCCCTTCACCACCGGCCACCTCTCCGATGCCCTCGCGCTTTGGTTGCGCTGCTCAGGCATCGGGCTGGGCGAATCCGACACCCCCGATGCCTTGCGGGAATTCCTGCTCCGCAACCCCGGCTGCAGCTTCGTGGCCGAGTCCGGCGGCCAACTCATCGGCACCATCCTCGGTGGGCATGATGGGCGGCGGGCATTTCTCTACCACCTTGCGGTCGCCGCGGATCGGCGGGGCCACGGCATCGGCACGCGTCTGGTCGACACAGCCCTCGAGCGCTTCAAACGGCTGCGCATCCCGCGCGTGACCCTGCACCTCTTCGCCCACAACGATGAAGGTAAAGCATTCTGGCACTCGACCCATTGGCGCTCCCGCGACGATTTGGTCGTGCTCCAAAAGGATCTCTCGGTCCGCTAACCCCCACCCCGTTGTCCCATGAAGTCTTCCCTGCTTTCCGTCGCCGCGCTGGTCGCGTCCTGCTCCTTCGCCGCCGCACCTGAACTGTTGTGGGAAACCGACGGTTTCGCCGGGCCGGAATCGATCGTGTATGATCACCAGCGGAATTGTTTCTACGTGTCCAACATGGGCACCTGGGGCGAGGGCCAGGTCGAACACGACGGTTTCATCAGTCGCGTGGGCGCCTCCGGGGAACTGCTCGACGCCAAGTGGGTGACCGGCCTGGACAACCCCAAGGGCCTCGCGATCGCCAACGGCAATCTCTACGTTGGCGACGACCATGCGATGCACGAGATCGACCTCGATACGGGCAAGCTGACCGCGCATCACGCGCCGAGCAACGGCGACGGCGCCAGCTTCAACGACTGCACCGCCGACCCTGACGGCAACGTCTACGTTTTCAGCTCCGCAGCGAAGAAAATCTATCGCCTCCACGCCGGTCGCTTCGAACCGTGGGTCGACATCGACACCGGCTTCACCGGCGGCCTCAATGGACTGCGGGCGGAAGCCGACCGGCTGCTCCTCGGCGGTTGGTCGTGGCGCGACGGCGACGGCGTCGAACAACTCGGCCACCTCTCCGCCGTCAGCTACCGCGATCGCGGCATCACACGCATCGGTGAGGAACACATCGCCCACATCGATGGCATCGAGCCGGATGGCCTCGGCGGTTACACCGTGACCGACTGGCTGACGGGTGACGTCAAACAGGTCTCCGCCGCCGGCAAGTCGACTCTGCTGATGACCCTTGTGCAAGGCACCGCCGATCACGAATACGTCATCGACCAGCAGCTGCTGCTTATCCCGTTGATGAAGGACAACCTCGTGCGCGCCTACCGCTGGCAGCCCTGAGCGAGCGCAATTCAACCGAGCTGCCGCGGCAGCTCGCGAAACAGGCGTTTGCGCGTCGCGACGTCGGCGCGCCGATCGGTGCGCACCTCGATCACTCGCACTCCCTCCGCCGGCAGGCTGGTAAACGCGGCCACCAAATCGTCGCTCGTTTCCACCAAACGCTGCGCGACCCGATGGCCCGCGCACAAGGCACCGAGGTCCATGCTGGGCGGCGTCGAGAAGTAGCGCTCAAAAGGCGGGTCAAATTGCGCGACGGGCAAGTGGCCAAAGATTCCCCCGCCGTTGTTATTGATCACGACAATGGTGAGACTGCCCCGCAGGTCGGCCGCAATCTGGAGGCCATTGCTGTCATGCAGAAAAGCCAGGTCACCGGTGAGCAGAACCGTCGGCCCATCCTGCCCGTGCGCGATGCCCATGGCGGTCGAAATCGTGCCGTCGATGCCGTTGGCACCGCGGCTGGAGAACACCTGCAGGCCCCGGCGGCTGGTGGGCCAAAAATATTCGAGGTCACGCACCGGCATGCTGTTGGCGACGCAGAGCGCGGCCCCGTCCGGCAGTAGCCGCGCCAATCGCCAGGCCACTTCGCCCTCAAAGATCGATTCGCGCGCCTCGTTGAACCAGTCGTCGAGGGCTCCGCGCATCTGCGTTTCAGCATCCCGCCAAGCGCCCGCCCAGGCTGCGTCGACCGGCGGATTGCCTTCGATCGCCAGCGCCGTGACCGCGGCTTCGATCTCCCGGGTTTTGCCGTGCATCGCGTCGTGACTGCCGGCGCGCGGCGAAATCATCAGCATCTCGGCTTGCGACATTTCGAGCCATTGCCGCAGCTCCTTGCTGGTGGGCCACGCCTCCAGCGCAATCACCATGCGCGGCGTGAGCTCGCGGGCCAGTCGCTCGTTGCGCAAAATGGCATGGTAGGCCGAAACCACGACCACGTCGTCCGGTGCGTATTGGCGAAGTGGTGACAGCACGTCGGCCAGAATCGGCCAACCGGTCCGGCGAGCCAGATTCGCCACCACCTCCGCATAGGCCGCCGGATCCTCGGGCATGGCCGGTCCCGCCACAATCAAGCCCCGCGCTGGCGTCCCGCGTTGATGCAGCACGAGCCCACCCGGGCGCAGCTCCGGCGCCGCCGGCTGCGCGAAGAAGTCGTCATCGACCATCGCACGCAAGGTCTCCGCCTCACCGCCATCGGGCAACGGCGGCAGCGGGTCACGAAACGGCGCGTTGAGATGAACCGGCCCGCTCGCGGCGGCGCGGGTCCAGGCTTGGCGAGCCGTCTGACGCAGATAGCGCAACAACTCGATGCGCGGCTCCGGCACCGCCAGCTCGTGATACCAGGTCACATAGGACCCGTAGAGCTTTTGCTGATCAATCGTCTGGCCCGCCGCGCAATCGCGCAGTTCCGGGGGACGGTCCGCCGTGAGGACGATGAGCGGCGTGCCCGTTTCATGCGCCTCGATGATGGCCGGAAAATAATGGGCGGCCGCGCTGCCGCTGGTGCACACCAGCACAACCGGGCGATGTTGTCGCCGGGCCTGCCCCAGGGCGAAGAATGCGGCCGAACGCTCGTCGAGCACCGGCACGGCGTCGATTTCCGGATGAGCCGCCAGGGCCAGCGTGAGCGGCGTCGAACGTGAGCCCGGCGAGACGACCGCCGAGCGCAGACCGCAACGCACCAAGGTTTCGACGAGCACGGAGCTCCACAGGCTGTTGAGGTTGCGAAAATCGAGGGTGCTCATCGCAGGGGTTGCAGGGCGTTGAGAAGGGCTTGGGCCTTGAGCTCGGTTTCGGCAAACTCCTTGTCGGGAGTCGAGCCCGCCACAATGCCGGCGCCGGCGTAGAGTCGCGCCCGGTCGCCGTGCACCAACGCGGAGCGAATTCCGACGAGGAACTCTCCCCCGCCCCGCGCGTTCATCCAACCAATGGCGCCGGCGTAGAGGCCGCGAGGGAACCCTTCCAAATCGCGAATGGCCGCCACGGCGGCTTCGCGCGGCGAACCACCCACGGCCGGAGTCGGGTGCAGTTGCGCCACCGCATCCAACAAGCGGATACCGTCCGGGAGCTCCGCCCGCACCGGCGTGTGCAGGTGCTGCAGATTGGCCAGCTTGCGCAGGCCCGGTGATGCGGGATGATTCAGGGTCAGCCCGAGGGCCTCGAGACGTCGCTTCACCGAGTCGAGCACGAGCTGATGTTCGTGCCGGTCCTTTTCGCTGGCAAGCAGCTGCGCGCCCGCCGCGGCGTCATCGACCGCCCCACGACCGCGCCGCGTCGTGCCGGCCAGCACATCGGCCTCCAGCACGCGTTGACTCACGCGCACAAGGCGTTCCGGGCTCGCGCCGATGAAGCTGTCACCGCGCCCGTTGGCGACGGAGAAGGCAAAACAGTCCGGGAAGCGCTCGCGCAAACCGTCCAGAACTTGCAGCGGGTGCAAGGCGGTATCGGCCTGCAAATCGACGGCGCGGGCCAGCACGATTTTCTCGAATTCGCCGGCGGCAATGTGTTCGAGGCCGGTGGCGACGGTGCGGCGGTAATCGGAGGATTCGACGCGGGTCCAATGCTGCGGTTCGCGCGACGGTGTGCCGGCGGCGCCGGCGACACTGAAACCACCAAAACGGGCGTGCGCCCGCCACACCCGTTCGGCCAAGGCCGCGAGATCGGCGTCGGGCGCGACCGGCACGTTGGCGACCGCCGTGGTCACGTCGCCGGCTCGGGCCACCTGCCAGCGTGGCACAAAGGCGGTGAGCGCGGGAAATGGTTCACCAGGTTCAGTCTGAGTCTGAAACGCCGCCGCTACGAAAATGTGCGGACCACCGAAGGGAGCATTCACCGGACCGACCGCGATGGTGCGATCGAAAAGGTCGTCGGCCCACGCCTGCAGTCGCAGGAAGCGATCATCGCCGTCGGTCGCAAAATGCGCGGCGGTTTCGGCGCCGGCGATCGCGGCGGCGTCCGACGGATGCTCGGCATAAAAATGCAATTGGCCCGGCTCGTAGATCGCCTCCAGCACCGCGAGCGGATCGAGCGCATCCACCGTGATGCTGATGCTCACGAGGCGCTCGCGCCCGTCGCTTTGCGCCGCGGCCTGACATTGCGCGAGAAAAGCCTGCAGCGCCTCCGGCGTCGCGTGGTCAGCGGGCTGCAGCGGCAGGACTTTCATCGCGAACGACGACGCAGAAACTCAGGCCTTTTTGTCCGGCCGGGGGAACAGGATGCAGGTCTTTTCCACGGCGTTGCCGGAAAGGCGATGATCCCACTCGAGTTCGCCCGCCCACTCGCCTTCGGCCACATGGCCCAAGACGCCGTAGATCTTTTCCACCGAGCCGGGAATGACCGCCTTGAGCAGGGACGAGCCCAGACGCAGCGCTTCGGCCATCGTGGCCAGCGAGGTGCGCAGGAGGGCTTGATCGGCCGGGTCCTCGGACTTGCCGAGCTTCCACGGCGCGCGCTGTTCGATGTAGGCGTTGGTGGCGGTGATGAAGGCAAAGGCCCGCTCGAGCCCCATGTTGAATTGAAATTCCTGATACAGCCCGATGACCTCGTCGCGCGTTTGCGGCCAGAGGGCCCGCAGGGCGGCCTCGGGTTCACCCTCGTCGGCGACGGCCGGGATCACGCCGTCGGCGAAGCGATTGGTCATGTTGAGCGTGCGGTTGACGAGGTTGCCGAGGTTGTTGGCGAGCTCGCTGTTGTAACGCACGAGAAACTGGTCGAGGGAGAAATCGCTGTCCTGGCCCACGCTCATTTCGCGGATGAGGAAATAGCGCAGCGCATCGACGCCGTAGTTGTCGACGAACTCGATCGGCTCGACGAAGTTGCCGGTGCTCTTGGACATCTTGGCGCCGTTGATCGACCACCAGCCGTGGGCGAGGATCGACTTGGGCACGGGGATGCCGGAGGCCTGCAGCATGATGGGCCAATACACCGCGTGTGGCGGGACGAGGATGTCCTTGCCAATCACGTGGAAGGTGGCCGGCCAGATGCCCTCCTTGTCGGCGACGGCCGAGTAATAGTTGGTGAGCGCGTCAAACCAGACGTAGGTCACAAACTCCGGATCGAAGGGCAGCGGGATGCCCCACTCGAGCCGATCCTTCGGGCGGGAGATGCAGAGATCATTGAGCGGCTCGGACAGAAACTCGAGCACCTGCTTCGCCCGGTAGCGTGGGATGATGAAGTCAGGGTTGGCCTTGATGTGGTCGATGAGCCACTGCTGATAGGCGCTGAGTTTGAAGAAGTAGTTCGACTCGGTGATCTCCGTGACCTCGCCGAAGATCTCCGGCCACGAGCCGTCCTCGTGCCGATCCTTCTCCTGCAGGAACTGCTCCTGGCGGGTGGAGTAGTAACCCTTGTATTCGGCCTTGTAGATTTCGCCCTTGTCGTAGAGTCGCTGCAGCAGCTCGCAGACAACCTGCTTGTGGCGCGGCTCGGTGGTGCGGATGAAGTCGTCGTTCGAGATGTTGAGCTTGGCGCACATCTCGATGAACTGGGGCGCAATGCTGTCGACGAAGGCCTGCGGCTCGATGCCCTTGGCGCGCGCGCTCTGCTGGATCTTTTGGCCGTGCTCGTCGGTGCCGGTGAGGAAATAGACGTCGTCTCCCATCAGGCGGCGGAATCGGGCAATAACGTCCGTCAGCACCTTTTCGTAGGCATGGCCCAGGTGCGGCGAACCGTTCACGTAGTCGATCGCGGTCGTGATGTAGAAGGTCTTCATGGAGAGAGTCTGCCAACGAAAGCGGCCGCGGCACCGTTGTCGAAGGTTTTGACGAACGTTTCCCGGGCTGCCACCTCCTAGGACGGCCGCGCCGCGCGCGATCGCAAGCGACGGCCACTTTTCCCGATGTCTCCCCTCACCCGCCTGTTGACCTTTTCCGTGGTCGTTTTGCTCGTGCTGATCTCGGTCGGTCTCGGCGCCCAGACCTGGCTCAAGCAGCAGGAGGCCCACATCGTGCGCGCCGCCCAAGTCGACCTACGGGAACAGCTGCAAGCCGCCATCGAGTTGACCGGCGGGACGGACGACGAATGGACCGAGGCCCGGCTCCGGCAGCTTTCCGCGGTCACTGGTTCAGAGCTCGCGGTGCTGGCGGCGCCTCCCGGGGATGGGACCGATTCCTTCGGGCCGTTCTATCAGCTTCTGGTCGAATTGCCCGACGGGCGCTGGCTGGTCGCCGAGCACCCGGCCGCCGCCGGCAGCCGCATCCATCGGTTGCTGCAACGGGTCATTCTCGCTCTGGGGGTGTTTGCTTTGGTGCTGATGGCCGCGCTGGTTTTTGCGGTGGGGGTGCGTCCGCTGCGGGATCGCGAAACGCGGTCCCCCTTCGTCTCCCGGGAACGTGACATGCGCAGCCTTTCCCTGCTGGCCCGCAACAATCTGCGCCAACAGGCCGAGCTCGATCAGGCTCGCGACGAACGGGTTCGCGCCGAGGCCGAAGCCCGTCAACGCTTGCAACTCTTGAACCGCGCGCTGGAGGAAAAAATCCGCATCGGGCGCGATCTGCACGACGGCGTGATTCAGTCGCTCTACGCCGCCGGTCTGACCCTGCAGGCCGCCCAGCAACTCGCGCCGACCGAACCCGCGCAGTCCGCCGCCCGTCTCGAGGGCGCCCTTGAGCTCATCAATCGGACCATCGCCGACATCCGCTCCTACATCGCCGGTCTCTCCCCGCGACAGGTGCGCCGGGAATCGCTCGCCCAGGCGCTCGCCGACATCGTGGAAGAACTGCGCGCGGGCCGCCCCATCGAATCGGAAATCACCGTCGACGATGCCGCAACCTCGGCCCTGTCGGACCTCCAACTCACCGAAACCATGCAGATCCTGCGGGAGGCGGTGAGCAACGCGTTGCGCCACGGCGGCGCCCGCAAATTGCGGATTGCGCTCGCGCCCAGCACATCGGGGGTGGAGCTGTCGTTGCGCGATGACGGCGCCGGCTTCGCACCGGATCAGGCGCGCGGCGGCGGCCACGGGCTTGCCAACATGCGTGCGCGCGCCGAACGTGCGGACGGGTCGTTTCACCTCTCCAGCGCCCCCGGCGAAGGAACCGTCATCCGCGTTCTTTGGTCGGCCGTATCCGAATCATGACTGCCTCAACGCCTGCGCCCAAACCGGTAAGTGTCGTCATCGTCGACGACAGCGAGGTGGTGCGCGCAGGCCTGGGCGCCTTGCTCAGTGCCTCTCCGGCCATCAAGGTCCTTGGCGAAGGCCGCGACGTCGCCACCGGTCTCGAAGCCGTCGCGGCACACCGTCCCGACGTGGTCATTCTGGACATTCGGCTGCCGGACGGCACCGGATTCGATGCCTGCCGCACGATCTGTCGTTCCAACTCGGATACGCGCGTGCTCATCCTGACGTCCGTCGCCGACGAAGAGATGGTCGACAACGCGATCCGCGCCGGTGCGCACGGTTATTTGCTGAAGGAGATCAACGGCAACGCCTTGATTGAAGCGATCCGCGACATCGCGGCCGGCAAATCCATTCTCGACCCCGCCATCACCGCCCGGGTGCTGTCTTTGGTTCGCTCCAACACGCCGTCGACTCGGTCTCTGATCGACAGCCTTTCCCCGCAGGAAAGTCGCGTGTTGGCGCTCATTGCGGAGGGCAAGACCAACAAGGAAGTCGCGATGGATCTGGGCTTGGCGGAAAAGACGGTAAAGAACTACCTCAGCACGGTGTTTGAGAAGCTGCACGTGACCCGCCGAACCCAGGCCGCGGCCCTCTACGCCCAGTCTCAGGCACGGCAAACCCAGTAGGCGGATTGCAGGCCGCTTCTTAACGTCGGCCTCGCCTGGCTCCGGCAGGCGCAGAACTGACCGAACCGCCTTATTGCCAGCGTATTGCAGGCTACTTTAGGCCTGACTAGTGCGTGACCCTAGGCACAATTACGTAGGTATCAGGTGAGTTATCACGAAGGAGATTCGGCTTGGGCTTGCAGGCCCTTTTGGGGATATTACCCCATGCCCTTAGGGCCTACTCGCTTTATGTCCGTTCCCGCCAATCATCCTAAGTCCGCCACCCGCGGTTCGACGCTCATCGAACTGGCGCTCGGCCTTACGGTGATGTCGGTTGTTTTTGCCGGCACGCTGGGCGCGTTTGTGCAGTCCCGCCGCATGACCGAAGGAAGCGTTTTCCAAAACTCCGCCACGACGGTGATTCAGGGGTATTTGGAGCAGATGAAGAACATGGATTTTTGGGAGGTCCCCTACTACAGCGGCTCCACCCTCATGCGGGGCTCTGCCACGACATCGGACCCCACGATCTATACCCAGCTCGACTCCGACACCATGGACCCGCTGCAGATTTCATCCTGCGCGCCGCTGCTGCCCTCGTCCATCACCCCCGGCGTCGTGCCCAGCATCTCCGGCTTGGTCGACAACTACAAGTTGATCGACATCAACGACACGCCCGACAATCCCGACGACGATCTGCAAATGCACCTGTGGGTCTGGGTGACCCCCATGGATAGCACCGCCTCCGGGGTCGGCCCCGCGCGTTGTATTCGGATTGTTTATACGTGGAGCTTTAACAACGGCGGCATTAGTCGCGCAAATGTCGACAGCATCACCACCATTCGCTCGGTGGTCCCGACCTTTTGAACGCCGCCATGTCGCCGCAATCGATGCCAAAGCACCAAGGCACACCAGGACCGCGCACGGCCCAGGCTCGCCGCGGCTTCACCCTGTTCGAGGTGCTGTTCACGCTCTCACTCACGTCGGTGGTGGCGGTCGGTTCGCTGACCTTCCTGCTGCAAAGCCTGAACACTTACCACTACGACATGGGCAAGCTGCTGGTGAACCGGGATATTCGGACGTTTACCAGCGAGATGACGGAGAACGCGGCCTACGCGAACTACTTCATGATCTTCCCCTCGTTCTCCACCCGAACCCAGACGATGGAAGTGGGCGATTCCCAGAACGGTTTTGAAACGGTCACGGTCGACGCTTCAGTGAATGACGGTCTTTCCGGCGACTTTCTGCTGTTGGTTTTCACCGATCCGGACGACAGCACATCGATTCAACGTTTGGTGGGCTACTTCCGCGCCCCGGCCGATTCCGAGGACCCCGACAGCGAAGGTCCGGTGCGCCGTTTTGAATCAGACTTTCCCAATGGGGCCTCCGGCGACATTTGGGACCTCCTCCCGGCAGCGAACACCGCCAACACGCACCCTCAGGTCATCGAGCTTTCCCAGGGTCTGGCCGATGGGAAGTTGTTCTACAACTTTCGGGATCGCAGCATCATGGTGAAAGGTAAGATCTTTCACGACGGCAACCTCATGCGGCGCGCGACCAACACCTACAATTTTACGGTCTCCCCCCGCGGGTAGAACGATCGCCATGCGTCCGCGTCCCCTCATATCTGAGCAGCGTGGTTCGATGATGGTCATGGCCATCATGGTGGCGGCCGTGTTGGCCATCGCGGTCGCGAGTATCCTGCGCTGGTCCCTCAACGAACGGCAGTTGAACGAGCGCCACGCGCTGCGCCTCGAGGCCCGCAACGCCGCCGAAGCCGCCGCCGAATACGCTTTCGCGCAGGTGCGCTATCGCATGGACAACCAGACCAGTTTTCTGAGCACCATGCTGGATCCGGATGGTGCCACGCCGCTGCTCGGCCCGCCCTCCAGCATCTTCGCCGGCACCAACGTCGACACCAACTCCGTCGAAGTTCTGGGCGGCGTGGTGCGCTCAATCACCAACGATCTTTCCGGCACGCACTTCTACGTCGACCCCAACGACCCGAACAACCAGTTCGATCCGCAAAAGGGCAAACGCATCTTCCGTCGCGACGTGCTCATTCTCGCCAAAGCCACGGTCAAGAACCCCAACGTGCCGGACGGCATCACCGCCTATGTCGGCCAGACACTTTCGATGCGCGAAGCGCCGATGTTCGCGCACGCCATGTTCTTCAACATGGACCTCGAAATCAGCCCCGGTTCGACGATGAAAATCTACGGTCCCGTCCACACCAACGGCGACCTCTGGCTCATCGGCCCCTACGGCAGCGACTCGCTCGACTTCATCGGCCCGGTCACGGCCGCCGGCGGCGTGTATTACGGTTATCTGGTCAACCCGGTCACGGCCAGCGGTGGAACCGAAGCTTACCGTGACGGCAGCGTGCGTTTCATCAACAAGACCGGCTCGCTCATCAGTCTGCGGGATTCCTCCACCGGCGTGTGGTATGACCATGACATGGGCACGGGCACCGAAAGCGACACCACCCGTCGCAACTTCCGCTCCTACTCGGCCAACACCTTCAACGGCTACCTCCAGACCAGCGTCCACGGTGTGGAAAACTACCGCCCCGTCGCCTTCGCCGAATACGAACCAGACCCCACTCCGACCAACGGCGTCGACAACTCCATCAACTCCGGCCGAGCCATCATCGAACGCCCACTTGCCAGCGGCGACGCCGGCTATGATGCCGAAATTGAACAGCAGAAGTTATCGCGCAAGGCCGGTCTCTACATCGCGGTCAACCCCAGCTCGTCCGCCCGTATCGCCAAGAAGCCCGACGGCACCGACGTCAGCATTCCCCCCGGACAATACCGGGCCTACCGCCAGGACGGCACGCAAGTGATTCTGCCCGGCTCCACCACCGCCACCGCCGGCACGGCACACCCGACGCCAGGCGGACGACCGATCATTAAGATCAAACCCGGGGCCATGACCGATCTGCGGCGTTTCACCAACTACGATTGGAATTCTGCCCGCGGTTACTACAACCAGTATGACGCGAAGACGATCGATCTCATCGAAGTCGATATGACCGCCCTCAAAATGGCGGTCGACTGGACGGTGAACGGTTCCGCCGCCAGCTTGGTTTACGCCTACGACTCCGGCTCGTCCGACTCCACCTACCGCGCGTCGGTGCCGACTTCGGCGGTGCTGACGGCCGCAAACAATATCACCAACTTCAACAGTTCCGATTGGAACGGCTGCGTCTATATCGAGTCCGTTGACGCGGAAAGCCGCAAGGACTCCGGCGTGCGCTTCATCAATGGCCGGGGCCGGGTTGCCAGCACCGCCACCGGGTCGGCGAATGAGGGCCTTACCATCGCGACGAACGACGCGGCCTACATCCTCGGTCACTTCAATGCCGATGGCGTGATCGACACCAATTCCTCCAGCCTCACCAACAGTTCGCGCTTCGCGGAGAACGCCCTCGAAGTGCCCGCTGCGATCGCCGCCGACGCCGTGACGATTCTATCGCAGCCCACCTTCAACTGGTCCGGCGAGCAGACGGGCGGCTGGAACGATGTCCTCAGCGGACACCGTCGGACGACCAGTGGCTACAACTCAAACTGGTATAAGGTCGCCATCAATAGCGGCAATCAGGTGGAGGGATACGATTACACGGTCCGGCCGGGTTACGATCCGACCAACAACACTCCCGCCGGCTCAGGCTCGAGCTACTCCGTCAAACTCGATGCCTCCGACACCGAAATCGCCACCGCCCTTATCGTCGGCATGGTCATTTCCAACAAGAACGGCTCCGGCCAACAAAGCGGCGGTGCCCACAATTTCCCGCGCTTCCTCGAAGGATGGCCCGGCACCCTCGCCTACCGTGGATCAATGGTCGCGCTGTTTGAGAGCCGCGTTGCCGATGAACCCTTCAGCGTGCGGTTCTATGAACCTCCTGCCCGCTTCTGGGGCTTCAATGATATCCTGGCCGATGGGCGTTACCCGCCCCAGACGCCCCGGGTGCGCACCTATCGTCGGGTGGACTTCACCGATCTCGCTCCTTCGGCCTACAACGAATTGGTGGGCCTGCTCCCTTGGTAATAGGCCTGTTTTAACCTATTTCAATAGGGTCGTTTTATGGTTCCATAGGCCCTTTTCGATTACGTCCGTCTTGGTGTATGGTGAGTCCCGATGGGCTCATTCTACATTTTTAAGAACCCGCCGCGCGCTCGAGCCGGCATGACCTTGGTCGAAGTCATGGTGGCGGCTGGCATCCTGGCCTTTGTCGCCACCACGATGGTGGGGATCTTCCTTCAGAACCAGCGCTACAGCTACTTCCTCGGATATCGTAGCCAGGCGATCACGACCAGCCTCTCCATACTGGAGCAACTGCGCTTCCGCCAATACGCCGAGATCGCCGATGTCTACGCCGCTGGAAACGCCGGTTCGGTCACCGTGACCGTCGCCGACCCCAGTCAGGCCAACGGCTACCGCGATGTGACGATCCCGGTGAATGTGCGCGACGACACGGAGTTCCACTCCGGTTGGACCGAAGCCCGCATCACCGTTGATCCGGATTCCGACACCGAACTGCCGATGCGTTTCTTCCTCGTCTTGAAGCGCAACTACTCAGCCGGCGCCAATCGCATGGATGTTTTCGAAGTCATCCTGCTCTTCAAATGGCGCCGCGCCGGCGACAGCGACGACACCTGGGAAACCAGCAACGTCCGCCTCGTCGTGCCCAACCTCAATCCCATCTAGGCTCCACGATGCTCTCTCCCTCCTCTCCCTCCGCGCCCATGCGTCGTTCCCGCCGCGGCTACACCCTGGCCGAGATCCTCGTTGCCCTTGGCGTATCGGGCTTCGTCGTGAGCGCCGGCCTCTGGTTGATGATCGAGGGCGTGCGCTCCTCGACCCGCACCACCAACGCTACCGTCAACGACCTCACCCAGTGGGGCATCGCCAGTCGCCTCTGGATCGATTCCCGGGTCGCCAACGGCATCAGCATCTACACCGACGACACCACCCCTTCCCTCGAGCGGTGGCTGCGCAAGACTGTCGATCAACGCGGCAACTTCATCGTTTTCTCGCTGTCCGCCATCGATGCCACCGGGGCCACCTATTTCACCAAGGTGAGCGGCTATGCCTACAACAGCGCGCGGGACAAAATCTACCGCTTCGAATACGATGTGCCCGCGGCTGACCAGGCCGCCAACCGCACGCTGGAGGAAATCCTCACCAATCGCCGGGACGACATCATCGCCAGCTACGAATCCGTCGCATCCGACATCACCCTCACCAACAACAGCGGGCTCTTCGTGTGCCGATCCGCGGGCACGGCCGCCAGCCTTTCGTGCATCGTGACGACCAGCACCGGCGGCTCCGATTTCGAAAAGGAAAAAACCATTGAGGCCACCTTCTATGTCCGCAGCTGATCCCCTCTCCCCCCGCGGCGCGAATCGCGGTTCCGCGCTGCTCACCGTCATCATCTGTTCGACGATCGCCGCCATCACCGCCGCCTCGGTGCTTGCGCTCATGTCGACGCAACGCCGTCTCTCGCTGCGCAAGGAGTTGGAGATGCACGCCGTCAACGCGGCCGAATCGACCATCGACTACGCCTACTCGTCGCTCATCAACAAGCTCAACGCTGCCGGCAGTTTCGACATCGCTGAGATCCCGAACAGCGGCTACGCCAACTTCACTCTCTCCGCCGACGCGCAGAGTTTCCTCACCGGGGCGGTCGACCTGCCCGTCGGCTCCTACTCCGGCGAGACCGGCACCATTACCCTCTCGTCCCCCACCGTGCGCATCAAGCCGGTGATCTCCATTGCCGACCGCAAGTGGATCGACCCCGCCGACCCCGCCAACGACGACGACCCCAATCGCGGCCAGTGGGTTTGGGAAACCCAGGTGCCCATGATCGCCTCCGTGACCGCATCCCAATCCGGCGAGTCCTATACCGCCTACCTGCAAAAAAACATCGTGGGACGACAGGTCCCCATGTTCCAGCACGCCATCTTCTTCCAAGGGCAGCTTCAACTGCACCGCAGTTATCGCGTGGTCGGGCCGGTGCACACCAACGGCACCTTGCTCCTCAATGCTCAGAATGGTGACACCTCGGTCTACGCCGGCAGCCTCACCTCTTCCGGTCGCTTCTACCGCGGCGCGACCATGGATGTGGGTGGCACCGGCGCCGATCCCTACGGTTACACCCCGGTCAACGCCGACGGCGACCTCGACTTTTCCAACGCTGTCAGTCCCCGCGTCGTGCCCGTGGCCACCGGCAACAACCGCATCAGTGTGTTTGTTGAAACCCGCGTCAGCGGTGGCGTGCCCAACCACGTGCTCGCCTACAACAACGGGGGCCAGGACAGCCGCATGGCCGGTTGGCGCAACTGGGCCCTGCAAACCTACAAGGGCAACCTGCAGGACAAGGCCCACCAGGTGCCCACCTTCACCCCGCAGGGCTCCGTCGCCTACCGACCCGACGTGCCGGCCACCTCGGGCGTCAACGAGTTCAGCAACGGCACCTACTCGCTCATCGAACCGCTCCTGCCGGCCGGTCACGCCAGCCGCAAAAGCGACGTCAACCGCGGCAACAAACTCGCCGCTCGCGCCTCGCTCCTCTTTCGCATCGAGCGCAACAACGCGTTCACCCCGATGCGGGTCACAACGACGTCGACCCCCATCTATTCCGGCAGCGGTCGTCGTCGGACCATCGTGGGTTACACCACCTCCACGACCACCACTCCCCTGGCCGGATTGACCTACGCCGACGAATGGCAGGCCGACAATCGCGGCGAGCGCTTCGTGGTCAAAGCCTACAAGTATGCCACTCGCGCCTCGGCCGGTGTGGAGCCTGTGCTCACGCCGGTCCGCCTGCCCGACAACCTCATCGGCGAAGCCAACGCGGCGATCAATGGCGTGCTTTCCGGCGCCCCCCATTTTGAGGAGGTCACCTACACCGGCTCCGGCACCAGCACCGTGGTCGACAGCGGCATGCACGACCCCCGGCTCGGGCACGGCGTGGATGTGCTCACCCTCGACATCGCTCGGCTCAAGGCCGTGTTGGAGGGCACCGCCGGCGATGCGACCGCCGTGAATTTTCGGACCGACTTCAATCCGCTCACCGAGTGGAACGGCATCCTCTACATCGAGATGCCCACCTCCCTCACCCCCGACGCCAGCGTCGCCGCCAACACCACCAACACGGCCGGCGTAAGCATTTCCTCCCAACCCTACACCTATGGCGCCGCCGAATTGCGCCATCCCGACCGGTGGTCCGAGAGCGACAACCTGCTGCGGGCCAACCGCACCGACAACATCGTGCCCTTCGCGCCCGAATTGCGCCGCTACCCCAATCCGGTCAACGACGCCACCCTGCAAAGCGCCGAGTTTGCGATTCCCGGCTTGCAGCTCATCAATGGCGGCGCCCTGCCCAACCCGGGCGGCAACCAGGGCTTCACCCTCGCGACCAACCTGCCGGTCTACATGGTCGGCTCCTACAACTGCGACGGTAACATCTACTCCGGCACCAACATCGCCAGCAGCGATCCCGGCGCCTACGCCACCCGTGAAGTCGGTGAGATTCCGGCCGCCATTTTCTGCGACACCTTCACCGTGCTCTCCGCCAGCTGGCCCTCCAACCGCGGCGACAGTTTTCTTGGCCACAACAACATGTCCTCCACTCGCCCCGCCGGGAGTCGCGTCGAGATCGCCGCCTGCATCGCCACCGGTGAGTATCCAGTTTTTGAATTCTTCTTTCACGCCTTCGAGCACTACCAGTCGCTCTACAACAGCGGCCCGCCCATCGTCTTCAAAGGCTCCGTGGTGGGTATGTTCAAGAGCGAGATCCAGGACATCAAACAAGCCTACGGCCGCAACCAGAGTGCCCTCACCGAGGACTACTGGCATGCCCACGGCGCCTTCGCCATCCCGTCCGTTCGCTTCCACCAGGACCTGGTCGACGGCATCTTCCCGCCCGGCATTCCCATGGCGATGATCTTCCGCCCCAGCGACCACCGCTTCCTGCGCACCGGCAACTCGGGCGACAACTCGATCCTCACCGCCGCCGGTTTCTAGACGCCAGGGCCCCGCAGCCAAGCCACGAGCTCCGCCCAAGCCTGCGCGCGGTGACTCAGGCGCTGTTTCACCTCCAGCGGCAGCAGACCGAAGGTGCGATCATACCCCTCCGGCACAAAGAGCGGATCATAACCAAATCCGCCGCTGCCCACGGGCTCTCGCAGGAGATTCCCGTGGCATCGGCCGGCGAAGGTGTGCCGTTGCCCGTCCGGGCCCAACAACACAAGCACGCAGACGTAGTGCGCTCCACGTTGATCCGTCGGCACTTCGCGCATCACCTCCACCAGCTTGTTCAGGTTGTCGCCATCGTTGCCGTGTGGACCGGCAAAATAAGCCGACTCCACCCCGGGCGCGCCGCCCAAGGCATCCACACAAATACCACTGTCGTCCGCCAGCGCCCACGTCCCGGTCGGGATTAGAGGTAGCAGCGCCGCCGCTTTTTTGTGGGCGTTGCCTTCGAAGGTCCCGGTATCCTCGATCACCTCCGGCATGCCCCCCACCTCCCGGGCGGACTTAATCAAGACGGGCACGCCGGCATGATCGGCCAGGTCCTGGAGTTCGTGCGCTTTGTGCGCGTTGCCGGAGGCGAGGTAGAACGTGGTCGGAGTCATGAAAGGGGCAGGCAAAAGTCAGCGCATGACCATCGCTTCATCGACTTGCACGCGCTCCGGATATTCCACCGCCCCCCGCATGAGTTGGTCGTCACCAAACGAAGCGTGGCGCACATCGCGCAGCCGCAGCGCGTGCGGCAGTTTTTCGGTCCGTAGTCCCACGAAACCGGACTTCGCGCGTTCATCCGCCAGCAGCACCGGCGCGCGGTAGTTGAACAGGTAATCGAGTTCACGGGTGCGCAGCATCTCACCGATCAGTTGGGCACCGCCCTCCACATAGACGCCCGTCACGCCGCTTTCAGCGCAACGCTGTTTAAAGTCCGCAAAAGCCACGCGCTGCGTGTCCGATTCAAGCACCCACACTTCGATGCCCAGCTCACGCAGCTTGCGCACATAACCCAGTCCACCGTGCGGCGTCGTCACCACCACCGTGCGATCGCGAAACTCGTCGGTATAGATCCGCGGCATTGCCCGATCCACCACCGTGCGCAGCAGTCCGTCGAAAACAAACCGCCGCGGGCACCACTCTGTGCCGTCCGACAGTCGCGCGGTCAGTCGTGGATCGTCCTGCAGCACCGTCATGGCGCCCACCGCAATCGCCGGAAACAAGCGCCGCCAATGATGCACATCCGCCCGCGAGGCTTCGTTGGTGATCCACTTCGAGTCCCCGGTGCGGGTGGCAATCCGACCGTCGATGGTCACCGCGGTTTTCGCCGCGAGCATCGGTTGGCCGCGTGTGATCCAGTGATTGAAGATCAAATTCAAGCCCGTGCATTCCGCGCCGCACACGCCTGCGATCACCTCCACGCCCGCCGCACGCAACACCTCAAACCCACGCCCGGCATGCGCCGGATTCGGATCACTGGCGCCGACCACCACGCGCTGAATGCCCGCCGCGATGATGGCGTCACAACACGCCCCCGTCCGCCCTGCCGTCGAACACGGTTCCAGCGTCACATACATTGTCGCGCCGGCCTGGGGTGGGCGCCCCAGCGCCGCCAACGCGGCCTTCTCCGCGTGGGCCTCGCCGTCGCGCACATGCCAACCTTCCGCCACGACCTCATCGTTCTCCACGATGACCGCGCCCACCATCGGATTCGGGTGGGTCTCGCCCCAGGCGCGCCGGGCCAGTTCCAGCGCGCGTTGCATGAAGGCTTCGTGCTTACTCAGGTCGGACATAGGGATTACTCTGCTTTTCGTTCGCGACGTTCGTCGCCGGACCGTGCCCCGGCAACAAAACCATTTCGTCGGGCAAGGTGTAGATGTGTTCACGAATCGACTTACTCAGCACCTCCATCGATCCGCCGGGAAAATCTGTGCGCCCCACACTGCCGGCAAAAATCGCATCCCCCACAAAAGCGGCCCCGGCATTCGCGAGCACAAACATGATGCTGCCCGGACAATGTCCCGGCACGTGCCGCACTTCGACCGCCAGGCCCAGCGCCTCGAATTGGGCACCGTGCTCGAGCCACTCATCCACGGCGACCGGCTCCAAATCGAGGGATTCGCCCATGAACTTTTCCATGATCTCCGGGTGTTCGAGCATCTGCTGGTCATCCGGATGCGCGACCACGTGGGCTTGGGTCTGCCGGATGACTTCAGCGGCACCTTGCATGTGATCCCAGTGCCCGTGGGTAAGCCACAAGGCCGACAACTTGACGCCGTCGGCCTCAAGTTGCGGCGCGATCAACTCCCAGATGCCGCCCGGCGCGTCGACCAGCACGGCCTCGCCGCGCTCGGGCGCGGTGAGCAGGTAGGCGTTGGTTTGGATCGGTCCCGCCGGGATCGGATACAAATTCATGACGGGCAGGACAGTGGCTTTCGCCGGACGGGCGCAATGCCAATTGCGCAACACCGACTGGCGGCTTGCTTCCATCGCCCCGGGCCGCTGTCTTTTCCCTTTTTCCCATGTCGAAGCTCCGTTTTGCCGTTCTCCCTGGTGACTATATTGGCCCCGAAGTCATGACCGAGGCCCTGCGTGTCCTCCAAGCCGCTGCCGCGCCCGCAGGCTTGGAGCTCGAATACGAGATCGCCGATGTCGGCGGCGCCGGCATCGACAATCACGGCAAGGCCCTCCCCGACTCCACCCTCGAGCTCTGCCGCACAGCGGACGCCATCCTCTTTGGCTCCGTCGGCGGCCCGAAGTGGGAAACGCTCCCACCCAAGGAACAGCCCGAACGCGCCGCCCTGCTCCCGCTGCGCAAGGCCTTCAGCCTCTTCGCCAACATTCGCCCCGGCCTGCTCTACGCCGAGCTGACCGACGCCTCGCCGCTCAAAACCGAGCGCATCCCCGATGGCATCGACATCGTTTGCATCCGCGAACTGACCGGCGGCATCTATTTCGGCCAGCCCAAGGCCACCACCGAACTCGAAAACGGTGAGTTCCAAGCGCTCGACACCATGGTCTACAAGACCTCTGAGATCGAGCGCATCGCCGAGGTCGCCGCCGTCACCGCCAAGGCCCGCGGCGGTCGCGTCTGCTCGGTCGACAAGGCCAACGTGCTCGAAACTTCGGTGCTGTGGCGCAAGACCGTCACCGCTTATTTCGCCCAGCACCACCCGGACCTGCAGCTCAGCCACATGTATGTGGACAACGCCGCCATGCAGCTCGCGCGTGATCCGAATCAGTTCGACGTGCTCTTCACCGAAAACATGTTCGGCGACATCCTCTCCGACGAGATGGCCGTCATCTGCGGTTCCCTCGGCATGATGTGCAGCGCCTCCCTTGGACTCGGTCAGAACAGCCTCGGCCACCCCTTCGGCCTCTACGAACCCGCCGGCGGCACCGCCCCCGACATCGCGGGCAAGGGCGTCGCCAATCCCTGCGCGCAAATCCTCTCCGGCGCCATGATGCTCCGCTACAGTTTTGGCCAAAACGACCTCGCCGCCAAGATCGAGGGCGCCGTGAAGAAGACCGTCACCGAGGACGGCCTGCGCACCGGCGACATCGCCTTCGGCCGCACGCCCGTCGGCACCACCGCGATGGCCGACGCCATCATCGCCAACCTCTGATCGACATGATTTAGCCCCCGGACGACACGGACCACACGGAAGCGTCTTTCGCCCCATTCCGTGTCTTCGGTGTATTCCGTGGGCCCAACTCTTTCTTCCCATGACTAGCGCTGAGATTCGCCAGAGCTTCCTCGATTTTTTCGCCTCCAAGCAGCACACGATCGTGCCGTCGGCGTCGCTCATGCCCGATTCACCCGGGCTGCTCTTCACCAATGCCGGCATGAATCAGTTCGTGCCCATCTTCCTCGGCGAACAAACGCCAGAGGTTTCAAAGTGGGCGGGCGCCGTGCCTGCCGCCGACACCCGCGCGGCCGACACGCAGAAGTGCATCCGCGCCGGCGGTAAACACAACGACCTCGAGGACGTGGGTTACGACACCTACCACCACACGCTCTTCGAGATGCTTGGCAACTGGTCCTTCGGCGACTACTTCAAGAAAGAGTCGATCACCTGGGGCTGGGAACTGCTCACCAAGGTCTGGGGTATCCCGGCCAAGCGCCTCTTCGCCACGGTGTATTCACCAGACAAGGACAAGGGCGATCCGGCGGATTTCGACCAGGAAGCCTACGACATTTGGAAAGCCATCTTCGAAGCCGAAGGCCTCGATCCGGCCGTGCACATCGTGAACGGCAACAAGAAGGACAATTTCTGGATGATGGGCGACACCGGCCCCTGCGGCCCGTGCTCCGAGGTGCATTTTAACCTGCTCGCCGAGGACGACGAGGCCGCCGGCCGTGCGCTCGTGAACAACGACAGCCCGCGCTGCATCGAAATCTGGAACCACGTCTTCATTCAGTTCAACGCCAACGCCGACGGCACCTTTGCCCCCCTCGCCGCCAAGCACGTCGACACCGGCATGGGCTTCGAGCGGGTGGCGGGTATCCACGCCGGCACCAAAGCCTTCACTGATTTCACCGCCGAACCGTCCAACTACGCGGCCGACGTCTTTGGCACCCTCTTTGCCAAAGTAGCCGAACTTTCCGGTAAGTCCTACACCGCCACGGTTCCGACCAAGCGCGAAGGGCTTAGCGAACAGGAAAACACCGACATCGCCTTCCGCGTGCTCGCCGACCACGCCCGCTGCGTGAGCTGCGCCATTGCCGACAACATCCTGCCCGGCAACGAAGGCCGCAACTACGTCATCCGCCGCATCCTGCGCCGCGGCATCCTCTACGGCAAGAAGCTCGGCCTGGGCACCGGTTTCTTCGAACAACTCGTCGCCCCGGTCGTTGAGTCCCTCGGTCCGGTCTTCCCCGAACTCGTTGAAAAAGCCGACATCATCCGCCGCGTCATCCGCAGCGAAGAGGAAAGCTTCGGCAAGACCCTTGATCGCGGTCTGGCGATTTTCAACGATGCCACCGCCGACGGTAAAAACGTGGACGGCGCCACCGCGTTCCAACTCTACGACACTTACGGCTTCCCGCTCGACATGACCCAGCTGCTCGCAACCGAGCGCGGCCTCACCGTCGATGTCGAAGGCTACAACACCTGTATGGAGCAACAGCGCGAACGCGCCCGCGCCGCGCAGAAGAAAGAGGTCATTGTGGCCGCCACGGAGGGCGCCGAACAGGTCGACCACGCCGCGACCGAGTTCACCGGCTACGACCGCGCCAACCTGACGAGCTACGAGGCCAACGTCGTCGACGTGGTGAAGTCGGAGAAGGACACTTTTCTCGTTTTCGACCGCTCGCCCTTCTACGCCGAGATGGGTGGCCAGGCTGGCGATGCCGGCACGGCCACGATCGGCGACAAAACGATCCAGATTGTGGATACGGTGAAGGACAAGTCCGGCCGCTTCCTGCACAAAGTGAAGGGGGAAGTCGACATCGAGGCCGGCACCACCGCGACCCTCAACGTCGACCTCCAGCGCCGCCTTGCCATTTCCCGTCACCACAGCGCGACCCACCTCATTCACTGGGCCCTGCGCGCCGTGCTCGGCACGCACGTCCATCAAGCCGGAACGTCCAAGACGCCCGACCGCCTGCGTTTCGACTTCGCTCACTTTGAGGCCATGACGCCGGATGAGATCGCCAAGGTGGAGCGGATGGTGAACGACCAGGTCATCGCCAACGCCACGGTCGAAACCTACGAAACCGAGTTCGACCAGAAGCCCGAAGGCACCCTCGCCTTCTTCGGTGAAAAATATGGACGCATCGTGCGTGTCGTCGACATCGGTGGCTATAGCCGCGAACTGTGCGGCGGCACCCACGTGCTTACCGCAGGTGAAATCGGCCTGGTGAAGATCGTGTCCGAAGGCGCCATCGCCGCCGGCACCCGTCGCATTGAGGCCGTGGCCGGCGCCGCCGCCTACCAGTTTGTGACGGCTCATGAGGCTGCCCTCGCCACGGTGAGCAGCAAGCTCAGCGCGGGGCCGGCCGACGTGGCCGCCAAGCTCGACACCCTGCTCGCCCAGAAGGCCGAGCTGGAGAAGAAGCTCAAGGCCTTCGAACAGAAAGCCGCCGCCGGTCAGGCCGATGAACTCGTGGCCAACGCCGTCGACAAGGACGGCATCAAATGGGTCTCCGCCGTGGTCAGCACGGACAACCCCAATTCGCTGCGCGCCCTCGGTTCCCAAATCATCAGCAAACTCGGTGAAGGCGTGGTCATCCTCGGCGCCGCCTTCGGCGAGAAGTCTTCGCTGGTCGCGTTCTGCTCTCCGGCGGCCATCGCCACCGGCACCAAGGCCGGTCAGCTTATCGCCGAACGCGCCGCCGCGCTCGGAGGCAAAGGCGGCGGCAAGCCCGACTTTGCCATGGGCGGTGGGCGCGAACCGGGAAAACTCTCCGAAGTGCTCAAACTCTGAGGGCTGTTTTAGCCTTTGGCTGCTTAGGGCATCCACACCAGTGGGTTCTCATCGACCTGCTCAACCGGTTGGCTATGGTCCCGGCCTGACCCATGGTCACGCCCGACACCGCCGCCGACTCCAGTCATTCGTCGTTTGAAGCCGCCTTCCAGCGCGCCAACAACCTGTTGTATCGCCACACCTCGCAGGCCGAGACGGCGCTCCGGAGACTGTTGACAGAGGTCGCTCCCAGCGACCGGGCGAGGCGGGCCCGTGTCCTCGAACGGCTCTGCATCGCTTCCCGCATCCTGGGCAACTATGAGGACGCCATCGCGATCGGCGAAGAAGCCCTTCGTCTTTGCGAGGTCCTCAACGACGACGCGGCGCTCGGTCGCATCCTCGTCGCCCTGGGCAATATCGCGTGGTGTCAGGGACTGCTGCTCGACGCGCTCGCCCACTACGAGAGCGCATTGGAAATCCGCCAAAAAATCAACGACCTGCCGGCCCTCGCGGGGGCGCTGGGCAGTGTCGCCAACATCCTCTCCGAACTTTCCCGGTTGCCGGAGGCACGTTCCCACTACGAATGCGCCCTGGCGATTTGCCAACGCACCGGCGACAAAAGATTCGCGGCGCGCACGCACAACAATCTGGGCGAATGCTTGCTGCAGATGGACGAGACCGAAGCCGCGCTCCACCACTGCGAAAACGCGCTCAAATTGTGCAAGGCCCTCGGCGACCGGTCCGACGAACCCAACGTGCTCATCAACCTTGGCCGGATTCGCGCGCGCCGCATGGAATGGCAGGCCGCGCTCGATCTGCTCGACGAAGCTGCCGCCGCCGCCGTCATCGGCGAAGATCGCCGCAGCGAGGCCGTCGCCATGATGCATCGCGCCCGACTTACGGAGGACCGTTCCCGCCGCGAACCACAATACGCCGCGCAGGCCGAGCTCTTCCGCCAAGAGGCACTCAAGCTGGCAGAAGCCGTGGGCGCCATCGCAGTGCGGCGCCAGTTGCACGAAGACTGTGCCGTCGCCGCCGACCGCGCGGGCCGCAAGACCGACGCCCAGCGGCATTGGTCACAGGTTAAGTTGCTGCGCGAAATCGAATCGTCTTCGCGGGCCTGACTCACGACGCTGACGGCATGTGCGCCGCCGATTCTTCGCCGTCCAACGAACCCTTCAAAAATTGGTTCAATGCCGATCGCTATCGCGCCATCGCCGATCGCCTCGCGAAGGCCTGTCGCAAATTTGATCGTGACCGCTTCCTGACGCTCACGCTCACCGACCTCGAGCAGCGCGCGCTCATGGATCGGCTGCGCCAAACCGCCATCGCGGCCGAGGCGACTCTTCCCGGATCCTACGCGGACAAACTCGACGTGTTGTATCAGGTGTCCGAGGGCGAGGAACAGGGATTCATCGGCATCTGGTTTTCGGAATTCGCCGGCCGTTTCGGGCTAAAAGAGCCGCAACGCGCGCTGGAGGCGATGCGCCACTTCACCCGCTACGGCTCAGCCGAGTTCGCGATCCGTCCATATCTGGTCAACGCCCCCGACGAAACGCTGGCCACCCTGCTGAGTTGGACCACCGACCCCAACGAGCACGTGCGTCGACTGGTAAGCGAAGGATCGCGACCGCGACTCCCGTGGGGACTCCGTCTGGATTTTCTGATCAAAGCGCCGCAGAAGACCCGCCCTATTCTGGAAGCACTGCGGGATGATCCTTCGCTCTACGTCCGCAAGTCGGTGGCCAACCACCTCAACGACATCGCGAAGGATCACGCGGACTATGTGGTTGCGCTGGTGTCGCCGTGGGACCGGAAAAATCCCCTCACCGCCACGTTGGTGAAACAAGGATTGCGCACGCTGGTTAAGCGCGGACATCCGGCAGCGTTGGCTCTCATGGGCGCCGGCGCCAAACCGCGAATCAAGGTGCTGCGCTTCACCGCGGATCCAACCTGCCTGCAACTGGGCGATCAGCTCGCGCTGCGGCTTGAGCTGGAAGCCACCGGCGCGACGTCGCAGACCCTGATCATCGACTACGTCGTTCACTACGTGAAGGCCAACGGCGCCACCTCCGCCAAAGTGTTCAAATGGCGGCAGCTCGAGCTGGACCCACGCGAATCGTTCACCGCAGTCAAACGCCAGCGCATTCAGGACTTCACTACCCGCAAGCACTACCCGGGCGAGCACCTGATCGAGCTACAGATCAATGGGCAGATCCTCGCCCAAACCGCCTTCACCCTGAGTCGCTAACGACCTTGTCCATTACAAAAATCGCGGCAGCCGGAGGCACTCGACCCATTGCCGATTGAGCGGCGGTTCGTATCGTGACCCTCACCATGAACTTGAACAGTTTGGTGGATGAAGTCGCGAACGAGGCCGATTCCTTTTTGGCCACGGTCGAAGGTCGTAAAGAGACTCGCGAGGCGATTGCCGACTACGTGAGTGACAACTACCCGGAGCTCTCCCGCAAAGAGCACAATGTCGTGGTGAACGGCGTGATCAACATCCTCGAAAGCGATGATTTTTTTGGCGTCGAGCACGAGGAAGCGCACCACCGCAGTCACGGCGACATTGACGATGACTGAGCGCGTGCGACGGTGGTTGTCGACATGATCGACTACCACGCGCCCGACCTCAACCAACACCCGCCCCGCAGCCCGCGCGTGCGGCTCGGCGGTTTTGTGCACCTTCCCCGTTTGCTCGACAAGGCTCGCTCCTTCGCCGCGGGTCGCAATGGTGACTACATCTATCCCTGCCCCATGGATGAGCGCCTCTTCGCCTTCACCGGCGTGACGGCTGAAGCCTTTCTGGCCGCAGTGCGCGAGGGCAAGTCCGACACCGAAATGTTGGCTTGGCTGGAGGAAAACATGTCGCCGCGGCGACAGCCGCACGAGATTCTCGCTTGGTCCGCGTGGCTGGAAAACTTGGCCCCCGGGGATGCGCGGCGTCATGGCCACTTTGCCGAAGAGATTGGGCGCATGGCTCCGGGGCGTCTCGACATCGTGACCACCTTTGATCGCCTCGAACTCGACGACTACACGTCCTTTGGCGGGCGCGGTTAAGCCGCCTCCGCATCCCTGATTTTCATTCTCGCCGCCTCATGTCCCCGGACCTGCCGCTCCTCACCGCCCTGCTTGCCTTCGACGGCAACAACCGTCTCGCCGTGCGCCAACTCGGGTCCAAAGCCGGACTCGCCTTTTCCGGCATGGATGACGCGATGGCGCTGCAGCGATTGGAGGCTGCCTACTCCGATCACAGCGCGCCCCGTGACCTCGGTGAACTCGAAGCCGGCGGCCGCCGCTATCGCATCCTCGCGACCCAAGTCCGCGGCACGTCCGCCGATGCCGAAGTTTCCTGCGTGGCATTGGACCGCTTGCAGCAGGACCAGTCGGCCTTGGCTCCGTCGCTCGCCGCCATGCTCGCAGCCCTCGAACCGCACCTGATCCAGTTGCCCTACCTGCACCTCAGCGAGAACGATTTCATCTACAAGTTCCGCCCCGAGAAGGAGCGCAACCCGGCGATCTACGCCAACGACGAGGTCTCCAGCGGGCTCTACCAATCGAAGCTCTGCGCCGCAATCAAAGCGCTGGCCCGCCAACATGAACGCAGCGCCACGGCGCCGGTGTCCCTCGATTTTGGTGCGATCGAATACATCATCCCGAGCCACTTCGGCTTCTGCCTCGGTGTAAAGAACGCCATTGAGCGTGCCTACGAAACATTGGCCGCCAATCCCCATCGGCGCGTCTTCATGTTGTCGGAGTTGATTCACAATCCCTTCGTCAACGCCGACCTCTATCGTCGCGGCCTGCGTTACCTGCAAACCGACAAAGGCGTGCCTTACACCACCGCCGGCAAACCCTCGACCGGCGCCGCCAATGAGACCCTCAAGTGGGATACCCTCACCCCCGACGATATCGTGATCATCCCTGCCTTCGGTGCGACCAACGAGGACAAGGCCCGGCTCGTCCGCAAAGGCATCGCCGTCTTCCCGCATGACGCCACCTGCATGCTGGTGGAAAAGGTCTGGAAGGCCGCGCGCAGCTATGGCCGCGAGGGTTACACCGTCGTGATTCACGGCAAGGCGGAGCACGAAGAAACCAAGGCAACCTTCTCCAATACCCGTCGCCATGCTCCCGCGGTGATCGTGCGCAATCTGGCAGAGGTGGAGCAACTCGCGGCGGTGGTCGAAAGCGACGACCCGACCGTGCGCCAATCCTTCTACGCCAAGTTTGCGGGCAAGTTCACCGAGGGCTTCGACGTCGATCGCGACCTCGAGCGGGTCGCGGTGGTCAATCAAACGACCCTGCTGATGAACGAGACGCTCGCGATCATCGAGCGCTTGCGCGAAGCCTTCGTCAGCCGCTTTGGTTCCGACGGGGCCAATCGCGTGGGCGGCGGCGGGCGGCGCGACACCTTGTGCTACGCCACGCAGGTGAATCAGGACGCCCTGGGCCGCGCGCTGGCGGAACCCTTGGACGCCGCCTTCGTGATCGGCGGCCAAAACTCCTCCAACACCTATCAGTTGTATCGGCTCTGTGCTGAACGCTTGGATACGAAGGCCTTCTTCATTCAAAGCGAACGCAACATTCTGTCCATGGACGCCTGCGAACACTACGTTTTCCCGGCCCACGGTCCGGCCAGCGGCGGCCACATCGAAACCCACCCCTTGTGGCCCGGCGACCAGAGCCGGCGGCGCGTCTTGATCACTGGCGGCGCGTCTTGTCCGGATGGTTTGATTCAGCAGGTCATCACCCGCCTGAACGCTCTGTTTCCCGCCGATCAGCTTCGCGCCATCGACGACGTGCTGAACGACCTGACGGCTGGGCCCGACACCAACTAAAACGCCGACGCAGGTTGCGTCGGCGTTGAGAAGGAAAACTGCGGTGAGCGGTTAGAAGCGGGTGATCACACCGATGCGCACGATCAGGTTGTTCCCCAGCGAAATCGTGGCGGTTTGACCGCCGACACTCTGGACGAACTCGTCGAGGGACTCGAAGGCGCCACCGAGGAAAAGCGCGGTGCGCGGCGTGAGCCAGAACTCCACCGCGATCTCGCCGTAGTAGCCGGCGATGAAATCCTTGTATTGTTTGGTGTCCGTGAAGCCCACGCCATTGAGCACGGTTAGGTTGGTCGTATCCAAAACCTCCGTGACGGTGAAGTCCGAGCCGACGTAGGCGCCGACAAAACCGAAACCGGCCGTGAGCGCCAGACGTTCGGTCAAGTGGCTGCGGATTTCCGGCCCCAGCCGAATCGAGTAGTAGGCGCCCTTGACCTTGTAGGTGCCATCCACGAACGCCCCATTAGGCGTGACGGAGATGGTGCGATCAGCCGTGACCTGCTGGAGCGGAACGGAGGTTTCCACGCCATCCTGCAGGATCAGATTGCCCAAATCATTAAAGAGGTCGGTGTAGGTCGGGGACTGATACGGGGTGCCCGGGAAATCGCCGTAGATTTGGTAGATGTCGGTGAGCGTCACCAAGTCCGCGACCACGCGCTCATTGCGTTCGGCCGTGATGTCGGTGAGGCCGATGGAGGCATTGAAGCCAACTTCCAACTTCGGGCCGAGGCTCAGAATGCGACGGCCGACCGCCATTTCAAAACCGATGGCGGAACCATCGTGCTCCATCTGGGCCGTCGCTCCGGTGGATTGCGCGGAGTAGGCGTGCATGGCGATGCCGTTGTCACCGACGCGCTGCGAATCATCCAGGTAACGCCAATAGCGGGTCTGGCCAGGCGTGTAGGAAAGCAGATCAAGGTAGACGTCGGAATCATCCGCGGCCCCGGGCGGTAGCGCCTGATAACGACCGCCGGGGGTGGAGGTTTGGTTGCCATCGGCGTCGACCTCATTGGTCCGGGGACCGTCCAACAGCACACCACCGTCGTCGTATTCGCGCGCCAGCACATCGGTTTGGTCCGCGCCCGGCAAATTGTGAATGCTGGGCATATTGCCGAGGCCGCCGAATTCGACCGAAGGTTTACCGGTGTTGTAACGCGCGTTGAAGTGGAAGGTCCAAGGATTCGCTTCCCGGTAGGCGATCTGGCGCAGGCGCGGCGGGAGCACGAACCCAGGCGGCGGCTTCACCGCCTCTTCAGTCTCCGCCTCGTCCGTAGCTTGGGCGAAGGAAGGAGTAATGAGAGACCCGGCGACAAAACCGAGCGCAAGAAGGCGAAGGAGTTTGGGATAAGGCATGGAGAGGGCGTATTGGACGCGAAATATCGGCTAAGGTTGCTTTGAAATCGCCCAAGGCCAGCCCTTTCTTGCGCGGGCCCGAGCTTTGCGCCCGATCGCACACGGGGACCGGTTTACTCAGTGAACTCGTTAAACTCCTGCTCTTTGGCCTTTTCCGCTGCCAAGGCTGCGGCCGCTGCCGGATCAACGGCGGCTTCCCGTTCCTTCAGGCGGCGCTCCCGCACCTTCAAATTTTCCTCCCGCTGTTCCAGCTCGGTCTCGGTGAGCTGCTGGTCCTGCACTTTTTCGAAGAGTTTCGTTTCACTCTCCTCAAGAAAGGCCTCGCGCTCCTTCAATTGCGAACGTTGTTCCTTGATGAACGCTTCCTGGCGCTCGAGCTCGGCCTTCAGCTTCTCCATTGCGGCCATTTCCTCGGCGGAAAGACTTTGTCGCGCCGGGGTGGCTTTGCGCGCGGCGGCGAGCACCTGCTCACGGGCGGCGAGGAGCGCTTCCATTTCCGCGAGTTCGCGCTGCTGTTCGACCAACTTGATCTCGAGGTCCTCACAGGCGCGCTCACGCTCCTCCAAGCGTGCTTCCAAATCGCGCAAGGACTTCTCCAGTTCCGCCGCCTTTTCGGCCGGCAAGCGTGCCTCACCTTCACCCCATGGAGCGCGGGTGGCGGCGACGATTTTCTGAATCTGCGCGCGCGCTTCAGCAGCCGTCTCAGATTGTTCCAGCGGTGAACGTGGGCGCCGGCGTAGGGAGAGTTGGGGACCGCCGACTCCGGGCGGTCGGCCCGGGATGCGTAATTGACCGGAGTTGGGCGGTGGTGGTGGCGGGGGTGGCAACGAGTCGCTCATGCCTCAATCAACGCCCAAACAGGCGGGAGAAAAAGCCGGACTTCTTCTTTTCCGGAACGGCACCGGCGATATGGGGCTCCAACAGCTTCGCTACGATCGGCTCAATCGCCGGCTCTTGCAGCACCATGACCGACCGGCTCAGCGGGGTGCCCTCCGCAATGGATTTTTCCAACGCCGCGACATCCGCCGCGAAATATTTAACGCGTTTGGCAACCTCACCTTCCAGCGTCGCACTGGGCGCCGCGCCCCGCTGGCTGATGTTGTCGCGCTCGATCGGCTTGAGGCCTCGCACCAAACCGCCGACCGCCTCAATCAGGTGAAGGCCCTTGCTGCCCGGACGGAACGGCAAAAACTTTGCCAGCGTCGCCTCGTCGATGTGCGAGAGCGCGTTGAGCATGCTGCGAAAATCACCGCCCACGATCACGTTCTGCGACATGCCCTGCGCAAAGACCGCAAAGGCCTCGAGGGTCTCGAGGTTTTCCAATTCGCAAAACTCCAGCGTGCCGCTCGAAAGGAACGAAAACCGGATCGGAAAATCGGCCGGAAACCCGAGCTTCTTCATGTTGTCCAGCAGCGGATTTTCCGCCGCGGCCGCCGCGTCGCTGTGCGACACCATGTCGCCAAACGGATCGTCAAAGGCGAGTGTCTCCTGCAGGATCGTGACGAGGGTCTCGATCGTGCCCGGCGGGTAACCACGCTCGTCCAACGCCGTCACCGCCTCGTCATAGTCAAAATCGATGTAGTCGGCCGGGCTGTCGACCTTGCCCTGCCCCGGCCACTCCGGGCCATCCAGGTTTTCGGCCAGACTGGAAAGAGCGGTGTCGACCATGATCGACGAAGCGAACGCGGTGCGAACTTCGTCCCATCGTTGAGCGGAAGCGGCTTGAGACATGAGTAGGGGGTAGGTGGATTCCGGTTGAAGAACGGGGAGTTTGCTCAGGTGCCGAAGTCGTCGCCGTGGCGAATGAGCTCGGTGGCGACGCCGTGGTAATCATCGACCACGGTCTTTTCCCCGCCGCCCTCGGCGGTGGCATTCACGAGATTGACGGGCAGCCCGAGCGTCACGGCACGGCGCACGACCATGGCGTCGCGCACTTGTTGATTGAAGAGCTTGGCGGTGGGCCCCACGCGCTTGGCGCTGCGATACTGGTTCAAACGCAACTGCATGCGCATGCGCGGCACATCGATGTCCACGCCGGTCTTGATCGAATTGAAGATGATGCCCTCGACCCGCGCCGGCACGCCCTGCTTGGCGTTGCGGAAGCTGGCGCTCAGTTGATGGAACTTGCCGAGCTTCTCGACCAGCAGGGTGAAGCCGATGAGGCTCAGCGCATCGGGGTTCGCCGGCACGTAAATTTCGTTGGCGCAGAAGATGCCGCATTGCGAAGCGCGCAGAATATTGGGCGGGCAATCGAAGAGGATGAAATCGTAGTTGTCCTCGATCTCCGCGAGCTGGTCGCGAAATACCACATAATGCGGCCGCGCGGGGTCGCCGCGGTATTCGTTTTCGAGGTCCACCAGGTTAAAGGTGGTCGGGACGATATCGAGCCCGGGCAGGACGGGCTGCCCCGCCTTGTCGAGCACGGCGTCCTTCACGACGATGTCCTTCACCGTCTGCACGCCCGGGTCGAAAATCGAAAACACCGCGCCCTCGCCGTTCGAGTTGATCTTGTTCCAACGATCCAAACGCAACAGCCAGATGGAGGCGTTCGATTGGGTGTCGAAATCACAGATCAGCACCCGCTTCCCCAGCTTGGCGAGGCACGCGGCGACGTTGACCAGCAGCGAGGTCTTACCGACACCGCCTTTGTAGTTAATGAAAGCAATTTTTCGGGCCATGCGATGAATACACCAACGGGAGTCCAAAAGCGCGTATGCGCAAGGACTTGAAGATGTGTCGTCCCTTTCGGCATGCCGAGTTAAAAAAAGACAGGTCCCGATTTCACCAAATATTCGCAAACGACCAAGGCGGAGGGACTTGTTACCCAAAGGTCGCACGAACGCCACCCGGACGCCACCGCCGGGCCGCACATTTCGCCCAATCGCATGCCCACTCCCTACATCCTGAGCGTCGACGACGAGACCGATGTGACCGAACTCATCGCCTTCAATCTGAGGCAACATGGTTATGAAGTCGGCACCGCCGACTGCGGTCGCGCGGCCCTCGAAGCGATCGAAGCGCGCAAGCCCGATCTTCTGTTGCTCGACCTGATGCTGCCCGACATCGATGGCTTCGCGGTGTGCGAGATTCTGCGCCGCAGCATCGAAACGGCCGCCCTCCCCGTCATCATCATCTCCGCCTGGGGCGAGCGCGACTCTCGCCACCTCGGCCTCGAATTGGGCGCAATCGATTTCCTGAACAAGCCCTTCAGTCCGCGCGCCTTGGTCGACCGCGTGAACCACCTGTTGGCCAATCGACACCACGGCACCTCGCCGTGCATCAGCGCTTGATTCCAGCCCCGCAGCTTGGGCAAATGAGCGGATGCCCATTGATAAGTCCCGTCTCATCAGCGCACTGCTAGCGGTGTTGTCCGAAGACTTGGATCTGCAAACGCGCGCCGCGCACCTCGCCCGCGACGAGGCCACCAACGAGGAAAGTCGCGCCGAGAACAAATACGACACCCGCGGACAAGAAGCTGCCTACCTCGCCGAAGGGCAGGCCAAGATCGCCACCGAGCTGGCCACCGCCATTACGCTCTTCCGGTCTCTCCCGTTGCCGGATTCACGGCCACCGGCGAAGATCGAGCTGGGCACGGTCGTCACCGTCGAACGCAACGGCAGCGTCATTCGTGGCATCATTGGCCCGCGCGCAGGGGGCACCGATTTTACGTGCGACGGCGAGACCTTTACCGTGATCACCCCGGTTTCACCGCTGGGACGCCTGCTCATCGGACAAAAGCAGGGCGACACGGTTTACCTGGTCGCGCGCGGCAAACCGCAGCCCCACCGCATTGCCGAAACCTTCTAGGAGCGGAATCGACGCACGCTAGCGCGGCACCGGCACGGGCGCCGACATCCGGAACACCACGGGTTTCCCATTCTTGGTCGCAGGCGTGAAGGTCCACGTCCTGACGAGCGCCTCCGCGGCCTGGGCATAAGCGGCCGGTTCGCCTTCGTCGGCCAAGGCGTTTTCAACCTGACCGCGCGTGTTGACGATGAAGGTCACCCAGACGATCACCGTATCGGCCGTTCGATCGCCGGACATCTGGGGCGGTTCGTTTGGCGGCATGCGCATGCTCGGCGAGGTGTCGAGTTGGTTCAGAGTCTGGATCGGCCCAACATTGCCCGCCATCTTTTCCAACCATTCAAAAGTCTCCGGAAGATGCGATTCGTCGATCTGGCGCATGGTCCAAGGTGTTGGCGCAGCCGTTTCGTCCGTCATGGTGATCGCGGCGACCGGCGCCTGCTCCCGCCTCGAGTCGGAAGTCGGCACATAGTCGTCCCGGTTGAGTTCGGCGCGTGGTCGACTTGCCGCATCACTCTCAGTCCCGGCTCGCGTTGGCGGTGACTCTGCGACGCTCAGCGTAAGCCGATTGCTGACCGGCGCTTCCCGGGCGGGCTTGGCGGAGGCTGGCGTGGCGGCAGGTCTCACGCGTTGCGGTCGTTCTGGCTTCAGGCCGAAGAGAAAAACGCCATGGGCGACAAGAGCTACAACGACCGGCAGGATGAAGCGCGTCTTCAAGATGGCAGGAGCGCTAGCAGGTGGCCGCCAAAAAGCAAAACAAGTCGCTGCCCCGCCCCCCCATCACTGGCCGCTCATCGAAAACACCAACGGAACCGACATGCGAAAGCTCACCGGGCGCCCTTGCCTTGTGCCCGGCTCAAATCGCCAGCGGCGCAGTGCTCGCTCCGCCGCAGCGGCAAATTCGCTCGGCGCTCCGCGCGCGGCCACCGCCTCGATCACCCGCCCCTGGCGATCGACCACAAAGGTCACCTCCACGACTGCCTCGGCTCCGATGCGGCGCATCGTGTCCGGGGTATTGCGGAGGCACCCGCAAACGCGCCGCGGGAATCCGATCCAATGAACGGGGCGAAAAGACGGTGCTGCCCGGCCCACCCGGGCGATGGCCGGGGCCCGCTTGAGAAGGCAATATCGTCTGCGCCACCTGATCAAAAACACCATCGGGCAAGGTAATGAGCTCAGGGCCGGACGGCAGCTTCCCCAACTGGCACTGCACCGGATCCAAAGATCGGGTCGATGGGTCCGGCGCGTAGTCATTCGGCTCCAGTGCTTCGCCCACCTCATTTGAGGCGACCGGCTCCACGTCGACCACCGGCTCCCATTCAGGAAGCACGATGGCGATGTGCGGCGGGAGCTCCGGCTCACCGGTCACTGCCGGAGGCTTTTCGACCGGTTCGCAATTGCGGGAGGGATGAAGGAAAAACGCCGCGTGCAGTGCGACGGCCAGCAGAGCAGGAATCATGAAGGGGGAATTCATAGGCGAACGGGGTTGTTTTTCACACGGGCCAACCCGCATTTTCTTAGGCTTTCACCGAACACCGCCCGCGTTCACCTGTCGGTTGCCGTTCCTCCTCTTTTGGTCCATCCGTCTGACACCCCATGATTTTTCGCGCCCTTGGTCACACCGCCCTGTCCTTCGCTTGCGCTGCGTTGGTTTCACCCCTCGTCAATGCAGCCGAACGCTCCCTGCACCCGCTCGAAGGCGTGGATCCGAACATGCTTTCCGGAGGACTCTATGGTGCCTTGGCGGCGCAGGGGTTGTGGGACGAAGCGCCCCAACGGGAAAGCGCCCGCGAGGGACTGCCGGCCAGCGCACCCGGCAAGGGCAGTTCGCCAGCCATCCTTTCACCGTGGGTCGCCGCCAACACCCGCCTCGGTGATGATCCAGCGGCCTTGCCCGAGGAAAGCCGGCAACAGGCCGAGCCCCACGTTTTCCGCAGTCGGACGTTCCCGCTGCGACTGCTCGCCACTTTCCAGGAGGGACGCCGCTCCGACGGTGGTGCCGCCGCCTGTGGTTACGCCTACAGCATCGATGGCGGCCGCACCTGGACCCGCTCCCTCATCCCCAACCTCACTCAAGTGAGCGGCGGCACCTACTTTCGCGCCACCGACCCGGTGGCCGCGATCGACCTGCAGGGTAACCTCTTTCTGAATACACTCAACGCGCGCAGCGACGACTTCTCGCTCGCCGACCTCACCGTCGTGCGCTCGAGCGATGGCGGCGCCACCTGGTCGGCTCCGCTGGTCGTGTTTGCCGCGCCGAACGCCCAGATCTTTCCGGACAAAAATTGGATGGCCGTGAATGACCACGCGGGCAGCGCGACGGCCAACCGCTTGGCCGTCACCTTCACCACGTTTACGAGCACGCCCACGGGCGCGGCCACCGGCAACAACCTGCGCTGTGCGACCAGCGACGACGGCGGTCAGACCTGGACCACACCGAGTTTCATCACTCCCGAGGGCTCTTCCAACCAAGCCACCCAGCCGCTCTTCCTACCCGATGGCAGCCTGCTCGTGCCCTACATCACCTTCACGAGCTCGGCCCTGACGTTCCGCGTCGAATGCAAACGTTCGGACGACGGTGGCGCGACTTGGCCCGACTCGGCCCGACTCATCGCGGATGTGCCCTCCCCCTGGGATGATCCCGTTGCGCGCGATGGGGTCTATTTGGTCTCGGCCACGATTGCGCACAACGACGGCTCGATTTGGGTCACGTGGAGCCGCGCTGTTGCAGGTGCGGCGCAGGTGATGGTTTCGCGGTCCACCGACCGCGGCGACACCTGGTCCACGCCGGTCGTGGTGAACGAATTCGCCACCCAGCGCTCCGCCTTCAATCCGACGGTCGGTGCTTCCGACGACGGTCAGACCGTAACCATCACTTGGATGGACAAACGCAACGCGCCGGATGGCCGCAACTGGTCGGACATGTATGCCTCGACCAGCACCGACGGTGGCGCCACGTGGTCGGCCGACTTTCGCATCTCCGACCGCACCGCCAACATCCTGCTGGCGCAGGACACCTCACGCGGCCACATGCTCGGTGACTATTTTGGCCTCGCCGCCGGTCCGACCACCGATGTGCCCAGCGTGGCCGTTTGGGTGGACACGCGCGCCGGGGCCGCCGATCCCATCGCGACCCGATTCCACCCCGTGCCGGACAACAGTTACGAAGGTTGGCGGAGGGCGCACTTTGCGGTCGATCCCGACGTCGATTTCAATCCCGACGGTCCGGCGGAGGATCCAGACGCGGACGGTTACCCGAATGTTTTCGAATACCTATACGCCCTCGACCCTTTGACGCCGGATTCCAGCGACGTGTTGCGTCGTGACGGATTCGCCATCCAGGCACCGTATTTCTCCGATCGATACGGAATCAGTGTCGACCAATGGGAGTATTCGCTCGATGGGGCAACGTGGCTACCGCATACGCCGCCTCCCACGTTCACGGCCTTGGAACCGGGGCAGACCATCTTCCCGCATCCCACCGCGGCCGACGCCCCGGCGTGGCTGCGGCGGCAGGTGAGCCTGCCGGGCGGCCCGCTCCTTTCCGACTCGCACCTATGGGTGCAGGGGGGCGACACTGAGCTGATCAACCTGTCTTCGCGCGGCGTGGTTCGCACCGGAGGCGAATCCCAATTGATCCCCGGTTTCGTTTCCAGTGGCGGCAACCTCAGCGTCTTGCTCCGCGGCGTCGGGCCAGGCATCAGCGAATTTGTCAGCGGCGCACTGGGGGATCCCGTGCTTCGAGTCTCACCGGCCCCGGTCAGCACGCCCGCCGAAAACGACAATTGGGCCACCGCGGGTGGCGCGACGGCGGCTGACTTCGCGGCCGTGGGTGCGTTTGCCTTGGCCGACGGCAGTGCCGATGCGGCGCTGCGTGCGACTCTGGCGCCGGGCCCCACCTCGGCCTTGATCACCGGCAACCCGGTGAACGGCAACGCCACCGGCGTCGCCCTGGCGGAAGTTTATGTGATGCCCACTGGCAGCGATGCCGGCGCTCACCTCGTCAACCTGTCTACGCGCGCCGCCGTGGGCGACGGCGACGAAGTGTTGGTGGGGGGCTTTGTGTTGGAGGGCAACGCCCCCCGTCGCTGCCTGATTCGCGCGATCGGGCCGACGCTCGATGATTACGACATCACGGCGCCTCTCGCCGACCCCAGGATTCAACTCTTTCGCGGCGGATCCAGTGTGGTTCTGGCCCAAAATGACGACTGGCAGCTCGCGAGTTCGACTGCCGCGCTGAAGGCTGAGTTTGCCAACGCCGGCGCCTTCGCCCTGCGCGAGGCCTCCACCGACTCCGCCCTGCTGGTGACGCTTGAGCCTGGCCTCTACAGTGCGGTGGTTTCCAGCGTCGACACCACCGAGGGAATCGCAGTGCTCGAAATCTATACCCTGGATTGAGGTAATCACCGGCGAAATGGTGGATTGAAACACCCCCTTCGGCGCGGTTCGCTTGCAAGCTATGCCGCACCGTTTGCCGCAGTTCATCGCCCTTCTATCACTCCTGGCCGTCGGCCTGAGCGCCGCCCCTTCGCCGGAGTTGCAGGCGGCACTGGACGCGTTTCGCACCGAAGGTCCGAAAGGTTGGGCCTTCACTCAAACCGTCACTTCGCCGGACCGCAGTCGCGTGGAGTCCTTCGACCCCCTGCAACCGGATCATTTGAAGATGACCCTGGTCAGCGAAAACGGTCGGGCTCCCACCGCGGAGGAACGCCGCATCTACCGCGAGCAACAAACCCGCCGCTCCGGCGGCTACACCGCGCCGAACATCAAGGAACAGCTCGACCTGGAGAGCGGCGAAAAGATCGCTGACGACGGCACCGTGCAAACCTGGCGATTCGACCTCGTGCCGGGCGGCGCCGACGACAGCTCCGCCGCCCACATGCGCATCACCCTACGGTTCCACCCCGCGACCCAAACCATCGAACAGGTTGAACTCGCGAGTTTTGAACCATTCTCCCCGGTCTTCGGCGTGAAGGTCGACCTAGCCCGCACCGTCATCGACTACTCGCTGCCCACCGCCGACACGCCGTCGTTGCTGCAACGGATTACAGTCAGTGTTCGTGGTCGCGCGTTCTTCTTCAAATCACTCGATTCGGATATGAGCGTCGTGTATTCAGATCATCGTTACGCCGGCAAGACCCCGCAATCGTGAACATCCCGCCGACCACCGTCCCTAGCCTTTCCGCCCTCCCGACCACCGCGGCCTGGTCGGCCTATCCAACCACCGAGTTCGGGCACGACGCTCTCGCGCAGGCCGAGAGCCGTTTGGCGATTCTACCCGTGCACGGATGGAGTGACCATGGCCTCGGTCTGAGCATGGATGTAGAGGAGGTCATCGGCGGCGCGGTGTTGTCCGCCGCACTGGCGTGGTTTCCGGCGGCTGCCGCCGTGCGGGTGCTGCCACCGCTTCGGCACGTGCTGTCGCCCGACCCGGCAGGTCTCGGCGGGATTGATCCGGAAACCCTGCATGAAGTGATCCAAGAAATCGCGGCCGGGGTGAAATCTGCCGGTTACGATCGCCTGCTCTTTCTTTGCACGAGCCCTTGGAACGGGGAAATCGTGGATGCCGCCTCCCGCGACGTGCGCGTGCAACAGTCGCTGCAAACCTTTGTGATCGAACTCGCCGGCATCGGGTTGCACCTCCACCCGAAGTCCGACGACCGATCGCGAGCCCAAGCTGTGGCCGCTGCCGCCGCGAATCAAACGCCCGCCCCTTTCGCATCACCCGACGCGTTGCCCCCCACCGATCTCGACTTCCGACCGGGCAACTGGCGCGGCCCGGCGTTGGTATCCCCCGACCCAAGTCTCGACGGCACCGCGATCCTCGCTGCGGCCGGGAAGAAACTCGCCAGTCTCCTCCAGGAAGTCATGGCACGGCCCGGACTCTCATCCCATCGGGATGATCGAGGGGAGCCCGCGCCGATGCTCGAGGCGCCGGGTTCGACCCCGCCCGCGGTGTTTCCGGCCGGCCGCCGGTCGCGCTACCTGCCGGCCCTCACGGCGCGCGAGCTCAGCGAAATGTCTGATCGCGATCGCGCTTTGGTGATCCTCCCCATCGGCGCGATCGAACAGCACGGACCACATCTGCCAGTCGGCGTCGACGCCTACCTCGCCGAGGCCGCCTGCGCCGGCCTCACCGCCAAACTTCCGACGGAGACGCCCGTGTGGTTCGGCCCGAGTTTCTGCTTGGGGAAAAGCAACGAACACTTGGATTACCCGGGCACGCTTTCCTTGAGCGCACGCACCCTGCGGCGGCTGCTGCTCGCGCAAATCGAGGCATTGTATGCGCTCGGGTTTCGGCAATTCGCGTTGCTGAACACCCACGGTGGAAACAGCTCCGTGCTGGTCTACACCCTGCGTGAAATCCAACAGCGCTGGGGTGTCCGGGCCGGCATGCTCAAAATCCCGTCCACCCCGGAGCTTTCTCCACAGGAAGCCACGTGGGGGTTCCACGCCGGCGAGTGGGAAACCTCGGTCATGCTGGCGCTGGCGCCCGGACTGGTGCGGATGGAACGCGCGATTTCACACTACCCCGCGTCGCTGGATGATCCGGGCGAACTCCGACCGGAAAACGCCCCCGCGATCTATTCGTGGATGACCCGCGACATCGCCCCGGACGGCGTCATGGGCGACGCGACTGTTGCCACCGCCGAAAAGGGGCGTCGCTGGTTTGCCGCCGCCCTGGATGAACTCGCCGCGCAAGTCGTCGCCTTGGTCGGCAACGCGCCCTAAGGCTCGCCCCGGGCGATGGCAGCCGCCCGCGCATATTGCTCGCGGAAGTGCTGCCCCAGCTCCTTGGCCAGCTCCAACTCCTCGACTTTGTCACGAGCGCCGAGCGTGGCTTTGATGCGTCCCATCGCGACGTCGTAGTCGACCGCGGAAAGATCGAGAAACGCCGCCATGGCCTCCGGGGGCTGCCCCGCCGCCACAATATCGCGCCAGGCAGCGACCAATTCAGGATGCGTATCAAATCCCATGATACGCACGATCAACGACATTTCGCGAAACAGCCCGCCGGTCCAACTCGAACGATAGATGAGTTGATCCTCGGTTTCGTAGGGAGCGTCCTCGGGGTCGGACCGAAACGGCTTGAAGGAATCGACGTAAAAGTCGCGTCGCACGGGCAGGCGGCGAAGTGCGAAGAGACGGGGGCCGCCAGGCGCGCCCGCCTCAAAGTTCCACAGTTTTTGCCCCTCCATCGACATCACAAACTCAATGAAGAGCTCGGCCGCCTCATGATTGCGGGCGCCGCGCAGCACGCCCACCGGGTCGACCGAGCTCACGCTGCCCCCCACCGGGGAAATGTAATCAACGCGTTCGCTGTCACCCCGACGGCGCACGGCCTCGGCCTGCTGGCGGCCGTAAAAATCGATGCACATGCCGACCGCACAATTGCCCGTCGCCACATCGATCGGCGGCTTCTGCGAAGTGTCGGTGAAATAGCGCGCGTTCGCCGCCGCCAACTGCAGCAATTGCAGGCCTTCAATCCAGCCCTGGCGAATCGCCTGCTGCTCAATCGCCGCGGCATCGGCATCGGGTCCGGCCTCCGCTTCCAACGCATAAAGCCGGCGCTGCATCTGCTGCTGGATGACGTTTTCAAACGCCTTGGCGATCGAGCCGCTCTTGGTGGGATCCGTCAGCGCGACACTCCCCAACAACCGCGCATCACGCAGGTCACTCCACTGCGCGGGCGCGGCTTCGATGCCCCGGTTGCGCAGCACGTCACGATTGAAAACCAGGCCGTAGCTGCTGAGCACGGTGCCCAGCCAACGGTGGCCCGTATCCCAATACTCCTCGCCGGCAAATTCCTGCGGGATGATTTCCGGGGCGAACCACTCCGAGTGCGTTTCGAATATCCGACTCGGCACCAAGCGCCCCGCCCGCGCTTGGCGGATGAAGTCGTAAGTGCCACCGCCAAAGAACAGGTCGATGCCGCAGCCGACATTCGAAGCCAGGAACGCCTCCCGGGCCTCGCGCTCCTCCGCCGTCGCGTCGGCGCCCAGGCGGCCGTCATGAAAGGCGCTCTGAACCGCGTTGCTCCAAGCCTTGCCCAATTGGTTCTCCCAATGATTGCGAAACGAGGCGACGTATTCGCCCTCGAGAAAGCGCGCGATCTCGCTGGTGCCACCGATCACGCGCCAATCGACGCTAATCGTCTTGCCGGTGCGGTCCTCATACCAGTCGGCAAAGGCGAGGCCGAACTCGTGCCGGATCGCCTCATTGTGCGGCGTGATGATGACCAGAGTCTCGTCGGCCACGGCGCCGGCATCCTGTTCCGGCCGCAATAAAAACGGCACGGCGATGACCAGGGCGAGGGCCAGAATGATGACGATGCGCTTCATGAGCCGGACTGCGTCTCGACGCCGAGGGTTACGCGGTCAGGACCACCACGTCCTGCGACTCGACGTGGGCGTAAAGTTGACCGTCACCCGCGCCAGCCACGTGGCGCGGATTGAGCTCGTAGACCTTGAGGGTTTGGCCGTTGGACACGAAGTCATACTGGGCGACCTCACCGAGGTAAACCGACTCGCCGATCCGCCCGGCGACCGCGTTGATGTCGCCGCCCTTGTCGCGCAACGACCAGCACTCCGGCCGGATCGACAAGGTCACCGCGGCGCCCTGCGCGGGGTTCTCCGCCGGGTCGCCCAGCACCCCGTGAAAACGCCCGACCGCGGTGTCGACGACCGCGGTATCGCCATCGCGCGAAACCAAGGTGCCCTCAATCAAGTCGGTCTCGCCGATGAAATGTGCCACTGTCTTGCGACGCGGGCGGCGATACACCTCCTGCGGAGCGCCCACCTGAAGGATGTGACCGCTTTCCAGAATCGCCATGCGGTCCGAGATCGAGAGGGCCTCCTTCTGGTCGTGGGTGACGTAGACCGTGGTGAGTTGAAACTCTTTGCACACGCGCCGGATCTCGGTGCGCATCTCGAGTCGGAGTTTGGCGTCGAGATTCGAGAGCGGTTCGTCGAGCAACAAGCAACGCGGCCGGATCACCAGTGCACGCGCCAACGCCACGCGTTGCTGCTGACCACCGGAGAGTTGATTCGGCGAGCGCTCGGCGTAGGCGCTCATGCGCACCGATTCCAGCGCCTCCCCCACCCGTCGCTTGATGTCGGCTTTCGGCACCTTGCGTTCCTCCAAACCGAACGCGACATTCTGCGCCACGGTCATGTGCGGCCACAGCGCGTAACTTTGAAACATCATGCCAGTGTTTCGCTTGTGCGGCTCCAGCCGCGTCACGTCTTCGTCACCGAAGCGAATCGTGCCAGCCTCCGGGATGTAGAACCCGGCCAGGCTTCGCAGCAAAGTCGTCTTCCCACAGCCACTCGGGCCCAGAAGAAAGAACAACTCGCCGGGTTCTATACGCAGGTTCAACTGGTGGAGCGCCACCGTGGTGCCGAACCGCTTGGTCAACTGGTCAACTTGGATTGAAATCATGCCGCGCGGAGCTGACTCGCAGGCAACGAGCGGCCCTATGCCTAGTCAAAGTAAATAACCTTTCCCAACGACCCTCTGCCCTTGCGCGCACGGCACCGATGCTGCTCCATCGCTCGGCATGGCTAGCACGTTGAAGATCCATCCCGCTCACGCAGACCTCGAGACCATTCTCGTATCCGAAGCGTCGATCAAACGACGCATCAAAAAGCTCGGGCTGGAGATTCAGCAAACCTACGGCGATGGCGAGGAGGAGATCACCGTTATTTCCATCATCAATGGCGCCATCCTCTTCACCGCCGATCTCCTGCGCGCCATTCCGAATCCGGTGCGCTTGGACTGCATCCGCATCTCCAGCTACCGCAACGAGACCAAGTCGATCGGCAAGCCGAAGCTCGTCCACAGCCTGACCCTCGACATCACCAATCGCCACGTCCTGCTCATCGACGACATCCTCGATACCGGCAAGACCCTGGCCATGGTCACCAACGTCATCAAAAAGCTGAACCCGGCCAGCGTAAAGACCTGCGTCCTGCTCGATAAGAAGGGCCGCCGCGAAGTGCCGTTCGACGCCGAGTTTGTGGGCTTCGAGATCCCGGACAAATTTGTGGTCGGCTACGGCCTCGATTTCGCCGAGCGCTACCGCAACCTGCCCTGCATCGGTGTCCTGAAACCGGATCTGCAGAATCCGCCGGAATGGGCCTGACGCCGCCCGCGCCGAAGTTTTGAATAGTCCTCGACGTTCCAACGTCTCAAGGACTATGAAAGCTTCACTCACCGCCGTCCTGCTCACCTTAAGCGTCTCACTGGGATTCGCCCAGCGCGGCGATCACGATGAACGTCCGGCACCGCGGGTGATCCTCTTCTCTGGGAATCACTACACTGGCGAACGGATCGAACTGGAGCCCGGCGAGCAGATCGACGACTTCCGCTTTCAGCGCTTCCCCAGTGGGCGCAATGCCAACAATCGGGTGTCCTCTGTCCTCATCGAGGGCGATGCCGAGGTGACGCTCTTCGAATACCGCGACTTCAAAGGAGACCACATCACCCTCCAGAGCAGTTCACCGGCGCTCGACCGCATCCATCTCGTTTCCGGCGAGGAGGATTGGGGCAACAACCTTTCGTCAGTGATCGTGCGGGAACGCGAACAACGGGGCCGCAACCGCGGCGACCGGGACCGTAACGACCGCGACCAGGATGATCGCGCCCACCGCGGTGACCGCCGGGATGATGACGATCGCCATGGCGATGCTCACCGTGGCGACCGGGACCGGGATTGGGACCGGAACGATGACCGCCATTCGCACTCCCCTCACGAACGCGAGTGGGAACGCGAACGTGAGCGCCAGCGCGAATTGGAACGCCAGCGTCGCGCCGAAGCACGTGCCCATGAACGCCGTCAGCGTGAAACCGAAGCCGTCGTGCGACGCGCCTACCAGGACATTCTTGGTCGCGATGCCGACCCGCAGGGCCTGCAAACCTACGTCGGCATCATGCAGGACCGCGGCTGGGACGAAGCCCGCCTGCGCAAGGAATTCGAACGCAGCACCGAATACCGCACCGTGACCGTGCCGCGCGAGATCACCGAAATTTATCGCGACTTGCTTGAACGCGAACCCGACCCGGCCGGCCTGCGCTTCTACACCGACCGCGTGGTGCGCGCCAACTGGAGCTTTTCGCGTGTGCGCGACGCACTCATGCGCAGCCCCGAATATCGCACGAAGCAGCGCTCCCGCTGAATCACCAATACAGAGAAAGACAGGAACGCCTGTCCCACTAAGAGCGCTGCGACCGCGCATTGAACGACACCACAAAAAAGCCGCCCGATTCGGGGCGGCTTTTGCGTGAAAGGACTCCGGCGGAGATTCGCTTAGGAACCGACCTCGGCATCGGCATCGGCATCAGCCGAGCTCGTCGGGTCGCTGGGTTCGATATCCTCGAACTCAAGCTTGTCGCCATTGCGCACCACGCGCACCGGCTCGCCGTCCTTGACCGTGCCACGAATGATGGCCTCGGCCAACGGATCCTCAAGGTAGTGCTCGACAGCTCGGCGCAGCGGACGCGCGCCATACTTTTCGTCGTAGCCCTTGTCGATGAGCAGCGTCTTGGCCTCCTCGGTGAACTCGAGGGTGATCTTCCGTTCGGTAAGGCGGCTGGCGAACTTCTTGACTTCGATTTCGACGATCTTGACCAGGTCGCTCTTCTCCAACGGACGGAAGAAGATGATGTCGGAAATGCGGTTCAGGAACTCCGGCTTGAAGACACGCTTGGCTTCCTCGAGCACCTTCTCACGCATCATTTCCATGTCCGAGAAGCTGCCGCTGGCGGCGGCGAAACCCATCGAGGTCTGACGCTGCAGGAGCGAAGCGCCGACGTTGGAGGTCATGATGATGATGGTGTTGCGGAAGTCGACTTGGCGGCCAAGCGAGTCGGTCAGACGACCGTCTTCCAAAATCTGGAGGAGCAATTGCAGCACATCCGGGTGCGCCTTCTCGATTTCGTCGAAGAGGATGACCGAATACGGCTTGCGACGCACAGCCTCGGTGAGCTGCCCGCCTTCCTCGTATCCGACGTAGCCGGGAGGCGAACCGACGAGGCGGGAGACGGCGAACTTCTCCATGTATTCGCTCATGTCGATCTGCACGAGCGCGTCCTGGTTGCCGAACATCTGGGCGGCAAGTTGTTTGGCCGTCTCGGTCTTACCGACACCGGTCGGACCAACAAACATGAACGAGCCGATCGGACGACGCGGATCCTTGAGATCGGCGCGGGAGCGACGCAGCGCGCGGGCGATGGCCTTGGCGGCGACCTCCTGACCGACGACGACCTTTTGGATCTCGTTTTCGAGGTTCAGCAGACGCTCGGTTTCCTTCTTCTCCATGCGGGAGAGCGGGATGCCGGTCCAGTCGGCGACGACCTGCATCATGAGGTCCTCGTCGATGGTGATCTTGTTCTCTTCGCGCTCCTTCTTCCAAGTCTCGGTGACTTCCTCCTGCTTGGCGCGGAGCTGCTTCTCTTTATCACGGAACTGGGCGGCTTCCTCGAAGTGCTGGCCGGCGATGGCCTCTTCCTTCTTGGCACAGACCTCTTCGATCTCCTTGGCGAGATCTTCGAGTTCCGGCGGTCGATTGAGCGAAGAGATCCGGGCGCGGGCACCGGCTTCGTCCATGACGTCGATGGCCTTGTCAGGCAGGAAGCGGCCGGTGATGTAGCGATCGGAAAGCTTGGCGGCCGTCTCGAGCGAGAGATCGGTGAAGATCGCCTTGTGGTGATCCTCATACTTGCCGCGGATGCCCTTGAGGATCGTGACCGTGTCTTCGACGGACGGCGGCTCGACCTTAACGGACTGGAAGCGGCGATCGAGGGCGCTGTCCTTCTCGATGTATTTGCGATACTCGTTGAGGGTGGTCGCACCGATGCACTGGAGCTCACCGCGAGACAGCGCGGGCTTGAAGATGTTGGACGCGTCCATCGCGCCTTCGGCGGCGCCGGCCCCCACGATGGTGTGCAGCTCGTCGATGAAGAGGATGATGTTCTTGGCGCGCTTGATCTCGTCCATCACGGCCTTGATGCGCTCCTCGAACTGGCCGCGGTATTTGGTGCCGGCAACCATGAGCGCGAGGTCGAGGGTGATGACCTTCTTGTCCAAGAGGATTTCCGGCACGATGCCGCTGGAGATCTCTTGGGCCAGACCTTCAACGATGGCGGTTTTGCCGACACCGGCTTCACCGATGAGCACCGGGTTGTTCTTGGTGCGGCGGCAGAGGATTTGGATGACGCGACGAATCTCGTGCTTACGACCAACCACCGGATCGAGTTCACCCTTGCGAGCGAGTTCGGTGAGGTCGCGACCAAAAGCTTTGAGCGCGGGCGTCTTGACGTCCTTCTTGTCGTCACCTCCGCCCCGCGGGGACGGAGCGGCGGCCTCTTCGGCGCCCGGGTCATTTTCGCCACCGGAGAACTGTGGATCGAGCTCGCGGAGGATCTCGTTGCGGGTGCGCTCGATGTCGATGTCGAGGGACTTGAGCACGCGGGCGGCGACCCCCTCACCTTCGCGGAGTAGGCCGAGCAGGATGTGCTCGGTGCCGACGTAGGAGTGGTTGAGGGCCTTGGCCTCCTTGCCGGCGAGCGCGAGGACCTTCTTCACGCGGGGCGTATAAGGGATGCTGCCCTGGGTTTTGGACTCGGTGCCGGTGCCAACCTGCTTTTCGACCGCGCCGCGCACGGTCTCGAGGTCCAAGCCCATCTTCTGCAACACGCTCACTGCCACGCCCTGGCCCAGCTTGATCAAACCAAGCAGGATGTGCTCCGTGCCCACGTAGTTGTGGTTGAAGCGGTCGGCCTCCTTTCTGGCCAAGGCCAGGACTTGTTGGGCTCGTGGTGTGAAATTATTCATCGGCTCAGACATGAAAGGGTTTTGGGAAAATCAATTAATCCCGGGCTTGGAGTAGCCGGGAGTCGGGAAATTGGCAAACTCAGACCTTAATAGATCGGCACGAAGCCGGTCTCGTTCATCAGATTCTAGCTTCGGCTTTTCCGCCCGGTGCAGAATGTGGCCCGGCTGAGCCTCGATGAAGAGCCGGTCGACGACCGTGCGGTGTTCGTCCGGAAGGTAGCCCAGATCGACGCCGAGCCGCACCAGCGAGAGCAAGTTCATCGCCTCGGATGAGCTTATTACATGCCCATGCTTCAGGATTCCGTAGGCGCGACCGATTTTGTCGGGCAATTTGGCCGGATCGCTCTCGAGGAGCTTTGCGCGGGCATTGAGTTCGTGCTCAACAATCGACTGGAGAACGTTTTGCAAGCGCTTGACAATATCCAGCTCCGACTCGCCGAGCGTGGTCTGATTGGAGATCTGGAACATGCTGCCGCTCGCGTCGGAACCTTCACCGAACAGGCCGCGCACGACCATGCCGAGCTGGTTCACCGCGCGCACCACCTTCTCCATCTGACCGGCGATCACGAGGGCCGGCAGGTGCATCATGGCGGAGGCGCGCATGCCGGTGCCAAGATTCGTCGGACAGGCCGTCATATAGCCCAGCTTGGGCGAGAAGGCGTAATCAAGTTCGGCTTCGATCGCGGAATCGAGGTTGTCGATCGCAGTCCACGTGCGCTTGAGTTGGAAGCCGTTGCGCAGAACTTGGATACGAAGGTGGTCTTCCTCGTTGATCATCACCGAGACGCTTTGATCCTTGTTGATGACCGCACCGGCGCCGGCCTTGCTTTCCACGAGTTCGCGACTGACCAAATGACGCTCCACCAAAACCTGGCGATGCAGCGACTTGAGTTCATCGACCGCGACACTGAAGCCGCGTTTCATCGGACTCGTGCCCAGCACAGCCTCCTTGCATTGGGCGAAGACCTCTTTCCGCTCCGCGACGTCGGCCCGGCCCGGGAAACGATGCGCGGCCAAGTTGCGGGCCAGCCGGATGCGGGTCATCAGCACCACCGGGCATTTGGTCGTGGCGTTGTCGGTCAGTTCCGCGCGGGCGGAGAGAAGTTTGTCGATGTCGAGGGGCATCAGCTGGTGGTGGTGAGGCCGGCTTCCTGGCGGACTTGCACGATTTCGTCGCGGAACTTGGCGGCATCTTCGTAGCGCTCCGCCTTGATCGCGCTCTGCAGTTCGGATTCGAGCTCATGCAGGCGATCGTGCAGTTGTTTGCGCTGCAGCGCGCGGTCGGGAACTTTGCCCGTGTGGAGCGTGCCCTTGTGCATGTTGTCCAGCATGGGCTCCAACAAATCGGTGAAGGTCTCGTAGCACTGCGGGCAGCCAAAACGACCGGTCTTCTTGAAGTCCTCCGGCGCGTAGCCGCACTGCTCACAACGCAGCCCGGCCGGCGCGGTCGGCTCGGGGTTGAGCGAGGCCTTGAGCAGCAGGTCGGCGAGCGAGAAACCACTTGGGTCGGTGACCCCCTTCGCTTGCGCACAGGACTCACACAAGTCGACCTTGTGGACCTTATGATTCACGATCTGCGTGAGGTGCACGGTCGCGGGATTGTCACAGAGGTCGCATTTGAGCGGACTAGCCATGTTGGTGTAAAAATTGGGAAAAGGTGGAGCGACAGTCTACCGGGAATTCAGCGAAGGCTCACGATTCCCGCCGTCTGCAAACATCATGCCACTCCTCGCCTAGGTGGCAAGGCCCACGCATGAGATTAATACACGGTCCCAGAACCGCGCCAATCGGGTCGGTCCTGTCACACCTCGTGCGCCGTGCTGGCACAGGTGCCGTGACTGCGATCAGAGCTTGGTGCCGTCCTCGCGGACCAGCTGGCGGAAGGCGTCGAGGATCTGCTTGAAGATCGGGCCCGGCGTGCCTGAACCGATCTCGCGGCCGTCCAACTTGACGACCGGAATGACCTCGGCCCCCGTGCCGGTGAGGAAGCACTCGTCGGCGTTCCAAATGTCGTAGCGGGTGAGATCATGTTCCTCGATCGGCACGCCCAACTTGGTCGCGAGATCGAAGATCGCGTCGCGGGTGATGCCGCGCAGCGCGCCTTGCTGGGCCGAAGGCGTGTAGATTTTGCCCTTGTGGACGATGAAGACATTGTCGCCGGTGCACTCCGCCACCATGCCTTGGTCGTTCAACATGATGGCCTCAAGCGCGCCAAACTGCTGCGCCTCCATTTTGGCCATGATGTTGTTCAGGTAGTTGAGAGACTTGATCGCCGGGCTCAGCGCCGCCGGGTTCATGCGGCGGGTCGGCACCGTGACGATGGCCAGACCGTTGTCGTAGTGCTCCTGCGGGTAGAGTTTGATCTTGTCGGCGATGACGAAGAGCGAGGGTTTCGGGCACAGCCACGGAGACAAACCGAGGTCGCCCTTGCCGCGGGTGGCCACGAGGCGGATGTAACCATCCTTGAGACCGTTGGCGCGGCACGTGTCGCAAACTGCGTCACTGATTTCCTGGCGACTCCACGGCATCTTGAGCAGGATCGCCTTGGCTGAGTATTCGAAGCGCTCCAAGTGCTCTTCCAGGCGGAAGACATTGCCGTCATAAATTCGAATACCCTCGAAAATACCGTCTCCATAAAGGAGTCCGTGATCGAACACGGAAATCTTGGCATCCGCCGAATCCACCAATTGGCCGTCGAGGTAAACTTTCATAGGTGGCCGGACGCTAGGAAGAGCGTCGCGCAATTGTCCAGCTCGGCGCGGACTTTCTTCTTGTGTTCCGGTCGCCCCGATAAGCGACTGTAACGCAGGAACCCCGCCCTTCCGATGACACTCAATCGCCGCTCTTCCGCGGGCTTCTCGCTCATCGAGTTGCTCACCGTGATCACCATCATCGGTATCCTCGCCGCCATCATCATCCCCTCGATGGGCGGCGCCCGGGATTCGGCCCAACGGGCCGTCGACGGCAGTAACCTGAGCCAAATCGGCAAGGCCGCCATGCTTTACTCGACCGCCAATCGCGACGCCCTGCCCAACCCCGCCCAGTCCAGCCGGCCCGTCGGCGGCACCAACCAGGCCTATTGGCAGTGGTTCGGCCAACTCGCGCGTTACGGCGGTCTCAACGACCCGACACTACTCGTCTCCAAACTCGACAGCGCCGTCGACCCCGCCGCACTCCCGCTGACGGTGCTAGACCCCGATGTGACCTCCCCCCCCACGCTCAACACCGAGCTCACGGCTCTCGGCACCCTCTCTTGGAACGTCGTGGCCGGCCTGCGCGCCGGCGACCCGCCCACCACCCCGGTCGCCTTCACCCGCGGCCTGCGCACGGATGGCACGTGGGCCGACCAAGGCTCCGCCGAAGACGACCCCAACCGCGGTGTCTACGGCGGCACAGGCGGTTACGTCGTTTTCCTCGGCGGCAACGTCGAATTTTACGCTTCTCTGGACAACGCCCTGATCTCCAACACCGGCAAGCCCACCTCCAACCTTCGCCAAGCCGTGCCCAATCGCAGCGACGTGCGCATCCTTGGCATTGACTCCGCCAACGGCATCGCCAGCCCCAACGGCACCACTGCCCTGCCGGGCCCCTGATCCAGCGCCCCCGGTCGCCCCCCTTGCTTTCCACGCCCGGCACTTGTGGCCGGGCTTTTTGTTTTACAATTAACCGTTTACTGACTTCCCGGGCCCTTGCACGATCCCGCGCTAAACACACCTACATGACCGCAGCTCCCAACGCGCCTCACACATACATCATAGGTCACCGCAATCCCGATGCCGATGCGGTCTGCTCCGCCATCGCTTATGCCGCGCTCAAACATGCTCAAGGACACACCGGCTACGTCGCGGCCCGTTGCGGTAACACCAACGCTCGCATCGACACCATCCTGTCGCGCTTCAAACAACCCGCGCCGATTTACATCACCGACGTCACGCCGCGCGTCCGCGACGTGATGATCGAAAACGTGGTCTCTGTCTCCGACCACTCGACCTGCGCCGAAGCCTTGGAACTTGTCGACCGCCACGACGTGCGCGTCCTCCCCGTCATCTCCGACGAGCGCTACGTGAGGGGCCAGCTCTCCATCTTCGACCTCGGCGGCTTCTTCGTTCCGAAGGTCAGCGCCCCCCGGGAGATGCGCAAAGTGGTGACCAGCCTCGGCGCCATCGCCCGCACCCTCGGCGCCAAGGTCCTCAACCCCGTTCGGCTCGACGAGAAAGAAGAGCTTTTCGTCCGCATCGGCGCCATGGATGTGCGCTCCTTCTGGAAGGTCTCGAAGGATGAGAACATCCCGTCCGATCGCTCGCTCGTCGTCGTCGGCGACCGCTGGGACATCCAGCAGCGCTCCATCCAAAACGGTGTCCGGGCCCTCATCATCACCGGCAACCTGCCCGTCGAGGAGGAGGTCATCTCGCAGGCCCGCGAGGCCGGCGTGGCCATTCTCTCCAGCCCGCACGACACCGCCACCACCTCCTGGTCGATCCGCACCGCCTCCAGCATCGAGCCGCTCGTGCAGACCAAGTTTTCGTCGCTCTCGCCCGACACCCGCTTGAGCGACCTGCGCAAGAAGATGGCCGCGTCCAATGCCCAGGCCTTCATGGTGCTCAACGACGACGGCCGGCTCGCCGGCATCCTCACCAAGACCGACATGCTGCGCCCCGTGAAACGTCGCCTCATCCTCGTCGATCACAACGAGATGACCCAGGCCGTGCCCGGCGCCGATCAGGTTGAGATCGAGGAGATCATCGACCACCACCGGCTCGGCTCCCTCAACACCGCCCGCCCCATCTTCTTCATCAACGAGCCCATCGGGTCAACCTGCTCCATCATCGCCGACCTCTACCGCCGGTCCAACATCGAGCCCACCCCCGAGATCGCCGGTATCATGATGAGCGGCATCATCTCCGACACGCTCCACCTGCACAGCCCGACCTCGACCGAAAAGGATGCGGAGCTTCTGCAGTGGCTGTCGCAAATTGCCGGCGTGGATTCGAAGCAGCTCGCCGACGAGATTTTCGCCTCCGGCTCCGTCATCCTGTCGATGAAGCCCGACCAAGTGCTCCGCTCCGACCACAAGATCTACGAGGAGGACGGGGTGCGCTTCGCCGTCTCGCAGGTCGAGGAGCTCGGTTTCGGCAACTTTTGGCAACACCACCGCCCTTTGGCCGATGCGTTGGACAAACTCTGCCGCGACGAGAAGCTGGTCTTCGCCTGCCTGCTCATCACCGACATCAACACGCAGAACTCCCTGCTCCTCGCCAAGGGTGACCCCGAGATCATCGACCGCATCAACCACCCGCACGTCGAGAAGGACGAGATCTTCGACATGCCCGGCATCGTGAGCCGCAAGAAGCAGCTCATCCCCTACCTCGGCAGCGTGCTGAAAGAAATGCAGGCCGACGGCGCCGTGCCCACCGCGCGCGGCGAAACCGAGGCGCCCTTCACGCCCTCCACCACCTGAGCGCCACTCTGCCCGCGCTCGCTGCCCGCGTCCGTCCCTTCCTCGATTCCCTTTCCCTCAATCCATGAGTGACTCCACTGCCGAAACCCCGGCTCCCGCCCACCCGACCGATTTCATTCGCGACATCGTCGCCGCCGACCTCGCCGCCGGCCGCCACACCGGCATCGTGACCCGCTTCCCGCCGGAGCCCAACGGCTACCTGCACCTCGGCCACGCCAAGTCCATCTGCCTCAATTTCGGCATCGCGCTCGAGAACAACGGCCGTTGCAACCTGCGCTTCGACGACACCAATCCGATCAAAGAGGACACCGAATTCGTCGACTCCATCACCGCCGATATCCGCTGGCTCATCGGCGGTTGGGCCGATCAGGTGCTGGGCGAAAAGACCAAGGGCGACAAACCGGTCACCCGCGAGCTCGACGGCAAAACCGACTTCTACGCCGAACCCGCCCCCGCCGGTGCCGCGGCCGACTCCATCGAACCCTTCTTCGCCAGCGACTACTTTGAGCAGCTCTACACCTACGCCGAGCAACTCATTCTCAAGGGCAAGGCCTTTGTCTGCGACCTCACGCCCGAAGAAACCGACGCCTACCGCGGCCCGCCCACCGAGCCCGGTCGCAACAGCCCCTACCGCGATCGTTCCATCGAAGAAAACCTCGACCTGTTTCGTCGCATGCGCGCCGGCGAGTTCCCCGACGGCGCCCGCACCCTGCGCGCCAAGATCGACATGGCCTCGCCCAATGTCTGGCTGCGCGACCCGCTCCTTTACCGCATCCGCCACGTCGACCACCACCACGCCGGCAAGGGTTGGTGCGTGTATCCACTTTATGACTTCGCCCACTGCCTGAGCGATTACCTCGAAGGCATCACCCATTCGATTTGCACCCTTGAGTTCGTGGTGCACCGCCCGCTCTACGATTGGATTCTGGAAGCGCTCGAACTGCCGCGCGCCGTGCCCCACCAATACGAGTTCGCGAAGCTCAACCTCGCCTACACGCTCTTCAGCAAGCGGCGCCTGATGCGCCTGGTGCAGGAGAAGCACGTCAACGGCTGGGATGACCCGCGCATGCCCACGCTCGCCGGTCTGCGTCGCCGCGGCGTGCCCGCCGCCGCTGTGCGCAACTTCGCTTACCGCATTGGTATCACCAAGTTCGAAAGTGTCACCGAAGCCGCCGTTTTCGAAGGCGCCATCCGCGATGAACTCAACGCGAAAGCCGAACGTCGGCTCGCCGTGCTCGACCCGATCAAGGTCGTGCTGACCAACATCGAGCCCGGCGAAAGCTACGCGTGCGAAGCGCCGAACCATCCGCAGGACGACTCCCTCGGCACGCGCTCGCTCCATCTCACCCGCGAGGTTTACATCGAAGCCGAGGACTTCGCCGAAGTGCCCCCGCCGAAATTCCGTCGCCTCAAGCCCGGCGGCAGTATCCGCCTCAAATACGGCTGCATCATCGACTATCAGGACGTCGTGAAGGACGAAAACGGCAAGGTGATCGAAGTGCACTGCACCGCCGACCTCACCACCCGGCGCGGCGAGCCCAACGCCGACCGCAAGGTCAAGGGCACCGTCCATTGGGTCAGCGCCGCCGATGCGGTCGACGCCACCGTGCGTCTCTACGATCGTCTCTTCACCGTCGCCGAGCCCGGCGCCGAGGAGGACTTCACCTCCGTGCTCAACCCGGATTCGCTCGTCACCGTTTCGGCCAAGGTCGAACCCGCCCTGCTCGCCGCCGCCCCTGAACAGTGTTTCCAGTTCGAACGCATGGGCTATTTCGCCGCGGACCGGGTCGAAAGCCAACCCGGCGCGCCGGTTTTCAACCGCACCATCACCCTCCGCGACACCTGGTCCAAATAACTCCCCCGAGTCATGCCCCGCATCCTGATCGCCGACGACAATGATGAACTGCTGGAATTCCAGCGCCTCTTTCTGACCGAAAACGGCTTCAACGTTCTCACCGCCCGCAACGGTGAGGAGGCCATCAAACTGATCGCCGAAAACAGCGACATCGATCTGCTCGTCACCGACGTGCTCATGCCCGACAAGGAAGGCGTCGAGACCATCCTCGAGTTACGCAAGTCAGCTCCCGCGCTGCCCATCATCGCCATCTCCGGCGGCGGTCACGTCGGCGCGGTTGACTACCTGCAACTGGCCCATTCCGCCGGGGCCAAGGCGACGCTCTCAAAGCCCTGCCCGCCCTCCGTCCTGCTCAGCACAATCCGCTCCGTGCTGTCCGATCAGGGCTGAGCAGCGCACCGCTGTAGCCGGGGTCGTCGTCCCCAGTTCGTCGTCGGTGTTTGCTGTAGCCGGGGTCGGTGACCCCGGTCTCCGTAATCGCGTGTCAACCGGGCTCACCGCGCCCGGCTACAAAACGGTCGATTCATCGCTCCGCGTCGTTGAAGATCGTCTGCACCCAGCGCTCGGTCGTGATCCAACCCTGCCCCCATTCCGCCCACGGTTCCATGACGCCGCTGCGCAGGATGTCGCCAATGTTCTGCCCGGCCGACTTTGCCTCGCGCACGAGCGAAACCGTCTCCCGGATCATGTCGCGATAGCTCAACAGATCCGCCTTCGTCGCCAGCGCGCCGTGCCCGGGGATGATGTGCGTTCCATCATCAACAGAATCAGCCACCGCGCTCACCGCCGCGAGATAACCGTCGATCGAACCGCCGCTGTTCAGGTCGACGTAGGGGAAACGGCCATTGAAGAACAGGTCTCCCATGTGCACCACGTTGGCGTGGCTGAAGCGAATCACGCTGTCACCATCGGTGTGCCCCGGACCGTGGTGCAACAAACTGATATCCTCGCCCCCGAAATGCACCGTGGCGTCGTGCCCAAACGTAATAACCGGCAAAGCCGCTGCCGGCTTGCCCTCACCGCCACTCAAGCGCGCCCGCACGTTCTCATGCGCCACGATCGTCGCGTGTGCGCCGAAATGTTCGTTGCTGCCAGTGTGGTCCCCATGATGGTGCGTATTCAGAACGTATTTGAGCGGCGCGTCGCTCACCGTGGCGATCGCGGCTTCGATCTTCCCGGCGAGCGGCAGGAACTGGTCGTCCACCATCAAAACACCGTCGTCGGCGACCAGCAAACCGATGTTGCCACCGCGCCCTTCGATCATGTGCACGCCACCTCGCAGCGGCGTCACCTTCATCTCCACCGCCTCCCAATCATCCTGCGCAAACAGCGAGGAAACTCCGAGAATCAGGGCGGCGGGAAAAAGGCGGGGGCAGTTCATGCCCGCACTGCAATCAATCCCGGGCCGATCCGCAACTCGCGACGTCAGTAAACACGTAACCACGCGCCAGCGAAGTAAACGCTTCCACCTGCGTCGCCATCCACGCCTCGTCCCGGCCCAACTCCTCCGCCAGGAGGTGCGCCACGACCGGTGCCGCTGCGATGGCCGCCCGTGCATCCAGCAACAAAGCCCGGGTTCGCCGCGCCAATACATCCTCAACGGTGCGGGCCATTTCCCGCCGCGCCTGCCACCGCACTTCGCCACGCGTAAAGGGCAGGCGCTCGGTCAAGCGTTCACTGCCATCGTCATATTCCGCGACCACGGCCTCCATCGCCGCGCGGTCCGAGCCATAACTGTCGACTAGCTCCAAATCGCGCTCAGTCGTTGTATCCGCGCCGTGGATGCGCAGGTCGACCGTCACGCAGGCGCGTTCAGGCAAGCCCCCCACCATCTCCACCTGGTCCGTCACATCCTCAGCCATCTTCCGATAAGTCGTCCACTTGCCCCCGGTCACCGTGATCAAGCCGCTCTGACTCACCACCACCGTGTGATCGCGCGACAACTCGGCCGTGTTGGCGGCATCGCCGGATTTCACCAAGGGTCGCAACCCGGCAAACACGCTCAGCACATCCTCCGGCGTGGGATCAACCGCGAGGTATTCCCGCGCGTGTTCCATCAGGAAGTCCCGCTCTTCCACCAGCGCCCGCGGCTCCACCGAGGCCTCGCGCAACGGCGTGTCGGTCGTCCCCACCACCACCCGGTCATGCCACGGCACCGCGAACAACACGCGACCGTCACTCGTCTTCGGCACCATCACCGCCGCATCGCCCGGCAGGAAGCGGCGGGGCAACACCAGGTGCACGCCCTGACTCACCGCCACCATCCGCTTTGCCGTCGTGTCGTCCTGCTGCCGCAGTTCATCCACCCACACGCCCGTCGCGTTCACCACCGCCTTGGCCTGGACCTCGAACGTGTCGCCACGTTCCTCGTCGCGCAGTCGCGCCCCCACCACCTGCCCGTCGTATTTGAGTAGCCCCACACAACGACAATAGTTCACCACGCTCGCGCCCTGTTCCACCGCCGTCATGGCCAAGTGCACCGCCATGCGCGCGTCGTCAAATTGTCCATCGTGATACACCACCCCACCGTCAAGCCCCCGCGGCTCCACCGTCGGGATTCGCGCCAAGGTTTCCTCGGTCGACAACCACTGCGACGGCGCCAGTCCCAACCGCCCAGCGAGCCCGTCGTAGACCTTCATGCCAATTCCATAAAACGGCCCTTCCCACCAGCGGTAGACCGGAATCACAAAGGCTTGGTCGCGCACGAGGTGCGGCGCGTTCCGCGCCAACCGCCCACGCTCGCGCAAGGCCTCCAGCACCAGCGCCACATTGCCTTGCTTCAAATAGCGCACGCCACCGTGCACCAGTTTTGTGGAACGACTCGACGTGCCTTTGGCGAAGTCTGCGGCTTCCACCAAGGCCACCCGATGCCCGCGACTCGCCGCATCCACCGCCACGCCGAGGCCGGTGGCGCCCCCGCCAATGATCAACACGTCGAACCTATCCGTCTCGCGCAGCGTGGCCACTTGCGCCTCCCGCGTGAACCCCGTGTTGCTCACGCGTCATCCTCCTTCGCCCAGGCTTTGGACCGCTCCACCGCGCGCGCCCAGTCGCGCCGCAGTGCGCGATAGTTTTCCCCGTCGCCTTCCCGCCGAAACACCCGGTCTTCCGCCCATTGCGCCGCGATCTCGCTGCGGTCCCGCCAAAGCCCGACTCCCAAGCCGGCCAAATAGGCCGCGCCAAGCGCCGTGGTTTCGGTTTCCCGCGGACGCACAACTTCGGTGCCGAGCAGGTCGGCCTGGATCTGCATCAGCACATCACTCCGCGTGGCGCCGCCGTCCACCCGTAGTTCCTTCAGCTCAAGTCCGCTGTCCTGGATCATCGCCTCCACAAGATCCGCACTTTGCAGCGCGATGCTTTCCAGCACCGCCCGGCAGAGCTGGGCCCGATTGGTGCCGCGCGTCAGCCCGACCCAGGAACCCCGCGCATACGGATCCCAATGCGGCGCGCCCAACCCCGCGAAGGCCGGCACCAACACCGAACCTCCGGCGTCCGGCACCGAGCCCGCCAACTCGCTCAACTCCTCGGCGCTCTGCACCAGCTTGAGCTCATCGCGCACCCACTGCACCGCCGCACCGGCGACAAAGACTGAGCCTTCCAACGCGTATTCCGTCTCGCCACCAATTCGCCACGCCACCGTGGTCAGCAAATTGTTTTGCGAGGCCACGCGCTGCCGCCCCGTTTGCATCAGCAGAAAACAGCCGGTGCCGTAGGTGTTCTTGGCCATGCCTTTCTCGTAACAAGCCTGCCCAAATAATGCCGCTTGTTGATCCCCCGCGATGCCGGCAATCGGCACGCCCGCGGCCGGCAGACCTTCGGCCACTCGGCCAAACTCGCCGGATGAATCCCGCACCTCCGGCAACATCGCGCGCGGCACATCGAAGAGTTCCAGCAGCTCGTTGTCCCAATCGACGGTGTCGATGTTGCAGAGCAAGGTGCGCGAGGCGTTGCTCGCATCAGTCGCATGCACCGCGCCGTCGGTCAGCTTCCACAGCAGCCAAGTATCAATCGTGCCGGCCAACACCTCACCACGCTCGGCGCGCTCGCGCAGCCCCGCCGTCTCCCGCAGCAGCCACGCCAACTTCGATCCCGTGAAATACGGATCCAGCCGCAGCCCGGTCAGCTCCGTCACGCGTGGCTCGTTCCCGGCCTTCCGCCACTTCGCGCAGTCATCCGCCGTGCGCCGATCCTGCCAAACGATTGCCGGAGCGACCGGCTCGCCGCTGGCCTTGTCCCACACCACCAGCGTTTCGCGCTGATTCGTGATGCCAATCGCTGCAACATCCTCCGCGCTCAGCTTTGCCTCCCCCAGTGCCTCCTCCATCCCCGCCCGTTGCGTCGACCAAATTTCCATCGCGTCGTGTTCCACCCAGCCGGGCTTGGGATAATGCTGGGCGAATTCGCACTGGGCGGTCGCGACCTTTTGTCCTGACCGATTGAACACAATGGCGCGCGAACTGGTCGTGCCCTGATCGAGCGCGAGGAGGAACTGGGGATCACTCATAGGGGTAGGTCAAATAAAGTTCCATCACCCGTCAGCCGCCACCCCATCTTTCTCTTTATTCAGGATTCATGGCCCTTGATTCATCCAGCCACGGACAACGCGGATCCACAGGAGCTTTCGGGCCTTCATCCGTTGCTAGCCGTGTAATCCGCGGCCCCTCAGCCCTCGCCCTGAAATCCAAGAGAACTGTCTCAAAAATGGGATTCCGAGTTCCCGCAGTCGCCCATGGAAACCGGTTCGTTTGTTTCTCCAGAAATAGCCCAATCTCTTTAGCGACTGCGCTACAATGACTAACAACTCTTAACCAGACTTGGCACGGGCGGTGCAAAGGAAGAAGCAACCCTCCTTCCGATCATGAAAAACATCCTCCAAACCACCACCCTTCTCTCGGTTGCGGCGATCGTCGCTACCATCGCCATCGCCACGATCGGCGGCCTCGTTGCCTCCCCGCTGCTGCTCGCCATTCCGTTCGCCACCTTCATCGGCGGCTTGGTCCTCTCGACCTTCCGAATCGACTACACACCGACGATGCGTCGCTACGAACCCGACGCAGTGAAGCCGATCCTCCTGCCCGCCGACGAGGCTTTCGCCATCGCAAGCCCCTCGCCGGTTTCGGATCAAACGCCCGTCAACTGGACCGCTCGCCATCGCCGCACCCGCCGCAGCATCGCCCGGGTCTAACGCTCACCGATCCCCCCGCGGCGTCCCGCGCCGCTTGACACGCCACTTCGCAAACCGGTCACTATCGCCCATGCCTTCCGCCGCCCCTCGCATCCTCATCGCCGACGACCAACCCGATGTGCTTGAAGCGCTTCGGCTCCTGCTCAAGGGCGAGGGTTATCAGATCGACGCGGTCAAATCACCCGCCGCCGTGCTGCGCGCCGTCGAGAGCCGCGACTTTGCCCTCGCCCTCATCGACCTCAACTACGCTCGTGACACGACCTCCGGCGCCGAAGGCCTCGAGCTCCTCGAGAAGCTGCAAAACCTCGACGCCAACCTGCCCGTCGTCGTCATGACCGCCTGGGCCAGCGTCGAGGTCGCCGTCGAGGCCATGCGCCGCGGCGCCAAGGACTTCGTCACCAAACCCTGGGACAACCCGCGCCTGCTCGCCATTGTCAAAAACCAGGTCGAGCTCGGCAGCGCCGTCCGCGCCTATCGCCGTCTCGAACAGGAGAACCAGATCCTCCGCGGCAAGGAAGGCGGCCCCACCCTCATCGCCGAGTCCGTCGCCATGCGCCCGGTGCTCGACGTCATCGCCCGCGTCGGCCCCTCCGACGCCAACATTCTCATCACGGGCGAAAACGGCACCGGCAAAGGCGTCGTTGCCCGCGCCCTCCACGCCGTTTCCTCGCGCAGCACCGATCCCTTCATCTCCGTCAATATGGGAGGCCTGCCCGAAGGCATTTTCGAGAGCGAACTCTTCGGCCACGTGCGCGGCGCCTTCACCGACGCCAAAGCCGACCGCGCCGGTCGCTTCGAACTCGCCGACGGCGGCACGCTGTTCATGGACGAGATCGGCAACATCCCGCTTTCCCAACAGGCCAAGATCCTGCGCACCCTCGAGACCGGTGAGTTCGAGCGCGTCGGTTCCTCCCGCACCTACCGCGCCAACGTCCGCCTCATCTCGGCCACCAACGCCGATCTCCAGCAGCAGGTCAACGAGGGCAAGTTCCGCCAGGACCTGCTCTTCCGCCTCAACACCATTCACCTGCACCTGCCGCCCCTGCGCGAACGCCGCGAGGACATCGAGCTGCTCGCCCAATTCTTCCTCAAGATGCACGTGAAGCGCTACAACAAGGGTATCACCGGTTTCGATACGTCGGCCATGGATGCCATGCGCGGCTACTCCTGGCCCGGCAACGTCCGCGAACTCGATCACGCCGTCGAACGCGGCTGCCTCATGGCCCAGGGCAAGGTCATCAAAGCCGCCGACCTCGGCCTCAACGCCGGCCAGACCACCCCGCAGATCGAGGACATGAGCATCGAGGAAGTGGAAGCCTATCTGATTAAGAAGACCCTCGCCCGCTGCGACGGCAACGCCCGCCGCGCCGCCGAAGAACTAGGCCTCTCCCGCTCCGCCTTCTACCGCCGCCTCGAAAAATACGGCCTCTGAGGAGTGGCCGCAAAAAGGCGCAAAAGGCACAAGAACCTTTGAATTCAGTTCCCTTGAGACCGGCTAACCGCTCAACCCCCGCCCCTCTGACGTTGCCTATCCGCGTTCGCTGCCGCCTCACCTCCAGTCGACGGCCGTTCCTCCTCTTTTGGGCGCCTTTTGTGCATTTTTGCGGCAATGAAAAAGCGTAGCCGCCTGACCCACGATCAACATGTCCTCATCGGCGTGTTCCTCGGCGGGTTGCCGGCCGTCTTGGTGGCGATGTATCACCTGTGGATGGTCGGCGACCAGCAACCCAAGGTGCAGTGGACGCTCTCGCTGCTCATCTTCGGTTTTTGGATCGGCTTCGCCTTCTCCGTGCAGAGCCGCGTCGTGCGCTCGCTGCAGACCATGGCCAACCTGCTTTCCGCTCTGCGTGAGGGCGACTTCTCCATCCGCGCGCGCGGCGCCAATCGCGAGAACCCGATGGGCGACGTGATGACCGAGATCAACTTCCTCGGCTCCATCCTGCGCGCGCAGCGCCTCGGCGCCATGGAGGCGACCGCCCTCCTGCGCACGGTGATGGAAGAAATCGACGTCGCCATCTTCGCCTTCGACGACGACGGAATCCTGCGCCTCGTGAATCGTTCCGGGCAGGAGTTGCTCGCCTCGCCGGCCGAAAAAATCCTCGGTCGCTCCGCCCACGACATCGGCCTCGGCGAATGCATCGACGGCCCACCCAACGGCGTCCTGGCGCACACGACTTTCCCCGGCGGCACCGGTCGCTGGGGCATGCGCCGCACGCAGTTTCGCGAGGGTGGACTACCGCACGAACTCGTCGTCGTGGCCGACCTCAGCGAAGCCCTGCGCGAAGAGGAGCTTAAAGCCTGGCAGCGCCTCGTGCGGGTGCTCGGCCACGAGCTCAACAACTCGCTCGCGCCCATCAAATCGATCGCCGGCAGTCTGGGCAGTATGCTCAAGCGTCCGCAGCGCGCCGATGATTGGGAGGACGATCTCCGCGGCGGCCTCGACATCATTGCCAACCGCGCCGAAGGCCTCGGCCGCTTCATGCAGGCCTACTCGCGACTCGCCAAACTGCCCAAGCCGGTGAAGTCGCCCTGCGAAGTCCGCCCGCTCGTGCACCAAGTGGTGAAACTCGAACTGCGCCTCGAAGTCGTCGTCGACGAAGGCCCGGAAATCACCGTGCCCTGCGACGGAGCCCAGATCGAGCAGGTCCTGATCAACCTGATCAAGAACGCCGTCGAAGCGACCCTCGAAGCCTCCCAGCCGGACGACGACGAAAACAGCGCCCCGCCTACGCCGCCGCCGCCCGGCAGCGTGCGGGTCTCCTGGGCCCAGACCGGGCGCTTCATCGAATTTCGCGTGACCGACAGCGGGCACGGCATCGCGCAGGCCACCAATCTCTTCGTCCCGTTCTACACGACCAAATCCACCGGCTCCGGTATCGGCCTGGTCCTCTGCCGCCAGATCGCGGAAAACCACGACGGCGAACTTACCCTGCAAAACCGCAAGGATGCCTCCGGCTGCGTCGCCCTGCTGCGACTCCCCGCTTGACCCATCCGGCGCGACAGAATGTTCCGGCTGAGGGGTAACTTGAAACCGCGATGAAGATTCTGGAATGGTTCACCGAATACCCGTTGACCTACACGGTGCTGTCAGCTTGCGCCGCTTGTGGCGTTGTGGTCATCGCCCTCTATCCGTTGCTCCGACAACGGGGTGGAGCCCAAGCCCCCCGCAGCGACGAGTCTCGGCCGCTGCTTTTCTGCCTGATTGTCGCCGCGGCCTTTCTGGTCGTGCAATGGCCGGCGTATTTCGCGGAAACCGAAATCAACGTCGACGAGACGATGATGATCGTGGAAGCCGAAAAGCTGGCTTCCGACCTCGTCTTTTGGCGCTCGGCCGACGGCACGACTCACGGCCCCCTCAATGTTTACCCGCTGACCTTGATTCGCCTTATAGGGTGGGAATTTTCCTACGGAGCCGCGCGGTTTCTCGGCGGCTTGATGCTGATCTCGGCCTTGTTGGCGCAATATTTTACCGTGCGCCGTTTTTTACCGGAGGGCGCGGCCCGGCTGAGCCTGCTACCGCCATGGTTCTTCTGGGCCTTCACCATTGACCATAACTTCGTGCTCTATTCCAGCGAGCACGTATCGATCCTGCTGTTGAGCACGGGGATCTGGGCCTTGCTGCGACCGTCCGAACCCGCCACCCCTGCGACGATCCGACCCAACTGGATATTCGGCGGCATTCTGCTGGGCGCCGTGCCATGGGCAAAACTGCAGGCAGCGCCCGTTGCAGCCTCGCTGCTCCTTCTGTTCTCGATTTTCGAGTTTACCCGTCTTGGGCCGCGGAATCCGGCCGCCTGGACCAAGGTGCTCGTGCTGGCATTAAGCTCCTTGGTCGCGACATTCGGTTTCGCGACGATGACGTTCGCAGCGGGCATCCTTCCTTATGCCTGGGCGGCCTACTTCGAACACAACATAGCCTACAAGAACGCCAGTTCCGCGTCGTTCGCGGATATGCTGAAGGATTTCTGGGGGCTGACCCATCTGGCCCTCGGTTACCGGGCGTATTTGGCAAGCTCAGCTTTGTTTGCAATAGGGCTGCTCGCGCGGCGCCCCCGAAACCTCAGCTCGTTCCTCCCCCTGCTCGTCACCGGATGCGTGTTTTGCCTCACGAGCCTTTACGCGGTCCTCGCTCCGGGCCGAAGCGCACCGCACTACCTCGCGTTCCTCATCATGCCAATCAGTCTGCTCTCCAGCGTGGGGCTCGGGTTCGTCCTTGGACAGGATGCGTCGCCACGCGGGCGCCATCGTGCATTCACCGCGATCGGCATGGCGGTCCTCGCCATGGCACTTCAGGCTCTTCCGCGCGCGCGCCACGCGCATCCCTACCTGCCGAACCTAATTCACTACCAGCAACACCGACTGAGCTCGGTCTCCCAAACAGTCTTAACCTTTGCATCACCTGGAGAATTCATGGGACTCTGGGGCTGGGAACAGAAACACTACCTGGAGACGCATCTGCTGATGGCCACGCGGGAATCCCATAGTGAGAGGCAAATCATCACGTCATATCCGCTCTGCGAATACTTCCGGGAAACTTATCTCGTCGAATTCAAGCGAACCCTGCCGCCGGTCTTCCTCGATACCGTCGGCCCCGGCAAATTCATGTTCGAAGACCGCGCGACTCAGGGCCACGAAATCTTTCCCGCACTGGCCCAGCTGATCGCAGACAACTACCGGATGGTGGATGACCTGGAAGGGGTCCGAATCTACGTGCGGAACGACCGTGTGCTGTCAGCGACTTCACCTGTTGGCCCCGAGGCGACCGACACGGCGCCTGCCCCGTAATTGGGCTGCACGTGCCATGGCGCCCGCCCGCCCGCACCGTTCACCGTCTCAGCCATCGCCGATTCCATGCTGCCGCTTCAGCTGTTCAAAAACACTATGCCGGTAATAACGACCGTTCTTGTCCATCCCGCGCGCCCGCCAGATTTCGGTGTGCAGGTGCAGTGCATAGCTTCCGGATCTTAGGCGCCCTCCGCGAAACCGGCTGCTCCAGGTCTCCCACACTCGGTGCTTCAAGTGCCGGGCGACATCCTTGAGCCACGCGGTCCGATCCGCTGAAGCCGTGAGTTGGATCAATCGCCACGGGTATGGGCAATACTTCCACCACGGCGCGACCGAGTCGTGCAGGCTGTGTTCTTTCACGAAGTTTTGAACCAGGAATGTCCCAACCCGTCCGAATTCCAGTTCGCGCTTTTCAGCCAGAATCTCTTCACACCGATCCCGTAGCGCGATCACACGCACATCACCAGCATCGCACCACAATACGCAACCGACCGGACACTGGCCCCATTCCCCCTCCCAGGTGGATGCGATCTCCAAAGTCCGTGGTGCCGGGATCGGCTTCAGGCAAACCACGTCGGTGTCAAACCACCAACCTCCACGCTCCGCCAGTAGGTGATAGCGAAAACGATTCGAAAAGGAGGTGAATCCGAGTCCTCCCGGTGCTGTGGCTTCGAAAACACACTCCGCTGGCAGCACCTCACGGGCATCCCGCAACTCCACGGCCGACGGAACGCCAGTCACCTCATGGTAGACATACAGATGAACCGCGTGACCATGATCCACAAACGATTGCAGGCAAAGCTGCTCAAGGGGCGACAGGGCTCCCTGCACCCATAGAAACTGTGCGACCGACGCGGGCGCGATTCCCTGTCGCGAGCTCGATTCGATGGACTTCCTGCTCATGCCACCTCTAGCGGAAAAAACTTGGTCAACGTGCCCCGCCGCACGAGCAGATTGAAAGCCAAACACACTACCATTCGCTCAATACCCGCGAAGCGCACCGCAGGGAACTTGGGCTCTCGGACCCTAAGGATACCCCAGACCTAGAGCGAACGAAGCGCGCAATGACCACGCCAAGTTCTGTGATTCGCGGATTTCATTTTGGAAATGAAGCGGTGACGCGAAGAACCGTGGAATCTTCTGGCGCGGGGGATCTGAGAAAAACCGACACGCCTTCCACGCAATCCGCTGGGGATTTGACCATGTCCAACCTGTCCCATTTCCGGGACGGAGGCATCCCAGCTTCGTGGTCCTAGTCGAAGCGCGCAAATTCTACCAAATTTTATCTCTTTGTATACCAACGTCTAATATTGCTTTATCCGGGCTGGCACGGGGCCTGCAATCTGTATGGGCAACACAAGCACCATGGATATCCCCCGGCCCAACCAAGCAGCAGCAAAACGTAAGAAGCGCATCACCATGATCGTGATCCTGGTGGTCGCCCTCGGCGGCATGACCTTCGGGTTGTCGCGCCTCAAACCCGCCGCGCCTTCCATGGATCGCAATCTGGTCTGGATCGATACCGTGCAGCGCGGCCCCATGGTCCGTCAGGTTCGCGGTCTCGGCACCCTCGTGCCGGAAAACATCCGTTGGGTCGCCGCCCGCACCCAGGCTCGCGTCGAGACCATCCTGCTCCGCCCCGGTGCCATGGTGACGCCCGACAGTGTCATCCTCGAACTTTCCAACCCCGACGTCACCCAGGCCGCCGAAACCGCGATCTCTTCTCTCCAGGCCGCCGAGGCCCAGCTGGCCAACCTCAAGGTCCAGCTCCAGTCACAGTTGCTCGCCGCCGAGTCCGCCGCCGCCAACGCCAAGGCCTCCTACGAGACCTCCCGCCTGCAGGCCGAGGTGAACGAGGAACTCTTCGCCGACGGACTCGTCTCCCGTCTTGAGCTCGAGCTCTCCAAGGTGCGCGCCGAAGAGGCCGCCACTCGCCACGGCATCGAGCAGAAGCGATTCGCCTTCGCGCAGGAGTCCATCAAGCCGCAACTCGCCGTGCAGGAGGCCGAGGTCGCCCGCCTCGAAGCCCAGGCCCGCCTCCGCCAGGCCGAGGCCGACGCCCTCAAGGTGCGTGCCTCCATGGAGGGTGTGCTCTCCGCCCTGCCCGTCGAAGTCGGCGCTCAAGTGCAGCCCGGCCAGAACCTCGCCCGCGTCGCCGATCCGACCGATCTCAAGGCCGAGATCCGCATCGCGGAAACCCAGGCCAAGGACATCACCATCGGCCAGTCCGCCAAGGTCGACACCCGCAACGGTATCGTCGAGGGGCACGTGGTCCGCATCGATCCGGCCGTGCAAAACGGCACCGTGCTGGTCGACGTCACGCTGGACGGCGAACTGCCGCGCGGCGCCCGCCCCGATCTTTCGGTCGACGGCACCATCGAGCTCGAACGCCTCGACGACGTGATCTTTGTCGGCCGCCCCGCCTTCGGTCAGGAGCGCTCCACCGTCGGCATCTTCAAACTCGGCGCCGATGGCATCGCCACCCGCACCCAGGTGCAGCTCGGTCGCAGTTCGGTGAATACCATCGAAGTCATTCGCGGCCTGCAGCCCGGCGACCAGGTGATTCTCTCTGACATGTCCCAATGGGACTCCCACGACCGCGTGCGTCTCGACTGACGATCTGCGTCTTCCACCAAACTTTTCTGCAACCATGGCCACACTTCCGGGTTATCTCACCCAAGCACGCCACGCTTCTGCCATGATCTCCGCCCTTCTCATCATCGCCGCGCTCGCCGCGTTTGTCGCCGCCGACGGCCAGTCTTCCGGTTGATCCGCAGCTGCCCTCTTTCCTGCAATCAAGAATCCGAAATCGAAAATCCAAAATTCAACCTCCTCCAACCATGTCTGAATCCCTCATCAAACTCGAAGGCGTCACCAAAGTCTTCCTCACCGACGAAGTCGAAACCCACGCTCTCTCCGGCATTCACATGGAGATCAATCAGGGCGAATACGTTTCCATCGCCGGCCCCTCCGGCTGCGGCAAGTCCACCCTGCTCTCCATCCTCGGCCTGCTCGACACCCCGACCGACGGCACCTACCTGCTCAACAGTCGCCCCGTCCAGGGCCTGACCCTTCCGGAGCGCGCCCGCATTCGCAACCGCGAGATCGGCTTCATTTTCCAGTCCTTCAACCTCATCGGTGACCTCACCGTTTACGAAAACGTCGAGCTCCCCCTCACCTACCGCGGCATGCCTTCGGGCGAACGCAAGGAACGCGTGCTTGAGGCCCTCGAGAAGGTCGGTATGGGCCACCGCGCCAAGCATCTCCCGTCGCAACTGTCCGGTGGTCAACAGCAGCGCGTCGCCGTGGCCCGCGCCCTCGCCGGCCATCCCGCCGTGCTCCTCGCCGACGAGCCGACGGGTAACCTCGACTCCAAGAACGGTGAAGCGGTCATGGACCTGCTCGCCGAGCTCCACCAGGGCGGCGCCACCATCGTGATGGTGACCCACGACGCCCGCTTCGCCCGCAACGCCGACCGCACCATCCACGTGTTCGACGGTCGCGTCGTGCAGGAGCAGGTCGAGACGGATCCCACCGCCTGATTTTCCCGACGCCTCCGCGGCGTCTCCCCCTTTCACCCGTCCCGTGGACGGATGGAAACAACAGTCATGTTAATGTTGTAGTAGTGTTGAAACGAAGCGGCCGGTCAGCCTGACCGGCCGTATTCGTGCACTGGAGACACCAGTCGCCGACGCCCGCACCGCCCATGAGTCTCATCCGCCTCGCCCTGCGCAAGCTGACCCAGGCCCCGTTCTTCGCGGTGCTCGCAATCGGCACGCTGGGCATTGGCATTGGCGCGGTGGCGACCTGCTTCTCGGCCGTCAATACCCTGCTCTTTCGTCCGCTGCCTGCCGCCACCAACGGCGAGCGCATGGTCTGGGTCAGCGAGACGCGCCCCTCCAACGATCCGGAGCGCGCCTTCTACAACATCGGCTTCAACTACGCCGACCTGCAGGACCACCGTGCCCGCACGACCCAGCTCTCCGCCATGTGGCTGTTCACCAGCCTCACGGTCATCGTGGAGAACGAACAGGGGCCGTGGCGCATCCTCGGCACCCGCATCTCCCCCGAGGCCTTTGACGCGCTGGGCGTGACCCCGCATCTCGGCCGCAACTTCACCGCCGACGACGACCAGCCGGATGCCCCGCCGGTCGCGTTGATTTCCCACGCGGTGTGGCGCGAGCGCTTCGACCGCGACCCCGAGATCACGCAAACCTCGCTGGAACTCAACGGTGTGCTTACCCGCATCGTCGGCGTCATGCCTCCACACTGGCGGTATCCGGAAAACTCCGACATCTGGCTGCCACTCAACGCCAGTTCCTTCGCCCCGGCCAAGGACATGGCAACGGAGCGCGGGACCTTTTTCTACAAAGCCCATGCCACCCTCGCCCCGGGCGCGAGCGTGGCCAGTGCTCAGGCTGAGCTGAGCCAGATCGCGACTGACCTGAGCGAGACACACCCTGAGACCAATGCCGACATCGGCGTGTCGGTCGTGCACTGGCGCGACGAGGAGGTCAAAGATGCGCTCTATTTCACGCTCCTGCTCTTCGCCGCCGGCCTGGCTATTTTCCTCATTGCCTGTGCCAACATTGCCAACCTGCAACTCTCGCGCGGCAGCGACCGCGGTCCCGAGATCGCGGTGCGCATCGCGCTCGGCGCCAACCGCGGCGTGATCCTGCGCCAACTCGCCCTCGAAAACCTCGTGCTCGGCATGCTCGGCGCCGTCGCCGGTGCCGTTGTCGGCTTGTGGGGCATCGACTGGGTGCGCACCTCGCTCGAGATTGATCACCCTTTCTGGCTCCGCTTCGAGCCGGACTGGCGCGTGCTGATCTTCACCGCGATGTGCGGCTTCCTCGCCAGTTTCCTCTTCGGTCTCGTGCCCGCGCTGCGCGACTCAAAGCCGGATGTTGCCGCCGGGCTCAAGGAAAGCTCCCGCACCGGACTCGACCAAGGTCCCTTCGGCCAGCGCCTGCGCAACGGCATCGTCATCATCGAAATTGCACTGTCGCTCGTGCTGCTGGTCGGTGCCGGCCTGATGACGCGCAGTTTCTTCAAGCTCACCGACGTCGATCCGGGCTACGATCGCCGCAACGTGCTGACTTTCCGCGTCGGTTTCCCGGTTGGCTACGCCGAGGACGGGCAGGAAATGGCCGACTTCTTCGCGGACCTGCCCCGCCGGCTCGAACGCTTGCCCGAAGTCGAACGCGCCGGTGCGGTATCGCAGATGCCGAACAGCGGACTAAGCATCGGCAGCGCTCAACTGCTGCCGCTACAGGCCGCCGATTCGCCCGTCGTCCTCGACCGCGTCACCTACCGCTCCGCCACCGCGGGCTACTTTGACACCTTGCGCATTCCGCTGGTGGCCGGCCGTGATTTTACCGCCGAACACACCGCCGAAACCTCAAACGCCGTGGTGGTCGACACCGCGTTCGCCGCCGCGGTCGGCGTCGAACCGACGGAGCTCGTCGGGCGCGAACTCGGCAATTCCGGTAAATGGCAGCAAGGCAGAGATTCCGCGCCGTTCCGCATCGTGGGGGTGGTGGGTAGCGTGCAACACTTTCTCCAGCGACCGGAGACGATCCCCACGCTTTACCTGCCGCAGCAGCAGGAAGGCAGCAACTTCATGACCGTGCTCGTGCGGACCCTAGGCGATCCCAACGAGCTCGCCCAATCCATCGGCAACGAGGTGCTCGCCGTTCATCGCAGCATGCCGATCTACGAGGTCTTCACCATGGAGCAGGTGGTGTTGCGCTCCATCTGGCAGCAATACTTCTTCTCCCGCCTCTTCCTTTGCGCGGGTGTAATCGCCGTCCTGCTCGCGTGCGTGGGCATCTATGGCGTGATGACCTTCTCGGTCACGATGCGCCGCCACGAAATCGGGCTGCGCATGGCCCTCGGCGCACCGGCTTCGGAAGTTGTGGGCGAAGTCGTGCGCAAGGGCTTCTACCTCGTCGTGGTCGGACTCGGCGCCGGCATCATCGCCGCCGTGCTCATGGCCAATCTGCTCGCCGGCAATCTCTACGGCATCACGCCGCACGATCCGCCCACCTTTATCATCGTGCCGACCTTGCTTGCGGGGGTCGCTCTCGCCGCGTGTTACCTGTCCAGTTGGCGGGCCACCCGCATCGACCCGATGGCCGCGATGCGCGCCGAATGACCATGCGCCGTATCGGCCCTGCGTTTTTTATCCTCCTCGCCGCGGGTTTCGCTGCCCCCGTCCCCGATGGCTCACGCTACGCCGACGCCGCGGCAGCCGTGCAAACCGCCGTGGCGGCCTATCGCGGGGGCGACCTCCCTGCCTTTCGCGAGCACATGCTCACTGCGAACGAGGCCCGTGGTGACCACCCGACCTACGTCTACTATTTGGCCGCCGCCCATGCCCTGAATGGCGATCCGGCCGGTGCCGCCGCCGCGGTCCACCAACTGGCGAAATGGGGTCTGCATATGCCGATCTCGGGCAGTGAGGATTTCGAGCAAGTCGCGGCCGATCCCGCTTTTCAGTCCGCGCTCGAAACCATGGCGACAAACCTGTCGCCGCGCGGAGCCGCTTCCCTCGCCTTCAGCGTTCCTGCCAACGGCGGTCTATGGGAAGGCATTGTCAGCGAGCCGGGCACCGGTCGCACCTTCCTTTCCGACCTGCATCACGGAGAAATCTGGGTGCGCGCCGTTTCCGGCGAACTCACGCATTTTGCCTCGTCGCCCGATCCGGGTTTCGGCGTCGGCGGCCTCAGCATCGACGCGGAGCGTGGTGTGCTCTGGGTCAGCTCGCCAGCGATGCCCGAGGTCGCAGCTTGGAGCGAAACCATCGCCGACCACAGTCGCCTCCTCGCGATCGATCTCTCCACCGGCCAAGTGCGCACCACCTATCCGCTGGACGACGGCGACGCCGCCACCGCCCACACGGTGGTCGACGTTTCCGTGACCACCGACGGCACGGTTTACGCCGCCGACAGTGCCACGCCGATTATCTGGCGGATTCGCCCCGGAGAGACGACCGCCAGCGTGTTCACCGCCATCACCTTTCCGGGCGAGCGCCATTCCCTGCAAAGCATCGCGCCCACCGCCGATGGTCGGTGGCTGTTCGTTTCCGACTACTCGACCGGCATTCATCTGGTGGATACCGTCACGGGTGATGTGCAATGGCTTCCCGCCGATCCGGCCCACTGCCTCATCGGCATCGATGGCTTGGCGCGCTCCGGTGACACCCTGCTCGCCGCGCAGAACGGTGTCACCCCGCGGCGACTGCTGCGTTTCACCATCGAACGAGGCACGACCGCCGACGCAGCACCTCGGCTCAGTGCCCCGACTGTCGCGGTCGCCGCCGTCCCCCACCTGGATGATCCGACCCTCATCACCCCGATCACCGGCGGCTTTCTCGTCATTGGCGACGCGGGGTGGAAACACTTCGGCGATCGCGCCGAACCCGACGATCCGGCACGGGAGGTGTCGGTCTTTCGCATCGGGCGGACACCGTAACGAGCCTGGGTGACGTTAGCGCTGCGCGGCCTGTCCTCGTGTCAGTCCAGGCTCGGTCCGCCTTGGCTCGACCCAAAGTCGAACCCTATGGGAAAGGGTGTCCCATTATCGGGAATACGGTATTCCGGCACCGGACCAAACAGTCTGGAACCGGTTTAATTTAAATTTCGTTAGGCATTATACATTAGCCTCTTATGATTCTCCAGCTAGACTGGCACGAGGCGTGCAAAGGTTCAAAACAACCTTAACCAGCCCAATGCTCGAAACGTTTTTTCAAGATCTCAAAATCGGCTTTCGCATCCTGCAAAAGGAGAAGTCGTTCTGTGCCCTCGCTGTCTTCGTCCTCGCCATCGGCATCGGCGGCGTGACCACCCAATACGCGGTCGTCAACGGCGTGCTGTTCCACTCCTTCGACTTCCCGCGGGCGGATCAATTGGTCGACGTGCAGATCGTCGATCCGGAGGGTTTCCAGCCCAACAACTTCAACTCCCGCATGACGACGTCGGACTTCGCTGACCTGCAGGCGGGGCTGAATTCTTTCTCTTCCTTCGCGGGCTACCTGAACGGTTCGACCATCAACCTCACCTACCAGAACCAGCCGAAGCGCTACACCGGTGGTTACGTGACGCACAACTTCTTCAGCACGCTCGGTGTGAGCCCCGTGCGCGGTCGCGACTTTCTGCCCGAGGAGGATCAGGCCGGCGTGAACAAAGCCGTGATCATCAGCGACGGGTTGTGGAAGAGCGATTTTGGCGGCGACCCCAACGTGATCGGACGCTCGGTGCAGGTGAACGGCACGCCCGGCGAGATCATTGGCATCATGCCGCCCGGTTTCACCTTCCCCGCCAACGAGCAACTCTGGATCCCGGTCAATTCGTCCTTCCCGGTGCGCCCGCGCAACGATCGCAACGTCAACTTCATCGCGGTGCTCGCCCGCCTCGCCGACGGCGTGACCCTTGAGCAGGCGCAGTCCGAGGTCACCGCGATGGCGCGCCAGTTCGCCACCGATTTCCCCGACACCAACGAACAGTTCACCATGGGCTATGTGCGGCCGATGGGCGATGCCTTCACGCCTTTCAACATCCGCGCCATGCTGCTGGCCATGCTCGCCATCTGCGTGGTCGTGCTGCTCATCGCCTGCGTCAACGTGATGAACATGCAGTTCGCCCGCGCCACCTTGCGCGCCAAGGAACTCGCCATCCGCTCCTCACTCGGCGCCACCCGTGGTCGCCTCATCCGCCAGATGCTCACCGAGAGCCTCCTGCTCGCCAGCATCGGCGCCACCGTCGGCATCGGTATCGCCATGTGGGGCACCGACGCCCTCGACACCATGGTGCACGCCGGCACCAACCCGATTCCGGCCTGGATGACCTTTGATCTCGATCCCACCGTGCTCGTGGTCGTGGTCGGCGTCACCGCCGCTTCAGCGGTCGTTTCCGGTTTTGTGCCCGCCTGGATGTCGTCCCGGGCCAGCTCGGTCGAGGTCCTCAAGGAAGGCGGCCGGGGCAACACCTCGCGCGGCGTGATGGTGCTCACCCGCGGCCTCGTTGTGCTGCAGATTTTCATGACCTGCGTGTTGCTGCTTCTCACCGCCCTCCAGCTCCGCTCGGTCTACAACCAACGCACGATTGACTACGGTTATGACACCGAATCCGTGCTCGGCGCCCGCATGGGCTTGATGGAAGGCGACTACCCGACTTCGACCGAACGCCAATTGTTCTATGAGAAACTTCTGCGCGAGCTCGAGGCATCGGGTCAGTTCGAATCCGTCGCCCTCACCAACCGCTTCCGCATGGTCTTTGCCGGCAACGGACCCGTTGAGATTGAGGGCAAACAATACCTCGACGATTCGGACCGTCTGCGCGCCAACTTTGAAAACGTTTCGCCAGATTACTTCGACGCGCTGAACGTCCGCCTGCTCGAAGGCCGCGTCTTCACGACCGAAGACAGTGACCAGCGCGAACCCATCGCGATCGTCAACTCCAGCTTCGCGACCAAGCACTTCGAGGGTCAGTCCGCCCTCGGACGCCGCTTCCGCACCATCCAACAGAACGGCCAAAACGCGGGCCCGTGGCGCACGATCGTCGGCGTCGTAGCCGACGTGCGCATGCAGGGGCCGTTCAACACCCAGATCGATGAATCCGGTTTCTACGTGCCTTACTTTGCGAGTGCCTTCGGCCCGATCGCGGACGCGCCCGTCGCGCAGCAGTTTGGCACCATCCTGGTCAAGCCGCGCGGCAACCAGCGTCCGGAGGGCCTCGTCACCACCCTGCAAGGCATGGTCAACCGCGTGGACCCCAACCTGCCACTCTACTTCGTCGAAACGCCGCGCGCCAGTATCGATAGTTTCACCACCCAGACCAAAATCGTCGCCACCATGTTCGGCCTCTTTGGCATCGTGGCCGTCTCGCTTGCGGCCGTTGGTCTCTACGGTGTGATGAGTTTTTCGGTCAACCAACGCACCCAGGAATTCGGCGTGCGCCTCGCGCTCGGTGCCAGCGGCGGCAACGTGCTCGCCATGGTGCTCAAGCAGGCCGGCTGGCAGCTGGGCATCGGTCTCGGGATCGGCCTCACGCTTGTGGTCGGCTTCGCCTTACTCGCGCCCGACACCCTGCAACAGGTGCTGCAGTTGAACCAGGTCAACCCGCTGGCTCCCGACCTCTACATCGGCGTGAGCCTCCTGCTCATCATCGTCGCCGCCTTCGCCACCTTCATGCCGGCCCGCCGCGCCACCCGGGTCGATCCCATGGTGGCGCTCCGCTCGGAGTGAGACGCTGACTGACGACGACGCCCGATGAACCTCCGTTTCGCCCTCCGCCAGCTCCGCCAGTCACCCGGTTTTGCGGCCGTCACCATCCTGTCGCTCGCGCTCGGTATCGGTGCCAACACCGCGATCTTCAGCGTCGTCAATGGCATGTTGCTTAAGCGCCTGCCGGTTGAGCATCCCGAACAGTTGGTGCTGTTCAACTGGGCGGCCAGCGACGGCGTCGGGCCGCGCTCGCACAGCGGCCATTCACAAACGATCGCGGAGACCGGTGAACGCACCAGCACCTCGTTCTCGCTCGCGACCTATGAGCACTTCCGTGCCCCCGGCCAAACGCTGACCGATGTATTCGCCTTTTCACCGCTGTGGCAGGTCAACGCGATCTATCAAGGGCAGGCGGAAAACCTCCGCACCGCCGCCATGGTGTCGGGCAATTATCACCAGGCGCTCGGCGTGCGCCTGCAACTGGGCCGCGGCCTCACTGCGGCCGACGATGAACCGGGCGCCACTCCCGTCGCCGTCATTTCTCACCGCTACTGGCAGAACCGTTTCGGCGGATCCGCCACCATCCTGAACGAAACGCTCACTCTCAACGGAGTTCCCTTTGCCATCGCCGGTGTGACCGCGCCCGGCTTCAACGGCACCGGCCAGGTTGGCGAGGTGCAGGATGTCTTCGTTCCGCTCAACACCTACCGACTGCTCGAACCCGGCGACACGGAAGCCTACGAGCCCTGGGCCTGGGGCCTTCGCATCATGGGACGTATGGCGCATGGCGCGACCATGGACCAAGTGAACGCCGAGATGGCCGGGCGATTCGCGGCTTCCTACGAGGGCCACCTCGAAATCGGGGAAAATCAACACATGCGCCTCCGCACCGAATCGGGCGCCACCGGCCTCAATGAAGAGCGCCGCGAATACTCCGCCTCGCTGCGTGTCCTCGCCGCCATCGTCGGTCTCGTGCTGCTGGTCGCCTGCGCCAATGTCGCCAACCTGCTGCTCGCCCGGGGAGCCGCCCGCGAACGGGAACTCGCCGTGCGCATCGCACTGGGCGCAAGTCGCCCTCGCCTAATTGGTCAACTGCTTACCGAAAGCCTCCTGCTCAGTTTCCTTGGCGCCGCGCTCGGCCTGCTGCTCTCGCTGTGGGCCCGCGACGCTTTCCTCGCGCTGCGTCCCTTCGGCGGCAGTGGCTTCACGGTCGACCTGAGCCTCGACTGGCGCGTGCTCGGTTTCACCGCCGCGGTGGCTGGATTGACCGGAGTGCTCTTCGGCACGTTGCCGGCACTGCGGGCCACCCGTCGCGATGTCGTGCAGGGTTTCCAAGGGGGCCACAAGGCCCTGGGGGCGCCGCGCTCCGCTTTGGCCAAGGCCCTCATGATTCTGCAGATCGCGCTTTCGCTCGTGTTGCTCATCGGTGCCGGCCTCTTCAGTCGCACCCTCACCAACCTCGCCGGCACCCACCCTGGCTTCGAACGCGACGGCCTCCTGCTGTTTTCGCTCGATGCGATGCCCGCGGGCTACGAACGCGAACAGCTCGATGCGGTCTACACCCGCGTGCGGGATCGTCTCGCCACCTTGCCCGGGGTGGAAAACGCCGCTTTCTCCCGCGTGCCACTGCTCTCCGGTGGACGCTGGACCAGCACCCGGCCGATCGAGGGCCACGCCCATACCCCGGAGCTGGAGCGCACCATCGTGATGAACGGCGTGTCGCCCGATTTTCTCGATACCATGCGCTGGCCGCTCCTGCTCGGCCGCAACCTCACGGCCGCCGACAGCGCCAACGCGCCCCGGGTGATCCTGGTCAATCAGGCCTTCGCCACGAAGTTCTTCCCGGGCGAGAACGCCATCGGCCGCCGCATCGGCTCCCGTGATGACAATCTGGATACGGAGATCGTGGGCGTGGTCGCCGACGGCAAATACGCCAACCTCCGCGAGGAACAAAGCCCCGCCGCGTTCCTGCCGCACGCCCAGATTCCGAATGCCCGCGCGGGTCATTTTGCCCTTCGCTTCCGCGGCTCCGATGCGGCCCTGCGCAGGGCCGTGACCGACGCTGTGCACGAGCTCGAGCCACAGTTGCCCGTGATCGCACTCCGCACGCAGCATGAGCAGATCGACCGCCTGCTTGGCGAAGAGCGCCTCTTCGCCACCCTGTCGGCGGTGTTCGGCGGACTCGCCCTCGGTCTCGCGGCGATTGGACTTTATGGCCTGCTGGCCTTCGCCGTTGTGCGCCGCACGGGCGAGATCGGCCTGCGCATGGCGCTGGGCGCCCTGCCTTCCGGGGTGCGCTGGCTCATCCTCCGCGACTCCCTGTTGCTCGCCACCAGTGGCATCGTGCTCGGCCTGGTCGCGGCCGCCGGCCTCATGCGCCTGGTGAGCAATCAACTCTACGGGCTCACCGCCTTCGACCCGACCATTTACACCGTCAGCGCCCTCGTGCTGCTGGGCGTTTCACTGCTCGCCGCCTTCCTCCCCGCCCATCGCGCCACCCGGGTCGATCCCATGGTCGCGTTGCGATCTGAATAAAACTTCCCCGCATCTGTAACTTTGACCGGTTCTGCCGTGTTCTTTGCATCACCATGAAACTACGTTCCCTGCTCCTCTTCGCGGCCGCCCTCGGCCTCACGCTTTCCGCTCACGCCGACTGGGGCCGTCGCCACACCGAGCCCTTTTCCATGGAGGGCAACTTTGCCCCCGACGGCACCGTCACCGTCCACAACATCAATGGCCGCATCACCATCGAAACCTGGGATCGCAACGCCTACGCCATCGAGGGCGAAAAGAAGGCCAAATCACAGGAGGACCTCGATCTCATCGAGCTGCAATGGGACGTCGACCATGACCATATTGGTCTGAAGGTGAAACTGCCGAAAAAGAAAGGCTGGTTCAAATGGGGCAACGTCGACGGCCAGGTCGATGTCACCATCAAGGTGCCCGCGACCGCCCGTCTGAAGGACATCTCCACCGTCAATGGCGGGGTGGAACTTAGTGGTCTGCGCGGCGATGTGGAGGCATCGACGGTCAACGGCGCGGTCACGGCCCGCAACCTCGCCGGTTCGGCAAAACTCAGCACAGTCAATGGCGGCGTGATCGCGGAGTTCGACACGGTGGCCGACACCGCTCGCCTGCAACTTTCGACGGTCAATGGCGGCATTAAACTCCGCCTCCCGTCCGACGCCGGCGCCAGCATTCACGGTTCGGTCGTCAATGGCAGCATCAACGCCGACATCCCGATCACCATGAAAGGCAAGATCGGCCGCAAGAGCCTCAACGGCACGATCGGCGACGGCAACGCCCGCATCGACATGAGCACCGTCAACGGCGGGATCAAAATCCAAGCGATGGATTCCTGATCCCACGCCCCCAACTCCAAACTTGAGCCCCGGTTCACACCGGGGCTTTTTTAGGTCCACTCTACATGAGTGCAGCGACCAAACCGGCCGGCTACTCCGGCACCCCCTTACCCAAGAAGCTCGGCATCAAACCGGACCAGCGGGTGTTGGCGCTCGGGGCACCGGACCAATACGAGTCCCTATTGGATCCCCTGCCCGAAGGCGTGGTCTTCGTGCAACGGCGCAACGCTCGGCCTGATTTCGTCCACGTCTTCACCGCCGACCGCGCCCAACTCGCCAAAGAACTCAAGCACTGGGCCGCGGCGGACCCCGCTCCAGCCACCCTGTGGATTTCCTGGCCCAAGAAAAGCAGCGGCGTCCCCAGCACTGTCACCGAAGACACCATTCGCGAATTGTGCCTTCCATTCGGCCTCGTCGACATCAAGGTCTGCGCGGTCGACGCCACGTGGTCCGGCCTACGCCTCGCCCGGCGGCGAACGTGAGGCCACTCACGGATCGGAGACTCGCTCCCCTTCCGACCGTGGCGAGTAGACGGCCGAAGGGAGATCCTCGATCATCTGCTCGTTGAACTGCAATTCCGCCCAATGCGTGGGATTGCCGTTCGGGTCGTCCTTCGGAACCAGTCGCCAAATGCACCAATGGTTTTGATGATACCTGAGCGGTTGAGTGACGACGTCGTGACCTTCGCCAGGTTCGACAAACGCTTGGCTGACCACGTTGCTGAGTCCGTCGCCGACGTTGAAACGCCAATCGATTTTTCCGTCCGGATGCGCAACGCGAGAAAGTTGCACCGTCTCCCCCCAATTCTCCACCCGTCCACGCCACACGAACAACGGTTCGGAGCGGCTCATCAGCTTGAGCTCGAAACTCCCGCGAAAATCCACCGGAAGCGTAAGGGTCCATCGAGGTGCGGCGGACTCCGTCGGCGCCGCATCCAGCTGAATCGTGACCGTCTGCAATTCCGTTGACGACCAACGGCAGCCGCTGAGAGCACAACCGAGCGCGACCATGACAGCAGTGCGAGCAGACCGGAGCATGCCGCACCGTGCCCTTCCTGGCCGGCCAAGACAACGCTCTTCTCCCCCTTTTCGGGCGATACTTCGACCCACCTCTTTGTTGTCGAATGCCGACAATAGGGCTTGCTTGTTGTCGAATGCCGACACCATGATCAACGCCACGTGAGCAAGCTGAGCCAAGACCTGCTGCAGGGGACGCTGGATCTGTTGATCCTCAAAACCGTGTCCGCCGACAAACTTCATGGTTGGGACATCGCCAAGCGCATCGCCCTGTTGTCGAAGGATCGTCTCACCCTCAAACAGGGTTCGCTTTACCCCGCGCTGCACCGCCTCGAAGCCAAAGGTTGGATCACCGCGGAATGGGGCGTCTCCGAAGCCGGGCGCAGTGCCAAATTTTACCGCCTTTCCCGCAAGGGCCGGCGCCAACTCGAGGAGGAACACGGTCACTGGGAGGCCTTTGTGGTCGCCATGACCAGCGTCCTAAACGGAACGGAGAACGGCTGATGCTGCGCGACATGCTTGCCCACCTCGCCCTCAAGTTCCGCGGCCTCTTCGCTCGTCGCCGGCAAGAGGCTGCGCTCAACGAGGAACTGGCCTTTCACCGGGAGCAACTGTATCAGCAATTTCGCGACGAAGGTCTCTCACCACGCGATGCCGAGCTGGCCACCGCGCGTGAATTCGGCGCCTTCGCCGACACTTACGTCGAAGCCTCCCGCGACACCTGGCGCCCCGCTGCCCTGACCGCGGGACTGCGCGATCTGCGCTTCGCCGTCCGCTCCATGGCCCGCACGCCGGGTTTCAGTGTTCTGGCGATCAGCACCCTCGCGCTCGGTCTCGGTGCCTGCACCACCATGTTCAGCGTCATTCAGTCCACCGTGCGCAACGCGCTGCCGGTGGCGGACCAGGACCGCCTGATGTTCTTTTGGGAGGACAACGTGGAGCTGGGCATCGAACAGTTTTCGCAATCCGTGCCCAACTTTGTCGACTACCGCGACCAAGCGACATCGTTTGAGGCCTTGATCGGCACCACGGGCGGCAATACCAGCCTCGCCATCAACGGCGGGTCCGCCACCCATGGACAAAAGGTGTCCGTCAGCGCCGGTTTCGCCGCGATGTTTGGTTGGCCCATGCTGACCGGTCGCGAATTCACGGCGGCGGAGGATGTCCCCGGTGGCGAGGCCATCGCCATCATCAGCGAACGAATCTGGCGAGACCGCTTTGGCGGTCGCTCCGACGTCCTGGAAAGGGAGATCACCATTGATCGGGTGCCCCATCGCATCATCGGCGTGATCGACGGCGCGGCGGATCTTTTGGGACAAACCGATGTTTGGCTACCCCTGCGGCCGGACCCTGGCCGCGTCGCGCGCGACGACCACTGGCTCACGGTGATCGGTAAGTTGAAGCCAGCTGTGAGTCGGGCGCAGGCGGAAGCCGAAATCGACCTCCTCGCCGCTTCCCTGCGAGCCAACTATCCGGAAACCATGAAGGGCTGGGACGCGCATCTCGAACCCTTGGCGGAGCAGGTGATTCCCACCGAGTGGTCCAGCGGTCTGAACGTGTTGTTCGCGGCCGTCGGATTGTTGCTCCTCATCGCCTGTGCCAATGTCGCCAATCTCCTGCTCTCGCGCTCGCTGGCGCGCGAACGCGAAATCGCCATTCGGATCTCACTCGGCGCGACTCGCGGGCAGATCATGCGGCAACTGCTGGCCGAAACGCTGACTCTCGCATCCGTGGGCACCCTGTTGGCGTTGTTACTCGCCGACTGGAGCCTCAGCGCGCTGCGCACGTTCGCGCCAGCGGATCTGCCGCGCATCGACCAGCTGGGGCTGAGTCTGCCCTCGTTTGGTTTCGCCGCGATCGCCTGCGGACTGGCGACGCTGCTCGCCGGTCTGTTGCCCGCGTTGAAAGGTTCGCACACCGCCCTCGCCACCGGGCTCGGCGGCGCCAAATCGGCCGGTGGCAACCGTTCCCGCAGTCGCCTGCGCAACACCTTGGTGGTGCTGCAGGTCGCGCTCTCGCTTTCTTTGTTGGTGGGCGCGGGAATGGTGTGGCGCAGCTTCGAGCGCCTGCGGGCGACGGATCCGGGCTTCGACGCGCAGAACGTGCTGACCTTTCAATTCACGCCGGATGAGGTCGGGTATCGTCGCAGTGCGGACTTGCTCAACCTCTATCAGCGGATGCACGCCGAACTCGCCGCGCTACCCGGCGTCGAGTCGGTCGCCCAAACCAGCGGGCTACCCTTTGGCGAGGGTCGCACCAGTCTGAACGTGTTTCCCGTCGATCCCGCAGCGGTGGCTCCTGAGGAATCCGTGCAGGCGTCCTGGCGGATCATCGACGCAAACTACTTCTCCGTGCTGCGGATTCCGTTGGTCGCCGGGCGCGCGTTCACGGATGCAGACAACCATTGGGACGCGCCGACCATCATCCTCAGTCGTCGCTTGGCCGATCGTTTTTGGCCGGATGGCGAGGCCATCGGCCAGCGGGTCAATCCCGGCGGCGGCGACAACATCTACACCGTGGTCGGAGTGGCGGAGGATATCCGCCTGCGTGACCTGACCGGCGAAACCGAAATTCCGCAGATGTATTTCCCGCTTACGCTGTGGACGGGGTGGCGCAGCCAAGCCTTCGCGCTGCGCACCACGGTGCCGCCCGAGAGCCTCGCCGAATCCGTTCGCACGGTTGTTCGGCAGATCGATCCCAGCCAACCCGTGTTCGCCATGAACGCCTTGTCCGCGCTGGCTGCGCGCGACCTGCGTCTCCCGCGCCTCGCCGCATGGTTGCTGGGCATCTTCGCCACGATCGCATTGCTGCTGGCCACGGTCGGACTCTACGCGGTCATGAACACGAGCGTGGCGCAGCGAACCCGCGAGATCGGCGTGCGCATGGCGCTCGGCGCCCGACCCGCCTCGGTCCTGCAACTCGTGCTGTCCCAAGGCACGCGACTGATTGGCCTCGGCATTCTGCTTGGCGGCCTGATGGCCGCGGCTGTCGCGAGGGTGCTCTCCGCCGGGCTTTACCAAACGCCGGCCTTCGATCTCACGATTTACCTGGGCGCCGCCACCCTGCTGCTGCTCACCGCACTCGGCGCGCTCGCTTCCCCGGCGCTGCGCGCCAGCCGCGTGGACCCTGCCATCGCCCTGCGCGGCGAATAGTTCGATCGCATGATCGATCGCTACGCGCGGGGCTTCTTTTTCTTCGACGATTTCGCCCGTGGGTTGAACGCGAGCGCGCGCGCCACCCATCGCTTTAATTTTGCCGGGGTGCGCATGCCTTCGTCGTAAATCCACAGATAACCGCGCATCGGCCGTCCGGTGAAATCCATTGGCTCGGCGCCCGCCTCCGAAAGAAACGCGGCCTCCTCCTCCGGCGATATGCGCACCATCAGACGCTCCTCGTGGACACCGACACACATCTTGTCGTCCACCAAGTAACAGAGGCCGCCCATCATGCGCTTTTCCTCAAACGCCACGCCTTGTGCCTGCAGTTCCCGCCGCACCCGGTCCGCCAAGGTTTCGTCGTAAGCCATGCCGGGTTCTTACTGTCCGGCCCCACCTTCGCAACTCCCTTCCCATCGGAAGCTTGTTTAGACGCGAGGGATTCCCGATAACGCCTCACCCCACCGAACCTACCCTTTCACCGTTCGGCCCATCCCCACCCCCTATGGCTTCCGACTCCACCTCGCCCGACGTCGTCGAATACGAACGCGAACCCGTGCCTGCATCCGCCCAGAAAGGCCACCGTGCCTTTTGGGGCATGTATGCCGGCGAACACACCGCCGGGACCGAGTTCATGATCGGTCCGCTCTTCATTGCCTGGGGCGTCGGCGCCAAGGACCTCTTGCTGGGTCTGCTGGTTGGCAACCTCGTGGCGGTGTTGTGCTGGCGCTTTCTCACCGCCGAGATCGCGACCGGCTTGCGCGAGACGCTCTACTTCAAACTCGAGAAAATCTGCGGTCGCAAACTCGTCACCGTCTACAACATCGCGAACGGCATCCTCTTCTGCTTCCTCGCCGGCGCGATGGTGACCGTCTCGGCCACGGCGGTCGGCGTTCCCTTTCCCGATGTGCGGATGCCGGGCTTCAACGATCTGCTGCCGACCGGTTTTGCCTGGACCGCCATCTGCGTCGCCATCGGCGCGGTCATGACCGCCGTCGCCATCAAGGGCTACAACGTCGTCGCCCGCGTGGGCACCCTCGCGGCGCCGTGGATGTTCCTCATTTTCGTCGCCTGCGGCGTGGTCATCCTCAAGCGCCTTGGCACCGCCGACATCATGGCGCTCATCGAACCGGCTCCCGGCACGGAGCAAAACATCGGGTTCTGGGGCGTCGCGTTCTTCTCCGCCTTCTGCAACGCCGCCATGCACATCGGCATGTCGGATCTTTCGGTGCTGCGCTACGCGCGCAAACCCTCGTCCGGTTGGGCCGCTGCCGCCGGCATGTATCTCGGCCACTACGTCGCCTGGGTTTGCGCCGCCTTGCTGTTGGTTTACTGGACCCGTGCCCGCGGCGCCGATCCGTCGGAAGGCGTGCCCGCCGGCATCATGGTCTACGACGCGGTGGGCTGGGCCGGTATCATCTGCGTGATCATCGCCGGCTGGACCACCGCGAATCCCACCATCTACCGCGCCGGCCTCGCCTTCCAGGGGGCCTTGCCCCGCGCCTCGCGTGCCCATGCCACGCTGCTCGCCGGTGCGGTTTGCACCATCGCCGGCGTCTTCCCGGCCTTTGCCATGAAGCTCATCGGTTTCGTCGGACTCTATGGCACGATCCTCGCGCCGGTCGGCGCCGTCATCGTCGTCGACTACTTCCTCGCCAAGCGCTGGAACGTGCCGAGCGATCCGGCCATGGCACGCGGCCTGTCCTTCAACACCGACGTGCTGATCGCGTGGCTGCTGCCGGTCAGCATCGCGATGTGGCTGCACTTCGGCCAAGGCATCCCAGCCCACTTCCTCCCGTTGCCCTGCTGGATTGCCTGCGGTCTCCTCTACGCCGTGCTGGCCAAACGCAGCGCGGCCGCCGCGACCGTCACCGCCTGAACCTCCCGCCGCCCAGACGCCATGAAAGCTTTCGTCAATCTTGTCTCCATCCTCTCGCTCCTCGTCACCGCCGCGGCACCGTTGCTCTACTACACCGATCGGCTCAGCGAATCCGGCCTGCGCACCGCGCTGGTCATTGCGATGCTCACATGGTTTGCCAGCGCCTGGTGGCGCGACCGCAAAAACGCGGCCGCCTGACCGGTCTCGCACCGGTCTTTTTTGCGGCGTCCCATTATTGGGATGAACTCATCCCGCGACCGGGTGAACCGGGCGTGGCCTCCGCGATTCTTGGTTACGTTAAATCATGCACGATAGGCTCTTAATGCGCGCGAAGCACGCTGGCACGCGGCGTGCGTGAGGCCCGGTCGCTTACCCATGCGCATCGCCCTTCGCTCCCTGCTCAAGTCTCCTGGATTCACCCTCGTCGCGGTTCTGACCATCGCCGTCGGCATCGCCGCCAACACCGTGCTCTACAGCGTGTTCAACACGGTGGTGCTGAGCCCGCTCGACTTTCCCGAATCAAATCGCCTCGTGCGCCCTTGGGTCGACGACCCGACCGGCAACTTTTCCGCGCCCGCGGCGTCGTGGCCCAAATACGTTCACTACCGAGACAACTCCCAGTCCTACGAGTCGATCGCCGCATCCACCTTCCACAACGCCACCTTCACCGATGGCGGCGACGCAGAGCAGCTCAACGGCCTCGCCGTCACCTCCAACTTCCTGCACGTGCACCGACTCGGCGTGGCCCGGGGTCGCGACTTCGACGCGACCGACGATGTGGTCGGTGGTCCCAACCACGTCATCATCACCCACGAACTCTGGCAGAATCGGCTCAACGCACGCAACGACATCATCGGCACGATCATCGAACTCAACGGCGTGCCCAACGAGATCATCGGCGTGCTGCCGCCCGCGCTACCCTTTCCGTATCAACAGACACAATACCTGATCGCGCGGCCCGACGAACAGGCCGGCATCCCGCTGCAGCAGGTCCACGCCGGCGGCGCGATCTACCTCCAGATCACCGGACGCCTCGCGCCGGGTGTCACGATCGAGCAGGCCGACGCCGAGCTCCACGCGCTTTCCGCCGGCTACAATGCGGAGTTCCCGTCGCGCATGGACGCCAACCACGACCACCTGCTGCGGCCCTACGCCGACGAGTTGGTGGGCAACACCCGCCCGACCTTCTACGTGCTCCTGGCCGCCTGCGGTTTTGTGCTGCTCATCGCCTGCGCCAATATCGCCTCACTCTTCCTCGGCCGACTGTCCGCCCGTCACAAGGAGATCGCCGTGCGCCTCTCCCTCGGCGCCACCCGCCGCGACATCATCCGTCAGTTCCTGACCGAGAGCCTGCTCTTCTCCGCCATCGCCGGCGTGCTCGGCATGTTGGTGAGCCTTTGGGCCATCTCGGCGGTGGCCAGCCTCGCCGCCAACCAACTCCCGCGCGCCAACGAGATCAGCTTCGACAGCAACGCTTTGCTGTTCTCCCTCGTCGCCGCGCTGGTCACCGCGGTGCTCGTGGGCTTCGTGCCGGCTTGGCAGGCCTCGCGCGCCGAGCTCACCGAAGCCCTCAAAGACACGGCGCGCACCGATGGTGCCGGCGCCGCCGGACGTCGCTTCCGGGCCGGTCTGATCGTGGCTGAGGTCACCTTGTCCGTCACCCTGCTGGTCGGCGCCAGCCTGCTGATGACGAGTTTCTGGAAACTGCTCACCACCGACGCCGGCTTCGATGCCACCGGCGTCGCCGGCGCCTTCATCAACCTGCCGCAGCAGCGCTACGACACGCCCGCCAAACGCATTGCCTTCTACGAAAACGTCGGCGCCGAACTCACCCGTCAGGCCAACGTCACCCACGCCTCGCCCATCATCGGCCTGCCGCTTTCCGGCTTCACCCCCATCTCGCCCTACACCCTGGGCGGAACGCCGGTGCTGCCCCTGCCGCAACGCCCACTCACCGGCTTTCGCGTCGCCGGCATCGACTACAAGGAGCTCATCGGACTGAAGCTACTCGAGGGCCGCTGGTTCCAAACCACCGATCGCGCGGACACGCCGCCGGTCATCGTCGTCAACGAAACCTTTGCCAAGAAGATCGCGCCGGGCGAAAGCGCCGTCGGCAAAACCATCCTCACCGGCGCCAATGGTGAGACCGTCAACGAAATCGTGGGCGTGATCGCCGACGTGAAAACCGCCGGCCTCAATCAAGCCGCGCCGGACGAAATGTATTTCGCCGCCACCCAGCGCGCCAACAACGGCATGGGCTTCGCCGTTCGCACCACGGGCGACCCGGTCGCCATGCAGGCCGCCCTGCGCGCCGCGCTCAAATCCGTCGATCCGACCATCGCGTTGTCCTTCTTCCAGACCATGGACGAGCTCACGCTCAACTCGCTCGGTGTGCAGCGCATCGCCGCGTGGTTGATCGGCTGCTTCTCCGGCATCGCCTTCCTGCTCGCCGTTGTGGGCCTGTATTCGGTTCTCGCTTACAACGTGACGCAACGCCGCGCCGAGATCGGCATCCGCATGGCGCTCGGTGCGTTGCCCGGCCACGTTGTCGCCATGGTGTTGCGCCAGGGGCTGGCGCTCGTCGCCATCGGCGTCGTCGCCGGACTCATCATCGCCGGTTTCGCCACCCAGCTCATCCAATCCCAGCTCTTCGGCGTCGAGTCGCTGGGCTTCGCGATCTACGCACTGGTGGCGGTCAGCTTCGCGCTGGTGGCCACCCTCGCCTGCCTGCTCCCCGCCCGCCGCGCCGCCAAAGTGGACCCCATGATCGCCCTGCGTTCCGAATAATGATGCCGCGACTCCTCATTCCGATTGTGAGCCTCGCCTGCGCGGCCGTCGGAATGGCCAGTCCGGCTGGCCATGAAGCGGCCGCTCGCCTGGTCACCGCGATGGGCGGAGCCGAGGCATGGTCCGCGGTCGACCTCGTGATCGTTGAAGCAACGCACTACGAGATGCGAGAACCGGTGCGCTACGCCAACCGCATCATCAACGATTTCACCCGACCGCGGGTCCGCTTCGAGGCCCAGGCAAAAGGTTGGCATCGTTGGGAAGTCATTGACGGCAACGACGCGTTCCAACGCCGCGACGCGGAGACCGTGCAGGTCGCGTCGGCCAAGCGAGCCGCGGACAACCGGGCATGGTGGGCCAGCAATGTTTACCGCACGCTACGGCGGCTCGCGCGGGGCGACCCCGCACTCTCCTGCGAACTCACCGACGACGGATTTCTCACCGTGCATGAAGCCGGTGAGCGATTGAACTGGTTTCGTCTCAACCCGCGTGGCGAACCGGTGCAATACGGCACCGGCGAGATCGGTGAGGGCACGGTGTTTGGGCCGCTCGTCGACCATCCCGCCGGCATCCGCTACCCCGCCTGGGGCGCCAGTCCCAACGGGACTTGGCGCTATGAAATCGAACACTTTCAGGTAAATCCAACGGTCACTCCCGCGGACTTTGAACTGCCCGAACCACCCGCGCCCCCTCCTGCTCCATGATGCGTCCCGTCCTCCAAGGCCTACGCCGCCACGCCCTGCTGAACGCCACCATCGTCACCACCCTCGCTCTGGCCCTCTCCGCCGCCGTGGTGGTGACGGGTCTGATCGACACCTTCCTGCTCGCGCCGTTGCCGCACCTCGACGATCGCCGGGTCATGTTGATCGAGGAATATGAGTTGGCCGACGGCCCCAACTCTCGCGGTCGCATCAGTTGGGACAGCGCCCTCGACGTGCGTCGCGAAGCGGAATCCTTTGACCAGTTGGCCATGGTCACCAATGCCTCGTTCACGGTCTACGGTGACGACGCTACGGAAGTGGCCTACGTGCCCGTGGTGAGCCCGGAGTTTTTCAGCGTGCTCGGTGTCCGAGCTGCTTTGGGTGACGTCATCACGTCGCAAAACGCCGATATCGCCGGTGAACCGGCCTTGATGTTGAGCGACTCCCTGTGGCAACGACGCTTCGGGGGTGATCGCGACATCATCGGTCGCAGCGTGCGCCTGGACGATCGCAGCGCGCGAGTCGTGGGCGTGCTGCCAGCTGAGTTCGAATTGCCCTCGCTCGGCAACGGTCAGCAGGCATGGCTGAGCTGGCTGCCCGAGCAACAGTCCTCGATGGGACGGCAAAGCACCCGCCACTTTCTCTTCGGCAAACTGAAGCCGGACGTTTCGCCGCAAACCGCCGCAACCGAGATCGCGCATCTCGGCCGCGTCATTGCGCAAAACCACCCCAACACGAACACCGGCCGGGGCCTCAACGCCGCGCCGCTGCGCGACACCTTGCTCGGGCCGTTTCGCCAGGTTCTGTGGATGCTCCTCGCGATGGCGGCGCTGGTGCTCGTGACCGCCTGCCTGAACAGCGGTGCCTTGCTGCTGGCACAGGCGCTGCGCCGTCGCCGTGAGTTTGCCGTGCGTCTCGCGCTGGGCGCCCGACCCGGCCGCTTGTTGCGCATGTTCTGGGGCGAGAACCTCGTGCTCACCGGGCTCGCCGCCGTGATCTCCCTGTTTCTCTCCGCCTGGGTCGCCCCCATGCTGGTGGGACTCGTGCCGAGTGGGAATGGCACCAGCGGTTTTGCCACGCCGGAGCTACGCTGGTTGTCCTGGGGTTTCGCCGTCGGCGTGGCCGCATTGGCCGCACTGGTCTTTGGGCTCATGCCGTGGTTCATCGCGCGTCGCCTCCACATCGAAAGCACCCTGCGCGGCGGAGGTCGCGTGAGTGGGCACGGTTTCGCCGGACGCTTCAGCCGCTGGTTGGTGGCCGGCCAAATCGCGGTAGCCCTGGCCCTCGCGACCGGTGCCGGTCTGCTCGTGCACAGCAGCCGCCAGCTCAACGAAGTGGACTACGGGTTTCCGACCGACGAACTCTTTCAATTCCGCATCGGCGTGCGCTCGGCGGGGTTTCAGGATGCGGCCGCCCGGATGCGCTTTTTTGCCCAAGCGCGTGAACGCGTCGCCGCGCTGCCGGGCGTCACCAGCGCGAGTCTGGTCAACTTCAGCTACGCCGCGCCGCCGGTTTCCTACAGCAACTTTGTGCAGGAGGGCGACGGCCTCAATCTGCTGGAGACACCCAAACAGGCGCAGGTCGAAGCCGTCTCACCCGAGTTTGCCGACACGCACGCGGTTCGCCTGCTCCACGGTCGGCTGCTGGAGTCGACCGACACCGCCGATCACCCGCGCGTGGCCCTGGTGAGTGCGGCATTGGCAGAGCGCTATTGGCCCGGCGAAATCGCCGTGGGAAAACGCGTCAAGCTGCAGAACCAGGTCGACGAGTGGTTCACCATCGTCGGGGTTGTATCCGATCGACTCAGCTCCGGCCACCGTCCGCAGGTGATCGACTCTTTCGTCATTCCCATGGAGCAATCCGTGCCACCGTCGACCGCGGTGTTCGTGCGCTTTCAAGGTCCGCCGCCGCGCTTTAGCACGCTGCAGCGCACCGTGTGGGACATCGATCCCAACGTTTCCCTCTTCTTCGAGAGTCGGGTGAACGAGTTCTACGCCGACTCCGCGTGGCAGCAGCGATTTTCGCTCGTGCTCATCGTCGCCTTCGCCGGCCTCGCCATCGTGCTTTGCGCGACCGGATTGTATGCTTTGCTCGCCTTTGTGGTCGCCTCGCGCCAACGCGAACTCGGGGTGCGTTCCGCGCTCGGTGCCAGTTCCTCCGATCTGCGGGCCGATGTGCTCCGGGACGCCGCGCGCATGATCGCGCCCGGTTTGGGCCTGGGAGTGCTGCTGGCCTTCGGTTCCGCCCGCGGCGTCGCCAGCCTGCTCTTCAACGTGCCGCCGTTTTCCCCGATTGTTTTCGGCCTCGCCGTGTTGTTTATCTGCGTCGTCTGCCTGATCGCGGCCTGGCTGCCGGCCAATCGTGCCACGCGGGTTGATCCTGCCATCGCCCTTCGTTCCGAATAACCCCTTCCGCCATGCTCACCGACCTCCGCCTTGCCCTTCGTTCGCTCGTCAAGTCGCCGGGATTCACCTTCGTCGCCATCGCGACCCTGGCACTCTGCATCGGCGCCAACAGCGCGATTTTCACCGTGGTCAACAGCGTGCTGCTGCGACCGCTGCCCTACGCCGACGCCGATCGCCTCGTGCAGGTCTACAACAGCTACCCAAAGAGCGATCTGGAATACGCCGGCGTTTCGATTCCCGACTACCTCGACCGCGTTGAGCGCGCCCCCTCGCTGGAGGACGGTGCCATCTACACTTGGGAAAGCATCAACCTCTCCGGCGATGAGCAACCGACCCGCGTGCTCGGCATTCGCGCCAGTCCGAGCCTGTTCAGCACCCTGCAAAGTGACGCGGCGCTCGGTCGCGTCTTTTCTGCGACCGAGGCCGAGATCGGCCACGAACATGTCGTCGTGCTGAGCCATGGCCTGTGGCAGGATCAGTTCGGCGGCCGCGCCGACGCTCTGGGTCAACGACTCCGGCTCGACGGGGTCACCCACGAGGTGATCGGCGTGATGCCCGAGTCGTTCTCCTTCCCGCAATCCAACGTAAAACTCTGGGTCCCCTTCGCCTTCACCAACGACCAGAAGAGCATCAACGAGCGGGGCAACGAATACTCGGAAATGATCGGCCGCCTCAAACCCGGCGCGACTGCCGCGATGCTCACCGCCGAATGTGCGACGATCATTGACCAGAACCTCGAATTTGCGCCGCAGTTCCGCCCCTACGTGGAGGCCTCCGGCTTCACCGGCATCGCCAAGCCTTTGCTCGACCAAAAGGTCGGTGATGTGCGAGGGATGCTGTGGCTGCTCCAAGCCGGGGTTGTCGCCGCGTTGCTTATCGGCTGTGCCAATGTGGCCAACCTGCTGCTAACCCGCGCCCTCGCCCGGCAGCGCGAGATGGCGATTCGCGCGGCGCTGGGCGCGAGTCGCTGGAGCATCGTGCGGCAACTGCTGACCGAGAGCCTGATGCTCTTCCTCACGGGCGGCGCCTTGGGACTCCTCGTCGCGACCTGGTCATTGGAGGGCATGAACCTGCTGGGCGTAAGCGATCTGCCCCGCGGCGAAACCGTCTCACTCGACCTGCCTGTCTTCGTCTTCACCTTCGCCTGCGCGGCCGGCACGGGACTGCTTTTTGGGCTCATTCCGGCGCTGCAGGCCTCGCGCTCTCACGCCGGTGAAGCGCTCAAGGCCGCCGGCGCTCGCGTGACCGCCGGCCGACGCCAGCGCCTCCTGCGCAACGCCCTCGTGGTGACCGAAATCGCGCTGTCGCTGATGCTGCTCGCCACGACCGTCCTGCTCATACGCAGCTTCCAGCACCTGCAGAATCAGTCGGCCGGTTTCGATCCGGAATCGGTGATGACCGCGCGGTTCACTCTGCCGGAGCAGGCGTATCCGGAAGATCATGACAGACGGGACTTCATCGACCGCCTCACCGCCGAGGTGGCGACACTGCCCGGCGTCAACGGCGCCGCCATGACCAGCAACATTCCCTTTGGCTACAGCAACTCCCAAGGCACCTACCACATCGAGGGCCGCGAGCAACCGGAAGGCGTATCCCCGCCACACGGCCAGATCCGCTCCGTCACCCCGGACTTTTTTGCAACCATGGGGATCCCGTTGCAGCAGGGACGCACGTTCAATCACTTGGACGGCCCCGAGGCCGAACCCGTCGTGATCATCGACCGCGTCCTGGCCGACCGCTACTGGCCCGGCGAAAGCCCGATTGGCAAACGCATCTACCGCGGCAACAACCAGCCCGAAAACATGCGCACCATCGTGGGCGTGGTCGCGGCCGTAAAGCACCAGGGGCTCGACGATCCGGTTCGCAAGGAAACCATCTACTATCCCTACGCCCAACGTCCGATCACTGGCATGAACCTGGTGGTGCGAACCGCGGTGCCGCCGGAGTCGATCACCGAGCCATTGCGGACGGCGGTGCTGCGGGTCGATCCGAATTTGCCGATCTATGACCTGCAAACGTTGGAAGGTCGCGTGGATGGTTCACTGCAAACCCGCAAGACGCCCATGTTGTTGTTGGCGCTCTTCAGCGGCATGGCCCTGTTGCTCGCCGCGTTGGGTGTCTACGGCGTGCTGGCCTTCAGTGTCGGCCAGCGCACGCAGGAGATCGGCATCCGAATGGCCCTCGGCGCCGCGGCCCGTGATGTATTGAACCTGATCCTGCACCAAGGCGGCCGCCTCATCGTGATGGGGCTGGTCATCGGCGTCATCGGCTATCTGGCCGTGAGCCGCCTGTTGCAGAGCCTCGTCTACGACATCTCGCCGCTCGACACCCGGTCCGTCGCTGCAGCCGCACTCGTCCTGTGCGGGGTCGGTTTGATCGCGTGCTTCCTGCCCGCGCGGCGGGCCAGTCGGGTGGATCCCATGGTCGCCTTGCGCGACGAATAACCTTTTCCCATGCGCCGCATCTTCCTCGCTTTTCTCTGCGTCTGTTCCGCCGCCGTTGCCGTCCGGGCTGCGACACCCGCCGAACTGAACGATACCGCCGATCGCTACCTCGCCGCCTACACTGCGCAGGACCTTGATGCCTTGGGCGCGTTCTACACGCCAGAGTCGGTGTTTGATGATCCGACCTCTGAAGGCTATTGGCGGCAGCGATTTCGCGTCAGTGGCGGCGAGGCGATCGTCGGCGCGATGCGCGAAGGTTGGGTCCTGCTTCATGGTTTCAAATTCGAAGTCAGGGAACGGCTCACTTACCATGATCGGGTGGTGTTGATCGGCATCTCCCACCTCACGCTCGACGGCGCCATGTTTGGAGCGAAAGCCGGCGTCGACTACACCGTCGCGTTGCCCGCGGTGACCATCCTGCGCATTGTCGATGGCAAGGTGCTGCTGCACCTCGATCATTACGACTACGGCCCGCTGAAAGAAGTCGCGACGAACGCAAAATGAACAAGCGCATCCGGCGGCGGTCCGATGAACGAACTCCGCCCCCGTCATGCGCATCATCCCCGCCCCCCTTCTCCTCGCGCTGCTGGTCATTAGCACGCCGCTGCGTGCGGAGACCAACACCCTCAACTACGCCCTGGACCAGCTCCCTGGCAACGGTCCGGCCAGCTTCGCCAAGATCCTCCTAGCGCGGCAGCCGGAAGCCGCCCAACGTCTTGCCACGAGCCTCGCCAAGGCGAGCGAGGGCGCGGGCACGTTGTTGGATCATCAATTCATCGCCAGCGTCCGCATCTCGTCGCGACTTGAGCGTTTCGTCATCGCGCTGCACTACGAAGAACGGCCGCTCTTTCTCCGCCTAGATCGCTATGTAAGCGGCAGTGAGGTTCGCTTTCTCAATGCCACCGTGCTGACCTCGATCGATGAGCTCTCGCCCAACGATGAGCTGCTGAACCGGGATTGATCATTCCTTCGGCAGCACCGCCAAGCGGCGATGCGACGAAGCCACGTGGCGCACCCAGGTCGCGGACACGTTGGCGGCGGCGGCGTGTTCAGACCAATGGCCCAGCGCGCCATCGACCTCCTGCCAGATCGCCTCGATCGCGCCGGGCTTGCCGAGGCGAAAGCGGCGCGCCACCGCCATGAGATCGGCGCGCGTAAAACCGTCACGTTTGCCATTGAGCGTCATCTGGTGACGGCTCGTCCATTCGCCCGACGGATTGAAGGCAAACGTCACGTCAAAGGCCGGCGCGAGACTCCAACGTCCGGCCCGGTTCATCAGGAAAGCGATGTTCTTGGTGTGATCGTCCTGATTTCGACCCAGAACGTTGAAGACCATGCGCCGATAGAGTTGGCGGAGTTCGTCGATCCCGCAGCCGAGTCGCTGCGCCACCTCCAGCGCCTGTTCGTAACTGTAAGCGCCGGCTTGGTTGAAATCGTAGTGCGCCACGCCGCAGAGCGACTGCATGAAACGCTTGCCACCATCGGCCGTGCGGTCGAAACGCCGCGTGATGAAATGCGCCCGGCCGTTCTCCTCGAGCAGACGGCACTCGTTCATCTCCACCCCTGCCGCCGCCGCCATCAAATGGTAGGCGTATTCAATTCGCCCATACCCCTTGGGATCGGCCAGCTCCTTGTCGCGGTTGTGCTCCACCCCGTCAAACTTCAGCAGCCAATAACTGAAGCCTTCCGGCGCCTTGACCTGCCCCGAACGCACTTCGCCGGTGGCTTCGTTCCAGGCGATGATGGCCTTGGCGCGCGCGCCGCCCGCCGACGTGCCGACGCGCAGAATGTCACGCAAGGCCTCGCGCGCCGTTTCGTCGTCGGCCTCGCCCAATCGCGTGGTCAACCCCGCCCGGTCCGCCAACACGTCCGCCGCCAACGCCACCAGTGCTTCGATTTCAACCGGCGCCGAGGCTTCGCGACCGCGCCGTAGCGACGGACGAAACTCCAAGGCGCCCATGCCTCGAGTGCCGAGATAACACAGCCGCTCGATCGGGGAAAAGCTGCCCGGTTCGCGACCCGCCCGGGTGAGCCACTGGTCGATCAGCAGGTTGCCAAATTTGTCCGGCAAGGCATCGGCCAACAGACCCGGCAGGCCATGAAACGAACGCCTCGCCAATTCCGGAAACGCATACACCGCCGGCCCCAAGGGCATCGTAAGCGGAGCCACCTCAATGCGACTGCCTTGGAATTCGCGGGTGTATTGAAACGACCCGACCTCGCGCTCACGATCCCAAGCGACCGCACCAATCGTGCGCCCCCACAGCATGACATCGGCGATTTCAACCGGCTCCATGACTCAATCTCCCCACGTCCAGCCCGGAGCGGGATCCTCCGCGGCCGCCTGATCGCGTTCGCTGCCGCGCGAACCGGTCGCTCGCTGACGGGTTTTCCCTTTCAACTTGGCGAGTTCGATCGGACTCAGCGGCGGCTCCGGCAAAAACTGCTCCACTTGATCGAGCGCCCCCAAGGCCCGCAGGAGCGAAAGCCAGGTATCCATGGATGCCGATGCGCCGCCCTCGATGGCCCGCACGGTGCGCGGCGCGACTCCGGCCTGCGCCGCGAGCTCTGCTTGCGTGAGGTTCTGGTTCAGGCGCCGCCGACGTAGCCGGTCGCCAAGTCGACGCAGATACTCGTCGTTTCCGTTGTTCTGGTTATTTTGCATTACAGGATCTTTATTGCCGCTTAGTTCACTATCTCCCCTTTGTCGGCGTTTTTATGCCTTTAACGAAAACATTATTCAAGCTTTTAAGGCATTTTTTTACCGCTTAATCCTCCTGCGCCCGTTTCTCGGCTCTTTTCTGCCTTTAATGATACCATATAAGTCGGAATCTTTGGTCCCAACCACCGGTCAATCGAAGCAGGCCGGTCGTGCCGCCGAAATCGAGCTCGCCCACCTCATGACCTGCGATTGAGTTCCTCTCGTCCATGCCCCGCCCCGCGACTCATCGAACGGCCCCTGCCGAAACGGCGCTCACGGTCATTGGACTGCTGTCCCTCACCATCATAACCCTGTGGTATCCGGGCACCTCCCAAATGCACACCGGCGTCGGACGGGGTTTCTATTGGCTGGCTCTGCTCGTGCCCCTTGTGGGCTGCGCCTTACGTTTCGCCGCCACGCGGGACGGCCTCACGCTCCCACGAACTTCGACCCTCCTGCTGCTCCTGTTGGCCGCCCTCATCATCCTGAGTGCATGGTTTAGCCCGCACCGCGCGCAGGCGCTGCGCTGGTCGGCTCCGTGGCTGGCGGGAATCGCGTTGTATTTCTGGGCTTCCGTTGCCCGCCAAAGTGCGGCCCCGGCTGCCCTTAAAAAAACCGAACAAACGGCCGCGATTGCCGCGGTGTTGGTGGCCGGGGTGAGTTTAGCTTACTGGGCAACCGCGATGCTGAGCTTTGCCACACCGCCGCAGAGCCTCACCGAAGTCCTCAACTACCGCAACGCCGCCCCCCTCGGTCACGCCAACTATACTGCCGGACTCGTTGTGATCGGACTTCCGTGGGTGTGGCAGGCGGTGAAGTCCTCCCGCGGCGGCGCCCGCTTGGCTTGGGCGACGGGTCTGTTGTTACTCTTGGCCGCACTGTTTTCGTCCGGCAGTCGCGGCGGCATGATCGGATTCGCGGTCATCGTTACACTCGAGATCCTGGCCCTGCGCCTGCCACTACGCCGCCTGCTGTTCATCGGCGGAGTCGCGCTCGCCCTGGCCGCGCTGTTCGCCGTTTCCAATCCACGTATTCGCGACCTGCTTCGCCCCGACGCCGATCCTAACGCTCCACCCAACCTCAGCTCCGTGCAACGTCTGGCCATGGCCGAAGCCGGCTGGCACATGGGCTTGGATCGCCCGCTGCTCGGTTGGGGACTGCATACCACGCCGCTTATCTATCCGCGTTATCGCGGTCAGCTAGACGGGGGCACCGAAACCGTGCTGCAGCTCCACAATACCCCGCTCGAGATCTGGAGCGGACTCGGTGCCGTCGGCCTTCTGTTCGTGGGCGCGTTGCTCATCCTGGCGCTTTCACGTTGGCGCAGCCACCCCACGGCCGCGATCACGCTGGGGGGATTCGGTGTGTTCGCCTTGACCGACTATCAACTCGACGTGCCGTTCTTTGTCGCGGCCGTTGCCCTGGCCGGCGCCTGTCTCGCGCCGCGCTCAGGACCGCAGCTCGCAGCCATGCCCCGCGCCCGGGTCATCGGTCCGGCTCTGAGCGCCGGTGTGATCTTGATCGTCGCGCTTCTCGGCGCCCGCGACCCGGCTCCACGATTGAACGTCGAGGCCTTGCAGCGCGCAAACGCCCCGGGCGAAACCGCCGCCGCCATCGCCCAGCTCAGGGAGTCATTGCAACTGAATCCCACGCAGGAGATCGCACACTTCAACCTCGGTTGGCTGCTGATTACCGCCGCCCCGGAAGTCGCCGCACAACACTTCACGGTCGCGGCACACCTGGTGCCGGACAAAGGTGGGGTTTACCTCGGGCTCGCCCTCGCCCGGCTGAACCAAGCGCAACCCGAAGCCTGCGCCCAGGCCCTCGCGCTCGAGTGCCTCAACGACCCCGGTTTTCTCTACGCGCCATGGTGGCGACTGGAGCCCCTCGCCGCCCTGCGCGACCAAACCCGGCAGCGGCTCGCGCAATACCTCAATATTGCCGCGCAACAAACGCCACCACTGGAGCAGTGGCGGCAACACGGCTTACAGCGCCTGCGGGCGGCCCTGCCCCAGCTCGGTCAGGTGCCCGATGGGCCCGTGCGTCGTTTTCAGCGCGAACGCTCGGGCTATCCGGTCTTGATGCGCAATCTCGATCTGCCACCGCCACACGATGTGTTCACTGTCCAGGAGCTGGTTACGCCGCCCGACTACGCGACCACCCTTCCGGCCAAAGGTTGGTTGCCCGCGCCCCTGCTTCTGCGGTTGCTTCGAACCGATCCGTAGCCCGTTCTTCCCGCACTGCATGGCCGCCCCCAATCGCAACCCCCTCCGCGACTCGCTGCTGCCCGTTCTGCTGCTCATCGGCGACACGCTCGTCGCGTTTGCCGGTCTCTCGCTGGGTTATTGGCTGCGTTACGCCTCTCCCGTCGGCGGGCTCGGCATCTACGTGCCCGGGGCGACCTACGGCCTCTACCTGCCGCTGCTGCTGGTGGGCGTGCTGTTTCTGGTCGGGGCGTTTGCGCAACGCGGTCTCTATGACGGCCGCGTGCTGTTGCGCAAACAACACGCGCTGAACCTGCTCACGCGCGCGACGGTGTTCTGGGTCATCGTCTATCTCGCTTTCTCTCTGGTCATCAAATTTGAGCCGCCGATCTCGCGCCTCTTTGTGGTGCTGGGCGGGGCCTGCACCTTGTTGCTGCTGTGGCTTTGGCGCGAAGTGTTTTATCGGGTCGTGACCCGCGGTCCACTGCTGGCCCGACTGCGCCGGCGCGTGGCCTTGCTCGGCTGGAGCGACGGCGCGCTCACCCTCGTGGAGGACGTGGCTCGCGGAGACACTCACCCCTACCAGGTCGTTGGTGTCATTGGCGAAACCTCGAGTCAGGCCCCCGTCGCGACGCTCGGACCCGTTGACCAGCTTCAGTCTTTGCTCGAGCAACATCGCATCGACGTGCTGCTCGCGGCGCGGCTCGATTTCCCGTCCGATCAACTCGCCGGAATCACGGCGACCTGCGAACAAACCTACACCGAGTGGAAGGTGCTCCCGGCGGCGTTCCCAATCTTCCTCAGCGGCCTGCGGCTACAGACTGTCGGCAGCGTGCCGGTGATCGGCGTCGACGACCTCGCCATCGCTCGTTTCCTGAGCCGCATCGCCAAACGCTGCGTCGACATCGCCGGCGCGCTCAGCGGCCTGCTCATTTCCGCCCCGTTCATCGCGGTGCTGGCGATGCTCATCAAACGAGAGTCACCCGGCGGACCGATCTTCTTTCGACAGACGCGGGTGGGCGTCGGCCATCGCCCCTTCACGCTCTACAAACTCCGCAGCATGCAACCCGACGCTGCCGCGGCGGATGCCGCGCAACAGAGCACCCGCGCTGGCGACCCGCGGCTGCTGCGCATCGGCGCATTCATGCGCCGCTGGAACCTCGATGAATTGCCGCAATATTGGAACGTGTTGCGCGGCGACATGAGCCTCGTCGGACCGCGCCCCGAGCGCCCCCACCACGTTGATCGCTTGTCGACCCAGATCCCGCACTACCTGCCCCGCCATGTCGTCAAACCCGGCATGACCGGCTGGGCCCAGGTCAACGGTCTCCGCGGCGACACCGACCTCGCCGAGCGCATCCGCTACGACATCTACTACATCGAAAATTGGTCCATCTGGCTAGACCTCCAAATCATGCTCCTCACCTTCGCCCGCTGGCGCAGCGGCGTCTGATCACGAGGGGCAAAGCGCCAAATCCGCCGCGATAGCCTGCAACGTCACCAGCTGCTGGTAACGGCCGGAGCCGCGGCACCCCGGAGCCTCCACTTCCTGCATCATTTCCGCGCCGAGTCGCTGCAGTTGCTCTGGTGCAAACAGCTGCGCCAACCCACTGCCGTCGGCAAACACCGGATCGAGGCCCGCCAACCCGGCGCTTCGCACGGCCGTGACATCAAACGTGAGCGGCGCGTCTCGCAAATAGCCCGGCACCCAAGCGCCCAGTCCGGCCCGCCGCATCACCCGGGCCGCCAGGACGCCGACATTGAGCATCGGATTTGAGATGGCCCGCAAACCGTTGCTGTTCGAAAGCACTTGCGCGAAATCGGGCTGATGCGCGGCCAACATCGCCTCGACCACCCGACGGTCGTGCAACTGCTCGCGAGGCAGCCCAAGGAAGAAGTTCTGGTAGATCGGTGTCATGTGTGGACTGATCACCGGCAGGCACCACTCCAAGGTCCGCGGGTAGTAGGAGATAAACTGGCGCTGCCGTGTCCAATTATCGAATACAACCGCTTTCTGAAACGGTTCGCCAGGCGCTCGCTCAAACGCGGCGCGAAACCGGGATTCCGCCGCGTTGACCATCTCCCGATCAAACTTGGGCGACAAAGCGACGATGTCGGAAATCGACCAGCTGTTGCTCTGCGCGAATCGATGCATGGCCTTCGTGAGATTGGCTGACTCCGATTCGATCCCCAGCAGGGACTGGTGCTGTCCGGCGGGCACCCCGGTCATGAACCCGGAGGTCACCACGGCCGGCAGGTGGGCCCGCAGCGCGATTTCGAAAAACTCGAATTGATACATGCCATGGAAATGCAGCGCACCACCCATGGTCAGGCTCACCCTTCGCAATGGCGCACCTTCCAGAAACCGACAGGGCAACTCCACCCGCGACCAAGTCACGCCCGCCAACTTCGCCAACCGCCGCGCCGCTTCGACATCAATTGCCCCGGGCGGTCCGTAGGTGAACGTCTGGGTGCGTCCGCGGGCAGCCTGAGGCAAGCCCGCCAACACGAGCCGCGAATCGTAGCCGGAAGAAAGGGGCAACAGGATGCGTGGTTCAGCCTCAAAGGCGGAGGAAACCAACGCATGATTGAGGTCGGCAAAGGCTCGGGCGTTTTGCGTGAGGTTGCGGTGGTTCTCGGAGCTCGCCCGCAGCGTTTCCAGCGAGCGTTTTTGCAGCTCGAGACCTCGGAGCTTGAACCGATAGGTCGAATCAGGCTCCTGCATGCGAATGTGCTGAAACGCGGTCTCGTCCCAAATGTAGTGCGAGAACTTCAGGAAACCGAAAATTGATTCATAGCAAAGGTCTCCGGATCGGGAGTCTGAATCGAGCACCACGACCGGCTGCAAATTTGACACGCTGAGATGCCGCCGCCGCGAATAGTAGACCGGGATGGAGCCGGTGTAGTCCGAGGTTATGCTCAGCCCCGTCTCATCTGCGCGGATGCGCAGGTAGCGATCGCGAATTTGATCCGCCGATTGCTCCAGCCAGGCCGACCGAGGTTGGGACCGATGCGGCCCTACGATCCATTCCGCGCGCGCGCCTTCAGCGTCGAGCGCGTCGGACTTCAAACTCGACAGCTGTTCCCCCAGCAGCCGCAGGCGACATCCCCTCAACTCAAATTCGCATTCCTCCAGCGCGAACTCCTGCCGCACCCTATTCCAGTGCTCCAAGGCACGAAGATGCGCCGGCGCCTTGGGCGCCTGACTCGAAACGAAGAAAGCGATAATACGGGTTCGTGCTGCCATGCGGTCGCCAATAATCTCAGCCTTCAAACCGGCCGCACCCGCCGATGACCATGCCGTTTTGCGCGCCACAGCGCCAATCGCTTCCAGGTGCCAAACATGAGCTGCCACTTCCAGCGCGACACGAAGCTGGGCGCAAAATGCTTCAGGTAAACATCGCGATTGGCGTCAAAAATCGCCGTCGACATACGGTCATAGTCCTTCGCCACACTTTGCCCTTTGAGGTGCACGATCTCATGGCGCCCGTCATAGACCAGTCGGTAGCCGGCCTTGGCCACCCGCGCGCAGAGATCGAGGTCATCGCCATACATGAAAAAGCTTTCGTCGAAGATGCTGGGCACAGCCGGGTCCGCTATCTCCGTCAACACCGCTCGGCGCCCAAGCATAAAAGCACCGTTGATCGCCCCCACGTTGTAGGTGCCGTTGTCAGGCAGGTAGGTCAGGTTGTATCCAGCAAACCACTGCGAATTCGGGAAACGCGCCGCCAATCCGGTTGCCCGGCAGAACCCATCCCAAGCCGTCGGCATCGCCCGCCGACACGCAAGATCCATCGAACCATCCGACTGCACGAGCCGCGGGGTGATCAAACCGATCTCCTTTTCCGCCAGGACCCGAGCGACCAGGTGCTGCAAGGCCGGAGTGTTGCTGATAGTGTCCGGATTCAGAAACAGCACGCACTCACCGTCGCTGGCGTCGAAGCCGAGGTTGTTAGCCGCACCGAAACCGAGGTTCTCGCCCGGATCGAGTAAGGTGACCCAGGGAAACGAATCACCGACAAATTCGCTCGTGCCATCGGCCGGGTAATTGTCAACGACCACCACCTCGACGGCGCGGCCTTCGAGCTCTTGCGGCAACGATTCCAAGCAGGCGCCGATTTCGGCCCGGGATTTGTAGGCCACCACGATGACAGACAAAATCGGTCGCGCGGCACTCACGGGGCAAAATTGGGGTCAGAACAGGTCGGCACGTCTAACAGCTGTTTCAGCTCGGCGTAACGTGCGTCCCATGAATGAGCTTGGGCAGCGGCCCGCCGGGCGTTCCGCCGGGCCAACGTGTCCTCTGCCAGCGCACGCTCGACCGCGAGCGGCCACGTCGCAGCGGTCGACGCAAACTCCATGTGCTCCCCAAAACTCCGCGTCAGTTCCGGCAAAGGCGCCGCAACAACCGGACGACCGGTAGCGAGCACCTCATAGGTTTTGGCGGGCATCACGGCCTCGGTATAGCGGTTCTGCGCATACGGTAACAAGATCACATCCGCCTGTCTGATCCATTCGGCCAGATCGACATGCCGGACTTGACCGGGCAACTCCACGTTCGCGGGAAAGACGTGGGTGGTTTTCACCGGGCCGACCAAAATGATGCGCCAGTCCGGGTGCGCTCGGGCAATGGCCTCGACGACCGCAAAATCCAGGTGCTGCCGTAGCAGATGACCGTAATACAAGCAGGTCACCGATTCTCCCCGTGGCTTATCCGGCACATCAAACCGCTCCAACCACGCCCCGTGGGGCAACTGCACACACCTACGCGCCGCCGGCGCTTTGCGTTCCCACAGGGTCGCGCTGGGCACCAGCGTCAGATCGGACCGGCGCAACAGTTCCTTCTCATCCTGCTCCAGGCTCGCGGGAATGCCGGCCACTTCCAGCCAGTCATCCGTGCAGTCGTAAACCAGTCGGTCGAATTGGATCCGATCCAGCAACTGCAAGGCCGTCCGGGTTTGCGCGTAGCACACCACCAAGTCGAAACGATCCCGCAGTCTCCGGTCTCTGCGCAGCCATCGATTGAGCCGCCAAGCATTGATCGCCATAAACCAGCGATTTGTCGCAGGCAGCACCAAGGGGCGGGACAGCCACACCGGAGCAGATTCCGCGCGCGGCGCGGGCTTCGCGCGCAAATGTCGCCAAACCCGGCCGAGGTCTCGCCAGCCCGGTGCCCGCGTCCCCGCGAGTTCAATGAACCCGGCCTCGTAGTCGCGCGCCAGCAACGCGGTGAGAGACTGGTGCCGCTGCCAGACAAACGACCACGCAATGTTGGAAATAACCAAGGCCCGAGGACGTTTCACGACTCACCTCCCCGTCGATAAATCTCTGCCATCGACACCAACCCGTGCCGCCGCACCCGATCCATGTAGACCCCGAGGTTCCCGAGGAGGAAGCGAGCCCGCGGCCCCCACGCAGCCGTGCGCAGCGCCGTCGCCAATACCTGAGCCTTTTCGTGCCCGCCGAGTTCCTGTTGTTGCGAGAGCTGTCCACCGCGCAGCCGAAACCGCGCTACCGGCTCCGGCACAAATTCGCAACGCGCGCCACCGACCGCCGCGCGCCAAAACAAATCAAGATCTCCCGCCAAACGATACCGAGTATCCACCCCACCCACTTGTCCCCACAGCGAGCCGGACAACCAAGTTCCGGGTTGCGCCAATGCCACGGTGCCTCGCGCCAGCAAGGCCGCCAGATCCCCCCCGCGCCGACACACCGGCAACCATCCCCATTCACAGCCGCGCCCATTGAGCATTCCGACTTTGCCGTAAACAAGTTCAGCGCCTCGGGAAATCGCCGACCAGGCAGCGTGGGTCCCGGTCGCGATGAGGCGATCATCGTCGTTTAGCCACGTCACGGCCGCAAAGTCTGTCGCGTCAGCGGCCCCCTGTTGGATTGCCGCATAAAGTCCCGTCGCCTGCTCCGCTTGGATTTCCGCCTCTGGTGCCACGGACTGCATCGCCTTCACCGACTCCGCTGGACAAATCACGCGATGACAAACCCCCTCGCCCAGCGCCCGCACCGAGGCGACCGTTTCGGCGAGGAACGATGATTGTCCGAGCGTCGGCGTGATCACGAGCCACCGTTTCATGCCGCCAGACCTTTCCGTCGGCCCCGCCACCAACCAAGCAGGTGCGCCGACCAACGCCCAAGCCCGCCGCGCCAGGAAAACCAAATTCCGCCCACCCGATACCACGTCGATCCCAGAACCCCGTGCATCAGCGCTTGGCGCCACGCCGTCTGTTGGTCGCGCGCGACGGGCTTTGCTATCACGGCAGGATGCGCCGCCGCCACGGCCTCCCACCCCTGGATGTAACGCTCATAAAGCCATGTGCGCAGCCGCAACCCCATGATCCCGTATTCAATTTGTCCCGACGCAAACCGCCTTCCGCCCAACGGGTGAAAACGGGCAAAGTGAAACACCACCAAGGGGTGTCCGTCGACCAACAGCCGTTCCGGCGAAAACGCATAGCGGTGGGTCATCCAGTTCCACGGCGCGAGATTGATCCCGGGGTGGCGACACACCCTCACGCCAGCGAAGCGATCCACCATCTCCGTGAGATACCCTTGGTCCGCATAGCGCCCCGGCTCGACCCGATCAAAGCACCACTCCAAACACCGCTCACACCACCACCACAGACACGCTTTCGCCGCCGCATCGTTCCGGTAGGCCTGCACGCCAACGTTGAAGCGCCCACGCTCCTCCATCCACTGCAAATGAGGCGGGAAACCATGCTCCACCAACAGCACCGATCCGTCGCCGAGTTCCGTAACGATGGCCGACGGGTCGGCAAAGAACGCCATGTCCGCATCGACCTGCACCAGCACCTCGATCGCCGAATGCTGCTGCAACAGCCAACGCGGCAGGAAGGGCGTCAGCGTGAAAATGAATTCAACCGGCGACCGGCTCGAACGTGCGGCCGACAGCCCGGGATAGGTCGCTTCCAAATCATGGACGCGAACGACCTTAAGGTTCGGCTCACGCAGATCCGAGAGGACGGTCGCAGCCACCTCGTCCAATGCCAGCACCCACAGCACGGCGTCCGCATCCACCGCCCGCAAAGAGCGCCACAACGTCAGTCCCTGCAGCAGGTAATTTCGGTCGAAGGTGGTGCAATAGTGCCGCGGCATGGCTTAGCGCTCTCAGGTAACTCGCAACACCCGTTTCACCCGATTCCAGATCACGCCCGGGAGGCGAGCGCGCAATCGGCCCCGCAGTTCGCCGAGCGCGACATCGCGCAGCTTCACACATAGCTGTTCCCGATGCTCCGCCAAACCGGCCTCGGCCTCCGCCGCAGCCTGCGCCGGTTGATCCAACTCCATCGCCCATACCCAACGCAGCAATCGCTCCCGCAAGCCGACCGCTGCGTTCGCCGTTTCGTCGTCTCGCCGCAGGTAAACGACATTGGCCCACGCGGGGGCGGCGGGCCCGTATTTGCGCGCGAATTCAGCCTGCCGTGGCCCCAGCCATCGAGCCAGATCCGCCGCCTTGGCACGAAGGGTTGATTGGACCTCGAAACGGGCCAGCCACAGGTGCTCGTGCTCCATCGCGGCAAGCAGGGCGTGCAGTTTATCCTCACCTTGATAGGCATCAATCAGCCCGGGCTCGAACTCGGCTGCCAACACCCGCGCGCGCCACGCCGGAGGCAGGCTCAGCCATATCCGCAGATCGGTTCCCTGCGTGTCGCATTTGAGCCAATCCAACTGCGTGAGGCCGTGCGCCTCCAATCCATTCTTCAACGTGCCGGCGGGAAGGCTCTGGCGTCCGGTCTCCTCAAACAGTGGCGCAAACGCCCACGCGGCTAAACTGCTGTGATCAGGCACCAGGGTGCTCGAACAAAAAGGAAAGCGCGTGAGCACGAGCTCGGCTCGAGAGCGATCATCCTCGGCCACCACAATGTTGGGAATCGTGATCCACTCTCGGAAGGACGTCGCGTGTGCCGGTCGCTCGCGGGCATCGGGCTCGAAGCCGACGCCAATGGCGTAGCGCGCAATGCGCCGCCACGCCGGATGCAGCTCGCCACTGGCGCCTACATCCACCAGCACCGGCGGCGCGTCCCGCAGCACCGCATGGTCGAACACCTCGTCGTAGACCGCGCGCTTCACTCCGCCGCTCCTTTCAATCGCAGCACCAACCCCGTGCTCGGGAAATCACGCCAGCCCAGATCCCAAACCGCCGTCGAGGCATAGGATCGCTCGATTTCGTAAGTCTCGCCAATGGTCCTCATGAACGATTCACGATTGAGAAACCAGCAGGGATAGGAAGCGGAATAGATTTCCGGCGGCACGTGCTGCACCATCACCGTGTCGGGTAGGTCGTCCTGCAGCGCCAGATTGTGCAGGATCACCACCGGAATCCTCGCCGCGAGCAACCGCGCCAACATCGCGTGCGGATCCGGCAAATAGTTGAGCACGGTTGCCGCCAGCAAAACATCCGGCCTGGGCTCCGCCAAAGCTGTCTCCAATTGCGCGTGAAAACTCAGTCCCCCCTCCGCAAACTCGCGCTGTCCCACCTCGACAAAGTTTTCCTGTTCGACGACCCGCCAATCGACCACTTCCAGCCCATCCAGCTCCGGGCGGTGTTGCCAAAACAAAGAGCCCAGTCCGCCACCGAAATCCACCACCCGGAGCCGGCCCGCGTTTTGCGCCGCGACGGATTCTAATGTCGCCCAAACCTCCTCCTCGCGGTCGCGGTGCGCGAACAGACAGCCATCACGTTCATAGGCCGCCTCCCCTGCCTTCACCGCCCGCGCCGCCGCGCATACTTTCTCCAGAATGACCGGCGCTTCGTAGCCTCCGGAGATTCGCGCCGCGGTCGTCCAATCCGGTTGCGGCCCCTCAAACCAATGCCATCCCGTCAACACGCGCTTGGCTCGCCGCAACCGTTCCGGCACAGCCTGCTTCAACCAGGTCCGCACGCGTTTGGCCCGCCGTTGCCATGTCGGTGGGTATATCGCCCGCCACTTCGCCGCGCAATCGGGATGAACCGCGACCGCCGGCCAAGCGATCTCCGGCGCCGGGCAGGGTCCCAAGGCCTCGTCGGTCCAAACGCTGTCACCTGCCGCGTTGGTTGCATCCATTTCAACACCTTCGTGAACCACCAGACTTCGCGGCGGCCGCAGGCAAAGCCCATCGTGCTGCAGGTGGTGATACAGCCATCGCACCGCCCACAGATTGCGTGATTGCTCCGCCGCAGCCATGAGCGGCAGGTCCGCTCCCCAACGATCCGCCTGCCGTTCCCGAGCATTCACCTGCGCTCGCTTTTCGAGCGCGCTCTCGGCGGACATTCCCCGCCACGAACGGGCGTAAGCTCCCCACAGCCAACACTCCGCCCGGCCGTCGAAATAACAGGCGCCATTCGTGGCGGGAGCAACCCGTCGGTGCGTCCAGGCCGTGACGCTCATCACGCGACTCTCGGCCGCATAGTGTCGCAGCGCGCGAGCCATCCATTCGTAGGTGCCGGGCAGACACACGAGATCGTCTTCGATCACCATGAACGCTTCGAAGCGCGCCGCGACCGCCGACACGCCTGTGAGCACACTTTGGCCGAGGCCGAGGTTTTGCTCCCGCGCCGTGAGCTCCACTTCCGTCCAATCGATCGCACGCACCATCGCCCGCACTTCATCGACCCGAGACTGGTCCGCTGATCCTTTGGCCCCGTCGCAGAACGCGATCAGGCGCGGAACCCGATTCACCCGCAAGGCCGCCAAGGTTCGCCGCAAGCGCTCGGGACGGGCGTAGGCGAAAAGGACGACCGGGATTTCAGATGCCAAAGGGACCAAATCGCCGGCAGTTCACCCAGCCGCTGAACCCGCTGCAACGGCAAACCCATCGCCCCCACCCGGCGGCTAATTGCGCTTGCGCCCCGGGGGTGCATGGCTGCGCTAGGTCGCATCACCTCGCCGCCCCCGAATTATCCTGCCCCCGACGAAGACGACCTGCCGATCGCGGTGCCCACCGCCCGGCAGGTCACGCAGAATTTTCTGTGGTTGGCGGCCGATCGGGCGATCCGTTTTCTGATCAACTTCGCCGTCTCGATCGCGATGATCCGGCATCTCGGGCCGACCGACAACGGCTTGTTCGCCACCCTCATGTCGATTTTCACGATTGGCGCGGCCGCGACCGAATGCGGGGTCGAGAGTCTCCTGCGCCGCGATCTGGTGAGGACCGGCAACTCGGCCAACACCTTGATGGCCACGACGGTCGCGCTGCGGTTTGGCGCCACGGTGTTGATCCTGCCGTTCTGCCTCTGGGCGGCGCTGGCCGCCAGTGGTGACGACCCGGCGCGCTGGCCCCTGGCCACGACCTTGGCGGTGTTGCTGCTGCAACCTTGCTCCCTGGTTTTTGTAAGCTGGTTCAACGCTCGCACGGCCTCGAAGCACGCGGTCTGGGCGCAGACAGCCGGCGTCGCGTTGAGCACCGTCAGCCGCGCGATGCTGATCTTCGCCGGCCTGTCGGTCGCGTGGTTTGGGATTCCCATCCTGCTCGAAGTCATCGTTTCGAGCATCCTGCTCGCCTGGTTTTTTCGCCGCGAAGGCGGCACGTGGCAGCGGTGGCAATGGAACGCGAAAGTGGCGCGTGAGTTCTGGCGCGGGGGCTGGCCACTCTTGCTGACCAACCTCGCGATCCTGCTCTACACCCGTGTTGATGTGCTCATATTGCAGGCCATGGGCGACAGCTCCGTCGCTGGCATCTACGCCGCGGCCACCCGGCTGAGCGATCTCGCCACCTTGGTGCCCTTGCTCCTCATCACCTCGACCACTGCCGCGCTCACCGCCTTGCACCGGGATGACATCGCCGCCTACCAACGGCGCCTGCAACAACTGACCACCGGCGTCACCTGGTTCGCCATTTTGACGGCAACCGCGCTCACTGTTCTCGCCCGGCCCATCGTGCAACTGCTCTACGGGGAGGACTTCGCCGCCGCCGCCCCGGTGATGGCCCTGCATGTGTGGGGTGCCGTCTTCGCCGCGCAAGGTTCCGCCCGGGCACTCTGGTTGCTTCTCGAGGATCGGCAGCACTACGGACTGCTCTTTGTTCTGCTTGGCTTGGCCGTGAACCTTTCCCTCAATGTGACCCTCATCCCCGCCATGGGCGCGCAGGGGGCCGCGATCGCCGCGGTCGCCGCTCAGTTCACCGTCGCCTGGATCGCTCCGGCTCTGTTCGCCCCCACTCGTCCAACCCTGCGGCTGCTCATCGGCTCCCTTCTCCTCCGCACTCGCGCCTGACCTGCCCCATGACTCGCGTTTTATTGCTCGGTGATCTGGCCCCGGTGGATATCCGCCATGCTCACTTTGACGTCCAACTGCCCGACGGCCCGGACTTGGTTCTGGCCAATTTGGAAACCCCGTTGGACTGCGCGGATCTCGCGCCCGCCGTGAAAGCAGGGCCACACCTATGCGGCTGTGCGGCGGCGTTGGAAGGCGTGTCTGATCTCGCACCTCACGTTGTGCTCACGCTGGCGAACAATCATCTGGCCGACTACGGGGTTGCGGGAATTGAACGCACGCTGACCCGTCTTGCAGAGATGAAACTTCATGCCGTCGGAGCCGGAACTGACGGGCGAGCGGCGACTGCTCCCTTTTCGGTGACCACTCCCGACGGCCACCGCCTCGCCGTGGTCGCCGGGTCGGAGACCCAGTTTGGCACCTGCCATGAAAATTGTGGTGGCGTCGCTGCGTTGGATGACTTGGCCGATCGTATTCGCAATATTCGAACCGATCACGATTGCGTGATCGCCACCGTGCATGGCGGCGCCGAGGACACGGCTTGGCCGTCGCCTCAATGGCAAAGACGCCTGCGCGGTTTGATCGAAGCCGGCGCTAATCTGGTGCACGCACATCACCCGCACCACCGCCAAGGATTCGAGCGCTGGCAGGATGGTTGGATTCTTTACGGTCCCGGTCACACGCTGGTGAATCCAGCTCGATGGAAAGATGAACCGGATGGCACGTCCGGCTGGGGCTTTCTATTCGACACCCAACATCCGACCTCCGCGCCAAGTGCGACGCACGTGCGCTGCGGGAACATCCACGCCGGAGTCTCGGTATGCATCGCGCCCGTCGAGCCGCACACCGACTTTTCCTTCTACAACGCCCCGTTGCAGGACGCCCCCCTGCTGAATGGCCTTTGGCAGGAATATGCGTCAAAACTTTGGGCCGACTTCTATGCGCCCGGCCTGCTCGGTGGCGGCACCGCCCCGGCCAGAATCAAACACCATCTTCGCGAATCCCTGCGTCCGCTGTTCAATCCGGAATTCCCAGAACATCACTTGGCGTGGCTCTTCCACGTTTTTGCCAACTCCACTCATACCGAAGCCGTCACCACCGTCCTCGGCCTAAGATGTGGTCAAATCCCGGATCGACGTTCCGCAAAGTCGCGCGAACTCTATCGCTCGCTGAGCCGAAACACCTGACCTGACGACCTTATCCGGACACATTTCCTCAACCTCACCATGGCTCCGAAACGCGCCCGCCCCGCCCCATCTCCCGCACCCTACGCCGGCCGCCGCGTGCTCATCACCGGCGGCCTGGGTTTCATCGGATCCAACCTCGCCCGCGCCCTCGTCAAACAAGGCGCCAAGGTGACCATCGTCGATTCGCTCATCCCGGAATACGGCGGTAACCTGCACAATCTGCACGGCATCGCCGACCAAGTCACCGTCAACATCTCCGACGTGCGCGACCGCCACTCCCTGCCGGTCTTTCTCCGCGGTCAGGACGTGCTCTTCAACCTCGCCGGTCAGACCAGCCATATGGACTCGATGACCGACCCCGAAACCGATCTCGAGATCAACGCCCGAGCCCAACTATCGCTGCTCGAAGCCTGCCGCGCGCACAACCCGACTCTGCGCATCGTTTTCGCCTCCACCCGCCAGTTGTATGGAAAACCTCAATACCTGCCGGTCGACGAGGCCCACCCGCTGCAGCCCGTTGATGTCAACGGCATCAACAAACTCGCCGGCGAACACTATCATCTCCTTTATCATCAGGTCCACGGTGTGCCGACGACGATCCTGCGGCTCACCAACACGATCGGACCGCGCATGCGCATCAAGGATGCACGCCAAACCTTCCTTGGTGTTTGGATCAAGATGGCTCTGCAAGGAAAGCCGATCGAGGTCTGGGGTGGCGCGCAGCAGCGCGACTTCACCTACGTCGACGATGCGGTGTCCGCCTTCCTCCTCGCCGGCGCCAACGCGGCCGCCGTCGGCCGCGTCTTCAATGTGGGCGGCACCGCACCGGTTTGCCTGCGCGACTTGGCCGAGCAATTGACCAGCTTGGTTTCCGCTTCCCGCTTTCGAGTGCGCCGTTATCCATCGGACCGGCTGGCCATCGACATTGGCGACTACTTCGCCGACGACACCGCCCTGCGCGAAACGCTCGGCTGGAAACCGCGCATCAACCTCGGCACCGCCCTGCGGCGCACCGTCGCCTACTATCAAAAGGAGCTCCACCACTACCTATGAGCGGCGATTTCATTCCGGTGGCCAATCCCGGCGCCACCATCGCCCCGTTCCTTTCCGAAATTCAGGCGGCCATGGAGCGCGTCCTGCGCGGCGGTCGCTTCGTGCTGGGTCCCGAGGTGGATTCCTTCGAAGAGGAATTTGCCACCGCCTGCGGTGCGTCGCACTGCGTCTCGGTCGCCAACGGCACCGATGCCGTGGAACTGGCCCTGCGCGCGGTGGGCGTCGAACCTGGCGATGAAGTCATCACCGTGGCCAATACGGTCACTGCGACCATTTCCGCGATCACGGCAATTGGCGCAAAACCCAGCTTCGTCGAGATTGACCCACTCACCTTCGGCATGTCGACCGACGCGCTCGCTCAGCGTCTGCGGACCAAACCGGCCAAAGCCATCGTGCCCGTGCACCTTTACGGCCATCCGGTCGACATGGCGACCGTCTGCGCGCTCGCCCAAGAACATGGCGCCAAGGTCGTCGAAGACTGCGCGCAGGCGGTCGGCGCCGCGTGGCAAGGGCGCCAAGTCGGCACTTGGGGTGACGCCGCCGCCTTCAGTTTTTACCCGACCAAAAATCTTGGCTGTCTCGGTGACGGCGGTGCCGTGCTCACCCGGCATCGCGATGTAGCGGACCGACTTCGTTCGCTCCGGCAATACGGTTGGGCTGAGCGCTATGTGTCGCAGACCCCCGGGCGGAACAGTCGACTCGACGAGTTGCAGGCCGCGATCCTGCGAACGCTTCTGCCTCGTCTGCCGGACTTCAATCAACGTCGTCGCGAAATCGCTCATCGCTACCACGAGCGCTTGGCGGGATCACCCTTCGCCCTCCCATCCGAAACGCCGGACGCTCGGGCGGTTTACCACCAAGTCGTGATCCGGACTGTGCAGCGCGATACGCTGCGCGAACACTTGCAGCAGTCCGGCATTGGCACCGCCGTCCTTTACCCGGTGCCAATTCATCGGCAACCCGGACACGCCCAAGTCAGCGTCTCACTCCCCGTCACCGAAACGGCCGCCCAGGAGCTACTCTGCCTCCCCATCTATCCCGGCCTCACCGACGAAACCGTCGATCGGGTGGCCGCAGCGATCTTGTCTTGGACTGCCGCGGTTTGAGCCCGGCGCGCGGTCAACGACTCCCGCGACTCAGGTCTGGGCGGGCAGAGGTGTCCTGCGCCTCCGTTCCTTTTTCCAGTTTCTCCCGAAACTCCGCCATACGGCGTTTCTGTTCTTCCTTCTTCTCGCGATCGTTTTGAAGACGAATTTCGTTTTCGGATGCCATACCAGCACCGAACAACTTCCGCCAAATCGGTTCCCGTGTCCTCCCCTGAAAATCGCCTCACGCCGCCAGGGCGTGGCCGTGGCTGGCGGGGGCGAGCGGGCGGCTGCCGGCTTCGTGGTGCTGCCACAGGATGTCCCGCACACGGCTCAGGTCGCGCACCGGCAGATCGGGATCCAGGCTGTCGAGATGCGAAAGGCAGGCGCGGGTAGAAGGGAAACCGAGCCACTCGAGCACCGCATAAAGCGTGCCGCGCTCGCGGACCACGTTGAGCTCGGCCCACTCCGGCAAGGCATCGCGCAGATCGGAGTGCGCGGCGACCAGCAACGCCACAACCGGATGTTCGAGAAAGTCTTCCGTCAAAGCCGGAGTGTAGGCCAGCGCCGTGAGCGCGTGCAGGCGATGAAACGAGAAGCGTTCGATGATCTGCGCCCACTCGCTCGGGCAGAACTCAAGGTAGGCGCTCCACTGACGTTTGGTGAGCGTAACCGCTCCCGTGCAGAACGAGTCACTGCGGGCATCCGGCGTGTAGGGGCGCCAGAGACCCGGCGCGACCTCCTTCTCAAAAGCCACCTCGGGCCACAGGGTGACCCGGTAACGCACGCCGTGGTAAAACCACGTGAGCTCCGGCGAGGCGTGAACCGCGGCGTTCGGCTGACGGCGACGGGAAGAAGTGGAGGTGCGGGACGAGGAGGAACGGCGGCGAGTGGTGAAGTTCATGGCGCGCATCCTACCCCCAGGGGTGAGACATGGGTTGTCCCATGCTAAAAAATCTTTCAAAAAAAGGCATGACGTCTCCCGACTCCGGTTTTCGCTCCCGCTTCTCCGTCGAACGCATGCTGCGCATCCACGAACGCCTGAAGGACGGCGCGGCGCTCAACTGCACGCGCCTCGCGAGGGAAATGGAGGTCTCCCGCAAAACCATCCAACGCGACATCGACCACATGCGCGACCGCCTCGGGCTCCCCATCGAATACGACCGCGCCGCCCACTCCTACGCTTACACCGAAACGGTCGAAGCCTTCCCCACCGTGCAAATGAGCGAGGGCGACGCCGTGGCTCTCTTCGTCGCGGAACGCGCCCTCGAACCACTGCGCGGCACCCCGCTCTTTGACCGCCTGCGCGCGACCTTCGACAAACTCACCTCCAACCTCAAGGGAACCATCGATGTCACGGCCGACGACCATGCCGCGGTCTCCTTCCGTCATTTCGGCGAGGGTCGCACCAACCCCGCCGCCTTCGACGCTCTGCAAAAAGCCCGCGACCAACAACGCGAGGTGACCTTCGCCTACCAGAAGCCTGGCGGCCACGGCTCCGAGTCCCGCCGCGTCCGGCCTTACCATCTCACCCACCGCGACAACCTGTGGTATCTCGTCGCCCACGACTGCGCGCGCGATGCGATCCGCACCTTCGCCCTGCCCCGGATGAGCGACGTGCAGCTCACGCGCAAAACCTTCGACCTTCCGGACGACTTCGATCCCACCGCGTTCTTTGCCTCCGCGCTTGGCGTGGTGGAGGGAAAGGGGGACTACGCCATCGTCATCCATTTCTCGGCCGAGGTCGCGCACCGCATCGAGGAGCGCGACTGGCACGAATCGCAGAAACTCAAACGCCGCCGCGACGGTTCGGTCGAACTTCACCTTCGCCTTAGCTCGCTGGGCGAAATCGAACGTTGGGTGCTCGGCTGGGGTGACCAAGCTGAGGTGCTCGCGCCCCCCGAACTCCGCGATCAACTCGTCGCCACCACCGCGGCCATGGCCAGCCGATACCGGGCTTGAATCCCTCAGCCTTGCGGTGCCCGGCCCGAAGGCCTATCGGAATACAATCCCGTTTGCCCCATGTTGCCCCGTTCCGTTCTCGCCTCCACCGGCCTTGCCCTGGTCTTCCTCTCCTCGATCGCTGCGGCCCAAGATGACCCGTGGCTAGAACTCGATGCCCGCCCCAATCCCGCGTGGTGGAGCGACGCGAAGTTCGGCCTGTTCATCCACTGGGGCCCCTATGCGGTGCCGGCATTCTCCGCCCCCGGCGAATACGCCGAATGGTATTGGAACGCTCTCCGCAACGAGCGCCGCGGTGACCACAACATTGTCAAAACCTTCCATGATCAAACTTACGGCGTCGACGCGCCTTATCAGGACTTTGCGCCGCAGTTCACTGCCCAGTTTTTTGATCCCCAGGCCTGGGCCGAGCTATTCAAAAAATCCGGAGTGCGCTACGTCGTGCTCACTTCGAAGCACCACGATGGTTTCGCGCTCTGGCCGAGCGCCGATGCCTCGCGCACTTGGCAGCAGCCGTGGAACGCCGTCGAGATCGGTCCGCACCGCGACCTCCTGGGCGACCTCGCCACCGCAACACGCGACGCCGGCCTGAAATTCGGCATCTATTTCTCCCTCTACGAATGGTTCAACCCCCTCTACCTCGAGGCGCCGGAACGCTTTGTGAGCGAACACATGGTGCCTCAGTTCAAAGATGTCGTCACCCGCTACGCCCCGTCGGTGATTTTTTCGGACGGCGAATGGGACCACCCGTCGGACTTCTGGCAGTCCACCGAGCTGCTTTCGTGGCTTTTCACCGAATCGCCGTCGTCCGCCGACGTCGTGGTGAATGACCGTTGGGGCAAAGAAACCCGCCACGTTCACGGCGGATACTTCACGACGGAATACGGCTCCGGCATGGCCGACGCCACGCACCCGTGGGAGGAGAATCGCGGCATGGGCCACTCCTACGGCTACAGCCGCACCGAGAGCCTCGATGACTACACGACCGGCCGCGAGTTCGTCCTCATGCTCGCCGACATCGTGAGTCGCGGCGGCAACTTCCTGCTCAACATCGGGCCGACGGCGGACGGCCGCATCCCGGTCATCATGCAACAGCGACTGACGGAGATTGGCGACTGGCTGGCGATCAATGGCGAAGCGATCTACGGCACGCGCACCTGGACGCGGTCCGCCCAGTGGAGCGAGGGCCTCGTGCGCGACCAGGAACGCGGCCAATACAAGTCCGGCTACGATATCCTCAAACTCACGGTCGACCCAGACCCCGGTCACGCCGTGAAAGAGTTGCTCTTCACCCGCAAGGGGTCTGACCTCTTCGCGATCTGCCCCGCCCTGCCGGCAAAATTCGTGCGCGTGCGCGACCTCAACCTGCCGGTCGACGCCACAGTTACCCTGCTTGGCCACGATGGCGGGCTGGTTTGGCGAAAGGATGGCGCCGATATTGTGATCGACGTGCCCGCCCTCGACATCTCGCGCGAAGGCGGTCGAGCGGCCTACGTATTCAAGCTCGCGGGCGCCTTGGCTGACTGACGCGGCTTTCTTCCGAACATAAAAAAACCCGCGCTTGCATGAGCGCGGGTCGATGAATCGATCGGCGTTGATCGAGCCTTAGCCGTGGAGCTCGGATTCCTCGAAGAACCGCGCCAGCTCAAGTTTGGCGTTCTCGTCGCTGTCGGAGGCGTGCACGACATTGACCATCATGTTGGTGCCAAAGTCGCCGCGGATCGTGCCCTGCGGGGCCTTGGTGGAGTCCGTCGGGCCGAGCAACTCGCGCACCTTGGCGACAACGCCTTCGCCCTTGAGTGCGGCGACGATCACCGGACGCGAGCTCATGAAGCCCTCGATCTCCGGGTAGAACGGCTTGTCGGCGACGTGGGCGTAGTGCTCACGGAGCTTGTCCGAACTGAGCTGAATCATCTTCGCACCCACGATGGCGAAACCAGCGGCTTCGAAGCGCGCGAGCACTTGGCCAACCAGCCCCTTTTCCATGCAGTCGGGCTTAAGAATAATGAATGTCTTGTCCATGAAGGCTGCGACTGAACCAATCCGCCGCACATAAGGAAAGCTTCATTTTAGCCGGCCCACGCGCCTGCTCAGAGCCATTGCAGCACCGTTTCCGCCACCTCGCGGCCGCTTTCCATGGCCCCCTGAATCGAGGCGGTCGAGCAACTGTCCCCACAACGCCAGGTCCCCGGTGCCACCGGCTTCGGTAGGATTCGCTCCAGCGGCGTTCGCGCCGGCAGCGACTTGCGCACGCGCGAATGCCGCAGCAACCGCAGCGAGGTCGCCACATCGGCGCCAAACCAAGGGCTCAACTGCTGCCTTACCTGTTGCTCGATCAATGCATCATCGTCGCCGTCCAGACCGGGCCGCAACGCAACCATGAGCAAAGCTTGCCCCGCTGGCGCGTAACTCGGCGCGACACGATCCATCCACACGGCATGGTTGATCGGACCTTCACCGCTGCCGTTGAGCATGAGCAAAGGATCGCCATCCACCTGCTTCCCCCCCGCAAAATACAGGCAACGTGCTTCCCGCCAATTGACGGGCGGCTCACCCACGGCCAGCCCGCCTGCACTCCCTGGTTCCGACGCGAGCACGACCTGATCGGCTTGCCAAGTTTGGCCATTCTGGGCCCACACCTTGCCTCCCTCGACCGCAGTCACCCGGGTATTAAAAATAATGGAGCCCGCCTCCAATCCGGCGGCGAGTTGCTCTGGAATCGCCTGCATACCTTCGCGCGGAACAGCAGTCCCACCCCGCGCGAACATTCCGAATACAAACTCCAACATGCGGCTCGAGGTCCCCAAGTCCGGTTCGAGAAAGATACCACCCAGCCAGGGCCGCCAAAACCGCTCGATCATACGCTCGCTGAAACCACGTTGCCGCAGGGCTTCCAAGGCGCTGGTCTCAGGCCGCGCCCAATGCGCGTCATCGTTGCTCCGCATCGCATCCATCGCCCATTGCACGACCTTCAACTTGTCGGTCGTGCTGCCGATGTCGGCCGAAAGGCTGCGAAACAAATCCGTCCAACGTCGCCGCGGATCGGCCACCGTCGCCCAATCCGACCCCGTCCACACCGTCGCCCCCGGCCAGAATTCCTGCAGGTCAAGCGTCGCCAGATCCAGCCAGCGCCGCACCTCCGGATAAGCCGTCAACAACACCTGGAATCCGCGATCGAGCCGGAAACCCTCCACCACATCAGTCCGGACCCTGCCACCTACCGCATCACTCGCTTCGAGCACCGTCGTCCGCACTCCGGCCTCCTGCAACCTCCGCGCACAGGTGAGACCGGCCAAACCAGCGCCAACAACGATGACGTTTTTCATGCAGTTTCCAACGTTGCGGCAATCTCCCGGGCCAACGCCAGCCCCGAAACCGCCGCGCCTTCCACCCGCGGCCCACCGAAGGCATCGCCACAGAAACCAAGCCGCCGGTCCGGCAGCCACAGGCATTTTTGCGGATACAGCGTGCGAGGCTCACTGAAGCGCCAACGGTGCAAGGCCCGCTGCACTACGATCGCGTCGCCCAGCAAGGGACGCAGCGCCGGGAGCACCGCCTCAAAAAGTTCGCTCTCGGAATCGCCGTAATGGGTGGCCGAAAACTCTCGACTCAGGTGCACCGTGATCGACGCGGCGGCACCTTGGTTGATCCCCTTGCGCACATTGTCCACCACCCAGCGAATCGGTCCTTCGCTGCTCTCGACTCCCGCGGCCGGCACCGCGCTGGGGCGATCAAGCACCAGCATCAGCGCCAGACAGGGGTGATAGTCACAACGGTCCAGATTGGCCCTCACGCCCTGCGGCAGCGTCACGTTCCCCGCATCCAGCAGCGCCAGGCTTTGTGGCACCGGCGAGGTCAACACCAACCGTTCCGCGCGCAGGAGCCCCTCGCCTTCGACATCGATTTCCCAGCAACCGCAATCGTGTCGTTTGACCGACTGCACTTTGTGCCGCAGACGCACCGAAAGACATTTGGCCAGCGCTTTGGCCAAGCCGGTCATGCTCGGCCGGGCGACCCAACGATTGGAGTCCTCGTCCGGCCACCGCGCCATCGCCCCGCAGCGGGCCCAACTCTCCACCATGGCCTCAAAATATTCATCCCGCACGTTGAAGAATTGCGCGCCTTGGTCGAACACCGCGTCGCCTACGCGCTTGGTGGACATGCGGCCCCCGACGCCTCGGCTCTTCTCCAAAACCTGCACGGTCGCCCCCCGCGACTTCAATTCGCGGGCCAGCAACAGGCCGGAGATCCCGGCGCCAATGATCACCGTCGTGTTCTTCATAAGCCAGACTGCTTACCGAGCACGTGCCTGAGGCCTTTCTCAAGTGAGGGATGCAAAAACCTGTAGCCTGATTCAGTGAGAGTCCGCGGCGTGACTCGCACGCTCGCCAGCAGGGCCTCGTCTGCCATCTCGCCGAAGGCCAGGCGCATTGGCCAGGCCGGCGTCGGCAGCACTGCCGGACGTTGCAAAACACTGGCAAGCATCTCGGCAAAATCCCGCTGCCGCTCCGGCCACGGCGCACACACGTTCACGGGGCCGGCGACGGACTCCGTATCCAAACAGTGCGCACAGGCCTGCACCCAGTCGTCGGCCGATATCCAACTATGCCAATGGCGTCCTCCGGCCATCGGACCACCCGCGCCAAACTGAAACGCCGGCAGCATCTTGGCCAACGCACCACCTGCCGGCGTCAGCACAATACCGGTCCGCAGCCAAACGAGCCGCGTGCCGAGTTGCCGCACCGGGGTGGCTTCGGCTTCCCATTGCTGGCAAACCTCCGCCAAGAAACCCGCGCCCACGTCGCCATTCTCATCGACTTCCTCTCCTCCCACGCCCCGGTCGCCGTAATACCCGATCGCGGAGCCACTCAACATCACGCGCGGCGGCTGTGGCAGGCGGGCCAGCGCCGCCACGAGGGTGCGCGTGCCCTCGACCCGACTGTCGCGGATCGCGCGTTTGCGCGCTTGGGTCCAGCGCCCATCCGCTATGCCCGCCCCCGCCAGATGCACCACGGCGTCGCAGGAAAAATCCGCCGGCCAATCCACCGCACCGCGGTGCGGGTCCCAGCGAATCTCATCCGCCGTCTTGGCATCCCGCCGCACCAGTCGATGAACCGACCAGCCCTGGGTGGAGAGGTAAGCGCACAGGGCCTGCCCCAATAGTCCTGAAGCGCCGCTCACCACCACCGTTCCGCGGGACTGCATCGGCCGTTCCAGCGCGGCCTGCGTCACCGCATGCCGGTAGGCAAACATGCGCTCGAGCCGTTGCTCGACCATGCCTGCACCCAACCAGCGGCCCAAGGCGCCGCCGGGCAGCTCATAGTCAATCGAGTCAGTCAGCCGACAGGTGCCCTCACCTGCGGGCGCAAAGACATGTCGGTGCTCCCACTTCGCAAACGGTCCTTCCAGTTGCCGATCGCAGAATTGGCGCCCCTGCTCGTAACCGTAATGTTCCGCCACCCAACGTATCCAAAACGGGCCTACGCGCGATTTCAGCACCGCCCGGGCACCGTCGGACACGCCTTCGCCCTCCTGCACCACGTTCACCTTTTCCCACGGCGGAGTGAGCAGCGGCAAAGCCCCGCGTCGCTCGTGCCAAGCGAAGGCTTCGTCCGGCGAGCCCCGTATCAGCAGGGTGCGCTCAAAGTGCGGCATGCCTGACCCCCAATTCTTTCGCGCGCGCTCCGCGCTGGTTTCGGCACCGATCTGAGCAATACTTCACCTCTTCCCAGACCCGCTCCCGCTTCTTGCGCCAGGCGAACGGTCGGCCGCAAACAATGCAGATTTTCTGCGGCAGATCGGTCTTCGATTTCATGCGGGGCATCCCGGCAAGCGATGCAGCTTTGGCGTGGAGGCAAGCGACTTAGGCATCCAAACCCAATTCGGGTTCAGCCGACGGCGGCGGTCGGCCGCCATGTTCCCGGATCGCGGCCGCGCGGCTGGCAATTTCATCGAGCCTCTCGACGGATATCCGATCGAGATTCCGCAGCTGCATGCGCATGCGTTGATTGCCCTTCAAGCGCTCGGTATGGCGGTGCAAAAAGTCCCAGTAGAGCGTCGTGAACGGACAGGCGTTTTCACCGGTGGACTTCGCTGGATCAAAGCGGCAGCCGGCGCAGTAGTTGCTCATGCGCTGAATGTATTTGCCCGTCGCCACATACGGCTTCGAGGCCATGCGCCCGCCGTCGGCAAACTGCGACATGCCAATCGTGTTGGGCAGCTCGACCCACTCGACCGCGTCGACGTAGACCGACAGATACCACTCGTGCATCACCTTCGGTTTCACCCCGAGCAGCAGACCGTAGAGTCCGGTGACCATGAGGCGCTGAATATGGTGCGCGTAACCCAACGTCAGGGTCTGGCCGATCGCCTCCCGCAGACAGCGCATTTCACATTTCCCATCCCAATAAAAAGCCGGCAATTCCTGCTCCGCGTGCAACGCGTTGCCCTCCGCATATTCGGGCATCTCCAGCCAATAGAGTCCGCGCACGTATTCGCGCCAGCCGAGGATCTGCCGCACAAATCCTTCGGTCGCTTCGATCGGCGCGTCACCCGCACGGTAGGCCGCGATCGCGGCATCGATCACCTCGCGCGGCGAAATGAGTTTAAGGTTCATGGCGGCCGCGAGACGCGAGTGGTAGAGCCATGGTTCGTTGGTCCACATCGCATCCTGGTAGCGTCCAAAATCCGGCAGCCGGTGCTTGATGAAATCCGTCAAGGTTCGGCGCGCTTGCTCGGTGGTGACCGGCCAATCAAAGGCCGCGAGATCGCCCGGGTGCTTGCCGAATCGTTCCTCCACCAGCGCGATCACGGTCTGCGTGATCTCGTCCGGCTGAAACGACATTGGCGCGCGCACGTTGCCCGGGCCCTCCCGCCCAAAGGACTGCCGATTGTCGGCGTCAAAGTTCCACTGTCCGCCTTCCGGATCACCGTTTGCATCGACGAGGATGTTATGCCGTCGTCGCATCTCCCGATAAAAGTATTCCAAGCGCAGCACCTTCCGCCCCCGCGCATGCTCGCGAAAGCCTTGGCGAGCACTCAGGAAGTGCCGGTCCTCGCGCAGGTCCAATTCCACCGCCGCCTCCGCCGCCGCCTGCTTGATCGCCTCCTCCACGCGGTGATCGCCGGTTTCGACCAGCACCAAACGCTCCACTTCGTGCTTGGCACAAAGTCGCGCCACCTCGCCGCCGAGGGTCTGGGTGTTCGCCGGATCATCGAGCGCCACGTAATCGAGTGACCAATCATCGCGGCGCCGCAACGACTCCGCGAAATGGCGCATGGCGGCAAGGAAGACGGCCGTGCGCACCTTGCTCGACCAAACATGGGTCGACTCTTCCGCGACCTCGGCCATCGCGACGACATCCTGCGTCGGCTCGAAGCCGTCGAACGCCGCCGACTTCGCGTCCAGCTGGTCACCCAACACCAGCACCAGATTGCGTCGTTTCCGCCGCGCCATGATCAGCGGGATTTCCGGAGTTGTTGGTAGGCCTCGAGGGCCGCGTCACGTGCCGCTTTGTGCTCCACGATGGGCGCCGGATAGGTTTCACCCAACTCGACGCCGGCGTGCGCCAACACCTCCGGAGGCGCTTCCCACGGCGCGTGCAGGAACTTGTTCGGCAACTTGGCCAACTCCGGGACCCAACGCCGCACGTAGTCGCCGTCACCGTCGAACTTCGTCCCCTGCAACACCGGCGCAAAGATCCGGAAATAGGGCGCGGCATCCGCTCCGCAACCAGAGCTCCATTGCCAGCCGAGGGTGTTCGCCGCGAGGTCGGCATCGACCAGCGTATCCCAAAACCACTCCGCCCCCTTTTGCCACGGCCGGCGCAGGTGTTTAACCAGAAACGAGGCCACCACCATGCGCACGCGGTTGTGCATCCAGCCGGTCACCCAGAGTTCACGCATCCCGGCATCGACGATCGGGTAACCCGTTTGGCCGCGCTGCCACGCTTTGAGCAGATGTCCGTTCGGATCCTCGCGCCACGGAAACTCCGCGAACTCTTCGCGCAGGGGTTGCGTCGGCGTGTGGGGGAAGTGGTAGAGCAAGTGGTAGGCAAACTCCCGCCAGCCAATCTCTGACAGATACACCCGTGCACCTTTGCTTGAAGGGAACGTCCCCTTCGCTTCGCCGATCGCGGCCACCGCATGCCACACCTGCGCGGGCGAAATCTCCCCAAAATGCAAATGCGGCGACAGCCGTGAGGTGCCGTGTTCGGCCGGCGTATCCCGCCGTTCGTCGTAGGCCGCGATGGCTTCGGCCACAAAGGTCTTGAGCGCTTGTTGCGCGCCGGTTTCGCCCGGCGTCCAACGCTCGGGAAAACGATCTGCCCAATCCAGTTTGGGCAACAGCTGCAAGTCCTCCAGCGCCACCGAATCCGGCCACGTTGACGGTGCCGGCCAGGACGTCGGCGCGTCCGGGTTCAAAGCCGGCTTCGGTTTATCCAGACAATGCCGCCAATACGGCGTGAAAACCTGGAACGGCTTGCCGGACTTGTTTTGCACCGTGTGGGGCTCGTGCAGCAGCGCGCTGTTGAAACTCTTAACCAGCACTCCGCCTTCGCTCAGCGCCCGCTTGATCGTTTTGTCCCGCTCGATCACGGCGGGCTCGTAACGACGCGACCAATACACCGCGTCCGCGCCGGTCGCTAGGATCACTTCCCGCAGTGTGGCCAAGGAATCGCCGCGCCGCAGGATCAGCTTTCCGCCGCGATCCGCAATCGCCACACCCAGATTGGCCAGCGAACGATGCAACCACCAACGCGAAGCACCACCCGACGCCCACGCTCCCTCACCCTTGTCGTCCAGGATGAAGAGCGGAATGATCGCCCCACCCCGCTCAGCCGCCGCCGCCAATGCGGCGTGATCCTGCAGGCGCAGGTCCTGACGCAACCAAACGATCGTAGGTGAAGTGGACATCAGCGCACCGAAGGCAGCCCGCCGAGCTTCGCAAGTCCCTACCCCAAAGTAGAACCGACATTCCTGCCGATCCGCCCTGCCGCACTGCGCAACACTCGCGTCTAGTCCACCAACGCCTCGTAGAACGCATCGTAGGCTGCGGCCGCCTTGCCCCAACTGAAGTCGCGCCGCATGCCGTTTGCCTGCACCTTGGCGTAGTCGGCTTTGCTCGCGAACAAGGCGAGCGCCCGCCCGAGCCCAACCTGCAGCCCGGCGGCCGTGGGTTCCATGAGGATGCCAGTCCCGCCTTCCGGCGCGTCATCGAGGTCGACCACCGTATCGAGCAAGCCCCCCACCCGCGTCGCGAGTGGCACCGTGCCGTAAACCTGCGAATACATCTGATTCAACCCACAGGGTTCAAAGAGCGACGGCATGATGAAGAAGTCGCTGCCGGCCTCGACCAAATGGCTGAACTTTTCGTCCAGAACATTCTTGAAATACACTTTGCCCGGTAACGCGGTCGCCAGCTCGCGCATACCGTCCTCCAGCAAGGTGTCGCCGCCGCCAAGCACGACCAAGCGCACGTTTTCCGCTTCGAAGAAGGCCCGGTTTGCGAGCACGAGCTGCACGCCTTTCTGCTCCGTGAGCCGACACACCATGCCAAAGATCGGACCGCTGAAGCGCGGATCAAATCCCGCCGCCTTCAGCAGGTCGGCCCGACAGAGCTTCTTGCCGCCCAGGTTGTCGGAGCTGTAGTTGCCCGGCAGCAACGCATCGGTCGCCGGGTTCCAGGTCGCGGTGTCGATGCCGTTGATCATGCCCTCCAGGTCGTCCGCCCGCAGTTGCACGACGCCATCCAATCCGCAGCCGAATTCGGCCGTCTGGATCTCTTCCGCATATCGCGGACTCACCGTCGTGACCCGATCGGCAAACAAAATGCCCGCCTTCATCATGCTCGCCTGGCCGTAATACTCGACGCCATCGATCCCCATGAGCTCCTCCGGCAGGTTGGTCCGGTAAAACGACTTCATCGGAAACAGCCCCTGGAAGGCGATGTTGTGGATGGTGTGCACCGTGTGCATCGCGAGGTTCACACGATGGCGCTGCTCCGCTGCGCGCAGCAACAAGGGCAACAAACCCGCCTGCCAATCGTGGCCATGCACAATGTCGGCATCAATGTTGCCGAGACGCATCACCTCCACGACCGCCTTGCAAAAGAAGATGAAGCGGTGGTGGTTGTCTTCGTAGTCGCGCTCGCCGTTACCGTAAGGATTGCGGCGATCGAAGAACTCCTCGCGGCAGATCAGGTTTATGGTCAGATTGGGTTGCGGAGAAAACACTCGCACATCCCCGGTCATGAACATATCCCCCATCTCGATCCGCAACCGCCGCGTGCGCTGCAGCCCGGAGGCCACCTCCGGATGCTCGAGCACCTTGCGGTAGCCGGGAAGGAAGACCGTGACCTCGTGACCTTTTCGCGCCAACTCCTGCGCCAGCGCTCCCACCACATCGGCCAATCCCCCCGTCTTCACGTAAGGGAACATCTCGCTGGCCACGTGAACAATTCTCATAAGTCCACGCATCGGACGAAGCACCCGCGGTGTCCACCGCAAAACGCCTCCGCCCGCTGCCCCCAAGCCCCCTTTAATCAACCTGAATGAAATATCGTGATTCCCTGCTGCAGGTCCTGCGCGCTCCCGGCTACAAGCCGCTCAACGCCGCCGGACTTTCCCGCCAACTCGGCCTGAACAAAAAACAGCGCAACCAACTTTCCCACGAACTTCGCCTGCTGGTTTCCCGCGGCGAATTCAAACTCGTCCAAGGCGACCGCATCGCCCTGCCCGACGCCCATGGTGGCGGCCGCGGCGACGGCACCCTCACCGGCACCTTGCGCTTCCGCACCGGTGGCTCCGCCCTCGTCGTGGTCGATCGCAGCGGCGAGGCCGCCGACGCCCCCGAGGTCGTGCAAATCGCGTCCGAAGACGCCTCCAATGCCTTCCACGGCGACAAGGTTCGGCTCCAGCTCGACACCCGCCCCAATCAGCGCCGCAACGCCCGCAACCCGCGCGCCAACGAACCGCGCGGCCGTATCGTTGAGATCCTCGAACGCGGCACCGACATCGTTGTCGGCACCCTGCGCCGTATCCGCAAACGCTACTACGTTTCGCCCGACGATCCGCGCTTCGTGCACGACGTCGGCGTCGACGATCCCACCCAAGGCAAACTCGATCCCGCCCCCGACGAGGGCGACAAGGTCGTGGTCAAGCTCCACGAATGGACCAACACCGCCCGCCCCCCCGAGGGCCGCGTCATCGAACGCCTTGGTCGCCAGTGGGAGCCGCGCGCCGAGCTTTTGGGTGTCTACCGCAAGTTCGACCTCTCACCCACCTTCCCGCCCGACGTGTTGGCCGAGGTCGCGAAGCTGCCGACCAAGGTGCGCGCCGAGGACCTCACCGCCCGCCTCGATTATCGCGAGATCCCGACCTTCACCATCGACCCCGATGACGCCAAGGACTTCGACGACGCCCTCTCGATCGAGTTCCTGCCCGACGACCACGTGAAGATCGGCATCCATATCGCCGACGTCTCGGCCTACGTGAAACCCGGCACCGCCCTGGACAAGGAGGCCCAGACCCGCGGCAACTCGACCTACCTCGTTGGCACCGTCGTGCCGATGCTGCCGGAAAAACTTTCCAACGGGCTTTGCTCGCTCGTCGAAGCCGAGGACCGTCTCACCAAGGCGGTCTTCCTCACCTTCGACGCCAAGCGCCGCATCGTCGCCAGCGCCTTTGCCAACACGGTCATCCGCAGTCGCAAGCGTCTCACTTACAAACAGGCCTACACGCTCCTGAAAGAGGACGATATTCAGGCCGCGCGCGACCTGCCGCTCCCCCCCAAGCACCAGACCGGCTCGACCGGACGCGCCCTCAAGTCGCTCAGCAAACAGGAACTCACCGACCTGCAGTCCTGGATCCGCACGCTCTGGTCGCTCGCCGGCAAACTGCGTCGCGATCGCATGAAGCACGGCAGCCTCGATCTCGACATGCCCGAGACCAAGGTCTTCGTCGACGAAGCTGGTTACGCCGACCGCCTCGAACTCATCGAGCACGACGAGAGCCATCAGCTCATTGAGGAGTTCATGCTCGCCGCCAACGAGGCCGTCGCCCGCCTCACCAAGCAGCACAAACTCGCTTCGGTCTACCGCGTGCACGACGACCCCGACGAAGAAAAGCTCGGCGAACTTCGCCAGCAGCTCGCCACCCAGGGCATCCAGATCGGCGACCTCACCCAACGGCAGGAAGTCGTGCAACTGCTCAGGCTCCTGCGCGACCACCCGCAGGGCCACGTGCTCCGCATCAACCTGCTCCGCAGCCTCAAGAAGGCCGCCTACCGCGCGTCTCCAGATGGCCACTACGGCCTGCACAAACGGGACTACACCCACTTCACTTCCCCCATCCGTCGCTACGCCGACCTCATCGTGCACCGCGTGCTGAACCACCATCTCATCCTGCACGGCGGCTGGCCCACGCCGCCGGGCTACCAGTTCACCTACAATCAGGCCAAGCTGGAGCGCCTCGCCGAGCACATCAGCCTCACCGAGGTCAACTCGCAGGAGGCCGAACGCGAAAGCGTGAAGATCAAGACCCTCGAGTTCTTCGAGCGCGACCTGGCCAAGGCCGAACCGACCACCTTCAAGGCCATCATCACCGACGTGCGCCAGCATGGCGTGTTCATCGAGCTCGCTGAGTCCGGCACCTTCGGCTTCCTGCCCACCAGCGACCTCGGCAACGACTTCTTCAACCTCGCCGACGATGGCACCGTGCTGGTCGGCCGTCGCACCGGCGCCCGCTACGGACTCAACAGCCACATTGAGGTCAAGGCCGCCAAAGTCGACCGCGTGAAGCGCATGATCGACTTCAAACTTGTCGGCACCGGCGAGCCCAGCGTCCCGCCCTTCAAGCGCCCGGTCGAACGCGCCAAACGCGCCGCCGGCGCGCCCAAAAATCGCCCCAGCGCCCAAGGCCACCGCAAGGACGGCAAACGCAACAGCCATCGCCGCCGCCGTTGAGGGTTAACGATTGCTCCCGTAGGTGCGTCTCCGCGCCCGGCATCGCTTGCCCAGGACAGCACGACCTCGTGTAGCTTAGGTCCACTCCCGTGCTCCGCTCCATCTTCCTCCGTTACTCCCCTTGGAAAGTCGCCGCCGTCGGCGGACTCGTTTCCATCATGGTATCGGTCGTGATCACCACCCTGAGCGTTCGTTCGATCGGCTTCGAAGATATGACCTGGGGCTGGACCATCTTCCTGGCCATCCTTTGCCCGGGCCTGATCGCGCCACCGATCGTTTACGTGCAATGCCGCGCCTATCAGAAAATCGCCCAGCAGAAACAGGAACTGGCGGACACCAACGCCCGGCTCCAGACCGCCCTGCAGCGCGTGGATGAGCTCGCCGAACTGCTGCCAATATGTGCCTGGTGCCACCGCGTGCGCGACGACAGCGGTTACTGGGAACGCGTCGAAGCCTTCCTCGAGCGCAATACCCGTCGCTCCATCACCCACGGCGTCTGCCCCGATTGCAGCGACCGAGCGTTGGCAGAGATCCAAAAACCCCGGGTTACCCGCATCGACTCCAAAACGTGAAACCACCGGGCTCCTGTTGCAGGCTATGCCAACGGCGGCTGCCAAGTCCCCGATAGTTCACCACTAAGCCGATAAGTTTGGTTCGCTACCCACTCTGAAGCAATCGCAACCAAGACGTAGCCGCGCTTGAATCCCGCGCACGCGGAACGAAAGCGTGGCCCGAACGGGACCGCTCCCGCGGACGCCGGATTGCTGCGCGCCAACGCGGCGACGGCGAGCTCAGCCCCTCAAGCCGCTCTATCAAAGGACATCCCTCGCCAGCATGGTATTGAACCAATCGGTCCGCCGTTCATACTGCGCACCGATCGCACCATGAAGAACCAAACGACGCTCCAGGAGTTGGAACACGGTTTTGAAGTCCCCGAGGAATGGTTTGCCTGCTTCGATCGCGAAACCGGCGAAGTCCATACCATCGACGACGAGACCATGCGTGCGGCCGATGATGCCGAACAGGCGGGACACGACAACGACGAGGACGGCAGCGACGAACGCCAACCATGGATGGCGGAGCTGTTCGATCTCGCCCTCGAGGTGGTGCGCGACACCGACGCAAAACGCTTCGTGCAACTCCCGACCAAGTGGGACTTTCATGAATACCGGCACATGGAGGATTTCATCGAGTCGATGCCGAACCCGGACGCCCAACACCAGCTCTGGCGGGCCATCAAGGGGCGCGGGGCTTTCCGGAAATTCAAACTCACCGCCGATCGCCTCGACGTGCTGGACGCTTGGTATGCTCACCGCCAGAGCGCCATCCGCGAACTGCTGCAACGCTGGACCGAAGACCACGACATCACGATCGAGGCAGATCGACCGCCGGCGCCGTTCCCGCCCACCAAAGCACAGCATGACGGCTGAATATCCGCTGAAATCTGGCCTGCCTTGGGGGACTAAAATTAGCCTGGCTGCTGCAATGTCGGCCTTGTTGATCGGCTTGGCCGGCACAACCAACGCTCGGGCAGAAGAAACGGTGCCCTCGGTCGCAGTGAAGACCGCGGCGTTGCTGCAGGCGGAGTTCGCGTTTGATCCGCCGCCAAGCCCCGAAGCGACAGTCGGGCCGGACGACCAGGTGGTCGCCCTGCCCACGCTGACGGTGTCGGCTTCGATCCAAAACCGTCAGCTCGAACTAGCCGTGGCGGAGCAGAAACGGCGGTTTGAGGCGAAGCAGTTTTCACCGGTGCGCGGCGGGACGCTGATCGAGAAAGAATTCGGTCGAACCAAAGTCGAACTCGGCGGGTGGTCCCAGGGACCGCGCTGGGGGTTTCTGAAGGTGTCCTGGTAGGCGGCGACGCCAAGTTCTCAGTCGGACCTTTACTGCCGACCAAACGCCCGTGCTCACGCCTGCCCCGTCTACCCTTCGACGCACTTCTCACGAGCGTTTTTACGAGCGCTTGACGCGATCGCGCGTCATAGCGGTCGCCACAGCCGTCAACGTGTTCAAGATCGTTCCGGAATGTATAAACCTCGCCGTGGCTTTACCTTGGTTGAGATCATGATCGTGGTCGTTATCATCGGCCTGCTGGCGGCCATGGCGATTCCGGCTTTCAGCCGCGTGCGCGAACGCGCTCGGGTCAACCGCTTCGTGAGCGACCTGCGCACCTTCACCGCAGGCATCGACACCATGATGTTGGAACTGGGCACCACCCCGGGCGACCCATCCTCGGGCTCGTTCGCGGGCGGCCATGCCCAGCTCGGCGACTACCTCAATGAAGGCGTTTACGCCCAACCCACGACTATCGGAGGGGTGTGGGATATCGATTCGGGCGATTTTGGCTACCGTGCCTTGGTGGGGGTCGACTTCGGTGGCGCTCCGTCCGATCAGCAGCGAAAGTATCTCCAACTCGTCGACGACCTGATCGACGATGGCGACCTCTCCGCTGGCACGTTCCGGGCCTTTAACAGCGGACGGCGGGGCTATGCCGTCATCGAATAAGCGCCGGACTCGGTTCGCACGTTCGCATTTCGCTGGGGAGGTCGCGCACGCCTTCCCAAGACCCCGCAACGGGGCTGGTCCAGTCGACTTTGCACCTTGGACGGCGCCAACGTTCCGCCGGCTGGCGTTTAACATAAATTTCCGCGCTTGATTGCTCGCTGCGGACAACTGATCACCATCCCCACCGACCCACCGTCGCAGAAATCGCCCGGCTGGCTTTGCCAGGTCAACCAACGCCGCCTACGTCTGAAGCCATGACCGTTTCCCACTTCGACTTTCCCCAGCAGTTTCGCGTCCTCTACGATCACGCCATCTCCGGATACAAATCCGGTAAGGCCTCCGCGGCGGAACTCTTCGACGCCGATCAGCAGGCTTGGCTCGACGCCAACGGCATCGGCGCCCAGGCCATGTTCGACTATGCGGAGGATGACCTCGGCGGTGGCCTACCGGGATTCGGCCATGCGCTCGCCATCGAAACGATCCGCCGTGACTACTTCCTCAACGTGCAAAACGGCGTGGCTTCCACCGTGGTCGCCGATCCGAACACGTGGGCGAGCAAATCCGAGGCGATCGACGGCATCGTTTGGCTGCCCCGCATTTTGCCCAAAGTGCGCGCCAAGCTCCGCGGTGAGTTGCCCCCCTCCATGATGTATTGCTGCGGCGGCGACCGGAATTTTTTCCGCACGCACGACATCCTGCCGGCCGAATTCCTGAACCTCGCCTGGCGTCATTTCGACGACGACGCGGCCATCATTGCCTGGGTCAAGGCCCGCACCGTCGCCGCCTGATCTCGACTCCCTTTCCCACAACCTACCTGTCCCCTCAACCACCCCATGAGCAACTACACCCTCAAGGTGAACGGCGAGAGCCTCACCGTCGATGTCGCCCCGGATACGCCCCTCCTCTGGGTGCTCCGTGATCACCTCAACCTCGTCGGCACCAAGTTCGGCTGTGGCATGGGCCTCTGTGGCGCCTGCACGGTGCACATCAACGGCACCGCCACCCGTTCCTGCCAGACCCCGGTTTCCACCGTCGGCGCCCGCGCCGTCACCACCATCGAGGGTCTCGACCCCAACGGCGTCTCCGCCGTGCAGGAGGCCTGGAACGAGGTCGATGTGCCGCAGTGCGGTTACTGCCAATCCGGTCAGATCATGAGCGCCGCCGCGCTCCTCTCGACCAACCCCCAACCGACCGACAGCGACATCGACGCCGCCATGGCCGGCAACCTCTGCCGCTGCGGCACCTACGTCCGCATTCGCCAAGCCATTCACCTCGCGGCCGAAAAGGCCTCGGCCAAAGCCTGAACCCGGAGACGACAACCATGAAGACCCTTCCTGCCCCCGCTCCCGTTTCCGGCGTCAGTCGCCGCGGTTTCATCAAGGCCACGGGCGCCGCTTACGCCGGCCTCAGCCTGGGCCTCATGTTGCCCAGTCGCAGCCTCGCCGCCGAGGAATCCAACCCCGCGTTCCCTGCTCCCGCCGACGGCGACTTTGCCCCCAACTTCCACCTGCGCATCGCCCCCGATGGCACGGTGACCATCGTGTCGCAAAACCCGGAATGCGGCCAGGGCATCAAAACCGCTCTCCCCATGCTCATCGCCGAGGAACTCGAGGTGGCTTGGAACTCAGTCCACATCGTGCAGGCCGGGTTTGATGAACGCTATCAGCGCCAAGTCGCCGGCGGTTCCGGCGCGACGCCCGCCCATTTTATGGAGTTTCGCCAACTCGGCGCCACGGCCCGGGCCATGCTCATCTCCGCCGCCGCTCAAACCTGGGGTGTGGCGGCCGCGGAATGCCACGCCGCGGACAACGCCGTGCATCACCAGGCCAGCGGTCGTTCTCTCGGCTACGGTGACTTGGTGACCGTGGCCTCCACCTTGGAGGTGCCAGCCGCCGAGGCCGCGCCGTTGAAGGACCCGAAGGATTTTAAAATTCTCGGCACGCGTGTGCCCGGCGTCGACAACCCCGCCCTCTTCACCGGCAAACCGCTTTTCGGTATCGACCAAACCCTGCCAGGCCTTGTGCACGCCACTTACGTCAAGTGCCCGTCCTTTGGCGGCAAGGTGAAGTCGGCCAACCTCGACTACGTGAAACGCCAGCCGGGCGTAACCGACGCGTTCATCCTTGAGGGCAACGACAAGATCGACGAGTTCCCCGCCGGCGTCGCCATCCTCGGCGTCGACACCTGGTCGGTCTTCAAGGCCGCCAGCCGCGCGCTCATGGTCGAATGGGACATCCCCGCCGACGTCGCCGCGCAAAGCACCGACGGTTTTTACGCCAAGGCCGCCGAAGTCTCCGCCGGCGAACCGCAGTCCACCCTGCGCCACGACGGCGATGTGGACGAGGCCCTGCAAAACGCCGCCACCTCGCTCGATGCGTATTACACTTATCCCTACGCCTCGCACGCCAACCTCGAGCCCCAGAACTGCACCGCGGTGGTGACCGCCGATCACGCCGAGGTTTGGGCACCGACCCAATTGCCGGGTTGGGGCCGCGGCCTCATTTCCGGCAACCTCGGAGTGCCCGAAGAGAAGGTTGTCATTCACATGACCCGCATCGGCGGCGGCTTCGGTCGCCGCCTCATCAGCGACTACATGCTCCAATGCGCCGCCATCGCGCAAAAAGCCGGTGTGCCGGTCAAGATGACCTGGAGCCGCGAAGAGGACATGCAGCACGACCATTACCGCGCGGCTGGCTGGCACCGCTTCAAAGGCGGCCTCGATGCCGACGGCAAACTTGTCGCCTGGCAGGACCACTTCGTCACCCTCGGAGTCAACAGCGACTCCGAAACCGGCCGCGGCGCCAACATCAACGGCTCCGAGTTCCCCGGCCTCTTCGTGCCCAACTTCAAGATGGGTCAGACGATCCTCAACAGCGGCGTCCCGCTGGGCTGGTGGCGCGCCCCCGGGTCCTGCGCCATCGCCTTCGCGACGCAAAGCTTCCTCGACGAACTCGCCCACGCTTCCGGCACCGATCCGGTGGACTTCAAACTCAAGCTGCTCGGCGACGAGGAGCGCAAAAACAAACCCGAAGACCAACGCGGTTACCACGGCGGCCGCATGTCCGGGGTCGTAAAAGTCGCGGCCGAAAAAATCGGTTGGGGACAGTCCCTGCCGAAGGGCGAAGGCATTGGCGTGGCCTTCCACTACAGCCACCTGGGTTACGTCGCCATCGGCGCCAAGGTCACGGTTTCCCCGCAGGGTTCGCTCAAGGTCGACAAGCTCGTCGCCGCCGTCGACTGCGGCGAGACGATCATGAACCTCAGCGGCGCGGAGAACCAGGTCGAGGGCTCCATGGTCGACGGGCTGTCCACCGCGCTCGGACTCAAAATCACCGTCGCCAACGGCGCCGTGCAACAGAGCAACTTCCACGACTACCCGCTGCTGCGCCTGCCCGACACGCCGCCCGTGGTGGAAACCCACTTCGTGCAGACGCCGTTCCCCACCACCGGTCTCGGCGAACCGGCCCTGCCGCCGCTCGCTCCCGCCGTGGGCAACGCCATCTTCGCCGCCACCGGCAAGCGCGTGCGCAGCATGCCCTTCAACGAAGCCGACCTGAGCTGGAGCTGATCCCGCGTCTCCGCTGCGTGGATACGATCATTCGCAACCGCCACGGCGAACGGCTCGACACGACCTTTCACCCCGGCGCCGCCGACTCCCGGCAGCTCGTGGTGATCGGCCACGGCGTTACCGGCCACAAGGACCGGCCCTTTCTCGTCGCCCTGGCCGACGGTCTCGCTGCCGCCGGCATTCCGGCGCTGCGCTTGTCGTGGTCGGGCAATGGCGATTCCGAAGGCCAGTTTGCCGAATCCAACATCACCAAGGAGGTCGAGGATCTCGGCGCCGTGCTCGATGCGGCGACCGCCGCCGGTTACTCCGTGGCTTACGCCGGTCACAGCATGGGCGGCGCGGTTGGCGTGCGGCGCGCCGCGCGGGACCAGCGCATTCGCCTGCTCATTTCGCTGGCGGCCATCGTGCGCGCGCGGGAATTCGCCGAACACGCCTTCGGCCACCTCACCCCCGGTGAAGGGCTGATGTTCGACAAACCCGGACTGGTATTGCCGCAGGCCTACATGGACGATTTACGGGCCATCGATACGGTCATCGCCGACGTTTCGAAGGTGACCGTGCCTTGGCTCCTGGTGCACGGCACAAATGACGATCTCGTGCCGCTTTATCACAGTCACGACGCCATGTCGCACGCCGGCCCCAACGCCCGCCTCGTCGAGCTGCCCGGCGCCAACCACATCTTCGAGCCGGACCTTACCGACACGATGGTGCGAACCGTAGTCGATTGGTGCGCGCAGCAGTTTTCGACAGCGCTGTAGCCGGGGTCACCAACGCCCTTGGATTGAACGCACGCCCCACCGGGGTCACCGCCCCCGGCTGCAGCAGCAACATCTCTCGGCGCCTCACGCCGTCAAGTGCGCGAAGACCTCCCGATAGAAATCCGGGTGGCTGCCCCAAGTCTGCCCACTGACGATCTTCCCATCGCGCACGCACTCCTGGTTGATCCAGTTTCCGCCGCAGGCCTCGACCTCGAAGCGGACGTTTTCGTAGCACGTGAGCTGCCGGTCCCGCCCCAAACCCGCCGCCAACAGAATCTGAATCCCATGGCAGATCGAAAGCACCCATTTGTCCTGCGCGTGGAAGTCCCGCACGATTTCAATCAGCTTCGCATTGTGCCGCAGAAACTCCGGGGCCCGCCCTCCAATCAGTAGAATCGCGGCGTAATCCTCGACCTTGACCTCATCAAAGGTGATTTCGCTGTCGATCAGGTAGCCGGGTTTCTCGATGTAGGTGTTCCAACCGGGATAAAAATCGTGAATCACGCCGTTGAGCTTTTTCCGCTCGGTCGCCGCGATGACCGGCTGGAAGCCCGCTTCTACAAAGCGGTGTTGGGCGTAAAGGATTTCGAACGACTCGCCGGCGTCGTCGGTGACAATCAGGATTTTTTGGGGCATGGCCCACGCAAACCAGGTTTAGCGGCTTGTCCAATCGCAACCCCGGCCCGTGTCACGATAATCTGTGATCGATCAGCATTGCGCTCGCCCGATCCCACTTCGGACAATTTGCGCCGCACAAAGACCAAGATGGAGCTATCACAAAACCTAGTTCTCCGTGATAAAGTCCCGGCCTCGCCAACGTGAGATTGCTTAATCCGCGCCCTTGTCCATTCTGTTGCAATTCTATGCAATTTTAATGCAACCCCGCATGTCCCCTGCATTCCGTTTTTAATCCTGCCCCAAATCCATGAATCCTGAACAAGCCCTCACCCGCCGTAGCTTTCTGCAAAAATCCACCTTGGCCACCGCGGCCACGGCTGCCTTCCCCGCCATCATGCGGGGCCAAAACGGCGGCGCATCCCCCAACGGCAAACTGAACCTGGCCATCGTCGGTGCCGGCGGCCGCGGCCGCAATGCGATCGAGGCCTTGGTCAATGAGACCTTTGTGGCGTTCTGCGATGTCGACGAGGAGCGCGCCGCCCAAACCTATCAGGAATACCCAGATGTGCCCCGCTTCCGCGATTACCGCGAAATGTTCGCACAACTCGGTGACAAGATTGATGGCGTCGTCATTTCCACGCCGGACCACATGCACTTTCCGATCGCCATGACCGCGATCGCCCACGGCAAACACATCTACGTGGAGAAACCACTCACCCATACGGTTGAGGAAGCACGCCTCCTCACCGAAGCCGCCCGCAAGGCCGGCGTGATCACCCAAATGGGCAATCAGGGACACAGCAACGAGGGCACCCGTCTCCTCAAGGAATGGATTCAGGCCGGAGTGCTCGGCGAAGTGCGCGAGGTCCACAGCTGGACCAACCGTCCGATCTGGCCGCAAGGGCTGCCGTGGCCCGACCACAGCAAGGCCATCCCGGTGGTGCCCTCCACCTTGGATTGGAACCTCTGGCTCGGCGTCGCCCCGGAGCGCGCCTACGATCCAACCTACGTGCCTTTTGCGTGGCGCGGCTGGTGGGACTTCGGCTGCGGCGCCTTCGGCGATATGGCCTGCCATATCATGGACGCAGCATACTGGGGGCTCGAACTCACCGCCCCGACCGCCGTGGAAGCCTTCTCGGCCAAGAACACCGAACACGCCTGCCCCGTCAGCTCCGTCGTCAAATTCGACTTCGCCGCCCGCGGCTCGATGCCGGGCGTGAAGTGGACCTGGTATGACGGCGGTCTCACGCCTACGCTGCCGGCCGACTTTGAAGAAGGTCGCCAGTTGCCGCGAGACGGCAGCGGCAGTTTCATCATCGGTTCCGAAGCGAGCGTGATGACCACGACTTACAACAGCTCCATCCGTATCTTCCCGGAATCCAAAATGCGCAGCCTGGCTCCCAACCTCCCGCCGAAAACCTTGCCGCGGGTGCCGACCAGTAATCACCACGAAGCCTGGGCCATGGCCATCCGCGACGGTTATCAGCCAGCCTCGAATTTCGACTACGCCGGTCCCTTCTCGGAAACCGTGCTCCTCGGCAACGTTGCCGTCCGCGCGAACCGCCGACTCGAATGGGATGCCGCCAACATGAAGATTCCCAACCTGCCCTCAGCCGAAAAATACCTCCGCAAGCAATACCGCCCGGGCTTCTTCTAAACCGCCACCGCGCACCTCGATTTCACCATGTCCAACCCCGACCAAAACCTCGCCTCCACCTTCGGCTTCTGGGTGCTCCGCCTCTGGCTGGGCGTGCGCGCCCTCTTTACCGGACTCGAAAAATATGCCGGTTCCGTCACGGAACAGCAGCCGCTGCTCGACGAGTTTGGCGAGCCCGACATCAACGGCGCCATGGTCGAGGTCACCCACAAGGTGTATGGACTCGACCACTACCACGGCATCCCGCCGGCGTTGGCCGACAAGTTTGCCGCCGAACCGCTGCTCCCCGGCTGGGCTCTGGGCATTTACGATACGGTGCTCGGGCCGGTATTGATCGCCATGGGCGTAACGCTGCTGCTCGGCATTGCCCCGCGGATTTCGCTGCTCGTCCATGGACTGGTCTACGTGAGCCTCACCGTCGGCCTCATCCTCATCCGTCAGGACGGCGGCGTTGCCTGGCTCGGCATTCATGTCGCGCTGGTCGCCCTCGCCTTGCGCCTCGTCCAACACGACCGACTCGCCATCCTGCCCAAATGGTAGGACGAATCCGCCTCAAACGTTGCTCAGCGGCTTTAGTGCGCCGCGGCTTGATTCTCCCGGCCCCCTGAATCCTCTGCCCTAGCGAAACCATCCTCCGACCGTTTTCCGCCATCATGACTGAAACCCCTTCCCCTCTCGCTCCTTCCCCCTGGTCCCGCCGCGGTTTCCTCAAGACCGGCCTCGCCGCCGGCGGTATGGTGCTCGCCGCGCCCGCGGTCCTGCGTGCGCAAGCTGGCAACAACAGCCTCAATGTCGCCTTGGTCGGCATGGGCTCACAAGGTCGCGTGCTGCTCGACTCGCTGCTCAACATACCGGGCCTGCAGTTCAAGGCGGTGTGTGACATCTGGGACCTTTCCCAGCGCTACGGCGTCAACCGCTTGAAGAAGGCCGGTTTCGACCCCAACGGCTACACCGATATCGAAGACATGCTGGCCAAGGAGAAGGACCTCGACGCGGTGGTCATTGCCACCCCCGACTTCTGGCACGCCCCGCACACCAACATGTGCCTCAAGGCCGGACTTCACGTCTATTGCGAGAAGATGATGTCCAACACGGTCGAGGGCGCCCGCTCCATGGTCCAGACCATGCGCGAAACCGGTAAACTCTGCCAAATCGGCCACCAGCGCCGCAGCAACCCGCGCTACCTGCACGCCCTGAACAACATCATCAACAAGGCGCACATCCCCGGCCGTATCACCAACATCAACGGTCAGTGGAACCGCGCTGTGTCCGACGATCTCGGCTGGCCGAAGCGCTACGAGATCCCGGCCGACACGCTCCAGCGCTACGGCTTCAAGGACATGCACCAGTTCCGCAATTGGCGCTGGTTCAAGGATCTCTCCGGCGGCCCCATCTCCGATCTGGGTGCCCACCAGATCGACGTCTTCAACTGGTTCCTCGGCACCGGCCCCAAGAGCGTCATGGCCTCCGGTGGCTCCGACTATTACCCGACCCGCGAATGGTATGACAACGTCATGGCCATCTTTGAATACGACACCGCCCAGGGCCCGGTGCGCGCCTTCTACCAGGTGCTCACCACCACCAGCGCTGGCGGCGGCTACTTCGAACAGTTCATGGGTGACGAAGGTTCGGTGAAGATCTCCGAAAACCCGACCCTCACCAAGGTCTACCGGGAAGACCGCGCCCCCGAGTGGGATAAGTGGATTGATCTCAATTACCTCCGCCGCAGCGAAGGCGCGCCCGATCCCAAAAAAGCCGAGACCGTCGATGTGCGCGAAACCGCCCCGCTGGTGGCCTACGAGCTGCCGGTCGTCTTGGACAAACCCCTGCACCAGCCCCACCTGGAGAACTTCTTTGCCGCCGTTCGCGGCGAGGGCACGCTCAATTGCGATGCTGCCCACGCCTTCGAAAGCGAAGCCCCCATCTTCATGGTCAACCCGGCAGTCGCCGCCCGTAAGACCATCGACCTCAAGCCCGAAGACTTCCGCGCCTGAGCCCCGCCAACGTAGTTTACTGCCCACGGAACACACGGAATACTCGGAACCTATTTCGCCCCGAAACTTGCCGCTTTCCGTGCATTCCGTGTGTTCCGTGGGCCCGCCTCCCCTTTCATGAACAAATCCGCCGCCCTCCTCCTTTCCCTGACCGCCCTTGCTTCGTGGTCGCTCGCCGAGACGAAGCTCGAGCTCGAATTTCCGCCGCCGAAGGTCACCTCCACCCCGGCGCCGATCAAGCTGCCGCACCTCGAGGCCCCCAACACCCCGGCTCCAGACATCATGGTGCCGGACGACGTGACCAACCTCGCCGCCGGTAAACCCGTCACCTCCTCCGACTCCTGGCCCATCATCGGTGAACTGGATATGGTCACCGACGGCGACAAGGAGTCCGAGGACGGCTACTACGTCGAACTCGGTGAGATGCAGCAATGGGTGCAGATCGACCTCGAGCAGGAGGCCGAGATTTATGGCATCGCCGTCTGGCACTACCACGCCCAGCCCCGCTCCTACCTAGATGTGATCATCCAGGTCAGCGATGACCCCGAGTTCGTCAACGGCGTCACGACCCTCTTCAACAACGACCACGACGATTCCTCTGGCATGGGTCGCGGCAAGGATCCGGCGTATCTGGAAAAGAACTACGGCCGCCTCATCCCCGGCAACAAGGTCCACGCCCGCTACGTGCGCCTCTATTCCAACGGCAACACCTCCGACGGCCTCAACCACTACATTGAAGTCGAGGTCTTCGGCCGCCCGGTCGAATAAGCCGCCGCCACCTCATTCCAGCACTTCTGCGGGTCGGTCTGCTGCCGGCCCGTTTTGCTGCCCGGGGTTCCGTCTTGTCGGTCCGGCCTTGCCCTGAAACCTTTGCTGCCATGGCGAGCCGCCCCGCTCCTGCTTCCGTCCCAAACCTCGCGTGGATCATGCTGGCCGTGCTGGCGCTCCTCGCCGGCGGACTTTGGCGCAGCAGCCATCTCGCCAATCGGCCACTCCATGCCGACGAAGCCGTGCAGGCCTGGCTGACGTGGAACCTCCTCCACGGCGAGGGCTACCGTTACGACCCGCTCGATCGTCACGGTCCGCTCATCTACTTTGGCGCCGCCGGCTTTCACACCCTTCGCGGGCGTTCCGCCGATGAGTTCAACGATGTCAGCGCCCGCAGCTTCACGCTGTTGGCGGGACTCGGCACCCTCGCTCTCATCGGCTTCGCCCCGCGCTTGCTGGGAGGCCCGGGCAGCGTGGGACCGTTCGCCGTGCTCCTGCTCAGCACCGAAACCCTGAGCACGCTCTACCAAACCTACTTCGTCCAGGAGGCATGGTTGGCCGGTTTGGTCTGGGCCTTTGTGTTCCTCCTGCGAGCCCCCCCCTCGACCCGGCGCACGCTGCTCCTGGGTTTGGTCGCGGGTCTAGCCCAAACCGCCAAGGAAATCGCGCCGTTTTACCTGCTGCTGGCCTGGGCCGCGGTGCGCTACGGGGAATCCCGTCCGGCACCCACGACCTTCGTTCCTCGTCGCCTGGCGTGGTTCGGCGCCGCTTGGCTGCTGCCGGTCCTACTCTTCTACTCGAGCTTCGGCGCCCACCCCCAAGGGATCATCGACGCGCTGCGCACCTACCCCCTGCAATTCCAACGCATCGCCGGCGACGCCCACCACTACCCGTGGTGGCGCACCTTGGAGACCCTCGGATTGCTCAGCGCCAAACCCGTGCTTTGGGCCCAGCTTGGCTTTCTCGCTTTGGCCCTCATCGGCACCGGTCTCGCGTGCCGCCGGTCGGCGCCATCCGGACTGCGATCGACCGCTTTGTTCACCTTTGGGCTGCTACTGCTGCACAGTCTCATTCCCTACAAGACGCCGTGGCTGCTGCTGACTCCCACCATTGGCTTCGCGCTGCTGGGCGGCTACGCGCTCTCTCACTTGGCCACTCGCGGCAAACTCGCCACCGGGGCTGCGCTTATCCTCGCTGCGGCCACCATTGCGCACTCCGCGCATGTCGGCCGCCTGGCGCTCGACCGCTATCCGGGCGATCCGCGCAATCCCTACTTTTACGAACAAGCGCCCCGCGCCTTCCAACGCTTACCTGAACGCATTGAGCAACTCCGTGCCAACCTCAACCGACCACTTACCATCGCGGTGGTGAGCGACGAGCACGCCTGGCCGCTGCCGTGGTATCTGCGCCGACAGCCGCAAGTCGGCTACATCGACGATATCCCACCCACCAACCTTGCCGACTGGGACGTCGTGGTGTGGGACAGCCAGCATGGTGAACTCCCGCCCGAACTCGGCCCGCCGCGCATGGTCGAGTTTGTGGGGCTCCGACCCAACGTCGTGCTGACGATCTCAATCGCTCCCGCTGTATGGGAAGCCACCTTCCCGCCGCTGCCATGAACCCGGCTCCACTGGTTCAATTGGTCGAACTCGACGGTCTGGAACGCTTCGAACACGAAGCCATGGCGACGCAGTTCACCCTCTACCTTGCGCCGCCCGCCAACGGCACGGCCCGCCAGGTGGCGACCGAGGCCTTCGCCTTGCTCGACCGCGTGGAGGAGCAACTCAGTTTCTACCGCGAAGGCAGCGACGTCACCCGCATCAACCGTGCCCCATCCGGCGACACCCTGCGCATCGACGAGCTCACCCACCATTGCCTGCTCACCGCCATCGAGGTCGCCGCCGCCAGCGCAGGCGCCTTTGATCCCTTCGCCGGCGGCGCGGCGCTCCGCGCCAAGGATCAGAAGACACCGTCGCATTTGCGCGATCTCGAGCCGCCGTCGCCTGACGACATCCGGCCCGTGCTTTCGCTCGATCCTGAGCAACCGCTGGTCACCAAACTCGACGGCTGCCGCTGGCTCGATCTCGGCGCCGTCGGCAAGGGCGCCGCCCTCGATGCGATGGCGCGACTGCTCACCGACTGGGATATCTCCACCGCCGTGCTGGTCGGCGGCGGCTCCAGCGTGCTGGTGATCGGGCCGCCCCTTGCCGCCGATCGTTCGAAATGGACGCTGCGCCTGCCGCAACTGCCCGGCCAGCCGGAGCTGTCGCTCGCCGCGCCCTTCGCCCTGGGCGCCTCCGGCAGCGGCTTTCAACCCGGCCATGTCATCGCGCCCACCGGATTCCAGCGACGCCAACAATCCCTCGTGCTCGCCCCCGACGCCGCCCTCGCCGACGCGCTCTCCACTGCCGCGCTGCTCATGGCGGACGACGCACTCACCACCCTGTTCAACCAGGCCCCCGACTGCGCCGTGCTGGCGACCCGCACCGACGCCCCCCTGCTCCGCACCGGCGTATTCAATTCCTGGCGACGACCGCCGCCGGCCGCAACCCTGGTCATTCCCTGCTGGCGCGAGCAGGACCGGCTGCCGCCGTTTCTCGCCCAGCTCGGCGCGGCCCTCGACGACGCCGCGCTACCCGTTGAAGTGCTGATCGTGGACGACGGTTCACCCGTCGCCGACGCCGCCGCCACCCGTCGTGCCGTGGCCGAATTGCACGAACGCCATCCCCAAATCCAGCCCATGCTGGATAATGAACGCCACCGCGGCAAAGGCGGTGCGGTTTACCACGGTTGGCGCCACGCCGCGGCTTCGGCCCAATGGCTCGGCTTTGTTGACGCCGATGGCGCGGTGCCCGCGACGGAAGTCATCCGAGGACTGAAGCAGGTGCTCGCTGCGCCCGCGGCGGCGCAGCCCAGCCTGATCGCCGCCAGTCGCTACCACCAGGACCACTCGCGCCCCGTCCGCCGCGGATTCTGGCGGCAACGCACCGGCGGCTGGTTCGCCCGCTGGGCCAAGGTTCAACTGCGGATCGGCGCGGACGATTCCCAATGTGGCTTCAAGATCGTGCCCGCCGCCTGGTGGCGCGCCCGCGAACCCTGGGCAGTCGACGGCTACGACTTCGACCTCGAGCTCCTGATCGCCGCCCGCGACGACAGCCTGCCCATCACCAACCTGCCCATCGCTTGGCGGGAAGTGCCAGGCTCAAACGTCCGGCTGTCCGACGGTTTGGAATTGGTCCGGGTCGTAAAACGGCTGCGCGAGCAGAGTCCGGCCTGAGGAGCGACGTTGTGGCTATTCGGACTCCAGGGCCACGTAAGCCGGTCACGATGAAAACGAGGCCTTTCCAACGCACCGGGCTCACCGAGCCCGGCCACAGTTCGCTCCGTTGCAACCGGGGTCGGTGACCCGGTCGCGCGTTCTCGTCACCGTTCATGGCGACGGCCATCCATCCGAGAGCTGCAACAAGGTGGACGCGGACGTCCTCGACCGCGGCTTTCAACTGCCTCTCGGCTGATCCACCGCAACCGGCGGCTGCCGGCGACACCGCCCTACCTGGGCGAGGTTTCACCGAGGCCGGCTGCGGCTCGAAAATCGTCCTCTGTCTACCGCCAGACTTCCTTGCCGAAGTCCCAACCGGAGCGCGCGGGTTCGCGGATCATCTCACCGAGGTCGTCGTGATTCACGATTTCCATGGTCGCGGCGTCGTATTCGATGTCGCGACCGGTGCGCTGCGCGAGGACACCGACATGCGCCATCTCGGTGAGCGCCGCGGCGTAATCGAAGTTCGAACCGGGCATCGGTCCTTCACCCTTGATGGCACGAATCCACTCCTGAAAGGGCCCCCCGGCGACGCGCGGTATGACCTTGGCGGGCGGGCTCTGGCGGAAGTCATTCCAAAGCTCATCGTTGATGAGCCGCGGACTGTTTGGCCGCGCGTCGGTCATGAGCGTATGTTTGTCGCCGATCATCACCATACCGCGACGGGGCAACTCTTTGTCGGCCGGCCATTCCGGAATCTTGCTCGCATCGGGTTTCTCGCCGCCGTCATACCAATGGAGTTTGACCGGCGGCTTTTCGCCCCGGGCCGGAAAATGAAACACGAGATGGGATGAGCGCGGGCAGAAGGTGGCGTGAACCGTATCCATTTTTTCGATCGTAACCTTATCCGGCATGCCGAGGTCGAGCGCCCAGAACGGCGCATCCAGCGTGTGGCAAGCCCAGTCCCCCAGTTCGCCGCAGCCGAAGTCCCACCAACCGCGCCAGATGAGCGGATGATACTCACTCGAAAACGCGCGCGGTGTGACCGGCCCGAGCCAGAGGTCGTATTTCAGCGCCGTGGGCACCGGGTCGCTCGCGGGCGGAAACGATTCCGGCATGTGAAAATACCGACCCTCAAAATCAGGTCCGTCGAACCACGCGTGCACCTCGCGCACATGACCAATGGTGTCGGCGTCATACCACTCTTTGACCAAACGAATCCCCTCGGTCGTGTGCCCCTGATTGCCCATCTGGGTGATCACGTCGTAGTAGTGCGCGGCCTTCTGCAGGGTGCGGGCCTGCCAGATGTTGTGCGTCAGGGGCTTCTGCACGAAGACCGGCTTGCCCATCGACATGGCGAGGTAGGCGGCGGCGAAGTGATGGTGGTCGGGCGTGGAAATGACGACGCCATCAATCTGGTGCTCCAGTCGCTCGAGCATGTCCCGGTAGTCGTGAAAAGTGCGCGCGTCCGGGTAGGCCGCGTAGGTGCGCGCCGCGCGGTCGTCATCGACGTCACAGAAGGCCACGTAGTTTTCTCCGCGGCAGCCGTCGAGGGCCTGATTGACCACCCCGCCCGCACCGATGAAGGCAAGGTTCAATCGAGTTGTCGCAGCCGGTCCGGACCGCCCGATGGCGAAGCGGGGCAACAGGGACGCGGCGGTGAGGGTGGCGCCGGCTTTCAGGAAGGACCGACGGGAGGGGCTAAGAACAGAGGGGCTTTTCACAGCGGCGGATCCTGAGCCGCCGCGGCAGCGTCTCCAACGTCGGATTGCCAATCCGCCCACGGAGTTGGCTTTACAGTAACTCGCCCTGAGTTTCGGTCGGCCCGAGTTTCGCGGCGTCGAGGAAGGCCTCGTAACGCTTCACCCAATCCTCGAGTTTTTTGAGGTAGTATTTGTGATCGTAGGGAGCGTGCAACGGGTCAAACGCCGCCAGGGGATTCGCCCGTTGCCAATCACTCGTCTGCCCTTTCTGCCGCGGCAGAATGTAATAGCTCACGCGGTCCCCCATGCGCGGTCGCGGTTCCATCCGCAGTGCGACTTCGGCCGAGGCGCGACGCGGTTTGCCACCGCCGGCGATGAAGCGTTCGTAGGCGTCCGGGTTCTGACTCAAGATCTCGGTCTTGGCCATGTCCGTCACCGGCACTTTGCCGGCGGCGATGGCCTCCCGATAGTGCACCACCAACTCCGCCGGCGACTCGCCGCCCACGCCAAGCAGGTGCGAAATGAGGCTGTCGCTCAGCCGTTTCAAGAACGGCTCAATCCCCCGCGAGCGCAGCGCACTGCCCTTGAGCGTGATGCGCTCACCGTCGTAGAGCGCATAGTTCTTGGCCTTGTAGCAGAACATCGCGGCGTAGCGTCCGTCGTATTCGAGCTCGATGCCCGCCGGCAGGATGGCCGACGCTTTGGCGAGCAGGTGCTCCGGCTCGTTGAAATGCTCTGGCGACGACAGGTAGATGCCGTCGGTGTCTGCCTCGAGAATGGTCGCGCCCTGGCGTTGCAGTTCCGCGATGAGCGCCTGCAACAACTCGCGGCCGCGACGGGTGACCTCCGCGGCCAACTCACCGTCGCCAAAGCGCGCGCCCGAGAAACCGAGGTAGCCGTAGAACGAGTTGATCAGGATCTTGAAACTCGCTTGGCGGGCGGCGGCTTCGGCGCGCTCATCGGGATCGGTCCCGTCCCGCGCAAGCTTCTTGTAGCGCAGGCGGTATTCGCGCAGTTGCTGGAGCAGCGGAATGAAAACGCCCAGCGAGTCGTTGGTCGGGTTGCGCCCAATGTGGAGCAACAGACTCGGATACAGCGACGCGACGTCGAAGTGCAGCACGTCGCGAAACACGCCTTCCTGAAAACTGCGGGTGTAACCGCCCTCGAAGGGATGCACTTCCGGCGGCACCGGCGTCGCGCGCCCGGCGTGAAAATACGCCTCCAGGAACAACAAATCGATCTTCCCGGTCGTGCCCCGCAGCGTCGCCTCCTGCAGCGTGATCGGAAAGGTTTTCACCTGCTCGAAGTAGGTCGGCAGCAGCAGGTCGGCGATGCCCTTGGTCTCCCGCAGATCGTCGGCCAAATAGGCCAGAAACGCATCGCGATCCTGATGGTAGGCATCGTGGATCATATTGCCCGCCAAATAGGTGCGCCCTTCACCGTCCGCCGGCGTGATGCCGAAATGGATCGCAACGTCCTTCAGCCCAAAGGCCGTCAACTCCCGCGTCGTGATGTCGTAGAGCTGCACCAAAAGAAACGTATCGACGACCGTGCGACCGGGCAGATCGCAGCGCGGGAAATCGATCCAGCGCTCGGCGACTTTCAGTCGGCTGCTGCGAAAAACGGCGCGTTGTCCAAAGCGTCCCCAAACGCAGGGCACCTTCAGGCGTTTCGCCCGCCGCCGCAGATAGTCGAGGTCGAACTTGAAGAGGTTGTGCCCTTCGATCGTGTCGGGGTCTTCCTCCGCCAACACGGCGTTGAGTTGCTGCAACAAATGCTTCTCCGCCGCGTCGCTCGTCTCGGCCAGGACCAGCGTGCGATCGCGGTCGCCGAAGCGCAGACCGATCGCCAGCACGCGATCATCCGGTTTGTCCGGATCACTGAAGTCGCCGTCCGACGAAGCCGTCTCGATATCGAGCTGGCAGCGGCGCAACTGGCCGAAGCTCACTTCGCCAAACAAACGCGATCGCGTGCGCAGCAGGTGCTGACTCTCCAGCGGCTTGACCGTGTCGCAGCCCAGCTCGCCTTTCGCTGATTTCAGGAAAGTGTCGTAGGCCTCGCGATTCGTCGCTTCCGCCAGCCAACGAAACACGCCCTCGCCTTCGAGCGCTCTGACCGTGACGCCCTCCGGCACCTGGTCCGCCGTAGGCTTGGCATTCAGCCAAGCAAAGGGCTCAAGCGGAACCGAACTCTCCACGCGACCGCCGTCTGCATCGGCATGCGACAAGTGGACCGTGCCAACACGGTCGACCCAAATGCCGCAGAGCGCACCTGCGGTCGGCGTGTTCATGGCTGCTTAGAACGGCCGTTGGTAGACCATCACCAGCGCCACAAAAACGAGCGCGAGGATAATGCCCATGAACAGGCCGGCCTGCCCGCGTTTGCGATAGCCAATGCCCGCGAGCGCGGCGAGGCCGAGCCAGCAGACGAGCTTCACGATCGCCCACCCCGGGAATCCATAGCTCAACTTGTGCAGGAGACCGACGCCGCTCACGAGCATGAGCAGGCTGGCGATGCCGGTGAAGATCATGACCTTCTTGCGGGAGTCCGGCGAACCGGCGAACCCGTAAAACGTGCCTCCAGTGAGGACAATGAGCGAGAGGAGGTGGAGGACGTGGTAGAAGGCGGGTGACATGAGCTGGATTGGAAAAAGAAAATACACCCCGCGCTGTGCCGTGTGCCAAAAGGCTCAAGACCTTTTTAGGTTAAGGTGGGCACCTTCCGCGGCGGCCTCTGCCTTCCGATTTACGGCCCGGCATCAACCACCACGTTACGGTTCCCGAAGTATCTCAAAGGCGAAGAGCTGTGTAGAAGCACCTCGAACACGGCAGGGTGTCGGACGAACGTAGAACCCGCCCTGCCCGCGTCAAATGCTTTGGGTGTATTACTGCTGCAAGCCGTTGGCGCCTGGCTTCGCAGCACGCGGACGCAATCCGCCGCGAGCGCTCCACGCTAACAAGGCCGCCGTGCCCAGTAACGCACATGTTGCCGAATGCATCGCCGCCCCGAGCCCCAGCAAAACCGCCGCCGCCAATGCAACCAGGTGGTCGATGCCGCGGCGCGCGCCCGAGCGGTGTTGCGCGATGGTCGCCAACAGCCAGGCCAGCCCGCCCGCCGCGAGCGACGCCCACCAGAACCGCTCCGCCAGGACTGCCCGACCTTCACCCGCCATGAGCCAGCTCATGAGCACGCCGAGCAACTGATTGAAGGCAGCGAAACCCGCGATCAAGGCCAGCAACAGTTCCGGCGTGATCGGAAACTGCCCGTCGCCCGTGCGCACCCGATCCGCCACCGCGCAGCCGGCGCAGCAGTAGCGTTTTTCGTCCGCGACCACCCGCCGCACTTTAAACGGCAGGCCGCAATAGTCGCACTCGACGCGTTGCATGATAGGGGATGAGGCGCGGCCGGCGTCGTTCAGTCGACGTCGTCCTCGTCATCGGCGTCGCTCCCATCGCTCGGCTCCTCTGGTGAGAGATGCTCAATGATGAGCTCCTGCACGGTCGCAAGAAACAGGTAACACATGAAAGCCTTCCGCGGGCCTTCCTCCAATTCGTCGAGTTCGACGTCGCTGCTTTCCAGCAGGTCGTCGGGGATGTCGTCGAGGAAACGATCGCGCAGCCGCAGACGCACCGCGGCGCAGGCACGCAGGATGGAATCGGCGTTTTCCTCGTCGAAGTTGACCACGCCGTTGGCGAAAAAGTCGGAGTCAAAGAGCGCCAACAGGGTCGCGACATCGCCGTTTTGACCCGCCACCAACTCCGCCCGCCAGGTGTCGCGCAGTTCGAGGTCGACCTGCTCGATCGCCTGCGGTGCCGCGAGATCGTCGTCCAGCGAATCGGCGACGGTCTTGATCACGTCGAGCAGCGGCGCGACGACGCCCAGACTGAGCTTCACCTCAATCCGTTTCATTGCGCTCCAAGATCGCGGTCAAATGCCATTGCTGCAGCACAAAGGCGTAGTGTTCGGCCTGCTCGCGAAGTCCGCACCACACCACGGAGCGGCCATTCTCATGCACTTCCAGCATGTGCTTGCGCGCGGTGGGTTCGTTGAAACCGAAGACCTTGCGGAACACCATCACGACGTAACTCATGAGATTCACCGGATCGTTCAACACGACCACTTTCCACGGCCCCACCAACTGCGTCGCTTCGTCGGTTTCGACGAAGGGCGTGGGAGCGGTTTGGGCTTGGTCTACGGTCATGAAATGGTCGGCGCAGGCGGATGCGATTGGGCGATGGGCCGCACGTTAGCGGGCCCATCGAGCCGGTCAATCACCCGGCATGGGCCAGCGTGGAAGACGTTCTCAGCGGGCCTCTTGCTGCTCAACAAGGTTGGCAATATGGCTGGCGGCTTCCGCCACCGGAACCTGCGCGACGTCTTTCTCCTGACGCCACTTCACCTCGACGATGCCGTTCTTGAGGCCGCGCCCACCAATGACGACGCGCAGCGGAATGCCGATGAGATCGGCGTCCTTGAACTTCACGCCCGGGCGCTCTGCCCGGTCGTCGATGAGCACGTCGGCGCCGGCCAGCTCCGCCGCGACGCCAATGGCCTTGGCGAGCTCGGCGGCCTCTTCAAGCTGCGGGTCGAGGTTGCAGATGAGCACCTGGAACGGCGCGACCGCCCACGGCCAAACGATGCCATCACCGTCGTGGCTTTGCTCGATCACGGCCTGCAGGGTGCGGCTGATGCCGATGCCGTAGCAGCCCATGACCATCGGGTGGGTGCCCTTCTGGTCGTCCATGTAGGTCGCCTCGAAACACTCGGAATATTTCGTGCCGAGAATGAAGATGTGGCCGACCTCAATACCGCGGCGGCTCTTCAGCGGCTCGCCGCAAGTCGGGCATGGTTCGCCGGCCTTCACCGTGCGGAAGTCGCCCCAGCCCGTGACGGCCAGATCGCGCTCCACATTCACATTGCGCAGGTGGAAACCGTCCTCGTTGGCGCCGGTCGTGCCGTTGCCGATGAGCTTGATGGCGTGGTCGGCAAAGATGCCATCGAGCTTGTCGGCCGCGGCGATCGTGCCTTTGACCGCGCCCAGGCTCCCGGGCTTGGCGCCCATGATCGGCGCGATTTCCTCCGGCGTGGCGGGACGCACCAGCGTATAACCGAGCGCGCCGAGTTTGGCTTCCTCAAGCTCGTCGCTGCCGCGCAGGATCACCACAAAGGGTTTGTCGTCGCCGATGTAGACCAACGTTTTGAACTGTTGGTCCGCGGCGACGCCGTAGGGCTCCTTCGCCAGCGCCGCAATGGTCACCACGCCCGGCGTGGCGAACTTCTCCACGTCGCCCGCCGGAGCGGCGACCGTGAAGTCAGCCGGGACGAGGCCGCTGGTGGCCTTCTCGCGGTTGGCCGCGTAACCACTGGTCTCGCAGTAGATCACATCGTCGTCGCCGACCTCGGCCGGGACCATGAACTCATGCGAGAAGCTGCCGCCCATCACCCCGGTGTCGGCCTCGACCGCGATGGCCAGCACCCCGACGCGTTTGAAGAACGCCTCGTAGGCCGCTTTCATTTTGCCGTAGGCGACCTCGGCGCCGGCCGCATCGGTGTCGAAGGAATAAGAGTCCATCATCACAAACTCGCGCGCCCGCATGAGGCCGTAGCGCGGCCGGATCTCGTTCCGGAACTTGGTCGCGATTTGGTAAAAATTCTTCGGCAGATCGCGGTAGCTGCTGATTTCCGCCTTCACCAACGGCGTGATGACTTCCTCGTGCGTCGGCCCGAGCACAAACTCCGGATCCGCGGACGCCTTCTTGCCCGCGCCGGCATGGTCGGCCCGGAACATGATCTCGCGAGCGGCGTTCCAGCGCGGGCCGCTTTCCCAGTTTTCCGCCGGGTGCACGTGGGGCATCCACAGTTCGATCGCGCCGGACTGGTCCATCTCCTCGCGGCAGATCTGGGTGATTTTCTGCAAAGTGCGCAGTCCCAGCGGCATATAGGTGTAGAGGCCACCGCTCAATTTGCGCACCAACCCGGCGCGAACCAGCAGCTTGTGCGAGGCGATCTCGGCGTCGGCGGGGCTTTCCTTCAGCGTGGGGACAAAAAACTGGGACCAGTATTTCATAGAAAACGCCCAAAAGAGCACCGCCCCGTGGCGCCCGCAATCGTAATTGCGCCGGGTCCACTCACCTCGCCCGACGCCTCATCCGCACAAGGGAAAGATTGCATTGAAAAGCCTCATGCCCGGAGCATGTTGCCCCCTTATGACGAAACCCAAGGCAGCCGAGCTTTCCTTCGAGGACGCTCTGGCCAAACTCGAAACCATCGTGGAAACGATGGAGAGTGGCGACGTGCCGCTGGCCGACCTCCTGGCCAAATTCGAGGAAGGCACCAAGCTGCTGAAGCAGTGCGAGTCCCGCCTCCAACAGGCCGAACTCAAAATCGAACAACTTAAACAATCGAAGGACGGCGATGCCCAGTTTGCCGACTTTGATCTCACGGAGTCCGCGGACTGATCGCCCGGCCCCCGTCGCCCACCCACCATTGATGAGCTCTTCCGCCCCCGACGCGGCCCCCTTCTCCTCTTCGCCTCTGTTGCCGACCATCAAAGGTCCGGATGACGTCAAGGCCCTCCCCCCCGCCGCCCTGCCGCAACTTGCGCAAGAGATTCGCGACGAGATCATCGCGGTCACCTCCGTCAACGGCGGCCACGTGGGCCCCAACCTGGGTGTGGTCGAACTGTGCATCGGCCTGCACCGCGTGTTCTCCACGCCGACCGACCAGTTTGTCTTCGACGTCGCGCACCAGGGTTACGTGCACAAACTGCTCACCGGTCGCGGCGGAGCGTTTTTCCGTGGCCTGCGCCAGACCGATGGCGCCAGCGGCTTCCTCGCCCGCTCCGAGAGCGAACACGACGCCTTCGGCGCCGGGCATGCCGGCACCGCCCTGAGCGCCGCCCTCGGCATGGCCACGGCCCGCGACCTGCGCGGCAGCGATGAGCATGTGGTCGCGGTCTGCGGCGACGCGGCCTTCACCTGCGGCGTCACCCTCGAAGCGCTCAACAACGTCGTGGCCTCCACCAAACGCCTCGTCGTCATCCTCAACGACAACGAGTGGTCGATCGCCAAAAACGTCGGCGCCATCGCCCACTACCTCAACCGTCTCTCCACCAACCCGACCTACAACAAGATCCACCACGATCTGGAGCGCTTCTTCACCAGCCTCCCGGGCGGCAACGACATGCACCGCGTCTACATGAAGTGGAAGCGGGAAACGAAGGACTTCTTCATGGAGTCCTCCTTGTTCGAGAAATTCGGCCTGCGCTACGTCGGTCCGGTGGACGGGCACGATCAGGAAGAGCTCATCAAGAACCTCGAGTTCGCCCGCGACTGCGACACGCCGGTGCTGCTGCACGTGATCACCAAGAAGGGCAAAGGCCTGGAAGCGGCGATCCGCTCGCCCGAAAAATTTCACGGCGCCAGCCCCTACGATCCCAAGACCGGCGAAAGCGCCCGTTCCAGCGGTGGCCCGCCCAATTACCAGGACGTCTTCGGCCAAGCCCTTACGCGCTTTGCCCAAGCCGACTCCCGCGTCGTGGGCATCACCGGCGCCATGCCGGCCGGCACCGGCCTCACGCACCTCGCGAAAGGTTGCCCGAAACAGTTCTTCGATGTCGGCATCGCCGAGGAACACGCCGTGCTGTTTGCCGCCGGTCTCGCCACCAAGGGCCTGCGACCGGTCTGCGCCATCTACTCGACCTTTCTGCAACGCGGTTACGACCAGATCGTCCACGACGTCGCGCTGCAAAACCTGCCGGTGACCTTCTGCATGGACCGCGCCGGCCTCTCGGCCAACGACGGTCCGACCCACCACGGTCTGTTCGACATTTCCTACCTGCGCTGCGTGCCCGGCGTCGTCGTGATGCAACCGCGCCACGAGGACGAACTCGTCGACATGCTGCACACCGCCCTCACGCATGATGGCCCGGCATTCATCCGCTATCCGCGTGGAGCCGGCGAAGGCATTGAGCTCAAGGCCGTGCCCGCCGCCCTGCCTATCGGCAAGGCTGAGATCGTGCAGGAAGGCACCAATATCGTGATTTGGGCGCTGGGTCCCATGGTGGGCGAAGCCCTTGCGCTCGCCGCCCGCATCGCGGCCGAAGAAGGCCTGTCCGTCGGTGTCGTCAACGCCCGCTTCGCCAAGCCGCTCGATGCCGATCTGCTGCTCGCCCAAGCCAAACAGCTCGGGCTGATCGTGACCATGGAAGACCACGTCGTTTCCGGCGGATTTGGCTCCGCCGTGCTCGAGACCCTGCAGGACGCCGACGTCCACACGGCGGTCGAACGTATCGGATGGCCGGATACATTTGTGGAACACGGCAGCGACGTCGCCACCCTGCGCGCCGCCCACGGCCTCGCCCCGGACGACATCCACGCCCGGGTCATGGCCCGCTGGCGCCGCATCTCCTCGATCCCGGTCGAAGCCGACGCCTGAGGCACCGGCCCAACGAAAGGCGGATCGCTATCGAATTTCGTAGACCTCGACAAGCGCCGCCCCCGAGGCGCCACCTTCCCCGAAAACCGACGCCGAATACAGCCCGGGTTCGACGGTCACGAGCAGGACCGAGTCACGCGTGCCTTCCGCCAGTTCAAAGGCGCCCACGTAAGCGGAAGCCTCGACGATGGCGTCCTTGTTCGGCGCGTCGGCCCAATCGTCGTTCTCCGCGACCATTTCGTTCAGGCGGCGGAAGACCAGACGCGGATTTTCCAACACACCCTCTACCCCGTAGTCGCCGATGGTCGGACCCACCGCGCGGATCAAAAGTCGCTTCGGTTCCGAGCCGGTGACCACAAAACCGGCGACCAAGGGATTGTCGTCCCCTTCGGCCGTGCCGCGCATGGAGAGATTCAGCACCGAGCCAATGTCGTTTTCTTCGTAGATTTCCAGCAACGCCGTGCCGGCCTGACCGGTGGCACTACGCAAGTGGACGGAGTAGTTACCGGCCGGCAGCGTCGCGATCGTCGCCGCATCCGCCGATCCTTCGAGCAAAGGGAAAGCACCCAACTGCGCCGCCAGTTCGGGCAATCGGTCGGCTGACGCATCGTCCTCCCAACGCTCGTTCGTCGCGACCAACTCGCCGTCTTGGTTGAAGATCTTGATCACGGGATCGGCCAACGGGTCGTCGACGCCCCAATTCGCCAGCGTCGGTCCCACCCCGCGGATCAACACGGTCTTGCCGTCCGTTTCCTCCACCACAAAACCGCCGATCACCACGTCATCGCCCGCCTTCAACGCCGTGCGCGTGGACAGGTTGGAAAGCCGCGGATGCGGCGCGTAGGGCGCGCCGACCGTTCCGGGAATAGCCCCACTCCATTTGCTGGTCGGAAAATTCGTGCGGTTCTCGTCGTAGGTGCGCGCCCGATACAACGCTCCCGCGGGCAGCGTCACCGGGCCCGACACAACGATCGCATCCGGCGCGCGCCGACCGCCCCGCATGCGCGGATCGGCCCCGGTGAGCGTGTAGATCACTTGGGTGCCGTCGGGCGGTGTGAGCGTGATGCTGCCATCCCCATTTTGGCTGACCGACGGTCGCGCGGGAAACTGCAGATCGATCCACCCGGCGCGATAGGTCAGCCAAGTTTCCATGCCATCCAGCTCGGCGGCAAAACTACCATACCGGGAAACGTTCTCCGGCCACTTCGCCGCATCGCGCGCCGCGGCGTCGGTCGAGACCAAAGCGCGGTAGTCGTTCATGCGCTGCACGAGCGCCTCGTGCCGCAGCGGCCCCGTCGCGCGCAGGCTTTGCCAACGGTCGACCCAAGCCTGCATAAAATCCGGATCCTGCGCGAGCACGCCCCACCAACCGAGGTCCCAGTAGTCGATCGCGATCCCTTGGGTGGTGAATTCCTTCGGGCTCCACTTATTCCATTCATCGTCGCGCGGATCGGCCGACTCGAAGGTGCGATCGAAATCCCAGATCGGCCCGGCCACCATCCGCTGGCCGCGGTCTTTCTGCAGATAGGCGCTGCGCCAGAACGCATCCGGGTTCTTGAACAACACATTCAAGAGGTGGTGGTCCACCCATGAGCCGCGGTCGACGTATTCGAGATAACGTCGACGGGCCCAACCCGCCGCTTCATCCGCGTAGAGTGCGTCTTCCAACCGCTGCGTGTAATCCACGATGAAGTCGCGCTGGGCCTCCGAGAGATCATCGATTTTCGGTGTGTCGACTTGCAGCACGGAATCAAAGGTCGACGGGTAGCCCCGCTCGGTCTTCCAGTGGTATTTGTCCTCGTCCACCTCGTCGATCAGCAGCAGATAACCACCCGTCACGGCCTCGCCTTCATTGTCCTCGGAGTCGAGCTCCACGAGGTCGATGCGCCCGGGCTCCACGTCGGTCTTGTCGGCCACGAAGACCACGCCGTGATAGTCATCGTAGGTGAGGCCGTCCGTGCCCTGGTTGAGAAAGGCTTCCGCCAAGCGGGTGCGCGCCGCCCAGCGCCCCATTGCGTTGCTCACCCCGTAGGCATAGGCATTGCGAATGAAGGCCGTGTCCCACTGGTAGGGCGCCACAATGTTCCACTCGTCGAAGGCGCCGAGACCCAGAAAATTGAACGGGGTCTTCTTCCCCCAGTCGTTGCGCATATCGAACTTGAATCCTTGTTTTGGATACAGTGACGAGCTTTGCCCCCGCACCGCCATGTCGACCAGACTGCTGGCGTCGGCGCCGTTCGCCAAACGCGTCAGTCCGTCGACTCCGGGCTCAAAGGTGTAGATCCAGCCCACGCGTTCGCCACTCCGCTCCCCGCGGCGGTTCATCGGACCGTATCCATGGTTATCCATCACCACCACGGGCATCGTGCTCGTGAAAGACTGCATCGCCGTGCCGCCGTCACCATCGAGCTCCAGGAGCTGGATCGTCGTGATCACGCCGTGGCTCTTGCCATTGGCGGAGAAGACGGCCGCGTTGACCACACTGCTTTCTGTGATCGTGAGCGGGCCAAGGTAGGCCGGCGAGTCCGCCGTCGGATCGGGCACGTCGCCCCCCACCTCGGAGGGCGGCGAAATCGTGTAGCGGATCACCTGACCGTCTGAGGCGCCGGTCAGGCTCACTTGAATCGAACCGACAAAGGTGGTCGACCCCGTATCGAAGGTGACGCTCTCCTCCAGCACGATGTCCTGCGCACCGCCGTTGGCCGAGCCCGGCGTCGGGTTTGCGAGGTAACCCGGTTGGCCGTTTCCACCGCTCGCGATGCCGTAGGACACGTCCGTTACCTGCGGCGGAAACTCCGGGGCGTATTCGGAAACCACGGTGACACCGTCCGGCTGCACCAGGCCGAGGTATTCGCCGCCGGCACTGAGGCTGAAGTTCGTATGCAGGTTGGCGCCGGGGTCGATGCGATCCTTGCCCGAAGTGAAGACCACCAAATAGCCCCCGGCCGGAACCGAGACGGGCGGAAACATCCACTTGGTGAGGTTGTCGGCCTTGTCGGTCAGAAACCAGCCCGAGAGCGAAATGGCAGCGGCGCCGGGGTTGTGGATTTCGACCCAATCCTCGAACTCCCCGTCCTCATCGGCGAGCGTCTCATCATTGGACGCCATGAACTCGGTGATCACGGGTTGAGCCCCTGCGACCGAGAGGAAAAAAACGAACATCCACGCCTTCACCACCGAGCGAAGCGCGCAGCCGAAATCAACGGAGCGAGTGGTCCAATACGAACGATTCATATTCAGGGAAATGAAGTGATCGACGCCCGGGCCAGACGGGGTCCGGGAAGTGACTGACTCGACAAATGAGCCGCCAAAACCCGCTACGGATGCACGGAGGTAATCACCCAAGTCATCTCGTCAAGTGCTTGAATCGCTTATTTTTCGGTGTTCCCGCGACACCGGTCAGTCGTCCGAAAACGACTTGCATTTTGGGCCAACCCGACCGCTTGGCTCCGACTTCCTTAAGTCTGGCGAGAGCGTGGCATTTTGATCGGGTAATCCCGCCCCGGCATCGCGATGTATTCGGGTCGGCGCCATCCCGGAGCGATATCGTCCAGACGCACGGAGCCGCCGTGGGCGAAACAATGATTGGCCGCCGCGCCGACCAAAACAGAGGCCGCGCCGCCGCGTTCATCCGAGGCGCGGCCCAACGGGTCGACCGGCGGGTTCGCCAGGAAGAGGTCGTCGAGCAGCACCTTGTCGCCACCGCCGTGACCGCCGGAACTCACCCACGGCTCAATGTCGGTCGCCGCGCCGCGCAATGGGATCACCCGGGTCGAAATGCCGCCGCGGGAGATTCCGCCCTGCACCGCGTCGGTGCCATTGACGTAAATCTGCTCCACGATCTGGTGCTCGATCCGTCCCTGCGTGCCGTTGAACGCAATCTGGTAACCCTCCCACGAGTTGAAGGCGTTCAGCGAATAGGACATGGTCACGTTGTTCTCGTAACGCACCATCACGTTCATCGTATCCTCGATATCGATACGCGGATTAAAGACACACTGGTCGCGGAAGTAGCCGTCATATTTCTCCTGGTCGAGGTAGAGCGCCTTTAGGCCGGCGTTGGCCGCGAGATCGAGACGGAAGCTGCACTTGTCGCCTTCCGGGCACGTATGGCAGCGCTCGTGATGACTCTCGAGTCCCAGGCGACGCGCCATCTCTGGCGTGTAGAACTCGCGTTTGCCAAAGGCGCTCACCTCGACCGGATTCGAGCCCAGCCACCAGTTGACCAAATCGAAGTGATGGGTCGCCTTATGCACCATGAGCCCGCCGGAGTTCTTCTTTTCACCGTGCCAGCGACGGAAATAGTCGGCGCCGTGGTGCGTATTGAGCAGCCAGTGAAAGTCGACCGATAGCAAGTCACCGATCGCGCCCTCCATCAGCAACTGCTTCACCTGGCTGCGCGCCGGTGAGTAGCGGTAGTTGAACGCGACCCGCACGCTGCGCCCGGTGCGTTCGACGGCCTCCTGCACGCGAGTGACCTTCTCGGCCGTGGTCGTCATCGGCTTTTCCGTGATCACATCGCACCCGGCCTCCAGCGCTCGCACGATGTAATCGTCGTGGGTCGCGTCCTTGGTCGTGACGATGACGATGTCGGGCTTGGTCTCACCGATCATCTTCTCGAAATCGGTGTGCGCGTAGCCGGGAGGAACGGCGCCGCCGGTTTCGGCCGAGCGCTGGCGGGCGAGTTCGACGCGCCCGAAATTCAGATCACACAACCCAACCAACTCACTTGTGTCACGATAGTCGCCCTCGATCGCCCGCTGATAAAAACGGGAACGTGATCCCGTGCCCACGATGGCGTAGCGCCGACGCCGGTTCGCGACCTGCGCGCCCAGTTGCGAGGCTAACGCAATCCCGAAACCGGCGAGCGCGGCAGATTTCACAAATTGGCGACGCGTGGGCGCCACCGACACGAAGGGGATGTGTTGGGGAGACATGGCAGGGGTAGAAGACAAACCAACCTGATCCCCGGACGCCCTCATGTCCATCGCCTCCGCATCGACTTTGACTGTCCTCCTCACCACTTGCGCCATCTTGTGGTGTAGCCCCCCTCGCCAGCCCTCCTTCGCTCTAGGAGCTTCGGCGGGCAGCCTCCACTTTCGCACTGGCTGGCCTCGCCAGCCGAAGCTTCAGCGAAGGCTGGTGGCAGGGGCGGGTTTGTTCTTCGAGCGCAGCTCGATTGCCCGACACCCGCGATCGCGAGTGAAAATCCCACCCCCCGAAGATTTGTCGCGTCAGCGACGCTGGTGGCAGGGGCGGGATTTGAACCCGCGACCAAAGGCTTATGAGTCCTCTGCTCTACCCCTGAGCTACCCTGCCGTTCAGTGGGAAGGCGGAGGCAAAATCCCTGCCCGGGGGTTGTCAAGCACCGGCCCGGGAGTTTTTCCGAGCCCCCTCCCGAATCAAATTCGGCTTCAGTTATCGGCAGGTGCGCCGAAGTCGCCCGCATGGACGCCCCACCGGCATCGCCGCTACGTTGTTTGGTCTACATGAGCCGCGCAGTTCACGCGTTTGGCGACGAGGAGCTGGCGGCAATTTTGGAGGCGTCCCGGCGCAACAACAGCCGCAATGGCCTCACAGGCATCTTGGTCCACATCCGCCGCCATTTCTTCCAGTTGCTCGAGGGGCCGCCGGATGCCGTCGAGACCACATTCTCCCGGATCGCCGCGGATCCGCGCCACCACGATGTCATCAAGCTCAGAGATCTGAGCATCACGGAGCGACACTTCCCGGCGTGGACCATGGGCTTTCCTTCCCTGAACGCCGGCCAACTGGCTCGATTGGACGGCTACAGCGACCTCGGGAGCAGCGGTTCCCAGGATCTTGCCCGGCTGCGCTCGCACGCGAGTGACGTCTACACCTTGATGGTGAGCATTGCCAAAGCCTGAGTCCTTCCACGCTGTCAGCACTTGGAAAGTCGCCCTGGCGCCATCCGTTTCCTTTCCATAAACGCATAGTTTTAAGCAAATTATGCGCATGCGCTTCGCTTGAGAATAGTATGTTCATGCCATAATCCTCCTGCGTGCCTGACGGCGGCCTTTCGAGGCGCTCCCAAACCACTGTTCCGGCGCACGGTCCGTATTCGGCGGATCGGAACAGTGAAAGGAGCTCCCCGTGTTGTTTTCCCCCTTCCGTCGTCATCGTCGCCTTCTTGGCTTCCTCCCGGGTTTGACCGGTATACTGGCCCTCACGCTGACGCCCGTCTGCCTTTCTGCCAAATCAGTTACCATCGCCGACACCGGCTACCAGCTCGAGGTCCCGGGCAACTTCAATGTCCACCGCCCCGCAGGCGCCCCCGACATTCTGCTCCAGGCCGACCGCCCCGACGGCAATGGCACGATCCAGGTCGTGCGTCGTCCCGGTCACGGTTCCGCCACCGACTTCATCGCGGGCTACGAGGCCCAGATGCTGCAGGCTCTCGGCAACCTGAATCTCCAGCAGGAGAACATGCGCACGATTGCCGGCCGCTCCTGCACTTTCCGTCGCTACCAGAGTTTCGCCGACGGCATGCAGATCCGGGTGCAGGCCGTGTTCTACGCGGACGGCCAGCAGGGTTTCATTATTCATGCCATCGACACCGCTGCAGGGGCCCCGGAATTTGAACGGGCCTTGGTCAGCCTGCAGGCACCCGGCGGCGCGAGCGCAGCCACCCCGTCGCTCGCGCAAACCGGCTGGGGGCCGGCCGCCAGCACGACCTCCCCTTTGCCTTCCGGGCGCCAGGACATCGGGGAAACGGCCTTCTCGTTCCTCCCGCCCGCCGGTTGGCAATCCACCCAGGCCAGTCAGTCCCCCGGCCTCGGCTATGCCCTCCCCGAGAAAGGGGCTGCCATGGAGCTCACTTGGCTCGACGTCAGCGGCCAAGTCGGCGACCGCGCGAACTTCCTCGACCAGACGGTCGCCCAGATTGCGAACAACTTCGGTGAAGGCTGGCACGAACGCGAACGTTCGCCTCACCGCAACGGCGACACCAACGTGCTTTTCACGCGCTTCGGCGGACAACTCGGCAGCCAAACCGCGGAGCTTATGATCCTCGGCGTCACCGATGGGAAGTCCCTCGTTCTCGCCTACGGCTACTTCGCCGAGCTCGGCCGCGACAGCGCCGGACCGGCCATGCGCGAAGCCATTCTCAGCATTAAAAGCAAGTCCTCCACCAACAGCACCGCCGTCACCAACACCGCGCCCGTGATGCCCCGCATGCCGTCGAATCCGGTGCGCCTGCCCGCGGCTCCGACAGCCGACACGAGACCGGCCGCCGGCTACCGGTCACTCGTTGTCGATGATGCCGGCCTGGAGTTTGCCTTTCCCAGCAACTACGAACTCGCCCAACGATCAGAGGGGCAGAGCCAGTGGGCCGACCCGAATGCCCCGTCCCCCAAGATCGTGTTGGTGAACCAGAGCATCATGCGCAGCGCCGGCCAGACGGTCGACTCCGTGCGCGACGATCTGCTCGCGCAGGTTCACGGCTCCTCCGCCGCCGAACTCATCGCCACCGGCAGCACCACGATCAACGGCCTCAAAGCCCATACCCTGCACTTCACCCTCAACCGCGGAGCCGAACCGCAACACTTCCGTTTCGTCGTGCTCGACCTGCCGGGCCCGGTCGTTGCGACCGTGAGCTTCACCGCCCCGGAGTCCCAGAATCAGCTCGCCGAACGGCACTTCAACGAGGTGCTGCGCACGGCCCACGCCACCACCGTCGTCGAACGCCCCGGCACCGCCACCGCCGTCCCTACGCCGCCGCCCGCGCGGAACCACCGCACCGAACCCGCCACTTCCGAGGACGCTTACTTCGCCCTGGCCGATGCGGTCGCCGCCGCCGATTGGGACTGGGTCATCGTCCACCTGACCGACAAGGCGATACAGAACTTCTGCCGGAGCTTCCGGGACGAGATCCCTGACGCCGACCTCACCGAAGCCGACGCCCTCGACGACCCCGCGGGCACCATGCGCGAATACCTCAACTACCGCGTGCCCAAGGAGACCTTGGCCGGTTATTTCCAGTCCGACCGCACCATCACCGGCGTGCGTGAAGAAAACGCCGACTGGCACTTGGTCATGACCAAGAAGGCCTCCGGCGGCGAACACTACATCTGGTTCAAGCGTATCAAGGGCATCTGGCGCTTCGACTACTGAGCCCCTCTCACCACGCGTCCGCTTCCGGTGATGAAAGCACTCCATCCGCGCCGCCCTTCCCGGCGCCCGGCGCTCAACAACCTCGGTCTGACCGCGATCCTCGCGGGCCTCATCGCTTGCGCCACGGCCGTCCGCGCCGCCGAACCCCTGCGTCTCGAAATCGACGACGTCAGTGTCGACAACGGTTCTTCACCCGCCATCCCCCAACTCACCGCCGGATACCTCGCCGAAGTGCGATTCGAAGCCAAGTGGTCCGGCCGTTTCCGCGAACGCACCGACATTGAGATTCGGATCGACGACGCACCCGTGCACCGCGAGGTGCTCGAATTCCGTGACCGCATGGGCACGTTCCAGACGCGCTTTTTGCGCAAGCTCACCCTGCCCGCCGACCTGAGCACCGGATGGCACTCCCTCTCCGTCGGCATCACCGCTCCCCAAAGCGAGATCGTGTCCTACGTGTCCGGCACCCGCTTCTACGCCAATGCCGCCGACGACTCCAGTGCCCCGCCGGACGGACGGGAGCTTGATGCCCGGCGACAGGAGGCGTTTCTGGGCTTCGCCCAGGCCGTCGCCGACCACGCAGCCAAGCGAACCGGACTCTCCCTGCCTCCGCTTGAGCCTCTCTCCAACCCGGCGATCTCCGGCTATGACTACCGGTCCAGCGTCTCGGTCGGCTACGGCCCCAGTCACACGCTCCTGGACGCGGCCAAGGGCGGCACCACCGTCTCGATCAGCGGCAAGTTACACCTCCGCAGCAGCACCAGTTATTGGCGGACCCACCAAGTCGAAATGCCGCCGCTCGCCAGCTTCGATCCCGCTGCCGGCTGGTCATCGCGCGGCGAGTCCTTCCTCGGTTCCGGCGTCAGTCCGGGCTACTTCACCGTGACCATGTCTGCCCAGGGGCAGAGCACGCGGCAGCAGCAGAATTTTGTCCGCCAATCGCTCTCCGTCATCTGGTATCCGGACAAATCCGCCGGCAACTACGTCCACGTCTCGATCAACCGCGACACCCCGACGGGCAAGCTCACTCGCGACGACGCTCCGCGCTTCTATCAAGCCATGCGCGAGGAAGCCTACGGCGTGATGGACGGCATGGTGGCCGCCGCCAATGCCACCGGCTACCTCACCGCCCGATGGACCCCGCCGGGCGGCACCAAGCCGCCCACTCGCCCTCCACCCCCGGAGAGCGGCGGCCCGCCCGACGGAACGGCCGATCATCCCCGTGACGAATCCGGCCCGACCACCCCGAAGGCCCAGCTCACCCAGCTCGGCCAACAAAGCGCCGCCCGCGCCGCTGCCGCCATTGCCAACGCCATCCCCACTGACACCGGCCTGTCTCCCGCCGAGGTCGACCTGCTCACCGAAGCCGCGCTCACCGATCAGGATCCTGCCACCGTCCTCGCCGAATTTGCCGCCGAGGAGGAAGCCCTCGCCACCTCCGGCGACGGCGACCGACTGCAACTGGTCCAGGTGGTGGTGGAGCCGCAGCGCCCCGACCCCGGCGAGGTCGTCAGCGTCACGCTCACTGTGCGCAACACCGCCACAACCGGCGCGCCCGCCAGCTTCGACGTCGGCCTCACCAACTACCACGAGGAGAATCGTGACGTCGCCACGCTCAAGCGCCGTTCCCTCGCCCCCGGCGACACGGCCCGCTACACCCTGCGGTTTAACGCCCCCCGCGCCTACAACTTCGGCGGCTACGCTTACCTCGAACCCCTGGTCTTCAGCGGCGACGTGCTGCCACAGGAGGTGGTCAACCTGCGCATCAACTGGGACGGCAGCACCATGACCGACGCGGAAATCGCCGCCGAGCTGCGCGAGCGCAATCCCTGCCCCGATGACTACGGTCTGCCCCCCGATCGCCTCGAACGCCTCATCGCGCTCTACCGCCAAAGCCCCAACGAGGCCCTCGCCGCCGTCGAACGCGAGGCCGTCGCCGCCCAGCGCGCCCGTCTGGAGGCCGATTACCAGGCCCGCCTCAACGACCCGAAGTTCCAACAGCAGGTGCAGCTCGAACTCGACGCCCGCGCCAACACCCAGCTCCTCGCCGCCTACGGCGCCCTGCTCAAAGTCGCCCAACGCCTCGGGGCTTCCAATCGCCTCGACCTGGTCGCCATCCTCGACGACGAGGTTTTCGTCGATTCCCAAAACCGCCTCCACGGTGACCTCGCTCTCGCCCGGCGCCGCATCATGGCCGCGGTGCAGGAAAAGCAGGCGCAGGAAATCACCGCCGTCGACCGCTACCTGCTCGCGGGGGTCGGCAACAAGGAGGGCACCACCGCCGCTTACCAAGCCGCTGAGCCGGTCATGTCGCCCACCCTCGCCCTCAACGGCCTGGCCAACGAATTCACCACCGAGATCGGCAAGGGCATCCTCGATCGCATCATGGTCGACTACCGCGCCCTCACCGAGGCCTACCGCGACGCCAACACCGACGTGCGCGACGTCCAGCGCTACGCCGCCAACCTGCGCGAACTCATCGCCGAAGCCCGCGGCAAACTCAGCGGCAACGACCGCAAGTTCTTCGCCGGCGTGCTCGAGGACGCCACCCGCAAGCTCGACAAACTGGACGACCTCACCCGCCGCGCCACCGCCTTCCAGACCACCGCCAAACGCCTGCTCGGCGGCCGCCGCGTCGTCAATGGCATCACCAACGCCATCTCCACCGTCGGCGAACTCTGGGCGGTCTACGAGGTCGGCGAACGCGTCCGCGCCCGCACCAACGGCGGCGAGGACATGACCCAGGCCATCCTCGCCGAGGGCGGCGGCTGGGCCGCGAAAAAAACCGTGATGGCCTGCCCGATCATCGCAGCGGCCGACACGGTCATGAGCGGCGTCGGGCACGTCGTGAACCTCTACGATCCGAATTTCTTCAAGTCCCAGGGCCTCGACATCGACCCCACCCAGTTCAACGCCTCCACCCTCGTCGACATCGGCACCGGCGCCACCCTCGCCGGCGTCACCGACGGATCCGCCATCCTCGCACGCCGCCTGGAACGCCTGCCGCCCCTCACCCACGAGGATCGCGCCGTCCTGGAAGCACGGCTCGCCGCCTTCGAGGCCCGGCTCGACACCACCACGGACCCCGTGCTGCGCGAGCGTTTGCTGACCGCCCGCTCCAATGTCCGTCAAACCCTGCGTGAGCGCCGCTGACATGAAACCGCCCGCCTTCCTCAGACTGCTCGTCCCGCTATTCGCCGTGCTCGCCAGCACCATCTCCGTCACCGCCGCCGGCCTGCCGACCAACCTGGATGAGGCCGAGACCTTTGCCCGAAAGTTCATCGCCGAGCAACTCTACCACGAGCACTCCCTCGTCACCCGCGATAGCTTCTCCAAGATGCGCCACGAGCGCAACGAGACCGGCACCGCCGCCACCTTCTTCCTGCCCCGCTACGTGCGCACCGGCCCCGAATTCACCATCACCGTTGTCATGCAGCCGGTGAACGCGCCCCTCAGTCTCGGCCATCAACGCGCCCACCAACTCGTGCAACGCCACCGTTTTACCGACTACGCCAATCACACGCCCTACGCCACCCAGAGCGAGGAGGTCCAGCGCGCACTACCCTGCCTGGGCGCCGAGGCCGCTTGTATCCACACTCGCATGACAAAGCGTCGTGCTGACGCCTTCGCCACTGGCGCGATCGAGATTGCCTGGATTCCGGGATCACAGGACCAGTTCGGTCTGCTCGTCGTGGTCGGCAACCTTAACCCAAATGTGCGCGCTGATGCCAACATCGGGTCCGACGCCTTCCATATGTCTATCGATGCCTTTTGTGGTCGGGTGCTGGCCGCCCTGCTCGATGCCGGCGAAAAACAGGGGCTGATTTCCGGCAAGCCCTTACAGGCCAGCCGTGAGCTTTTCGCCGCACTCAGCGCCTACCCGCACATCCCCCCCACCGCCGCGGAGCTACTCGGCCCCGCCGTCCCGCCGCGTCCCTTCACCGTCTCCGCCGCCACGCCTGCGGCCGAAACGGTCGCCCTTCCGCCGCCAGCGCCGCGTCCGCCCCCCGTCGTGGCCAACACGCCGCCCCCGGCACCCACCCGGATAAACCTGACCTCCGAGCAAGTGCTCGAACACGCGATCCGCCTGCAACTCATCGGAGCGGTGCCCTCACCCACGCCGGCCGTTTCCATGGTGCTGCCCGCCGCCGACCCGCCACTCGAGAGCGGCCCCGTCACCGCCTTCGCTGGCTTGGATGCGCCCGCCGCCGCGGCCGCACCGGATGTCGACCACCTGCTCGGTTTGCTTTTCGCGCCGGATGTCCGGCTGCTGGTGACCAAGACCCTCGCCGGGGTGCACAGCGTCTCGATGTTTGTGCAGGCCAAGGACGAATGGGCGGCGGTCGTGGTGGAAACCACCGAGGGTTTTCACCTGCCGCTCATCACCCCCAAGCGCGAATTCCCCGCGCCGTTTGCAGCCTTCCTCAAACTCGATCGCCCGCGCCCGGCCCCACCCGAGGTGCCCTACGATTTCGCTCCGCTGCGGCTCTTCGTGCTCCGGGCCTTGTTCGAACTGGACACCCTGGTCCGGCAGGTTGCGGGTCCCGAGGCCGGAAGCCTGGCTGCCTTCTCCACCACCGAACTGACCGCCCGCCTGGACGCCCCCGAGACTCAACAGCGCTTGGAGCACTTGCCCGCCGCAGCCCAGTGGGAGGTGCAGACGGGACTCGGCAACGCCGTTCTGCTTGGCCTCGAACTCACCGCCTTGCGCCAACACGCGTTGGTGCGGCGCGAGGTGCGGGCGCAAACGCCCACCTACCGCCTCACACCGGCGGGGCGCCAGCTGGCCCAGCTCCTTTTCGCGCCAGCGGCACGCCTGCAGGTCACCCGCACCCGCGGCACGCTTGCGGCTCCTCGCCCGACGCTCCATCCGGTGAACGCCGCGCACTTCTTCGACGATCGCACCCTATTGCTGAGCCACCGACCCGATGGTCAAACCCGCGCCCGCCTCACCGCATGGCGGGGCGGCGCGTCGGTCTGGGATCTGTTTTTCCTGCTCACCGAACCCGAAACCTGAGTCACACCGCCAAGGCCGTGACGCACACCGAAACATTCCACGCGTCCGCGTATCTAAGTTTCGCTCGGCACCGCCGGCATGCAGGCATGCTGCTCTCTTTCAAATCCCACGCCCCGGCCGCCACCAGAACCATCTCGCGAACCCGGTGTGCGCCACAGCGTGCGCAACGATACCCCGGTCGACTTGCGGCTCATCGTCACCTGCACTCCAGACGCCGACTTGGCTAATCTTCGACTGACGCTGCCGGAGGCGCGGCCACCGTATCCCGCACCACCCGCGTGCGCACGTCGGCACCCGCCCGGTAAGGAGGCAACAAGACGACCAGCAGCCGCTCGTCGGCGCCGACACTGAGCGTCTGATCAAAGACCGGCACCGGCCTACCCTGTCGCGCCATGGCGACGCCGAGTTTCAGTCTCCCACCGAACGCGCGCGGCGGCAGCACTTGCGGCGCGGCCCGCAGCGTGACCGTCTCACCGTTCAATGACACCGCCACCGGCTCGCCCGCGAGATGGATGACCCGCGCCTGCCGGGACGGAAATGCCTCCGGTTCGTCGTCCAACGCGATCACGTCCCACGTTCCAAACTCGACACCCGGATGCAGCACGAACAACGAACGGCCGCGCGACGCCGGAGTATTGACCACCGCGAGCACCTTCGTCACCGCGAGCGAATCGCCGCTGCCGGAGGTGGTCACGAACCGCAATGGACCGGGTCCACTGAACCGATGGAGATCACTGCGCCCTTGCGAGTTCACCCGCAGCGGCACGATGTCAAAATCCGCCGCGACGGGCCGCGGTTTCCCCTGCGCCGCCGGCTTGAGTTGAACGTAGGCGAAGTCGCTAAGTCGCTCGGTCGCCATGATCGAAAACTCGAAATCGAGCGTCGCACGGGCGGGCGTTTGAGCCTGCCCCCAGCTAAAGCACAACCCAGCCCACAGGACCGTCATCCATCGTCGCGTCATCATAATTCGTCCTCCGTGAGCCAGCGCAACCGCACCACCCGAAAGCGCCGGCCCCACTGCGCGTCGGCCTTCATCTGCACACCGGTCGCGTCGGCAAACTCCGACGCAACGACCGGATCCGGATAGCGTTGCACCACCGCCTCCAACCACGCCCGCGCCACGGCCTGAGAGGAGTCCAGCGGATCGCCAACCTCGCCATAGGCCCGCACCACGAAGGTGTCGGAACGGGTCGTGAGCAGCGGTGCCAACGCGGTCATCAGGTCACCGGAGGTCAGGTAGGCCGGGGCCGCCACATCGATTTTGAGCGGATCCGCCGGAAAGGTGTGATCCCATTGGATCCGATCAGCGACCGGCGCGGCGCTGTCGTATTCCTGAATTGAATACTCCAATGGATTCAGACCGCCGAACAACCCACTGTCGGGCGCCAGGAATTCCTCCACGCTGAGGAACGGTCCCCGGTCCGCACCACGCCGGGACACATTCACCGCGATTCGTTCCGCCAAGCCGGCCACCTGCGCCTCCGTGAGTTCGCGCACGCCGCGGCGGTAGGTGCGCAGCCCCGCTTGAAAGTTGGCCGGATTGGGTGTGCTCTCCCACATCTCGCCGGCCGACTGAGCGAAGCGCGCCACCGGATTCGAAATCGTGGCCGCGGCCACACCGTTGACCTCGCCGGTAGCCGCATCGTGCGTCGCGTAATCGAACGTGTAAGGCTGTCCGCCGGTGCCAAGACCCCGCAACACCGCCCGCCACGCGGCGACCGACGTGCTGTTGAGGTTAAAGGCATCCCGCACCCATACCTGCGTGGCGCTTTCGGCGACGACGCCGTCCCAAGCCGGAATGCGACCCACATGCGGTGAGCGCGGGAGCTCATCGAATTCAGTCGCGTCGAGCCGCGTGGAAAAGAAGTAGCGATCGAACCACGCGTTGCGCGAACTCCAGGAATTGCCGACATCGTAAACAGGCGCATTGGCGAACGGCAGGTGCTGCAGACTACCCACCGAAGTCCACGGATCGCGCGGCAACTCAAAGAGCGCCACGTCACTGTTGTAGCCGGGTTGGTAATAGCTGAGCGAAGACCGGTCAACCGGATCTCGGTTAAACAGCTGCCGCGCTTCGACCGCCGAGTTCGGCGGGTCAAACGCGAGGTTATAGGATGCCGATTCGAGGTCGGTGGTTGGCACCCAATCACGCGCGTCGAAGTTCATTCGACGAGGGTCCGAGACCAAGGTCTCACGCAGCCACGCCGATGCGCCGTCGGCATCCTGCGCGTCGCTGCGGTCGACGAAACGCACCTCTAGTCCGAAGTCGGGCAAGGTGGAATTCGCATCCTGCCACGCGGTCTCAACGGGATAAAACTCCGGCATTGCATGCCGCGCCAGCAGCTCGCCATTGGCGCGCCGCAGTTCAACCACCAGCGCCCAATCCTCAGCTCCGCTGAAACGCAGTTCGCTGGAGTTGATCAACGGATCGGGTCCATCGAGCCCGCCCCCCGGGCGCTCCCGCCAGTAACTCGTCCGCGTGCCGGCATCAAACTCGAGCACCCGATTCGCCGCCTCCCCCATGGTGTTCCCCGACGGCAACCGCCACGTGAAGACCCGACCTGGTTCCCAGCGGCTTGCACCAAAGGGCAGCTCAAACTCGATCGCGGGGCTCCCTTCGGAATTCGTATGCAGCGCATACAAACCCGCCAAGCTCACGGTCGCGACACCGTGATCAGCACTGCTCCCGCTCGTCCGCGATTCGACCTCGATGTCGCCGGGCAGGCCCGCAATGACCAGATGCAAGTCCTCTCCCGCCAGCGCCGAGGAATAGGGATTCACCAGCTCCGCATAAAATCGCAACCGCACCTCCAAGGTGCGCGAGGTGGCACTGATGGTGTGCACACTGAATTGCAGCCCAAGCTGGGTGAGCAAGGGAGCGATGCCATCACCGAGTTGGTTCGATTCGGTGGGAGCCGAAATCGGGTAAACCGGTCCAAGTTGCGCGCTGCGAGCTGGCGTCGACAACGTTTGATACGCCGCCAGCCCCGGAATGAGCGAGGCACCGTCGAGCGACAGGTCCTGCTTCAAACGACCACGCATCGGATCGACCAAGAGTCCGCGGCTCCAAGCCGTGTAGTCATGCCAACGCGTGCGGACCACCGCCGGCGCGATGGCTGCGTCCACGGCCGGCCACTGGTTCCGATCCAATACATTCTCGAGCCGGGCCTGCACCGTCCCATCCGTCTGCTCAAAACCCACCACCTCCTCAAAGCCCACGCCGTAAGCGCCGCCCAGCAAAGGCGCGCGTTGATCGGTGAAGACCATTGGCGTGTATCCGGGTTGGCGCGCGGCCGCGATGGTCGCCTTCACTCCTTCGTCGGAGACATAGTAAGCAAAACCTCCGCCCGGCATCGTCGCGGTCTCGTCCGCGGGCAGCGGCACCCACGGAACCCGCACCGCGTCAGCCCCGGCGCCGTCACCTTCTTGGCCGCGCACCAAGAGGACGCTGCGGGTATTTTCCGACGGCGCCACGGCCGGGTCTGGCTGTTCCCCACTGACCAACCACCCCAATGGTTCGGCGGACGGACTCTGTGTCGACCACACGCCCGCCCAATGCGGCTGCACCATCCCATCCCTGGCCAATTGCGCGTGGCCCGTGGCGCGGTAATCCGAACCAGCGAGGGCCTGCAACTGCGTCAGCGCGACCGACAACGCAAAGCGCGCATTCTGTCGCGCCGCGGCCTGCTGCGTGGCCATTCCGCCACGCTGCGTTTCGACGCGCGTGATCACCGCGAGACTGACCACCAACAAGGTGACCAAGGTCAGCAGCGTGATCACCAACAACAAAGCCAAACCGCGCTCCGACTTCACCCGCCACCTCCCGGCGTCAACTCCACCCAGCGCGTCATGGTGCGCGTGGTTTCCGCCTGGATCTGCTGAACCGATTCCGACGAACGCCCGGTCGCCACGGCTTCGAGTCGAGCGCGCCCCCCGTCATCGACCATGACCAGTTCGAGCTGCGCCGAACGCGGTCTTTCGCCATCCGCTTCATTCGACAATTCGGTCCCTGCGGCATCGAACCAACGCACCTTAAGACTCAGAACGCCTTGCCCCAACAACCACTCGGCTTCGGTCGCCGCGGCGCCACCGGTCAGGCTGTATCCATTTTCCAGCGACTCCACCGCCGTGCTTTCCCAGCGATACAGCCGGAACGTCGACTCGTTCCACGTGTAGATCAGCAAGCGAACGGAGGCTGGGTCCGTGCCTCCGGGCGCGGAGCTGGCCACATGGCTGATCACGCGCAGCTCCGCGGTTCCCGCGTCCGCGGACTCCCGCCACGCCTCCTGACCGGCCACCTTGGTCCAGCCCTCCAAATCCGCCACCAATCGATCCAGCACCAGACCGCCGGCGCTTTCGGTCTGCAAGGTGGTCGCGCCACGCTGCCAAATTCCGAGGGTGTTGGTAACCACGCTCAAAAGCAGTGCGGCCAAGACGGCCGTGAGCCCGACGGCCAGCACGAGCTCGACCAAGGTGAAGGCACCACGATTGCGCGCAGCTGGTTTCATCGGCGCACAAACAAGTTGAAGGTGATCGCCTCGCGCTCGGCCGCGGCGGCGCGAACGCCCGGCGACTGCCAAAGCGGCCACTCCACCCGCAACCGGTGCCGCGTGCCCAAGGGCTGGCCGCTCTCGTCCGCCCCGATTCCTTCACCAGTCTCCTCAATCAGGACCAGAAAATGCGCTTCCTCGATCGCCAGCGGCTCGTGCCAGCTGAAACGCCGGCCGTCACGATCCGCCTGATACGCCCCGTCCTCACCCGCCGCCACCGCGGTCGTGATGTCCGGCGCAGTCTGTGTGCGCAGCCACGCCAAGGTGGACTCGCCGACACGGGTCGCGGTGAGCACGTCCCGCACTTGGTTAGTTTGGGTGGTGGTGCTCGACAACAGGGCCAAGGCCCCCACCACTCCGGCGACAAAAACACCCACCGCCACGACCACCTCGACCAGGGAGAAACCGTGATGCGCGTGGCGGGAGCTATTCACGGTCCGACCTCCGCTTCGGTGACGTTGGTTTCCGCCACCACCGCACCGTAGCGACTGACCACGATACCGTCCGGCACACTGGCGCCTTCCACCGCCCACCGCAACGCGCCGCCGCCGAGCTCCGCCATACTTCCGTCAGGCAAGAACCGCACGACATACGCCGCGATGGCTTCCCCGCCTGGATCCCATCCCACCGCCAAGGGCCCCACCCACAGGGTGCCACCGTCGCCCGGCGACAACATGCGCACGTCACCGGGCATGACGATGCCGTCCGTCACGAGATGCCACTCCCCGCTTTCATTCAGTTCCGCCAATCCCAGCTCCCGCAGAAAACGGTCGGGATCGTTCTGGTCGGCGAAAAGCGCGAGCGCGGTGGGACGACCATTGAGCAATGCACGGGCGCGGGCAGAGTCCAACTGCGCCCGCACGATGCCTTGGGTGGCCTGCAGCGCGCTCGCCTCGTTGGCCCCGCGCAGTCCGAGCCCGATCGCCGCCGTCAGCACGGCGATCAGCGCAATCACCACCAGCAACTCGATCAGCGTGTATCCGGAGGTCGTGGCGCGCGCGGCGGACATGGTGCGACCGGAGTCTTGGCCTAGCGCCAACTCAGGACGAGATCGTTTTCGTCGCGACCGCGGCCGGCAGAGTAGAACACCACCCCGGCCCGCACACCGCTGGTCGGCACGGCCTCCGGCAGGTCGACCGGACTGGCGTCCGCGGTTTCCTCGAGGCCGGCAACCGCCACCCACGAGCCGCCGTCACCACTGTTGATGAGACCATCGCGATTGGTGTCGATGCGCACGGCAAGGTCGGTGTTCCCATAGGCGTCAACGAGGTGAAGGCCGTCACCGTCGAGTTCCTCGGCCGCCAGCGTGTAGAAGCGGATGCCCTTGCGATTGCCAAAATCCAGCCCGAGCGGTTGCCCTGTCAGCGTGCGGCCGGTGAGTTCGGCAGCGAAGCGTGCAGTGTCCACTTTCCCGTTGCTGGCGACATTCGGGTAAAAGCCGTATTCCTGCCGGTAAAGCTCCATGGCCGCCGCCCACTGATGAAACTGCGCTTTCGTCTTCGCGCGATTGGCTGAGTCCCGCGCGCCGCTCAGCGCCGGGATCGTAATGGCGGCCAGGATACCAACGATGGCGACCACCGTGAGCAGCTCGATGAGCGAGAAGCCACGGTGGAAACGAGGTTGGGCCTGCTCAGCGATGGGCATAGATGTTGTCGAGGTTGGCCGCGGCAGCCTCGTCGAGCGCTCCGTTGCCGGATGGCGGCGCGTCGGCACCGTCCGGCCCAATTGAGTAGAGGCGATACCCGGAACGAGCACCGTTTTGAAAAGCACGATAGGCATAGGGTTGCCCCCACGGATCAAGCAGCACATTGCCTACCAGCTCGGGATCTTCGTTGCGCAGCGTCAGCGCGGACAGCGTCACAAAAGCGCGCCGGGAGTCCGCGGCACCATCCGGACGAAGACGTCCTGCCAAGGCAGCCAGCAAGCTCGGGGCCTGTTCCCCCGGTGGATAGGCGCCGTAGACCCGGCGATACTCCTCAAGCCCGACGCTGATCACCGCCAGCTCGGAGCGGGCCTGCTCGCGCGCGGCCCGCTCTCGGGCTCCAGCCGACACGCTCAACGTGATCCCGGCCAGAATGCCGATGATCACGATGACAACGAGCAGCTCAATGAGGGTAAAACCACCGCGGAAAGGTCGCCCACGGGCCGCACTGACAACTCGGAAGGAAGACCGCGGAGGTGACACGAGAGTCTCCGTTGCTGGTTCCGCGTCGTCCCGGTGGGCCGTGGGCAGTTTCTAATTCCTAGTCGTCGGCCTGGAGCGCCGCGACGACGGCGAAGTCTTCGAGCGTCGTGGTGTCGCCCTTCACTTCTTTGCCGGCGGCGATCTCCTTGAGGATGCGGCGCATGATCTTGCCGGAGCGAGTCTTGGGCAGACCGGCGGCGAAACGCACGACGTCGGGCTTGGCGATCGCGCCGATCTCCTTGCCCACGTGGTTGCGCAGCTCGTCCTTGAGGTCGTCGCTCGCCTCGATACCGGCCTTGAGCGTCACAAAGACGACCAGCGACTGGCCCTTGAGTTCGTCGGGACGGCCGATGGCGGCGGCTTCGGCAACCTTCGGGTGGGCCACGAGCGCGCTCTCGACTTCCGCCGTGCCCAGGCGGTGGCCGGAGATGTTGAGCACGTCGTCGATGCGACCCACGATCCAAAAGTAACCGTCCTGGTCGGTGCGGGCGCCGTCACCGGTGAAATAAACGCCGGGGTATTCACTGAAGTAGGTCTGCTTGAAGCGCTCATCGTCGCCCCAGAGCGTGCGGAGCATCGACGGCCACGGTTTGGCGATGATGAGTTTACCACCGGAGCCCTTCGGCACCTCCTTGCCCTTTTCATCGACCACTTGCGGCAGCACACCGAAGAACGGCAGCGTCGCGGACCCCGGTTTGCAGGGTGTGACGCCCGGCAGCGGCGTGATCATGATCGAGCCGGTTTCGGTCTGCCACCAGGTGTCGACGATCGGGCACTTTTTTTTGCCGATCATGCGGTGATACCACATCCAGGCCTCGGGGTTGATCGGCTCGCCGACCGAGCCGAGCAGGCGCAGGGACTTGAGGTGGTGGCTCAGCACGTAGTTGTCGCCCCAGCGCATAAACGCGCGGATGGCGGTCGGCGCCGTATAGAAAATCGTGATACCGTGGCGGTCGATCATCTGCCAAAAGCGGTCCGGCCCCGGTTCATTCGGTGCGCCCTCGTAGAGAAAGACGGTGGCACCGTTGGAGAGCAGACCGTAGACGACGTAACTGTGGCCGGTGATCCAGCCGATGTCGGCCGAGCAGAAATAGAGGTCGTTCTCCTTGAGATCGAAAACGTATTTGGAAGAGAGCTTCGCACCGAGCAGGTATCCCGCGCTGGTGTGCAGCACGCCCTTGGGCTTTCCGGTCGAGCCGGAGGTGTAGAGGATGAAGAGCGGGTGCTCGGACGGGAAAGCCTTGGGTTTGTGGTCGTTCGGCGCGCCGAGCCAGGCATCGTGCCACCAGACGTCGCGACCGTCGCGCATCTTCACCTTGTTGCCGCAACGCTTGAGGACGAGGACCGTCTGAACGGACGGGGTCTTCTCCACGGCGGCATCGACGGTCTTCTTGAGCTCGACCACCTTGCCACGGCGCCAGCCACCATCGGCGGTGATGACGAGTTTGGCGCCGCAGTCGTTGATGCGATCTTTGAGCGATTCGGAACTGAAACCGCCAAAGACAACGGTGTGAATCGCCCCAACGCGGGCGCAGGCGAGCATGGCAAACACGGCCTCAGGCACCATCGGCATGTAGATGGCGACGCGATCGCCCTTACCGATGCCCATGTTCTCGAAAACATGCGCGAGCCGCGCGGTGTGGAAATAGAGCTGTTTGTAGGTGACCGTGCGCACGTCGCCCGGCTCCCCCTCGAAAATGAGCGCCGCCTTGTTGGCCCGATCGGTCTCCAGGTGGCGGTCCACGCAGTTTTCGCAGACGTTCAAAGCCCCGCCGCCAAACCACTCCGCGTGGGGCGCCTGCCACTTGAGGACCTTCTTAAATGGCCGACGCCAAACGAGTAAGTCCTTGGCCTGCTTCTCCCAGAACTTTTCTGGGGAGTTGACAGACTCCTTATAGAGTTTCTTATAGGCCGCCATGCTGCCAAGGTTGGCTTGGCGCGCAAATTCGGCCGATGGCTTGAATACCCGCTTCTCACGGGACACTGAGGTAATCGTTTGGTCCGTCACGTTTTAGGATCGCTGTGGTTTGGGGATAACTAGACCCGCGGCGCTTTACAACCGGGGCCGCGAGTTATCCCGCTGCCTGTATTGAGCGTCAAGCACGTGCCGCGATTTTACCCTCTTGCCCGTGGTGGCTCCCGCCGCCCTCACCTCTCTACACTATGGAAAACTCCACCGAAAACGCCGACCAAGCCGCCGAGGCTCAGGCCAGCAAATCCGCTGCCCCCGAAAAGGATGACAACCTCATCCAGGTCGAGGGCGTCCTCGACATCGACAAACAAAAGGGCGGCAACGGCACCCTGCTCGACCTCAAGCGTTTCGGTAAGCGTCGCCCCAGCGACGTCTTCGTGCCCAAGGAACTCATTCGCCGCTTCAAGTTGCGCCAAGGCAGCCTCATCGCCGGCACCGCCTTCCCGGCCGAGGGCCGCTTCCCGAACCCGAAGATGAAGTTCATTGAGTCGGTCGACGGGCTCAGCATCGAGGACCGCAAGGCCAAGTGGGATTTCACCAATTTCACCACCCTCTCGCCGGACGAGAAACTGAAACTCGAAACCAAGGACGGCCGCATGACCTGCCGCGCCGTGGATCTCTTCTGCCCCGTCGGCAAGGGCACCCGCGGCCTCGTCGTCGCTCCGCCCCGCACCGGCAAGACGACCCTGCTGCGCGACATGGCGCAGGGTGTGATCGAAAACCACCCCGAGTGCCACGTCATGATCCTCCTGGTCGACGAGCGCCCCGAGGAAGTCACGGACTTCAAACGCTCCGTCACCGAGGCCGAGGTCTGGGCGTCCTCCAACGACGAGCAGGTCGGCAACCACATCCGCATCGCCGACATGGCCATCGAACGCGCCAAGCGCCTCGTCGAGTGCGGCAAACACGTCGTGCTCTTCCTCGACTCCCTCACCCGCCTCGCCCGCGCCCACAACACCCAGCGCAATTCCGGCCGCACCGGCTCCGGCGGTCTCGACGTGCGCGCCCTCGAAAAGCCCCGCCAACTTTTCGCCGCCGCCCGCAACACCGAGGAGGCCGGCTCGCTCACCATCGTGGCCTCCATTCTCGTCGAGACCGGCAGCCGCATGGACGACGTGATTTTCCAGGAGTTCAAAGGCACCGGCAACAGTGACCTCGTGCTCGACCGCAAATGCGCCGAAATGCGCATTTGGCCGGCGATCAACATCCAAGCCTCCGGCACCCGCAAGGAGGAGCTGCTCATCGACGCCGAGGACCTCGACAGCATTCACTTCTTCCGCCGCGCCCTCGTGCAGCAGAAGATCGAGGAAGCCACCGAGACCATGGTCTCACGCCTGTCGAAGACCAAGAACAACGCTGAATTCCTGAAGCTCATCTCGCGCTGAGGCTCAGAGCCGTTGCCAAACCCTCTCCACGACGCCGGGCCCGCGCCCGGCGTTCTTTTTTGCCCCCAAATCCACCGCATCGGTTTTCCCACTTGCGCAGCGTCGGAAAACCCTGAACAAACTTCCTTTCCGCCCGACGCCGGCGCGTCGCGCGGGTCCACGCCGCAACCCGTTCCGTATGCATAGTTTCTCCGAGCAATGCCTCGACATGGCCCGCTCCATTCTGGGCCACAATCTCGACTCCATTCAGCCTGACGGCACCATTTCGCCCGTAGACGGCGAGACCTCCCGCGCCGACGAGCCCGGCCACGCCGCCCTTGCCCTCGGTGAATATTACCGCGCAACGGGTGAAACAACCCTGGATGGCTACGATCTCGTCGACTTGGCTGCTCGCACCATCACCGCGCAGATGTTCACGGAGCCGGCGGCCGAGAACGGCCTCGCCTACGCTTCGCTCGGCCTCCTCTGTTTCGGTCCGTCCAAAGAGCGCAATCCGGTCTGGGAACGCCTCGTGCCGGAGACTCAGGAGCGTATCGACAAGGCCCTGCTCCACCGTTCGGACTACGACAACCACTGGCAGGCCTTCAACGTGGCCAAGGCCGTGGCCCGCTTCTCCTTCGGTCTGTCCAAAAAGGACGAGACCTCCCGCCTCATCGAACGCTTCGTCGATCGCGTCAATCAAACCAGCTCCAATGGTTTCGTGGACGACGCCGTCGATGGCATCGGCGGCAACTTCAATCTCTACGGCGTCATGTCCCTCGTGTTCATGCGCTCCTCCCTGCAGCTCCACGCCAACAGCGGCGTGCGTGACCGCAAGCTGCCCACCCTGCGCACCTACGCCGAGAAATACATCAAGATGATGCCGGACCTCGTCCGTGCCGATGGTCTCGGTTGGGCCTTTGGCCGCGCCGCCGGCGCCTACGGCCAGATGCACTGCATCTCGCTGCTGCTGCAGGGCCTGCGCGACGGCTGGATCGCCGACGATCAAAAGCCGAAATATTACGACGTCCTGCGCCGCCTCTTCCTGTTTTTCTACCAGACCTACCTGGATCAGGAACACGGCTTCCTCGACGTCCGCGACGCCGAGCGCACCGCCTACGCCGCGCACACCACCCGCATGGCCAATTTCGACGCCGCGCGCTACCTTTGCCAATGGTCACGCCTCGCCAAGGCCGTGCAGATGCCCGGCGGCGCCACCAAGGTCGAGCCGGCCCGCACCACCGGCCGTTTTGTTATCTTCGACAAGTCCAACCGCAAGGAACAGGGCGTGTTCCTCTACCGCGACGCCGGCAGTGGTCTGCACTTCCAAATCCCGCTCATCGCCGCCGGCGGTGCGCCGACTTCGGACACTCTGCCCTTCCCGCACAGCCCCGGTATCTTCGATTGGCCCAACAACGTGTATGCGCCGATCATGGTCCCCGAGCTGACCTTCGGCGACAAGGTCACCGTGCCGGCCTACTACGGCCGCAATTGCGTCACCGGCCTGGGACTGCGCCGCAGCTTCTTCTTCCGCTACGACCAGCCGGAGCTCATCACCACCGAACAGGAGATCCTCAAGGGCATCGGTTCGGTCAAGGTGCAGTGGAACTTCGCCGGCCCGCAGATCAGCGCCGAGTTCGCCTACACCGTGAAGCAGCAGATCCAACTCGATCGCTTCCGCTTCATGCTGGCGATCGCCGCGCCTCACTCCCGCTACCACGTGGGTGGTTCCCTTGCGCTCGGTGCCGAAGGCCATCGCTGCACGGTCACCAAGGACGACTTCCAAGGCGTCTGGCAGGAAACCGAGGTCGTCACCAACGACCCGACCTACCGCACGAACTACGGCAAGGTGCATTATCTCCAGACCCTCGAGCGCGATCACCCGCTGATCATGCGTCCGGGCAACGTCTACCGCATCTCCGTCAGCTACGAGCCGGATATCACGGAAATCGAATGATGTAAGATGTCAGATGTAGGAGGGAAGATGTCAGGCTGACTCCACCTCTTACCCCGCACATCCCACATCATCCATGTCCCCATGCTCGCTCGCCGCATCATTCCCTGCCTCGACGTGACCAACGGCCGCGTGGTCAAGGGCGTGAAATTTCAGGAGCTGCGCGATGCCGGTGATCCGGTCGAGTGCGCCAAGGCCTACGATGCCCAGGGCGCGGACGAACTCGTCTTCCTCGACATCACCGCGTCCAGCGATGGTCGCTCCATCATGCATGACGTGGTGGCCGCGACCGCCGAGCAGTGTTTCATGCCGCTGACGGTGGGCGGCGGACTCCGCACCGTGGCCGATATCGAGGCCATGCTCAAATCGGGTGCCGACAAAGTCTCGCTCAACACGGCCGCGATCAAGGATCCCGAGCTCATTCGCGCCGCCTCCGAACGTTTCGGCGCGCAGTGCATCGTCGTCGCGATCGACGCCAAGCGGGAACCCGACGGCAAGTCCTGGCGCGTCTACACTCACGGCGGCCGTAATCCGACCGAACTCGACGCCGTGGCCTGGGCCAAGCAGGCGGTCGATCTCGGTGCCGGTGAGATCCTGCTCACCAGCATGGACTGCGACGGCATGAAAACCGGCTACGACGTCGCCCTCACCCGCACCATCAGCGACGCCGTCAGCGTGCCGGTCATCGCCAGCGGCGGCGCCGGCGAACTCCCCCACTTTGCCGAAGCCCTCGACGCCGGCCGGGCCAGCGCCGTGCTCGCCGCCAGCCTGTTCCACTTCGGCGAACTCACCGTGCCGCAGGTGAAGGACTACCTCGCCGAGCACAAGGTGCCGGTGCGCCGGTAGGCCCCGACAAAACGAGGTTTCACAGGAGGTAACGGAGGGCAAAAGAGCCACTCCGCTGCGACCTCTTTACCGAAGGCAACGAAGAGAACGAAGGGTGTCTGTATCCAAACCTTCGCTACCTTCGTTGCCTTCTTTAAAATAAACGCGTCCTGCCTGCTCAGTTTTTCTCTGTTACCGCCTGTAAAAACAAAAAGAGCCGGCGCACGGCCGGCTCCTCCTTGCCAGGGGCTCTGGAAGTTCTCGCTTACGCTTCGCCACCGACGGCGTGGATAGTGGCGTCGGCCGGGAGAATCACCCGGTCGCAGAAGTCGCCGAACTCCTCCCCCTCCGCCCGCTCCTTCGCGTAACGGTTGATGATGGGCGTGAGCAATTCGATCGACTCATCAATCGTGACCCGCGGCGCGAGCATGCGGTTGAGGCGGGTGCCGTTGTATTTCGCGCCGATGTAGAGCGCGTATTTGCCCGGGCCTTTACCGACGAAACCGATCTCAGCGAGATACGGTCGACCGCAGCCATTGGGGCAACCCGTCATGCGCAGGCTGATGGCATCGCTGGCCAAACCAGCCGCCTCGAAGATCGCTTCGAACTTTTCGAGCACCTCCGGCAGCACGCGTTCACTTTCAGCCAGCGCCAGACCGCAGGTCGGCAGGGCCACGCAGGACAACGCGTTGAGGCGCAGCGGCGAACGCTCGTTCTCCTTGTCGAGACCATGCTTGGCGAGAATCGCTTCGATCGCGTCTTTCTGATCGGCGGTGACCCCGGAAATCGTGACGTTCTGCGACGGCGTGAGACGGAAATCGCCGGTGTGAACCTGAGCCACTTCACGCAGCGCGGTCTTCATCTTCCAACCGTCCTTGTCGATGATGCGGCCGCTCAGCAGGTGCAGACCATAGAACCAGGTGCCATCGGCGCATTCGTGCCAGCCGTGCGGGTCCTGAATCGTGGTAAACTTGATTTCGCGGGCCGGCGCAAAGGTGATGCCGGAACGCTTTTCCACCTCGGCCTTGAACCGGTCCAAGCCCATGTCCTCGATGGTGTATTTGAGGCGGGCATGTTTGCGGTTCGTCCGGTCGCCGTTGTCGCGCTGGGTCGTCATGACCGCTTCGCCAATGGCGTTGACTTGATCGGCGCTGATGTAGCCGAGGGTGTCAGCCAGACGCGGATAGGTCTCCACGTTGCCATGGCTCATGCCAAGGCCGCCGCCGGCGGTGACGTTGTAGCCGACGAGCTCACCGTTTTCGACAATGCCGATGAAGCCGAGGTCCTGCGAGTAGACGTCGACGTCGTTGGACGGCGGGATGGCGAAACCGATCTTAAATTTGCGCGGCAGGTAGGTCGCGCCGTAGAGCGGTTCGACCTCGGGCTCACTGCCGGCGACCTTTTCCTCGTCGAGCCAGATCTCGTGATAGGCGCGCGTGCTCGGCAGGAGATGCTCGGAGATCCCCTTGGCGTGATCATACATGGCGGCGTGGGCCGCGCTGCGCTCGGGATTGGGCGGAGCCATGACGTTGCGGTTCACGTCGCCGCAGGCGGCGATCGAATCGAGCAACACTTCGTGCATGCCCTGCACGAGCGGCTTCACGTTGCCCTTCAGCAAGCCGTGAAACTGGAAGGTCTGGCGCGTGGTGAGGCGCAGCGAACCGTTGGCCCGCTCGTCGGCGAGGCGGTCGAGCACGAGCCATTGCTCCGGCGTGCAACGGCCGCCGGGCAGACGCACCCGCAGCATGAAGGAGAACGCCTTCTCCAACTTGGCCTTCCGCCGTTCGCTTCGCAGGTCACGATCATCCTGCAGGTAGAGACCGTGGAATTTCGTAAGCTGTTGATTGTCCTCGGAAATCGCGCCAGTGGAATCATCCAGCAATTCCTCGGCGATGGTCCCGCGCAGGAAATTGGAGGCCGTTTTGATGCCTTCGTTGGCGGCCAGTGGCTTGGGGGCGTCTTGATCGTTGCTCATGAGCGAACGGTGAACTTGCGCCGTCGATGGCTGACCAGCAAGCGGTTTTTAGTAATTAAGGTAAGTTAGTAAGGTTATGTAGGTTTCAGCCCTCTCCCACCCGCCGCAAAACAAAACCGGCGCTCCCTTACGGGAACGCCGGCTTGAAAAGATAGAGCGAATCGGTGGCCGCGCTCAGTAACGGTAGTGGTCCGGCTTGTAGGGGCCGTCGACCGACACGCCGATGTAGGCCGCCTGCGCTTCGCTCAGCTTGGTGAGCTTGGCGCCGATGCGGTCGAGGTGAAGTCGGGCCACCTCCTCGTCGAGGTGCTTCGGCAAACGCATGACGGTCGGCACGTAGGTCTCACGCTTCTCCCACAGGTCGAGCTGGGCCAGCACTTGATTGGTGAACGAGGCGGACATCACGAACGACGGATGGCCCGTCGCGCAACCGAGGTTCACCAGACGACCTTCGGCGAGCAGGTAGATGCTCTTGCCGTCGGCGAACGTGAACTTGTCGTATTGCGGCTTGATGTTGGTGCGGGTGACCGAGGTGTCCTTGTAGAGCTTGGCGACCTGGATCTCGTTGTCGAAGTGGCCGATGTTACAAACGATGGCCTGGTCCTTCATCCCCTTCATGTGATCGAGGGTGATGATGTCCTTGTTGCCGGTCGTGGTGACGTAGATGTCGGCGACCCCAAGGGTGCTTTCGATCGTGTTCACCTCGTAGCCTTCCATCGCGGCCTGCAGCGCGTTGATGGGATCGATCTCCGTCACGATGACGCGAGCACCGAAGCTCTTGAGCGAGTGGGCGCAGCCTTTGCCGACGTCGCCATAACCGCAGACGCAGGCGACCTTGCCGGCGATCATCACGTCGGTGGCGCGCTTGAGACCGTCGGCCAGCGATTCGCGGCAGCCGTAGAGGTTGTCGAACTTGGACTTGGTGACGGAGTCGTTCACGTTGATGGACGGGACGAGGAGCTGATTCTTCTCGGCCAGTTCGTAGAGACGGTGCACGCCGGTGGTGGTCTCCTCCGAGACGCCCTTCCACTCCTTGGCGATGTCATGGAAGATGGTCGGGCTCTCGGCGTGGATCTTCTTGAGAAGCTTCTTGATGATCTCCTCCTCATCGGAACCGGACTCGGTATTCACCCAGTCACTGCCGTTTTCGAGCTCGTAGCCCTTGTGCAGGAGCAGGGTCACGTCGCCGCCGTCGTCGACGACGAGCTGCGGCCCGAGACCGTCGGGGCCCACGAGGGCCTTCCAGGTGCAATCCCAGTATTCCTCGAGCGTCTCACCCTTCCAGGCAAAGACCGGCACGCCGGCAGCAGCGATGGCGGCGGCAGCGTGATCCTGGGTCGAGAAGATGTTGCAGGAGGCCCAGCGCACCGTCGCGCCGAGGTCGACCAAGGTCTCGATGAGGATGGCCGTCTGAATCGTCATGTGCAGCGAGCCGGTGATACGGACGCCAGCCAGCGGCTTGTTCGGGAACTTTTGGCGGATGGCCATGAGACCGGGCATCTCGTGCTCAGAGATGGCGATTTCTTTGCGGCCCCAATCGGCGAGGCTGATGTCGCGGACGTGATAGTCGGTGAATTCGGACATGGAGGGTGTGGGTTCGAGGGTCGTTGTGTGTTGAAAGGAGGGCTCAGGCCTTGAGCTTTTTCACCGCGGCGAGCAGCGCCTTGGTCTTGGACGTGGCTTCCCACGGCAGACCGTCTTTACCGAAGTGACCGTAGTTGGTGGTCTCGCGGTAGATCGGCTGGAGCAGTTTGAGCTGCTTGACGATGGCGGCGGGTTTGAAGCTGAAGACCTGCTTTACCGCCTCGGCGATCACGCCGTCGGGCACGGTGCCGGTGTCGAAGGTATCCACGAACACGCTGACCGGTTCCGGATGACCGATGGCGTAGGCGAGCTGCACCTCGGCAATCGGGGCGAGACCGGAAGCGACGATGTTCTTGGCCACCCAACGCGCCATGTAGGCGGCGGAACGGTCGACCTTGGACGGATCCTTGCCGGAGAAGGCGCCGCCGCCATGGCGACCCCAGCCGCCGTAGGTATCCACAATGATCTTACGACCGGTAAGACCGGAATCACCTTCGGGTCCGCCGATGACGAAACGGCCGGTCGGGTTGATGAGGAATTGGGTTTCCTTCGTCAGGAGCTTCTTCGGGATCACCTTCCTGATGACCTTGTTGATGAGCACCTCTTCGATCTCGGAACGCTTCACGTCCTCGGTGTGCTGGGTCGAAATGACCACGTTCACCACCTCGGCCGGCTTGCCGTCGATGTAGCGCACGGAGACCTGCGACTTGGCGTCGGGGCGCAGCCATTTGGCTTTGCCGGACTTGCGCAGCGCGGTGAGTTCGCGACCGAGACGATGCGCGAGCATGATCGGCGTCGGCATGAGTTCCGGCGTCTCGTTGCAGGCATACCCAAACATGATGCCCTGGTCACCGGCGCCCTGCTCGGCGTGCGTCTTCCCCTCGGCTTCGCGGGCATCGACCCCCTGGCCGATGTCGGCCGACTGCGAGGTGAGCAGGTTCTGGATGAACACCTTGTCAGCGTGGAAGACGTCGTCGTCGTTGACGTAGCCGATCTCACGAATTGCGCCGCGCACGATTTCGCCAAGGTTGATGGCGCTCTCGAGCGGCTTCCCCTTCAGCTTCGGAATCGTGATCTCGCCAGCGAGCACGACGACGTTGGACTTCACCAGTGTCTCGCAGGCCACGCGACTGTTGCGATCAAGCCCCAAGCAGGCGTCGAGGACGCTGTCGGAGATGAAGTCGGAAACTTTGTCCGGATGACCTTCGCCAACGGACTCGGAGGAAAAAACGAATGAATTTGCCATGGGGAGGAGACGAGGAAGCAACCTTCGGCACGCTAGCGCCGCAAGTTTAATATCATCGTATTTCTATCCATTGATGTGTCGTAAAAACGAGAACCCGTGCCCGAGTCATATTCTCAAGCACCGGGGCGCCTAGGGTGATCCACCTAAGTAGTTTCTCACCAACACCGTGCCCAAAAAACCTCGCCCCGGTTAACCGTCTGCGACTTCCTCAATTTTCGCTCCTACAAGGGAGTGATCCGCGATCCAAACCATCTGCCATGTCCGACACCCCGATCATTGATCAAGAAGCAATCGAGAACCTCCGTTCCCTTGGAGACGAGGAAGGTGACGATTCTTTTCTCCGCGAAGTGATCGAAATCTTTGTGACCGACACGCCAGTTCGAATGACCGAGCTGCGCAACTCGTTGGCCACCGGCGATCAGGCGACCTTCACTCGCGCCGCCCACAGCATCAAGGGCAGCTCCTCCAACGTCGGCGCGCAGCGCCTGTGCGAAATGGCGAAGGAATTGGAGAACGATTCGCGTGACGCGATCGCCGGCTTGGAAGCCCGTATCGAGCAGTTGAACGAAGCCTTCCTCGAAGCGAAGGCGGCGCTCGAAGCACTCTGAGCAACGGTGCGGCAGTGCCCGCTCCTTCCCTCATCGATCCGGCTCAGGGGCTTTGTCGAACCGCCTGAAAGGTTCGCGCGCTGTTCGAGCCCAGGAAGGCGGCCATGATGACCAGCCACCACGCGCGATTCATCAGCGCCCAACCGCCGAACAACACCGCGCCAACCACCCCGATGCCAGAGGCCCACAACAGGCTCTTTCGCGCCCCCACCCCAAACCACAGCAGGCAACGCAGGATCTGACCGCCATCCAGTGGATAGAGCGGCAGGAGGTTGAAGATCATCAGCCAAAAATTGATGCGCCGCATCGAGCTCAACCAGGTCCAGAAATCGGCATACCCCTGCCCCGTGAAGGTGCCGCTCATCGCCAGCGTCCGTCCCGTGAAATAGATGATCGGAATCAACGCGAAGTTGACCAAGGGGCCCGCCACAATGCTCCACAATTGCGCCCCCGCCCGCTGCGGGGCCGAAACAATGGCCACACCGCCCAGCGGCCACAGCACGATGGTGTTGGCCTGCCCGCCCACTTGCCGGCAGGCGAAGGCATGACCGAACTCATGCAGCAACACGATGCCGAACAGGCTCAAAAACTCGATGACGTTCCAGAGCTCTGAGGCGTAAACGCCGCGGCGCAACTCGACCGCGACCACCGCCAACAACAACCACGACCAGTGCACCCAGACATCGATGCCGGCGATTCGCGCCACACGTAGAGAACCGTTTTGGGTGGTAACCATGTCAGCCGCAGTATGGTGGCTCCTCCCCAGATGCGAGCCTGCGCGATTCTTTTGTCCGACAAAACTTCGATCCGTCGCACCGGCAGCGTTGCAGCCTGAGCGTCGAGGGCTACACTTCAGCCATATCGGCTGACGACGCAGCCGCTCAGCCTGCGTCGGTGGCGCCGCCAGCCATCCTTCCCCTCACCCCAACACGCAGGCGAGAAAGGAGCGCATCATGCCCGGTCAAAAAGTGAAGGACTACCTCGATTCCCGCGGTATCCGTTACACCACCCTCACCCACTCCCGCGCCTACACCGCCCAGGAAATCGCCGCCCGGGTCCACGTGTCCGGTCGCGATTTCGCCAAGACCGTCATCGTCTTCGTCAACGGCAGCATGGCGATGGTCGTGCTGCCGGCATCCCTACGGATTCACCTGCCCGAATTGCGCGACATGCTCGGCACCTTGGACGTGCGCCTCGCCGAAGAAGCCGAGTTCCGCACTGCGTTTCCGGACTGCGAACTGGGCGCCATGCCGCCGTTCGGCAATCTCTACAACGTGCCCGTCTACGTGGCCGGTCCCCTGGCCGAAGAACCGGAGATCGCATTCAACGCCGGCACCCACACGACCGTCATCCAAATGGCCTACGATGACTTCGAAAAGCTCGTGCAGCCGGAGGTGCTGGAATTCATCACCGCCTGACGGAGCGACCAAACTCAGACTGAAGGGACCGCCTCAGGGCCGGGGTTACCTTCATCGCACTCCGCGTCGGAATCGTGATCCTTGGGTAGGTTCCGAAACCGACGCGGGCGTGCCCCTCGCAGCGTTCAAGCGCCGCCGTCGATGGGCTTCATCGACTCGCTCCGACGGACCGCATCCACGCGCAACAGCATACAACCGCCGGCCAGAAGTCCGGACACGCCTGCGACCACCCACCAAGGCGCCCCCCAGTTTTGATAGAACCAAACCCCGGAGCTGCCGGCCAGCCCGGCCACGCCCCAAGCCAGACCGTAAATCCCAAAATAGCGGCCGCGAAACGCTTCCGGGGCGAGCCGCGCGCCGAGCGCCGCGCTCATCGGCAAGGCAATCATCTCGCCCAGCGTGAACAGTCCCATGGCCAGCAGAAAACCGTTGAGGCTCTCCACCCAGGCAAACGACGCACACCCCAGCCCGATCAAACCGTAACCGAGCGCCAGCACCGGCTTCGCCGGGTAGCGTTTCAACCACTGCACCAACGGCAGCTCCAGGAACATGATGATCGCGCCGTTGCTGCCCATCACCACACCGTATTCCACCGTGCTCAACCCACGTCCGGTCGCGTGCAGGACCAACACGTTGAAGATTTGAATGAAAGACAGCGACATGAGCAGCTTGCCCGCCAGCAACTGCAGCGCCGGCCGGTTGTGCGAGATGTCGCGGGCGGCATCGATCCAACTCCGCCAAGCGACCGCCGGCGAAGTGACCCGGCCGGAGATCGTGCGCAGCCCGTGCGGCAACAGCGTGATCGCCAAGACCGCAAAAATCAGGGTGGTGATCGCATCGCCCCAAAAGACCCATTCCGGCGCACGTTGGTAGAGCATGCCCGCCACCGCCGGTCCGGCTGCGAAGCCGGCATTCAGCGCCAAACGAAACACCGCGTAGGCCGTCACCCGCTTTTCGTCCGGCACCACGTCGCTGAGCAGGGCATGCGAGGCCGGCCCGAAGGCCTGCGCAAACAACCCATGCAGAAACGCCAGTCCCATGGTCAACTGGAGTCCACGACTGTAATAGAGCGCGAGGACCGTTGCCGCGCCGCCGACCAACGAAACAAAGATCGTGTTTCGCCGCCCGATCGCATCCGACAAATAACCGCTCAAGAAGGGCGACACGAGGTTGCCCGTCGCCATCGCGCCCAGCACCAAGGCCACCTGCCCGCCGGCGTAACCGTGCTCGGTCAGGTAGAGCGCCAGAAACGGATAAACAAAACTACCGAAGCGGTTGATGAACTGCCCCCCCGTGAGCACCCACAACGCTCGCGGCATCGAGCGGATGTCAGAGAAGGTTTCGCGCAGTAGGCTCATATTCGGCTGACTGCACTAACGGCCGGCGCCCCACCGGGCGCAAGCCGCGTGTATGGCCCTGCGACTACGCTGGCAGGTCCGCTCCGTTGCGGCGAATGAGCTCACCATACCACCGCGCGGAATCTTTCAAGGTGCGTTGCTGCGTTTCAAAATCGACGTGAATGAGACCGAACCGATACCGATAGCCTTCGGCCCATTCGAAGTTATCCATCAGCGTCCAATGGAAGTAGCCCTCCACGTCGACGCCGTCCTCGGTCGCGCGACGTAATTCACGCAGGTAGCGACTCACGTAATCGATCCGCTGCGGGTCGTGCACCGCCCCGTCGAGCGCCACCCAGTCGTGGCTTGCCATGCCGTTTTCGGTGATCGCGATCGGCTTGCCATAGCGTTCATGCACCCAACGCGGTCCCCAATACAACGCTTCCGGCGTGACCCGCCACTGGAAGTGACTCGTCGGCACGCCCTGCTTGCGCATGACATGCTCCGGTTTTCCGTCCGCACCGGCTTTCACGAAGTAGCCGTTGTAGATATTCATGCCGTAGAAATCGATCGGCTCGGCGATGATCTTCATGTCCGCGTCAGTCCACGCCGGCACCGCGTCGCCGTAGGCCGCGCATCCGCTTTCCGGATACGCCCCCCGCAGGACCGGGTCGGACCACCAGCGCTGATTCCACACACTGCCGCCATCGATCGACCAGTAGGCTTCCCGCGCTGCCGCAACGTCGGCCGGATCCTCACTGGCCGGCACCGCCACATCCCCGGTCGGAGCCCAACCGATGTGCGGCGTTTTCTTGGCCTGCGCCCGCAGCACCTGCGCCGTGCGGCCATGCGCCAGCAGCGCGTTGTGCACCGCGCAAAGCACGTGCGGCATTTCCATGCGATCGCCCGGCGCGTGTTCGCCCGTGCGATGCCCGAGCCCGATGAAGCACTGCGGCTCGTTGAGCGTCATCCAGTTCGTCACCCGATCCGACAAACGATCGACCACCACCGCCGCATAGTCGGCGAACCACTTCGAGCTATCGGCATGGAGCCAGCCACCGCGACGTTGCAGCGCGAGCGGATAGTCCCAGTGGAAGAACGTCAGCCACGGATCGATGCCGCCTTCGAGCAGCGCGTCGACGAGCCGGTCATAGAACGCCAGGCCCTGTTCATTCACCGCGCCGGTGCCATCCGGCAGAATGCGCGACCACGAGAGCGAGAAGCGATAGGCCTTCAGCCCGATCTCCCGCATCAGTCCCACATCTTCCGCCCAGCGGTGGTAGTGATCACAAGCCACGTCCCCGTGATGCCCTTCAAAAACGCGCCCGGGTTGCCGGCAAAATCGATCCCACACCGAAGGCCCGCGCCCATCCACCGCCGCCGCACCTTCGATCTGATAAGCTGAGGTCGCTGCCCCCCAGGCGAAGTCGTTTTTGAATGCCATAAGGGGTTAAAGCACCATTCGACCGCAGTCGCGTCGAGTCGGGAAACCTGATTGTTAACGACTCAGGAAGAAGCCGCGTTGCTTATCGCTGATCGGCAACGCCACCCGCTCCATCACTTGCAACAGATCCTCCCAGATCACCCGTTTTGAACGGTTGGACTGGTTGCGCAGAATGTAGCTAGGATGGTAGGTCACCATCACAGGTTTGCCCTCGAAGTCCTTCCACTTCCCGCGCACTTCCCCGAGCGCCTTGAAGCTGTCGAAACCGAGCAGCCCTTTCGCCGCCGTCGAGCCGAGCGCCACAATGACCTCGGGCTGCACGACCTCCAGCTGCGCCCGTAAAAACGGCAGGCAATACGACATCTCTTCGGCCGTCGGCGGTCGGTTCCCCACCTGCTCCTGGCCGTCGACCGTGGGCAACTGGGGCCGCCAATTCATAATGTTGCCGATGTAGACCTCCTCACGCTTGAGGCCCATCGCGCCAATCATCTTGGTGAGCAGCTGCCCGGCCGGCCCCACAAAGGGTTCCCCTTGAATTTCCTCCTCTGCGCCGGGCGCTTCGCCGCAGAAAAAGACCTTCGCGTCGAGGCTCCCCACCCCCAGCACCACCTTTTTCCCGGCCCGCACGTTCTCCCGGCAGACCGGATCCTCGCGCACAAGCTCAAGCAAGGCATCCCATCGCGTCTGCTTGTCGCCCTCGGGCAACAAAACCGCCGGCGGCGACGGCAAGGTCGACTTCGCTTTGGCGGCCGCTTTCTTCGCGGCGCTTGCCGTGGTCGGCGGTTCCCAGGATGGCGCCGACGAACGCGAGGATGGTCGCGTCGTCTCCGCAGTCGGGGCCGACACCGACGCCGGTGCCGCCGGTGCTCGCGCCGCCACCAACCGCCGCAGGGTGTCGATGGACTCATCAGACACCGAAACCGTGTTCACCCCATCGGCTTTGAGCCGACGAAGTTCCTCAGTCAGGGCGTGGAGCGTGGCGCGCATCGAAAGATCTTCAGGTCAGGGTTGGGGCCACCAGTTTCTCCACGTATTTGCCCAGTTGATCAAACTCGAGGTTCACCGGATCGCCCACCTTCTTGGTGTGCAGGTTCGTGACGGCCACCGTGTGTGGAATCAACCAGACCGCAAAAACATCGCCTTCAACTTCCGCGACGGTCAGCGAGATGCCATCGATGGCGATGCTGCCTTTGTGCACGAGGTAGCGCCCGGTGCCGTGCGGGGCGCGCACCCGCAGGTAGGTGTCCGGTCCCCGCGGTTCGAAGACTTCGATCTCACCCATGCCATCGACATGGCCGGTCACAAAATGTCCGCCCATTTTGCCGTTAAAACGCACCGCCCGTTCCAGGTTCACCACGCCTCCGACGCCAAGTCGATCGAGCGTCGTCAGTCGCTTGGTTTCCGCCAGGACGTCGAAGCTGAGCGAGTGATCGTCAAACGCGACCACGGTGAGGCAACAGCCATTCACCGCGATGCTGTCTCCGAGCTCAACGTCCTGCCGCGTGCGATCGGCCCGCACAACCAAGCGCCACGCGTCCGCCGTCTCATTGAACGACTGAATATGGCCCGTCTCTTCGATGATGCCCGTAAACATAATCCGTCAGTTGAGTTTCACCCGCATCACCGCGGTTTCGCCGTTGCGACTGACCAGCATGACCACTTCGGGGCGGGCACTGGCGGCGATTTCATCGAGCACCTTCACCGCGTCGGCGTAGACCGCGATCGGTCGGCCGTCGATTTCCTGGATCCAGTCATCCATCTGCAGTCCCGCCGTCGCAACCGGACTGCTGGGCTTCACAAAATGAGCGATCACGCCGCGCAAGTCCTGCGGGTCAGACCGCCGGTTGACCGCGTCCATGTAGACCATCTCCCGCACGGTCAGCCCGATCCCCTCGTAGTATTGGCGCTCCGCCTCGTTGGGCGTCTTGGGGGCGTCGGCCAAGGTGAGCGGCAAATCGAGCTCCTCGCGATTGCGCAGCACGGTCAGCGTCATCTCCGAACCCGGCTTCCGGCGCAGGATGTCGCGCTGCAGGTAAGACACGACCACTTGGTCCGGCTTCAGCCGCGGCAGGGGCACGCCATCGAGGGCTGTGAGAATGTCGCGAGGCTGCAACCCGGCGGTCTCCGCCGGACTACCGGCCAACACTTCGGAAATCACCAAACCCGTGCCACCGGACAGACCGAGAAACTCGGCCACCTCGGGATCAACCGGATCGATCCCATCGACGCCAAACCAAGGCAAAGGGCGGCCGTAGGGGTTGTCGGGAATTCGATCCGCCGCGAGGATGACATCCGCGGCGAGCCGGAAGGCGCCGGTCTCATCCGGGTTGATCATCACCGACATTTCACCGCGCCGCCGTTGCGAGTAAATCACACGACTTTCGCCGAAACCGGAAATACCGACGCCGATGAACTCGCCCGCCATGTTGAACACCGGCAGACAGCGCCCCGCCACGTCCCCCAGCGCCACCGCGGTAAGCTGCGGCAACTCGGTGATCATGCTGATGCGATCGCTGAGAAAATAGGGGCGGAAATCCTCGTCCTTCTTTCGCAGCCCGATGCCCCAAACCTGCTCGGCCAGACGGGGAATCACCTGCCCCTCCTCCGGCAGGAAGTCGGTGATCGGTCGCAGGCCGGCCCGCCCCTCCGGTTCGATGCGCAGGAAGTGCCAGGTCGTGAACCCATCGTAGCCCAGGTATTCCGCTTTTGAATACACCGTGGTCGGTTGATCCGGTCGGTAGATCCGGAAATCGACCAATTGCTCCGGGGTCGCCCGATCGGTGATCGCGCCCGATTCCAGGATCACCGTGCCTTCGTCATCAATGACCATGCCGTAGGCGTAGTTCACCGTGCGATCCAGCTCGTGCTCGATGGTGAACTGCACGGCGACCACCGTCGACAGGCGCTCGTTCAGCAAGTCCGGCAGCGAGACCTCCTCCGCCGCGATGGTCGGCGCCAGGGTCGCGCCGCCGAAAGCCAGCATAGCTAAGACGAAATGGAGTCGGTGTCGGGTCATCATGGTTTGAGCACGTAAAGGGAAACGCGGAACTTGCGGCGAGCTTCGATCAGAACGCGATCGGGTTGTTCCCGGTAGGCCTCCTCCGCGGACTGGATCACGGCGAGGGAGTCCACGTGGGCGTCGTTGACCTTCATGATCACATCGCCCACCGCCAGGCCCGACTCCGCCCCGGGCGATCCGCGCTGCACCCCGATGACCAGGACACCGTCGGCGTTGGGCAGCTGGTTCTCCCGCGCGTAGGCCCGGGAAACTTCCCGCACGCTCAGCCCCCAGGTTTCCAGCACACCTTCTTCGCCCACGCGGCTGACCAGCTCCTCGGTCGTGACCGTGAAGGTCTGGGTGTCGGTGCCGCGCTTGACCGTCATCTCGATCGCGGTGCCCAGCGGCTCGGAGGCGATTTGGTTTTGGATCGGTGGCAGCTGTTCCGGGAAACGGCCGTCCACCCCCTGCCCGTTGATCTCGAGCAGGATGTCACCGCCGCGCAGACCCGCCTCCGCGGCCGGTGAACCGGGATCCACGCTGTTGATCAACATGCCGGTATTGAGCGCGAGATCATAAAAGTCCTCCAAATCCTGCAGCGCCCCCGGCACGATGCCGATGTAACTGCGCGTGATGCTGCCGTCCTTGGCCAAACCGTCCATCACCGCCCGCGCGGTTTCCGACGGAATAGCGAAGCCAAGGTTGTCTGCGCCCAGATAACCGCGCGAGTTGATCCCCACCACATGACCATCCTCGTCGACCAAGGGCCCGCCACTGTTGCCGGGATTGATCGCGGCATCGGTCTGCAACCACGTGTTGAACATACCGGTCTCATGCCCGCGCACCCCGCGCGAATCGGAGAAATAGCGTCGCGGGTTCGAAATGATGCCGCGCGTCACGGTGCGCGTGAGTCCGTGTGGCGTGCCCACTGCGAACACCGTTTGCCCCGGATACAGCGCCGAGGACGCGCCAAACTCCGCCACGGCGAAGGTGAAGCCCTTTTCCGCGATCTCCTCCGCGGAGAGTCGGATCAGCGCCAGATCGGTCCAGTGGTCCCAGCCGACCAGCTCTGCGCTCACGCGTTCGAGGTTCGCCAAGGTCACATTGATGTCGACCGCCCGCGGCCCGACGACATGGGCGTTGGTCAGGATGAGGCCGTCGTCGGAAACGATCACGCCCGAGCCCACCCCGCTGCTGAAACGCTTCACGCCCGCCTCGTAGGCATACTCGCGCACATCGATCCGCACCACCGCGTCAAGCAGGCGCTTGAAGCCCGGCGACTGTTGGCCGTGCAGCGCGGAAACAGCCGCAACCGAGGCAAAAAACAGGCAGCAAAGCCCCACCATTGACCGGGGTAATGAAAGTGTCACAGTGGCCGATTCGATCCGATGGCAACGCATAGCAAAGACTACGACTTTTCTTCCATAGAACCCCGCTGGCAATCCTTCTGGGCAGAAAACGGCTCGTTCCGGGCGGAGGCAACGTCTCCAAAACCCAAATACTACGTGCTGGACATGTTCCCCTACCCGTCCGGCGCCGGCCTGCACATCGGGCACCCGGAGGGCTACACCGCGACCGACATCCTTTCCCGCTACAAGCGCGCCAAGGGTTTCAATGTCCTGCACCCGATCGGCTGGGACGCGTTCGGACTCCCCGCCGAACAACACGCGGTCAAAACCGGCACACATCCCGCGACGAATACCGCGGCCAACGTCGATAACTTTCGCCGCCAGATCAAAGCCCTCGGTTTCTCCTACGATTGGGATCGCGAGATCAACACCACCGATCCGGCCTACTTCCGCTGGACCCAGTGGATCTTCCTGCAGCTCTTCCAGCGCGGTCTCGCCTACGTCGACGAACGCCCGGTGTGGTGGTGCCCCGCCCTCAAAACGGTTCTCGCCAACGAGGAGGTCGTCGACGGCAAGTCCGAACGCGGCAACCATCCGGTCGAACGCCGCGCGCTGCGCCAGTGGGTGTTGAAGATCACCGCCTACGCCGACCGCCTGCTCAAGGACCTCGATGGCCTCGACTGGCCCGACTCCACCAAACGCATGCAGGAGGCCTGGATCGGCCGCAGCGAGGGCGCCGAGGTTCACTTCGGCCTCGAGGACCCGACTCTCGATGACCTGGTCGTGTTCACCACCCGCCCCGACACGCTCTTTGGCGCGACCTTCATGGTCATCGCCCCCGAGCATCCCTATGTCGACAAACTCACCTCGCCCGAACAACGCGAGGCCGTCGAGGCCTACCGCAAGCAGGCTGCCGCCAAGAGTGACCTCGAACGCACCGATCTCGCTAAGGACAAGTCCGGCGTGTTCTCCGGCGCCTTCGCCATCAATCCCGCCAACGGCCAACGTGTGCCCATCTGGATCGCCGACTATGTGCTCATGGGCTACGGCACCGGCGCCATCATGGCGGTCCCGGCGCACGACGAACGCGACTTCGAGTTTGCCCAAAAGTATCAGATCCCGGTGGTGCAGGTCATCGAGCCTTCCGACCACTCCAACAACGGCTCCGGCAAACCCGAGCTGCCCTACACCGGCGATGGCGTGCTGGTGCACTCCGACGGCTACACCGGTTTGAAATGGGCCGAGGCCAAACAACGCATCACCGCCGACCTCGCGGCCAAGGGCAAAGGCAAGGCCACCGTGAACTTCAAGTTGCGCGACTGGCTCTTCTCCCGCCAGCGCTACTGGGGCGAGCCCATCCCGATCGTTTGGGTGAACGGCGACGACTACGCCGCGATCAAAGCGGCTGGCGAGGTGAAGCTGCCGACCGAAGCCATCACCTACGAGGAGGACGGCGTCACGCACTACGCGTTGCCCGTGCCCGACGCGGCCCTGCCGCTCGAACTCCCCGTGGTCGAATCCTACCTGCCGAGCGACAACGGCGAAAGCCCCTTGGCCAACGCGACCGATTGGGTCGATGTCTGGTATCAGCCCACGACCGGCGCCACCGCGCCGGCCAGCGGCGATCGCCCTGCGGGCGAAGACTGGGTGCGCGGCCGACGCGAGACCAACACCATGCCACAATGGGCCGGTTCGTGCTGGTATTACCTCCGTTACCTCGACCCGCAAAACAGCGGAGCGATCGCCTCGCCGGATGTCCTTAAATACTGGGGCTCGCCAGACCTTTACGTTGGCGGCGCGGAACACGCCGTGCTCCATCTGCTCTACGCGCGTTTTTGGCACAAAGTGCTCTTCGATCTCGGCGTGCTGCCCGAGAACGAGCCCTTCAAACGCCTGTTCCACCAAGGCATCATCCTCGGCGAGGACGGCGAAAAGATGTCCAAGAGCCGCGGTAACGTCGTTAGCCCCGACACCATCATCGCCTCCCATGGTGCGGACACCCTGCGCCTCTACTTGATGTTCCTGGGCCCGCTCGAGGCGATGAAGCCGTGGAATCCGCGCGGCATCGAAGGCGTCCATCGTTTCCTGCTGAAAGTCTGGCGCGAACTTGCCGGACGCGAAGGCGGCCAAAATGAAAAGGTCGTCGACGACGCCGCCGGCGAACCTGCCGAACTCACCAAGCTCCTCCACGAAACCATCAAAAAAGTCGATGAGGACACGGAAAACCTGCGCTTCAACACCGCGATTTCGCAAATGATGATTTTTGCCAACGCTCTGCAAAAATCTCCCACGATCACGCTCTCCAGCGCGCGAGTCTTTATCCAACTCTTGGCCCCCTACGCGCCTCACGTGGCCGAAGAACTTTGGGAACGATTGGGGGGCGCCGCTCCTGTCCAAGCCCATGCTTGGCCGCGCCATGACGAATCGTTGCTCGCCACAGAAACACAAAAGCTTGTTGTGCAAATAAATGGGAAACGCCGCGCGGAGATCGTGGTTCCCCAGGATGCCGACGAGGCCGCTGCGCTGTCGGCCGCCCGCGAAGTCGAGCAGGTCGCCAGCCACTTGGGCGGCGGCACCATTCGCCGCGTCATCTACGTGAAGGGGCGAATTCTCAACATTGTGGTTGCATAGGTCGGTCGAACTGCCATCTAGGGTATAGACCTCAGTGATTATGGCGTCTTCGCCGTGATCCTAGGTGCGTGTTAATACCCGCACGTGGGGAGTTGCTGTGAACCTAAACGCCAATCATCTTCGAGACATGAAATTTTACCGCTTTTCCACTGGTATGCTCGTGGCCGGCTTGCTGATGGGCGCAGCCACCACTCCGAGCGCCTGGGCCGCCAAAAAGAACCCGACGAGCAAACTCTACGTCGCCGACCTCGAGGGGCAGTCGGAGATCGATACCGGAGAGCGCATCGAGGAACTCAGCAAGAAGTCCGTCCACAACGCCCAGGGCACGGTGATCCAAACCTCTGCCGACTCCAACAACGCCATGGTCTTCTCCAACGGCACGGGCGTTTACCTCGATCCCGAGACCCGCATGGAAGTGAAGCGCTTCATGCAGGAACCCTTCACGCCGGACCGCACCGACCTCCAGTCCGAGCCTTCCATTTCCCAGACCAGCGCCTTCATCCCGCGCGGCACCGTCGGCCTCTGCACCCCCCGCATGGTCGCCGGCAGCACGATGGTCTACTCCACCCCGCAGACCGCCGTTCAGATCCGCGGTCAGAAGGTCGTCATCCAGACCGATGACTACGAGACCAAGGTCTCGATCATCGACGGCGACGTCACCATCCGTGGTGGAGCCACCGATGGTGGCGGCCAAACCCTCCGCGGTGGCCAACAGGCGGTGATTCGCCGCGTGCCAGGCCAACCACCGCAAATCGACATCCACGACATCCCCGAGGACGAGCGCGAGTTCATCGAGGACAAGGTCACCCTCGCCTGCGAGGCCCGTAAGACCGTTTACTTCGACGTCCGCGGCAAGAAACCCGACGAAACCGGCTTCGAGGGCGATGATGAGATCGTCAGCGATTCCTCAAACCCGTCAGATGACGAGGGGGACAACGAAGGCGAAGGCTGGGCCAGCGTGTTCGACGACCTCGACGAGACGGCCGGTGCCGATGCGGAAGAAATCATCGCCGTTGAGGTGACTCCAGTTGAACCTATCCAGGAAAGCGTGGTCAGTCCCTCGTCTGCGAACGGCTGACCCTACACTCACGTGCCTGCATGATTCCCCGACCGAGACGAACATCTCAAGCTGTCGCCCTGTGCGTCGGATTCATGGTGGCATGCATGCCGGCCCACGGCATCGTCCGGTGGAACGAGGGTAAGGACCAGATCTACGTCAACACCACCGTCACGGTGACGTCGGACAGTAACATCTACACGTCCGCGTTGAACGAGTCGGACATGATCTACAACGCGACCGTCGGCTTGGAGTATCGCCGTCACGCCGGCCTCATTGGCGTCAACGCCTCTGCCACCGTCAGTCGCGCGGAATATCAAAACAATCCGTCCGAGGGCTTCACCAATCCCAACATGCGGCTTGAGTTCACCAAGGACACGGGACGCACCACCGGCACCCTGGGCTTCTCCGCCGTGAAGTCGACCCGCGCCGACCCCACCGTGAACATCCGCACGGACTCCTGGAACTACGGTAGCGAGTTCAACTTCCGCTATCCGATTTCCGAACGTCACTCCCTTTCCGGCGGCGTCACCTGGCGCCGCGTGGACTACGTCGACAACACGCTGTTCGTCGACCTCAGCACCTACAGTTTCTCGGCCGACTGGTTTTACGTGCTCTCGCCCCAACGCGACATCTTCGCGGGGTATCGCCTCCGCATGCTCGAGTCGTCCGCCGACACCACCTTTGCCGACCACTCTGTCAGCGCCGGCGTTTCCGGTCGACTGCTCCCCGGCCTCAACGGCACAGCGCGCGTAGGCTACCAAGTGCGCGAGGCCATCAAGGGCTCCGACGACACCTACAACGGCTATAACGCCGCCGTCAGCGCGACCTGGAACTTCACCCGCAAAGTAGCCCTCACCGGCCAAATCTCCAAAGACTTCACGGTCACGTCGACCAACGTTTCGACCGACACGCTGAGTGGAAACCTTGATCTGCAATACGCCCGCACCGGCAAACTGCTCTTTGCTGCCGGCGTCGGCGCCGGGCAAATTAAGTTCCTGGGCCAAGCCGGCAACAATCGCGAGGACACATTCATGACCGGCTACGGTCGAATTGCTTACACCTTCTCCGAGCGTCTTCGACTGGGGTTGATGTATTCTTACTACAAGAACTGGTCGACCTTGGCCTTTTCTGATTTCGATCGCCATTCGGTGACGTTTGACGCTACAGCACGTTTCTAAGGAGGAATACCCATGAAGGTTTTAACTGCCAAATGGCTCGGGAGGGCCCTCGTCGCACTTGCCGGCATCTGCATTGTCCAGGTCCTGACGGCGCAACCTGCGCCCACCGCCTACGCCCCCGGTCCGAACAGTCGCGCGATCACCTACCACATCGCCCTCACCGACCGGCTGCGCGTCGCGGTTTTCCAGGAAGACGATCTTTCAGTCATCGCCCGCGTCGACTCCAAGGGCCGCGTCAATCTTCCCCTGCTCGACCCGATCACGGTGGTCGGCCTCACCATCGAGGCCGCGGAAGATGCCGTGGAACAAGCCTACCGCGACCAACGCCTTCTGCGTAAGCCGCAGGTCACCATCACCGTTGAGGAATACGCCGCCCGCGAGGTGATCGTGCAGGGCGAAGTGCTCCAGCCCGGTCGTATCCCGCTGCCCATCGAATCCGGCATGACCGTGCTCGACGCGATCACCAAGGCTGGCGGTCTCACCGACCTCGCACGAGGCAACGCGGTGACGGTCACCCGCAACCAACCCGACGGCACCAAACAAGTCACCACGGTCGACGTCGCCAGTATCCTCCGGGGTCGGTCATCCTCGACATCGGCCGACTCCTCCATGCTCCTTCTGCCGGACGATATCGTTTACGTTCCGATGCGGTTCCTCTGAGCGCCCTCCTTATTTGCAATGGTCACTGCCTCCAAGTCACCTTCCCATCACCGGCCGGACCACGGCGCGGATGAGCCGCTCAGCGAGCGGCGCACCCTGCGCGACTATGCCATCATCCTGCGCGAGCGTTTCTGGATCGCGCTGCCCCTGGCATTGATCGTCTCGCTCGGGCTTGGCTACCAAAAGGCACGCCAGGTTCCGCTCTACCAGTCGACCGCGACCATGCGCTTCGAGAAGCCACCGGTGGTCGTCACCAACTCCCGTGGCGTGGTGGAAGATGACGTCCGTGGTTTCGTCGATCTCAATACCTACCTCCAGGAACTCGGTTCTACGCGCATGCGCGACCGCGTGGTCAACTCTCTCACCCCCGAAGAAGCCCGCATCCTCCAGCGTCCCTACTTGCAGGACCTCGAACCAGGGCAAGAGCCGCCTCCGGTCGGCGCCGCGCTCGGCCAACTCAGCGTGGGCGATGTCCGGGACAGTTACATCATTCGCATTTCCATCACCCACCGTGATCCGGAGGCCGCCGCGTTGGTCGCCAACCGCTACGTCGACCAGTTCATGGACTACATCTTCGACCGGCGGGCCAATCGCACCACCGATGTCGGCGACTTTCTCCAACAACGCGCCGAGGCCCTGCGCATCGAAGCCGAGGACGCCGAACGCAAATTGCGCGAATACCAGCGTCGCCACGACCTGGTCGACCTCGACAACTCCACCAACCTCGTGCGCAACCGCCTCGTGCAGGCGGACGCCGCGCTCACCGCCGCCCGCCTGGATCGCATTCGCACCGAAGAGCTGCTCAAGCAGGTCGAAACCTTCCGTGACCAGGGCCGCGACCTGCTCGAAATCAGCTACATCGCCGGCCATGGCTCCGTCACGAGCCTGAGCCTCAAACTTGCCGACCTCCGCCGCAACGAGGCGATCCTCGCCGAACGCTACCTCGAACGTCATCCCAAAATGATCGACGTCGCCAATGAGGTTGCCGTGGTCGAAGGCCAATTGGATGACGCCCTCGAGCTCGCGATCGCCGACCTGCGCTCCAATCTGGAGACGGTCCGCACCCAGGAGAAATCGATGCAGGCCGAATACGCCACGGCCGAACAGGAACAACGCCGTCTCAACGAGCTTTCCGCCGAGCACAACAGCCTGCGCGACCAAGCCGAAATCAAGCGCGCGAACTACCAGCAAATCGTGCGCCGCGAGCAGGATGTCGCGACCGAAGAACGCATCGAAAGTGTGCCGGTCCAGCCCCTCGATCGCGCCGTCCCCTCGGGCGCGCCGTTCACGCCGAATATTCCCAGCATCGTCAAATCCTCGGTGCTCATCTTCATCCTCGTTTTTGTGGGTGTCGCCGTCGGCCTGAGCTTCATCGACGATCGCATCAAGAGCGCGTGGGACGTGGAGCACTTCATCGGCGTCAACCTCCTCGGCATCATTCCGGACCTCTCGTCGCTCAAGGACGAAGAGAAATATTCCCTCGTGTTGGAGAACCGACAGGTGCCCGGGACCGAATCCTTCCTCAGCGTCTACAGCGCGGCGAAGATCCATTCGAAACTGGATTTCCCCAAGTCGATCCTGGTCACCTCCACCATCCCCGGCGAAGGCAAGACCCTCATCTCCTGCAACCTTTCCGGCGGCTTCGCCCGTCACGGCCGCAAGACCCTGCTCATCGACTGCGACCTGCGCCGCCCCATGCTGCACCGTCACTTCCAGGTTGAAAACGACCGGGGCTTGATCCCGTGGTTCGAAAACGGCGGCAACCTCGACGGGATCATGGAAACCGACCCGCACCTCGGTATCATTCCGGTTGGCGAAAACCTCCACCTGCTTCGCTCCGGTGGTCGCTCCCGCATCCCGACCGAGTTGCTCGAGTCCAAGGAATTTGTGCAGGTGCTCGACCGTCTGCAAAAGGAATACGAACTCATCGTGATCGACTCCCCGCCCCTCGGCGCGGTAACCGACTCGCTGCTCATCGCTGAACACGCTGACGAGGTTATCTACGTTTGTCGCTTCAACCGCGCCTACCGCAAGCACATCCGCCAATACGTGAAGGCCCTGCAAAGCGCCAAACGTGAGATGCTCGGTATTGTGCTCAACGGTCTCTCGCCGCGCCGCATCGAGTATTACTCCAACTACCGCTACTACCGGAGCTACAAAAAATACTACGGCGCCGAGTCCTGAGTTCGCTCACCCTCGATAGCCCTCTTTCTCAGGCCGCGTCGCACCAGCGATGCGGCCTTTCCTTTTACCGTCCGGCCTTTCACGCTCCGCCCCGATGCCCTCCGCTCACCTGCCAGCCGATTTTGATCCGTCTCGCCCCGTCGCCTTGATCGCGGGTCAGACGCTGTATCCGCGGCTGACCGCCGACGCCATTCGCGCCGCCGGGCTGCGCCTTAAATTGGTCGCCTTTGAAGAGGAAACCTCGCCCGAGCTCTGGGACTCGGTTCCCGCCGAAGACCGTGTCCGCATCAAGGTCGGTCAACTTGGCCACATGCTCAAAGCGCTGAAAACCTTCGACGCCGGCTACGCCCTCATGGCCGGACAGATCACACCGCGCCGTCTCTTCAAGGGGCTCCACCCCGACCTCAAGGCCACGCGCATCCTGCTTTCACTCAAGCGCCGCAATGCTGAAACCATTTTTGGCGCCATCGCTGCGGAGATCGAAAAACTCGGCATCCACCTCCTCGATGCCCGCGCCTTCCTCGACGACCATCTGGCGCCAGAGGGCCTTTTTGCCGGCCGCAAGTTTCCCATCCCCGACGACTACCTCGCGCACGGCATCCAGATCGCCCGGGAGTGCGCCCGGCTCGACATCGGCCAGGGTTGTGTTGTGCGCAAGGGCACCGTGCTGGCCGTCGAAGCCTTCGAGGGGACCGATGAAATGATCCGCCGCGCCGGCGGCTTCAAAACCGAAGATGCCCTGTTCGTGAAAACCGTGAAGGCCAAACAGGACTATCGCTTCGACGTTCCCTGCTTTGGCCTTCGCACCCTCGAATCCATGCGCGAAGCCGGTCTCCGCGCCGCCGCCCTCGAAGCCGGCAACGTCATCCTCATTGACCGCCCGGCCGTGCAAAAGCAGGCCAACGAATGGGGCATTGCCTTACTCGGATTTACCACCTGATCCGGTGTGGCCGCTTGCGCTGCCGCCTCTGCCCAACCACCATTCCGCCATCATGTCGTCCGATGTTATCGAAATTTCCGTCCGGGGAGTCATGCCCACCGCCAATGGCTGTGCGGTCTTTTTGGGCAACGATGACAAGACCTTCGTGATCTACGTCGACCATTCGGTCGGCAACGCCATCCAGATGACGATCGACGGCGTGCGCAAGGAGCGCCCCCTCACCCACGACCTTATCGGACAAATCTTTCTCGGGCTTGGCGTGCAGCTCGAACACGTCGTGATCAACGACGTCAACGAGGGCACCTTTTACGCGCGCATCCTGCTCCGCATGGACAACGAGATCGGCAAGAAAATCGTCGAGATCGACGCCCGCCCCAGCGATTCGACCGTGCTCGCGTTGCAGCAAGAGCGCCCGCTCTACGTGGCCCGTCATGTTTTTGAATCGGTCGAAGACATGACCGAGATCCTTGAGCGCGTGTTGCGCAAACGAGAGGAAGAGGACGAGGCGTTCGGCGGCGACGATGACTGATTCGCCGGCCAGCCCTCTGCGGCCGCTGCCACCGCCAATCGAGGCGGGGCAGCCGCTCACCGCCCTCGCGCCCATGCAGGATGTCACAACGCTCGCGTTCATGCAGGTGGTCGCGAGCTACGGCTCCCCGGATTACTACGTGACCGAGTTCTTCCGGGTGCACGACACCTCGCGACTCGAACGGCACATCGTGCGCTCCATTGATGAGAACGAAACCGGCCGCCCGGTTTTCGCCCAACTCATCGGCGAATCCATCGAACACCTCGAACGCACCGTGGTCGACCTGCTCCGGCACCCGATCGCCGGCATCGACCTGAACCTCGGCTGCCCCGCCCCCAAGGTCTACAAAAAGAACGTCGGCGGTGGCCTCCTGCGCGATCCGGCCCGCGTCGACGCGATTCTGGCCGCGCTCCGCGCCGCCTGCCCCGGACTGTTCACCGTCAAAATGCGCATCGGCTTCGACGACACCGAGCCCTACGACGCCGTCCTGGAGTCGGTTGCCCGCCACCGGGTCGACATGCTGGCGGTCCACGGGCGCACCGTGAAGGAAGGTTACCGCAGCGAGGTGCACTACGATTACATCGCCCGGGCGGTTTCACGGGTGCCCTGCCCGGTGTTGGCCAACGGCAACGTGAGCAGCGCCAACGCCGCCGCCCGCATCGTGGCCGCAACCGGCGCCGCCGGCGTCATGATCGGCCGCCACGCCATCCGCAACCCCTGGATCTTTGCCCAGTGCCGCGACCGCTTCGGCGGACGACCTGTATTCATTCCGACCCTACGTGACGTCTACGAATATGTGGATCGCCTGTTCCGGGCGACCCAGGAGCCGAAGATCCCCGAGCGCGCCCACGTGAACCGGATGAAGAAGTTCCTCAACTTCGTCGGCCAAAGCGTCGACCCCGAGGGCGCTTTTCTGCACGACATGCGCCGCACCCAGACCGAGGCCGAGCTCTTTGCCGTGTGCGAACGGCACCTGCTCAGCGAACCGAACCGCCCCTTTGCGGACGAACCGTTCCACGGTGTCATCGCCCGGCCCAACTGCGAAACCGCCGTCGGCGTCGGCGGCGCTGCGTAGGACTGGCGCTTTTCGCTACTCCAGCCCGAGCACCGATCGGCCTTCTTCGGAGATCATGTGCGGCGACCACTGCGGGTCCCACACGATGTGGACCTTGGCCTCGGCAACCGTCGGCAACGCCGCGACTTTCTTGCGCGCGTCCTCCGCGATAACCGGTCCCATGCCGCAACCGGGGGCCGTCAACGTCATCTTCACCTCAACCGTGCGGCCGGCTTCCCCGTGGTCCTCGATCGACAGATCGTAGACCAAACCGAGGTCGACGATGTTGAGCGGAATCTCCGGGTCGAAACAGGTCTTCAAGGTATCCCACACCGCCTGCTCACTGAACTCCGCGACCGATTCGGCATCGGCCGCCGCGGCCACATAACCTTCGATCGCATCCGCATCGCTTTCCGCGATGCGGCAAAGCCCATGGTCAGTGCGCACCGTCACATTGCCGCCGAGCGACTGCACAATGTGCACCGCGAGACCTTCGGGCAGACTGACCGGCGTGCCGGCGGGAATAACAGTAGCCTCGACGGCGCGGTTGAGAACGTGATCGGACATGGGGAGAAACAGAGTCGAAGACCGGCGTGATGAAAAGCCTCAGCTGCGACTATTCGATGACCAGCTCGACCGGCAGGCGGGCGTAAACGCCCTGCGGATCATTGAACTGACTGAGCACCGCCAGCTCGCTTTCGACGCGCTGCTTCGCGCGATCCAGCCAACTGGACGTCCGCGCGGAGGCTGGCACAATCTGTTCCAAGGCCTCCGCGAGAACTTCAGCGAACTCCTTTTTGCGCGGGAACTCCGTCACCCGAAAATCCTCGCGCAGCCCCGCGGCCTGGGCCGCGTAGGCGATCGCGTCCGCGAGACCGCCGAGTTCATCGACGAGGCCGATCTCCAACGCTTGGCGCCCGGACCATACCCGCCCCTGCGCGATTTCCTCCACGTGATTGGGCTCGAGTCCGCGACCCTCGGCGACCTTGCGAATGAAATCGGCGTAGAACCGGTCGGTCGCCCGTTGGAAGAGCGCCATTTCCTGCTCGGTCTTCGGCCGCGAAATCGAAATCGCGTCGGCCAATTCGCCGGTCTTCACCGTATCCCACGAGATGCCAAGATCGTCGCCGAGCTGCTGCACATTGAAGAGCACGCCAAACACGCCGATCGATCCGGTGATGGTGTTGGGCTCGGCAAACACGCGATCGCCGTAGGCCGAAATCCAGTAGCCCCCCGAAGCCGCATAACCCCCCATCGAAACGACCACCGGCATCTTTTCGGCCGCCAAACGCAATTCCCGCTGAATGTGCTCCGACGCCACCGCCGAACCGCCCGGGCTGTTCACGCGCAAAACGATGGCCTTCACCTTGTCGTCCTGACGCAGACGGCGAATCTCACGGGCAAACTTGGCACCACCGACATCAGTCAAACTTCCTTGGCCGTCCACAATGGCCCCTTCGGCGTAGACCACCGCCACGCGTCCACTTTCCTGCCCGGCTTCAGCAGGGCGTTCCTCCGGCGCCGCACGCGCCACCGCGAGCTGCCGGATATAGGGGCCAAGCCCGATCTGTTTGAACGCCTTGTTGGTGCCGACCTTGACATCGGTCGCGGCCTTCAACTCGTCGAGGACTTCATCGAGATAGGCAGTTCGATCGACCAGCCCGACCGCCACCACGTCGCTGGCCAAATAAGAGCCACCTTCATCGATGAGCTGCTGCAAACGAGCCGGATCGATGTCGCGAGCTTCCGCGACCGTGTCGCGCAGCTCCGTCCAGATACTCCCCAGCAACGACTCCAACTGCTCCCGGTTCTCTGCGCTGAGGTCGCGCCGGGTGTAGGGCTCAATGGCCGACTTGTATTTGCCGACACGCGACACTTGAACCCCGATGCCAAACTTTTCGAAGGCGCCGGCAAAAAAGGTCGGCTGCGAGGCAAGTCCGGGCATGAGCAAAAATCCCTCGGGGTCGAGCACCAGGTCGTCCGCCAAACTGGCCACGTAAAAGTCCCGCGTATCCGGATAGAGCAGGTAGGCCTTCACCGGTTTCCCGGCCGCCTGAAACGCCGCCAAAGCGCGACGCACTTCCTGCAGCGTCGCGAACGAGGTGCCGTATCCCGCCGGCGCAAAGGAGCCCTTGAGCAGAATCCCCTTGATCCGGTCATCCGTCGCCGCCTCACGGATCGCGCGGGTGACCATCCGCGTCTGCTGCTGCGACGGAATGTCCTGTCCACTCAGCGCGGCGATAAAGACGTTGTTGTCGATCTGCGCCGGCGCGTCGGTGATGTTGGTCGAAAGATCAAATACCAGATACGAACCCGCCTCCACGGAGGGTTGCTCCTGCTTGCCGAACGACGCCATGACCATGAGCAACAGGAACATCGTCAGTCCGCCGCCAATCAGAAGAATCAGGATGCCAACGATGGTGCCGAGGAGCGAGGTGAGAAAAGTTTTCATGCGCGCCGGCACCATAGCTCGCTTCCGCTGGGCAGCCAGCGCTTTTGGCTGATTGGTCGGAGTCCTCCATCAATGGTATTCGCAGCCGAGGATTGCACCGGCGACACCGCCACCTACGGTTCCGCTCCATGAGTAGAGGAACCGAGTTGCTCACCACCAATCGCAAGGCCCTCACCGTCAATCTTGACGCGGCCAAATACGGCACCTTTGCCGAGATCGGGGCCGGGCAGGAGGTATCCCGGCTCTTCTTCCAAGCGGGCGGCGCCGCCGGCACGATCGCGAAATCGATCTCGGCCTACGACATGACCTTCAGTGACGAGATCTACGGCAAGGCGCCGCGCTATGTCTCGCGGGAACGGCTGTCCAACATGCTCGAACACGAGTATTCGCTCCTCCACGAGCGCCTCTCCGAGAAGCGAGGCGACTCGACCACCTTCTTTGCTTTCGCCGACACCGTCGCCGCCAAGGCCTACCGCGGCAACAACGAGTGCCACGGTTGGATGGGCATTCGTTTCCAATCCGAACCCGGCGCGGCCCCGTCCGAAATCATCATCCACGTCCGCATGTGGGATAAGGACAACCTGCTCCAGCAACAGGCCCTCGGCATCGTCGGCGTGAACCTCATCTACGGCGCCTTCTATTACCGGGAAGACCCGGCGAAGCTCATCGCCTCCCTCACCGACAACGTCGGCAACGACCGTATCGAAGTCGACATGCTCAAGCTCGACGGCCCGGCCTTTGCCGAGGTCGACAACCGCATCATGTCGCTCTACCTCGTGCAATTCGGCCTCACCAACGCGGTGTTGTTCGGTCCCGACCGTGAGGTGCTGCAACCTTCCGAGGTGCTTCGCCGCAAGGCCATCCTCGTCGAGCGCGGCAGCTTCCGCCCCGTCACCCACGTCAACGTCGACATGCTCAACTGTGCCTGCGCCCAGTTCATGCAGGAGCCCGCCGTGCAGGGGAAGGACCTGATTGTCCTCATGGAAATCACCATGAACAACCTCCTGGCCTCCGGTGATCTCGACGCCGAGGACTTCCTCTCCCGCGTCGATCTGCTCGGGGACATCGGGATGACGGTGCTCATCTCCAACTACCCCGAATACTACCGCCTCACCTCCTACTTCCGCCGCTACACCGAAGAGATGATCGGCGTCGCCATGGGCATCAACAACCTGCTCGAGATCTTCAACGAGAAGTATTACGAGGCCTTGCAGGGCGGCATCCTCGAAGCCTTCGGCCGGCTCTTCCGCAATGCGGTCAAACTCTACGTCTACCCGATGCGCCGCAACGCCTACGACAACTACCTCGAGGAAGGCACCCGCGCCCGCAATCCCAACCCCATCGCCTCACTCGGCAGCCACGCCTTCGCGTCCGACGTGCTCGTGAGCGCGCGCAACCTCCAGGTCTCCCAACACCTGCGCAATCTCTACGCGCATCTCATGGAGAACCACTACATCGACTGCATTGTCGGCTACAACGCCGACATCCTCGACATCTTCTCCCGCGATGTTCTTCGCCGTCTCCAGGATGGCGACCGCTCGTGGGAAAAAATGGTGCCCCAACCCGTCGCCGCCGCCATCAAGACGAACGGCCTCTTCGGTTATGTGCCGACCGCCGATCAGTCGCCGGCAGAGCCCACGGCAGACGGCAAACCCTCCTGAGCCGCCTCGTGGCATCGCGCGACATGCGGTTTCACAAATATCACGCACTGGGCAACGACTACATCGTGCTCGATCCGGCCGAGTGGCCCGAACCCGCGCCGCCCTCGCCCGCCCGGATTCGCGCCATCTGCCACCGCCACTTTGGCGTCGGCTCCGATGGCATCCTGTGGGGCCCCGTCGCGATGCCATCGACGCCCTACGGCCTGCGCATCTTCAATCCCGATGGCTCCGAAGCCGAGAAGTCCGGCAACGGCCTGCGCATCTTTGCCCGTTTCCTTTGGGATCACCATCACCCGGATTCGCCGGAGCTGCCCATTCACACGCCGGGCGGTGAGGTCGTCGCCACGGTGCATGACGGCGCGCAAGCGGTCACGGTCGACATGGGGCAAGTCCGCTTCAATAGCTCGGCCATCCCCGTGACGGGCGATGAGCGTGAGGTCATCAACGAAACCATCGCGGCCAATGACCGCACCTTCACCTTTTGCGCGGCCACCATCGGCAATCCGCACTGCGTGATTCCAGTGGAAAACCTCACGCCGGAACTCGCGCTGCGTCACGGCGCCGCCATCGAGACGGCCGATCGTTTCCCGCACCGCATCAACGTGCAGTTCATGCAGGTCCTGTCCCGCGAGCGCATTCGCATCGAGATCTGGGAACGCGGCGCCGGCTACACCCTCGCCTCGGGTTCCAGTTCCAGCGCCGCCGCCGCCGTCGCACATCGCCTCGGCCTCGTAAACGATGACCTCACGGTCGAAATGCCCGGCGGCGAAATTCAGATCTCCATCGGACCGGACTACGCGATTCGCCTGACCGGTTCGGTCAACCGCGTCGCCGACGGCTCCATCGATCCGGACCTCTTCAACTTCCCTGGACTCGCCCGAGCTTGAACGAAACGAAGCCGGCCCGCGACCGGACCGGCTTCGTGAAACAATCGGCGGCGGGAGGCGTTCAGTATTTCACCGAACAGCCGTAGGGCTGCGTCTGGGCGCGCTCGATCGTGCCGCCCTCGCGCACCGCGGCGAGCGCGGCCGTCACATAGTTTTGAGCCTTCGCCAAATCGCGCTGGTTGGCGGAGGGGATACTGTCGATCGCGCCGTTGTAGACGAGATGGCCATCCGGGTTGATGACATACATGTGCGGTGTGGTTTTGGCCCCAAACATGCGGCCGACCTGCCCGTCTTGGTCACGGAAATACGCCGTCGGTGCAGCGTCGTGATCGGCCATCCATTTTGCCACTCGCGACGCATCGTAGTCGCCCTGGGCACCGGCGGAACCGGAGTTGATGGTCAACCACACCACCCCTTCTTCGGTCGCCGACTTCTGCAGGGCAGGCATGTTGCCGCTGCTGTAGTGTTTTACGACGAAGGGACACTCGGGGTTGACCCATTCCAACACCACCGTTTTGCCGCGAAAGTCGCTCAGTTGGTGCGTGTTTCCATCGATATCGGTCAGAGAAAAGTCCGGCGCAGCGGCGCCGACTTTGGCCGTGCTTGCCCCGGCGGACACCGCCAGAAGCGCGGAGGTCGTGAGGGCGAGAAAGGTGGATCGGAGTAGAGATTTCATAGGCAAGGTTTGGGAACGCGCGAAACCTAGCCCGAAACCCCGATTTCTCCAGTGGTGGCGGCACGCTTATGCTGGTGAACGTCTACGCCCCTTTACGAATCCCGACCGGATTGCCACAATCGTAAGGAGATTCCCTCAGCTTACGAGTTGCGGGCCACAGATTTGCATCACACAGTCCCGATCCTGTGCTGGGCTGGATCGCCGATGTTTTTCGAATCTGCTGGGGGTTCTTCTACTGGAACACCCGCAAATCCCTCTACCGAGGTGGTCGGGGCGGATCGGCGTGCCCTTGCCAGAACCTCTCCGACTCCGGCCGCGCTGGTCAAACCGGTTGCGACGCCGCGCTGCATTTCAGCAAACCCGCGCGCTTTCGCGTCGTCTGCCCGCTGCTCCAGCCCAACGCCGAGGGCAAACTCAAGTGCAGTGTCGACGCCCAGGACGTGCGCGCCTTCTGGGGCCGCCCCATCGCCTTTGTCGCGATCACCCTCGCGCTGACGCTCTCCACCGTCATTTTCGGCGCCTACGGAATCATGCGTGGTATCGGCTATCCGGTGACAGTCGAGATGATCGCGTGGCCGCCCAATTGGTCGAAGATCAACCAAGCCCGTTCGGCCTACTTCCTCACCCAGGCCGAGAATGCCTACCAAACCGGTGACCTCAACGGTCTGGCGCTCTCGCTGTCATTGGCTTATGAATACGACCCGGCCAACTACGACGCGGGGCTTTCGCTCGCCAAGTTGTGGCAGGCCAGCCGACCCGACGTTTCGAATCATCTGTATGAACAGTTGATGCGAGACCACCCCGCGGAGCGCACCCGCACCGCCCAGACCTGGCTGCGCGCGCTCCTGCCACGCGCCGATTATGCGGCGATCGAGAACCTCGCCGCGCGCGCGCTCACCTTCGACCCGGACATGGTCCCCGCCTGGGTGCATGCCCTGCTCTTCGCCAATGAACGCACCGGCAACACCGCCCTGCTCACCCACATCCTGCAGCAGGAGGACAATCTCGCCCCCGGTGTCCGCGAGGTGCTCACCCTGGAAACGGAAATTCGCGCGCGGCCGATCAGTTTCTCGCTCAACATTCTCGGACATCTGCCGCCGCCCAGCATGCCCAACTTTGTGGTCTATTACCAACTGCGCCGGCTCATCAGTCTGGGCAATCCCGCGCGGGCCTTGGAGTTGATCAACGAACTTTCCCAGCGCATCGGTGACCGCGATCGACTTTCGCTTCAGCTCAAGGCCTACGCCAAGGGTCAGTTCCGCCAAGCTTACCTTGCCCTCGTCGATCAACTCACCCGCTTGGAGCCCAGCCTCGTGCAGGTGGAACTCCTCAGTGCCCACCTAATCCAACACCCCGATCCCGAGCTCTACCAACTGGTGCGAACGCGCATCGACCCCATGCGCTTGACCAACGCCGGCGAGCGCCTCTCCACCCTCGTCGACCTCTACTGCCTCGCGGGCGCCCACCAGGACACGGTCCAGCAGGACAAGCTGGCGGGCGTCCTGCGCCAGGAGACCGGCACCGCCTTCAACTCGCTCGAAGTCATCAGCGCGATGATGCAAAACCCCGTGCAGGTGCGCATCGAACGCACCCTGCCGACCCTGCAACCCTTGTCCCTCGAAATGACCTACGCCATGTTGGCCCGTTTCGAGCCGGAGAAGAAATGAACGACGTCGCCTGCCGTCCTTGGCGCGAGGTGCCGGCCCTCATGCGCAACATGGGCCGGAGCGCCTGGCTGCTGCCCGTCTGGGTCGCGGTTCTGGTCGGGGCGTGGCTGGGGCGCATCATCCCGGAGTGGTCCTCCAACCCCGATCTTTCGCACGGCTTCTTCGTGCCGGTGTTGTTCGCCGTGCTCATCCACGAGAGCCGTCAACGCGGCCCCCTTCGCTGGTTGCCTGTATCCAAATTATGGATCAGCACCGTGGTTGTCGCGCTCTTGCTGGGTGGAGCCCTGCTTCTGGTCGGGTCGCTCTACGCCGCCGCCCTGGACTGGTCGCACACACTCGTCCTCTTCATGCTGGGCCTCGCCGCCGCCGGTGGCCTCGGTGCCTTTCTGCTCATCGCGGCCACCCCGCAAGTGCGTTTGGTGCCCTTCAACTGGGTGGCCTTCGTCGGGCTGTTGCTGTGGGTGCTTTGCCTGCCCCTGCCGCCCGGCACCTACGGCAAACTCACCTTCCACCTGCAACTATGGGTGACCGAACGCGTGCTGGAGGCCCTGCACCTGCTCGGCATTCCCGCGGTGCAATCCGGCAACATCATCGAGCTGGCCACCACCACCGTCGGCGTCGAGGACGCCTGCAGCGGTGTCCGCAGCCTGCTCTCCTGCATCTTCGCCGGCTTCTTTTTCTCCGCTGCCTTTGTCCGCCGCGTGCCCAGTCGGGTTGCCCTCATCGTGCTCGCGCCGCTGCTGGCGATCGGGATGAACTTCATCCGCTCGCTGCTGCTCACCCTGCTCGCCAACCGCGGCGTCGACATCAACGGGTTTTGGCACGATGCGACCGGGTTCGCCATCCTCGGCGTCACCGCCGTCGGCCTCGGTCTGCTCGCGCTGTTGCTGGAAAAACTGGAGGACGCCGCGCCCGCCGCCGCCCCTGTCACCGACGCAGCGGAGCTCGATGACCCCACGTCCACCGCCCGGGTGCGGCGCACGCTGCCGATCTTCCACGCCGGTTACGGACTCGCCGTCGCCTGCGCCTTGTTCTTTGCCTTCATGACCCGCTCGGCCGCGCCGAGCTCATTTGCGGCACCCGACGTCTTGTCCTTCATGCCGGCGAATCCCCCGGGATGGCGCGTTGGCACGAGCAGCGACCTCTATCGCTTCTCCGACATTCTCGCGACCGACAACCTGGGCCAACGCATCTACCTCAAGGAGGACGACGCGGGCGAGCTGCTGCAGATCACACTCTACATCGCCTACTGGTCGCCCGGCCGCGCCCCCGTCAGCACCGTGGCCACTCACACGCCCGACGCCTGCTGGCCCGGCGCGGGTTGGACCGCGCAACCGGTCGACCAAACCACCGTGCGCCTGCCCCTCGGCACGCGCGAACTCAACACCGCCGAATTCCGCCGTTTCGACAACCAACGCATCAGCCAGAACGTGTGGTTCTGGCACAGCTACGACCGCCGCGTGATCCGGGACTTCAACCCCCGCGAACCGCTGGAGCTGTTGTCCTCCTTGTTCGCCTACGGCATTCGCAGCGAAGGCGAACAGATGTTCGTCCGCCTCTCCAGCAACCGCCCGTGGGAGCAGATCAAGCACGAGCCGCTGCTGCGGGATATATTCAACCGCCTTGAGCCTTACGGCATCTGACCCGATGCTTTTCAAACTCACGCATCGCGAACGCACGGCGCTGGTTTGGCTCGCCGTCTTCATCGTGCTGGGCGTGATTGGTCTCGCCGTTTTGTGAGATGACCGATCAACCCGCCCGTCCCTCCCGATCCCTCCTGCCGTGGCTCATCGCCGCGATCGCGCTTTGTGGCTCGGGCTGGCTGGGGCTGCTGGCTTTTCAGCTCAAAGGCCGCGCCAGTCTCGCCGAGCAAAGCGCCCAACTCGCCGACGCCGAGATCCAAGCCTTGGCGCACGACCTCGAGATCGAGCGTCTGCTCTCCCAACGCCTCGCGGGCGACACCGTCGACCTCGCGCAGGCACGCGTCGCTTTACTCTCCGCCGCCAGCGCCGGCGCGCAACCGGCCTATGCTGTGGTCTGGTCGCCCACGAGCGGCGATGGGGTGATCATCGTGACCAGCGCATCCCCCAGCTCCGCCCAACCCCACTTTGCGTTGCAGGCAACCCGCCGCATTTCCAGCGATCACCTGGAGAGCGACGAAGTTTTCAGCGCAGCGGTTCCGCCCGATTTCCAACGCGGCCTTTTTCACTACCGCCCGGCGCACCCCGAGACGGTCAGCGCTTTTAGTTTGCGCATCACCACACAAAACTCGGCCGAACCCGCCCTCCGTTTGGGCGGCGAATTGCGCCCCTGAAACCGGTCAAACCCGGCCCCCTCACGCCGGTTTTACACACTTGCCACGCTGCGGAGGGCCCCGCAGCTTGCGCCCCATGGTCATAAAACCCCGTGTTCGCGGCTTCGTCTGCGTCACCGCCCATCCCGAGGGTTGCGCGGCGCACATCCAACAACAGATCGACTACGTGAAGTCGAAGGGCGCCATCTCGGATGGCCCCAAGAACGTGCTCGTCATCGGCTCCTCCACCGGTTTCGGCCTCGCTTCACGCATCTCCGCCGCCTTTGGCTGCGGCTCCAAAACGATCGGTGTCTTCTTCGAAAGACCCTCCGAGGAGGACCGCCTGGGCACGGCCGGTTGGTATAACACCATCGCCTTCACCGAAAAGGCCCGCGCCGAGGGACTCTACGCCCGCAATTTTAACGGCGACGCCTTCTCCACCGAAATCAAAGAGCAGGTCATCGCTGCCATCAAAGAGGACCTCGGCACCGTCGACCTCATCGTCTACTCCCTCGCCTCCCCCCGTCGCACCCACCCCGACACCGGCACCGTGCACAAGTCCGTGCTCAAGCCGGTCGGCACGACCTACAGTAACCGCACGGTGGATACCGACCGCGGCATCGTGAGCGACGTGACCATCGAACCGGCTTCCGACGACGAAATCGCCGACACCATCGCCGTCATGGGCGGCGACGATTGGGAACGCTGGATCAAGGCCCTCGACGAGGCCGCCGTCATCGCTGACGGCGCCACCTCGGTCGCCTACTCCTACATCGGTCCCGAGGTCACCTGGGACATCTACAAGAACGGCACCATTGGCCTCGCCAAGAACGACCTCGAAGCCGCCTGCAAACGCATCGACGCCCACCTCAAGACCAAGGGCTACGGTCGCGCCTTCATTTCGGTCAACAAGGCCCTCGTGTCGCAGGCCAGCTCGGCCATCCCGGTGGTCCCGCTTTACATTTCGATCCTTTACAAACTCATGAAGGCCAAGGGCACGCACGAGGCCTGCATCGAACAAATGCAACGCCTCTTTGCCGACCGGCTCTACTCCGGGAGCGATGTTCCTCTCGACGAGGCCGGCCGCATCCGCGTGGACGACTGGGAAATGCAGGACGACATCCAGGCCGGCGTGAAGGAAATCTGGCCGCAGGTGACGACCGAGAACCTCGAGGAACTCACCGACATCGCCGGCTACCGCGCCGAGTTTCTCAAAATGTTCGGCTTCGGCCTGCCCGGCATCGATTACGATGCCGACACCGAACCGCATCGTCCGATGATTTGATTAAAAAAGGCGCTCCCACCGGAGCGCCTTTTTTGTGCCGCGATCAGTCTTCGACTTCCGCCACGACCTGAATCTCGACCGTCGAATTCTTGGGCAGTCCCGCCACCGCCACCGCCGCGCGCGAGTGGCGCCCGGCCTCGCCCAACACAGCGATGAACAGGTCGCTCGCGCCGTTCACGACCGCCGGGCTGTCAGCGAAACCCGAAACCGCGTTCACGTATCCGCCCACATAAACGAGGCGCTTGATCTTTGCGAGTGAACCCACCGCGGACTTCAATACGCCGAGCGTGTTGAGCGCGCAAACCCGAGCCGACTCGTAACCGGTCTCGACGGACTGCTCCGCTCCCACCTGACCAGTGTGAGTCATCTCGCCATTGCGCACCGAGATGGTGCCGGCGCAGTAAACCAAGTTGCCCGTCCGCACATACGGCAGGTAGTTGCCACCGGCCGCAGGCGGCGGGGGCAGTTCGAGTCCGAGTTCAGCCAGTTTTGCTTCAGGATCCATGGCGCTAGCAAAGAACGCTTGGGCCGCCCTCCGCCAGTCGAATATCGCGCCAGGGCATTGCCATCATCCGTCCATCCGCAAACCTTCGCCCCATGGACTTCGCCGCTTGGCAATCCCTCCATCAATCCGATCCCGCCGCTGCGGCGGATCTGTTTCGCACCCGCCGGCGCGCCTTCACCGCGGCGCAGGACCGGGCGATCTGGGCGTCTCTCAGCGACGAGGCGGTTTGGACCGCCGAACCGCCCGCCAACGCGCCCCTGCGCGGTTTGCCCTTCGCCATCAAAGACCTGTTCCATCTCGCCGGCCACGCCACCGCCGGCAGCGGGAAACTGCCCGTCCGACGCGCTCGGCGCGACGGGACGCTGGTGGCGCGGCTGCGCGAACTGGGCGCCATTCCGGTCGGCAAGACCCACCTCCACGAGTTCGCCTACGGTCTGACCGGCGAGAATCCGCACTTCGGCAACGTCGACCATCCGTATCACCCCGGCCATGACGCGGGTGGATCGAGCAGTGGTTCGGCCGCCGCCGTCGCGGCCGGCCTGGTGCCGTTTGCCCTCGGCACCGACACCGGAGGCTCCCTGCGCGTGCCGGCTGCGTTTTGCGGACTCTACAGTTGGCGCGAAACGCCGGGACACCCGTGGATCGCCGACGCCTTCCCGCTCGCCCCCAGCTTCGATACCGCAGGTTGGTTGGTGCGATCGCCTGCTGATCTACGTCGCCTGCACGTGGCCCTGCGTGGCGCGTTTCCCCAGCCCCCGTGCCGACCCCGCGGCGCATGGGCACCGCCGTCCCTTTTCGAAGTTGAATGCCCACCGGCGGCGACGGCCGCCCTGAGCGCGGCCGCCGCGTCGCTGACCACCCGGACCTTGACCGCCGAAGATCCATTGTGCCGCACTTTCGCCGGCAGCAATCAGGCGTATTCCATCCTGCAAAGCACCGAGGCCTACGGTATCCACCACGACACGCTGGACCGCCGCCGGGCCGACTACGGCGAGGCCGTATGGCAACGCATCGATCGCGGCCGCCGCTGGACCGCCGCCGAAGTCGATCAGGCTCGTCTCCACCTGCTCAAGGTGCGCCTCGCGTTCACCCGTTTTTTCGCGGACCACGACTTTCTGGTGATGCCGGTTTCCACGTTGCCCGCACCAACGGCCGAGCAACGCAACCAGGCGCTGCGCGACACCCTGCTCAACCTCACAACGCCAGTCTCGCTCGCGGGTCTGCCGGCGCTTACGACGCCGGTGCCATTCGAAAACGATTTCACGCTGGGCCTCCAAGTCGTGTTTCCGAGCGTGCACAGCGCGGCGTTGGATTGGGTGCTCGGCCGGTGTGAAAGTTGCTGAACCCGGGTTGATATCATGATTCGCGCTGAAACCGACCAGGACTGGATCCTCATCACCCACCCCGACCACGCGAAGTTGGCGGGTGAATTTGCCGATGCTTGGGGCAACGATCGCTTCGCCCCGCCTGAACCTTTCGCACCGATTCGCCACGCGGTCTACCATCACGACGACGGTTGGCTGGCCCGGGATGCCAACCCTTCGCTGACTCCCGCCGGCAAACCGGAGGCCTTCACCCGCGATCTGGTCGGCGCCTATTCCGCTTTCGAAGAGATCGATCTGCCGGCCTACCTTGGTGTCCGCGCCGAAGCCACCGCCGCGGTCGCCCAAGCCGATCCCCTCGCCGCCGTCATCGTGTCGATGCACACGGTCAACCTGCTCACCGAGCAAGCCGACCTCGACAGCATCCGCCCCGAACATCGCGAGGTCCACGCGTCCTTTCTCGCCGCCCAACGCGACTGGCAGCAGACCACCATCGCTGCGCACGCCGCCGACCCCCGCGCCATGCAGCGGGGTTTCGAGTTCCTCCAATGCTGCGACAACCTTTCGCTGATTGTCTGCTCCGGCTACGACGAACCGCGTGAGCTCCGCCATCGCCACCCCGACCGCGCTGGCGATCTGCATACGCTCACCTGCACCCCCGTCGCCGCCCACACCTGGCGCATTGCGCCATGGCCCTTCGTCGAACCGGAGCTCTCCTTCACGCTGCCGCGCCGCACGCTCGCCAAATCCGCGGTGACCGATCTCGCGTCCTATCGCGCCGCTTTCGCCGCCGCGACGATCGTCCCGATCACGATCAAGCTCACCAGATAGTCGCCCTTGTAGCTGCGAGCGTAAGCGAGTGGCCTCCTACCCGCGCCGATACACCCGCGCCGCATTGCCGCCCAGCACCGCGGCCAGCACCTCGTCTCCCCAACCGGCTCCGGCCACCTCGGCGCGCCACCGCGCCAGTCCCGCCGCCTCGTCACCATCCTTCGGATACAAATTCAACGGATGATCCGAGCCCCATAAGAGTTTGGCGGGCCGGCACTGCGCCATCCACGCATCCCATCCCGGCGGCGGATACAGCAACGGGAACGCGGCCATATCGAACACCACATTGGGCAAGCGCAGCACCTCCGGTTTGAACCACGGCATCCTCCCGCCACCATGCGCCAGCACGAAGGTCGTGCGGGGGTGGCGCGTCGCCCAGCCCAAGAAGTCGCGCAAGGGCGTCTCCACCTTGCCCGGAAATGGCCGCGAGCGCGGGTCGGTCACATGCAGATTGATCGGCAGTTCCAACTCGCCGGCCAACGCGAACAGTTCGTCCCAGCGGCGGTCGTCGGCCGAACTCACGCTGTGCGGCGACAGTTCGCCGATGCCCACGAAACCCTGCTCCCGCCAAGTCCGTGCGACCTCGCAACCCAGCGCCGGATGCCAGGCGGCGCAGGCCCGCAAGCGATCCGGGTGCGCCGCCACCGCCCGCTCGAAGAATGCATTCTGCTGCTCGCACGCGGACGCCGTTTCCCAATACCACCCCAGCAGCACCGCCTCATCCACACCGGCCGCATCCATATCGCGCAACAGCTCGTCGACCGACGGGAATCCTTGCACCGGTGTGCCGTCTTTCCGCACGCGCGTGCACAGGGTTGCCCAGTGAGCTTCACCCTGCGCCTGCGCCCAGTCCGCCGGATCGGCATTTACCTCCGGTGGATATAGATGCACATGAGCGTCGATGACCCGCACCCCGGGAAATTCAGCCGTTGCCGCCTCGGGAGCAACCCACAAACCTGAGCGCCGTTTGGCACCGCCGATGCTCAGGCGACAGCTCAACTTCACCTCCCCGTCCGCCTCCTTCCATGCTGACTCGCTTCTTCAAGCTCTCTGAACACGGCACCACCGTCCCGCGCGAACTCCAAGCCGGCCTCACCACCTTCGCCGCCATGGCCTACATCCTGGCGGTCAATCCCACGATTCTCGCCGACACCGGGATGGATCGCGCCGCGCTGGTCACGGTCACCGCCATCACCGCCGCCGTCAGCACCATCCTGATGGCCCTGCTGACCAACTTCCCCTTGGCCCTCGCGCCCGGCATGGGCATCAACGCCTTTTTCACCTACTCGATCGTGATCGGCGCCGGCGTGCCGTGGCAACAGGCGCTCGGCATGGTCTTCGTCAACGGGGTCATCTTCCTCGCGCTCTCGGTGACCGGTGTGCGCGAAAAAATCGTCCGCGCCATCCCTTACCCCCTGAAGATCGCGATCACTTGCGGCATCGGCCTTTTCATCGCGTTCATCGGCCTAAAGAACGGCGGCGTGATAGCGGCCAGCCCGGCGACCTTCGTCACCCACGGCGATTTCACCTCCGGCCCCGTGCTCGTGTGCCTCATCGGCATTGCGCTCACCATCATCCTCGTCGCCCGCGGCGTGCCGGCCGCGATCATCCTGGGCATCGTCATCACCTCGATCATCGGTCTTTTCGTCCCCGATGGCGCCGGCGGCAAAGTCACCAGCCTGCCCTCCAGTTGGATCGCCACGCCCGCCGACCCGAGCCCCGTTTTCCTTCAACTCGAGTTTGGCTTCCTCTCCAGTTGGTCCGCCTTCCAGATCGCCCTGCCACTCATCCTCACGCTGCTCATGGTCGATATGTTCGACAACATCGGCACCTTGATCGGCGTCACCAAACGCGCCGGTCTGCTCGACCAGGACGGCAACCTGCCCAAAGCCGGCAACGCCCTCGTCGCCGATTCCATCGCCGCCATCCTGAGTTCGCTCTTCGGCACCTCGACCGTCGTCAGCTACATTGAATCCGCTTCAGGCGTGGAAGCCGGCGGCCGCACCGGCCTGACTGGCATCACGGTCGCCGTGCTCATGCTCCTCGCGCTCTTCCTCACTCCGGTGATTCTCGCGGTGCCCGCTGCCGCCACCGCGCCGGCGCTCGTGGTGGTCGGCATCTTCATGCTGCAATCGGTCATCGAAATCAAAATGGACGACTTCCGCATCGCCGCTCCGGCCACGCTCATCATCCTTGCGATCCCGCTCACCTTCAGCATCGCCGAAGGCATCGGCCTCGGTCTGATCTGCGCCGCCCTGCTGGCACTCGCCAGCGGCAAGCCCAAGACCTTCCCGACGGTCGGCTACATCATCGCCGCCATCTTCTTCCTCCAATTCTTCCACATCTTCCCGTTCTCCGGCTGATTTGAACAAAGCGATTTTTCACAGAAGGAAACGAAGGAAACAAAGCCCAACCAGCGTGGTTGTTTTACAGAAGGAAACAGAGGTAAACGGAGCTGCTCCTGAGCACGCGATACCAAGAACCTGCGTTCACTTCTGTAACAACAAATCCGGCACCCTGCCGACCTCGGTTGCCCTCCGTTCCCTCCTGTAAAAACAGACCTCTGCTTTAGCGTTTCAGCCGATTAGCGTATTAACTCTGTCGCCATGTCCTCCGACACCGCCACGCCGCCCACCGCGGACGATACTTTCAACAACATTCCGCCCGAGTTCCAACGGTTGGTGGCCGAGATGCAGCACACCTTCGGCGCCGTGCCGCACGACAGCGAGCCGACAAACGACCGTCCCCTGCATGGCACCACGCTCTACGTGGCCACCTGCAACCTCGAGACGCGTTTCGGTCTCTTCCGCACCCACATTTTTCAGGACATCATCGACCGGCACTATATCATCGCACTCGCCTACGGCGATATCTCGGCCGCCGAGGTGCTTTACACCCGCCTGCACTCGTCCTGCGTCACCAGTGAAACGCTGCGCGGCTGCGACTGCGACTGCGTGCAGCAGCTCGAGGGCGCCTTCAAGGTCATTGCCGAAAAAGGCCATGGCATCCTCTTCTACCTCATGCAGGAAGGCCGCGGTGTCGGCTACGTCGGCAAGTCGCGCGACCGCATGATGGTGCAGGCTTCGTTGGATCAACTTTCCACGTTTCAGGCCTACGCCTCGATGGGCCTCAAGAAGGACCATCGCAACTACGACAACATCTCGGACATCTGTCGCCTGCTCGGCATCTCCGCGCCGTTCATTGTGCTGACGAACAATCCCGACAAAGTCGCCGCCCTGCGCAGCCAGGGTATCAAGGTCATCGATACAGAGACGCTGGAGTTTGAACCGTCGCCGTTCAACCTGGCTTATCTCACCTCCAAGGCGGCCAGCGGGCACATCCTGAGCCGCCCTTCCGCCACTCGCGTGAAACGCGCCCTGCCGCCGGAACAGGTCGTGCCGTTCAAGCCCCACGCCCTCCCTGACGCCAAACGCTTTGTCTACTCGGCCGCCTACTTTCTGCCGATGAAGCCGGTCGACAACGACATCCTGCTCAGTTCCGAGGATTTCCAGAGCCTGTTTGCCGAAAAGAAGATCGAGGACTACATGGCGGAGGAGAAGCCGCTCATCCGCGATTATCGCCTCATCCGCGGCAACCGCTTCTTCGTCACGATCGACCCGACCAATCTCAAGGCCTATCAGAAGGCCAACCCGGACGACCCGATCGTCGACCTCTTGACCACGCCCTATTGGTTCCGCGTCCACGTCTACTACGACATCGTGACCAGCCAGGAGTTTGTGATGCTCACCCACGGCACCACGCAGGCGCGCACCTACGACATCCCGGTCGTCCGCCTGCACAGCGAGTCATTGTTCAATCGTTTCCCGCTGCGTCAGCTGGGCAACCGCGACAAGCTCAAGCAGTCGGTGAAACGCATCGTCGAATACGGTGTCGGCATCGTGCAGCTCATCTACAACGACGGTCGCGGCGCCGGCTTCGGTGCCTACGCCACCGACCTTATGCTCACCCAGTCGAGCAAGGCCCTCTCCAGTGAAGAGGCCTACAAACGCATCGGCGTCGGCTACGACAGCCGCGACTACGAAGCATCGATGATCCTGCTCAAGCACCACGTGCGCGGTGGCACCATCCAGATGATCATGAACTCGCCTTCAAGCCTGGTGCGGAAGACCGAATACGCCCAGGCCCTGCAAAAGCAGCACCTCGACGTCGAAAAATGGATCTTCCTCGACGAAGATTCCATCGGCGAATGACCGACTGACAGGTTTTACAGAAGGCAACGAAGCGAACGAAGCCGATCCACCGAATGCGTTCTACAGGAGGAAACGAAGGAAAACAGAGGCAAACTGCTCTGCCCACTTTTCAACGCTGTGCCCTCTGTGATTCCTCTGTGTCCTCTGTGTCAAAAAGCCCTGCCCCTCCGCCCGTGACCTCTTTCAGCGATTCAGCGTTTCAGCATTTCAGCGTTTCCCCCCATGTCTGATCCGCACGGCCACGAACTGCTCGCCGAACGGCTGGCGATGATCCCGTCGGTCTTGGACGGCATGCTCGCCCGTGGTCCGCAGCCGCTGAAGCCGGCCACGCTCGCCAGCCAACGTTTTGTGGTCACTGGCACCGGCAGTTCCGAGGCCCACGCGCGCTACCTCGCCACGTTGCTCAACCTGCACAGCGACCGCGCCGCGGCCTACCTGCCGCTCTCCGGTTTTGTCGACGCACCCGCCGCCAACTTCACCGGCAAGACCCTCGTGGTGTTTTCGCAAGGCGTCTCGCCCAACGCCCAGATCGCGCTGCAACGCGGCCAGGACTTCGCCCACACCATCCTGTTCACCGCGACCACACCGGAGGCCGCCGAGGCCGCGGGCAAACCCGATCGGGCCCAACTCCTGCGCCACCTCCTGGACGCCGGCGGCGAATTGGTCGAGTTCCCGCTCGCCGAGGAATACACCACTCTCATCCGCTTTGTGGGTCCCCTCGCCGGCTACCTCGCCTGCCTGCAGTTCGCGTCCCAGTTCTCCTGCTCGCGCTTCACGATCCCGGACTCCGCCACCCTCGCGCCTCTGCTCGCCGCGACCGCACCGACCAAACTCCGCGACGCCATGTGCGAACTGCCGAGTGCCTTCGCCGGCGGATTTAACCTCATCACCGCCGCGCCGATCTCCGACTACTCGCAGAACCTCGCGTGCAAGTTCATGGAAGGCCTTTATTGGAACTGCCCGGCGATCTCCGACTTCCTCCAGTTCGCCCACGGCCCCTTCCAGCAAATGACGGCGCACCCCAAGCCGGCGATCATCCTGCAAGGCAACGGCCCCGGCGAAGCACAGATGGTCGAACGCAGCGTCCGCATGCTGCGCGGCGTCGGTGCCAGCGCCTCGGTCATCCAAATCGACGCCCCGCCTTTGCTTTCCATTTTCGGTTTCGAAGCCGCTCTCAACGACCTCGTCTTTGCCGTCATGCGCCACCTCGGCGTCGACCAAGTCAACTGGCCCGGCAAAGGCCGCGACGACGCCCTCTACGGCTTCTGCCCGGATAGTTCAGCCAGCTAGTAGTAAGTTAGGTCGCCGTCCCTTAGGTATGAGAAATTTCAAGCGACACCTTCTAACTCTCGGCAACCGATCGTTTGGAATCGCGATAATTGTTTTTATCGCCGGGACCATCGCGCGCGGAGAGGACGATGCCCACCTTACCCAAGTCTGGAACTTAGTCGCAGAATCTGAGCTCATTGTAACGGCAACGTTGTCCGTTCCTGAGTCCGAAATTCGATCAAGCCTGGAAAGCTCGGATCATCGCTATGTTGAAATGTCCTTTTCTCCAGAAGTGGTGCTGAAGGGTTTGGCTTCGAACCCTCCGATCATTCGTTGGTATACGAAACCACGAAGCTACAAACCCGGACCAGAACAAGTCTTGGCACTTAATGGCGAAACGGCGCTTCTGTTCCTCATCTACGTTCGCGATCCTTACGCTCGCGGATACTACTTTGCAGGACATACCACCGATTCACTTCAGGGAGTTTCAGAAGCACAGCTATCGCTTGTTCATAGAATTGTTCGGGAGCAGGACGACGCCCTCAAAAAATTTCGAGAACTATTCCCTCCCGAAAGAGAGCCTCTCTATGAAACTGTAAAAGGCTTGGTCGACGACATGACCGACGCTGGCACGCAACATTCCGCCTTCGCGCAGTTAGAGGCGCTTGGCTCCCAAGCAATCCCCTCAATAATCATGCTCATGGACGATCGAAGGGATTTGGCTGATCCAAGCATATCACTTCGAAACGACTTTCCCGACGCTTTTGAAGCCTTCCGGCACTACGGCCCCGAAAAGGTGGTTGATGCATTGGCTGCAATTCTGAACCAGATCACAGGTGAGAGCTTCGGGACAATTTACAACGGAGGAACAGAGCAAGAGCGCGCCAACACCATCAAGGCGTGGCGACTATTCCTCATTCGCGAATCAACTCAAGGCACCGATCGCGACCGTTGAAACGACCCGTTGTGTTGGCATTGAGAACGGCAATGATGCTGTTCCGACGCTTACAAGGGCAGACCCGACGAATCAGGGCCCCAAAGGGGTCAAGTCCCCAAAGGGGTCAGTCCCCAAAGGGGTCTGGCCTTGGGGATTGGGGTTAGATGCGAGAGTGGGTGGCCATTCACCACGTTTCAGGCGCGAAGTCGGAAATGCCTAGTTCACGCGTTAACGAGACCGTCCGTTAAACACAGGATTGGATCTCCACTTCCAGGCGGAGCCACGTTTTCTTCGGACCATGAACGTTCTCTTTATCGGCGGCACCGGGATCATCTCGACAGGTTGCACGGCGCTCGCGCTGGCTCGCGGTCATTCCGTCACCGTCCTCAACCGCGGTCGTCGGGCCAAACCTCATCCGCAGGCCGAACACCTCTGCGTCGATTTGAATGATGCGCCTGCCCTAGCGGCGGCATTGGCGGACCGACGCTGGGATGCAGCAGTGGATTTCACGGTGTTTACACCCGACCAACTCGAACAAGGCCTCGCGAACTTCGGACCGCACGTGGGGCACTACGTGTTCATCAGCTCGGCCAGCGCTTATCAGAAGCCGCCGCAGCACTATGTGGTCACCGAGGAGACGCCGATGGAGAATCCGTTCTGGCAATACTCCCGCGACAAGATCGCCTGCGAGGAACGCCTGTTGCGGGCCGTGCGCGAGGATCAATTCCCCGGCACCATCGTCCGCCCTTCCCTCACCTTCGGCGATGATCAGGTCACGCTGGCCTTCAATAGTTGGCAACGCAGCTACACCGTGATCGATCGGCTGCGCCGCGGTTTGCCCGTCATCATTCCCGGCGACGGTCGCACGCTCTGGACGATCACCCACAACAGCGACTTCGCCCAGGGCCTGCTCGGTCTGCTCGGGAATCCGACGACCATCGGCGAGGCCTTTCACATCACCTCCGACGAGGTGCTGACTTGGAACCAATACTTCCAAATCACCGCCGAGGTCGCCGGCGTGAGCGATCCGCAGTTCGTCCACATCCCCGCCGACTTCATCGCGGCCTGCCTGCCCGACGAGGGCCCGGGCCTCATCGGCGACAAGCTCTGCTCCTGCGTCTTCGACAACGCCAAGATCAAGCGCTTCGTGCCCGACTTTGAAGCCACCACGACTTACCGTGAAGGCATCGCCCGCACGCTCGCGTGGTTCGACGCCGACCCGGCCCGCCAACTCATCGACGAAGACGCCAACGCCAAATGGAACCGCCTCCTCGCGGCGTGGAAGGCCGCCAAGGCGCACGGCATGGCTAAGTTTAAGGAATAGCCGCAAAAAGGCGCAAAAGGCTCAACTCACCCCGAACACCTGCGTGCTCCTATAGGAGCGCGGTCGGGTTTTCGTCCCAAGACTGTTCCGGAATCCGGCTGACAGGAATCTTGGTCATTAACTTGAGGGGCATGGAGCGGAATCCGCTCACGCGCCTCTAGGCGAACGCAACCTGCCGCAGTGAGTTGAGCCTTCTGCGCCTTTTTGCGGCTATTAAAATATGCCTCACGCGCCGCCGATCAGTTCCAGCGCGGCGGCGAGCGGTGGCATGCGGCCGTCGGCGACGGCGTGTTCCATGGCCTCCAATCGCGCCTTCACATCCTCCCGGGCGTAGAAGCGGCTCTTGAGGCTTTCGAGGATGAGCGCGTGCATCCACTCCACCGCCTGCGCACGGCGTCGCGCTTCGAGTCCGCCGGTCGCTTTGACCGTCGCGAAATATTCGCCCGTGACGCGCCAAACGTCCTCGATGCCGTGGCCGGTCAGGGCCGACGCCAACACGGCCGGCGTTTCCCAGCCTTCGGTCGGTCGATGCAGGTAGTGCAGCACGCGCTTCATCTCCGCCTGCGCCGCAATGCAACGCGGCCAGTTGTCGCCGTCGGCTTTGTTGATCACCAAGAGGTCGGCCATCTCGATGACGCCCTTCTTGATCCCCTGCATCTCGTCGCCGGCACCGGCGATCATCAGCACGAGAAACATGTCGACCATCGAGCGCACAGTGACCTCGTTCTGACCGACCCCCACTGTCTCGACGATGACCACGTCGTATCCAGCCGCTTCACACAGCAGGATCGCTTCACGCGTCTTGCGCGCCACCCCGCCCAGCGAACCACCGCTCGGCGACGGCCGGATAAAGGCGTTGGCCTCGCGGCCCAGTTTCTCCATCCGCACCTTGTCGGCCAAGATACTGCCGCCGTGAATCGTGCTCGAGGGATCGATCGCCAACACCGCCACCCGACTGCCTTGGCCGGTCAGCGTGCAACCGAGTGATTCGATGAAGGTGCTTTTGCCGGCACCCGGAATACCCGTGATGCCCACCCGGCGGGACTTGCCGGTGTGCGGGAGCAGCGCGGTCAATACCTCTTGGGCCAAGGCCCGGTGCGTCTCCGCGTTGCTTTCCACCAAGGTGATCGCACGACCGAGGATCATTGGGTTCCGCGCGAGCACGCCCTCGACGTAGTCGGTAACTGTGAGCTGCCGACGCCGGGGAACCCTCAACTTCGGCTGCGCGGATACGCCCTCGGTGCGAACGCCTTCCACGACCCAGGTGGCAAAGCCGCTGCCACCTTCTTCCGGGACCCAATCCGGACGCGGCTGCGGACAGCCCTCGTGCAGTTGCGCCGACGGCTTCTTGACCGGTGGTGGGCACTCTTCGGAGTCTGTCATGGCAGGTAGGGCGGGACCGCTGGGCCCGCCGTTCGTGGGAGTATTCCTGTCCGCCCTACCCTAACGCGTCGCTTCATGCTTCGACCGGTTCCAGACGTTCGAGCAGCAGATCGAGGATCTTCAGCGTGGACTTCGGAATGACCGTGCCGGGACCGAAGACCGCGCTGGCGCCGTTCTCCAGCAGGTAACCGTAGTCCTGCGCCGGGATCACTCCGCCGCACACGATCATGATGTCGTCGCGGCCGAGCTCGGCCAGGGCGTCGCGCAGGTTGGGCAACAGCGTCTTGTGGCCGGCGGCGAGCGAACTCATCGCAACCACGTGCACGTCGTTCTCCACCGCCTGGCGAGCGGCCTCCTCTGGCGTTTGGAAGAGCGGTCCGATATCGATATCGAAGCCGAGGTCAGCCATCGCGGTCGCGACCACTTTGGCGCCGCGGTCGTGTCCGTCCTGACCAAGTTTCGCCACCAACAAGCGGGGCTTACGGCCTTCAACTTCCTCAAACTTGGCGACCTTGTCGCGCACCTGCGCGACCACGCCGTCCTCGCCGAACTCCGCGCGATATACGCCGGAGATCGAGCGGATCTGCGCTTGGTAGCGCCCGTAGACGACTTCGAGCGCGTCGCTGATTTCACCGAGCGAGGCCCGCGCCTGGGCTGCGTTGACCGCGAGTTCCAGCAAATTGCCGGTGTTGTCTTTGGCGGCATCGGTCAGCGCCTTGAGCGCCGCTTGGCAGGCCGTCTCATCGCGCTCGCCGCGCAGCTGCTTGAGGCGTTCGATCTGGGCGACGCGCACGGCCGTGTTGTCGACTTCGAGGATGTCGAGCGGATCCTCGTGGGCGAGACGATTGGTATTGAGGCCGACGATGATCTCCTTGCCCGAATCGATCTTGGCTTGGCGGCGCGCCGCGGCCTCTTCGATGCGGAGCTTGGGGATGCCAGCCTCGATCGCCTTGGTCATGCCCCCCATCTTCTCCACTTCGGCCAAGTGTTCACGCGCTTTTTTGATTAGATCGGCCGTGAGCGACTCGACGTAATAGCTGCCGCCCCACGGGTCGACGACCTCGCAGACGCCGGTTTCCTGCTGCAGGTGCAGCTGGGTGTTGCGGGCGATGCGCGCCGAGAAATCGGTGGGCAACGCGATCGCTTCATCGAGCGCGTTGGTGTGCAGGCTCTGCGTGTGACCGCAGGCGGCGGCGAGCGCCTCCAAGCAGGTGCGACCGACGTTGTTGAACGGGTCCTGTTCGGTGAGCGACCAACCGGAGGTTTGCGAGTGCGTGCGCAGCGCGCGGGACTTGGGGTTCTTCGGCTCGAACTGCCCCACGATCTCGGCCCAGAGCGTGCGCGCGGCCCGCATCTTGGCGACTTCCATGAAGTAGTTCTTACCGATGGCCCAGAAGAACGACAGGCGCGGCGCGAAGGCATCGACATCCAAACCGGCGGCAATGCCGGTGCGCAGGTATTCGAGTCCATCGGCCAGCGTGTAAGCGAGCTCAAGGTCGGCCGTGGCTCCCGCCTCCTGCATGTGGTAACCGGAGATCGAGATGCTGTTGAACTTCGGCATGTTGGCCGAGGTGTAGCGGAAGATGTCACCGATGATCCGCATCGAGGGCGTCGGCGGATAAATGTAGGTATTGCGCACCATGAACTCCTTGAGGATGTCGTTCTGGATGGTGCCCGACAGATCCTTGAGATCGCAGCCCTGCTCCAGCGCGGCCGAGATGTAGAAGGCCATCACCGGCAGCACCGCGCCGTTCATCGTCATCGAGACCGAGACCTTGTCCAAGGGGATGTCGGAGAACAGGGTCTGCATGTCGCGTATCGAATCGATCGCTACACCGGCCTTGCCCACGTCGCCCACCACGCGCGGGTGATCGCTGTCGTAGCCGCGGTGGGTCGCGAGGTCGAAGGCGACGGAAAGGCCCGCCTGACCGGCGGCCAGGTTGCGCTTGTAGAACGCGTTGGATTCTTCCGCCGTGGAGAAGCCGGCGTATTGGCGCACGGTCCACGGCCGCATCACATACATCGTGGCGTAGGGCCCGCGCGTGAACGGCGCGAGGCCAGGCATGGTGTCGAGCACCTCGTTCTCCGGCAGGTCGTCCGCGGTGTAGAGATCCTTGAGCGGAATCTGCTCATAGGTCTCGCCGACCACCGCCGGCTCGGGGCGCTCGGCCGCATCGGCCGGGATCGCGATGGCATCGAAATCGGTTTTCGAGAGGTCTTTCATGTCGGCAAGGTTTAGAGGTTGGCTCCAAGGCGATTGAGCATGCGCCCAAGGGTGGCGGGCACATCGGCGCGCACGTGGATGAACTCATCCACACCGGCATCGCTGAACGCTTTCTGCACCGCTTCGTCGCGTGGCAATCCGGCCAGCACCACTTGCATGTTGGGCTGCGCGGACTTGACCGCTTTGGCCAGCGATGGGACGAGGTCGGGATAGGTGTCATCGGTGGAACAAATCACCACCGCATCGGCTCCGCTTTCGACCGCGGCTTGGGCAGCCGCCTCCGCGGTCTCGTAGGCTGTTTTGCCGGCGAGGGCAAAACCACCCACCGCGACGAAACCAGCCGAGAAGTCGGCCCGCGGTTTGTGCTGCTTCACCGGGCCCATTTTCGCGAGGAAGACGGTCGGTGCTTTGCCGCGGGTCGCGGTGAGATCGGCCGCCGCGAGGCGCAGCGCTTCGAACGGTGCCGCGGCCGAGTAGGCCGCCAAGGAGGCGACTTCAACCGTCGACAGTTGCGCTCCGACGATGATGTCTCCGACCGGGGTGCCGGCGCGCAGCGCATCGATCGCCTTGCCCAAGCGGGTGGCCCAATCGTTTTCGCCGCCCGCCACGAAGATCGCAGCAGTCGGTGCTGCGGCCACGACGCCGGCTTTGATCGAGTCCTTGGCATTCGGGAACAGGTTGGTGCCAACAAGTCCACTGCGACGCACCGCGTAGTCCTTGTTGCGCCCCTTGGTTGTGCCGGCGATTTGTTCCTGCACCCAACCGGCGGCGAGCGCGGCGCAAAGTCCGCCCTGTTCCTCGACCTGTTGGAAGAGCGTCCACGCCTTGCGGGCCAGTTGATCGCTGACGTTCTCCACATACCAGGAGCCGCCCGCGGCGTCGGTCGGCACGTTGAAACCGAACTCGTCGGCCAGCAGCACGTGCAGGTTGCGGGCGATGCGCTCGCCCACCGAACTGTTCCCACCGGCCGGTGTATCAAACGCGTCGATACTCAGGCCATCGACACCGCCGAGCACGGCGGACAAGGCCTCGGTCGTGGCCCGCAGCATGTTCACGTGCGGATCGAGCCGGGTCTTATTCCAGCGCGCGGTGACCGCGGTGACTTCGACCTGGGCGGCGTCCGCCGCGGTGGCGCCGAGACCAACCAGGAGCTTGGCGAGCACGACGCGCCAGGCGCGGAACTTGGCCAGCTCCATGAAGAAGCGCGGACCGATCCCAAAGCGCACCAGCAGGGACGCGGTGAGGTCTTCGAGCGAAACGTTCTGCGACTCCAAGGCCCGTGCATTCTCGGCGACCGCGGCCAGCGCGAGACCGAGCTCCTGCACGGCATTCGCGCCGGCGTCGGACCACACCGCGGCATCGACCGCGACGGTGCGGAATCCGGGAGCGTTGGTTTTACCCCAGCCAATCGCTGCGGCGGCGTCGCCCCAAACCGGCGCCCAGGTTTCCGGCACGGTGCCGGATCGGACCGCCGCGGCGATCGGATCGGCGGCCACGCTGCCGTGAAGGGATTCGAGGTTCAGTCCGCGCTCGGCGGCATAGGCCGAAATCATCGCGATGGATGGGAGCGCCGAAGTCGCAACCGGGAAATGAATGGGCACCGCGGTGAGCTCCACATCACGCAGGGCCGCGATGAGTGACTCGAGCTTCGCTGGCGCCCAGTCGCCGCGGGCGGCGGCATCGGCCCCGGGCACGACCACGGCATCCTGGCCGGCCATCAGAGCCGCCCGCACACCTTTGTTGTAAGCTTCGGCATCGGGTCGCCGAATTTCCTGCAGCCTGCGGCAGGTCTGCCGGGCAGCCACTGCGGTCGCCCCGCGGGCGAGGCTGGCCTCGGTTTCGAGTCCCACCGGCAGGTCGGCGCGCGTGTAAAGTGGATTGAGGGCAATGCCTTCGGGGGTGCGGGTGATCAGGCGTTTTTCAAATGGCGCTCCCTTTAGGTCTCGTTCGACCTGTGCACGCCAAGTGGCGAGCGCGACGGTCAAGGCTTCCTCCGGAGGGTTGGTTGGGCGGGTGTTCGGATCCATGATGGTTCGGACGTTGCGGGCTCAGCTTAGCTGGACGCCGCGCACTCGACTCCGCACATTTTGTCAAAGCATCCCCGTCACCTCCGCTTTCCTAGGGGCAACTGGGCAAACCATGCCTACCCAAACGCAATCCATGCCGAGCCACCCCTCAAAATCTGCGGCATGATGTGCCCCGCACAACCAAGCCAAACGAGCCATGATTACTCGCATCGACCACCTCGGCATTGCCGTCAAAGACCTGACGACGGCCATTGCCTTCTACGAAAACGCCCTGGGGCTTAAGTGTGAACACACCGAAGAGGTGCCGTCGCAAAAAGTGCGCACCGCGTTCTTTCATTGCGGCGAAGTTCACCTGGAGCTGCTGGAGCCGACGGCCGAGGACAGCCCGATCGCGAAGTTCCTGGAGAAGAACGGCGAGGGTATCCACCACATCGCCTACGCGACCGACGTGATCGAAGACCAGCTGCAGGACGCCGCCGCGGCGGGTGTGCGGCTGATCCACGAAACGCCCTTCGAAGGCGCGGCCAACAAGATGGTCGCTTTCCTCCACCCCAAGTCGACGCACGGCGTGCTCACCGAATTTTGCGCGCCCAAAACCGCGGACGCCTGAGCCCACCTTCCCCCTACACCGTTCACTTTCCTCATTCCTCCGATGCCCATTGCACCAGAGCACCTCAAGCGCCTCGAAGACGCTCGGCACGTTGCCGAGGTCGGCGGGGGCGAAGATAAAATCGCCAAACGGCACGAAAAAGGCCTGCTGACCGCTCGGGAGCGCCTCGCCGCGCTGTTTGAGCCGGGCACCTTCATGGAGTTCGGGCAACTGGCCCAACACGCCTGCAACCAATTCGGCATGGAAAAAAAGTCCATGCCGGGTGACGGCGTCGTCACCGGCGTCGGCTACGTCGACGGCCGCCCGGTCGCCGCCTTCAGCCAGGACTTCACCGTCGGGGGCGGCGCCCTCGGTCGCATCCACGCCAAGAAGATCTGCGACATCATGGAATACGCCGGTCAGGCCGGCATGCCGGTTCTCGGTATCAACGACTCCGGCGGCGCCCGCATCCAGGAGGGTGAAGATTCGCTCTCCGGCTACGGCCAGGTGTTCTTCAAGAACGTGCTCCTGTCCGGCGTCGTGCCGCAGGTCTCGATCATTGCCGGCCCGTGCGCCGGTGGCGCGGCCTACTCGCCCGCCCTCACCGATTTCCTCATCATGACGCGCAAGAACGCGCAGATGTTCATCTGTGGCCCGGAGGTCATCAAGGCCTCGACCGGCCAGACCACCACGATGGAGGAAATCGGCAGCGCCGACGCCCACGCCGCGATCTCCGGCAACGTGCACTTCATCGCCAACGACGAACAGCACGCCCTCCAGATCGCCAAGAAGCTCTTCTCCTTCCTGCCGTCCAACAATGTCGGCGATCCGCCGCACCGCCCGCCGCCCAATCTCGTGCTCAACCCCGACCACGAGATGAACGAACTCATTCCCGCCGATCCCAAAACGCCGATCGACGTGAAGAAGATTATCCGTCGCCTCGTCGACGAAGGCGACTTCCTTGAGGTGCAGGAGTTCTTCGCCAAGAACCTCGTGGTCGGCTTCTGCCGTATCCAGGGAATCGTGACGGGAATCGTGGCCAACCAGCCCGCGGTCAAAGCCGGCACCCTCGACATCGATGCCTCCGACAAGGGCGCGCGCTTCATCCGCTTCTGCAACATCTTCAACATTCCGCTCCTCACCCTCGTGGATGTGCCCGGCTTCCTGCCCGGCGTTGCCCAGGAACGCGGCGGCATCATCCGCCACGGCGCCAAGATGCTTTTCGCCTACGCGGCCTCCACCGTGCCGAAGATCACCGTCATCATGCGCAAGGCCTACGGCGGGGCTTACCTCGCCATGTGCAGCGCTGACATGGGCGCCGACATGGTCTTCGCCTGGCCCACCGCCGAGATCGCGGTCATGGGCGCCGAAGGCGCGGTCAAGATCCTCTACAAGCGCGAGATCGGCGCCGCCGAGGATCCCGCCAAAACGGCTGAGGAATACGCGGTCGAATACCGGGACAAGTTCGCCTCGCCCTACCGGGTCGCCGCGAAAGCCATGATCACCGACATCATCGAGCCCTCGCAGACCCGCGGCATCGTCGCCATGGCCCTGCGCAACACGCTCTCCAAGCGTGAAACGCGCCCGCCGAAGAAGCACGGCAACATCCCGCTCTAAACTCGCACCACCGTTTCTCCCCTCCTTTCCCTGCCGATCAAAACATCATGAAAAAACTACGCGTCACCGTAGATGGAAAATCCTATGACGTCGTCGTCGAAGTGCTCGACGACGCCCCGGCCGCGAGCGCGTCCGCCGCTCCTTTGGCCGCGGCGGCTCCACCCGTCGTGGCTCCGGCGCCGAGCGCCCCGGCCTCGGCTCCGACGGCCGCCGCCGGCGACGGCGCGATCGTTAGTCCGCTCGCGGGTAAGATCATTTCCGTCGACGTGAAACCCGGCGACAAGGTCGAGAACGGCGCGCAGGTCGCGACCGTCGAAGCGATGAAGATGAATACCTTCATCTACGCCGAACAGGCCGGCACCGTGGCTTCCGTAGCCGTGAATCCGGGCGATTCCGTCGAGGAAGGCGCCGTCATCCTGCAACTCGCCTGACCCCCTTCTCGCCATGTCCTTCCCACTGTCCCTTGCGTCGATCACGGAAAACCCGTCGCTGACCGAGTTGATCGAGTTCCAGGCCACCGGGTTGGTGGTCGTGTTCTCGGCGCTGATCACGATCTGGATTTTCCTGGAGCTCCTCGGGAAAGTGTTTCGCAACCGGGCTCCGGCCCCCGCCGCGGCCCAGCCGACCGCTCCCCGCCCGGCCGCGGCCGACGCCGCCACGGGCACGCCACCGCAGGCCATCGCCGCCATCAGTGCGGCGGTCCATGTGGCCCTGCAGGGACGCGCTCACCGGATCGCATCCATCAAGCTGGCCGGCGGTCAACCCAACTGGGCGGCCGAAGGACGGCGCGAACACTTCTCCTCTCATCGCGTGCGCTAACGAGAAAGCACTCCCATGCTGCAAAACCTCATCGAATTCTTCAGCACCACCGGCTTCAGCCAGGTCACCTTCGGCATGCTCATCATGTGGGTGATCGCCGCGGTTCTGCTCTACCTCGCGGTGGCCAAAGGCTTTGAGCCTCTGCTGCTCGTTCCCATCGCGTTTGGCGCGATCCTCGCCAACCTGCCCACCCGCGGCATGATCGATCCGGTGGCCCCGGCGACCTTCCGCGTCGAGGCGCAGGTGGAACACCACGAAAACGCCGCCGGCGACGTGGCTGCCGAGGGCGAAACCCAGACGCTCCACATCACCAAGATGGAAGGCGGGCTCTACGACTTCCTGTCGCAAGGCATCAAGTTGGAGCTCATCCCGCCGCTCATCTTCCTCGGCGTCGGCGCCCTCACCGACTTCGGTCCGCTCATCGCCATGCCGCGCACCCTGCTGCTCGGCGCCGCGGCCCAGGCCGGCGTGTTCCTCACCTTCTTCAGCTCCTTCCTCCTCGGCTTCTCGCCCGCGCAGGCCGCCTCCATTGGTATTATCGGCGGCGCGGACGGACCGACCGCGATCTTTCTCTCCAACAAGCTCGCCCCCGAGCTGCTGGGGGCCATCGCCGTCGCCGCCTACAGCTACATGTCGCTGGTGCCGCTCATTCAGCCACCGATCATGCGTCTGCTCACGACCGAGAAGGAGCGCAAGATTCGCATGAAATCGCTGCGCAAGGTCTCGAAGTTGGAAAAGCTCATCTTCGCGATCGCGGTCATGGTGATCTGCGTGCTGCTCGTGCCCGACGCCACCGCGCTCATCGGCATGCTCATGCTGGGCAACTTCCTCCGTGAATCCGGCGTCACCGAGCGCCTGGTGAAGGCCGCGCAAAACGAGATCATCAACGTGCTCACCATCTTCCTCGGCACCAGCGTCGGCATCACCATGCAGGCCGACAGCTTCCTCGCCCCGGCCACGCTCAAGATCATTGTGCTCGGCGTCATCGCTTTCTGCGTGTCGACCGCCACGGGCGTGCTCATGGCCAAGGTGATGAACATGGTGAGCAAGACGCCGATCAACCCGCTCATCGGTTCCGCCGGCGTCTCGGCGGTGCCCATGGCTGCCCGCGTCTCCCACGTGGAAGGTCAGCGCGCCGATCCCGGCAACTATCTCATGATGCACGCGATGGGCCCCAACGTCGCGGGTGTCATCGGCACCGCGGTCGCCGCCGGCTTCCTCATCTCCACCCTGGGTGGGGGCTGAGGCCTCAAGGTCACACGACAACAGACAACGAACCATGTCCCTGAAACTAGGGACACCCGGCCCCGGCGGAGGTCGAAATCGTTCTGGCTTCCCTCCTCCGCCGCGGGCAACGTGGCCGGCGTGAAGAACCCCGCCTCGATGACCCGCCGCCATGCCCTCAAGAACCTCGCCACCGGCTCGGCCCTCGCCGCCGCCGGCGCCGCCCTCACCTCGCGTCCGGCGGTCGCGCACGAGTTGCCCGCCGAACGCATCGGCCAATACAAGCACTCCGCCTGCAAGTGGTGCTACAACAAGATGTCGCTCGAGGAGCTGTGCGATCGGGGCAAGGACGTGGGCCTGCACTCGGTGGAACTCGTATCCGTCGAGGAACTACCGATCCTTGCCGCCCGCGGCCTGGAGTGCGCGATGGTCTGGGGCGTGCCCGGCGGCATCGTCGACGGCCTCAACGAGCGCAAGAACCACGACGCGATTCACGCCTTCATGGCCGAGAAGATTCCGGCCATGGCCGAAGCCGGGCAGAAGAACATGATCGTTTTTTCCGGCAACCGCCGCGGCCTGTCGGATGCCGAGGGTCTGGAAATCTGCGCCGAGGGCCTCGACCGCATCGTGCCGATCGCCCAGGCGCACGGCGTCACGCTCTGCATGGAGTTGCTCAACTCCAAGGTGAACCACCCCGACTACCAATGCGACCGCACCCCGTGGGGGGTGCAACTTTGCGAGAAGGTCGGCTCCGAGCACTTCAAACTCCTCTACGACATCTACCACATGCAGATCATGGAGGGTGACCTCATCCGCACCATCCGTGACCACGGCAAATGGATTGCCCACTACCACACCGGCGGCAATCCCGGGCGCCATGAGTTGGACGGGCCCACCCAGGAGATCGACTACAAGGCCGTCATGCGTGCGATCGCCGAGACCGGTTACACCGGCTTCGTGGGGCAGGAATTTGTGCCGACTGAAGAGGATCCGATCGCGGCGCTCGCCCGCGCGGTGAAGCTCTGCACCGTCTGATCAAGCGGCGGCTTCCGCCCAATCCGGCCGCGGCGAAAGGCCGCGGCGTATTTATCATTAAGCCGAACGGAGGATCGGTGCAGCGCCCGAAAGACGGTCATTCCTTGTCTCTGCGGGCAATTCCGTTCCTCTTTGCCCCCCTTACCCGTGAAATTCCCTGCAATCCCCGTTCTTCTCCTGGCCAGCGCCTCCATCGCCGCGGCCGCCTTCCCGCCCTACCCGAGCTTGGAACTCGACCCCGCTGAGCAACGCCTGCCGGAGCCGGTGATGACTCCGGCTTCCGACGCGGCCGAACAGGCGATCTCCCAGTTCCGCGCCAGCGACGACTTTGAAATCAAACTCTGGGCCGCCGAACCGATGCTCTCCAACCCGGTGGCTTTTGACTTCGACGAACAGGGTCGCCTCTTCGTTTCCGAGACCCATCGCTACCGCAGCAGCGTGCTCGATATCCGCGGTTACATGCCGATCCTGGAACACGAGCTCGCCGCCCAGACGATCGAGGATCGCGTCAAGTTGATTGACAACGTGTTCGGTGACCAGGCCAAGGACCTCGAGATCGAGACCGAAGTCGTGCGCCTCGTGCAGGACACCGACGGCGACGGCGTGGCCGACACCTCCAGCGTTTTCGCCGACGGGTTCAATTCCAAGCTGGACGGCATTGCCTCGGGCGTGCTCGCCCATCGCGGTAAAGTCTGGTTCTCCAACATCCCGAGCCTCTGGCAGTTTGATACGGACGAGAGCGGCACCACCGCCACCGCGCAGCGTGAACTCATTCGCGGCTTCGGCGTGCGCTTCGGCTACACCGGCCACGATTTCCACGGCCTCATCATGGGCCCCGATGGCAAACTCTACATGAGCATCGGCGACCGCTCGACCAATGCCACCTCGAGTGTCGACGGCAGCCACGTCAAACTGCTCGACCAAGGCGCGGTTTTCCGCAGCAACCCCGACGGTTCCGAATTCGAACTCGTGGCCTGGGGCCTGCGCAATCCCCAGGAACTGGCCTTCAACCAATGGGGCGACCTCCTCACGGGCGACAACGACTGCGACAACGGCGACCTCGAGCGCCTCGTGCACGTCGTCGAAGGCGGCGACTCCGGTTGGAGCGTCGGTTACCAGTTCGCGCCGCTCGGCCGCGCCGGTCCGTGGATGAGCGAAGACCTTTGGAAACCCGATTTCCCCGGTCGCGCCGCCTACCTGCTGCCGCCGATGGCCAACATCGAGGACGGCCCCTCCGGCATCACTTACTACCCCGGCACCGGCCTCTCGCCCGCCTTCGACAACACCCTCTTCATCACCCACTTCAAAGGCTCCATCGCCCGCTCCGGCGTGCAGTCCTACAAGCTCGCCCCCAACGGAGCGTCCTATGAAGTGACCCACAGTGAGCCCTTCGTCTGGGGCATGCTGCCGACCGACGTGACCTTCGCGCCCGACGGCAAGTTCTACTTCGTCGACTGGGTGGTCGGCTGGCCCAAATCCAACATGGGCCGCGTCTACTCGTTGTCGCCCAAGCACCCGACCGCCGCCCAGCAAAACATGGCCACGGAGGTGCAGGCGCTCCTCGGTGGCGGTATCCAGAAAGCGGACACCGACACGCTCATCGCGCTGCTCGGCCATGTCGACCAACGCATCCGCACCGAAGCTCAGTTCGAGATCGTTGCACGCGGCGCGGCGCACGTTCCCGCGCTCGCCCAGATGGCCGCCGATGATTCGGCCGATCTTTTCGCCCGTCTCCACGCCGTCTGGGGCCTCGGCATGCTGCAACGAGACCACCCCCATGCCCTCGCCACGCTCGGCTTCCTGTTGGGCAATTCGACGGCCGAAGTCCGCGCCCAGGCCGCCAAGCTCGCCGGCGACCATCATTTGAACGAGCACACCCGCACGCTGGTCGCCCTCTTGGAAGACGATGCCCCGCGCGTGCGCTTCTTCGCCGCCCAGTCGCTCGGGAAGCTCGGTGACTCCGACGTGGCCGAGCCCCTCATCGAATTGCTGCGTCGCAATAACAACGCCGACGCCTACATCCGCCACGCGGCGGTTTACGCCCTGCAAAAACTCGACAACCGCAGCGTGCTCGCCGCGCACGAAGATGATGCCTCCGCCGCCGTTCGCCTCGGCGTCATCCTCACCTATCGTCGTCTGCAGGAGCCACGCATCGCCCACTTCCTCAACGACGCCGATCCCTACCTGGTGCGCGAGACCGCTCTCGCCATCAATGACGCTCCGATCAACGAGGCCCTGCCGGCACTCGCCGCCATGGCTGGTCGGGGCGACCTGGAGGACGAGGCCCTGCAACTGCGCATCATCAACGCCCGCCTCCGCGTCGGCCAAGCCGACGACGCCGAGGCGCTCGCCATCTACGCCGCCAACGCCGCCATCGCCGCCGACCTCCGCGAAGAGGCCTTGCACCAGCTCAGCACCTGGGCCGATCCCTTCCACCGCGACCGCGTGATGGGCGTCTACCGTCCGCTCGACGACCGTGACCCCGCGCCCGCCATCGCCGCCGTGGAGCGTCATCTCGAAGCCCTGCTCAGCGACGAAAACCGCGGCGTCAAGCTGGCTACTTTGGCCGCCATCGGTGAACTCAAAATCACCTCCGCCCTGCCGCGCCTGCGCACCTTGCTCGCCAGCGCCGAGGAAGACGGCGAAGTCCGCGCCACCGCCCTCGGCCTGCTCGATCAACTCGAAGACCCGCAACTGCTTGAGGCCGTCGCGGTCGCCGGCAATTCCGACGATTCCGAGCTGCGCATGGCCACGCTCCCCATTCTCGCGCGTCTCTCCCCGGAACAAGCCCTGCCCGTCCTCACCCGCATGGCCACCGACGGGGCGCCCCGCGAGCAGCAAGCGGCCTACACCGCCATTGCCGATCTGGCATCGCCCGCCGCCGCCGACCTGATCCTTGCGGGCCTGCGCCACCTGAAAGCCGGTGAAGTCCCCTACCTCGCGCAGTTTGAGCTCCTCGACGCCGCCGAAGCCTCCGCCTCACCCGAGGTGCAAACCGCCCTCGCCGACGTGAAAGCCGCTTGGGAATCCTCCGGCGACAAACTCGCTCCCTTCCGCGGCGCCATGGAAGGCGGCGACGCCCGCCGCGGCTGGCGTCTTTTTAATCAGCATCCCGTGCTGGCCTGCACCCGCTGCCACAAAGTTTACGGCGAGGGTGGCGAGGCCGGGCCGGACCTGAGCACCATCGCCGACCACCAATCGACCGAATACATCCTCGAGTCGATCATCGACCCCAACGCCGCCATCGCCGAGGGCTTCGACGTCGTTGCCTTCAATCTCAAGGACGGCGGCTTTGTCGCCGGCACCATCGCCGAGGAAACCGCGGAGAAAATCGTGGTTTGGGATGCCGCCGGCGAGAAACATGAGATCGACCCGGCCAACGTGGTCTCCCGCAACGGTGCGCCGTCCAGCATGCCGCCAATCTTCGGCATGATTCTCAAGCGGGACGAATTGCGCGATCTCATGGCTTTCATGCGCAATTTGAAGCCCCGGGAGCAGACGGGGGAAGGCGAAGGCGCCGCCCGCGCCACCCACGGCGAATAATCCTCCCGCGCAATCGAAGGTCGAGGCCGAGGCACCACGCCTCGGCCTTTTTTTGGCGTGGACTGAAAGATTTTCCGGTCGAGGCGCGTTCCAGACGGGAACGCCCGCATGGAAGACAACCCATTTCCCCCGACCTCCCGCCTGCGCGACATGGCGGTAAACGAACGCCCGCAGGAACGACTGCAGCGCTCCGGCCCCACCGCGCTCAGCGACACCGAACTCCTCGCCATGCTGCTCCGCAGCGGCACGCAGGGGCACGACGTGCTCGCCGTGGCGGAAAAGCTCCTCGCCGCCGCTGGCTCGCTTGCCGATCTGCTGAGCTGGACGGAAAAAGACTTCACCCGACTGCGTGGCATCGGTCGGGTCAAAGCGCTGCAGCTGCTGACGGTGATGGAAGTCGCCCGACGGGTCGTGGCCTCAAGCAACACGGTCGCGCCGCAACTCAGCACGCCGCAGGAGATCGCCACCTTCTGCCGACCGCACACGCTCGGCCTTGCCGTCGAGAAGTTTTGGGTTCTGTGCCTGAATCGAAAGAACCGCCTGCTTCGCCGGGTCGAAGTCACCAGCGGCACGGCAACCGCCACCTTGGTCCATCCGCGGGAGGTTTTTCGCGCCGCCATCAAAGAATCTGCCGCGGCCGTGGTTTGTGTGCACAACCACCCCAGCGGCGATCCGGCGCCGAGCGCGGCCGACGTGCGCATCACCCGCCAACTCCGCGAAGCGGCCCAGATTGTTGAGATCGACTTGTTGGACCACATCATCGTTGGCCACCCGGCGGCCGACCCCCTCGGACTCGGGCACTACAGTTTTCGCGACGCCGGCGTTATCTGAGCGGGACGCGAGAATCCCCGCATGTTTTCGCAAGAAATCGCCTTGCCACGGGGGACAGGGCGCGTTGCCTTCTCCCCCTCGCTCGGAGAGATGGCTGAGTGGTCGAAAGCGGCGCTTTGCTAAAGCGTTGAAGGTGTAACAGCCTTCCGGGGGTTCGAATCCCCCTCTCTCCGCCAGCGAGGGGAGGAACCCCAAAGGGCCCAGCCAGCCGGTCCCGCCGCGTGCACGTAGCACGAATAACCTGAGGGGAATTTTGAACCCTGCGGTATCAAACCACTCGCATGGCTCGTAGCCGGCGAAGTCCGGCAAAACGGGACGCAGAAGGGCCGCCTCCAAGGCGCCGCGCGGCCAATCCCCCTCTCTCCGCGGGCCACGAACGGGTAATCACGTTCGCACGAAGCTGTAGGTGTAGGCGAGGCGCCTGCGCCCGATCACTCCGCCGAGCCCGACGCTGGGGCGCTGCCACCGGATTCTCCGCCTGCGGCGGCCTCCTCCTCCGGTGCGCCTACCAGCACCGACAATTGCTCCTGCACGGCGATGAAAAAGGCCGGATTCAGCTCCCCCACCGGCACCTCGCAACGGGTCTTCGAACCGCGATGCTCATAAACATCCTTACTGCCATCCTCGTTGCGTCCCTTGGGACGAATCAGCCGCTTGCGCTCCAACATGAGCGCCAAAAACTGCACCAAACGCCCATCTTCCTCCGACAGCTCATTGCTCGGATCGGCCAGGGTCAGAAACAGATTCTCGGCAGTCAGTTTCAGCTCTCTTTCCGGATTTTCATTGGCCACCCGCGGCTTGAAACGCTGCACCCACCGACAGGCCAACCGACCCGGCGCCTCGAAGGACTCCTCCCGCTCCGCTTTCAAATCAAACCGGGCGATCTCCCCCGAATCCGCGAGACGCACCAGCTGACTGATGACGCGCTCATCCTCGACGAATTCTTCGCCGCTCACAAAGCAGGTGGTCGCCATGGCAGGCAGATTCAGATCCATGAACCCTTGTCTAGAGCCCGGCATTGCCGAAGCTAGCAAAAAGCCCCTGGCTTTTCCGCCTTTCCTCCTCCCTGCATGACCGGACGCACCATCATTATCGGCGACATCCACGGCTGCCACGCCGAGTTCAGCGCGCTGCTGAAGCGGCTGGCCCCGACGAGCGATGACCGGGTGGTGCTGCTGGGGGATCTGGTCAACCGGGGTCCCGACACCTTGCGGGTGCTCGACATCGCCCGGGAAATCCAAGCCACCATCCTGCTCGGCAACCACGAGCTGCGCCTGCTCGAACACCGCCGTTCCGGCTTTAAATCGAAACTCAAGGAAACCGACGCCGCCACGCTGGCCGTGTTGCGCCCGCCGGACTGGGATCTGCTCGAATCGCTGCCGCTCACCCTCCACCTGCCCGAGATCAACGTGGTCTGTGTGCACGGCGGTTTTCTCCCCGGGATCCCCTGGCAGCAACAGGACGCCGACACCGTGACCCGTATCCAAGTCGTCGATCGCGACGGTCAACCGCGCAAACGCGCCGAATGCACCGACGGCGTGCTCTGGGCCGATCTTTGGAGTGGGCCCCCTTTTGTCGTCTACGGCCACACGCCCCGCCCCGATATCTATAAACTCAAGTGGTCCGCCGGCATCGACACCGCCTGCGTCATGGGCGGCCACCTCACGGCCTACGTGCTCCCTGACCGACGCTTCGTGCAAGTGCGCGCCGCGCAGCGCTACTTCGGCTGACGCCCAGCCCCTCCCTTCCCCTATGTCTGATTCTGCTTCCGTTCCCGGCGCCCTCCTCCTCTGCCTCGACATGCAGCCGCCCTTCATCGGCGCGATCACCGACGGTGCCGTTGTGTCCCGCCGCTGTGCTCTCGCTCTGCAAGCCGCTCGCGGACTCGGGATCGCCACCGCCCTCACGGAGCAAGTCCCCGCCAAACTCGGGCCGACCAACACCTCCATCCTCGCTGCCGCCGGCCCAGACACCCCGGTTTTTGCCAAGAGCACCTTCTCCGCGCTCGCCACCGAGGAGATCAGCGCCCACCTGCGTGACCTTGAGGTGGAGCACCTGCTGCTCTGCGGCATCGAAACTCCGATCTGCGTGTATCAAACCGCGCTCGAAGCCCTCAACCAGGACATCGCCGTCACTGTGCTGAGCGACGCGATCGGTGCCCGTCGATCGGAAGACGCCGCCGCGACCCTCACCGCCCTGCGCGCGCACGGCGTGCACGTGCTGCCGCTCGAAACGGTGTTCTATGCCCTCTTGCACGACACCGCGCACCCGTTCTTCAAATCCTTTACCCAACTGGTGAAATCCCATGCCTGACGAATCCCTCCCCACCGTATCCGACCTCAAGTCCATGGGCGGCGGCCTGTCCTTCACCGCCGTCCTGCTCGTGCGCAAGGCCACCACCAAGACCGCTTCCAACGGCAACCCGTTCCTATCACTCGAGTTCGGCGACCGCACCGGGAGCTTCAACGCCAACCTTTGGAGCGATCATCCGCAATACGACCTGCTCGCCGGCGGCGCCGAGGGCAATGCCTTCCAGGTCGAAGGGCGGGTCGATTTCTACCAAGGCCGCTTCTCGCCGAAACTCGGCGCGCTCAAACCGCTCGACGAAGCCGCCCTCGAGGCTTCCGGTGCGCTCGCCGCGCTCGTGGAGGTGCCGCCGGAGGATCCGGTGGAAATGTGGCGCGAATTCGAGAGTCTCATCGAGTTTATCCAACACGACGAATTGCGCATGACGGTGCGGGGCGTGTTCGAAGAACTCGGCGACGCCTTTCGCACCGCCCCGGCCGCGACGGCCATGCATCACGCCTACCGCCACGGCCTGCTGGAGCACACCCTGCACATGGCCCGAGCCTGCAAGGCCCTCCTGCCGCTCTACCGCGAAGTCGACCCCGATCTCGCCATGGCCGGCATCCTCGTTCACGACACCGGCAAGGTCACCGAATACGAGGGCGCGCTCGGGGCGAAGCGCTCCCGCAAAGGCATCCTGCAGGGCCATGTGGTGCTTGGTTACGCCATCGTGCGCAAAGCCGGCCTGCGCGCCAAACTCGATGCCGATCGCCTGGAGCGGCTTGAACACATCGTGCTCAGTCACCAAGGCGAACCGGCCTGGGGCGCGGCCATTTACGCGGCAACCCCCGAGGCGGTGTTCGTCTCCATGATCGACAACCTCGACGCCCGCATGGGCATGGTGCAACGCGCCCTGCGCACCACCCCGGATACTGAACAATTCAGCGAACGCCTCATGGGCTTGAACAGCGCCCTGCTCGTCGAGCCCCTGCCACCGTCCGAGTAGCCCCCGGTTCAATCGCTGTCGCCGGGGTCGCTGAACCCGGTCCCGCTCTCCGGTCTCAGTCTGCCGCGGGCTCCCAGCGCACCGTCATGATCGTGCAGTCCTCCACCACGGTCCACCGGTGGTGCCAGCCTGCGCCCCAGATCACATAATCACCCGGGCGGCGCAACTCGACGACCTGAGCCGACGGCGATGAAAAATCCGCCACCCGGCTGAGCTCGACCCGAAACAGCCCGGCCGGGCTCACCAAGACCGACAGCGTCCGCCCGACGCTCACCGGTTTGTCGCCCCCACCCGGGTCGCCCGCCGCATGCCGCGCCCACTTGATCCATGGCCCGCGCGCCAAATCTTCGGGTCCGACAGAGCGCAGCGGCGAGTGAGCCTGCACGCCCTCCGCACCGCCAAACCCCACCACCCAGTCGCTGCCTCCCGTATCCAGCTCGCCGAGGTTTCCGGTTTCGATTGCGGGTGTATCCATTTTCTTAACTCAGCGACTGCACGATGCTCACTAACGGCAGGAACAGCGCAACCACGATGGTGCCCACCACGACCGCCATGATCACAACCATAATCGGTTCGAGAATCGACGTGAGCGCCGTGACCGCGTTGTCCACTTCCTCGTCATAGGTGTCCGCCACCCGCTCCAACATCGCGGGTAACTGGCCGGTCTCCTCGCCCACTTCGATCATGCTCGGCACCATGGCCGGGAATACGCCCGTCTCCTCCAGCGGCCGCGCCACGCCTTCGCCCGCCTTGACCCGCAAGCGCACCGCGTCGACCGCCTCGGCCACATGCACGTTGCCCGCGGTCTCTCGCGTGATGCGCAAGGCATCGAGAATCTGCACGCCGGAGCTCAATAAGGTGCCCAAGGTGCGGGTGAAGCGCGCGACGGCTGACTTCAGGTTCAAATCGCCGATCACCGGCAGCGCCAGCAGCGCCCGGTCCACCACCCGGGTGCCCCGCCCGGTGCCCGCCAGCCAGCGCAGCAACCCGACGCCCACCACCATCGCGATCGCGCTCACCGCCAGGTTTTGTTCCACCCAATCACTCACCGCGAGCACCGCCTGCGTGAGCGCGGGGAGCGGACGCCCTTTGAGCATGGTCGCAAAAATGCTCTCGAAGCGTGGAATCACAAAAACGATGAGCGCACTCACCACCGCGACCGCAACCGCCATGATGATGAACGGATAAGTCATGGCGGCCTTCACCTTGCCGCGAATCCGCTGCGCTTTTTCCAGAAAATCCGCGAGGCGCAGCAGCACCACATCGAGCGCGCCGCCCGCCTCGCCAGCCTTGACCATATTGAGATACAGCCGGTCAAAAAGCTTCGGATACTGCGCCAGTCCGTCCGACAAGTTGCCGCCACTGCGGATCGTATCCGCCACCCCGCCGATCGCTTGTTTGAGTGCGCCGGATCGCTGCTGCCGCTCCAAGACTTCAATCGCCCGCAGCAAAGGCATGCCCGCCTTGAGCATCGTGGCGAGCTGTCGCGTGAACAAGGTCCGCGCTTTCGGGCCGCTGGTGCCACGCGGCTTCGTCAACCGGGCCCACAGCGGAAAGGTCGCGGCGCCGCGGCGTGGTTTCCGGCCCGCGTAAGCCTGCTCCGCCTTCGCCTCCGGCGCGGTCGACAGATCGGTGGGAAACAGTCCGCGGGACTTAAGCTCCGCCGTCGCCAGCGCGACGCTGCCCGCCTGACATGAACCGCGCAGCTCCTTGCCGGTGCTGGCATCAATCGCGATGTAGGCGTAGGTCGGCATGGCGCGAAAACTCAGGTGTATTGCAGCACTTCCTCTGCCGTCGTAATGCCGGAAAGCAAGGCCGCCCAACCCGCCGCGCGCAGCGGTTGCATGCCTTCGCGCAAAGCACGCCGGCGCAGGTCAACACCCGCGGCCGCGATCACGATGTCGCCCCGCATCGTCTCGGTGATCGGCAACCATTCAAACAATCCGCTGCGCCCACGGTAGCCGCTGCCGGCGCAGCGTTCGCAGCCGCAGCCGCGGAAAAACGGCCGTCCATCGCGCAACGTTTCCGGCATCGCGAGTTCCTCCAGCAGTGCGCGGTCCGGCACGTAAGCCTCCCTGCACTGTTCACAGATCCGCCGCACCAAACGCTGCGCCAGCACGCCCGAGAGCGTTGAACTGATGAGGTAGGGCTCGACGCCCATATCGATCAACCGCGTCATCGCGCCGGGCGCGTCGTTGGTGTGCAGGGTCGCGAGCACGAGATGCCCGGTCAATGAAGCCTGAATCGCGATACGCGCAGTCTCCACGTCACGGATTTCCCCGACCATGATCACATCCGGGTCCTGCCGCAGAAAGGTGCGCAGCGCGCGATCGAAGGTCAGCCCGATGCCCGCGTTCACCGGCACCTGCATCACGCCTTCGATCTCATACTCCACCGGATCCTCGGCCGTGAGCAACTTGCGCTCCGGGTCGTTCAGTTCGCGCAGACAACTGTAGAGCGTGGTGGTCTTGCCCGAGCCGGTGGGTCCGGTGACCACCAGGATGCCGTTGGGTCGCTTGATCACATCACGCAACCCGGCCTCGATCTCCACCGGCAGACCAATCTGATTCAGCTCCAAACGCACCGCCCCTTGGTCGAGCACGCGCAGCACGATCGACTCGCCAAACTGGGTCGGTAGTGTGGACACGCGCAGGTCCACCGGTCGGCCCTTGAGGGTAATCTTGATGCGGCCGTCCTGCGGCACCCGCCGTTCGGCAATATTGAGATTGGCCAACACCTTCAGGCGCGAAGCAATCGGCAAGGCAAGGTGCAGCGGCGGCGGCGCCATTTCGTAAAGCGCGCCGTCGACCCGGTAGCGAATTTTGTAGTCCCGCTCGAAAGGCTCGAAATGCACGTCCGACGCGCCGTCTTTGATCGCCTGGGCCAGCACCAGATTGACGAAGCGGATGAGTGGCGCCTGCTCCGCCATCGCCTCGAGTTCAACCGCACTGAGGGCCGCACCGTCCTCCGCGCCATCGAGCGCGGCCACGTCGGCCAGCATGTCTTCGAGGGTCGCTTCGTCCTCTCCGTAATGCTGCTTGATAAGCGTCTCCACGCGTGCGGGATCGGCCACCACCACGCGCACGTCGCGGCCGACCGCAAAGGTCAGTTCCTCCACGAGCCGATGGTTGAAGGGATCGGTCGCCAACACCTCGACGGTCTCAGCGGTCGCGCGCACCGGCGCCACGCCGTAGGCACGGGCGAGGTCGCCGGAGATCAGACTGGCGGGTTCGCCCGGCAATTGATCGGGCGGCGTCGTTTCGCAGGGGTAGCCGAGGTGGGCGGCAATCGCCTCCAGCAATTGCGGCAGCGCGACCGTTCCTTGCGCAAGCAGCACCTCGCCCAGCGAGCGCCCGGTCGACTCGTGTTCGGCCAGCGCGGCATCCAGTTGCTCGTCAGCCACCACCTCGCTCGCGCGCAACAGGGCTTCGAGCACGTGATGGTGGGCCGCAAACATGGTCGACGTGTTTGCGGCGGGTTATCGTTGGCGGAAAAACCGGGCGTTCCGGACGCGTGTTTTGCTCAGACCTCGCTGAGCTGCATGCCCATATCGAGCAGCTTGTTGCGCATACCCTCCGGGTCCTGCGCCTTTTCCACCGCCATGTCCGGCGTGATCAATTCACGGTTCACCATGCTCATCAAATGTGTATCCATGGTGATCATACCGAGGCCCGCGCCGGTCTGAATGTCGGACGGGATGCGGAAGGTCTTGTTGTCGCGAATGAGCGAGGCGATGGAGGTCGTCGTGACCATGATTTCGTAGCCCGCGATGCGGCCACCACCGATCTTTTTGCACAGCACCTGGGAAACGACCGCGACGATCGACGAGGCGAGCTGCGTGCGGATCATGTCCTTCATGTTCGCCGGGAAGGCATCGACAATGCGGTCGATGGTCTTGGCCGCACTGTTGGTGTGCAACGTGCCGAATACCAAGTGACCGGTCTCGGCCGCACTGATGGCGGCTTCGATCGTTTCCAAGTCGCGCATTTCACCCACCAGAATGACGTCCGGATCCTGACGCAGCGCGCGACGAATGGCCTCGGCGAACGACGGCACGTCCTGTCCGATCTCGCGCTGCGTCACGATGCAGCGCTTGTGGTCGTGGTAATACTCGATCGGGTCCTCAATCGTGATGATATGCCCTTCGCGGTGCTCGTTGATGTAGTTGATCATCGAGGCCAGCGTCGTGGACTTGCCCGAGCCGGTCGGACCGGTGACCAGAATGAGCCCGCGCGGACGATAGAGCAGCTCGCGAATCTTGTCGGGCAGACCGATGTCCCGCAGGCCGAACATATGGTTGGGAATCTGGCGCAGCACGAGCCCGTAGGCGCCTTTGGCTTTGAGCACCGAGACGCGGAAACGAGCTTTGTCGAGGTAGGCGAAACCGAAGTCGGCGCCGCCCTCCAACTTTGCGGTCTGCTGGTGCGCGTCCGGCGTGATCGAAAGCATGAGCGCCTCGGTGTCGGCCGGGGTGAGATTGGGACCTTCGATCGGCACCATGCTGCCGCTCAAGCGGAGCGTCGGGGGCTGGCCCACCTGACAGTGGAGGTCGGAGGCGTTCTGCTCGACGACAAGTTCGAGCAGGTCGTTCATTTCGTAGCTCATGATCTCAGTGTGTTGGGGATACCCAACCCGTAACCCGTGGCAGCCGCCGAGCGCAACCGCGAAGGCCGGGAAAGAGCGGATTGGAAAGCATTTAACGCGTTTTTTAGTAAGAGTCGTCGGCGAGCGTGGCCGACAAGACTTCCTCCAACGTGGTGAGACCTCGGACCACCTTGGAAAGGCCGTCTTCGCGCAACGTGCGCAGGCCTGCCCGACGCGCCGCCACCCGGAGCTTGGGCAGGTCTTCCCGATCGTGGATCAGCCGGGCCAGGTCTTCGTCGACCATGAAAAACTCAAAGATCGCGATCCGACCGCGGTAGCCGGTGCCGTTGCAGTCGGCGCATCCCCGCCCTTTGCGGCAGGTCGCGCTGGCGTGATCGACCCCGTGGGCCGCAAACACTGCGCGCGCGGCTTCGCTGATCGCTTCCGGTTGCGCGCAGGCCTCACAGACGCGGCGCACCAAGCGCTGAGCCACCACCGCCCGCAACGAGTTCGCGATGAGAAAGGGTTTCACCCCGAGGTCGACCAGGCGGCTCACCGCCCCAGGCGCGTCGTTGGTGTGCAGCGTGGAAAAAACGAGGTGCCCCGTGAGCGAGGCATTGATCGCGATCTCCGCCGTTTCGCGATCCCGAATCTCGCCCACCATCACGACGTTGGGCGACTGGCGCAGCATGGCCCGTAGCGCAGCCGCAAAGGTCAACCCCACGTCGGCGCGCACCGGGACCTGGTTGACGCCGGCGAGTTGATATTCGACCGGATCCTCAACGGTGATGATTTTGCGATCGGGCCGATTGATCGCATGCAGACAGGAATAAAGCGTAGTGGTTTTGCCCGAGCCCGTTGGCCCCGTGACCAGCACCATGCCGTCGGATTGCCCGACGAGGCGGCGCACCTTTTGCTCGTCCTCCGGCAGCAGACCGAGTTCGCCGAGGTCAGGCTTCAGCCCGTCGGCATCAAGCAGGCGCATCACGATGCTTTCGCCATGAGCGGTCGGCACCGAGGAAACCCGCAAATCGATCGATCGACCGTCCAACGTCCGCTGAATGCGACCATCCTGCGGCAGGCGCTTTTCGGCGATCGACATCTCGGCCATGATCTTGGCGCGCGAAATCAAGGGCAGCTGCATGCGCTTGGGCGGCCCCTCGACTTCGAGCAATCGACCGTCGATGCGGTAGCGCACGCGGAAACGCCGTTCGAGCGGCTCAAGGTGAATATCCGAAGCCCGCCGGCGCACCGCGTCGGCAATCAGCGAGTGCAGCCGTTGAATGACCGGTGCGTCCTCCGCCCCGTCGCCATCGCTTGCCGCAATCGCGCCCGTCGACGGGGTGGCGGGTTCAATTGCGAGATCATCCGCCGCTGCGTCGCCGTAGTGGCGCCCGATCGCGGCGCGGATCTCCGAACGGGTGGCCAGCACCGCTTCCACGGGGTGACCGCAAACCAAGGCCAATTCGTCGACCGCCGCGAAGTCGTGGGCATCGGCCATCGCCACCCGCAACCTATCCCCCTGCCACTCCAAGGGCATCGCGTGATAACGCCGCGCATGCTCGACTTCGAGCAGGGCGAGAACGGAGCCCGGCACCGATCGGCCGTCGAGCCGCTCGACCGGCAAGGCAAAGGCCTCCGCCAGGAGCTCGCAAATACGCGATTCGGACAGCTTACCTTGCGCAACCAGCACCTCGGTCAGCGGCAACGGTTCGCCCGGCTCGCTGACGTGCTGAGCCTGTTGCTCACGCGCGGCGGTCAGATCCGCCTCCGAAAAACAACCCGCCCTCCGCGCCAGCTCGATAACGATGTCTGTCGCGGTGGGCATGGAGCACGGTCGGAAGCGGGTTGGCCGCGGCGCCTAGCGGTTGAGGCTCATCAGGAACTCCGCGTTGGACTTCGTCTTGCGGAGTCGGGTGATGAACATCTCCATCGCCTCGACCGGCGGGATACCCTGCATCGCGCGACGCAGCCCGTAGACGCGCTGCATTTCGTCGGGGTGGTAGATGAGTTCCTCTTTGCGCGTGCCGGAGCGGTCGATGTTGATCGCCGGGAAGATGCGCTTGTCGGAAAGACCGCGGTCGAGGTGCAGCTCCATGTTACCGGTGCCCTTGAACTCCTCGAAGATCACCTCGTCCATGCGGCTGTTGGTGTCGATGAGGGCGGTGCCGAGAATGGTCAGCGAGCCCCCGCCCTCGATGTTGCGGGCCGAACCAAAGAAGCGCTTCGGCTTCTGCAACGCGGTCGCCTCGATACCACCGGACATGATCTTGCCGGAGTTGCCCGCCAGCGCATTGTAAGCGCGGGCCAGACGCGTGATCGAATCCAACAGGATGACCACATGTTGGCCGAGTTCGACCAGACGGCGGGCCTTTTCGATCACCATCTCAGCGGCGTGAACGTGATTGGTCGGCGCCTCATCAAAGGTCGACGAAACCACCTCGCCCTTGGTGTGGCGGCGGAAATCGGTCACTTCTTCCGGACGTTCGTCGATCAGCAACAGGATCAACTTGGTGTCGGGATGGTTGTGCGAAATCGAGTTCGCCATGTTCTGCATCAGCACCGTCTTGCCGGTGCGCGGCGGCGCGACGATGAGGCCGCGTTGCCCGAATCCCGTCGGCGTGAGCAGGTCGACGGCGCGCATCGAAATGTCCTTATGCACGCCGGTCGCTTCCATCATGATGCGCTGCAGCGGGTAGTAGGGTTCGAGCTCCTCGAACGGCGTCACGCCAGCGGCCAACTCCGGTTCGCGGCCCATGACCGATTCGATGCCGATGACCACCGGGCAACGCTCGCCGGCCGCCGGCGGGCGCACAATGACTTCTACTTCGTGGCCGCGCTTGAGCCCGTAACGCTTCACCAGCGAGGCGGGCACGTAGGCGTTCTCCGGATACAGGCGGTAGGACACGTGCTTGTGCACCACAAAACCGTAACCGTCATCGGTCATGTCCAGCCAACCGTGGTCCCACATGGGGAGCTGCTTCTCGGCGGCGGTGCGGAAGATCGCCTCCAGCCATTGGCGGCGACCGGGCACCCCTTCGATGCTGGCCCCCAGAGCGGCGCCGCGGGTGCCGAGCTCGGCGATGCCGAGCGGGTAAAGGGCCTCGAGATTGATGGGCGGCAGTTTGGACTCGCGCACGGCCTGGGCGGCACTGTCGAGGGCGGCGAGGTCGTCAAAGCCATCGCGGTCCGGCAGGTCGCCGAGCTTCACTTCCTCCATGCCGGGCGGCAGTGGCTGGGGCGGAGGGCGGTCCTTGGGATCACCCTTCTTCCACTTGCCCTTCTTGCCGCGCTTTCCCTTGCGGTCCTTCTTGTTTTTCCACCACGGGCCCTCGTCGCCATCGCCGGAACCACCGTTGTCGGAACCGCCTTCATCGTGATCGCGATCACGATCGCGCCCGCGACCGTTGCCGGAATCGCCGCGGGATTCCTCACGCGGGGGGCGTGCTTCCGCCGGGGCGGAGGAGTCGTCACCGTCTTTTTCCGCCGACGCCGGTTTGGGCGCCTCGGTCGCAGTCGGCTTGGCTTCCGCGGCGACGGGAGCCGACGCTTCTGCCGCCGATGGCTCCTTGGCGGGCTGAGCACTGGCCTCGTCGGGCTTCGGCTTGCGGCCGCGGGAGCGGCTGCGGGCACTGCGTTCGCCGCGGGTTGGTTGATTGGCCTCGGCGGCAGCATCACTGCCCCCCGTCTCGCCACCGCCGGTGGGAGCGCCTTCACCCAAATTCAACTCACCGGTTTCCGCGCTGGCCGCCGTTTTGCGGCTCCGGCTGGCGGTGGTCTTCTTGGTCGTCGTGCGCGCGCGCTTGACGGTTTTTTTCTTGGCCGGGACTTCTGCGGAGGAGTCTTCGCCGACGGGATTTACGGATTCGTCCATGGGGGAGATAAAGGGAGAGAAGAAATACAGGCGGCGCGCCCGACTTGCGCTCAGTTGACTTCCCGCAGAGAGCAGAGTCGCTCGTGGAGGGAATCGATCTGTTCCCGCAGGAACGGGAGGGAGCCGTCGTTCCACAGCACCAGATCGGCTAAGGCGAGTTTTCGCGCCAGTGGCAGTTGCTTCGAAATACGTTGCCCGGCAAGCGCATGGGGAACTCCGCGCTGGGTCAACCGGGCGAGCTGAACGTCGGCACTTGAGGCGACGCAGACGATGAAATCAAACCAATTCTCCAAGGCCTTTTCGAACAGCAGTGGCACCTCGATCAGCCAATGCTGGCCGGGTTCACGACGCAACAGATCACGCCACCGGGCGTAGAGCCGCGGGTGAACCCACGACTCAAGCACCGCCAGTTCCGTGTCATCGGCGAAGACCTGAGCCGCCAAGGCCCGCCGGTCCAATTCGCCATCGGCGCCGATCACCTCCGCCCCCCAGCGGCTTCGCGCCGACGAAATCACCACCGGATCGCGCAGAATTTCCTCACGAACCAGCGCATCTGAGTCGATCAGACGGTAACCGTGATCGGCTAAGTGTTTCGCTGCGGTGGATTTTCCGCAGCCCATGCCTCCAGTGATCCCGACGATCATGGCCGCCTCCCTGCTTGGGGTGGCATAAATGAGCTTGCCCGTTTTTCTCGCAATTTATTTACAAACGAAACCCCGCGTCCGATTTAACCAACCCGTTTGCATAGTCCCATGTTTCCTGATGTCGACACCCGAGACGCGGACGCCGTGAAAGCCGCGATCCGCCATCTGCTGGTCGACGCCTTTCCGGAAAGTGACGCCGCGCTGTTCGAGGAAACGTTCGATATGGTCCGGGCCATGTTCGAGGGACGGTTTCCCGGGTTCCGCCAGATCGACGTCCGGTATCACGATTACCAACACACCTTGCAGGCCTCGCTTTGCATGGCGGAGCTGATGAACGGTTTCGTGGTGCACGGTGGGCAACCTTCAATCACGGAACGCGAGTTTCAACTCGGCCTCGTGGCGGTGTTGCTGCACGACTCCGGCTACCTCAAGACCGACGCCGACGGCGACGGCAGCGGCGCCCGCTTCACCTACGCGCACGTGTTGCGCAGTTGCGCGGTCGCGGCGTCCCACCTGCCCAAGTTTGGCGTGCGCTTCCCCGAACTCTCGACGGTGATGGGCGCGATCCGCTGCACCGGGCCGGACGCCAAGATCAATCAGCTCTACTTTAGCCGCCCGCAGGACCGTCTTCTGGGCGCTTTCGTGGCGACCGCCGACTACCTTGGCCAGATGGCCGCGGTCGACTACCCGGACGAACTCGGCATTCTGTTCGACGAGTTCAAGCAGTCCGACGACTACCTGCAGGTGCCACTCTCGGAGCGCTTGTTCAAAACGCCAGAAGACCTCGTCGCCAAGACCCCCGCGTTTTGGAAACACGTGGTGCTGCCCAAGCTCGATAACGAGTTCGGGCAAGTCTATGGTTACTTGGCGCGCCCCTACCCGGCGGGTCCGAATCCCTATCTCGACGCCATTGAACGCAACGTGGATATCATCGCCGGCTTGCCCACCAGCAAGTCAGCCTGACCTCCCGTTCACCCACCGTCCAACCACCGCCGCGGGACTGGCCTGCCCGCCCAGTCTGCCCGTCCATGCTCGCGACCATCCACTCCGCCGCGCTTCAAGGCATCGAAGCCGCGCTGGTGCACGTCGAGGTCAACGCCGGCGAGACCGGTGCTCCCGAAACCGTCATCGTCGGCCTGCCCGACGCGGCCGTGAAGGAGTCCCGCGATCGCGTCAGCTCCGCCCTGACCAACAGCGGCTTCGAAAAACCGCGCACCCGCACCACCATCAACCTCGCCCCCGGCCACCTTCGCAAGGAAGGGCCCTGTTACGACCTGCCCATCGCCCTCGGCCTGCTCGCCGCGACTTCGCGTCTTCAGGCCCAACGGCTCGATGACTATCTCATTGCCGGCGAACTCAGCCTTTCCGGCGCCACCCGCCCTATCCGCGGCGCTCTCGCGATCGCGCGACTGGCCCGCCAACTGGGCAAGCGCGGAGTCCTGCTCCCCGCCGGCTCCGCCGCCGAGGCCGCGCTGGTCGAAGAACTGGAGGTGCATGCGGTGGAGTCGCTCGACCAAGCCTTTCGCTTTCTGGCCGGCATGATCGAACTTCCCGTGGCCACGCCGCTCCAGACCGCCGCCGCGGCGCCGGCCAACGTGCCCGACTTCGCGGACGTCAAAGGCCAACACGCCGTGCGCCGCGCCATCGAGGTCGCGGTCGCCGGCGGGCACAACATTCTGATGATCGGCCCCCCGGGATCCGGCAAATCGATGATCGCCAAACGCGTCCCTTCAATCATGCCGCCACCTTCACTGGACGAGGCCCTGGAAATTCTCAGTATCCAATCGGTCACGACACCCTCCGGCGGAGATGGAGCGCAACCGTTCGGGCAACGCCCGGTGCGCAGCCCGCACCACACCATCTCCGACGTCGGCCTGCTGGGCGGTGGCACCATCCCCGGTCCCGGCGAAGTCTCCCTCGCCCATCACGGGGTCCTGTTCTTGGACGAGTTGCCCGAGTTCAAACGCAGCGCCCTCGAGGTCCTGCGCCAACCCTTGGAAGACGGCCGGGTCACCATTTCCCGCAGCGCGGGCAAGATCACCCTGCCCTGCGCCTTCATGTTGGTCAGTGCCATGAACCCCTGCCCCTGCGGCTACTTGGGCGACACCACCCATACCTGCCGCTGCACGCCCGCGCAGGTGCAGCGCTACCGAGCCCGCGTCTCCGGCCCCTTGCTCGATCGCATTGACCTGCACGTTGAGGCTCCGGCGGTGTCGGTCGGCGATTTGCGGGCCGCCCAACCCGGCGAGCCCTCCGCCGCAATGCGGGCGAGAATCGTGCATGCCCGCCAGCGGCAGGCTGCGCGACTCGGGAGTGGAGCCACCACCTGTAACGCGCGTATGAGTCACCCCGAGTTGCGACGCCACGCGCCGATCTCGCGAGAACTGGGCGACCTGCTCGAGCGCGCCATGCAGCAGCTTTCCCTTTCCGCCCGCGCCTACGATCGTATCCTCAAAGTTGCCCGCACCATCGCCGACCTCGCCGATGCTGAACATATCGCGGCTCCCCATTTGCTCGAAGCGATCCAATACCGCAGTCTCGATCGATCGCTGGCTGGCTAATCTCGGCCCCATCCGCTTTGCTCGACTCCTCTCCCCTATGAAATTCTCGCCTTCGCCCCTCATTACCTGTGCGGTTGCGCTCCTCGCGCCACTGGGTTCGTTCGCTCAAAATGCCAATTGGCAGTCGCTTTTTGACGGCAAGTCCCTCTCCGGTTGGCAGGCCAACGAGAACCCCGGCACTTGGACCGTCGAGGACGGCGCCCTGGTTTCCCGTGGCGATCGCTCCCACCTCTTCTACGTGGGCGAGGTCAACGGGCATAGTTTCAAAAACTTTGAGTTCTCCGCCGAGGTCATGACGACCCCGGGGTCCAACTCCGGCATCTACATCCACACCAAACTCGCCCCCGATCCCTGGCCCACCACCGGCTACGAATGCCAGGTCATCAACTCAACCCGCCCGCCCGCGAAACCGGATGACTACGTCGAACGCAAGATGACCGGCTCGATCTACGCCGTGCGCAACAACTGGCGCTCGCCCGTCGCCGACAACGAGTGGTTTGAATACCGCATCAAGGTCGTGGGCCGCACCATCCAAACCTTCATCAACGGCGAATTGATCTGCCAATACACCGAGGGTTCCCAGCATTGGCGCGCCAACGACAAGAAAGCCCGCCGCCTATCCGCCGGCACCTTCGCCCTGCAGGGCCACGATCCGGGCAGCGTTGTCCGCTACCGCAAACTGCGGGTGCGCGTCCTGCCCGCCGATGAACCTTCTTTGGAAGTCCCGCTGCAGGACCTCGAACTGGATGAGCTGATCAGCCGCCTTTCCGACCAAAACTTCCCCCTCATCGACTTCGGCGTCACTGCCAACTCCGCCGCCCAGGAAGCCGCCCAATTGGAAGCCGCCCGCCGGCTCGGATTCACCCTGTCCTATTCCATTGGTGAGCGCGCCAAACTCGACCACCTCGCCGCCCGCGGCACATTGGCCCTGTTCAACGACCGCAATGGTCCGCCCTCCGTCGCCCAACTCAAAGCCGCCAAAGCGGCCGGCCTGCGCATCGCCTTCAGCTCAGGCGGCACCCCGCGCTTGCAACCCGAGCGCATCAAGGCCCGCCTCCAAGCGATCCTCGACGCCGGCCTCAGCTGGCGCGACCTCTGGGCGCCCTAGCCCAAGAGGCGCACCGACATCCTTGTCTGTGCACGCTGTCACCTCGCGGGGCACAATCATCCTGGTTCCAAAACCACAAAACCCCCGGTCGTTTGACCGAGGGTTTCGAAAGTGGTGGTGAGAGGTGGATTGGTTGGCCTAGCGGCCAAGGGCTGCGCCCTCGCAGCTGCGCTGCGCCCCTTCTCCGCTCCGCCGCTCGCGGCTCCGCTCCGTCGAACCAAGGTTCTCATCCACCTCTCGCGGGGCACAATCATCCTGGTTCCAAAACCACAAAACCCCCGGTCGTTTGACCGAGGGTTTCGAAAGTGGTGGTGAGAGGTGGATTCGAACCACCGTAGGCGGATGCCAGCAGATTTACAGTCTGCCCTCGTTGGCCACTTGAGTATCTCACCGTGAGGGAACGGCGTAGTTCACGGGCGAAGGCCCAAAGTTCAAGGGATTTTTTTCATCATTCTCCTTTCAGGCGAAAAACGTTCCCGTTTGACCCGTCGCCGCCCGCGTTTCACCTCCTCGTTCTCCTCGTAGCCCCAACGAGTTAAGCTCTGTCCCCCCCCCCCAAAGTCATGCCGTCTCCCGCATCTCCGCCTCCCGGTCGTGTCCTGCGCCAGCTCAAGAGCGGCTATTGGGATTCCACCGAGCTTCTCGAGATGCCGGACGGATCCCGTCGAGTCCGCAAACACAACAAATCCGCCACCACCACCGCCGGCCCTTGGGGCGCTGAGTCGCTGCGTCGCGAAATCCGCTTTCTGCAACAACTGGAGCCCACTGCCGCGCGCCACTTTCCCCCGGTCCTCGCCGCATGGGATTCGGACGGAAATATCGGCTACGATATGCCGTTTTACGCCGCGCATCGCGACGCCGGCGCCCACGCGGCCAATGCCGCCGATCTTTTGCCACAGTCGGAGATCGACGACTTTCAATCCCAACTCGCCCAAGCCGTCGTCGGCGACCTCCATAAAGGAAGCACCTCGCCGGCGCCGCTGTCGGAGCATTTTCATCAAACCGTAACCGAGGCACTCGCGGGCCTGACGACCGACCCCACCCTACCTCCCCTGTTGGAAGCTTCCATGATCCGGCTCAACGGCGACGACGTTGCCGGACCTCGGGCTGCGTGGAACACCATTCGCAACCACTCGGACCTGCTGCCCCAGCTCGACGCCAGCCCTGCGGTCCGCCTGCACGGAGACTTTTTCCTCGAGAACCTGCTCTGGCGTCGGGCATCAACCGCAGCCGTGCCGCCGGACGATACGATCCCGGCATTGCGACTCATCGATCCCGTTTCGGTCGCCGGAATCAGCGTCGGCCCCGCCCTCTTCGACTTGGTCAAATACGTGTCCTACGCCACCGGCGAACTGCTCGCCCTGCGCTCCGAGTGGGTTCACGTTACGGGCTTCGACGACGACGCCTTGGATTTCACCTACGCGGTGGACTGGAACGCGCCGGGTCTGTCGCCCTTCGGCGACCGCAACTGGTATCAGGTTTTTCGTGACGCTTTCATCGCGCGCCACGGCGTGCCGGATCCCGCACTCTACCCGCTCATCGACGGCTACTTCAGTATGGCCATGGCGCTAAACACGCGCGGCCAACAGCGTCAGGCCCGCCTCCTCAAGGCGACGTGGGAGTTTCATCGGGCACTGCAGGCGGCGCGGGCGTAGGCGCCATCAGCGCGCGGGCCTCCGCCAAGAGCCGCTCCCACTGCAGCGCCGGCCCGGGGTCGACTTTGTTGCGCTGAATATGGAAATGCCCCAGCACCCCGCCAAAGGACCGCCATGCCTCCGCCTCCATCGTGCTGGTGAGCACCGCGCCGTCAGCAGCCCGCGGCACCTCGCAACGGATCTTCGGGAAAACCGTGCACAAGGCCGCGGTGAGTTTGGCCAGGGCCGTGTATTGCGCCGGCGTAAGGTCATACTGGTAAAACGTCTCCCCGTGAATCGGACCGGCGATCATATCGGGTCGATCGGGCCGCAGCGCGGCCGCCGGGTTTCGCAATGCCTCCGGATGCGCGTCGGCCGGGATCCGCAGCTCGGCCTTCCCGTCTTCCGACATCGCATACCATTGCAGCAGAGGCTTTGCCCCGGAGTCCGGATAGGCGCCGATATTCGCGATTTCGATGCCAATCGACCGGCTGTTTGCGATCGTCGCATGCCAAGCCCGTTCCTTGAGATCGAGCGTTTGATAGATCGTGCCATCCACATCCAACATGAAGTGGATGCTCAGCCCACGATCGTCGTGCAGCCGCTCAAAACAACGACGGCTCGTTCCACTCGCATCGTAGTGCAGCACGAACTGATCAACGACGTCCTGCAGCAAGGGCAGCTCCCAACCGCCACCGCGAACGCGCTCGATTTGCGCCGCCGTGAGCACGGCCTCGCGAACCCCGTAACGGTTCGGAGTCGAAAGCTGCGGATTGGCGGCATGGCTCTGCGGCCAGTCTGCCTCCGCCCATGGCGCGAAGCGCCGCTCCACCCGATAACCGTCGTAACCACCGGGGTCCGTCCAAAGCACCACCGGAGTCCCAATGTGAAACAATTGCCCCGCCACCATGATCTCGTCGCCGGCACGCGCCAACCGCGTCCCGGGGAACGGAACGGGCGGTTCAACCGGGGCCACCTCAGCCTCGACGATCTCCTCCACGACGACAACCGGCTCGGGCTCAACCTTCACCTCAACGACTGGCTCAACGGCCTGCGGTGGCGGTGGCGGCGGCTCAGGCACCGTCTCACACCCTGCCCAGCAGAGTGCGCTCAACAAAAGGCAGACGTTTCTCAGCCACGCCATGACGGAATCACTCCGCCGCCGGAGGCTGGGCGATGAAACGATCGAAGCGGGCCAGAACCTTTTCTTTGCCAAGGACGCGGAATATCTGGGTCAGCCCCGGCCCGGCGTTGGTGCCCGTCGTGGCCAGTCGGGCCACAGCTTGGTAATCGCCGAACCCGCGCCCCTGCGCTTCGGCGAAGGCTTTGATCGCCTCTTCGACCGCGGTCTCATCAGCGAGATCAAGATCGCCCGCCAGCAGGTCACGCAGCTCGCGCAAGCGATCCAGGGGTTCGCCTTTCTTCAGCACCTTCTTCACCGCCTTGTCGTTCCATGGAAAGTCCTCCGTAAAGAAATACACCGTGTAGTCCGGCAGTTCATCGATGGCCTTCACCTTGGGCTGACTGATCGCGATCACATCGGCAAAGTAGGCTTCGTCCGCCGCCGCCATGACGGCGGCGTTAGCCTCAGTCTGGCCGAAGAACTGCCGCGCCCGGGCCAGATAATCGGCGGCCGGCAGCTCCAGCAGATACTGCATGTTCATGTGCGCCATCTTGCGGTCATCAAAGCGCGCATTGCTTTGGTTTACCCCGGGGAAATCGAAGCGCTCGATGATCTCACTGATCGGCATCTTCTCGCTGTCGTCCTTGGGGTTCCAGCCCAGCAAGCAGAGGAAGTTGACCACCGCCTCCGGCAAGTATCCGCGCTGCTGATACTCCTCAATGAGCGCCCCCTGGTCGCGCTTCGACATTTTACCCGGCCCGTCCTGCTTGAGGATGAGCGGGATGTGGGCAAAGGTCGGCAGCGGTGCACCGAAGGCCTTGAAGAGCTCGGTGTGTTTGCTGGTGTTGGACAGGTGGTCTTCGCCGCGAATCACGTGCGTCACGCCCATGGAGATGTCGTCGACGACGTTCACAAAGTGGAACACCGGGTTCCCATCGGAGCGGATGATCACGAAGTCCTTCTCCTCCGTGCGCTCAACCCGGCCGCGAATGGCATCCTCGATGATCTGCGGCTCGCCGGAGATCTTGAACCAAGTCGCACCGTCCTGCTCATAAACGCGCCCCGTGGCGCGGAGTTTTTCCAAATATTCGGCGTAAACGTGGGCCCGCTCGCTCTGGCGATAGGGGCCAAAATCACCGCCAACCTGCGGCCCCTCGTCCCAATTGAGACCGAGCCAGCGCATGCTCTCGTAGATCACATTGAGGAAGGCCTCGCTGTTGCGCTCCTTGTCGGTGTCCTCCACGCGCAGGATGAAGGTGCCGCCCGTGTGGCGGGCATAGAGCCAGTTGAACAGGGCGGTGCGGGCACTGCCGATGTGGAAGAACCCCGTGGGACTGGGAGCGAAACGAACGCGGACTTGGGACATGGGAGGAAAAACGCGGCTTGAGACAGACGAGACCCGCCAACAAGAACGTCCGCGTGTCTGCTGTCAAAACCTGCCCTTTGGACCCCGCCCAATTCATGAACGACTTCCGGGCAGAGGCACTGCGGCAGGGCTTCGTCGAGGAACCGCTGACCGAAGTCGGCAGCGTCCCCCTCTTCGCCTACTCCAAACGCCCTCGCCCACCCCGCGCCCATCGGCCCCGCATCTACCTCTCCTGTGGCGTGCACGGCGACGAACCCGCGGCCCCGCTGGCCTTGTTGCAGCTGTTGCGCGACGGCGTCTTTGACCAACGCGCCACGTGGTTGCTGGTGCCCATGCTCAACCCCACCGGCTTCACCGCCGACCGCCGGGAGAACGACGAAGGCATCGACCTCAACCGCGACTACAAATCACCACAATCGGTCGAAGTCGCCGCGCACGTGCGGTGGCTGGAACGCCAACCCAACTTCGATCTCGCCCTGTGCCTGCACGAAGATTGGGAGGCAACCGGGTTTTACCTCTACGAACTCAATACGACCTCCACGCGCGGCCACGCCCGCGCACTCCGCGCCGCCGGTTTGGAGAAACTGCCGATCGATCCGGCCGAAGTGATTGACGGACGCCCGATCGACGAGCCAGGCATCATCCGACCGGAATCAGACCCGGCGCTGCGCGAGCAATGGCCGGAAGCCATTTACCTGCGCCGCCATCACACCGACCTGTGCTATACGATCGAGACGCCGAGCGCGCGGCCGATGGCCGCCCGCGTCGACACTCACGTCGCAATCGCTCGCCGCGCGATTGATTGCACGGCGAGCTGAGCGCGCGGAACTCCGGGGCCACTCAGTTGAGCTGCTTCAGGTAGGCCTGCTTGGCCTTGCGCCACGCGAGCAGGCATTCTTGCTCCAGCGCCAGTCGCTCCCATCCCAATTCGCGGTAGAGTTCGATGCGTTCTTCCAGGAGGTCCCGATCGTAGGGAGCCTCGTCGATCCGCGCATTGAGTGTTTCCAGATAAAGCCCGAGCTGACCGCCCGCTCGATAAAGCAGCGCTTCCAACTCGGTCGCCCGATCCGAGGGTTTGTCCTCCCAACGACCGCGCTCCGCCCAGTGCGCCCACGCGCCGTCAAGGTCGTCTTCAGCGCGGGCCAGGTCGGCTCGCAACAGCTCGATGGTCGCCAGCGTATCGCGGTCGCCGGACAACTCCTTTTCCCGCGCAGCGATTTCGTCGCGCTTCTCCAAGTCGCCCGGAGCCGCGACCGGCTTGGCGCCAAAGAAGGCGCTCACAGCGTTGGGGGCCGCCAACGCCGCGGCCTCGTCGAGCCAGCCGCGCACCGTTGCGAGATCAGGCGCGGGAGTTGCCGTTGCCGGCGCGGCCTCAGCCTCGCCTTCGGCCGCTGCCTCCGTGTCGTCCTCGTCGGCACTCGACTTGCCCCAGATCTCGCTGGCGAATCCGCCCGCCACCGCGCCGTCGATCGCCTGCTCGACCAAGGCCCGGGGGTCTTCCGGCCGGGTCGTCAGCAAGTGCTGCAAGACCTCCGCGCGACGGGCCTGCACCGCCGCATCGTCGTTGAAACGTTCATCCCGCAGGAAGGCGAGTTGCGCATCGGTGAGGCCATCGTCGAGTTTCTCGACGGCGGTCTTCAGGTCTTTGGCCGGTTTGGCCTTCGGATCCTGATTGGTGACCTTCGCGGGCGACTGCCCGAGGAAATAGCGGAGGGGCAACTCGATCACCGGATGATCGTCGGCGTCGCTGAACGCGATCGTGCCGACGAAGTAGTCGGGGGCGGGTTCCACTTTGGCCAGATCGTCGACCGCCGTGTCCTTGAGCATCACGATCGACTCACGGCCGGCCCGCAGGTCGACCGACTTCGACGTGCGGCCCGCGAAACGCGCCCGCATGTCCGGCGCGACGCCGAGCGACTTCGGCGAATCGAGCGGACGGGCGACCCGCAGTGGAAAGGTTTTCACCGATTGCAGCGCAGCGGCATCGAACGCGGCAAAGTCGGCGATCACGGTGGTCTTACCCTCCGGGAACTCGATCGATTGTTCGGCGTCGGGAAACCCGTCATAGAGCACCTCGCCGGACTCATGCACCAAAGTGGTGCGGCCGCCGCCGATGCCATCGGAGGCATCGTAGTCCTGCATATTGAGCAACACCGCTTCCGTCGCCTCCTTGAAGTTGAGTTCATACACCAGCCGCACCTGCGCTTCACGTTGCGGGCCCGGGTGGCGCGGCGACGCCGGCAGCTCCCCGCGTTCGTCGTCGAAGAACTCCGAGGCCTGGGTCGGCAGATAAACCGAAACGGCGTGCTCCAGCTTCGGAGACACGGAAGCCGTGAGATCGCTTCCCGGATTCAACTCCAACGGTAGCCAAGCTTGATTGGGCTCCATCACCACCGCGGCGCGCGGCGCGCCCACGCCGACCCACTTGAGGTCGAGCTCCAGCGTAACGTCACCCGCCGAATAAAAATACTGGTTGAACGCCAGCTCCACCACGTGCCCGGCCTTCACCGGAATGTTCATCTCAAACGCATCACCTTCCTCCACCCATTCCACCACTTCCTCTTTATAGGTGTTCTGCGCCGACTCCGCCGCGATCGTGATGGCCTGCACAAAAAACCGGCGCGCCACCGGATCGGCCGCGCGGTGCGTTGCCTGCATCTGCAGTCGCTCCACGCCGGCCGGCACCTCATAGAATCGGCGCGCCGTCTCGGCCGGCGACAGTTCCACCTTCGTCTTCAATTCGTTGTTTACGAACGCGTCCACCGCCGGACGGACGATCGTGATCGGGATGGAAAACACCACGCCGAGCTCGGGCTTTTCAGCCACTCGCGCATCGACGCGGCTCATCAGCACGCCGCCGTTCTGGGCGGATGCCGCATCGACTGGCGGAATGTCCAGGAACATTGAAAAACGTCGGGTCCCATTGGCCACGTGGAGGTAGTCAGGAACCTGCACCCAATCATCCGCGGCGGTCAGGATGAGGTCGGTCTCAAATCCATACCGCGCCTCACTGTCGACGTCATCGCCCCAGGCCGGCGTCACCGCGACCGCCACCCGCCGCCGCGGCTCCGTGAGGTCTTCGCGCAGGTAAAGACCACGACCCTCGGCCGCAAAGGAGCCACCCTCGATCTCCAGGTCGTAGTAGGCACTGAACGCGGGCTCGTTTTGCAGAGCCTGCAGTTTGGCCCAGGCGCCCGGCGCATTCACCATGCCCTGTCCCTGCGTGAAGTTGTCCTCCGCCGGCAAGGCCGATGCGCCCAGCATCAGCGCCTGCCGCATCAACACGGCCGACGCCTTCACGCCGTTTTGTTTGGCGGCGCTCATGACCAGGGCCGCCACGCCCGAAGCATTGGGCGCCGCCATGGAGGTGCCATTGATCATCTCCGCGCCGCGCAACGATTCCGCCGAGTAGGCCGCCCAAGCGGCGCCGGGCGCCATCACGTCGACCCCCAGATCGCCGTCTTTGGTGGGGCCACGACTGGTAAACTGCAGGGCCGCATCCGGACTGCGATCCACCGCATTGTAGAGCACTCGCGCCATGTCGGCGGAGGCATAAGCACCCACACCGAGCACACGGGATGCCTCGCCGCCCGCGGACCCGGCGGTGCTGAGTCCCGGTCCTTCATTACCCGCCGACATGACCGCGAGGATGCCGTAGCGCTCGACCATGCGGGTGTAGAGCGTGCTGTTGGCATCCTTGCCGTCCTGAAAGAGACTCGAGCCCCCCCAACTCGCGTTCATGATGTCCACCCCGTGCTGTGCCGCCGCCGCAAGTGCGCGGCGCTCACTCAAACCGTAGGAACTCCCGCGAGTCCGGATGTCACCAATCTTGATCGAAAGAATCTGAGCCCCCGGCGCGACGCCATTGCGAATGGGATTGTCCGGGAAATGCGCCGAGGCGATCGAAGCCACATGCGTCCCGTGCGTGCCGCTCACGGTGACGATCGAAAGCAAATCCCCCCCTTCGTAGACCTGCACCCCGAAGGTGGCATGGGTTTCTTCGTCGAAGGTGCCGTATTCGCCCGCGACCCCATAGGGGCGCAGCAACGTTTCATCGGCCATATCACCGTCAAAATCAGTGTCGATCAAGACGCGCCAATGGGTGCCGTCATGCCAGACCACGCAATCGAAGATCGGTCCCGGTCCGGACCCCAACAGTCCATCCTCCAGCGCCTCCCGCAACTCGGCCCGCGCGACCTGATCGGACTCCGCCCGGGTGCGATCCGCCGCCGCCTTCTTCCGCGCGGCTGCTAGTTCCTCGCTGTCCTCGCGTTCCCGCGCCGCGCGCACCAGACTGAGCTCAGCCTCCCAGGACGCCTCGATGCGCGACTGCAAGCGGCCAAAAACCGAACCACTGAACAGTTCCGCCGCCCGCTTGAGGCCGAGGTGGAAGTCACCGCTGGGATTGCTCACCCCATCCGGCAGCGTAAGCACGCGGCCGCTCAAACCAATCAGCGTGCCGTCTGCGGCGCGCTGCGCCACGGCGCTCGTATCAACATCTCCACTACCACTGCCATCGATGATATCAACCACTTTGCGCGCACCGGTCGTCGTCACGGCCAGTCCCGCCGCCGCGGGATCGACCCCGGTGTCAAAAACCGCGATCACCACCCCGCGACCATCGTAGCTCGGATTGTCGGCGATGAATACATCCGCCCCCACCTCGCGCTTCGGGATGAGCCCCGACTGCAAAGTCGCGAGGTCCTCCGATTCCGGAGCGGCGACAACACTGAGGGAAAAGAAGCAGGCCAGCGCGGTCACAACAAACCAACGGCCCCGGATCATAGTCGTGTCTAGCATTCGCAGACACAGAGGCGGCACCGGCTTCGGCGCAAGCCCCGGTGCGACATTACGGGCCACCGCGGCACAATTTCCGGTGTCGAACCGTCGGGCGCGGTTCAGTCCCGGCCTGGTTCCCGACGGTAACGTCGCAGCACCCGCTCGCTGGCCCAAGTCGACCAACTTAGCGGGAGCCGGACGGACAGCGCACACTGCAACTTGTTCAACCATCCGGTGACGACGTGCCCCTTGCCCTGCCTCAAAGCACGCAGGGCCTCGTCGACCACCTGCTCAGCCGACTGGGTGAACGCGTCACCCATGCCACCGCGGCTCATCCCGGCCTGCGCGTGAAAGTCCGACTGCGTCGAACCCGGGCAAACCGCCATCACGTGAACCCCGCTCGAAGCGAGTTCCGCGCGCAGGGCGTGGCTCCAGCTCAACACAAACGACTTCGTGGCGCCGTAGGTTGCCATCAGTGGCGTCGGTTGGAAGGAAACCACCGAAGCGATGTTCATGATCGTGCCACCGCGCTCGCGCAGGATCGGCAACATGGCGGCGGTGGTCGCGAGCACCGCCGAAATATTCAGTTCGATCATGCGTAGCGAGGGCTCCAAATCGGCTGGAGAAAACTCCCCATAACGACCGAAACCCGCGTTGTTGATGAGCAATATCCGGCCTTTGGGCGCCTCGTCGCGCAGCACCGCTAATAAGTGCTCAAGACCGTCGGCGCGCGACCGATTATCACATAGATCAACGGATAGATGTCGCAGCTTAAGCTGAGCTGAATTCACGTCCGGAACCCGCCGCGAAAGATTGCAAATGAGCACCTCCGGAGCCACCTTGGCGATGTGCGATATGAACGATTTTCCGATACCGGAAGATCCGCCGGTCAAAACGACCGTCGCGACGGGGAGTTGTTGGTTATCCAGCAAAGGCATGGCGACGGGAGCGGTCCCATTTCTCGGTCAAGAACCACAAAGAAAGAAATACCATGATGAATGACAACCGTGCTAGTGAACTGATCGTATCAGGCATCCACCTCGACCTCACGCCGTCGCTCAAGACGTTCGTGCAAGAGAAAGCCGATCGATTGTTCCGCCACGAAGAGCGTATTGTTAGACTCCGCGTAGAAATCGAATTCGATCCCGAACAAAAACCAACCCATCGCTTCACCGCCAAAGGCCACATCGAAATCAATGGCCCCGACATGAACGCTTCCGTCGCGACCGACGAAGCCCACAAAGCCGTTTCCCTGCTGGTCGACAAACTCGACCGCATGCTTCGCCGCCGCTCTCGCTTTTTCAAAGTGAAGCGCCACCGCGACACCTTGCCGGACCTGACTGGCGCCATGCTGCCTGAGCCGGCCTAACGCGCACACCTGAGTTCTTCCCAAACTGCCCGTCCAATCGACCGAGGGACGGGCTTTTTCATGCCTTCAAGCCATCCCACGTAGCATGCATTCCGGCCGGTGTGCCCTGCCGCTCAGCCCCCCTCGAATTCTCCCCATCGCAATCACCCCACGAAAAACGCGCGACCGTTGCCGATCGCGCGTCTCCAAAGTGGCGCCCCCGCAGGCCGTCGTTCACGCGCCCACGGCGCGTTGCTTGCCCCCCAAACCCGTTGGGGGGTGAGACGACCCGCCCGCGCGATCCGCCTGCAAAACAAAACGCACGGTTCGCAAGAACCGTGCGTTTCCAAAAGTGGCGCACCCGTAGGGAGTCGAACCCCAAACCTTCTGATCCGTAGTCAGACGCTCTATCCAATTGAGCTACGGGTGCGTGAGGGAGGGAGAAAAAGAGAAGATGCGACCGAAGGTGCAAGCGCTTATTTGCAGTTTTTTTGGGGGCCATACCGCCAGCCCCAAGCGATTCGCACCCGCCGGGTAACTCCAAACCAGCCGCACCCGTGTAACGCCTTTGCGCTGGCCTGTTTGGACGTCACGGGTTCTGCTCCGCGCCATGCCGGACTCGTCCGACTCCTCCGCCCCCAGCCTCCTGTCCAACCGCCAGCGCAAGTTGGTGGGCTTCGCTTTGGGCTTCCTCGCCCTGGTGCTGATCGTCGGTTTGCTGGTGCTTTGCTTCATCGTGCTTGCCCGCACGATCGGCTTCTTTTCGCAGGTGCTTTGGCCCATTGCCGCCGCCGGTATCATCGCCCTGGTGCTGCGCCCCGTGGTCGATTGGCTCGAACACCGGCTGAAACGCCCGCGCACGACTTCGGTGGTCATCCTCTACGCGGCCGTCTCCCTCGTGCTCAGCGGTCTCATCCTGCTCGTCACACCCAAATTGGTCGAGCAGGTCCTCGACTTCATCGCCTTCGTGCCGGTGTTTTGGCAACGCGCCCTCGCCTACGTGCAGACCAACTACCCGGACTGGGTGGTGCTGGCCGAAAAACAGATGGCCAACCCCACCATCAAGGCCTTGGTCGACTCGATCCTGGGCGAAGCTCAGCACCTCCTTTCCCAAGCCATTCCGTCCATTAAAGCCGCCGGATCCGGCGCCCTCAACGTCTTTGGCTTCATCACCAACATCGCGATCGTTCCGATCTACCTGTTTTTCTTCCTGCTCTCGCGCCGCGATCCAACCCGCAGCTTGGGCGAGCAACTCACCTTCCTCGAAAAACCCGTGCGGGAAGACGTGGTGTTTCTGGTGCGTGAATTCATCGGCATCGTGGTCTCCTTTTTCCGCGGGCAGCTCCTCATCGGCCTCCTGATGGGTCTCATGCTCTTTCTCGGCTTCGCCGGCGTTGGCCTCAAGTTCGCCCTGGTGCTCGGCCTCACCCTCGGCGTGCTCAACATCGTGCCCTATCTCGGCACCATCATTGGCCTGAGCATCGCGTTGCCGCTCGCCTTCTTCCAACCCGAGGGCGGTTGGTTGCTGGTGGGCAAGGTCGTGCTGGTCTTCATCGTCGTGCAGAATATCGAGGGTTGGTTCCTTACCCCCAAAATCATGGGCGATCGCACCGGTCTGCACCCGGTGATGATCATCTTTGCCATCTTCTTCTGGGGCACGGCGCTCAACGGCATCCTGGGCATGGTCCTCGCCATCCCGCTTACCGCCTTCTTCGTCACAGCCTGGCGCTTGGCCAAACACAAGTATTTCGAGGCCTGAACCCACCACGCCTCGTCCGCTCGCATGGCCCGTCATCTGTCCGCCCCGCCCGAATGCGCCAACTGCGGCGCCGACATCCCTGCCGGCGCACTGTCCTGTCCCGAGTGTGGAGCCGACGAGCGAACCGGCTGGCGCGAAACCGACCTCTACGACGGGCTCGACCTGCCGCCCGAAGCGTGGGGCGAGGAAGCACCACGTCCGCGCCCGGACGGCGGTCAGGTGGGCGGCCTGCCTTGGTATTGGTGGGCCACCGGTTTTTTCCTGCTGCTGGCCCTGGGCATGACCTTCCTCGGCTTGCGCTGACCCGGACCGCCGCGCAGCTTGCGGCGCGATGACTTGGGACGTGCAATGGCGTTACGGCAGCATCTACCTGCCGCAGATCGACTGGTGGTTGGATGCGCACCGGCCGGTCAGTCGCTCGTTCGTTTCCCACGCTCACTTCGACCACCTCGCGCGGCACCGCGAGATCATCTGCTCCGAAGGCACCGCCCGCCTCATGCGCGACCGACTTCCGGCCGAACGCACCGAACACGTCCTGCCCTTCGAGCGCACCGAGGCGCTCACGCCCGATTGCAGCATCACCCTGTATCCGGCCGGCCATATTTTTGGCTCCGCCCAGTGCCTGCTCGCCCACCGCGACCATGGCCGCCTCCTCTACACCGGCGACTTCAAGCTCCGCCAAGGCGCGTCCGCCGAGACCTGCGCCACACCTCCGGCCGATGTGGTGATCATGGAAACCACTTTCGGGCGACCGCACTACGTTTTCCCCAGCACCCAGAAGGTTCTGGCCGACATCGTCGCGTTCTGCCGCGGCACGCTCGACGACGGCGAAGTCCCGCTGCTTTACGGCTACAGTCTTGGTAAAAGCCAGGAGGTGCTGGGGCAGCTCGCCGCCGCCGACCTCCCGCTCATGCTGCATCCGCAGGTCGTGCGCATGACCGCGGTGTATGAGGAACTTGGTTACACCTTCCCGCCCTACGCCGAACTCGACCCGACCGCCGCCGCCGGCCACGTCATCATCGCGCCGCCACAGGCGGCCAACGCTCGCGTCATCCGCCAGATCAAACGTCGGCGCACCGCCATGCTCAGCGGCTGGGCCCTCGACCCCGGCGCCCACTTTCGCTACCAATGCGACGCCGCGTTTCCGCTTTCCGATCACGCCGACTATCCCGATCTCCTGACCTTCGTGGAGCGGGTGCAACCCTCGCTGGTTTGGACCACCCACGGTTTCGCCGCCGACTTCGCCCGCGACCTGCGGCGACGGGGCATCGAAGCCTGGGCCCTGGGCGCCGACAACCAACTGGAGATTCCCATCGAGGGATCGACCGCTTCACCACCACCCCCACCATCGTCGAGCGAAGTCGCCGCCGCTCCGGTCGACATGCCGACCGACTCCTTCCTCCATTTCGCCACCACCGCAGAAGCCATCAAGGCATCGCCCGGCAAACGTCGCAAAGTTGAGCTGCTCGCCGATCTCCTCGCCGGCCTTTCCACCCCCGCCGCTGCTCAAACCGCGCTCTACTTCACCGGTCGCCCCTTCGCCCAAGGCACGGAGCAGCGCCTGCAGATCGGCTGGGCGGCCATGCAACGCGCGGTGCTCGCTGTCGTCGGTGCCAATCGTGGTGAATGGCGCACGGTCTACCGCCGCTTTGCCGACAGTGGTGACACCGCCGAAGCCATGCTGGCCGCCCGACCCAACGCTGAGTCGCCAACGCACCCGCGCCTTGACGACATCGCGACCTACTTCGATCACCTCGCCGCCGCGCGTGGGCCCAGCGCCAAGATTGACCTTTTGGAATCCGTGCTCCGCGAGCTTTCTCCCGTCGAAGCCAAATACCTCCTCAAGATCATGTCCGGCGACCTCCGGATCGGCCTGCGCGAAGGATTGGTCGAGGAGGCCATCGCCCAGGCAACCGCCCAGCCGCTCAGCGACATCCGCCGAGCCCACATGCTGGCGGGCGACATCGGTGCCGTCGTGCGCGCCGCTCGCGAACAGCGTCTGCCTGCCGTGGACCTGCGGCTGTTTCAGCCAATCCAGTTCATGCTCGCCAGTCCCGAGCCGGATGCGGAAAGCATCCTCAAGCGCCTTAAGCCGCCCGTTTGGATCGAAGACAAATTCGACGGCATTCGCTGCCAGCTCCACAAGCAGGGATCAAGGGTCGAACTCTACTCCCGCGATCTCAATCGCATCACCGATCAATTCGCCGATCTCATCGCGGCCGTCAAATCGTGGCCCCATGACCTGATCCTCGACGGCGAACTGCTCGCCTGGCGCGGCGACCGGGCGCTGCCTTTCGCGGAACTGCAAAAGCGCCTCGGTCGCGGCGGCGACGACCTTTTCCTGGGTGCCGAAATTCCGATTTCCTACTCCGCCTACGACCTGCTTTTCGTCGACGGCGACTCGCTCCTGCAGGCTCCCTTGGATCAACGCCGAGCGCGCCTCGGGAGGCTCTTCCGTGACGGCGCGACGCCGCAACGCCTGCGACTCGCGCCGCGCACCAGCGCCGCCGATGCCGCGGAGATCGACCGCCACTTCCTGGCCGCCCGCGACCGCGGCAACGAAGGTTTGATGCTCAAGGACCCGGCCAGCCTCTACGCGCCCGGTCGCCGCGGGCACGCCTGGCTCAAACTGAAAAAGGCCTACGCCACCCTCGATGTCGTGGTGGTCGCCGTCGAGCAGGGACACGGCAAGCGCCGAGGGGTGTTGAGCGACTACACCTTCGCCGTGCGCGACGACCGCGAGGGTGCCGCACCCGATGCCTTGCTGGTCCTCGGCAAGGCCTTTTCCGGCCTCACCGATGCCGAGATCGCCACCCTCACCGACCACTTCACCGCCCAGACCCTCGAGGTGTCCGGCCGTCGCCGGCTCGTGCATCCCGACACCGTGATCGAAGTCGCGTTCGACTCGATTCAACGCAGCACGCGTCATGACAGCGGCTTCGCCCTGCGCTTCCCGCGCATCGCCCGACTGCGCCCCGACAAGCCCATCGCCGAGATCGACACCTTGTCGACCTGCCTCCGCTTGGCCGGAGAAACGTAATCGCCAAGGAACCCGCCCCCCTGCTTGGTTTCCAACGCCTTAAACCCTGCCATGTTTTCTCCGTCCCGCTTCCTTCGCTGTTTCTGCATCACCGTGATCACCGTCGCCGCGGCCGGGATGGCGTGGGCCGGCGAACCACTCGCCCTGCAAAAAGGCGAACAGTTCACCTACCGTCTCAGCTGGGGCATCTTCGGCAAAGCCGGTGAGCTCACCATCACCGCCGACGAGGAGCCAACCTCTCCCGCCGAACGCACGCGCATCACGATGAAGACCTCCACGCGCGGGGTCATTCGCGCACTCTACCCCTTCGACGGTCAGGCCGATTCCATTTACGACAACGCGTCCGGCCGCCTCGTCGAAGCGACCGCCACCACCATCACCCGCACCAAGGAGACCGAGGCCGTCATCCAGCTCGATTACGAGAAGGCCGTCGCCAACTACACCGATGTCCGCCGGCCCGAACGATCGGTTGAGGTGGCCATGCCCGAGATGGAACCGGTCGATTTTCTGACCACCCTGATTCAGACTCGCCAATGGGACATCGACGTGGGCCAACAACGCGACGTCTCGGTGCTGTTCGACGACGAATTTTACGAGCTCACGATTTTCGCCGAGGCCGTCGAAACGATCAAAACCCCGTGGGGCCGCAAGGAGACCCTCAAGCTCGTGCCCCGCATGGAGGAAAACCCCAAGGGAATGTTCAAGCGCGGCGGCGAAGTCCGCGTGTGGGTTTCGCGCGACGAAGACCGCCTGCCCCTGCGCTTCGAGGTCAAGGTGGGCGTGGGCACGGCAATGGCCATTCTCACCGACTACCGCGACGTCGGCGCGGAGACCGCCGCCGCGGCCAAACCCGCGCCGCAGGACAAGTGATTCACTGCGGCAACCGCCACACGAAGCGCCAGGGTTTCGCCGCCCATTCCGGACCGGCGTAGTCGATCCCGATTCGCGGCGTGCACTGCACCACCTCGTCCGGCACGACCAAGCCGTCGTCCTCCAACCACAGTCCGGTCGAGCGCCGCGCGGACCGACCATTAAAACGCCGATCGATGCCGAGGCGTTTCGTCAGTCGGCCCGGTCCTGAGAATTCGGATACACCGCGCACCAGCACGGCCGCCGGATAGTCGACCGGCCCCGTCACCAGGTTGAGCATCTCGTGGATGCCGTAGCAGAGGTAGACATACCAATGCCCGGCCGCGCCAAACATCACTTCGGTGCGTGGCGTCCGCCCGCGGCTGGCGTGACAGGCGCGATCCTCAGGACCATCGTAGGCCTCGGTTTCCACAATCCGCGTCCGTCGCTGGTCACCGGCCTGATCGGCGACCACCAAATACTTGCCCAACAGCGCACGCGCATGCGCAACGGTATCGGGCCCACGCCAGACGGACGGAGAAATCATACGCGGCATCGCGCGAAGGGTTCAAACCGCTTCGCGCCTCGACGCAATCCCGTCCTCGCTGCAAAGTCGCGCCATGACCTCACCGGTGCGCACGTTCACCGCCAACCCCCTCGCCGAAACCACCTTGGAGTTCACGACTCCGGTGCAACTGGGCTCCACTCACCGCGCCGCCTCGAACAGCTTTCAAGTTGGCGGCAAGGGTTTCAATGTGGCGAAGATGCTGCAGCGGCTCGGGGTGCCGGTCACCGCGCTCAGTTTCGCCGGCGGCACCAGTGGCGAGGCCTGCCGCCAATGGCTTGCGGGCCACGCCGCCTTTGACTGGCACTTGATTCCCACCACCACGCCCACCCGCACCGGCACGGTCGTTCGCTCCGCGAATGCTCCCGAGACCACCTTCCTCGGCCCGGACTGCGCCATCGACGCCGTCGCGGCCAGCGCGGCTGCCGACCAACTCCGCTCGGGTTCGACCGAAACCATCATCGCGGTTTGCGGCAGCATCCCGACTTGGGACGACCCCGATTTCACCGCCCTGCGAACGACCTTCTTGGAAGAGCTGCCACCCGAAAGATTGGTGATCGATTCCTACGGGCCCGCCTTGGCGGATCTGGTTCGCCGGCCACTCGCCTTGGTGAAAATCAATCGCGACGAACTGAACGCCCTCGCGCGCCAGCTGGAACTCCCGCCGAACCTCGAAGCGTTGACCGCCGAGTTGCCGGTGCAGCGTTGGATCGTGACCGACGGTCCGCGCGCGGTTCGCTACCGCACGGCCAACGAGCGCGGAGAAGTCCAACCGCCGCGAACCCGCGAAGTCTCCGCCACCGGTTCCGGCGACATCTTTCTGGCGACCGTGCTGGCCGGGGATTGGACGGATCCCGGCGCGCTCCCCGGGCTGATCCATCGCGCGGCCGAATTTGCCGCCCTCAACGCCGCCCATCCTGGCATTGCCGAATTCGAACTTCCCGCCTAAGTTCCGGTCCAAGCTCCGGCCCCCCCTCCTCCTCAACCCAGTTCCCGCCATGCCCAAGAACATCGTCATCGCCGTCCTGCTCATTCTCGTCCTGGTCGGTGGAACGGTCGCCTACCGCGGCTACCGCGCCGAGCTCGAACGAAAAGTTGAATCCGAACGCGTCGCCGCCGCCCAAGCCGCCGAACGTCAACGCGAGGCCGACGCCCGCAAACGCATCGAGGCCGAAGCCGAAGCGCATCGCTTGGCCGCGCTGCAAGCGCAACAGGCGGCCGAGCAGGCCGCCGCCGAACTCGCCAAACTTCGCGCCGAACAGGCCGAGGCCGAGGCCGCCCGCCTCGCTGCCGAGGAACAAGCCCGGCTCGCCGCCGAACGGCTCGAACAACTCCGCCAGGAAAAAGAGGCCGCGCAAGGTGAGGCCCGTCGCCGCGCCGAAGAAGCCGAACGCGCCGCCTTGGAGGCTGAAATCGCCCGCCGCGAGGCCGCCCGCAAACTCGCCGAAGCCGAGCGCGAAAAGCGCGAAGCCGTGGAGCGCGAAGCAGCCCGACTCGCGGAATTACGCCGCGTGCAGGAGGCCGAAAAGGAAGAGGAAAAGGTGCGACGCATGCTGCTCGCGCGTCCCGCTCTGCCGGCCGACATCAAGCGACGCCAACACGAAACCATGCAGGTGGAGCTCATCAACGCCGAGGGCGGCGTCATCATTCCCAACGAGAGCCCGACACCTCCGGGCAATTGATCGAGGTTACCGGCATCGTTTTTCCCGCCGTCACGAACACGCGCCACCGACCGGGGGCAGAAGCGGATTTGTCAAAAATCGGACTTGCTTACGTGTGCCCAAAACTTCTTAGATCGCCCCTTTACACATGAAAGCGACCATCAAAACCCAAGGCCAGCAGTTCGCCGTCAGCGAGGGCGACATCCTGACCGTAAACCGCTACCCGAAGACGGAAGCCGGTGATACGGTGGAGATTACGGACGTTTTGTCCGCTGGCGAGGGCGCCGACTTCAAACTTGGCACGCCCCGTCTCGAAGGCGCCAAGGTCACCGCCAAGGTCCTCGAAAACAAGCGTGGCACCAAGGTGATCGTCTTCAAAAAGAAGAAGCGCAAAGGCTATCACAAGCAACGCGGCCACCGCCAGGAGCTCTCGGTCATCAAGATCGAGTCCATCAGCGCCTGATTCCGCCAAGCCCTTAACTCAGGAGATCATACCTCATGGCACATAAAAAAGGTGCAGGTTCCACCAGCAACGGCCGCGATTCAGCTTCCAAGCGCCTCGGCGTAAAGAAGTTCGGCGGCCAAAAGGTCATTGCGGGCAACATCATCGTCCGTCAGCGCGGCACCCGCTTCCGCCCCGGCAAGAACGTCGGCGTCGGTCGCGATTGGACCCTCTTCGCGCTCAAGCACGGCGTCGTCGAATTCGACAAGGCTCACCGCAAGGTGAACGTCGTCGAAGCCTAAGCGACACGCTCCATTCCCTCTTCCGAAGCGCCGGTTTTTACCGGCGCTTTTTGTTTTGCGAGCCGATCCGCTCGCCGCCTTTTATTTCGCCCGTGCCAGATCCTCAACGCCTCCAGCAACTCCGCGCCCAGCGCGACCTGATTGCCCGGCACTTGGCGTGGTTGGATCAGGAGATCGCGGCCAGCTCCACCAGCGAAACGGCGGCGGCGCCAACCGCGACGTCACAGGTCGACCAGCTCCCCCCGCAGCTTCAGCCTGCTCCCGCACCCGCCGAGCCGGTAGATTCCGTCGCGCAGGTGGACACGATGCTCGACGACCTGCTGCAGACCGAGGAGTCCAACGAGCCGCAGCTCTCCAAGACCGGCTGCTGGGCCATCTTCGCCATGATCATGATCGTCGGTTGCGGCACCGCCCTGTGGCTCATCTACCACTTCTGGGGCTGAACGAGAAACAGCCGCAGCCGGGGCCGGTGCCCCCCCCCTGTCCGGCCTAAACGAGGTCGGCTACGGGGAGAACTTGGGCGACTACTTCGGCTGCTGCCTCAGTTCACCACCGGGTAACTACCCAGCCATTTCACCAAGGGACAGAAGGTGCTGAGCTGCTTGAGCGCGTCCTGCATGTTCTCGTCCTGGTAGTGGCCGGATACATCGACGAAGAAGTAATAGTCCCACGGCCGCTTCTTGCTCGGACGCGATTCGATCTTGGACAGGTTGATACCGCGCTCGGCCAGCGGCATGAGCATCTTCAACAAGGCGCCGGAATGTGAAGCCGCCTGGTCGCCCAGCGAGATCAGAAAACTCGACATGTCGCGCCCCTGCCCGACCGAGCCCGCCGGCTTTTTGCCCAGCACGAAGAAGCGCGTGGTGTTGTCGCTCTTGTCCTGGATATTGTGCACCTGCACCGGCACATCGTGGTGCAGCGCTGCCAGTTCACCCGCCACCGCCGCGGCGCCCGGCTCGTTCTTCGCGATCTCCACCGCACGCGAGGTGCTGGGCGCATCGATGAGTTGCGCATGCGGCAGATGGCGTTGCAGCCAGTTGCGACACTGCGCCAAGGCCTGATCTTTGGAATACACCTTCGTGATCTTTTCCGGCGCGTCGTTGGAAATCAGCGCATGCGAGATCTCGAGGTAGATCTGCGCGACGATTTTCAGGTCACTCTCGACGAAATTGTCCAAGGCCTCGCGCACGCTGCCTTCAGTCGAGTTTTCGATCGGGATCACCGCGTAATCGGCTTCGCCCTTCTCCACCGCCGTGAACAGGTCGGCGATTGTAGCGATGCTCTCGTAATCGACACTGGCGCCGAACTTCTTGATGGCCGCCGCGTGCGTGTTGGTCGCTTCGGGCCCGAGGTAGGCAATCTTGGTCGCCTTCTCCAACGCGATCGCGGCCGACATGATCTCGCGGTAAATCGCCTTCAGCGCCTCGTCCTTGATCGGACCTTCATTCCAAGCGCAGACCTTGCGCAAGACCGCGTCTTCGCGCTCCGAGGCATAAATGGAACCGCCGCTGCTACGCTTCACCTTGCCAATTTCGGCCGCGAGCCCGAGCCGCTCATTGAGCAGTCGAACGAACTCACGATCGATCTCATCGATTTTTTGGCGGATGGGGGCCAGGGGGTCGCTCATGGGAAATCAGGCAGTTTTTTCAGGTTCTTCGGTTTCGTCCGACTCCGGCACGGTATCGTCAACCGGCGTCGACTCGACCGGCGCTTCCTCCTGCGGTGCTGCGTCGGAAGATTCCGTGGGCTCGGCCGGGGCCGCTTCGACTGCAGCCTGCTCATCCACCTCGATGTGAGCCTCGTCTTCCATCGGCGTCTCGCCTTCACCCGCTTCAAGCGGCAGGCCCATCTCGGCATCGCCAGGCGTGGTCGGGTTCATCGCGTCCTGCAGCCACTGGTCGATCTGCCGCGGCGACAACACGTCGGAGGCCGGCAGTTCCACCAGCGACTTCACGCCGACAAATTCCAGGAACTTCTCCGTCGTGCCATATTGCAACGGCCGCCCCGGCAGTTCCGCGCGCCCGGTGATGTAAATCAGTTCGCGCTCGAGCAGCTTGTTGAGGCCGGCATCGGCCGAAACACCGCGCACCGTTTCGATCTCGCTGCGCGTGACCGGCTGGCGATAAGCCACGACCGCGAGCGTCTCCAGCGCGGACTGCGAAAGTTTGGCGGGCGGCGGCTCGTTGCGCAACGCGCGCACCCAACGGGCATAACGCGGATTGCAGACGATCCGGTAACCCTGCGCGCCCTCCAGCAGCAGGAACGTTGAGTTGCTCTCGCGCAGCTCCGACTCGATCGCCTCCAAGGCCTCACGCAGTTGCGCCGCCGTGATCAACTCCGGGACGTCGGCGTCAACCTCCTCCAGAGCGTCGACTTCGGGCTGTTCGTCCGCGGCGGTAGGCTCCGCCGGCTGCTGCTCGGAGGCCTCGGCCTCCTCTACACCTTCCGCCGCCTCGCCAGACGGCGCCGACGGCTGATTCTGCTCCTGGTAACGGGTGAAGACCGCTTGGAAGTCTTTGATGGTGAGGGGGTGCCCGGAGGAGAAGAGCAGCGCCTTGAGGACGGACTGGAGGTCGAAAGCCATGCGAAAATGAGAACGGCGATTTCGGGGGGCGCGCCCTCCCGGTGCAATGCCGAAAACACCGCTTGCCGGTGGCTTTGTGCTTTGCTGAGGTCGTTCACTCTTCGTCATGAGCGATACACCATCCACCCCCCGCCCCCATTCCTCCGTCGTCGTCGACGGCAACGATCGCGCCCCCGCCCGCTCCATGCTCCGAGCCGTCGGGTTCACCGATGACGATTTTCAAAAGCCGCAGATCGCCGTGGCCTCCGCCGCCAGCGACATGACGCCCTGCAACGTCCACCTCGGCGAATTGAGCGAGCACGCCCAAAAAGGCATCACCGCCGCCGGTGGCAAATCGGTCTATTTCAACACCATCACCGTGACCGATGGCATCAGCATGGGCACGCAGGGAATGCGCTACAGCCTGGTTTCCCGTGAAGTCATCGCCGACTCCGTCGAGACCGCCGTCGCCGCCGAGGGCTTCGACGGTCTCATCGCCATCGGCGGCTGCGACAAAAACATGCCCGGCATGATGATCGCGATCGCTCGCCTCAATCGCCCGGCGGTCTTCATTTACGGCGGCACCATTCTCCCCGGCTTCACCCCGGGCGACTGCGACAAGCAGAAGCCGCTCGATATCGTTTCCGTCTTCGAAGCCGTCGGTAAACACGCCAAGGGCGAGCTCGACGATGCCGGCCTCAAGGACGTCGAAGCCTCGGCCATCCCCGGCCCCGGTTCCTGCGGTGGCATGTATACCGCCAACACGATGGCCTCCGCCATCGAGGTCCTCGGCATGAGCCTGCCCAACAGCTCGGCCCAACTCGCGGTCAGCGAGGACAAGCGCAAGGACTGTGCCCGCGCCGGCGCCGCCGTGATGGAGATGCTGCGCCGCGGCATCAAACCCCGCGACATCCTTACCCGCGAGGCCTTTGAGAACGCCATCGTCACTTGCACCGCACTGGGCGGCTCGACCAACCTCATCCTCCACCTGCTCGCCATCGCCCACGCCGCCGAAGTCCCGCTTTCGCTCAACGACTTCAAGGAGATCGGCGAACGCGTCCCGCTGCTCGGCGACCTCAAGCCCTTCGGCAAATACAACATGAGCCACCTCGTGCGCATCGGCGGCATCCGTCCGCTCATGAAGATGCTGCTCGACCGCGGTATGCTGCACGGCGACTGCCTCACCGTCTCCGGCCAGACGCTCGCCGAAACCCTCGCCGAGGTGCAGCCCTACCCGGCGTATCCAAACGAGCAGGACATCATCCGCCCGTGGGACCAGCCGATCAAAACCGAGACCCACCTGCGCGTGCTCCACGGCAACCTCGCCCCGGAAGGCGGTGTCGGCAAGATCACCGGCAAGGAGGGCCTCTACTTCAAAGGCACCGCCAAGGTTTACGAAGGTGAAGAAGACGCGCTCAAAGGCATCCTCCGCGGCGACGTGGTCAAAGGCGACGTGGTCGTGATCCGCAATGAAGGTCCCGTCGGCGGCCCCGGCATGCGCGAAATGCTTTCCCCGACCAGCGCCGTCGCCGGCCGCGGTCTCATCAAGGACGTTGCCCTCATCACCGACGGCCGCTTCTCCGGTGGCAGCCATGGCTTCGACGTCGGCCACATTACGCCCGAAGCGGCCAACGGCGGTCCGATCGGCATCGTGCAGACGGGTGATACCATCGAGATCGACGCGGTGAAGAACACCATCTCACTGCTCATTCCGGATGACGAGTATGCCGCCCGCATGGCCGCCTTCAAACCGCGCGGCCCCGGCGCCACCCGCGGCGTCCTCGGCAAATACGCCAAGCTCGTCGCCAGCGCTTCCGAGGGGGCCGTCACCGACAAGAATCTGTAATCAGAAGGAGGCGCGATTTTCACCAATCGCGCCTCTTTTATGCACCCATTCGCGCGCTCCGCCCTTTCATTTTCACTCCGCCACTTTCACTCTTCCACCATGTCCTGGGAACGTTTCAAACAACACTACCACCCTTACCCGGAACTCGGGCTCGCGCTCGATCTCAGCCGCCTGCCGCTGCCTGACGACTTCCTGAGCAGTCATGAGGAGGCCATGCAAAAGGCCTTCACCGCCATGACCGAACTCGAGGCCGGCGCGATCGCCAATCCGGACGAAGATCGCATGGTCGGCCACTACTGGGTGCGCGCCCCACAACTCGCTCCGACTGCCGAACTGCGTAACGCCATCACCGGCACGCTCGACGCCCTCAAGGCCTTCGCGGCCGACGTCCACAGTGGCAAGATCGGCGGCCCCAACGGCGCCTTCACTCAACTCCTCGTGATCGGCATCGGCGGTTCCGCCCTCGGTCCGCAATTTGTCCATCACGCCCTGGGCCAACCGGGCCTCGACAAACTCGCCGTCCACTTTTTCGACAACACCGATCCCGACGGCATGGACTATGTGATCGGTGAGATTGGCGACAACCTCGCCTCCACCCTCGCCGTCGTCATTTCGAAATCGGGCGGCACCGTCGAGACCCGCAACGGCATGCTGGAGGCCCAGGCCGCTTTCCGCACCGCCGGGCTCGATCCGGCCAAGCACTTCGTCGCCGTCACCGGTGACGGCTCAAAACTCGATAAGGTCGCCGACGCCGAGGGCTGGCTCGCCAAGTTCCCAATGTGGGACTGGGTGGGCGGCCGCACCTCCGAACTCTGCGCCGTCGGTCTCCTGCCCGCCGCCCTCCAAGGCCTCGACGTCGACGCCATGCTCGAAGGTGCCGCCGCCATGGACGCCGCCACCCGCGTGCCCGTCACCGCCGAAAACCCCGCCGCCCTGCTCGCGCTCGCCTGGCTCTTCGCCACCGATGGTCGCGGCGCCAAGGACATGGTTGTGCTCCCCTACAAGGACCGCCTGCTCCTCTTCTCGCGCTACCTGCAGCAGCTCATCATGGAGTCGCTCGGCAAGGAGTTCGATCTCGCCGGCAACGTGGTCAACCAAGGCATCGCCGTCTACGGCAACAAGGGCTCCACCGACCAGCACGCTTACGTGCAGCAACTCCGCGAGGGCGTGAACAACTTCTTCGTCACCTTCATCGAGGTCCTCAAGGACCGCGACGGCGACGCGCTTGAGGTCGAGCCCGGCGTGACCTCCGGTGACTACCTCCAGGGGTTCCTCCTCGGCACCCGCGACGCGCTCTCCGAAAAAGATCGCTGGTCGGTCACGCTCACCGTGCCCGACGTCTCCGCCCGCACCCTCGGCATGATGATCGCCCTCTACGAACGCGTCGTCGGTCTCTACGCCACGCTCATTGGCATCAACGCCTACCACCAGCCGGGCGTCGAAGCCGGCAAGAAGGCCGCCACCGGCGTGATCGACTTGAAGAAAAAGATCCAGGCCACGCTGACCGCCGCGCCCGGCACCGACTTCTCCGTCGAAGCCCTCGCGGCCAAGACCGACGGCAATCCCGAGCTCGTTTACAAGATCCTCTACCACCTCGCCGCCAACGGCGCGATCCGCAAGACCGCCTGCGACCCGTGGTATGAGAGCACCTTCCGGGTCGACGCCTGATCGCACGACCGCTCGCCTCGCCGCCTTGCCGCCATGCGCAACCTGACTCTGGTCCTCACCTGGTTGGCGCTGGCGGGAGCGGTGGCGGCGGGCGTGATGTTTTTCCTCATCGGCAATTCCAAGCAGCGCCTGCACCAGGAACTCGCCGCTGCCGAAAGTCGCGGCGCCCAACTCGCCGCCGACCTGGCACAGGCTGAGGCAAACAAAGCCGAACTCACCGGGCGTATCCAGTCGCTGGACACCCAGCTCGCCGCCAGCAAGCGGGAGCTCACCGCCACCAAACTCGATCTCGAACAGCAGCAGCGCGCGCTCGAGCTCCTCGAATCCCAGCACGCCGAGGCCACCGCCACGGCCGAGCGCGCCCAATCCGAGCTGGCCGACACGCGCATCAAGCTGGTGCACGCTCAGGATCAACTCGCAAATGCGCTGCCAGCTGCCGACGCCATGCGCTACCGGCAAACCATCGGACAACTGGAGGAGCGGATATTGGAACTTGAAGACCTCGTGCGCACCGCCCCGCCCAAACTTGTTTCCAGTCGCGGCGACCACGCCCAAGTCGTGAGCGTCGGTCCGCAAAACGCCTTCGTGGTGATCAACTTCGGGCAAAACCACGGTGCCGTCACCAACCAACGCCTGCGCATCACCCGCGGCCCCGACCTGCTCGCCACGGTGGAAATTAGCGATACGAGGGAGAATTATTCCGTTGCGCAGGTCTTACCGGAATCCCTCTCTGGCATCCTACGCAAAGGCGATGCCGCCACCCTGACACCTTGAAACTGCTCTCCATGAACAAGCTCTTCCGCCTCCTCCTCGCGCTCGCCGGGATCGCCGGCTCCTTCCTCCTCACCGGCTGCACCAGCCAGACCGAGGCCGATTCCTCCATTCCGTGGAGCCGCCCCGCCAACTGGGAAGGCCAGGTTCCGGGCATGGGCACGGGCAAGGGTTCCGGCATTCGCTAAGCGCGAACTCCCCCGCCATTGGCCCACTTTTCACTCGCCATCCGGCGCCACCCGGCGCCGGATTTTTTGTGCCCATGTCTGAGAACGCGTCGCTCACTCCCCTCCCTGGCCACCTCTACGTGGTCGCGACGCCCATCGGCAACCTCGCCGACCTCACCGACCGTGCCCGCGCCCTCCTCGGGGCCGTCGACCTCGTCGCCTGCGAAGACACTCGCACCACCGGCGCCATGCTCACCCGCCTCGGCCTGCGCCGCGAACTGGTTGCCTACCACGATCACAACGAAACCGAGGCCGCCGAACGCCTCGCCGACCAACTCGCCGCCGGCAAATCGGTCGCCGTCGTGAGCGACGCCGGGACGCCGGCGCTCAGCGATCCGGGCTTTCGTCTCGTGCGCGCCTGCCGCCGCCGCGGCCTGCCGGTCGTGCCGGTGCCCGGCGCCTGCGCCATCACCACCGCGCTGTGCGCCGCCGGGCTGCCGACCAACGGTTTTCTGTTCGCCGGCTTTTTGCCGCCGAAGTCCGCCGCGCGTATCACCTTCCTCACCAAGTATCAGGACTTCGATTACACGCTCGCGCTCTACGAGAGCTGCCACCGCATCGATAAGTTCGCGCATGAGATCGCCGATACGCTCGGCCCCGATCGCGTCGTCTGCATCGCCAAGGAACTCACCAAGCTGCACGAAACCTTCTGGGTCGGCGGCGCCGCCGAGGTGCGCGACCAAATCCTGAAAGCCAGCCGCAAGGGCGAGTTCGTCGTCCTGATCGCCCCCGCCTCCTTCACCCTATGAAGCTCGCGACGCCCACCACCGCCGTCATCGACATCGGGTCAAACTCCATCAAGGCCCTTGTGGCGACGCAGTTGGATGACGGCCGGATCGTCGCCGTCGAACAACGCACCCTCGACACCCGCATCGGCACCGGCCTCAGCGCTGCTCAGCCCCGCTTGGGCGCAGCGGGCATCACCGCCGGCACCGCCGCCGTCGCCGAACTCGCCGCCATGTGCCGCGCGCACCATCCACGGGAAATCACCGTCGTGGCCACCAGCGCGGTCCGCGATGCCGCCAATGGCGACGACTTCGCCGCCCGCGTCCGGGCGGAAACGGGACTGTCCCTGCGCATTCTCAGCGGCGACGAGGAAGCCCGCTTCATCGGCCGCGGCCTGTTATGTGATCCGGCACTCGCCGACTGGCGCGACTTTCATGTCTTCGATCTTGGCGGCGGCAGCTTGGAGTGCCTGAGCTTCGTCGATCGCGAACCCGTGCGCGCGATCAGCCTGCCCCTCGGCTGTGTGCGTTTGACCGAGCGGCTGGTAGCCGACGCCGCCGCGCCGCTGACGGCCGAAACTGACGCGACAATCCGGGCCTACGTGAAGACAGCCCTCACGAACGCCGACCTCAACTTTTCACCAGTGGGCACGCCCGCGGTCTTCTGTGGCGGCACGGTCACCAGCACCCGTGCGATCGTCGCCGAAGCCCGCAACCTGACCCTCGCGCAAACGCAATCCCGAGTCACGGTCGAGCTGCTCGCCGCGTTGCTGAAAAAGCTCGGCGGCATGACACTGACTGAACGCCAGCAAGTGCCCGGACTGCCCGCCCGCCGCGCCGATGTCATGCCAACCGCCCTTGCCACAGTGCTGGCGCTGGCGGAGTTCGGCGGCTTCGAAGCCTTCCAGCACTCCTTCTTCAACCTCCGCTGGGGCATCGCCAGCGAGATGCTCAATCAGACCTAGCCGAGGCTCGCGACCAACTGGCGGAAGTCCGCTGGCAGCGGTGCCTTGATTTCAATCGGCTGCGCCGTGACCGGGTGCAGGAACTTCAAATAGTCGGCGTGCAGCATCACGCGCTCCGGCGCGATCGGCAGTCGGTCATCCGGCCGCCAACCGTAGGTGCGGTCGCCCAACAGCGGATGCCCGATCGACTTCAGGTGCACGCGGATCTGATGCGTGCGCCCGGTGTGGATGTGACAGCGAAACAAGGTCACATTGAACTTCGGAAAACTCGTTTCGACCGTCCAATCGGTGCGCGCCGGCTTGCCGCCTTCACCGGTTGTCATGCGGTGGCGATGGGTCGGATGACGCGAAATGCTGCGATCGATCGATCCCGACAACAGACGCGGCACGCCGCTCGCGAGCGCGACGTATTCCTTGTGCAGGTGCCGCTCGGCAAATTGCTCCGCCAGACCGCGATGAGCGGCGTCGGACTTTGCGACCACGATCGCGCCGGTCGTGTCGCGATCGAGCCGATGCACGATGCCTGGTCGCTCCACGCCGCCGATGCCGCTGAGACTGCCCGCGCAATGCGCGAGCAGCGCGTGCACCAGCGTGTCGTCACCGGTTCCCGACCCAGGATGCACCACCATGCCCGCCGGTTTGTTGATCACCAGCAGGTGCTCGTCCTCGAACAACACGTCCAAGGGAATGTCGGTCGGCGTGAGTTCGGCCGGCTTCACCTCCGGCATCGTGTAGTCGATCACATCCCCCGCCGTCACCTCATCCTTGCGCACCAGCACGACGCCGTCGCGCGAGACGAGACCGGCATCGATGGCTCGCTGCCAGGCGGCGCGACTCTGCTCTGGAAAGGCGACAGCCAGGGCCTTGTCGACGCGCTCCCGACGGATGGTTTCTGGAACCGTAAAGGACTTAGCCATGATCAACCGCCTCGAGTTCGGCGAGCCAGGCGGCGCGCTGTGCGTCGTCGACCAGCGCGAGTTCAAAACCATTGCGGGCGAGCTGCACCAGTTCGGCCCGGGTGAAGCCGCGATGCTCGGCCAGCGCGAGGTATTCGTCGTTCACGCAATTGCCGAAGGAGATCGGATCATCGGCGCTCACCGTGACCTTCACGCCCGCGTCAAAGAGTTCGCGAATCGGATGGGTGGCGAGGGTCACGCCCGGCATGAGCTTGTGATTGCTGATCGGGCAGACATCGAGGCCGACTCCGCGTTGTATCAGCTCCGCCATGACTGCCGGATCCTCGGCGGCGCGCACGCCGTGCTCGATGCGCTGTGGTTGCAGCGTATCGAGAATCGTCCGCACGAAGTCGGCGCCCATGAACTCACCGGCATGCGCTTTGGTGTATTTGCCGGCGGCCCGCGCCTGCGCCCAATACGGCGCCGTCCAGGGCTCGATCGGCAACGGCTCGACGCCGTGCAGATCAATGCCCGCGAGGTCCGGCCAAGTCAGCGCCTCTTCGAGCACCGGCAGCATGTTCGGCCCGGCCCCGTTGTGATGGATGCCGAGAAAGATTCGCACCTCCAATCCGGCGGGCACCGCCGCGCGAATGGCATCCAGCACCTCGCGACCATTGAGACCGCCAAATTCCATGATCCCTGACGCAAAGCTGGTCTCCACGTAGCGCACGTTCTGCGCAAGGTGGCGCGCGAAGATCAGTTTGGCCGCCTCATGGTAGTGCTCCGGCGAGGTAAACCACGCGAAGGCCATGCCGAGCAGTTCCTCCTCGAAGTGGGCAAAGTCGCGAAACTTGAAGTCCTTCGCCCAGGACGCCGGCGGTTGGGCAAACTCCGGGCGGACCCGCTGCAGCAATTCCAGCGGCAACGAGCCTTCCAAATGGAGGTGGGTTTCGGTCTTCGGCAGCGCCGCGACGAAATCGGAAAGTGAAGTTGTAGACATGGCCCACGGACCACACGGAACACACGGATGACAGAAACCCTTCTGTGTATTCCGTGTGCGCAGTGGGCAATTTACGACTTACCCAGCAGGTAGTCCGGGTTCAGCTTGTGCAGCGCCTTGGGCACGAAGAGGCCATCCTTGCGGATGAGTTTGCCGTCGAACCACATTTCGCCGCCGCCGTATTCGGGGCGTTGAATGCAGACCATGTCCCAGTGCACCTGGGAACGGTTGCCGTTGCCGCAATGCTCGTAGGCCTGGCCGGGCGTGAAGTGGAAGGAACCCGCGATCTTCTCGTCGAAGAGGATGTCGCGCATCGGCTCGAGAATGTGCGGGTTGAACCCGATCGCGAACTCGCCGATGTAGCGAGCGCCGGCGTCGCTATCGAGGATCTCATTGAGGCGCTTGGTCGCCTTTGGCGTGCTGGCGGTGGCCTTGATGACCTTGCCCTGATTGAACTCGAGGCGGATGCCGTCGAAGGACGAACCGAGATAAACCGTCGGAGCGTTGTATTGAATGACGCCCTCCACGCTGTCTTTCACCGGGCAGGAAAACACCTCGCCATCCGGGATATTGCGGTCGCCGCCGCAGGAGGAGGCGCCGATGCCCTTGATCGAGAAACGCAGGTCGGTGCCCGGGCCCTTGATGTGCACCTGGTCGGTGTTGGTCATCAATTTGTTGAGGGCCCGCATGCCCGGAATCATGCGGGCATAGTCGAGCGTGCAGACACGGAAATAGAAGTCTTCGAAGGCCGAGGTGCTCATGCCGGCTTGCTGAGCCATGGCCGAGCTGGGCCAGCGCAGCACGACCCACTTCGTCTTGTTCACGCGGTGGTCGAGCACGGGCTTCATCGCGCGGGCCACGGCCTGCACGCGAGCGGCCGGCACGTCGGAGTTTTCAAAAATGTTCTCCGAGCCGCGCAGGGCGATGTAGGCGTCCATGCTTTGCATGCGCTTCAGCTCGACCTCGGCGTGCGGCTCATAGTCTTCGACCTGCGCCTTGAGCATGAGCTCACGGGTGATGCGGGCGCGGTGGATCTGGACATAAGGCACGGCGCCGCGTTTGCGGGCGGCGCGAATGAGGGCAATCACCATGGCCTCGGGCACATCAAAGGCGTCGATGAGCACACGCTCACCGCGCTTCAGGCGGGTCGAGAAACCAGTGAGGCCAGCGGCCAGGTCGTCAAAACGAGGATCAGTTAACATGATCGGAAACTAACGCCCTGCCCTTCGGAGCCCGCAAGGGCGAAAGCGCTCCGATGTTCACGGAGTCAACGCGGGCCCTGGGCGGTCTCGCCGCGATTGACTCCGTCACGTTCTTCACCCACGGTCCGCAACTTCAAATGAGGTCCATACCCCACCCCCGCGCCCGCGCATTCACCTTAGTGGAAATCATGATCGCGGTGGTCATCATCGGCCTGTTGGCGGCGCTGGCGATTCCCGCCTTCAAGCGCGTCACGCAGAAGTCGGAAGAAACGACCTTGATGAACGACCTCCGCATCTTCTCCGCGGCCTTTGAGCAATACTCGCTGGAGAACGGCACATGGCCCAGCGACACGTCCGCCAGCGTGATTCCGACCGGCATGGCCAGCTACCTCAAATCCTCGGCGTGGACCCTCCAAGGCTCGGGCGGCACCCACTGGGACTGGGAGCAAGGCACCCCCAATTTCAACGCCGCGATCGCCCTGACGGACTGTGTGTTCGAGGACGTGCGCCTGTTGCGGATCGACACCCTGATCGACGACGGTGATCTCACCACCGGCGCCTTCTTCAAGGATGGTGGCACGCCGGTGTGGGTCCTGGAAAAGTAACTCCCGGCACCTCACTGCGGCGCCGTCGCGCCGCTCATTTGCTTTGGGCGAAGCACAACCGCTCGACCGCCTCATCAAAGTCGTCGGCACCGTGCAGGATATCGATTTCCAATCGCAGGTAATAGATCGGCACCGGGCACGGCAGGTCGTTGGCGATGCGCACCGCGTCTTTTTCGGTGGTGACAATCATGTCCACCTTGTGATCGATGCCGGCGCTGAAGATTTCCACGAAGTCCGACGACACGAAGCGGTAGTGATCCAGGAAGCGGCGGGTGAACGCGATGTCGGCACCCAAGTCGCGCAGGAATTTTTCAAAACTCTCCGGCGTCGCGATACCGCTGAAGGCGCCAACATTTTTGCCCTGCAAGGCCTCCAAGGGTAGCCGCGTGGCCTCCGCCTCCGGCGGTTCACCCAGCTTTTGCAGATACTGCGGACGGTGCGTGCACTCGATCAGATCGACGCCGGGATTATGGCGTTGGATAAGTTCCTCCAACTCGGTGTCACGTTGCCCGTTGCTCTTGGTCAGAAAAACATAGCTCGCCCGTTTCAGGTGGGTGATGGGCTCGCGCAGGATACCGCGCGGCAACAGGAAGCCGTTACCAAAGGGGTTGGTTTTGTCGACCAGCAGCAGGTTAAGCCGGCCCTTCAACGGCAGGTATTGGAAACCGTCGTCGAGAATGAGCGTATCGCAGCCGAAGCGCTTGATCGCATATTCGCCGGCTTTGACCCGGTTCTTGTCCACGATCACATGCACGCCCGGCAGGTTGCGCGCCAGCATGTAGGGCTCGTCACCGGCCTGCTCACTGTCCAGCAACACCTCGTTCCCGTCGCTCACCACGCGCGGCGGCGGTTCGGCGGTGTGGCTGAGCCAATACCACCACTTTTTCCACATCGGCGGCGCCTTGCTTTTGTAGCCGCGGCTGAGGATCGCCACCCGACGACCGCGATCACGCAACGCCCGGGCGAACTTTTCCACCACCGGCGTCTTGCCCGTGCCACCGACCGTCAGATTGCCCACCACCACCACCAGACAGCCCAGCGGCTGATCGTGCAGCACCCGGTTGCGATACAACCACCAGCGCAGTTTCACCACCCCCTGGAAAAGGTAGGAAAGCGCCTGCAAGAAACCCGCAAACACCAGCGCGGGCATATCGTCCCGCCGTCCGTAAACCACATCGATGGCAAATTGCTCAAATGAGATCAGCTTCTGTTTGAGCCACGGACTGGACATGCGGGAGCGGGAATAGGCAATTGACGGCGGACGAGACGAGCGGCTTTGCTCGCCGTTCTCTATCGCGACCGCCTCCGCCGCATGCAACTCAATCTACTTCACTCCAAAATCCACCGCGCCGAGGTCACCGACCTTTCGCTGCACTACGAAGGCAGCCTCGCGATCGATCGTGAGTTCATGGACTTGGTCGGTCTGCGGGAGCACCAAAAGATCCTGGTCGGCAACATGGCCAACGGCGAACGCTTCGAGACCTACGCCATCGCCGCTCCGGCCGGCTCCAAGGCGATTTCGCTCAACGGCGCCACCGCCCATCTCGGCAAACGCGGCGACCTCATCACCATCATGGCCTTCGCCCACTTCGACGAAGCCGAAGCCGCCACCTGGCAGCCCAAGGTGCTCGTGCTTGGCGAAGCCAACGCCAAGATCATCAAACGCCCGGCGGCCTGATCCGCGCCCTTTTCACTCACTCCCCCTTCACTCCGCCTTCCCTTTCCATGAGCTACAAACTGTTCATCCCCGGTCCCATCGCTGTGTCTGAAAAGACCCTGCGCGCCCTCATGTCGGCCCCCATCGGCCACCGCAGCCCGGACTTCGTGAAGCTCTACCAGTCCATCCAACCGGACCTCCAGAAGCTGTTCATGACGACCGACCCGGTCTACCTCTCCACCAGCTCCGCCTGGGGCATCATGGAAGGTGCGCTCAACAACGTGTGCACCAAGAAGGTGCTCAACTGCATGAATGGCGCCTTCTCCGACAAGTGGAACGACGTCGCCAAGCGCAACGGCCTCAATGCCACCGCCCTGAAGTTCGACTGGGGGCAACCGGTCGATCCCGCGGCCGTCCGCGCCGAACTCGCGACCGGCGGCTACGACGCCATCACCCTCATCCACAACGAGACCTCCACCGGCACCATGAGCGACCTCGCCGCCATCATGGCCGTCGTGCGCGAGTTCCCCGAGGTCATTTCCATCGTCGATACCGTCAGCTCCTTCAGCGCGGTGCCGATCGCCAAGGATGAGCTCGGCATCGACATCATGATCACCGGTTCGCAGAAGGCCCTCGCTCTGCCCCCGGGCCTGGCCCTCTGCGCGGTCTCCGACCGCGCCCGCGAACGCGCCGCCACCGTCGCCAACCGCGGTTACTACTTCGACCTGCTGGAATTCCACGCCAACCACGAGAAGGGTATGACGCCCAGCACGCCGAACATCCCGCACATCTACGCGCTCAAATCCAAGCTTGAGGACATCATGACCGAGGGCATGGACAACCGTTTTGCCCGCCACGCCCGCCTCAACGCCAAGGTCCGCGAGACCATCAGCGCCCAAGGCTTCGAGTTGTTCCCGGCGCCGGAGTTCGGCTCGCTCTCCCTCAACTGCTTCGCCAACACCCGCAACCTCGACCTGCCCGCACTCAACAAGACGCTCAAGACCGAGCACGCGCTCGTCATCGACGGCGGTTACGGCAAGCTCAAGGGCAAGACCTTCCGCATCTCGAACATGGGCGACGAGACCGACGAAACCATCGCCGCCATGCTGGACGCCGTCGTCGCCGCCATGGCCAAGACCCCGGTGCTCGAGGCCTAATTTCAGCAATCCACTTGCACCTCAATTACGGGCGGACTTTGGTCCGCCCGTTTTTTGTCGCCGAAAACAAAGCCTTGTAATTCCCCGGCGAGCCCCGTTACCGCTCGCCCTCCCCGTTATATGAAGTCCCTCGTCGTCGCAGAGAAACCCAGTGTAGCCCAGGATTTGGCCCGTGCCCTCGGCAAAGTGCCCAAGAACGGCGACGTCTACGAGAACGACAACTACGTGATCGCGGCCGCCGTCGGCCACCTCGTCGAACTCGAGATGCCCGAGGACATCGACAAGAAGAAATACGGCTACTGGCGCCTCGAGACTCTCCCGATCATCCCGGAAAACTTCGGCCTCAAACCGATCAAGGCCTCCGAAGATCGCCTCAAAATTCTCAAAAAGCAGCTCAAGCGGAAGGACATCGACCAGGTCATCAACGCCTGTGACGCCGGGCGCGAGGGTGAGCTCATCTTCACCTATATCTACCAGCTCGCCAAAGCGAAGCTGCCGGTGAAGCGCGCCTGGATGCAGACCATGACCCCGGAGGGCATTCGCGGCGCCTTCGAAAATCTGCGCGACGGCGACCAGATGGGCGGACTGGCCGACGCCGCCCGCTGCCGCTCCGAGTCCGACTGGCTCGTCGGCATCAACGGCACCCGTGCGCTCACCAAGCGCATGTTCGGCTCCCGCGCCGGCAACGTCGCGTCGGTCGGCCGCGTCCAGACCCCGACCCTCGCCATCATCGTCAACCGCGAGCTTGAGATCCGGAATTTTAAACCCCGCGACTTCTGGCGTGTCACCGCCAACTTCAAGGTCGGCGCCGGCGACTACGAGGGCGTGTATCAGCGTCCCGACTACAAAAAGTCCGACGACCAGCACGACAAAATCGACCGCCTCTGGGACGAAGCCGCCGCCCAGGCCGTCGTCGCCGCCTGCGCCGGTCAGCCCCCCGCCATCGTCACCGAGGAGAAGAAAGCCTCCTCGCAAATCGCGCCCCGTCTCTACGACCTCACCACCTTGCAGCGCGAGGCCAACAACCGCTTCGGCATCTCCGCCCGCCGCACCCTCCAGATCGCCCAGGCACTCTACGAGAAGCACAAGATGATCACCTACCCGCGCACTGATTCGCGGGCCCTGCCGGAAGATTACATCCCCACCTGCCAGGAGACGCTGCGCAAACTCGACGGCAACCTCGGCGAACACGCCTCCACCGTCCTGAACAACGGCTGGGTGCGCCCCAACAAGCGTATCTTCAACAACGCCGGCATCTCCGATCACTTTGCGATCATTCCGACCACCGCCGAGCCGCGGAAACTCGATGACCTCGAGGCCAAGGTCTACGACATGATCGCGCGTCGCTTCGTCGCCGCCTTCTTCCCGCACGCCAAGTTCGACGTCACCACCCGTATTTCCACCGTCGCCGGCCAGCACCAGTTCAAAACCGACGGCAAGGTTCTCACCGAAGCCGGCTGGCTCGCCGTCTACGGTCGCGATGCCGCCGACTCCGCGGTCGCCAACCCCGGCGCCTCCAAGGACAAGACCCTCCCGGCCGTCGCCGCTGGCGAGGACGCCACCACCCTCGAAGCGATCCTTCACGCCGAGCAGACCAAACCGCCGGCCCGCTACACGGAAGCCACCTTGCTCTCCGCCATGGAAACGGCCGGCAAGCTCGTCGACTCCGAGGAACTCGCCGAAGCCATGAAGGAACGCGGTCTCGGCACCCCCGCCACCCGCGCCGACACCATCGACGGCCTCATCCGCCAAAAGTATCTTGAGCGCGAGCAGCGCGACCTCGTCCCCACCGCCAAGGCCGAACAACTCCTCGAGTTCGTCTCCGCCGTCAAAGCCGACATCCTCACCAAACCCGACCTCACCGGTGAGTGGGAATACAAGCTCCGCCAGATGGAGTTCGGCCGCTACGACCGCGACAAGTTCATGACCGAGGTCGTCGACACGACCAAGGGCATCGTTGAGCGCACCAAGACCTTCAACGAAGAGGAGGACGGCGACGTCCGCGAGACCGACATCATCTCGCCCTCCGACGGCAAACCGATGCTGGAAACCCTGCGCACCTACCGGTCCCAGGACAGCAACATCCTCGTTTACAAAGTCACTAGTGGCCGCCGTCTGGAAGAGGCCGAGGTGCGCGAACTCGTCACCGCCGGCGAAGTCGGCCCGATCGACGGTTTCGTTTCCGCGCGCACCGGCAAGCACTTCCCCGCCAAGCTCAAACTCGTCGCCAAGGACGAGGAAAGCGCCGCCAAAAAGGTCGAGCTCGACTTCGGCCAGAAGGAGGAGGACGTCGGCGCGCTCGAGCCCTTCTGGACCGATCCCAAGACCGGCCAGGAACTTTGTGAGGACGCCACCAACTACGTGCTCCGCGAAAAGGATGGCGACGACTACAAGCGCGTCTTCCGCGTCGGCCGCATCATGTGCCAAAAAGAGGTCTCCCGCGACCAGGCCATCAAGATGGTCGAGACCGGCAAATCCGACCTCATCAAGGGCTTCATCTCCAAACGCGGCCGCCCCTTCGACGCCTTCCTGCTCAAAGCCGGCAACCGCGTGCGGTGGGAATTCCCGCCCCGCGAAGCCAAACCCGGCGCGAAGACTCGCGAAAAGAAGAAGTTCGACCCGACCAAGGCCACCCTCATCGGCCCGAGCGCGGCACACGGCGAGGAAGCCCAACTCCAGTCCACCAAGGATGCCTGGGTCGTCACCAAACCCAGCGGAGCCGAAAACGAGCCGCGCGTGGTGTTCGAGGTGAAGAAAAAACTCTGCGACCGCGAGATCACCCAACCCGAGATCGAGCAACTGCTCAAAGACGGCAAAACCCCGGTTCTCGAAGGTTTCGTTTCCAAGCGCGGCAGCAAATTCAACGCCCACCTCGTCCTCTCCAAGACCAAAGCCAAGGCGGACTTCGAGTTCCCGCCGCGATAGCACGGGAGCTCGAAGCAACTTTGACGGAGCGCGACTGCGCGGAGATGGCGCGACGCAAGTCGTGTCCCGCAGGGATTGAGGTAGCGGGTGCCCACAGGGCGCCACCTAAACAGTTTCCTCCGCGGTGAGGCGGAAACACGGTGAGCATCGCAGTGCGATGCGAGTCCCGCAGGGATGCCTGAGACGGGGTGCCCGCCTGCGGGCGGTCGAAGGCACCATTTCCGTAAGTCCTGCTCCACGCTGTAGCCGGCCTCGGTGAGGCCGGTCCGCCTGATCGACAGCCCCGGCCCTGCTTTTCCCGCCGCCGACTTGAAACTCCGGCGGCTTTCCCACGTCTTTGCTCCCATGCCCCAACCGCGCATCGCCGCTCTCGCCATCCTCGGCCTCGCCACCGTCACCGCCGCCGGCCTTGCCCTGCAGCAATATCGGCGGGCTGAAGCCTTGGCCGCCGAGCTTGGCCGACGCGAGGCCCTGATCAATCGGACCGTGCAACGCGCTGCGCAGACCGCAGCCGCGCCTTCCGCACCGGCAGAGTTCGACACCGCTTCGCGGGAGGGAGCCAATCTCGACGAGGGCGACGAAGACCTGACGGAAGTTGCACCGGACTCCCGCCGCGACCGCCGGGGCAATCGCCCGGATCCCGGCGCGATCATGGAAAAGCTCATGCAGAATCCGGAGTTTGCCGAGGCTATGCGCACGCAACAGCGTTCCCGCCTCGACGACCGCTACGCGGAACTCTTTGCCCAGCTCAACTTGCCGCCCGCGCAACTCTTGCAGCTGAAGGATCTGCTGGCAGAGAAGCAAAACGTGCCGCGCGATGTGTTCTCCGCCGCCCGCGCCGAAGGCCTCGGTCGCGAAAACCGCGACGAGATCCGTGAACTGATCAACGCCACCCAACAGGAGATCGATAGCGAGATACGCTCGACGATCGGAGACCAAGCCTTCGCCACGCTCGAGTATTTCGAACAAACCGACACCGAGCGTCGTCTCGTTTCATCCCTGGCTGACCGCCTTTCCTACAGCGCCACGCCGCTGAACGCCGCCCAAGCCGAAGCTCTCGTCGCGATTCTGGCCGATTCCGCTGCCGGGTCATCCGATTCGGGCGGACGTTTCGCTTTTGGGCCTGGCGGCAATGACCGTGCCGCCACGGTCACGGATGAATCCCTCGCTCGCGCCGCCGGCGTGCTCGCGCCCGACCAGGTCGAGGCCCTGCGCCAGATCCAAGCCGAACAACAGGCCGCGGCGACCGTGCGCGATGCCATGCGTAACGAGTTCCGTAACAGCAACGCCAGCCGCCAATCGGTTCCCGCCCAGCCACTCGCCCCGCCCACCGGCGGATAACACCGGGCCGCTCACCCGCGCGCGCGGCCCGATTCCTGCAACAAGCGCACAGCCCGCGCCAAGCCGTGCGGCGCCAATCCGCCTCGCTCGGGTTAAAAACACCTTGCCGGTCGTTTCGCCCGCTCGGTAACGTGGCCGTTCGGTCAGCTTGTTCCACTAACACTTTCCCTCCTAAACCATGATCGTAACCACCGCTCAGCTCTTTAAGCACGCTTACGGCAAATACGCCGTCGGGGCTTACAACATCAACAACGCCGAACAGGCGATGGGTCTGTTCAAGGGCGCCATCGACTCCAAGGCTCCCTTCATCATCCAGCTCTCGAAGGGCGCACGCGCCTACACCGACAAGCGCATGCTTGAGGCCATCATCCGCGCCTCCTCCGAGATCTTCCCGGAGGCCATCTTCGCGGTGCACCTCGACCATGGTGACGAGGAAACCTGCTACGACTGCATCGATTCCGGCTTCTTCAGCTCGGTCATGATCGACGCCTCGCACGATCCCTTCGAAGAAAACGTCGCCATCACCAAGCGCGTCGTCGACCGCGCCCACGCCAAGGGCATCTCCGTCGAGGCCGAGCTCGGTATGCTCGGTGGTGTCGAAGAGGACATCGTCGTCGAAGAAGGCAACGCCTGCCTCACCGATCCGGCTGAAGCCGAAGAGTTCGTGAAGCAGACCGGCTGCGACTCCCTCGCCTGCGCCATCGGCACCTCCCATGGCGCCTTCAAGTTCAAAGGCCGCCAGTCCCTCCACTTCGATGTGCTCGACAAGATCAAGGAGCGCCTCCCCGGCTTCCCGCTCGTCATGCACGGTTCCTCCTCCGTCCCGCAGGACGAAGTCGCCCGCATCAATGCCGCCGGCGGCACCATCCAGGACTCCATGGGCGTCGATGTGAACGAGTATCTCCCGGCCGCCAAGAAGGGCGTGACCAAGATCAACATCGACACCGACGGCCGCCTCGTCTGGACCCGCGTCCACCGCGAGTTCTTCCGCGACAATCCCGAGAAGTTCGACTTCCGCCCGCCGGGGAAGATCTTCATCGACGAATACGCGAAGTTCATCGCCAGCCGCAACGAGCTCCTCGGCTCCGCCGGCCAGCTCGACGACCTCCGCGCGTCCTTGTCGGCCTGATCTTTCAACCGACCCGTTTTCTACATCAAAAGCGCGTCCCGCTCGGGGCGCGCTTTTTGTTTTACGGCGACCGCGGCTCGACCCGATCCAGCCGCAGCACCGCATCATCCCGATCGGCCGGACCGTCGAAAAGGAATCCAATCCAGCCTCCCGTTTCGGCCGCCCACGCCCGCACCGCCAAACGCCCGCTGGCTTCATCAACGCCGTTCTGGAGCTGCATCTCCAAACGCGCCCCCTTACTGTAAACCACCCGCACCGTAGGCAGCATGGTCCGACCCGCCACGTGCATCGCCTCAACGGCCCCCGCCACGGCATTCACCGTCGGACTAATCTTGATCCACACTTCGCCACCGGGGGCGACAACCAGATTGTCGCCCACCAGCCGGGCTCCGCGAAGCACCACGGACTCCTGCCGCGGATCAACCCCCGGCATCAACCCCGCCGTCCAGGCGGGAGCGGCGGCGATGTCATCCGGCGCACCAGCCCGCAGGCGGGGCGGCGAGTCAGTCCCGGCGCGCGCCGCGTGAGGCACGTTCCAGGATCGCCAACCCGCCTGCACCCGATGGCTCGACGCCTCGTCCACGGCCACCTCCAAGCGCAGTCGCATGCGGGCGTGGTTCAGCGCAAATGGCACCGATTGGCGGGTTTCGCCCGGAGCCAATTCCACCTCGGTCGTCCACAACACCTGGTCATCGTGAGCTGAGTCGATAGCCGAAAACCGCGCCCGCACCGACTCCGTTGCGCCCCCCTTCAAGCGCTTCAACACCGCCTCGGCCCGAAACTGCATGATCGGATTTTCGAGCACCATCGTTCCCGTGCCGGAAAAGACGCCGGGAAAATCCCGCCCGTCCTCGTCGGCCAAGACCACCCAGTTGGGTCCCTGCGTGGTCCATGCCCCGGGTCGCACGTTGCCGCCGTAGCGATTGAGCCCATCAATCTCATCGCCTTCCGGCGGCAAGCCTCCGTCCAAAGTCACTTGGTTGAGTTGGTAGATGCGCAGCGGCCCGAGTTCGAACCGCACGGCGGACTCCGCCAGCACCTCGTCCAAAGGTGCCGGCCAATCGTCCCAGGCCGTCATCGCCAGCGCCCGGCCAAAGCGCGAGGGAAAGGCCAAATCCTCCGCCAGTCGGGCCCGTTCGCCTTCACCGTAAACCGCCGGCTCCATCCACAGCGGCAAGCCGCCCGCCTCGCTCATCGGCCAGACCCGCTCCAGCCAAGCGACGCCGCGCGCGTAAAATTGTTTGGTCGAGACGCCTCGCGCACGCTCCCGCTCCACGATCCCGGCGAGGTCCACAAAGGCGTCCGCATACGGCGGCGGAACCAGGGTCCCTTGCAGGTAGTGAAATGCCGGCGCCCGGCCCACCACATCCACATACTCCGAACGCGGTCCCGGCATATGACCAAACTGCGACCGCTGTCCGATCCACGCCGAGTGCCAGGCCGCAACCGCAATCACCATCGCCGGCGCACCGACCAAAGCGGTGCTGCACGCTCCTTGGCGAGGCAGCTCGAAGCCCAACCACAGCGCGGTGACCAAGACCGCCGACGCCGCCAGAGTCAGGTAAACAATCTCATGGTTTGTGACCAACAAACCCAGCGCCGCCAACGCCCCCACGACCGCAGCCCCGACCAGAAAGATCCGATCCGTCACTCCGCGTCCCCGCCAGCCGGCGACTGCCACCAGCCCGGACCAGACCACGACCCACAAACCGGTGAACGGAATCCAGACCGACCCGTAATAATCAAGCGGAGGCTCTAGATAGATCCGCCAATCGAGCAAATTGGACAGATACCCACCCCGAGCGCCGGCCGGGACTTCCACCACCGCGTGCCACCACTGGCCCAACGAAGCCCCGCTCCATGCCAGTTCCAAACCGATCGAGCCCACGGTTCCGGCCACCAACCACCCGCACAGCGTGACCGACACCCGCCCCCAGCCCGCCCGTTGCAGGCAACCCGCGCGCAACGCCCAGGCCGCCGCCACCGCCAGAGCGATCGCATGAAAGTTCAACTTGTTCGCCCCGCCGATGATCAGTCCGAGCAGCAGCACGAGGTTCCAACCCCAGTGTTTCCGATCCAGCACCGGCGCCAACGCCCCGGACCACGCCACCATCGCCAGCGTCCCGACGCCGATCGCGTTATACCAAACAATGGTGTGCTGCGTCGCCGCTCCGATCACGATCGCCGCGCCCAGCGCCAACACATGCCGCCAGGCCAGACGGCCGGAGGCCCCCAGCATCCCGACCACTCCCAGCAACAGCGCCGCAATGAAGACGCCGTTGCCCGCCGTCATCGCCTGAAAGGTCCCGCCAAACATCCGTTCCGCCTGCGCATTCACCCACAGCGACACCGACTGAATCGCCGTGCCGAAATCCACATAGGGCCGCTGCCCCGCCTCCATGCGTGCCGCCGCCGCGATCACCAGGCCGTAGTCCTCGAAGTCACGCAGGTAGGCCCGATTTTTCAACCACGGCGCCAATGCCGCCCCTAGCACCAGCACCGACGCGAGCGCTCCCCCCAACCACGATTTGCGAAAGCGAACTTGATTTCCAGACATCGAAAACGGCGACGGTGTAGGCACGCGCCAAACGAGGCAAAGCGCGAAAACCTCACCGTTCCCGTCGCCTCAGCGCATGCAACCACCGCGAATTCAGCGCTTCCCCGCTTCTTTGCTGAACAAAAACCGAGCTTTGCGGTCGCGAAACGGACCTTTCATCCGTCTATTCCCCCGTGTTGTTGAGATCCGCAGGCCGACACTCCCCTTTCAACGCCTATCCCGCGTGGTGCCATGCCTTTGCCGCCGGAGCGCTGTTGCTGCTGTTCAGCTCGATTCGTGGCCAGGCACAATCGGCGCCGGACCTCGCCGCAACATGGGACCTGTATCTCTCCGGCGGCTACGAGTCCGCCGTCGATCAGGCGGCCCAGGGTCGCGTGCTCGACGAAGCCAACGAGGACTGGTGGCGCATCGAAGCCGCGTCACTCTTCACCCTCGGCCGCTACGTCGAGGCCAACGAAACCCTCGACCGCGCCCGCGTCGCCGCGCCGGACAGCCTTTGGCTCATCCTGCTCCAACGTGAGGTGCAACCCTACGTGCCTTCGATTGTCAGCGACGCGCCTCTGGACCAGGGCGACCTCGTGCGCGCCATCAACGTCGCCGCCTCGTATCGCGGACCGCAGGCCATGAACGACTCCAGTTTCCTCGCCGCGGTCGGCGCCGGCGCGATCCAAGCGAGCATCGAACCCAAGTTCGTCCTCGATCGTTTCCTCAAGCCCGCTCAGGAAAAAACCGCCCCGGCCCGCGAGGCCTTCCTCGTCGCCGGCCGCCTCGCGCTCGACAAGCAGGACCCCGCCCTCGCATCCCGCACCTTTCGCGCCGGATTGGAGCATTACCCCGACGACGCCGACCTGCTGTCCGGCCTCGCCGAGGCCTTCCAGCCTTCGAACACCCAGGAGTTCATTGCCCTCGCCTACCGCGCGCTCGGATCAAATCCCCGCCACATTTCCACGCACCTGCTTCTCGCCGGCCACCACATCGATGCCGAGGACTACGACGCCGCCAACGTCCAGATCGACCAGGTCCTCGAGATCAACCCGCGCCACCCCGACGCCCTCGCCCTGCGCGCCGCCATTTCCTTCATCAAGGACGAGACCGGTCTTGCGGAAATCCAACGCGAGCTCGCCCTCTCCACCTGGGCGACCAACCCCCGGGTCGATCACCTCATCGGCGCCAAACTCTCGCGCAAATACCGCTTCGCCGAAGGCGCCGCGGCCCAACGCCGCGCCCTTGTCCTCGACCCGACCTACCAGCCCGCCCGCCTCGCACTGGCCCAGGACCTGTTGCGCCTCGGCCGCGAAGACGAAGGTTGGGCGATCGCCGAACTCGTGCATGAAAACGACGGCTATAACATCGAGGCCTACAACCTGACCTCGCTGCACGACCGCGTGGCGTCGTTCACGACGGTGGAGAGCCCCCATTTTCGCGTGCGCATGGCTCCCGAGGAAGCCGCGATCTACGGCGACCGGGCGCTCGCCTTGCTCGAGGAGGCCCGCCGCGACCTCACCGCCCGCTACGGCATCGAACTCGAACAGGTGACCACCGTCGAAATCTATCCCGACCCCGCCGACTTCAACGTGCGCACCTTCGGCATGCCCGGAGTCGGTGGCGGTTACCTCGGCGTCTGCTTCGGCCCGGTTTTCACGGTCAACAGTCCTGCCTCCTCCCGCGCCAACTGGGAGGCGGTGCTGTGGCACGAGTTCACGCACGTCATCACCCTGACCCTCTCCCGCAACCGCATGCCGCGCTGGCTCAGCGAAGGCATCTCTGTTTACGAGGAGCTTCGCCGCAATCCCGGCTGGGGTCAGCGCATGTCGGTCGATTACCACAACCGCATCGTCAACGAACACATGAAGCCCATCAGCGACATGAGCTCCGCGTTCGTGGAGGCCCGCTCCGGCGATGATACGCTTTTCGCCTACTACCAGTCCTACCTGGTGGTTGATTTTCTGGTGACCCAATACGGCTTCGAACCCCTGCGGGGCATGCTCGCCGATCTCGCCCACGGCCAACCGATCAACGAAGCCATCGCCGCCTGGTTTGAACCGATGGACCGACTCGAGCCGGCCTTCTTCGAATATGCCATCGCCAAGGCCGAGTCCCTCGCGCCCGACTTCGACCTGAGCCTGCCCCAGGATCCGACCGATCAGGAGAACGGCGGCATTCTCGCCGGACTCATCGGCCAGCGTCCGTCGCTCGCGCTGCCCTTCGGCGACGACAACGTCCCGCAACTGATCCAGTCCCTGCGCTCCGCCGTCGAGGCCGGCGACTGGGAAAAGATCCGCGACGAACTCGCGCCCGTGGCCGCGGCCGGCGTCTACCTGCCCGAGCCCTTCAATGTCCACACCCTGCTGGCCCGCGCGTATCGGGAACTTGGTGACACCGCCGCCGAACGCGCCACCCTCGAAACCATCGTGGCCCAGCAAGCCGAATCGCTCTCGGCCATCACGCGCCTGCTCTCGCTCGCCAGCGACAAGCAGGACTGGGCCGCCATGGCACGCTGGAGCGACGCCTGGATCGCGGTCAATCCCCTTGCCACCACCCCTTGGCGCGCACGCTACGAAGCCGAGCGCGAACTCGGCGACGATGCCACCGCCATCACCGCCGCCCACACCTTGCTGCGGCTCGACCCGCCCGATCGCGCCGCGCTTCATTACGGTCTGGCGGAACTTTATCACCGCAACGCCGACCTCCCCGCCGCCCGCCGCCAAGTCCTGCTCGCCCTCGAGGATGCCCCGCGCTTCCGCGACGCCTACCGCCTCCTCACCCAATTGCCCGCCCCCGCCACACCATGACCGCCCGCTCCCCATGTAGCCGCGAGCGAAAGCGAGTGGTCCTCTTCACCCTCATCGCCACTCTCATCCTTTCCGCGTCCGCCCTCGCCCAACGCCGCGACCGCGAGCCCCGCCGGGAAAGCCGCGATGTGCCGGAATGGTCCGTCGATCCCGCCTTCCAGCACGACGTTTTCTCCTTCGCTCGCCTCCGTTACCAAAGTTTTGGCGGCCGCGGCTTCGGCGGCGGTTGGGGCGGCGGCTGGGGCGGCCGTGGTCGTTGGGCCACCGATGCCCCCGAGGCCGACCTTAACCTCATGTATCGTCTCCAGCAGATGACCGCGCTGAAGGTCAATCCGGAGGTGACCTACATCGACATCGTGCCGGACCAGCTGCGCAACTATCCCTTCGTTTACATGGTTGAGCCCGGCGACCTCGTCTTCCGAGACGAGGAGGTCACCGCCATGCGCGAATACTTGCTGAACGGCGGCTTCCTCATGATGGACGATTTTTGGGGCGACAGCGATTGGTATAACGTGCGCACGGAAATGAGCCGCGTCTTTCCTGACCGCGAGCCCGTCGAACTCGAAATCGATCACCCCATCTTTCACATCGTCTTCGACCTCGACGAAAAGCCGCAGATGCCCGGCATCGATTTTTTCCTCGCCACCGGCGCCTCCGACGAACGCGGCTCCGGCCCCTCCCACTATTGGGCCTATTTCGATGACCGCGGCCGCATGATGGCCATCATGTGTCACAACACCGATCTTGGTGACGGCTGGGAACGCGAGGGCGAGGATCCCACCTACTTCCGCCGCTTCGCCGAGAAGATGGCCTACCCGATGGCGATCAACATCATCTACTACGCGATGACGCACTGAGGCTCAGCTTTCCAAACATCAGACATCTTACATCGAACATCTCACATGCCCCCTCCCGATATTCCCCTCTCCGACGAATCCGCCTTTGCCGCCCTGCAGGCGGGCCGTGACCGCGTTCGCGCCGAACTCGCCAAGACCATCGTCGGCCAGGAGGACGTGATCGAACAACTCCTCGTCGCCATGCTCGCCGGCGGCCACTGCCTGCTCACCGGCGCGCCCGGGCTGGCCAAAACGCTGCTGGTGAAATCCGTCGCGCAGGCCTTCCACCTGAAGTTTCAGCGCATCCAGTTCACCCCCGACCTCATGCCGGCCGACATCACCGGCACCGAGATCCTCACCGAAACGGACAGCGGCCGCCAACTCACCTTCGTGCCCGGCCCGGTCTTTGCCAACCTGCTCCTCGCCGACGAAATCAATCGCACCCCGCCCAAGACTCAAGCGGCCCTGCTGGAGGCCATGCAGGAACACCAGGTCACCGCCGCCGGCGTGCGCCACCAACTCGCTGAACCCTTCTTCGTCCTCGCCACCCAAAATCCGGTGGAGATGGAAGGCACCTATCCCCTGCCCGAAGCCCAACTCGACCGCTTCCTCTTCAACGTGCTCATCGACTACCTGCCGGAGGAACAGGAAATCGAAGTCGTCAGTCGCACCACCTCGGCCAAACCCGCGCCGATCGAGCCCATCTTCAGCGCCGAGGAAGCGATCGCCTTTCAATCCCTCGCCCGCGACATCCCCATCGCCAGCGACAACGTCGTCTATGCCGTGCGTCTCGCCGCCACCACCCGTCCCCACCGCGACGGCGCACCCGACTTCGTGAACAACTGGCTCAACTGGGGCGCCGGCACCCGCGCCGCCCAGGCCCTCGTCATCGGCGCCAAGGCCCGCGCGCTCTGGCTCGGCCGCACCCACGCCAGCGCCGAGGACATCCGCGCCCTCGCCGCCCCCGTTTTCCGCCACCGCATCCTGCTCAACTACCGCGCCGAAGCCGACGGCGTCACCGTGGAGGACGTCATCCAAAAACTCCTCGCCCACGTTCCGAGCCCCTAAGCCCCGTCTTTCTCTTTCCTCTTTATCTTTCTCTTTCTCCCCGTTGGCCGAAACCCGCCCGCTCCGCGGGGAGAAAGAGAAAGAACAAAGAACGCACTCCTCCCTCTTTTCCCACCGATGCCCACCGCCGCCCTCGACCCCGCCGCCCTGCTCGCGATCCGTGATCTCGAGCTGCGCGCTCGCGCGGTCATGGAGGGCCTTGCGACCGGCCTGCACCGCAGCCCCTTTTCCGGCTTTTCCTCGGAGTTCACCGAATACCGGCAATACAGTCCGGGCGACGATCTGCGCTACCTCGACTGGAAAGCCTACGCGCGCACCGATCGCTTCTACCTCAAAAAATTCGAGGACGAGACCAACCTGCGCTGTCTCCTCGTTCTGGATACGAGTCGCTCCATGACCTTCGGCTCACGCGGCTACAGCAAGCTCGACTACGCGCGCACGCTCGCCGCGACGCTGGCCTGTTTCCTGCACTCGCAGCGTGACGTGGTCGGACTCGCGCTCTTCGACCAAACTGTCCACCACGCCGTGCCCGCCCGTTGGCGCGCCGGGCATCTCGGGCACATTTACGCCGCCCTCACGCGTGACTCGAGCGCGACGACGACCGCGATGGGCCCGGCTCTGGATGAGGTGCGGCGGCTGTGCCCGAAACGCACCCTCATCCTGCTCATCTCGGATTTCCTCTCCCCCGCGACGGAGTGGAGCCCCCAGCTTTCCCACCTCGCCGCGGCCGGCCATGACGTGCGCGCCCTGCAGGTGCTCGATCCGGCGGAGCTGACCCTGGAGGGGTTCGGCCATGCCGCCATTTGGCAGGACCTCGAAACCGACCAAAACCTCTACGTCGTTCCCGCGCAGGCCCGCGCCACTTATCGCCAGAACTTCGCGGCGCACGCCGCCACCGTGCGCGATGCGCTCCATCGCTGCGGCGTGCCCCAGCAAACCGTCGACACCGGTGAGCCACTCGACGCCACTCTGCGCACCTTTCTGCGCAATCAACCCGCTGCCGCCTCGCATCGCACCACCGGAGGGACCCGCGCATGAGTTTGCTGGCCCCTTGGTTTCTCGCCGGCCTCGCCCTACTCGCCGGACCGGTCATCGCTCATCTCATTCGACGGGCCACGCGCGATCGGGTCACCTTCAGCGCCGTGCGTTTTCTCACGCCGTCGGCTCCACGACTGGACCGCCGCAGCCGGATCCAACACCCGCTCCTGCTCGCCCTTCGCCTGCTCATTCTGGCCCTGCTCGCGCTCGCCTTTGCCCGGCCCTACTTTACCGGCAACGCCCCCATCGTTCCGTCCGTCACCCCACCGCGCCATGTGATGGTGATCCTCGACCACAGCGCGAGCATGCGGCGCGAGGGCCTGTGGTCGGCCGCCCGCCAAAAGGTTGAATCGATCGCCGAGGACCTCTCCGCGGCGGACGATTTCAGCCTCATCTTGGCCGCCGACCAGGTGCGGGATCTCATCACGGCCGACACGTGGCGCGCCACGCCGCCGGATGATCGCGAGAGCTTGGTGGCGGGCATGCTCGATTCGATTCCGGCAGCCGGTTGGTCCGCCTTCCATTTGGACGGCGCCGTGGCGGCTGCCATCGAACGCCATCAGGAAATCAGCGCCGCCGACAACGCCGAACCCACCGCCCCGCGCATTCATGTCGTTTCCGATCTCGCCGCCGGTGCGCGCGTGAGCGGTCTCGCCAGTGTCTCTTGGCCTGCCGGCCTGGAGCTGAAACTCGATACGATTGCAGCGGCCGAAACCGCCAACCTTGCCCTCCAATGGCTGGGTTGGGGCATCGCGACCGATTCCGCCACGCAGCCCCCGGCCCGCGTGCGGCTCATCGCGTCGTCCGACTATCCCACCTCGACCGCGACGCTCTCGCTGCGCGACGCTGCCACTGGCACCCCCGTGGGAGAGCCGACTTCCCAGGTGATCTCCCGCGGCGGCACCACGACTGTTCTGCTGCCGATTCCCGAGAACGCTCCCGCCGCCCTCACCATCCAGCTCGAAGGCGACACCGTTGACTTCGACAACCAACTTTGGGTGGTGCGGCCAAGCCCGCGGGAACTGCCAATCGTCATCCCCGGCGCCGTCAACCGTGACGCAACCGATCAAGCGGCCTTCTACCTCACGCGCGCCGTCGCCGGTTGGCGCGATCCGTTGCCCGTGCTCAGCCCAGACCTGCCGGAACCCACTGACCGCGCGTCCACCTTGCCACCGTTCATTATTCTACCGGGCGGACCAACGACGCCCGCGCCCGCCCGGCTGCGCCCAGCCGTCGAACAGGGCGCGAGCGCGCTGTTGCTTGTCAACGACCCCGCGAATGCGGAGCTCGCGGCCCAATTGATCGGCGATCCCGTCTGGACCTTCCGCACCTCCCCTGCGAGCGACAGCGATAACTACAGCCTCTTCGGTCAAATCGACTTCAGCCACCCGCTCTTCCTCCCCTTTGCCGATCCTCGCTACAGTGACTTCAGTCGCATCCGCTTCTGGTCCCGCCCTCACCTCACTCTCCCGGAGGAAAGCCGCGCGCAGGTCGTCGCCCGCTTCGACGATGGTTCGCCGGCCGTCATGGAAGCGACGTTGGGCCGCGGCCGCGTGGTCATTTGGGTCGGCGCGTGGACTCCCACCAGCAGCCAGTGGGTTCTGTCCTCAAAATTTGTGCCCTGGCTCCAAGCCCTCGCCGAACGCACCGCTGGCGGTGCCCTCCGGGCCTCCGTCACAGGCCTTGATCAACTCCAACGCCTCGGCCCCTTCGACAGACTCTCAGAGGAGATCAGCCACCCGGGCATGTATCAACTTCACCGCGACGGCCTGCCGGACCGGGCCGTGGCCCTCAACGTGCCGACCCGCGAGAGCGACCTCACCCCGCTCGACCTCGACACCCTCGCCCGCCTCGGCGCCCCACTGAGCACCGAACCGGATGCCACTGAGCTCGCCCGCGCGGAAGCACAACAGCGCGACGAGGCCGCCTACCTTACCGAGTCCCGCCAAAAACTCTGGCGCTGGCTGCTCCTCGCCGCCGCCATCCTGCTCCTCTGCGAAAGCCTGCTTTCGCTGCGCATCGCCCAACGGGCCGCCGCCCTCACCTGACCGCTGAACCATGCGCCGACCTCTTCGCCTCTTCTTTTCCTTCGACGCCCGGCTCCATGAGGAGTTGCGCGCGATCGCCCGGCACCACCAATCGGCCCAATTGCACCGGCGCGGCGTGCACATCTGGGCAACCTTGGCGAGCATCGCGGTCGCCCTCCTCTTCGTCCGCTGGCTCACGCCAAGTTTTGCGATGTGGTTGGGGCCCTTGCTGCTGCTTTCCCTTTTCATCGCCTTTATCGCGATGGTCTGGCGGGCCTTCCGCAACCACCTCGACCTCATCGCGACGGCCCGCGCGATCGAACGCGACTATCCGGAACTCAAGGAAGCCCTGCGCACCGCCGCCGAACAGACGCCCGGCGCGGACGGCCGCCTCACCTTCCTCCAGCGTCGTCTGCTCAAACACGCCCTCGACCACGCCGCCGTCTCGGCCTGGCACAGCACACCGCGCTCGGTCGCCCGCCAGTTCGCGATCGCCCATGCCCTCACCCTTGTGCTCGCCCTCGGCATCACCGGACTCGCCCTGAACTATGGCGCGCCGTGGAGCACCACGTGGGACCGCGTATTCCACCCACCCAAGGTCGCCGCCGGAACCGAGATCGAGGTCACCCCCGGCAACCAGGAGGTCGAACGCGGCGCGACCGTCGTCATCGCTGCCCGCTTTCCCGACGCCCTGCCCGCCGACGCCGCGTTGGTATGGCAAAACGCCGCCGGGCAATCCGGCCGCATCGCGATGTCGCGCAGCCTGTCCGATCCGGTCTTTGCGACCACCCTCACCGATGTTGCCAGCGACACCGTCTACTCCGTCGAATACGGCAGCGAGTCCACCACCAGTTTCGCCCTCACCGTCTTCGAACTGCCCAGCCTCGTGCGCGCCGACGCCACTCTGGACTTCCCGGAATACACGGGACTCAAGGACCGCACGATCGTCGACACGCGCCGCATCAGCGCGGTCGAAGGCACTCACCTCGATTACCAATTCATCATCAACCGTCCGGTCGCCCGCGCCATCTTGCAGTCCGATGACGGCGAATCCCTGCCACTCGAACCGCGCAACGACGATGGCACCCTGTTCGGCATCAGCCAAACGCTCGCCACCAGCGCCCGCTACAAGCTGCAACTCACCACGTCCGACGGTCGCGCAGACCCGGTGCCGGCCGACATCCGGATCGAGGTCGCCCCCAACGAGCGCCCCGAGCTCACGCTCAACTTTCCGCGCGGCGACCAACGTGTCTCCCCCATTCAGGAAATCCACCTGAACGCCGACATTCGCGACGACTACGGGTTGCTCGACTACGGCATTGCCACCGCCATCGGCAGCGCGGAACCCGAATTCCACTCCTTCAAAACCGCCTCCAGCCAACCACCGCTCGAGGCCGAGGTCTCGCACCTGCTGGCCCTCGAAAATGTCGGTGTCGAAATCGACGAACTCGTCACCTGGTTCGCCTGGGCCGAGGACTACGGGCCCAACGGTGAACCGCGCCGCACCACCGGCGACCTCTTCTTTGCCGAAGTCCGCCCGCTCGATGAAATCTTCCGCGAAGACACGGCCGGCGGTGGCGCCGCCGGTGGCAGCCCGGGCGGTCCGGCCGGCGACCTCATCGAAATTCAACGCCAGCTCTCCATCGCAATCTGGAACCTGCGCCAGGAAGGGGCATCAGACGATCCCACCTTCCGCGAGAACGTTGAAGTCCTCCGCGATTCCCAAGCCCAGGCCCGTAGCCAACTGACCGAATTGCGCGCCCAACTCGACGATCCGCGCATGCGCGGCAATGCGGAACTGGCCGACCAGTCGATGGGCATCGCACTGGACGAACTCAACGACGCCGCCGATGAACTCAGCGTCGACCCACTGGACAACGCGTGGCAAGGTTCCCAAGCCGCTTTCCGCGCCTTGCTTCGCCTTCAGCCCAAGGAAACCAACATCGTCCAGGGCAATCAGGCTGGCGGTGGCGGCGGCCGCAATCGCCAACAGATCGACCAGCTCCGCATGCGCCGCGAGGCCAATGACTACGCCGACCAAAGCCAGGCCGAGTCCGAGGTCACCCCGGAGCAACGTGAGGAGCTCAACCTCCTCTCCCGCCTCCGCGAACTTTCGCGCCGTCAACAGGATCTCAACGAACGCCTGCAGGAACTTCAGACCGCGCTGGCCGCCGCAACCACCGAAGCCGAACGCGAGGAAATCCGCCGCGAGCTGAAGCGATTGGAAGAGGAACAGCGCCGCATGCTCGCCGACCTCGACGACGCCCGTCAGCGTCTCGATCGCACCCAGGCCGGCGAACAACGCGAGCAGACCCGCCAACAGCTCGAGGAGACCCGCGACAACATGCAGCAATCCAGCGAGCGCCTCGCCCAAGGCGAGGTGTCCTCCGCCCTCGCCGCCGGCACCCGCGCTCAGGAAAGCCTGCAGAACACCAGCGACGAGATGCGTGAAGACTCCTCCAGCGTATTTGCCGATCAACTACGCGAGTTGCGCCGCCAGGCCCGCGAGCTCAGTGAGGCGCAGGCAGAGCTCAACCAACAATTCAGCGAGCGCAGTGATGGCCCGCCTTCGCTCGACGGCGCCGGCGGCACGGAAAACCTGCTCGAATCCACCCGCGCCCAGCAGGAACGCCACGCCCAGTTGCTGCAGGACCTCCGTCAGGTCACCGAGGACAGCGAGGGCACCGAACCCACCCTGCACCGTCAGCTCTACGACCTCATGCGGGAACAGGGCACTCAGGGTCCGACCCGCGATCTGCAGGCCAGCGCCGAACTCCTGCAACGCGGCTTCCTCGACGACGCCCGCCGCCAACAGGCCGGCGTGCAGCAGGACTTCGAACGCCTGCGTGAGGGCATCGAACGCGCCGCCCAATCCGTGCTCGGTAACGAAGCCACCGAAATGCGCTTTGCGACCAACGAACTCGAGGACCTCGCCAACCAACTCGACGCCGAACGCCGCGCCGCCACCGGCGGCCAACCGGACACAGAGGGCGAATCGCCCCAGCCCGGCGAATCCTCGGACGCAGTAGCCGGGCTCGGTGAGCCCGGTGCCGAATCCGGCACCCGACCCTCACCATCCGAGCAACCCGGCGAAACGGTCGCCGGGGTCGGTGACCCCGGTGCCGAACCAAGCACCGGCACCCAACCCTCCCCCTCCGGCCAACCCGGCGACCCCAATTCCAATTCATCTCCCTCCGGCCAACCCGGCCAAGCTGTCGCCGGGGCCGGTGGCCCCGGTTCCGCCCCTGGCACCGCCCCTCAACCTTCCTCCGCCACCGGCGACACCCCACCCGGCGACCAACCCACCGACATCTCCGAAGCCCTCGCTCAACTCCTCGGCGACAATGCCGGCGGATCGGGCGGCGCAGATGGGCAACGTGCCCCGGGCACCGGTCCCATCACCGGCCGCGACTTCGCCGATTGGGCCGATCGCCTCCGCACCGTCGAATCCCTCCTCGAGGACGATCAACTCCGCCAACGCCTCGGCGAGGCCCGGGCCGAAGCCGAGGAACAGCGCCGCGAGTGGCAACGCGAAGGCAAGGCGCCGCAATGGGACCTCGTGCAGACGGCCGTGCTCGACCCGCTCGTCGAGGTGCAGACCTGGCTGAAACAGGAACTCGCCCGCCGCGAGGATCCCACCTCCCTGCAACCCATCGACCGCGATCCGGTGCCCGACAAATTTGCCGAATCCGTTCGCCGCTACTACGAGTCCCTCGGCGCCGCCGCCAACGAATGATCCCGCCCGCACTCATCACGTTTGCGGGTTCCTCCTGGTGGTTGCTCGCCCTGCCCCTCGCCATCATCCTCGGTGCCGCCGCTTGGTATGCCCTGCGCCCCGCCCAACCCAATCGGGCCGCCCTCGCCGTCGGCCTCGCCTTGCGCGGGCTCGGTATCGGCTTGCTCGTGCTGACCCTGCTGGACCCGCAGTGGGTGGTCTCCCGCGCCAAACGCGGGGCCAACATCGTCGCCGTCCTTGCTGACAACAGTCGCGGTCTCGACATCACCGAAACCGGCGCCGAACAATCCCGCGCCGCCGCCATGCAACGCACGTTGGTTGCTCCCGTCACGCCATGGCGCGAGGACCTCGAACGAGAGTTTCAGCTCCGCTCCTACAGCTTCGACCGCGAGCTGCGCCGGGTCGCCGACTTTGGCCAGTTGGATCACCGCGGCGACCGCTCCGACCTTGGCGTGGCGCTGCGCCAATTGCGTGACCGGCTTTCCGACCAGCCCCTCGCCGGGGTGCTGCTGTTCACCGACGGCAATGCCACCGACCTCACCATCGAACTCGCCGATCTCGACAACCTGCCGCCCGTTTACCCGGTCGTGGTCGGCCAACCCGGTCGCGTGCGCGACCTGCGCATCACTCGCGCCGACTTGCGCCAAACCGCCTTTGACGACGCACCGGTCTCCGTGCGCGCCGCCATTGCCGGCACCGGTCTGACCGGCGATGACGTTTCGGTTGAAGTCATCGCAATCGATCAGGGCGCCGGCGCGGCGCTGCCCGCCGCCCGCAGTCTGCCCCTGGATTCGACCGGCGCGGAAAACGAAACCACCTTCGAATGGCGGCCAAGCGGCAGCGGCATTCAGTTCTACACCCTGCAGGCCCAATTGACGCAGGACCCCGCGGGCGCCTCCGAGGCCTCCATCCTCAACAACCGACGTCACGTCATGGTTGACCGAGGGCAACCCGCCTACCGCATCCTCTACATCGGCGGACGGCCGAACTGGGAGTTCAAGTTCCTCAATCGGGCCCTCGCCGAAGACCCGCAGCTCGACCTCGTCGCCTTGCTGCGCTTGGCGCGGCGGGAACCGAAGTTTGAATTCCGGGGACGGGCCGGCGAATCCAACAACCCGCTCTACCGCGGCTTCGACCGCGACACCGACGCCGCGCCGCGCTACGACGAACCGGTGCTCACCCGCATCAATCCGCGCGACGAGGAAGAGTTGCGCGCCGGATTCCCGCGCACCGCCGAATCCCTCTTCGCCTACGACGCGGTGATCCTTGACGACGTCGAGGCGGACTTTTTCGACGCCAATCAACAGATGCTCCTGCGCCGCTTCGCGGCCGAACGCGGCGGTGGCCTGCTCTTTCTCGGCGGCGTCGATTCATTGGAAAACGGTGGCTATGCCGACTCGCCTCTCGCGGCCGCCCTGCCGCTCTATCTCGACCGCCGCGCCTCCACCACGCCGCGTGGCGAGCTCCGCTGGGACCTCTCCCGCGAAGGCTGGGTGGAGCCATGGATGCGCATCCTGCCCAACGCCGAAGACGAGCGCAATCGGCTCGCCGACATGCCGGCCTTCCTCATCGCCAACGGCCTGTCGGCCGCCAAGCCCGGCGCCACGGTGCTCGCCACCTTGAGCGACAATGACGGTCGCACCTATCCCGGACTCGCCGCCCAACGTTTCGGCGCGGGTCGCGTCGTCGCTGTCGCGGTTGGCGACCTTTGGCGCTGGGGGCTGCACGACGCGACCGGCCAGGCGGATCTCGCTCGTTTTTGGCGCCAGCTTTCCCGTTGGCTCGTGACGGATGTGCCGCAACGCGTCGACCTTGCCATCACGCCGGACGCAACCGCACCGGAAGCGATGCGGTTGCGCGTCAACGTGCGCGACGAAGCCTACCGCCCTCTCGATCTCGCCCGGGTCGTCCTCACCATCGAACACGTTCCCGGCACCGGTGACCCGGCGCAGAACGCCTTCACCAGCGTCGAGCTCACCGCCGAACCCGAAGTCGACGCGCCGGGTCGCTACACCGCCCGTTTCACCGCGCGCGATCCCGGCGGCTACCGTGTCACCGCCGCCGTGACTGACCGCGCCGGCAAACTCATCGGCACCGACGTCGGTGGCTGGGTCAATGACCCGCTGACCGCGGAGTTTGCCTCCCTTGAACCGAACACCACGTTGCTGAACGCCCTTGCTGCCCGCACCGGCGGTCAGGTCATTCAACTCGACGACGAAGCCGCGCTCGGCGCCTTGGCTGACACGCTCGCGCGCTCGCCGGCCCCCATCACCGAATCACGTTCCTCGCCGCTCTGGCACAATGGCTTCGTCTTCATTCTCATGCTTGGCTGCTGGCTCGCCGAGTGGGGCTGGCGCCGCTGGAAAGGACTGCCATGAAGTGGCTGCGTTACTTCCTCATCCTCTTCGGCTGTGCGACCGCGCTCCGCGCAAACCATCTACTGCTCATCGTCGGCGCTCCGGGCGAAGAGGATTATGGGCCCGTGCTGGCCGAAACCGCCCAAGCCTGGCAGGAGGCCGCCGCCAAAGCCGGGCTCACCACCACCCAAATTCGCGACTTTTCCGAGGACGGGCGATCGCCCCGCGACCAGCTCATCACCGCGCTCGCTCCTTACGTCACCGAAGAGGAGGCGCCGGCGCCGTTGTGGATCGTTTACGTCGGCCATGGCACCTTCGACCTGCGCACGGCCCGCCTCAACCTGCACGGCCCTGACGTATCCACCGCGGAGTTACGCGAGTGGCTGAATCGAATCGATCGACCGCTGGTGTTCGTCCATGGCGGTTCCGCCAGCGCCCCGTTCATCACCGCCCTCTCGCGCCCAAACCGCATCATCATCACCGCGACGGAAAGCGGCAACGAGGTGAACTACGCCCGCTTCGGCCTGCGCTTTGCCCGCGCGGTGATCGATCCGTCGGCCGACATCGATCAGGACGGGCAGACCTCACTGCTCGAGGCCTTCGTCACCGCCGCCCAACAGGTGCAGGCTTTCTACCTCGAAAACAACCGCCTCGCCACCGAGCACGCGCTCATCGACGACAACGGCGACGGCCGCGGCACCCCCTACGACTTTTTCAACGGCACCCGCGTCACCCAACGACCGACCGACGCCACTGCCGAGCCCGACGGTGCCCGCGCCCGATTGTGGTCCCTTTTGCCTTCCGCCGAGGAACGTGCTCTCACCCCTGAGCAACGCGCCCTCCGCGATGAACTGGAGGCCCACCTCGAAACCCTGCGCGAGCACAAGGAAAGCCTGAGCGAGGGCGACTACTACGAAGCGCTGGAGAGAATCTTCCGCGGCCTCGCGGAGGTTTACGGGATTTCGCCATCGTCCTGAACACGAGCCGTGAGGCGACCCAGCGTCCGCAAACGGACTGCCTCCCCTTCGGGAGGTTACGATCCACTGGCACAATGTAGACCGCCCGCTTGCGGGCGCTCCCGTCTTCACCGCGCTCCCACCGTCGGCACGAACAAGACGCGCACCGGCGCGGGCACGCTGATCACGTTCGTCGTGTAGCGCAGCGCGCCGGTTTCCGGATCGATCGCAAACGAGGCCAGCGTGCTCGAGCGTTGCCCTGCCGCGACGAGCCAACGACCCGTTGGGTCGAGGTTGAAGTTCCGCGGCCAACTTCCGCGCACCGGCTCGCGCTCCACCGAAGTGAGCGCGCCCGAGGTCGGGTCGATGGCGAACACCGCAATCGTATCGTGGCCCCGGTTGCCCACGTAAAGAAAACGACCATTTGGATGCACGCGCACTTCGGACGTGTTGTTGACCGGCGCATCATCGTGTTCCCCCAAGGTCGGCCACACCTTCACGAGCGTGAAATGCTCCGGCCCGGGCTCACGACGCACCTGGGCGACCACACTGCCGAGTTCTCCATTTACGTAGGCATAGGGCAGAGTCGGGTGGGAATCCATGTGTCGCGGTCCCGCGCCCGACGGCAGGTCCACCTGATCGGCCAAAGCGAGGGTCAACGCGTCCGGATCAACTGCGAGCGACCAGACGGTATCATTGCCGAGGTCCGGCACATGCAGGCGCAGACCGTCAGCCGAGAAACCGACCCAGTGCGTCCGAGACTGCGTTTGGATGGGGTGCGGCCGCTCGCCGCGAAACGGCATGGTGAGCGTGAAAACTTTGTCGGCCGCGAACCCACCGTCCGCCCGCAAGCGCACGAGGTTGGTGGTGCCCGCCCCCCAGTGCGCGGTCGCAAGCGTGCGCCCCGCCGGATCAACCGCGATATGGGTGGCCGATCCATTGGGCAGCGGCTTCTGTTCCCACAACTCAAGATCGCCCGCGGCGTTGTATTTGAGCACGGCGACACCCGATCCCCGGTCACTGCTGTAGGACGAGTAGAGCAAGGGAAGCTCCGGGTGCGCCACCAACCACGAGCCGCTGCGCATCGCCACCACGCGTTCCGGTTCACTCAAGGCACCGGAATCCAGATCGAGCTCCACGCGATAGATCCCCCCTTCTCCCGCGATCCACAAGGCCGCGGTCTCGGCGCGCGCCAGCGTCAGGGACAGCAACCAGCCGAACACGACAACCAAAGGACGAAGCAATGTCATGGGCTGATCCAAGTCGGTTCAGGTGCGCGGCGCAGGCCAAACTTTGCTGACCGTGCATTCAAATCTGGCCAGCCCTGCCACGATGCGCCAGATGGACGCGCAACATGGGCGCCTTCATCGAGCTGCAGAACATCACCCATCGTTACGGCAACACGACCGTCGTCGCCGATACCTCGCTGGCGCTCAACAAAGGTGAGGTGTTTTCGCTGCTCGGACCCAGCGGCTGCGGCAAGACCACCCTGCTCCGCATTCTCGGCGGATTCCTCACGCCGGAAAAAGGCCGCGTGCTGGTCGACGGCCAGGACCTCACCCACGTCCCGCCCAACCGTCGCCCGATCAACACGGTATTTCAAAACTACGCCCTTTTCCCGCACCTGAGCATTCGCGACAACATCGCCTTTGGACTCACCGTCGCCAAACGCCCGCGCGCCGAGATCGATACCGAAGTCGAACGCATGCTGGACCTGATCCAGATGCACGAGCACGCCGACAAAAAACCCGGCCAAATCAGTGGCGGCCAAAAACAGCGCGTCGCCATCGCCCGCGCGCTCATCAACCGCCCCCAGTTGCTCCTGCTCGACGAGCCCCTCGCCGCGCTCGATCTCAAGCTGCGCCAGCGCATGTTGATCGAACTCGACAACATCCACGATGAAGTCGGCATCACCTTCCTCTACGTCACCCACGACCAGGGTGAGGCCATGTCGCTCAGCGACCGCGTGGCGGTCATGAACAAAGGCCGTTTCGAGCAGATTGGTCGCCCGGCCGAAATCTACGAATCTCCCCGCAGTCGCTTTGTGGCGGAGTTCATCGGGGATACCAATCTCATCTCCGCCCACGTGACCCACGTCGTTTCTGACAACTACGTCACACTGCGCCCCGGGAACCTCGGCGAAATCTCCCACCACTTCGGCGACCAAAAGAACGCGGGGCCGGACATTCTCGCCTGGAAGGACGTGCCCATGCAACCCGGTGCCCGGGTGGTCCTGTCGATGCGCCCGGAGAAGATCACGATCGCCGCTCAAAAGCCCGAACTCGCGCACGGGCACAATGCCGTGCGCGGCGTCGTCGAGGACCTGATCTACATGGGTTCGCGCACGCAGTTCCGCGTGCGCGTCGCCGACCAAACCCTCGTGGTTTGGCAACAGCACAACCGCTGCCTGCTCGATACCAAACCCCTCACCTGGGAGGACGAGGTCTGGTTGGCGTGGCACGCCGACGATGGTTACGTGATCGTGGAGAATCCGGCATGAGAAAGCCGCGTTGGCTCGAAACGCTGTTGAGCATGCCGAGCTTCGGCTGGCTCGTGTTCTTCTTCGCCGTCCCGACGGTGCTGGTGTTTCTCCTCTCCTTCAAACCCGCTGACATCGGCGGCGGCATCGGCGAGGGTTGGACGCTCGAAACCTGGCGCGACATGGCCAACCCGAGTTATCCCTCGATCATCTGGCGCACCGTGTGGTTGAGCGTCGCGGCGACCGCCGCCTGCCTCGGTTTCGGAGTGCCGGTGGCTTATTGGATCGCACGGCTGCCCGCCCAATGGCGTCCGCGCGTGCTCCTGCTCATCATCCTGCCGTTTTGGACCAACTTCCTCATCCGCATCTTTGCGTGGCGCACGTTGCTGCACCCCGACGGCTTCATCAAAAGCATCGCCGTCAGCCTGGGTTGGGCCGAACCCAACACCCAACTGCTTTACAACGACTGGGCGATCCTGCTGGTGCTCGTCTACACCTACCTGCCCTTCGCCATCCTGCCCCTCTACGCGGCGGCGGAGAAATTTGATTTCACCCTGCTCGACGCCGCCCGCGATCTTGGGTCCTCCCGCTGGCACGCGTTTCGCAAGGTGTTCCTGCCCGGCATTCGCATCGGTTTGCTGACGGCCTTCCTCATCGTCTTCATTCCCGCCCTCGGATCCTATGCCATTCCTGCCATCGTCGGCGGCCCCAGCAGCGAAATGATCGGCAACAAGATCGCCCAACGCGCGACCACCGATCGCAACCTGCCGCACGCCGCCGCGCTCGGGGCCGTGCTCACGCTCGTCATCTTCATCCCGCTCGTCGGCGCCGCCTACCTGCGCCGTCGCGGCGGCCCGGGCCCGACCGACGGTCGCCTCGGCACCGCGACTCCCGGAGGGCATCCGTGAAAACCATCTTCCGCAATGTGGCCGCGAGCGTCAGCGAGTGGTGCTGCCCGCACTCAGCTGACGCCGGGATCGTTGCCCCCGGTCCCGGCCTCACCGCGGCCGGCTACAAATCACCTCACTCCGCCCGATGAAGCCGAGCCGACTGCCCTTCATCACCGCGCTGCTCGTGCTGTTGTTCTTCTACCTGCCCATTGGGGTGCTGGTGGTGCAGTCCTTCAATGCAGCCAAGTTCGGCGGCCAGTGGCAGGGTTTCTCCCTTCGTTGGTATCAGGAGCTGTGGGAACGCTCCGACATCCACGACGCCGCGTGGAACACCCTGCTGATCGCCCTCGCTTCCACCGGCCTCTCCGTCGTGCTCGGCGCCCTCGCGGCCTGGTGTATCCACCGTTTCCGCACACGCCTGCAGCGCGTGCACTACGGCCTGATCTACGCGCCGTTGGTGGTGCCCGACATTCTGATGGGCATCAGCCTGCTCTTCCTTTTCGTGCACATCGGCGCTCAACTCAACCTCGCCACCGTCATCCTCGCGCACACCACCTTTTGCCTCAGCTACGTCACCCTCGTCATGCTGGGTCGACTGCAGGATTTCGACGAATCGGTGATCGAAGCCGCACAGGATCTCGGCGCGGGTTGGCCGGTCATCCTGCGTCGCATCCTGCTCCCGCTGCTCGGGCCCGGCCTGGCCGCCGGCGCCCTCCTGGCCTTCACCCTGAGCATCGACGATTTCGTGATAACTTTTCTGGTCTCCGGTCCCGGCAACACTACCTTGCCGGTGAAAATCTTCAGCATGATGCGCCGCAGCTCGCCGCAGGTGATCAACGCCCTGAGCGTCATCTTCATGGCAGTCACGTTCGTCATGGTCCTCCTCAGCCAACGCTTCACTCGATCCACTCATGAATAAGAAGAACACCCTCCGACTGCTCGCGGCCGGCCTGTGCGCCGGTTTCGTTCTCTTCCTGGCCGGTTGCGCCAAAAAGAAGGAAACCCTCCACGTCTACATCTGGAGCGACTATCTGGCCGAAGGCATCATCGAAGAGTTTGAGGCCGCCAACGACTGCGAGGTCATCATCGACAACTACGACTCCAACGAAGTGCTGCACGCCAAGCTCAAGGGCGGCGCCACCGGCTACGACGTCGTGTTCCCCTCCAGCTACGTGGTGAGCATGATGGTCGCCGACGGCCTGCTGCAGCCGATCAACCACGCCAACATTCCGAACCTCAAGAATCTCGACCCGACCTTCGTGAACAACGTGTCCATCGACAAGAAGATGGAATACAGCGTGCCCTACATGACCGGGTCGACCGGCATCGCCTACCGCAGCGACGAGATCTCCGAGTTCACCCCTTCCTGGACGATGTTTGCCCGCCAGGATCTGGCCGGTCGCATGACGCTGCTCGACGACCCGCGCGAGGTCATCGGCGTCGCCCTCAAGACCCTCGGTTACAGCCTCAACAGCACCAACGAAGCTGAGATCAACGCCGCCGCCGATCTGGTGATCGAGTGGAAGAAGAACATCGCCCGCTTCGAATCCGAAGCCTTCAAGGCCGGCATCGCCTCCAAGGAATTCTGGTTGGTGCAGGGCTGGGGTGGCGACATCCAGCAGGTCATCGATGAGAACGAGGATGAGAACATTGTCTTCGTGCTGCCGACCGAAGGTTTCCCGATGTGGGAAGATACCATGGCCATCCCGGCCGGCAGCGACAACGTCGCCCTCGCCGAGAAGTTCATCAACTACCTGCACGATCCGGCCATCGCCGCGCGCAACATCGAATACAACTACTACCTCTGCCCCAATGCCGCCGCCTACCCGCTCTTGAGCGAGGAAATCAAGGCCAACCCGGTGGTCTTCATCCCCGAGGACCTGCTGCCCAAGGGGGAGCAAACCCTCGACATCGGCGACGACCTGCAGAAATACACCGACGCGTGGGACCGCGTGAAAGCGGCGCAGTAAACTACCCTGCCGCTTCCAGTCCGATCACGCAAAAGGCCGCCGGAATCCCGGCGGCCTTTTCGTTTTAGAACAACGCCTGATTCGTCAGGCAGGAGTCCCGTTGGTTTCGGCGTCCCGTTCCGCCGCGATGGCAGCCTCCATCTCTTTCTCCACCGCCGGCGTGATCTTGTAGAAGAACACCGCCGATCCTGCCAGGACCGCGAAGCCGGCCGGAATCCAGCTCATGATCAGCCGCAGCCCCTCGATGGTCTCCGGCGTCTGATCCTCGTTGGCCACAAACCCGAAGGAATTGAGCAGGACCAGCGCGATCGCCGGGCCGATCGACCAACCGATCTTTTGCGAGAAGGTGCCAGCCGAGAACAGCAGGCCGGTCGAACGCTGACCGAGCTTCCACTGTCCCCAGTCGGCCGTGTCAGCGATCATCGACCAGAAAAGCGGCATCAGCGGCGCCGCGATTCCGGAACTGATGAACTGGTGCGCCACAATGAGCGTCAGGTTATCAGCCGGCACAAAATAGAAGAGACCGATCATGATCGCGGACACGAAATTGATGATGATGAAGGCCTTCTTTTTGCCGCCGAGGAACTCCGCGATCTGCTTGGTGAAGAGCACGCCGACGATTTGCACGATGTTGCTCGTGAGGTGGAAGTAACCGCCCCACTCCGTGTTGCCGGAGACGTATTTGAAATAGTGGATGGCTACGCCACCACGCACCGCGATCCAGATGATGGTGAGCACACTCACCAAAATCATCGCGACCCACGGGCCGTTCTTAACCAAACCGCTCAAGTCCTTGAGCACGTTGTTCGATTGGTTCTTCGGCGCGACCACACGTTCCTTCGAAGTCTTGAAGGTGATGAAGAACGAAATCGCCGCGATCACCGCGTAGACCGAGACCGCAAGCGTGAAACCGAGCCGCTCGTTGCCGCCGCCGAGAACCTTGACCAGGCCAAGCATTGTGGCGCTCACCACCGCCGTGCCGGCGAAAGACCCCACAAAGCGAAAGGACGAAAGCACGGTGCGCTCCTCCGACTTGGCCGTCATCACGCCCATCAAGGCAGAATACGGGATGTTGATCATGGTGTAGACCATCGTCAGCGCCGTGTAGGTCACATACGCGTAGACCAGGCGGCCGCCATCGCTCAGGTCGAAGGCCGTGAACGTCAGCACGCCAATGATCATATAGGGCGGGATCATCCACAGCAGCCACGGCCGGAACTTGCCCATCTTCGACTTCGTGCGATCCGCGATCATGCCCATGATCGGATCGTTGATCCAATCCCACGTGCGGGTGAAAAAGATCATCGCCGCCGCCGCGGACGCCCCGATCGCCATCACATCCGTGTAATAGTAGGTCAGGAAGTTCATGAAGATGCCGAAATACAGGCAGGAGGCAAAATCGCCGAAGGCGTAGCCGACCTTTTCGGTCATCTTCAGTTTGGCTGCGGGATCGTCGGCAGCCGGGACGGAGACAGCGTCTTTAGACATAGATAAGGGTATAGCGGGGTATGGGGAAGACCGGGCTAAGCCCGGAACTCGGAATGCGCCCGGATCGTGGCGGTCGACCGGTCGCGTGCAACCCGGAAACGACTCTCTCTTTGAAACCTGACAACCGTGTCGCGACTTCTCGCCGGGACGGGGAAAAGAATCTCAAGAACGCAAAAACGATCCTTCGCTCGCCTTCGCCCGCCATCGCGGACCATGGGCCCGCCCGGATTGCGAAATCGAGGCCTCACCCGCCCCAGCGCTCCAGCACTTCCACCACGAGGATGGCGCCGAACAGCGCCAAGGCTCCGAGCAGGGCCACGTTCGCCCGCCAACTGTTGCGCGCTCCGCCGACCCACTCGCGCCGGTTGTTCATCACCAGCAGCAGCGTCGCCAGGAACGGCATGAAAAACGCCCCGGCAATCGCATAGACGATCACCACCAGCAAAGGCTGCTCGGCCACCGTCAGCACGAGCGGCGGAATCCCCAGGAACAGCAAATAGCCGCGATACGCCGCCGAGCGACCCGACGGCAAAGTCGTGTCGAAAGCCGCCACCGCAGGTCCGGCCGACCGGGCCCGCCAAGCCGCCCACCAATCGGCGAAGAGGTAAGGCACGCCCTGCCAGACCCCGAGCAACGACGAGAAGACCGCGCACCAAAAACCGGTTAAAAATGCCACGCGGCCTCCCGGCCCAAGTAACTCTCCGAGCCGCACACTGAGCGCCTCCACCAACGCCCGCCCCGATGCATTTTCCGGATGGGCCCCGGCTGCGATCACCACCATCGCCAAACCGAACACCGCCGTGAGCGTATACGCCACCGTCACATCCCAGCGCATGTTCCGCAGCCACCCGATCGCATTCCACCCTTTCTCCCGCATCCAATAGCCGTGGCAAAGCAGGGTCACACTTCCGCCCACCCCGCCGATCAAACCAACCAGGAACCACACCCCGCCCTCCGGCACGGTCGGCACCAGCAGACCGTGCCAGATCGCTCCCGCCCGCGGCGCCAGCAGGACCCCGCACCACACCACCACCCCAAACATCAAGCCGACCAACCCTTGCATCACCCGCTCGAATACGCCGAAGCGGCCCCGCCAGACCACGGCCACACCACCAAGTGCATGCAGCGCCGTCCACCATCCGACGTTCCCTGGCAGGGCTGGCCACAGCGCCTTGATCGCAAACCCGCACGCCGAGCCCAACGCCCCCGCGACGAGAAAACTCCAAGCAACCAGATAGGCGCCAAAGTAGGCCGATACCCACCGCGGCAACCGTCGCACCATCCCGCGAATCAGCGTCTCCCCCGCCGCCAACTGCCAGCGCCCGAGACCTTCGTTGAGCACCGCCTTACACACCGCGCCCGCGACCACCGCCCATAACACCGCCACCCCATGCCGCTGGCCGGCGACCGCCGCCGCGATCAGGTCGCCCGCGCCCACCCCCGTGCGGCCACGAGGATACCCGGACCGACGCGCCAGCGCTGCCCGTCGGGGGCTGATGGCGGCGGAGCAACGGGCGCGGACATCGGTCGCTCCTCAGGCCTGCGCCGCCGTTCGCGCCCGATGAATCGCCAAAACCAATGCCCGAATTTTCGCGTGATCCTTGATGCCGGGCGCGGTCTCCACCCCGCTGTTCACGTCGAGAAAACCCGTGCCGGTCGCCGTCAAGGCCTCGCCGACATTCGCCGGGGAAAGCCCGCCCGACAGAATCCAGGTCGTATCCGGAAACTGCTCACGGTGCCGACGAAATTTCGCCCAGTCACCGGTCTCGCCGGTGCCGCCAAACTTGTCGCGATGAAAGGTGTCCATCAAAACCGTGCCTGCCGCGGCGCGCATCCAATTCGGCACGTCGTCCGCCGGCGGCAGTTTTGGCACCAGCCAGAGCCGCTCCCGGCCAATTTGCTGTGACCAACTCGCCACTCGGGATTCGGCGCCCGCCACTTGGAAGTGAATCTGCAGTCGATCAAATCCGGCCTCCAGCACCTCGGCCACGGCGGCCTCATCCGGCTCCACCAGCACCGCGACCCGCTTGCGCCCCTCCGGCAAGCGCGGCGCCATGTCGCGATACTGCCGCAGCGACACATACCGCGGTGACTGGGGATACAGGATGAACCCGAGGCAATCGGCGCCGGCTCGATCGGCGAACTCCGCATCGACGAGCGTGGTCAGCCCACAGACCTTGATGCGCACGCCATCGATCATCCGGCAAAGGCGTTGATGCTGGCGATCACGTGGTCGACTTCGTCGTCCCGCAGCTCCGCAAAAATCGGCAAACTCAGGCAGGTGCGCGCGGTTTCTTCCGCCACCGGCAGACTGCCTTCGGGCGGCCCCACCTCCGCATAGCAGGGCTGCTGGTGCAGCGCGCGCGGATAGATCAGGTCGGTGCCGACGCCCGCCGCGGTCAGGTGCTCGCGCAGCGCATCTCGGCGCGGATGCAGGATGGTGAATTGGTGATACACCGAGTCGCCCCACGCCGCCGGTTGCGGCAGCACGGTATTCGCCAGGGTGATACCTTCACGGTAGCGGCGCGCGATGCCGCGCCGGCGACCGGTCCATTCCGCGAGATGGCGCAGCTTCACGGACAGGGCGCCAGCCTGCAGGCCTTCCATGCGGTAGTTGTAGCCCACGGCATCGTGCTGATAGCGCACGTTCGAACCATGCACCCGCAGCAGTCGCACCTGGTCCAACAAGGCGGCGTCATTCGAAATCACCGCCCCGCCCTCACCCACGCCGCCGAGGTTCTTGGTCGGATAAAAACTGAAGGTGCCGATCGCCCCCATCGTGCCGACCGGCCGGCCCTTGTAGGTGGCAAGATGCGCCTGCGCGCAGTCTTCGATCACCGGTAGATTGCGTTCCGCCGCCAGTTGCAGGATCGGGTCCATGTCCGCCGCCTGACCAAAGAGGTGCACCACCACGATGGCCTTGGTCTGTGGCGTGATCGCGGCCGCGATTGTCTCGGCGGTGGCGTTGAAGGTGCGGGCGTCCACATCGCAGAACACGGGCCGCGCGCCCACGTAGCTCGCGGTCCACGCACTGGCGATGAAGGTAAAGGCGGGCACGATCACGTCGTCGCCCGGCCCCAGGTTCAGTGCTTTGGCCGCCAGGTGCAGCGCCGCCGTGCCGTTGGCGACACCCACCGCGGGAGCGCCCATGGCCTCGCCAAAGGCTTTTTCAAATTCAACGACGTCCGATCCGAGACAGAAGCGCCCGGAGTCGTAGGTGGCGGCAAAGGAGCTGAGGATTTCCACCCGCAGGTTGTGGTGGACGCGAGAGAGGTCGAGGAACGGAACGTTCATGGGTTTGGGGGCTGGGAACCTGCACCGCCGCAGGCGGCGCGGCAAGCACCCGCTGCACGCTCACTTAGGTTGCAGGCGCACAATCAGCGCATCAATCAACGCGTCCAATCCCGGATTCTTCGCTTCAAAATCAACCGGCATCCCGACCCGCTTCATCGTTTCCGACGTTTGCGGACCGATCGACCCGGCCAAGGGACGGTTCGCACCTGGTTCCAGCGCAAGGGCGGCGGCTTGGCCGGCGAAGGCCTCCGCGGCCGAACTGCTCGCAAACAGGATCGCGTCGGCACCGCGCTCGCGAAAATCATGCGCCGCAGGATTCTCCGACAGGTCCAACTTCTCCGTGCGGTAGAGCGGCAGGATGTCCACGATCGCGCGGCCTTCCTCCTCCAGCCGCTTGACCAGCGTCTCTCGATTCAGGTTGCCGGTCACCACGACCACCTTGGCACTGTCGAGACTATCGGTCGCGATCAACGCGTCCGCCAGCGCATCCGCCGTCGCCACCTCCGGCCGGCATTCGACCCGCAGGTGGCGGCTTTCGACCGCCTTGGCCGTCGCGTCACCCACGCAGGCGATGCGCAAGAGGCCCAGGGCGCGAATGTCGTCGAAGCCTTTGAGGAATTGCTCGAAGAAGAGGTTCACACCGTTGGCGCTCGTGAACACGATCCAGTCGTAGCTGCCGAGTTCGGAGAGGATTTCGACCAAAACGTCCCGTTTCACGTCCGGCACCACATTGATCAGCGGCAGTTCGATGACCTCGGCGCCGAGATGCTCCAGCTTGTCGCGCAACCCACTGTTGCCCTCGCGGGTGCGGGTGATGGCGACCCGCCGACCAAAGAGGGCCAGGTGCTCAAACCAGTCCACCGCCTCCTGGTGGCGAACCACTTCCCCGACAAAAACAATCGCCGGCGCCTTCAGCCCCGCCGCCTCGACCGCGTCGGCCAAGGTGCCCACCGTGCCGGTCACGCTGCGTTGCCGACCTAGCGACGCCCATTGCACGGCTGCGGCCGGAGTGTCGGCCGTCATGCCGCCTGCCTGCAGTCCCTTGAGAATGTCGCGCAGGCGGCTCATGCCCATGTAGATGGCCAAGGTCGAGTTTTTGAGCGCGCCCAGCGCCGGCCAGTCCACCTGCAACTCGTGCTTGGTCGGGTCCTCATGCCCGGTGACCAGCACGAGGGAGGAACTGGTGTTGCGCTGCGTGAGGGGGATGCCGGCGTAGGCACCGGCAGCCAGCGAGGCGGTGACGCCCGGGACGACCTCAAACGGAATCCCGTCCGCCGCCAGCGCCCGCGCTTCCTCCCCCCCGCGCCCAAACACATAGGGATCGCCCCCCTTGAGCCGCACCACGCGCTTGCCGGCTTTGGCCCGATCGACCAGCAGTGCCTCGATCTCCGACTGGGGCACCGAGTGAAATCCGGCCTTCTTGCCCACGTAAACCACTTCGCAATCCTGCGGACACCACCCGACCAAATCGGGGTGCACCAGGTAGTCGTAGACCAAAACTTGTGCTGAAGAAATCAGCTCCCGCGCCCGAAAGGTAATTAAGCCCAGATCGCCCGGACCTGCGCCCACCAGATAAACCATGCCGTTGCCGTTCATAAAGTCGGACAGCCGTCGCATAATCGACGTCGCTAGCCAAGCCCCGCCTTGGGTCGACGCGAAGTTTCGATCTGGCATTTTTTCAAACAATTGGCAACAAGCGCCTTGCCGTTTGCCGGAAACGATAGGGTAATACGCCTAGATGGGCACTATTACTTAGGCCCTAATGGATTGCTCAAAAGGCGTTCCTGTAGTTTAGTTTAACGTGTTCGTGAAACCTTCCTTCAAAGCCGGATTCCTTGCCGCCATCGCCGTCACCCTTTCGGCGACCTTAGCGCATGCCCAGTTGACCGAGCTTTCCTGGGAGTCAAACAGCAGTCAGAACTTCGGTCGCCGCCAGAACTGGACCGGCAACAATGCGGTCGACAGCAACACCGAGGCCGCCGTTTTTGACGGCAGCGGCAGCCAGACCAACATTGTGATGAATGCGAACCGCACCATCGGTGGCTTCGTTTTCACCAGCGGCACCAACGCGATCACCTTCAACAGGAACTCGAATGATCGCCTCGTGCAGCTCGACACCACCAACGAGCCCGACTCGCTGGGCATGCTGCACGAGAAGGCGTGGACCACCCACACCTTCAATTCCCGCCTGCAAATCAACTCCAACCAGATTTGGCGCACCACACAGGCGGGCGGAAATCTGACCTTCACCGACGACCTGAACCTGCAATCCTTCAACCTGACGCTCGATCCCCAGAACTCCAACGGCACCATCACCTTCACCGGCGCCAGTGGGGTGATCACCGGCACAGGCGGACTCATCAAAGAAGGCGCCGGCACGGTCGTGATCTCCGGCGGCACGCACACCTACACCGGCGACACCATCGTCAACGCGGGCACCTTTCAGATTAATGCCTCCAACGTGCTCTCCGACAGCACCGACCTCACCATCGATTCCGGCGCGACCTTCCAATTTAACTGGGGCAGCCTCTCCGAAACCGTCGGTGCGCTCTCCGGCGACGGCAACCTTTCCATCCGCGGCAGCACCTTTATCACCAACACCAGCGCGAACACCGAATTCTCCGGCACCATCACCGACAGCTACGGCAGCTTCCGCAAGGCCGGCATCGGCGACCTTACCCTCTCCGGCGACAACACCTATAGCGGCCTGACCTACATCGACGGCGGCACGCTCATCGCCGCCAGCGACGACGCCCTCGGCGCGGCCACCTACGGTAACGTCATCGCCAACGGCGCTACCCTCGGCCTGCAGGGCGGCATCAACATGAACGAATCCAACTTTTCCCTGCAGGGCACCGGCGACGGCGGCGGCGGCGCCATCCGCAATATTTCCGGCGACAACACCCTCGGCGCCTCTCTCACCTTCACCGGCGCGACCACCATTGGCGCGGACTCCGGCTCGCTCACGCTCACCAACAGCCTCGCCGTCAACAACGCCCTCACCTTCACCGGCTCCGGCGACTTCGTGGCCAGCGGCCAGGCATACGGCAGCAGCTCGATCACCAAGGATGGCACCGGCTCGCTGACCCTCTCCGGCACCTCCGGCAACTCCTTCTCCGGCGGACTCAACCTCAACGACGGCACCGTCTACCTCGACAAGACCGACGGCACCGACGCCCTCGGCAGCAGCGGTGCCATCAACGTCGGCGACAACGCGGGCGCCGCCAACTCCGCCCGGCTGGAGCTGCAGGGGAACAACCAGATTTCCAACAGCGCAGGCGTCCTCACCATCAATTCCGACGGTCAGTTCTCCCTCGCTAGTTACACGGAGACACTCAACCAGATCGCGGGCACCGGCAGCCTCGATCTGGGCACCGGTAGCCTCAATGTCGGCGTCAACTCCGGCTCCTCGACCTTCAACGGCGTCATCTCCGGCTCGGGTGACTTCGCCAAATCCGGCTCCGGCACGGTCACTCTCGGCGGTTCTTCCGCCAACACCTACACCGGCACCACCACCGTCGACGCCGGCACGCTTGCGTTGAACAAATCCAGCGGCAACGCCATCGCCGGCGACGTCACCCTCAACGGCGGCACCCTCCGCCTCGATGCCGCCAATCAGATCGCCGACACCAGCGCCCTCACCTTCAACGCCTCCGGCTCCTTCAGCCTCAACAACAACAACGAGACCGTCGGCTCCATCGCCTCCGCCTCCGGCTCCTCGTCCATCAGTCTCGGCTCCGGCACCCTCACCACCGGCGCCAACAACAGCACCACCACCTTCGCCGGCATCATCAGTGGCAGCGGCGGCCTCACCACCACCGGCAGCAGCTCCCTCACCCTTTCTGGCGCCAACACCTTCAGCGGTGACCTCACCATTGGCTCGGGTAGCACGCTCGTCGCCTCCAACGACGATGCCCTCGGCTCCGGCGGTGGCACCACCACCGTCCAGTCTGGCGGCACGCTCGAGCTTACCGGCGGCATCACCGTCGACAGCGAGACCGGCATCACCCTCGCCGGCACCGGCACCGCCGGCCAGGGCGCCGTGCTCAGCTCCTCCGGCAACAACATCCTCGACGCCCCCTTCACCCTCTCGGGCGACACCACCATCTCCGCCACCGCCGACACCCTCACGCTCGGCACCCAGACCAACTCCCCCGAGTTCGACCTCAACGGCAGCAACCTCACCCTCAACACCGACGGCGGTAACATCGTCTTTGAGGCCGACTTCACCAACACCGGCGACGTCATCAAATCCGGCTCCGGCACCCTCACCCTCAACCACGGCGAAGCCTACCCTTCCATCCTCTCCACCTCGACCGACTTCTACCTCAACGACGGCACCACTATCCTCAACACCTACAACAACGAGAACTCCGGCATGCGCGGCGAGGTCATCGTGGGTGACGGCACCGGCGCCGCCGGCTCCGCCGTGCTGCAACAAGGTCTCTACGAAAGCGGCGTCGACGTCTCCAGCGAGCTGATCTCCAACTCGTCCAACATCACCATCAACGCCGACGGTTACTGGGATCTCCAGGGCCACAAGGAAACCGTCAATAACGTCACCATGGCCGGCGGCACCATTGAGGCCAAGAACAGCTCCGGCACCGGCGACCGCCTCGACATCATCGGCACCCTCACCGCCAACAACAACGCCACCTCCACCATCGACGGCCGCCTCGGCTTCAACAACGACGCCGCCAAATCCGTCGTCGTCGACTCCGGCTCCACCCTGCAGATCAACGCCGTGCTCTCCAACGGCGGCTTCGATAAGACCGGCGATGGCACCATGGTCCTCTCCGGCGCCAACACGTTCACCGGCACCGCCAAGGTCTCCGACGGCATCCTGCGCGTCGACAACAACTCCGGTCTCGGCGCCACCGCCGGCGGCACCCAGGTCCTCTCCGGCGCCCAGCTCCAACTCGACGATGTCAGTATCGGAGCCGAAGCCCTGCAGCTCGCCGGCACCGGCCACAACTCCGATGGCACCGGCGCCCTGCGCGCCCTCGCTGGCACCGAAAACACTTGGGCCGGCGCCGTGACCCTGACCGCCAATGCCGAAATTCAAACCGAATCCGGCGCCGCTCTCACCATCGGCGGCAACATCACCGGCTCCGGCAAGACCCTCACCGTCGAGTCCATCGGCAACACCACCTTCAATGGTATCAACACCTTCAATACGTTGGAGAAGAACGGCGCCGGCACTCTCACCGTCACCAACACCAACACCTACGCCACGACCAACGTGAACGCCGGCACCTTCGCGCTCGGCAACTCCAACATCCTGTCCGACTCGATGGACATCAACCTTGGCGCCTCCGGCACCTTCAACGTCGGCACTTACACCGAGACCATCGATCAGCTCAACGGCTCCGGCACCCTCACCATCGCTTCCGGCGGCGACCTCACCGTTGACCAGCTCGGCAGCGCCGGCGCCTTCACCGGCGTGCTCGACGTCGACGGCATCCTCACCCTCAACGGCGGCACCATCGGCGCGGCCGACGGCACCGGCTCCACCGGCACCATCGAGCTCACCGCCTCCAACACGCTCAACATCGTCGATAACTTCACCTTCGGCGGCACCCTTGAGCTCGGCGACGCCACCACCCTGAACCTCGTCAACGACGGCACCACCTTCAACGTCGGCACGCTGCGCGTCACCGGCGATTCCGTCATCGACTTCGCCGGCGCCGACATCGGCACGCTCAACATCGGCACCCTTGAGATCGACCTCGGCGGCACCATTCTGGCCACCAACTGGAACAGCTTCTACGACCTCTGGACCGCGACCAACTTCACCGGCGCGACCATCGACGAGCGCAACAGCACCACCGCCCAGATCACCTTCAGCGGCTTCAACGCCTCCGACACCATCTGGCTGACCTACGACTACGGTTCGAACGAGATCACCGTCCCCGAGCCCAGCACCTACGGCGCGATCTTCATCGGCACCGCGCTCGCCGCTTTTCTTTGGCGCAAACGCCGTGAGAAAAGCGCCAAGGGCACCGGTTGATGGAGGTGTCGGGCCCGGCCCCGACACCCCTGATTTTGCCGCGCTTCAGCTGTTCGCGAGTTCCCGCTGAATCGGGAACAGTTCGCGCAACGCGCCACTCAGGCGGTCCTGCACATCCTGCAATTTCGCGTAACGCGCATGGCGCTTCTTGTCCGGCTTCACTCGCGTGGACTCGTTCTTGGCCACGACCTTGTCGGCAATGGTGGCGATGCTGGCATTCGGACGCGTCTGGCGCGCCATGGCCCAGGCCGCCTGAATCGCGCCGCCCAAGGCGGCGCCTTCGTCCTCGACCATCGCCACCACCGGCACGCCAAAGACGTCCGCCATGATCTGACGCCAGATCGGTGATTTCGCGCCGCCGCCAGTCACCCGAATCTCGCGCGGCTTCACGCCAAGATCCGCCAGGCGCCGCAGGCCGTAATTCATGCCCATGGTCACACCTTCCATCGCCGCGCGCGCGAGGTGGCTCGGCTTCAAAGTCTGTTGGTTCAGGCCCAGGTAAACGCCCGAACCTGCCGGCACGTTCGGAGTGCGCTCGCCTTCGAGATATGGCAGCATCACCAAACCACCGGCGCCGGCCGGGGCCGCCGCCACCGCGTCGGCCAGTTCGGTATGGTCGTAGTTGAAGAGCGCGCGCACCTGCTCCGTCACGGTCGTGACATTCATCGTGCAAAGCAGCGGCATCCAGCCGCCGGTCGAACCACAGAACGCGGCGATCTCACCCTGCGGGTCCACCACCGGCTGTTCGGCATGGGCGTAGATCGTTCCGCTGGTGCCGAAGCTCGCGGTGACCACGCCCGGCTTCACGTTGCCGGTGCCAATCGCACCCATCATGTTGTCGCCCCCACCGGCCGACACGATGACATCGCTGGAGAAACCATACTTTTGCGCGATCTCTTCACGCAGGGTGCCGACGATCGCGTCCGAAGCGCTGAGCGGCGGCAGGTAGTCGGCGAGTTTTGGGTCGATCGCATTGATCACCGCCTTTGACCATTTGCGCTTGCGCACATCCATCAGCGCGGTGCCGGAGGCGTCACCATACTCCATGAAGTAGACGCCGGTGAGGTAGAAATTCAGGTAGTCGTGTGGCAGCAACACGTGGCGCAGCTTCGCGTAGTTCTTCGGCTCGTGACGCTTCAGCCACAGGATCTTCGGCGCCGTGAAACCTGGCAGAAACGCCAGACCCGCCTTGCGGATCGCGGCCTTCGTGCCGCCGAGCTTCTTGGTCAGAATTTCACACTCCTCTGTCGTCGAGGTGTCGCACCACAGCTTGGCCGGGCGAATCACATCACCGTCCTTGTCGAGCGGCACGAAACCATGCTGCTGACCGGAGATACCGATGCCTTTGACCCGCGTGCGATCAATCTTCGAGGCGACCGCGCCAATCGTCGTATCGAGCGCCGCCACCCATTCCTGCGGGTGTTGCTCCATGTGCCCGACCGGCAGTCCTTGAATCAGGCGGTGCGGCGCGCGGGCCTCGGCGACAACCTTGCCGGTGTCGAGATCGAGGGCGATCGCTTTGGTGGATTGGGTTCCGGAATCGATGCCAATGTAGATACTCATGGTGGGGATGGATACAGGGAACGCCCGTTATGCCGCACTCGCCGGACGCTTGAACACCCAAAACCGACCCTCGGCGCTCTATTAATTGAACCGTCCGACGCCGCCGCAGGCCAATTCCCACTCGACCGTCTCCCCCCGGTGCTTTTCGCTAGCGGACTCTTCAACGACATCCCTCTCTTTCAACATGTCCGCGTCCCCCACCATCATCTACACCAAGACCGACGAAGCTCCCGCGCTGGCGACCTACTCGCTGCTCCCGATTGTGCAGGCGTTCACCAAACACGCCGCCATTCAGGTCGAGACGCGCGACATCTCCCTCGCCGGCCGCATCCTTGCCCAATTTCCCGAGTGCCTCACCGAGTCGCAGCGCATCGCCGACCACCTCGCCGAGCTCGGCGACTTGGCCAAGACGCCCGAGGCCAACATCATCAAGCTGCCCAACATCTCCGCCTCCATTCCGCAGCTGAAGGCCGCCATCGCCGAACTTCAGGCCAAAGGCTACGCCATCCCGGCTTACCCGGAGGCGCCGGCCAACGACGCCGAGAAGGCGATCAAAGCCAAATACGACAAGGTCAAGGGCTCCGCCGTGAACCCGGTCCTCCGCGAGGGCAACTCGGACCGCCGCGCGCCCAAAGCTGTCAAAGACTACGCCCGCGCCAACCCACACTCCATGGGCGCCTGGTCGACCGACTCCAAGACCAACGTCGCCACGATGGGCGCCGATGACTTCGCCGCCAACGAGAAGTCCGTCACCCTGCCCGCCGCCACCGAGGCGACCATCACGCTCATCACCGACGACGGCAACCAGCACGTGCTCAAGTCCGGCCTCAAGCTCCTCGCCGGCGAGGTCCTCGACGCCACCGCCATGAGCAAGGCCGCCCTGGTCTCGTTCCTGCAGGATCAGATCGAGCGCGCCAAGGACGAGGGCATCCTCTTCTCCCTCCACATGAAGGCCACCATGATGAAGGTTTCCGACCCCATCATTTTCGGCCACGGCGTGAAAGTCTTCCTCTACGACCTCATCGCCAAACACGGCGCGACGCTCGATGAGCTCGGCGTCGATTTCAACAACGGCATTGGTGACCTCGTCGCCAAAATTCAGACGCTGCCCGAGGACCAGAAGGCCGCCATCGAAGCCGACCTTCAGGCCGCCTACGCCGCCGGCCCCGACCTCGCCATGGTCAACTCCGACAAGGGCATCACCGGTCTGCACGTTCCCTCCGACATCATCATCGACGCCTCCATGCCCGCCATGATCCGTGCCGGCGGCAAGATGTGGGACGCCGCTGGCAAGACCCAGGACGCGCTCGCCGTCATCCCCGACAGCTCCTACGCCGGCGTATATCAGGCCACCATCGATTTCTGCCGCAAACACGGCGCGCTTGACCCGAAGACCATGGGCTCCGTGCCCAACGTCGGCCTCATGGCGCAGAAGGCCGAGGAATACGGCTCGCACGACAAGACCTTCGAGATTCCGGCCAACGGCACCGTCCGCGTCACCGACGCCGACGGCAAGGTGCTGCTCGAGCACAAAGTCGGCGCCGGCGACATCTGGCGTGCCTGCCAGACCAAGGACGCGCCCATCCGCGACTGGGTGAAACTCGCGGTCAACCGGGCCCGCGCCACCGGTTCGCCCGCCGTTTTCTGGCTCGATGAAACCCGCGCCCACGATGCTCAGCTCATCGCCAAGGTGCGCACATATTTGCAGGACCATGACACCAGCGGGCTCGATCTTCACATCATGGCGCCGGCCGAAGCCTGCACCTTCAGCCTCGAGCGTATCGCCAAGGGCCAGGACACCATTTCCGTCACCGGCAACGTGCTGCGCGACTACCTCACCGACCTCTTCCCGATTCTCGAAGTTGGCACCAGCGCCAAGATGCTCTCGATCGTTCCCCTCATGAACGGCGGCGGCCTCTTCGAAACCGGCGCCGGTGGCTCCGCCCCCAAGCACGTGCAACAATTCGTCGCCGAGAACTACCTCCGCTGGGACAGCCTCGGTGAGTTCCTCGCCCTCGCCGTCTCCTTCGAACACATCGCGACGACCTTTGACAACGCGAAGGCCAAGGTGCTCGCCACCACGCTCGACGCCGCGACCAGCAAGTTCCTCGTCAACGACAAGTCGCCCACCCGCCGCGTCGGTGGCATCGACAACCGCGGCAGCCACTTCTACCTCGCGCTCTACTGGGCGCAGGAACTCGCCGGCCAGGACGACGACACCGACCTCAAGGCGGTCTTCGCGCCCGTCGCCGCCAAGTTGGCCGCCGACGAAGCCAAAATCGTCGAGGAATTGCTCGCCGTGCAGGGCTCGCCCGCGGACATCGGCGGTTACTACCAGCCCATCGACGAACAAGCCGCCGCCGCCATGCGCCCCAGCGCAACCTTCAACGCGGTGATTGACGCGCTCTAAGCGCCGCGCCGTTAGATAGGCCCAATCCCTCCTTCAAGCCACCGGGTATCCGGTGGCTTTTGGGTTGCGGCGCGCCGGAAATCAACCTTCCGCCGAAGTGTAGCCTCCAGACGGAGCAGCTAAGCCACTTGCAGCGGTGCGGTCGTGCCGCCACGCCCCGCGAGCTCCGACTTCAGTGCTCGGCACAGGATGAAGATGCCCTGCTCAAACTCCCGCAGGTTGAAACTCGGAAACACGCAGTCCTGCAATACGGTCCAGGCCGCGCATTGATCGGCCATGAAAGGTGCCTCCGGGTCCACGTAGTTCCCAGAGCTGCCCACCCCGGCGCGCTCACAGAAATCGCGCGCGAGCGAGACCACCGCCGCCAAGCGTGCGTCTTCGCCCGCCGACTCAGGCGCCGCCATCCATCGGATCACGTTGGTAAAACGCACCGACAAACCGAAGCGTTCTGCGAAATGCGCCCCCATTTGCGCGGACGTCGCGTCCAAGAACAGTTTTTCCGTCTCGGCCAGCGCCATCCGGCGCCGTCGCGTGTGCTCCAGGATAACCTGAAACCCGATCGGCTCCAAATGCGCCAGCACCAGCTTCCCGATGTCGTGCAACTCACCCGCCGTGCGCGCCGCGGGTTCCAAGCTGTAAAGCTCGAGTTGCTCGCAGATGTGCTGCGCGACCCGCGCCACCGCGCGCACAAAGATCCAATATTGCGGCCAACTGAAGTTCGGCGGAACCGTCAAAGTCGACTGGTCCAGCGTCACGAGACTGCCGCTCAGCGCCGCGAGTTTCATCTCCCCCAACTGACTCACCGCCGAGCGCGCATCCTCGATGCGTGAGCGCTCGTCATCGACCGGGTGCGACTGATTCACCGAGATCAACATCTGCGCTGAAAGTCCCGGGTCGCGCGCGACCAAGTCCATGAGCGGATTGATGCAGGACGGGTGCCCCGTCGCGGTCATCTTGAACGCCGCCGCCGCGGAGTCGATCACCGGGCAGCCCTTCATGCCCTCGATGCGCCGTTGCAGGTCTTCCCAGGTCGACATCGGACAACGTCCCTCCTCCGGGGCATTCAACCAAACCGCCCGCGCCTTTTCCTCCTCGTGCGCGCCCACTTCGCGCTCATCCATGAAGCCAAGGCACGGGAGATCCGGCTCCAAGCGCAGATCGATGAACCGCGCCGCCCGGACCAATGACTCAAATACCGCGGGACACTTGGCCTCGTGTCCCCGCTTCGCGCAGTCTTGCACCGCGCTGAGCGTTTCGACCACGCCCCAGGCTCCAGCCGCCTCGGCCGCGTCCTTGAGCTCCAGCACTTCCGCCGGCAACTCGAGTCCCTGCTCTCCCGAATATTCCGCCGCCGCCTCCACCCAGTGCCTCAATTTTGGCACCACGGCCTCACACTGGCGGCCAACATCCCGCAACATCTTGTGCAGATCGGTCACCCGGTAGTTCATCATCTGGCAGAACGAACGCTCCTCCTCGAACAAGGCTTCCCGCCACGGATTGGCCACCGCCTTTTCAACCTCCTGAAACACCACCTCCTCGTCGTAGGGTTTCATGAGAAAGTTCTGCACCTTCGCTTCCAGGCAGGTCTTCACGTCGTTGCGACTGGCATTGGTGGTGTAGACCAGCACCGGCAGGCCCATGAACTGGGGGTCAGCGCGCAAACGGCGCAGCAAACCGATCCCCGTTCCATCGGAGAAGCGCAAATCCATGATCACCAGATCGATCCGAAGATGCTCAGCAATGAAGGCCCACGCCGCGGGCTCCGTTTCGACCGCCGCAAACCGGTGGTTGCCGCGTTCGAGCATGCCGCGCATCGCACTGCGCGCGGTTTCGCCGGAGTCAACTAGGAGAATATTGGCCATAGAGGGTCCCTTCGACGCGGTGAACAACGAAGTCCAACATTCCTATCGGCTCACGGCGCGAAGACTGAAACGGCGAAGCACGCCGCCCAAACCAAAACAGCGCCCCTTCAAGGGCGCTGCGGTTTTGGTGATTCGGGCAATCAGATGCCTCAGCTTTCGCTGGTCGGCAAGACGCTCAGCTCGTCCACCACCCGGCGGGCGCCACCTTCATAGGCATTCTCGATCGCCGAGCTCTGCTCCGCAAAGCTGTCGACCGTGCCCGTGAGCGTGGCAGTGCCGTTGTCGACTTCGACCTCGATGTCGCTGCCGTCCACGAACGGGCTCCAAAAGAACTCGCTCTCAATCTCACGCTTGATGCTCCGGTCGCCCAAGTGCGTAGCCGCAATCTGCGGCACATACGGGCTCGGATAAAGCGGCGAGTAGGCCCACAGCGGGTCATAGGCATAGTCGTAGAACGCGTAGGAGCTCGAACGAACGTCCAAGAGGTTTCGCACCTGGTGCACCCCGCGAGCGCGCTGTGCGACGTCCTCCGCCTCAGATTTCTCGAGGAACGAATCAACTTCGCCGGTCAAGGTTGCCACCCCACCTGTCACCGCAACCTCGATCTCTTCGGTTTCGGTGATGCTGTTGCGGGCCAGGGACGCATCAATCTCGCCGGCGACGATGCTGTCCGTCAGACTTTGCGAACTTCGCACCTTCAGCAGGTTGTCGACGCGGCGCACGCCGATCGTATTGCGCGCATCGCGCTCCGCGGCCTGTTTCGCTTTCAAATAGTCAACGACCCCGGTCAGCGTGACCAACCCTTGATTGACCGTCACCGTCGGCTGGAACGAGTAGACCCGGGGATCCACGGCGAACGCCGTAATGATGCTTTCGCGAATGTCTTCGTCGCTTCGCACCGCGGTGGTTTGTCGCATCTCGTCGGATTGCAGCCAGGGTTCGACCGCGAGGGATGCGGTGTCCACCTCGCGCACCCCGTTCGTCCAAGCCAAAGCGCGGGCACGGTTCTTTTGGGCGACACTACCGACCATGCCGGATAGCGCCACTTGGCCGTCTTCGACCTCCACCGAAACCAACTGACCGTGCAGCCAAGCGTCCGTTTCGATGGTGCGTTCGATCTCCTGCGCGATCTCGTAGTCGGAACGCTCCGAAGTGAAGGCGACTTCGATTTCGTTCGTTACTTGGCGGACGCCGCGCACGCCTTTGGCCTCATGGAGGACAAGTTGTTTTTCCTGCCACGAATTGACGGTGCCGGTCAGGTGCACGATGCCGTCGTCGACATCCACGTCGATTTCGAAGGCTTCCGTGGCGGGGTCGAAAATGAGAGCTCGCTCCACGTCTCCGCGGATGGCGCGGTCCGGACGAGACACCGGCTCGACTTCGAGTTGATTGACGACCGCCTCGACGCCGCGCACGCGGCTGGCAATTTTCACCGCCCGGTCATACTCGCGCAGCGTCGCCACGGTGCCGCTTAGGGTCGTCACCCCATCGACGGTGGAGATGTCGATGCGATCGGGAATCACCGCGGAATCATATTGCAGGGCTCGCTCCACCGCGAAGCGAATATCGAGATCCGATTGCGCGGCGTTCTGCGCGGTCAAATTGGGCAGGAGCAGCCAAAAGCTGAGAACCGTGAGAGCCAACCATGCCCAGTTCGTCGGGCCTGGGTCGACCCGCCGGGCGGCGTTCATGTCGTGCTCGTTGAATGCTGTTCGTGTCATGGTGCTTTTTCCTTCCGTTTGAGGATTCACCGACAGGCTGGGTTCACAGTTACCACTCGGGTCGGGATTTGCTCCCGGGCGCCTTCCCGCCAGGGAAGCCTGTCGCCTTGGTTGAACGCCTACACCTTAGCCCCCGGATCGAGAGATGCAAAAATCAGCCTCGATTTTTGCTTCAACAACCGGGAGCGAAGCATCCTTGTCACCGTGCCTCCTCTCCCTCTCACTCGACCCTTTTCCATGAAAACCACCCTCCGCCTTTCACCTGCCATCGTCGTCCTTTCCTCGTCCCTCTTGCTGGGTTTGGTCGCTTGCCAGAAATCAGAACCCGCCACCGAAACCAAACCCGCCATGTCCGAATCCGATTCCGCTGAAGCCGCACCGGCGCCGGCCGCCTCCGACCTCTCCCTTGAAACGATCGACCAGAAAGTTTCCTACTTCGTCGGTCTGCAGATGGGTAGCCAACTCGCCCAAGACGCCTCTCTCGAAGTCGACATGGACAGCCTCGCCGCCGGCATCAGCGATGCCCTCGCCGGCAAGGAATCGCGCGTCAGCCAGGCCGATCTCATGACCGCCCTCCAGGCCAAGCGCGCCGAAGCCCAGGCCGCCTCGCAAGCCAAAGCTCAGGCCAACCTCGAGGCTGGCAAGGCCTTCCTCGCTCAAAACGGTCAACGGCCCGAAGTCACGACCACCGCCTCCGGCCTGCAGTATGAGATCCTCACCGCCGGCACCGGCCCGAAGCCGACCTCCTCCCAGCGAGTCAAGGTGCACTACCATGGCACCCTCATCGACGGCACCGTCTTCGATAGTTCCGTGCAGCGCGGCGAGCCGAGCGAGTTCGGGGTCACCCAAGTGATCAAAGGATGGATCGAGGGACTCCAGCTCATGCCCCAAGGCTCCAAGTGGAAACTCTACATTCCGGCTGACCTCGCTTACGGCAACGTCGACAAGGGCACCATCCCTCCGGGCTCGACTCTCATCTTCGAGGTCGAACTGCTGGAAGTGAAATAAGCCGCCTCCGGATTTAAACGATCAACACGCGGCGCGGACTTGCCCCTCGGCAGTCCGCGCCGCTGCGTATAAAGACCTTCCCATGGACAAACGCACCTTGGGAAACTCCGGTATCGAGGTCAGCCCCATGGGCTTGGGTTGTTGGGCCATCGGCGGCCCGTTCTGGCGGGGAGGGACCCCGGTGGGCTGGGGCGAAGTCGATGACCATGAGTCCATCGCCGCCATTCGCCGGGCGTTGGACCTGGGTATCACCTTCTTCGATACCGCCGACGTTTACGGCACCGGCCACAGCGAGGAGGTCCTCGCGCGGGCGCTGCACGGGCACCGTGACGAGGTGGTCATCGCCACCAAATTTGGCAGCACCTATGAGTCCGCGACCCGTCAGGCGACCGGCCAAAGCGACGACCCGGCCTACGTCCGAGAAGCTTGCGAGGCCTCGTTGCGCCGCCTTCGCGTCGACTGTATCGACCTCTACCAGAACCATTGGAATGACGGTCCACTGGAATCGGCGCCCGAGTTGCAGGAGACGCTGGAAGCCCTGGTCGCCGAGGGAAAAATCCGTGCCTATGGTTGGAGCACCGATTTCCCGGATCGGGCCCAAGCCTGGGTCGGCGGCGACCATTTCGCGTCCGTGCAGCATCAAATGAACATTCTCAGCGACGCGGGCGAGGTCGTGTCGATTTGTGAACAACACCATCTCAGCAGCATCAACCGCGGCCCGCTCGCCATGGGTCTGTTGACCGGCAAATACTCCGCCACCACGGAAGTCACCGGCGCGGACGTGCGCAGCAAGGACAGTCCCGCTTGGATGCAATTCTTCAAAGACGGCCGCGCCAGTCCGGAATGGTTGGCCAAGCTTGCGGCCGTGCGCGAAATTCTCACCAGCGAAGGCCGCACGCTCGCGCAGGGTGCCTTGGCTTGGTTATGGGCTCGCAGTCCGCGAACGCTCCCCATTCCTGGCTTCCGCACCGTTGCGCAAGTGAATGAGAATTGCGGCGCCTTGGCCAAAGGCCCGCTCGCCCCGGCCCAAATGTCAGAGGTCGAGCGACTCCTCGACCGCTGAAGCTCGCCGGCCAGCCGTAACCGCGAGCGTGAGCGACGGAATGCGCCGCGGACACCCGAAGCGCCCTCAGTCCATCGGCGCGTAGGCGCCGGGATAGCTGGGGGCACCGGGTTTGCGGTCAAGCAACTCAGCGATCTCAGCCGGCAAGGACACCCCGGCCTTCCGCCCGGGAAAGTCTGGCATCAGCTCGAAGCGCCCGAGTTCCGCGCCTTTGAACAGTGGTCCCCAATAGTCGCCGAAAGTCTGCGCCGCGCCTTCGAACTGCGGCAGCGCCGCATGCAGCTCCGCGGCGGTGGCGAACTCGACCCGGTATTCGGGCGCGCCTTCCATGGGCGACCAGACAATCAGGGGCTGCGCCGACGGGCCGGCGCGACGCACATAGACGTTGCCATCCATCAGGTTCACGTGGGGCTCGGTGACCCGCCCATCCACATTGCGCTGGGTGAAGCTGGCCAAAGGCCCTTCGAACGTATCGTCGACCGCAATCAGGTTGTTGACCAGCGCGTGGCTGTGGCGCTCCTCCACATCGGGACCCGAGCTCGCGTGCCAACCGAAGTGGTCTCCGCCGGCCGAGCTACGGTCGGAGCGGTTGAAGTCGGCGCGACTGTTGTAAAAAGTATTCTGATACACCTGCACCCCGGAGCTGTTCAGCACCCGCACGCCGGGCGCGCAGTTGACGAACACGTTGCCGGCGCAGATCGCGCCCTTGGAGATTTCAAAGAAGAAACCGTTGGGCGTATTCTCCACCCAGTTGTTGATGAAGATGCCATCCACGTTGCCCACATCATACCAGACGCCGCTGGCGTTGGGGTTGTCGATGATGAGGTTGTCGCGCACCACGCAGTTGTAGGACTGGTTGAAGATCTTGACCGACGAGGCGTAGTAGCCGCCGAGGTTCTCGGATGAATTGGTGCGGGTGACGATGTTGCGTTCGAGGAGCACGTTGGCGGAGTTGATCACATAAATGCCTTCCGTGCCGGTGTCGCTCACCAGGCAATGGCGGATGGTGAGGCCGTCGCCACGAAAATAGCCGGCGACACGGGAGCAGTGGCTGATCGTCAGGTGCTCAAAGGTCGTGCCGACGATTTCCTTGCCGAAGTTTTCCGGCGGCATGTAGGCGCCCGGCTCGGTGCCCTCCACCAGCAGGGCGAGCCGCGCGTATTGCGTGAACGTGAGTCCGCGCAGCGTCGGGCCCTTGCCGTCGTTGGCTTTGCCGTGCGCCATCCGCGTGGTGCGGGTGAGCGCGCTGTTGTGCGCGGTGATTTCGACCAGCTTGTCGGTGGGATCGAGGCCGAGCGTGATGACCGCGTTTTCGTAATCGATGAAGTAGGTATCCTCCGTGACCTCCTCGAGGCTACCGCACGAACCGAGCAGCTTCCCGTCCACAAAAACCATGTCGTTGTTGAACTTGTGGAGCGGCGTATGGCGGATTCCCCACTCGCGTCGCCACCAATCCGCCGGTTCGGCCGGAAACAGTTTTGTCCACGTCGTCTGCCAGCGCCCCTCGCCCGCGGCCTCCCAATCGGTCGCCACCTCCGTGCCTTTGATCACCGGGCGCTCCTCGAGGTAGGGTTGAATGGTGATGCCTTGGCTGAGGCGCAGGCTGCCGGTGCGGTAGACGCCCCCGCGCATGACGATGGTATCGTCTGTGACCGCGCGGGCGATGGCCGCCGCAAACGTGGTCGGCGCGGCAAGACTCGTCCCGGCGGCAGCCGCATCCCCGTCTGGTGCGACATACCACACCGTGCCGGAAGTCGGCGCCTCATAACGCTGCTGAATCGGACCATAGGGACCACCCGACGGCTGCGCGTGAACGGCGACACCGGCGAGGCAGGAGGCAAAGAGGCTGACGAGGAGGCGGAAAGACAGGGTGTTTAACATGGCAGCGGTTGGAGCGTTGGCCGGCGGATTCGCCGAAGCAACATCGCGTAAGCATTCCACTTGCGCAGGCCGGCACCACCCCGGGCTGTGGTTGCCGTTCAACGGCTAACTGAACACGCCGTCGGAACCCGTTGACCAGCCGCCGGCAGTGGTGACTCTTGCCCATATGACGCATCGTCTTCGCTTCCTCAGCTGCCTCACCATTTTGACCGCCACCGCCCTGGGGGCGATCGCCTCACCATCCGAGGTTGGGCGTGCGGCCGCACTCTTGGTTTTTGGCCAGGCGTCGCAAACCGAGGCGCCCGCTGACTCGATGGCCGACGCCCTCACGGCCGCTCAGGACCAACTGAGCCACAATGCCGAGTTGGTCGCGGCCACCGCCGCCAAGGCGAAGTGGGATGCGTTCGGCGGCGCCGCCGTCGCCGCGCCGGCTTCGAGCGCCCCAACCTATGCCGCCCAAGTCGCGGACCACGTGGCATGGTTATCGAAGAACCCGAAAGCCTACGCCAAGGTCCTGCAGCAGGCCTACCGTTTCGTGATCAATCGCGACGTCTACGAGGAAGAGATTGCCTACTGGCACGAGCAGCCCGCCACCCTCTCCTACGTCATGATCGTCGCCTGCGTCGAAGACTGGGCTCGCCGCAACCAGCCCGGCCTCATGGTCACCGCGGGTAAACCGACCGTTTCAATCAACTGCGAGTTTCTCGCCACGGCCCGCCTTTCCCCCGCCGATGCCGCAACCGCCCGCGAATTCCTCGGCCTCGACGACGCGACTTCAGCGGATGAACGCGTGATCGCCCCCAGCGCCGCCAAGCTGCGGTCCGGCGGCGGCATCCATTTCGTCGCCGCCGGCGCCGAATAAAACACCTCCCCAACGCAACGGGGCCGGATTCCTACGCCCGCGCCTCAGCGCCAATCCGTCATCGCCCGCGCGAAGACCTCCGGATTTGGCTCGAGGGACCGCGCACCCCTGCAGTCCGCCCTTGGGCCGATGTATTCCATCGGAAAATCAGGTTCGCCCATTGCCTGAGCACGGGGCGATGGCGCGTCCCTGGCAATGCCGGGGCGCCGGCCAGCACTGCGCAGCCAACACTTGCGCGCCGCCTCCACTCGGCGCACTTTGCCGTCGCATGCCACTCATCCCGCTCGAAGACAATTTTGACGACGTCATCAACAAGACCCAACGCGGTCTCAAGATTTCCGATGAAGAACTCGCTGCTCGCGCCGAGGTGAGCACGGAAGATCTCGCCAAGGTCAAAGCGGGCGAACCGCTCATCGCCGTCGTGCGCCGAGTTGCCCGTCACCTGCGCCTCAATCCCAACGCGTTGGAGGCCCACGCCCGCCGCACTTGGTATCCCGAAATCCCGGTTTTTCCGCGCGGATTCGCGGCCTTCAACACCCCGTTCGAAGACATGACCGTCAACAGCTACCTCATCTGGGATCCGCGCACCAAGGAAGCCGCCGCCTTCGATACCGGCGCGTCGGCCGATGGCATGGTCGACGTCATCACCTGCGACAAGCTGCGGTTGAAATACATCTTCATCACCCACAACCACACCGACCATATCGCCGACCTTGAACGCCTCGCCGCCGCCGCGCCGGACGCCGAGATCTGGTCCCATCGCGACGCGCCGGTCGCCCACGACCGGGCGCAATCCTTTGAGGAGGGCGTGCACTTTCATATCGGCGAGCTCGACATCAAGACCGTGCTCACGCCCGGTCACGCCCCCGGCCAGACCACCTTCTTCGTCACCGGCCTGAGCTGGCCGCTCGCCGTGGTCGGCGATTCCCTCTTCGCCTCCTCGGTCGGCGGCAGCCCCACCCACTTCGCCGAGCAACTGCGCAACGACCGGGAGAAGATCTTCACCCTGCCCCGCGACACCGTGCTCGCGCCCGGCCACGGACCGATCACCACGCTTGCGCAGGAAAAAAAGCACAACCCGGTCTTCGCTCACTGAGCCCCCCATCACCCGTTCTCCCTCTCGTTCTCTCATCATGTCACAGAAAATTGGATTCGTTGGCGTTGGGCGCATGGGCGCCAACATGGCTCGTCGCCTCAAGGATTGCGGCCATTCGATCAGCGCCGTCTTCGACCCCGCCGCGGGACTGGCCGCGGAGTTGGCCAGTGAGCTCTCGGCGGCGCACGCCACCTCGCTCTCCGCGGTGACCGCCGCGTCCGACATCATCATCACCGTCGTCACCGACGACGCCGCGCAGCTTGAGGTCTTCGCCAACGAAGGCGACACCCTGCTACGCGAATCGAACGGCAAGATCTTCATCAACTGCGCCACCCTCACGCCCGCCACGCACGTTGAGGTTGAAAAACGCGCCCAGCGCGCCGGCGCCCGGTCGCTCGAAGCCTGCATGGCCTCGTCCATCCCACAGGCCCGCCAAGGCACCCTTTATCTCATGTGCGGCGGCGAGCGCCCCTTGTTCGACGAGGTAAAGCCCTTGCTGAACGACCTCAGCACCGATCTGCGCTACATCGGTCCCGCCGGTTCCGCCGCCCAGGTAAAGGCCCTCGTCAACATGGTGATGAACATCAACACCGCCGCCCTCGCCGAAGGTCTTGGCCTGGGGCAGGCCCTCGGCCTCGACCTCGACATGCTGCGCGAGGTCTTTGCCCAAACCGGCGCCAATTCGCAGGTGCTCAAGACCGACGGCGAGGACATGCAAAACCGCGACCATGACTGCTACTTCTCCGCCGCCCACGCCGCCAAGGACAGCACGATCGCGTGGGTTCTCGGCTGCGAACAAGGTCTCTCCCTTCCCCTCGCCGCAGCCACCAAACTTCAATTCGACCGCCTCACCGCGATCGGCCTGGGGCATCAGGACAAGTCCGCCGTCGCTGAACTCACCTTCAAGGGCCGCCACGCCTGAGGCGGCGTTGGGCCCGTTTAGGTAAAGCGACTGTGAATCGACCGCAGGTCATTGGGCCCGATGAGTTTGAGTTAGACTCCCTACCTCCACCAAACCAACCTTCGCCAAATGGGTGCCCTCTTTAGACGCAAGACCGCGATGATTCTCGCGCTGGCGTTCAGCCTCGCAGCGACCCTCATCGTGCTGGCGTTCGATGAAGGTCTGCGCGAGCGCCTGGGCACCACCTACTGGCTGCTCGGCCTCGCGGTCATCGGGTCCATCCTGCTCGTGCTTTCCGGATACGTTTGGGACCGCACGCTCATGGAGCGGCTCCGGGAAATCAACCGCGCCGCCGGCGAACAAGCCAAGGCCGCCTCGGCGGTCGAGCCTGAAGCCGCCTCCGGCACTTTGCTGGACGACGAGGACTTCCCCCAGGAGCAGGACGAAATCATCGGCCTCGCCCGCCAGATCGAACGCATGGCGCAAAGCCTGCAAAAAGTGGAAGCCAGCTACCGCGGCATCGTCGAAGACCAGGTGGACCTGATCTGTCGCTACAAACCCGACGGCACCCTCACCTTCGTCAACGCGGCCTACGCCAAATATTTTGGCAAAACCCGCAGTGCGCTTCGCGGGCAAAGTTTCCCACTCATCGAACTCGGTTACCCGAAGCGGGACTTTCAGGGCAACCTGCCCGACAAGGCCAGCTTCGAGGTCGACCTCGAGGACGCCCAAGGCGAGACCGGCAGCTTTCTTTGGACCCATCGCGCCATCAAATCACAACGCGGCGATCTGCTGGAATTCCAAGCCGTCGGTCACGACATCGGCGCCCGCAAAGCCGCCGAAGCTGCGCTCGTGCAAGCCAAGGAAGCCGCCGAATCCGCCGACCGCGCGAAGAGCGAATTCCTTGCCGTGGTGAGCCACGAAATCCGCACGCCGATCAACGCTGTCATCGGCTTCGCCAAACTGCTGCGCGAAACCGAACTCACCCCCGACCAGGTCGAATATATTACCAACATCCACCAAAGCGGGGTGACCTTGGAGACCCTCATCGCCGACATCCTCGACGTTTCCCGTCTGGAAGCCGGGCAGATCGAGGTGAAGCAGACCCCCTTCGCGCTGCGCGATTGCATGCAGGAGATCGGCGACCACTTCGGGCCGACCGCCCGCGACGCCGGTCTGGATTACACGGTCAAGATCGACCCCAGCGTGCCGGTGATCGTCAATGGCGACCAAGCCCGCCTGCGCCAGGTGCTGATGAACGTGGTCGGCAACGCGTTTAAGTTCACCGAACGCGGGGCAATCACGGTCAACGTTTCCTGTGCCCGCGGCGAATCGGTGCCTCACTCCGACCTGCGCCAGCTACGCCTTTTTGTCGCGGTCAGCGACACCGGCATCGGTATCCCGGACGAGCGCGTGAAGGACCTCTTCAAACCCTTCAGCCAGTTGGACTCCTCCAGCACCCGCCGGCGCGGTGGCACCGGCCTGGGGCTCGTCATTTCCAAGCGCCTCTGCGAGCTCATGGGTGGCGCGATCTCGGTCGAGAGCCAACCCGGCCGCGGCTCAACCTTCCGTTTCAGCTTCGCCCTCACCTACCAAAAAGGCGACTCGCAGCCCCCCCTGCCGACCTCCGACACCTCCCCGTCATTCACGCCCTCGCCCTCGTCGGCTTGAGGCGCAAGGACCGTGGCCCTGCGGGAAATCGTTTTCCGGACTTGCACGCCCCCCGGATTGTTTGCAACGTCCGCCTCTCCCTGACTACGGCGCGGTAGCCAAGTGGTAAGGCCGAGCTCTGCAAAAGCTCTATGCGGCGGTTCGATTCCGCCCCGCGCCTCCAGAATTTCGCCCACCGATTTACCCCGGTGGGCGTTTTGTTTATGGCCCACGCCGCTCGCTCCGACGTCGGGCGGACTCGAACCGCCTGCCGCTGCGCGGCCCCATTCGATGTCATACCATCGCCTACCGCCGATAGACCGCCCCGCGCCTCCAGAATTTCGCCCACCGATTTACCCCGGTGGGCGTTTTGTTTATGGCCCACGCCGCTCGCTCCGACGTCGAGCGGACTCGAACCGCCTGCCGCTGCGCGGCCGCATTCGATGTCATACCATCGCCTACCGCCGATAGACCGCCCCGCGCCTCCAACTTTTACGCCCATCGAAATATTTCGGTGGGCGTTTCAGCATCCGCGGCCTCTGGAATAAGTTTTTCGTGTATTTCGTGAGGTTCGTGGTTTCACTGCCGCCTCCGATGCCCACCACGCTTTTCACCATCGCCAACCAAAAGGGCGGCGTCGGCAAGACCACCACCGCCGTCAATCTCGCGGCAGGTCTCGCCGAGCGCAAAGTCCACACCCTCCTCATCGACCTCGACCCGCAGGCCAACGCCACCAGCGCACTTGGCATCGAGAAACAGGAGGGCCGCTCGCTCTACGGGCCGCTCAACGGCGAAGGCAGCGTGTTCGAGATGATCACGCCGACCGACTACCAGCACCTCGCGCTCATTCCCAGTGAGGAGGATCTCGCCGCCGCCGAGGTCGAGCTCGCGCAATCCGAAAACTACCTCGGCCGCCTCAAGGCCCTGCTCGGCCCGCTCAAGGCCAGCAACGGCTACCGCGCCATCATCATCGATTGCCCGCCGTCAATGGGCATGCTCTCGATGAACAGTCTCGCCGCCGCCGACCAGTTGCTCATCGCGTTGCAATCGGAATACATGGCCCTCGAAGGCCTCGGCCAGATCCTGCGCAACGTCGAACGCATTCGCGAGGCCGGCCTCAACAGCGACCTGAATCTCGGCGGAGTCGTCATGACCATGTATGACGGCCGCACCAACCTCGCCAAACAGGTCGTCGAGGAGGTGCGCACGCACCTGCCGGACAAGGTATTCAACACCTTGATACCTCGATCCATTCGTCTCAGCGAGGCCCCCAGCTTCGGCAAACCCATCTTTGCCTACGACAACGCGTCGGCTGGCGCCATCGCCTACCGCGAACTCGCCGCCGAGGTGATCGAGCGGTTCAACCTGACCAGCCGTTGATTCCCGCGGCTCCCAGTCCCTAGCGCCCAGCCCCCCGCCCTCGTGCGCCTGCTCGTCGCCAAATATCGGCACGTCTTCAACGTCGGCCTCCAGAGCGGCATCGTCTATCGGTGGAACTTCGGCATGCGCGCCACCTTCTCGTTGGTGCACCTTGCCTTTGTCTTCATCCTGTGGAGCGCGGCCTTTCGCGGACAGGACACCATCGGTGGATTCGACCTCGACCAGACGCTGACCTATTTCATTTCGCTACTGGTCCTGCAGTTCTTCATCGGCGCCTTCAACGAGGACTACCAGATCAGCGAGGAAATTCGCAACGGGCTGATCAACCAGTTCCTGCTGAAGCCCATCAACTACTTCGCCTACCGCTTCACGCTGTTTCTGGCCGCGCGCCTGGTGTCGGGCCTGCTCGCGCTCGTTCCCGTCATCCTCGCACTGCCCCTGCTGGGGGAACATCTCACCTTCCCCGACGAAAGCTGGCGCCTGATCCTCGGTATCCCCGCCGCCTTCATGGCGGCCTTCATCCAGTTCTGCATCGCCTACATCTTCGGGCTGCTGACCTTCTGGTTCCTCGAGATCCAGTCCTTCGTGATTCTCTCCCTCGCGGTGGAAACCGTGCTCGGAGGCCAGATTTTCCCGCTCGACTTGCTGCCCGCCACCATCTTCCGCATCTCGCAGTTCCTGCCCTATTACTACCAGATGTATTTCCCCGCGGCGATTTTCACCGGCCGCCTCGATCAGGCCACCGCCATGGAGGGCCTCGCCATCCAAGCCGTCTGGGTGGTGCTCCTCGTGGCCTTCGCCCAATTCCTTTGGCGCCGCGGCCTCCGCCGCCACACCGCCGTCGGCGGCTGAAATCGTTTTCGATTTTCGAACTGAAATTTCTTCAACCACGAATGGACACGAAAAGGCCTCACTACCGTTCGGCTCAGCACCGCGCTTTCGACTACGCGTCTCTACCTGTTTCAGTGCGTAGGCGGTAGCCGAAGCCATTCGTGTCCATTCGTGGTTAAAAAACAAATCCTTCCCTTGCTGCACTACCTTCGACTCTGGTTGGCCTCGGCCCGATACTCGATCGTGAGATCGATGATGTTTCGCGGGGACTTCATCATGTGGTCCCTGGTCGAGCTGCTCTGGATGGCGGTCAACATTGCCGCCATTGCGGTCATCTACGAGCACACCGACTCCATCGCCGGCTGGAGCAAATACGAGATGCTGCTGCTCATCGGCACCACCATGCTGATCCAGCGCCTGCTGATGGGCTTCTTTTGGAGCAACCTCTTCGAGATGGGCCGCAACATTCGCACCGGCCACTTCGACTTCTTTTTGGCCCAGCCCGGCAACCTGCTGTTCATGGTCTCCACTCGCAAACTGGACCTCGACGGCCTGCTCAACGTCCTCGTCGCGCTCGCGGTGGTCATCTACTCGGCCCAGCAACTGGCCCTCAGCCCGTCCATCGGCGCCATCCTGGCCTACGTCGTTTTCGTCGCCTGCGGCCTGGCCATCAGCTACGCTATCCTGCTTTGCGCGATGTCGATCAGCTTCTGGACCATCGGCAGTCAGGGCATGGAGGGTGCCTACTTCAGTTTCATGGAATTCGCCCGCCTGCCGCGTGAAGCCTTCAGTGGCGCGGCGAATGTCATCTTTGTTTGGATACTGCCGGCTGTCGTGCTGAGCAACGCCCCGGCCCGCACCCTCATCCATGGCTGGGAGCCGACCTACGCGCTGTGGCTTGTTGCAGCCACGGCGATTTGGCTGTTCCTGGCCGTGACGATCTTCCAGCGCGGCCTCCGGCGCTATTCGAGCGCTTCCTCGTAAACGCACGTTCGCCTTTACGCCGCGGGGCATTCCGTGTGCGCTGGCCGTCCGACAGCGCCATGCCTTCCGCCACCGAAACCCTGCAGGACAACATCGGCTACCGGTTCAACGATCCGGACAAGCTGCGTCTGGCCGTGACCCACCCATCCTGGTTGCAGGACCATCCGGAGGAGACCGAGAGCAACCAGCGGCTGGAATTCCTCGGCGACGCCGTGCTGCAGCTCGCCCTCACCGAGGCGCTCTTCGACCTTTATCCGGAGGAACGCGAAGGGGCTCTCAGCAAACGTCGCGCGGCCCTCACCAAAGGCCACTACCTCGCCCGGCTCGCCCGGGAGATCGATCTCGCGCCCGCTCTGCGTCTCGCCGCCAGCGAAGAACAAACCGGCGGCCGCGAACGCCCCGCCGCGTTGGAGGATGCCTTCGAGGCCCTCATCGGCGCCATCTACGCCGACAGTGATTTTCCCACCGTGCGCGCCATCGTGTTCCGGCTCTACGGCGACATTGCTCAACGGCTGAAGTCGGTCATCCATCACGAAAACCCGAAGGGACAGCTGCAGGAGAAAGTGCAACCCACACTTGGCAACAGCGCCATTCGCTACGAGGTCAGTCACATCGCCGGCGAAGACCACGCCCGCGAATACGAGGCCCGCGTCTACCTGCGCGGCGAGCATCTCGGCACCGGTCGCGGCACGTCCAAAAAGACCGCCGAGGAAAAAGCCGCCCGCGAGGCGCTTGCGTCGGACACCATCCGCGCGCTGGGCGAGTCCTGACTCCGGGTTGCCAGCGCGACCCGATTGCCTCTCGTTTTCGCATGAGCCCGTCTCCCACCCGCTTCCAACACACCGGCGTCTGCCCGCCGGCGCGTGGAGCCGTGTTGGCGCACGAAATTCAATCGAGCGACGCGCCGGTTTGGCTGGTCGTCGCGCCAACCCTGAAATTGGCCGAACAACTCGCGGAAGACGTGACCTTCTTCGCCTCCACCAGCCAGCACCCGCGCCAGCCCGAAGTGCTGGTGCTGCCGGAGTCGATGCCCACCGACGGCGACATGCGCGAGGCCTTCGCCGCCTCGGCCGATCGCACCACGGTGTTGTCGAAACTTCGCGCCACGCGCTCCGCGCAAAAACTCAGCTCCGCCCGGCACGGACCGCTGGTGGTGTTCTCTTTTCCCTCCGCGCTGGTCCAGCCGGTGCCGGCGTTGGAAAAATTCGCGGCGGCCGAACTTGAGCTCAAGCCAGGCTCCACCTGGACCTATCAAGCGCTGCTCGAGAAGCTGCACGAACTCGACTACGACTCCGAACCGCTGTGCGAGTCGCCCGGTCACTACGCGGTGCGCGGTGGCCTTATCGACGTCTACCCCATCACCGCCAACGAACCCTACCGCCTCGATTTTTTCGGCGACGAGTTGGAAGAGATCCGGGCCTTTGATCCCGTCACCCAGCGCTCCGGCCTCACCATGCCGTCGATCACGTTGAGCGCATCGCCTCGCCTGAAATTTGAGGCCGCGAAGACCGGCCTGAGCGACTACCTTTCGTCGGGCACCCACACCGTTTTCCTTGAGCCGCCGGACCTCGAAAGCGCTTTCAGCCAACTGGCCGCCGACGACTCGAACCGGGTCGACCCGATCGTCCGCGCCATCCTGCAGCGCTCCCAGCGCCTCATCGCGATGCAGGACCTCGACATCGCGTCATTCTGGTTCGAACCCGGCGCCGCCGAGGAGTGCACCTGGGATACTGAAAGCCTTGTCCACCATCGCCGCTACCCGAGCGACGGACTGGTCGCGCAGGAACGGCTGCACGCTGAAGCGGAGGCACGTTACGAATTTCTGCAGCGCCTGATCGCATGGCAGCGCGAGGGTTTCGCGATCCACATCGTCACGCCCAAGGCCGGTGAAGAACAACGCACGCAGGAGATTCTCGCCGAAGAATCCGGCCTCGCCGCCCTCAAACCGACCTTTGCCCGCGGCGACCTCAACGAGGGCTTTCGCCTCACCTTCCGCGAGGACACCCGCCTCGCATGGCGCGGTTGGAGTGCCAAAACCCGCGGCGTCGTGGTCGTTTCCGAGACGGAGATCTTCGGCCGCCAACGCCCCCGCCGCCCCGCCCCGAGCAAACGCGCCCTCGTCCAACGCGCGCAGATCGACCAGCTGCTGGATTTTGCCGACCTTGTCGAAGGCGACTTTGTCGTCCACCTCCAGCACGGCATCGCCCACTACCGCGGCCTCACCAAAATCGAGACGCGCGACGGCGTGCGCGAGGTCATCTCACTCGAGTTTGATGAGAGCGTCACCCTGCACGTGCCACTGCAGGAGTCGCACCTCATCAGCCGCTACGTCGGTCTCAGCAAAACCAAACCCCAGCTCGGCCGCATCGGCACGCAGCGCTGGGAAAAGGCCCGCAAAGCCGCCGAGCGTTCCACCATCGACCTCGCCGCCGAACTCCTGCGCCTGCAGGCCGTGCGCGACGCCGAACCCGGCTTTGCCCACCCGCCCGACACCGAGTGGCAGCACGAGTTTGAAGGCTCATTTCCTTACACCGAAACGGCCGACCAACTGAAGGCGATCAACGAAACCAAAGCCGACCTCGAACGTGGTCGGCCGATGGATCGACTGATTTGCGGCGACGTGGGCTTCGGCAAGACCGAGGTCGCCATCCGCGCCGCCTTCAAGGCCGTGCAAGGTGGCAAGCAGGTCGCCTTGCTCATCCCGACCACGGTGCTCGCGCAGCAGCACCTCAATACCTTTCGCGAACGCATGGCCGGCTACCCGATCGCGATCGAGATGGTCAGCCGTTTCCGCACCCGCAAGGAGCAGACCTCGATCCTCGCCGCCACGGCCGCCGGCCAGGTTGACATCCTCATCGGGACGCACCGCCTGCTGCAGAAGGACGTTCAGTTCAAGGAGCTCGGTCTCGTCATCATCGACGAAGAGCAACGCTTCGGCGTGAAGCACAAGGAACGTTTCAAGGCCATGCGCGCCTCCATCGACGTGTTGTCCATGAGCGCGACACCGATCCCGCGCACCCTCTACATGGCGCTCACCGGCGCGCGCGACATGAGCGTCATCGAAACCGCGCCAACCAACCGCCACCCCATCCAGACCATCGTCAAAACCTACGACGACAAACTGGTGGTCGATGCGGTGCGCCGCGAGGTCGCCCGCGGCGGGCAGGTCTTTTATCTGCACAACCGCGTGCAAACGATCGAGATCGTGGCCGCCCACCTCGCCGAGCTCATGCCCGAGATCAAAATCGGTGTGGGCCACGGCCAGATGGACGAAAAAACGCTCGAGAAGCGCATGACCGACTTCGTCGCCGGCGACTACCAGATGCTCGTCTGCACGACCATCATCGAGAGCGGCCTCGATATCCCCAACTGCAACACGATCATCATCGAGGGCGCGGACCGTTTCGGACTGTCGCAACTCTATCAGCTCCGCGGCCGCGTGGGGCGTTTCAAACATCAGGCCTACGCCTACCTCCTGCTCCACCGCCACACCCGCTTGGTCGAGATTGCGCGCGAGCGCCTCAACGCCATGCGCACGCACAACCAACTCGGCGCCGGCTTCCGCATCGCGATGCGCGACCTCGAACTGCGCGGCGCCGGCAACCTCCTCGGCTCCGAACAGAGCGGTCACATCGTCGGCGTCGGTTTCGAACTCTACTGTCAACTGCTGCGCCAGTCCGTCGCCCGCCTGAAGGGCGAAAAACAGGCCACCGCCATCCGCGCCTCGGTGAAACTCGACTTCGTCTTCGTCGGCGACGGCAGCCCTGGCACCGACAAAGCCGGCCGCCATCAGGACGGTTACACCACCCTGCGCGACGCCGAGCACGCCGCCAGCGGAGCCGTCGCCGTTGCACCGATTCAAGCCCGGCTGCCCGCCGGTTACATCGCCGAGACCCGGCTGCGGATCGATTTCTACCGCCGTCTGGCCATGGCGGGCTCCTTGAACGAACTCAAACAACTCGGCACCGACCTGAAGGATCGTTTCGGCAAATACGGCGACGAAGTGCGCGCCCTCTTGGCAGTCACGGAGATACGAATCCGCGCGGAACAAAAGGGCATCCTCTCGGTCGAGACCGATAGCACCAAATTGAAGTGCTTGCGGGCAAGTGGGCAACGGGACGACTGGGTCATGCATGGCACCCGGTTTCCGAGGTTGACCGCCCCCAAGCCCCTTCTACGGTTACGCGAAATATCCACTTTCCTCGACAATCTGCCGAATCCATGACGCATATCCCCGCCTCCCGAAACCGATTCGGCCTCTTCGCCCTCATCGGTGTTCTGGCCCTCGGTAACACGCTTTCCGCCCAGCAAATTCAGAACCCCGGCGCCGTCGACGACGGCCTCAACCTGCGCTTCGCCAACGGCATCGCCGCCGTGGCCGAGGGGGAGATCATCACCGTCGATGACATCCGTCGCGAAATCGCGCCGATGATCCCGGAGCTGCAGCGGACCTCGAAGACCGAGCAGGAATTTAACCGCCGGCTCGAAGCCCTGCAGGACGACACCATCCAAGCGCTCGTCGACCGCGTGCTGATCGTGAAGGACTTCTACAGTGACGAAAAGCGCCGTATCCCGGCGAGCTTCGTCGACAACGCCGTCGATGAAAACATCATCAACGAGTTCGAAGGCGACCGCTCCAAGTTTCTCGCCTACCTCCGCGCCCGGGGTCTCACCCTCCGGGAATACCGCCAAGAGGTCGAGGAGGACATCATCTACCGCTACATGAGCGGCCAGAAACGCAAATCGGCCACGGTCGTGTCGCCGGTGAAGGTCCAGCAGTTCTACGAGGAGAACAAAGAAGAGTTCTACCAAGAAGACGCCGTGCACCTGCGCCTCATCCAATTCAGCCGCAAGGACGGTCGCACCGACAGTGACCTGCTCACCCTCGCCGCCCGCGTGCAAGCCCGCCTCGACGTCGGCCACGATTTTGAGGAAATCGCCAAAGAAGTGTCCGAGGATTCCCGTCGTTCCAAAGGCGGTGACTGGGGCTGGCTCAACCGCTCCGGCCTCAAGCCGGAATTCAGCGACCCGCTGTTCGAACTCGAGGAAGGTCAGGCCACCAATCCGATCCTCCTGCCCGAGGGCTGCTTCATCCTTTACGCCGAGGAGCGCAAATACGCCGGCATCCAGCCCATCGACGAGGTGCGCGAGCAGATCGAACGCATTCTGGTTTCCCGGGAATCCCGCCGCGCGCAGGAGCAGTGGCTCGAACGCCTCCGCCGCAGCAGCTACGTGAAGCTCTACTGAGCCGAATCGAGCACAACGCAGTTTCCCAACGCCGCCCCGACCGGGCGGCGTTTTTTGTGCCCCCGTCTACCGGCAACAGTTCGCCGAGGCGGTCTCAGCTCCCCGGCACCGACAGCGACTGGCCGTTGTCCTTGCGGCCGAGCTGCAGGATAAACGGGGCCGCGACCTTCACCCATTCGTCTGCAGTGGGATACGAATCGGCGTCGCCGCCCCAGCAGGTGCGCAGCATGTCGGTGGCGATCACACCCGGGCTCAGCGGAATCGCCGCGAGCGGATCCGGCAGTTCCTGCGCCAGCGCCTGGGTGAGGCCTTCGATGGCGTATTTGGAAGCACAATACGGTGCGACTTCCGGCGAAGTGCTGCGGCCCCAGCCCGAGGAAAGGTTCACAACCACGCCCTTCCCCGCCGCGATCATCTCGGGCAGGAAGGCGCGGATGACGTTGAAGGTGCCGGTGACATTGACCTCCATGAGCTTCGCGAACTCAGCCGACGGCACCTCCCACAGGGGCGCGGGCCGGTTGATGATGGCCGCGTTGTTGATGATCAGATCCACCGCACCGTGCGACGCGGAGACGGTCTCGTGCCAAACGTCCACTTTGCTCGCTTGGGAAACATCCACGATATCGAAACGATTCGGGGCCGGCGCGGCAAAGCGCAGGTCGAGGATCTTCTCCGGATCGCGACCGCACCCGATGACCGTGTGCCCTTCCGCCATGTAAGTGTCGGCGAGGACACGACCCAAACCTTTGGATACGCCGGTAATGAGAATCTTCATAAGTTGACCACGTTTCGAGCGGAGCGACAGGCCCGTCAACACACGAAAAACACGAAAGCCAGACGACGCGGTCCCACTTTCGTGTTTTTCGTGTGTTTCGTGGGTCCCTTCAGTCTCCTACCGGCTCTGCAGACTGAACTTGTTCAGACCGGTCTTGCGGCAGGCGTCCATCAGGAAGGCGACCGTCTTCAGCGGCGTGGATTCATCGGCCGCGATGAGCACGGGGATGTCGCGGTCGACATCGCGCACTTGTTTGAGCAGGTCCTCGATTTCCGCTTCGGTCACGATCTCGCCGTTGAAGGTCATGAGGCCCTCTTCGTTCACCCCGATGGTGACCGTGCCCTTGAACTCGTTCTTACCCGCGGTCTCCACTTTGGGCAACGTGATGTTCAGGGTCGACGCGGAGCGAAACTGCATCGTGACGAACGCGAAGAAGATGAGCATGACCAACACGTCGATGAGCGGGAGCAGGTTCATCTCCGGCTTTTTGCGCCGGCGTTGGTAAAGTCCGCTCATGGCCTCAGTCGTGCTTGCTCGCGGACTCGCCGGGCAGGATGCGCTCGAGAATCACATCGAGCTGCGCGGCGTAATTCTCGACCTTGCGCTGCAACCAACCGCCGCCCACCAGCGCCGGAATCGCAATCGAGAGACCGATCAGGGTCGCCGAGAGCGCGAGCGCGACGCCGCTGGAGAAGGCCACCGGGTCAGGCAGGCCGGTGTCGTTGGTCAGCGAAGAAAACACGCGCAGCAGCGACCACACCGTGCCCGTCAGGCCGAGCAAGGGCGCCGCCGCGTAGATGATGTCGAGATAAGGCAGGCCGCGCTCCATGCGATTGAGCTCGAGACGGGCGAAGGCTTTCACGGCGTCGTTGTCGTCCTGATGCCGTTCGGCGAATTCCATGATCCGGGACAGAACCGACTCCCGATCACCGGCATAAGTCTTGCCGTCCACAATCGCCTCAACGAGGTCGTCGGGCATCACCGCATCGCGCCGCAGCGCATAGGCGCGCTCGCAAATGATGTAGACCATGACCAGCGAGCAGAGCCCGAGCGGGTAGATCAGAATATCGGCACCTTTGAAAACGTCGATGAGCGCAAGAATCATGGGAAGCGGCGTCGTTAGAGACGCGGACAAAACAAAAAAGGTTCAGGAAAAGTTCCTGAACCTTTCGAGAGCGTCAAGGTGCGCAAAGCGCGATGCCGATCAAGTCGCCATGTAAGGCAGCCCGGCGGCGAGCTCCTTCACCTGCGGCACGCCTTCGTGCAATTCGGCGATCGCATCCCAACGGCCGTTGAGGAGCGCGTCGCGCGCGGTGTCGCGGATCTGCGCCGGAATGCTGTCATTGCCAAAACGAACCACCTGGGCATCGACATCGATCGTGACCTCGACCGACGGATCCGCCTGCACGGCGGCGGCGACCTTGGCGATGTCGGCGCGGGCCGCCGTCGCACAGGGAATGCCGAGCGTGGTGCAGTTGCCGAAGAAGATCTCGGCGAAGTTCTCGGCCACGATGCCACGGAATCCATACTTCTGAATCGCCTGGGGCGCATGCTCGCGGGAGGAACCGCAGCCAAAATTCGCACCGGAGAGCAGCACGGTGGCCTCCTTGAAACGCGGGTCGTTGAGTGGGTGCGGCTTGTCGTTGCCGTCGGCGTCCTTGCGGACGTCGTAGAAGAGATACTCACCGAGACCATCAAAAGTGACGCACTTCATGAAGCGGGCCGGGATGATGCGGTCGGTGTCGATGTCATTGCCGGGCACGTGAACGGCGCGACCGGTGACGGAGGAAATTTTTTCGAGAGCCATTGCAGGAAAGAGGAGTGCCCACGAAACACACTAAATCACACGAAAGCGGGGTTTTCTTTGGTGCCCTTTCGTGTGTTTCGTGGGCTCAAATTACATGTCTTAGACGGTGGCCAGGGCGCCGACTTCGAACACTTCGCGAGCGTCGGCAACTTCGCCGGTCACCGCGGCGGCGGCGACCATGAGCGGGCTCATGAGAATCGTGCGTCCCGTCGGCGAACCTTGGCGGCCTTTAAAATTGCGGTTGGAAGAGGAAGCGCAGAGCTGATCGCCGACGAGTTTGTCGGGATTCATCGCCAGGCACATCGAGCAACCTGCGCCGCGCCATTCGAAACCGGCGGCGGAGAAGATCTTGTCGAGGCCGAGCTGCTCGCACTGCGCCGCGACGATCTGCGAGCCCGGCACCGCAATGGCTTTGACGCCGGCGGCGACGTGACGGCCTTCGAGATATTTGGCGACTTCCTGAAAATCGGAAAGACGGCCGTTGGTGCAGGAACCAACGAAGGCGACGTCGATCTTGGTGCCCTTGATCGGCGCGCCGGGTTCGAGCTTCATGTATTGCAGCGCTTCCTCGATCGAGCTGCGCTCATCGGCGCTCGCGGCAGTTTCCGGATCGGGAATGTTTTGCTCGATGGAGATGCCCTGCCCCGGATTGATGCCCCAGGTGACCGTCGGTGCGATATCGGCGGCATCGATGACCACGACGTCGTCGTAGGTGCAGCCGGGGTCGGAGGCAAAGCCCTTCCAGCGTTCCACCGCGGCATCCCAATCGGCGCCGGACGGGGCGTAAGGGCGGCCCTTGAGATACTCGAAAGTGGTCTCGTCAGGATTCACGTAACCCACGCGGGCGCCGCCCTCGATGGACATGTTACAGACGGTCATGCGCTGCTCCATGGTGAAGCCGTCAAACACGGTGCCGGCGTATTCGTAGGCGTAACCGGTGCCCCCGTTCACGCCCAGCTTGGCGATGATGTGCAGGATCACGTCCTTGGCGTAAACGCCGGGGCGCAGCTCGCCATTCACTTCGATGCGGCGCACCTTGAGTTTACCGAGCGCCATGGTTTGCGTGGCCAGCACGTCGCGGATCTGCGTCGTGCCGATACCAAAGGCGATCGCGCCGAACGCGCCGTGCGTTGAGGTGTGGGAGTCACCGCAGGCGATCGTCGTGCCGGGCTGGGTGATCCCTTGCTCAGGTCCCACGATGTGGACGATGCCCTGCTTGCCCGTGCCACGGTCGAAGAAGGTGACGTTGTTCTCCGCGCAGTTCTTGCGGAGCTCATCCATCATCGCCTGCGCCAAAGGATCGGCGTAGGGCTCAACGAGCTGGTCGGTCGGGACGATGTGGTCGACGGTCGCAAACGTGCGCGTCGGCATCAACACCGGCATGTTCAGATCTCGCAGCATGCCAAAAGCCTGCGGCGAGGTCACCTCGTGGATGAGATGGGTGCCAATGAGGAGCTGGGTCTGACCGTTGGCCAGGGTCCGCACCGCGTGGGCATTCCATACTTTTTCAAACAAAGACAGGGCCATGAGAGGGCGATAAAGGATCAAGTTTCGAAAAGAAAAACCGCGAGGGTCGCAATCTGGGGCTAAGAAATCAAAGAAACTCTTCGCTGAACCACGACCCCCGCGGTCACACAACTACTTGAACCGGGAACATCGTATCAGGCGGAAGAATGATTCGGAAATACTTGCTGTGAGTTTATTGATGCCTACGCGGCATCACATTGAATGAATGATATTTATTTGGGTAGCGATACCGGCGGTTTGCAGCCCGCAAAGACCGCAAACCTAAACCATTGATAATAAACGGACGATGCGACGAAACCGCATTCGTTCAGCCACCGCACTTGCGCTTCGGCGGGAGCACACCGGTCTGCCTCCATCCGTTGAGCAGCAGCCTTGATTTCCGCTGAACCACTTCCCAGTTCACGGGCTTTTTCAAGGTGCATTACCTCAAACACTTTTTCTCCGCAGGCCTCCGGGTGAGCGACTTGCTCGGCATTGATGAACAGGCCACCGGGAGCCAACTGAGCGAATATTCGGCGGTAGAGTTTCCGCTTATCGTCGTCCTCCAGATGATGAATCGCCAACGCAGACATGATCACATCAAACGACTCCGCCGGCAGCTCCGCGCGCAGATCAGCGCACCTCACCTGCGGCGATTGGCCGATCAAACGCCGCTCTGCAACCGCGAGCATCTCGCGCGAGCCGTCAATCAGGGTCAGCGACGCCACTTCAACGCGGGCAACCAGTTCCGCCGACAAGAGCCCGGTGCCCGCCCCCAGGTCCAAAACGCGCGGACGAGTCGGCGCGAGCCGGCGAACCAAGTCAACTGGGGTGCCGTAGAACGCGTCGTAGCACGGCACCAGCCGCCGACGGGGCGCGTCGTAGGTGGCGGCGTTCCAATTTTCGGGCTGCATGAGCCTTACCATATCAATTCTTGCGATGACTGAGAAATACTCGTTCGGTCCGTTCTAATGCCTCGCGAGTATCAGTATGACTTCGAGTTGCGGCACCTCATCTACTTTCGTGAGGTCGCGCAAATGCTCCATTTCCGTCGGGCGGCCGAGTCCCTCGGCGTCGCGCAACCCGCCCTCTCGCGCCAGATCGCTCATCTCGAGGAAGCGGTCGGCACACCGCTCTTCACGCGCTCGCGGCGGCGCGTTGAACTCACTCCGGCCGGCCGCCACCTGGCGGACAACATCGACCCCCTGCTCTACCAGCTGCAGCGGCTGCCGTCCGACCTCAAAGCCATCGCCGACGGTGAGCACGGCACCCTGCGCGTGGGGTTCACCGGCTTGGCTATGGCCACCGTGTTGCCCGGCATCCTGCGGCAGTTCCAACGCACCCACCCGAAGATTCGCGTGGAGCTCAACGAGTCCCCCACGTCCGCGCAGGTCGAGGCGCTGCGCTCCGGCAAGATCGCCTGCGGCTTCCTGCACCCGCACATGTTGCCGGCTGGATTTCAGACCCGGCAATTGCTCTGCGAACGCAACGGCGTGGTGCTCCCTGCCGACCACCCCGCCGCCGCGCGCAAAGTCCTGCGGCTGCAGGATCTCGCCAACGTGCCCTTCGTGCTCTTCCCGCGTCACCTCAACTCCAGTTTCTACGACCGCACGCTGGCCGCCTTCACCGCGGCCGGCGTGACGCCGCGCATCGCCGAGGAGGTCTGGCCACGCACCAACGCGATCGGTCTGGTGCGCGCCGGTATTGGCGTCACGTTCATGTGTTCTTCCGAGGCCCGTAACTTGCCCCATGACGTCGTGTTTCGCCGTTTGTCCGGTCCCACGCCGGAAAGTCACCTCACCCTCGCCTGGCGCAACACCCCCGACAACCCGCCCGCCCTCGCCGCCTTTCTCGAAGCCGTGCGCAACGCCTGACGGTGCCCCCTCCACCCTACGCATAGGTGCGTAGACACCGGGGAGACCGGTTGACGAGGCTTCGCGCAGCTTCGAAACACAACCCATGCAACGGGTGCCGTTCCGATTCGGTTTCAAGGTCTGTGGGTGTCTGTTTGCCCTGCTCACCAGCCTGCCCGCCGCCCCGACCGAACTGGGTCGCCCCATCATCGAAAACCACTCGCCCCGCGACTACGAGGGGCATAACCAGGTTTTCAACGGGGTGCAGGGCGCCGACGGCCTCATGTATTTTGTCAACGGCGACCAGGTGCTGCGTTTCGACGGCGAGCGCTGGGACCGGGCCAAGGTCGACACGCCCTTCGTGCGCGGCATTCTGCGCGCTCCCGACGGCACCATCTACGTGAGCGCCATCGATGAGTTTGGCCGCCTGGAAAACCTGCCCGACGGTTCCTTTCGCTTTGCCTCCCTGGTCGACCGGCTCCCCACCGCCCTGCAACCACCGGGCCCGGCGTGGATCATGGTGCCGCATCAGGACGCCATCTACTTTTCCGTGCCGGGTCACGTGATCAAATGGCAGGACGAGTCCTTCGCGGTCATCGACACCCCGTATGCCGAACGCCACCTATTGATACCGATTGGCGATGACCTCTTTGAGCATGTGCCGGGACAAGGCATCTACGTCTTGAATGGCAATGTCTTCGAGCCGGTGCCGGCTCCGCCCGAGTTGGTGAACACCACCACCTTTCTGGTCGTCGACCGACCCGACGCGTTGCCCTTGGTCGGCGTCGATGACGGTCAATTCCGCAGTTGGAATCCGCGCACCGGCGAGACGGAAATCTGGCACCATCAGGCGGAGGACCTGCTCAACCGCGAAGGCCTTTTCGGCGGACGTAGCCTGCGCAGCGGCAACCTGTTTCTCACCACCCGCAGCGCGACGGTGATCCTGCTTTCACCCGACGGCGAAATTCAACGTGTGGTCGGCGCCGACGCCGGACTTGATCCCGCGCAAGTCTACGGCATGCGCGAAGACGAACACGGCGGCATCTGGCTCGGCAGTTCAAAAGGCGTCTACCGCATGGAACTGGAATCCCCCATCACCATGTTTGATCGGCTGAACGGCCGCACTCGTGGTGAGTTTTTCGATACGTTCCGCCTGCACGATCGCCTTTATACCTTCACGGTCGAGGGACTCTACCGGCTCGAACCCGGCGACCTCCGCGCGGGCCGGAACGCGCGATGGGCGCGTCTCGACACCGAGCCCAATATGTTTTGGGCCGCCACCACCACCCCCGAGGCGGTCTTCATTTCCACCGACTACGGCCTGCGCGTCTTTGACGGTGAAACCCTGCAACCCATTGGCGGGCTCAACGAACCGGTCGTGACGTGCAGCGTCGATCCTGAGTCACCGGATCGACTGTTCGTCGGTTTGCATACGGGCCTCCGCCAACTGGTTCGCGAGGGCGGCCGCTGGCAAGACGGCGGCGCGATCGGCCCCGGCGGCTACGAAGCCCGCTACATCCACATTGGGGCAGATGGGGTGATGTGGGTCGGCGCGCCGGGTCGCGGTTTCTATCGACTGGAACGCCCCGCCCCCGACCGGCCCTGGACCGACGCCACCGCGACGGTTTACTTCCGCGATCACGGGCTGCCGGCCAACCAGACCATCAGCGAGATCATCCCGTCGCCGACCGGCCCCCTGTTCCTCACCGATCAAGGCGTCTTTCGCTACCAGCCGGACGAGGATGCCTTCGCGCTTGCAACCGATTTCGTCGTGGAAGGTCGCAGCGATTTTCGCATCAGCCCGGCCATCTTTGACGACGACGGTCGGCTGTGGGCGCAGGTGACCTTTCCGGGGAAGTTTGATGACCTGCGTCTCGGCTTTTTTGATACGGATGACCGCGGCCAGTTGCAGTGGCATCCGCTCCCCCGCCGCCTGCTCCAACTGGCCGGTCCGCGTGGCGTCTATGGCCTCGGCCACGAGCGTATCGACGGTCGCGAAATCCTATGGGCCAGCGGTCAGTCCAACCTCCTGCGCATCGAGCTCAACGACCTTGCGGCCGAGCCGACGGCCCCTCCGGTCAAAGTCGCCTCGCTCACCGCCGCGGGCGAGCGCCACCGGCTGACGCCCGACGCCAACTATGCGCCCACCGTGCCCTTCAACCGTGGCACCCTGCGCGTGCGCTTTGCCGCGCCCCTTGCCGGCAACGATCGCACGGTCGAATACCAGTGGCGCATCCTCGGTTACAACGACGCGTGGTCGGACTGGGCACCGGAAGCCGAAGCCACCTTCACCAACCTCTGGGGCGGCCCGTTCACCTTCGAAGTGCGCGCGCGTTCCTTGGCCGAATCCGTCGGCCCGTCCAGCCGCATCGTTTTTCATATTTCGCCACCGTGGTATGCGTCCACCACCGCGTTCTTCGGCTACACCCTGGCTGGGTTGATCATCGTCTGGCTCCTGGTGCGCTGGCGGGTCGGTCGCCTCGACCGCGAGCGGCGTCGCCTCGAAAAACTCGTTGCCGCCCGCACGGCCGAGTTGGCCGTGGCCAAGGACGACGCCGAGTCGGCCAACCGCGCGAAGTCCGCCTTCCTCGCCAACATGAGCCACGAGCTGCGCACGCCCCTCAATGGCGTCTTGGGCTACGCCCAGATCATGCTGCGCGATCGCAATCTGCCCGATACCAACCGCGAGCAGGCCCGCATTGTCGCGTCTTCGGGTGAACATCTGCTCAAGATGATCAACGAGGTCTTGGACTTCTCCAAGATCGAGGCCGGCAAAACCGAACTGCGCCCGGCGCCCTTCAACCTGGCCGACCTGTTGCGCGATATCGAAGCCGCCATCGCACCGCGCGCCGCCGCCAAGCAACTCGCTTTCCGGATTCTCCACGACGCCGGCCTGCCCCGCCAGTGCCTCGGCGACGCCCAGAAACTTCGTCAGGTCATCGACAACCTGCTCTCCAACGCGATCAAGTTCACCGCCGCCGGCAGTGTCACCTTGGAGATTCACCGTATCGAAGATTCCACGACACCACGTCTCGGCTTTGCGGTGATCGACACCGGCGTCGGCCTGTCCGCTGAAGACCAGACTCAGCTTTTCACCCCGTTCCATCAAGCGGTCGATGGACGTCCCCCGGAGCCCGGCACCGGCCTCGGTCTATCCATCTGTCGTCGCCTGGTGCAGCTCATGGGCGGCGAGATCACGGTGCAAAGCTCCCCGGGCCAAGGCAGTCGTTTCGCCTTCGACATTCCGTTGGAGGAAATCTCCCTCGCCGACTCCGCGAACGCCACCGCACCCGACGCCGCCATCGTGGGCTACAGCGGTCCGCGTCGGCGCGTGCTCGTGGTCGATGATGTGGAGGTCAACCGCCACCTGCTGCGCGACCTGCTGCAGCCGCTGGGTTTCACGGTCACTTGCGTCGCTGGCGCCAACGCCGCCCTTGCCGAGCTGACCAACCGTCCCGCCGACGCGGTGGTGCTGGATTTGCGCATGCCCGACATGGACGGGCTGGAGCTGACCCGTCGCATCCGCGCTGACGTCGCTGCGCAACCGTGTGTCATTCTCACCTCGGCGTCCGTGCTTTCCTTTGATCCGCAGACCGCCTTCGACGCCGGTTGTGACGATTTTTTACCCAAACCCTTTCGGGAAGCCGACCTCTTGCAACGGCTCGGTCGGGGGCTGCGGTTGAACTGGAACTACGCCTCGACCCGACCGGATTCGAACCCGCCCTTCGATCCCTCGCAGCCCTCGCCCCACCTCGGCGAGCTGCAGGCCGCTGCCGCGCGCGGCGACATCAAGCGCGTGCGACAGGCCCTTGCTGCGATTCGCGAAGCCGGCGCACTCCCTGCCGACCGCTTATTCGAACTCGAGCAAGCCGCTGCTGGTTACCAGATGGACCTGTTACGCTCGAAGCTGAACACGATCAGCCCTGTCAGCGACAAAAGCTGAGCACCCTTTGCGCTCGCGAAACGGCCTCGGCGGCGTTGGATGAAAACCTCTCATCCCGCCCCATGCTTCTCTTCTTCGCCGCGGTTTTTCTGGGCGCTTTTTTGCTGTTCCTGGTGCAGCCCCTGATGGGGCGATTCGTGCTGCCGTGGCAAGGCGGCGCTCCGGCCGTTTGGACCGCCTGCCTGCTCTTTTTTCAGACCGCGCTCCTTGCGGGTTATGGTTACGCCCACCTGCTGGCGAAACGTCTCGCCCCACGCCGCCAAACCGTCGTGCATCTCGGCTTGCTCGCTTTGGCGATGATCTGGTTGCCGGCCGCGCCGCACCTCCCTCAAACCAGCTCGCTCAACGAGCCTCCCATGCTGGCGGTGTTCCGCTGGTTGACCGTGACCATCGGACTGCCTTTCGCGCTCTTGGCCGGCAGTGGTCCTTTGCTGCAACACTGGTTTGCCCATACCCAGCCGCAGCGCACTCCCTATCGACTCTACGCGCTTTCCAACGCCGGGTCATTGCTGGCGTTGATCGCGTATCCGCTCCTCGTGGAACCCAACCTGACTCGCCACAGCCAGACCATCATGTGGAGCGGACTTTATGTCGTGTTCACGTTCGCGATCGGCACTTGCACCTGGGTGGTGCGTCGGATGTCCATGCCCGCACCCTCGGCAACCGTGGTTGCTGGGGCAGGCGATGCCGCGGCAGCCACAGCTCCCACCTGGTCGCAGCGACTGGTCTGGATGATCTGGGCCGGCCTTGCCACCGGTCTACTGGCCGCGACCACCAACGCACTGACGCTCGACGTCGCGGCGGTGCCCTTTCTGTGGATCGCGCCTCTCGTGGTCTACCTTGTCTCCCTCATTCTGACGTTTGAACACCCGCGCTGGTATCGCCGTCGTCTGTTCGTCCTCCTGCTGCCCATCGCCATGGCCGCCAGTCTCGACCTGCGCATCTTCGGGTCGCGCTTGGAACTGGGCACCTTGTTGTCGACTCACCTGCTGGCCCTCGCGGTGGCCACCATGATCTGCCACGGCGAGCTCTACCGCACGCGCCCCCAACCTCGTTTTCTCACCGGCTTTTACCTAAGTTTGGCGGCGGGGGGCGTGCTCGGCACCTTGATCACGGCAGTGGTCTTGCCGCGACTGTGCGACCACGACAACGACCTGCCGTTGTTCTGGTCCGCGTTGTTGATCATGTTGATCGCTCACCTCATTCGCGGTCGTGAGCTGGTGCTCACCCGTTGGTGGACCTCCGGCCTGCTGGCCGCGTTCCTGGTGGTTCCGGCGCTGCGACCGGACGCCACCGCGGGATGGGGAAAACTGGTTTCCACGTGGATCGAACTGGCCCGCCAAACCGCCCCACAGATCACGATCGTTCTGGCAGGTGCTCTCCTGATTCACTTCCGCTGGCCCCGCGGTCTGGTGCAGACTTGGCAGCGCCGCACCGCGTGGAGCCTGGCGCTGCTGGCGGCGCTGATCAGCTGGTTCGTGGTGGGCACGGCCCTGCAATCGGCGCCCGGCACCGTGGCGAGTCGCCGCGGATTCTTCGGCGAAATCACCGTCGTGGACCACCCGGCCTCCGATCCCCGCGCGAACACCCGTTTGCTGGCGCACGGCAACACGACCCACGGCATTCAACTCACGCATCCCGACTACCGGGCGTATCCGACCAGTTACTACAGTGCCGAAAGCGGCATCGGCCGCGTGCTGGCCCGCGCCAACCAGCATTCCGGGCGCCGCATCGGCGTGGTCGGACTCGGCACCGGCACGATCGCCAGCTACGGCATGCCGGGCGACCATTTCGTTTTCTACGAGATTGATCCCAACATGATCGAACTCGCGCAAGCCTGCTTCACCTTCCTGTCGGACACCGCGGCCACGGTCGAAATCCGGCGCGGCGACGGCCGCCTCGGGCTGGCGGCGGAGAACCGCCAAACGCCAACGGCTACTCCTTACGACATCCTCGTCCTCGACGCCTTCAGCAGCGACGCGGTGCCCATCCACCTGCTGACGCGGGAAGCATTCGCCGCCTACCTGCCGCGCCTCGCCGAACAGGGTGTGCTGGTGGTCAACATTTCCAACCGCCTGGTGAACCTGCGGCCGATTCTCGAGGCGCATGCCCGCCACTTTGGACTCTATCTGGCTCACCTCATCAACCGCCCGGGAGTCGAGAATTGGTGGGACTTTTCCAGCGAATGGATCGTGCTCGCGCCTTCCCGCGACGCGCTGGACACCCCCACCATCACCTCATGGACCGGCATCGCCGCCCCGACCGAATTGGAAGGCGAGACTTGGACCGACGAGTTCGCCAGTCTGCTTTCGGTGTTGCGCTGATTGCGACGTTGCAGCTCACCGGCCACCCTATCGTAATCACGGGAATCAACGCCGCTGCATGCTGACCGCTCGTGATAGTTCACCCCTGCTTCGCACCGCCGTCTGGCTGGCCAGTGTGGGCCTGCTCCTGGCAGCGCCGCTTCGCGCCAACCTCCTCGACTCGGAATCCGGACGCCCCCCCTTCCGTGATTTCCGCCCCACCGACTATCTCGGTCATCCGCAGGTCTTCGACATCGTGCAGGGCGCCGACGGCTTCATCTACCTCGCGAATGTCCAGGGCATCCTGCAATACGACGGCATCCGTTGGGAGCATCATCGTGCGCCGCTCACCTACACCTACCGTTTGGCGCTCGGACCAGAGGGGCGGATCTGGGCCGCCGGGCTGGATCGTGTGGGTTACTACCAAGCGGATCCCACGACCGGTGCCTTGGCGTATCAGTCCTTTCTGCCGGAGCTACCGGAGGCGTTGCGCGAAGTCGGCCGCACCGGTGACGTCAAGCGCCACGGTGACGCGATCTACATCAGCACGCCCAACGCCCTCGTGCGCAAACGCGGCGACCAGCTGCACACCTACGAACCCACTGCGCCGGGCGGAGGCCGCGACCTCATTCAGGTTGGCAACGAACTCTACTGGCAATCCGGCCCCGCCGATCTGTCCCGCATCGACGGCGATACGGCCACGCTGGTGGCCCGTGATCCAGATATCATGTCGGGCCGCGCCCCCGTCGCCGCGACCCGCGACGGTGACACGCTGCTCTGGGTCGTCGGCCAACGCGGCGCCTTTGAGGTAGATGCAGACAACCAGGCGTTCGTTCGCGTGCCCGGCCCCCTCGATGATTTGGTCAAGACCACCCGCGTAAACGACATGCTCAACCTCGGCGACGGCACCCTCGCCGTCGCCACCAGCCAACAGGGTTTGATCATCACTTCGCCCGATGGCCAACGCATCCGCCGTCTCGACCGCGAATCTGGTTTGGCCGACAACGCCATCCTCGGCCTCACCCTGGACGATCGCGGTGGGCTCTGGGCCGGGCTCAACTCCGGTGTCGTTCGGATCGACACCCGCAGCCCGGTCACCGTGTTCGACAACAGCAACGGTCCCACGCCCGGCACCATCGATGGTTGGTATCGCTTCCAGGATCAGGTTTACGCCGGAGCCTTCGATGGTCTCTACCGCCTCATGCCGCCGGACTTTTCCCGCGGGCGCTCCGCGCGCTTCGAACGGGTCATCGCCGACATCAGCAACGCCTTCGCCTTCGTCGAGGTCGACGGGCAATTGTATTTCTCCAGTTCCCGCGGTTTGCACCGCCTGTTGCCCGACGACCAACACGAAGTGGTCCTGCCGATGGAGGACAACCATCCCAAAATCATCTTCCCCTCCCGCCTCACTCCCGATCGCTACATCGTTGCCGCCAACGACGGCTTCTGGGTCCTTTCTCACGACTCCGCCACGGGCTGGTCGGTGCTCGCCAAGCGCATCGGCATTGGCACCGCCTTCACCGCCGTCGAGGAAACCCACGGCGACATTTGGATCGCCACCTACAGCACCGGATTCTGGCGCATCCCGGCGGCACACCAGGTGACAGACTGGACGCGGTATCCGATCGAAAACTACGCTCCGGGCGAAAAGGGAGTCCCGGCCGCCACCACGTGGACCACCGTTACGGAGGGGGCCTGGGGCACCGTCTTCTTCACCGACGCCGGCGGACTGAAGTTCGACGCCGAATCCAAGGTATTCGTCCCCGACGACCGCTACCCCATTCAAGGCAACAACGACCACGCCATGACCCCGACCATCGTGACGCCGGACGGCGCCACCTGGGCCTCGGTCTTCGGCGAGAGCGCGATGTCGGCCCTCTACCCTTTTGGTCGTTTCACCGCCGACGCCGACGGCAACCCGCAATGGCAATCCGCTCCCGGCAACGCCCTGGACGAGATCGGTTTCGCCGGCGTGGCCGTCGTCTACTCCGATGACCGCGGCGAACGCCCCGTGCTCTGGGCTCGGGGTTACAACAACCACGTGCGCTTCGTTCTCGATGAGCTCGCCGCCGCGCCCGCGCCCTGGCAACCCGTCGTTCGCACCCTGCGCCAGGCCGACACCTCGCTGGCCCTCGCAGCCAACGCCTCGCCGCTCTCGATTCCCTTCGCCCGCGATCCGCTGACCTTCGAGTTCGCCAACCCGCGGTTCGACGCCGGCGCCGACCTGCAGTTTCAAACCCGACTCCTCGGGTTCAGCGATCGCTGGTCGCCACCGTCTGACATTCCTCAGGTGACCTACACCAATCTCGAAGGCGGTCCCTTCACCCTTGAGGTGCGCGCTACCGACTCCGCCGGGCACACCAGCGACGTCGCCCGGTTGACGTTTGAAGTGACCCCGCCGTGGTATCGCAGCAACGCGGCACTGATCTTCTACGGTCTCGCCGGATTCGGCCTCATCGCCGGTTTCGTGCGCTGGCGGCTCGCCGCCGATGAACGGGAGCGCCACCGCCTCGAAGCCCTGGTCGACGCCCGCACCGCCGAGCTCGCGATTGCAAAGGAGGAAGCCGAATCGGCCAACCGCGCCAAGTCCTCCTTCCTCGCCAACATGAGCCACGAACTCCGCACGCCCCTCAACGGCGTCATCGGCTACGCCCACGTGCTCCTGAAGGACCAACAGCTTTCCAGCCAAAACCGCGAACGCGTCTCCGTCGTCGCCAACTCCGGCGAACACCTGCTGCGTATGATCAACGAGGTGCTCGACTTCTCGAAAATCGAAGCCGGCAAGGTCGAGCTCCGCCCCGCCCCCTTCAACCTGCCCGCGCTCCTGCGCGACATCGCCGCCAACCTCGAGCCCCGCGCCCGCGGCAAACAGCTCTCCTTCCGCCTGGAGATGTCCGACGACCTGCCCGTGCACGTCATCGGCGATGCCCAGAAACTGCGCCAGGTCGTCGAAAACCTGCTCAGCAACGCGGTAAAATTCACCGCCCAGGGGGAGGTCGTGCTGCAAGCCAGCGCCCCCACCGAACAAAGCAGCACAGTCGAAATCACCGTGCGCGACACCGGCGTGGGCTTGAGCAAAGCCGACCAAGCCCGCCTGTTCCAACCCTTCCAGCAAGCGAGCGACGCCCGCCCGCCCGAACCTGGCACCGGCCTCGGTCTCTCGATCAGTCAACACCTTGTCGAGTTGATGGGCGGCACCATCACCGTCGAAAGTCAGCCGGGCGCCGGCAGCAGTTTCCACTTCCGCCTCCGTTTTGATGAAGTCGAAGTTCTCCAACCGGAGGCCAGCGAACCTGCGTCGCCAATCACTGGATACAACGGCCCGCGCCGGCGGCTGCTGGTGGTGGACGACGTTGCGGTCAACCGCTCGCTCATTCGGGAACTCCTCAGCCCGCTCGGTTTCACCATCGAGGAAGCCGACGACGGCGAGGCTGCCCTGGCCCGTCTTGCCGCCGCGCCCGCCGAAGGCGTCATCCTCGACCTCCGTATGCCGGGCATCGACGGCCTCGAACTGACGCGACGCATCCGCGCCCGCTACGGCGCCACGCCGAAGGTCATCCTCATGTCCGCCTCCGTTCTCGCCTTTGATCCGCAAATCGCGTTCGACGCCGGCTGCGACGACTTTCTCCCCAAGCCGTTCCGCGAGTCGGACCTGCTCGATCGTCTCGGCCGTGCCTTGAAACTCGACTGGTCCCACGCCGCGCCCGTCACGCCCGCCGTGGTCGCGTCAGCTGCGACCTCCGCCTCGACCGCAGACATCATCACCGACCTCAAGGCCAAAGCCCAGCGCGGTGATATTCGCAACCTGCGCAAAGTGCTTGAAAACAGTCCCATGGAAGACCCCGCGCTGCGGCAACTGGCCGATGAACTGCGCCCCTTGATTGCCAGCTACCAGATGGACCGGATCAGACAGGTGTTGGACCGGTCTGGGTAAAAGACCTCATCCACTTGTTGACGGAATTGACGCCAACCGTTCGCATCAATCGACCTCGACTCCTACTCCCATGTCTTCCCCCGCCAGCGTCCTTGTCGTCGATGACACCCCCGCCAACATCGGCGTCCTACTCGAAGCTCTCGGTGACGCTGGCCACGAAGTGCTGGTGGCCGAGAGTGGTCAAAGTGCCCTCGCCCAACTGGAACACGGATTGCCCGATCTGATTCTGCTCGATGTGATGATGCCAGGTCTCGACGGCTTCGAAACCTGCCAGCGGCTGAAGAAACATCCGAAGTGGCGCACGATCCCCGTGCTCTTCATGACCGCCATCGATGAGCCCGAACAAAAGGTCCGCGCCTTCAACGCCGGCGCCGTCGACTACATCGTGAAACCCTTCTTTGAACAAGAGGTGTTGGCCCGCGTGCAAACTCACCTCGAGCTGCTCACCCTCCGCCGCAACTTGGAAGACGAGCTCGCGCTGCGCATCGACGCCGAAAACCAACTCGCCAAGTCGCTCGATCGTGCGGTGGTCATCACCGACAAGGCCAACGAGGTCGTCTTCACCACCCGACTCGCGGAGTCGCTGCTCCACCGGCACTGCGCCGATTACAACGTGGTCGGCAAGCTTCCGGTCAGCCTGCAGCGCCCTGACAGCGGCCTGCACCTCCGCCGCTTCACCGAGCCCGGCCGCGACGACTTGCACTTCTTTGTCCTCGAGGAGAAGGCCCCCTCACCCAACCCCTCCGCTCTGCTCCAGCTCGGCCTCACGGCCCGCGAAGCTGAGGTGCTCTGGTGGATTGCGCAGGGCAAGAGCAACCCGGACATCGCCACCATCCTCGGCGCCGGTGTGCGCACAATCCACAAACACGTGGAAAACATCTTCCGCAAACTCGGCTGCGAAACCCGCGCCGCCGCCGCCGTCACCGCCCAGGAAACCCTCCGTCCCGGCGGCACGGTGAACGCGGGTTAGATATGGTTTCGGGACACTAGGCCGCCCACCTGCGGGCGCTGCGCGGCCTCACGGCCGAACTTCACAACGCTCCCTCCAACTCCGCCACCTCCCGGGCAAACTGCGAACCAGGCTCGATGGCGAACAGCCCACGGGTGATCGCCAACACCCGCTGCGCCTCCGACGCTCGCCCGCCGGCCAGGGTGTGCCGGAAGAACGGCTCCACCAATCGATCAAACGCGCGCATGCCGGCTTGCGCCCCTGCCTGCCGTAAGGCGCTTTCGAATACACGAAACTGCACCAGCGGCGGATCCTCCGCCATGGAACGTTCGAGCATCTCCGCCGCCTGTGCCACCGTGAGATCATCGCGCGCGGCGCTAAATTTTCGGGTCAACATCAGCGCCTCATGCTCCGCCGCGCTGACCTGGCCGCGCTCGCGCATGACGGCCAGCACCTCGCGCATGAATCGCACATAAAGATCGGGATAACGCTGCAAGGCGCGCGCCGCCTTGCGTAGCGTGGCCTCCCGCTTCACCGGCGACACCGCCGCGGTCCGCTCCGCCACGGCCAGCACCTCCCAGGCAACGACGTTCCGCGGTTCGTGGTTGGTCGCCCGCACCGCCGCCGTGACCGCGGCGTCCGCGTCGCCACGCCGCAGGTGTTCCTGGGCCAGCGCCTGCCACGCGCGCGACTGTCGATACGCGGGCAAGCGCCGAAAATCTTCGGCCAGAAAAGCCAGCTCGTGGTCGTTGACGTCATCCCACGTTTGCGGGTCAAAGGCGACGCCGGCGACGAGCTTTTGCTCCGCGTAGCGTCCCACATCAAACTGCCACTTCCGCCGCGCATCGAGGTAGCCGAACCACGCGTGCCGACCGTCCAAACCTGCGCCGCGGAAGAGCAGCGTCGGCACGCCCTTTGCCTTGCCCACCTCGCTCGCAAAGTAGGCTTGGTCGATACAGATCCCGCCCGAGCTCAGGATTTCCGGCAGCGTGTAGCTCGAACCCGGCCAAAGGTAGATGCCGTGATCGGCTCGCTCGGTGAGGTAGCGCACCGCGTCGTAGCTTTTCGGCAATCCAGCGAAGTCGGTGCGCAACTGCTGCTGCACCCAAACCAACTCCGCGAACGGAGCCGCCGCATCGACCACAAACTTCAGTTCGCCTGCCTCCAGCTGAGTCAAGCGGTGCAAGGTGAGCCGACGCCGGTCCGCCTCGATCCAAAAGGCGAACGCCTCGACCGGATCCGGGCGGGTGCGTGGCAACAGTGCGGGTGATACCTGCCCATGCGGCCAGCTCGGCGGCGGGGGCACATCGAACACCAGCGCAATGGCCAAAGCCAGTTGCTCGTAGCTTTGAAAGTCCTCCCCGCTCGCCGCCTCCAGGCGCTGGAGAATGTCCAACGCCGTGGGTAGGTCATCATAGGGCGACAACAGATCGAACAGGCTGCGCGAGAGCTCTCGGTCGAGCAGCAAGCGCGTCACAAACTCGCGCGACAATCGTTCACTCAACGGCGCCGCGGGCGGATGGTAGGTCCGCGGCATGTTGGCGTGTCCGAGTTGGGCACGATTGAGCGCGCTGATCCAGCGATTGACCAACTCCCGTTGATCGGTGCCGAGCAGACGCGCCCACCGGGCGACCAACAACCACCCCTCCATCGCCTCGGTTCGATTGGCCTCCGCCGCGAGCACCGCCGCATCACCCGCCGCCTGTGCGATTTCGCTCCAGCGGTGGTTGGCCTCCGGCGCGACCGCCGCCCGCACCCACGCTTCCGCGGGCGGACGCCGCGCGGCGTCCGATGAGACCGCCAGTTGGGCCGATGCAGTCACACAAAGCGCAAGGCAGGCGAACAGGGAACTGATCCAGCGCGGGAACACGGTCCGGCTATCATCGGAGCACCGCTGCGACTGGCAAGGACGCGCCACGTCGCTCATTTACCCCATTTGCCCGCGCGATATTTGCCGCCCTTGCCTTTGCCCTTCTTGCGGCCGCCGCCGGACTCGATCTTCGCCATCTTCTTCACGTCGCCGCTGCGCAAAGCGTCGATCTGGTCGCGCAGCAGGGCCGCCCTTTCAAACTCCAGCCGTCCGGCGGCTTCGGTCATTTCGACCTCCAGTTCAGCGATGACGGCCGCGACATCCTCATCACTGCCTTCCGCGACCGCGAGGTCCTCGTCCACGCCACGGCCGGTGCCGTCGTATACATGCAAACTCGCCTGCGCGGCGCGTTTCACGCTGCGCGGCGTGATGCCATGCTCGGCGTTGTAGGCCATCTGCTTCTCGCGCCGCGCCGAGGTGACGGCGATGGTGTGTTTGATCGAGTCGGTCTGTTTGTCCGCGTAGAAGATCACCCGCCCCTTCTCGTGCCGTGCCGCGCGCCCGGCCGTCTGGATGAGGGAGGTCGCGCTGCGCAGGAACCCTTCCTTGTCGGCATCGAGGATCGCGACCAACGCGACCTCGGGCAGATCGAGGCCTTCGCGCAGCAGATTGATGCCGATGAGCACATCAAAGTTGCCGAGACGCAGGTTACGCAGGATCTCGACACGCTCGATCGCATCGATGTCCGAGTGCAGGTATTCCACGCGCACGCCCGACTCGCGCAGGTAACTTGTAAGGTCCTCGGAGAGCCGCTTGGTGAGGGTCGTCACCAACACCCGCTCGCCCGCCTCCACCGCCGCCGAAATCTCGCCCATCAGGTTCTCCACCTGCCCCTTCGTCGGCCGCAGCACGATCTCCGGATCGAGCAGGCCCGTCGGGCGAATCACCTGCTCGGCCACCACCGTCGAGCGCTCCAGCTCGTATTTGGCCGGCGTGGCGGACACGTAGAGCGTCTGGCCGGTGATGGACTCGAACTCATCGAAGGCCTGGGGACGGTTCTCCAATGCCGAAGGCAGTCGAAACCCATGATCGACGAGCACCGTCTTGCGCGCCTTGTCGCCGTTGAACATGCCGCCGATCTGCGGAACCGTCGCGTGGCTCTCGTCGATGAAGAGCAGGAAATCGTCGGGGAAGAAATCGATCAGGCAGAACGGGCGCTCGCCGGGACGACGCCCGGAAAGGTGCATCGAGTAGTTTTCAATCCCATTGCAGAAGCCCATCTCCTGCAGCAGCTCGAGATCGTAGTTGGTGCGCATGCGAATACGCTGGGCCTCAAGGTATTTGCCCTCGGCCTCGAACTGCGCGACGCGCTGATCCAGCTCGGCCTTGATCGCGCCGACGGCGGAATCGAGCTTGCCCTTGGTCGTGACGTATTGATTGGCAGGATACAGGTCGAACTGCTCCAGTTCACGCAGGGTGTGGCCGGTGAGCGGGTCGAACTCGGAGATCGATTCCACTTCGTCGCCCCACAGTTCAACGCGCAAGCCCTGCTCACTGTAGGCCGGCATGATGTCGACGACGTCGCCCCGCACCCGAAAGCGCCCGCGCTTCAGGTCGTAGTCGTTCCGCTCGTAAAGGTTGTCGACCAGCCGTTCCAACAGCTCCTGCCGGGGCATCAGCCCGCCGCGCCGCAACTCCACGCGCAGGGTCGTGAAATCCTCCGGCGAACCGAGCCCGTAGATACAGGAGACCGACGCCACCACGATCACGTCGCGCCGGGAAACGAGCGCGCTGGTGGCCGCGATGCGCAAACGCTCAATCTCCTCGTTGATGGAGGAATCCTTCTCAATGTAGGTGTCCGTCGAGGAGATGTAGGCCTCGGGCTGGTAGTAGTCGTAGTAGCTGACGAAGTATTCGACCGCGTTGTTGGGGAAGAAATTTTTAAACTCCGAGTAGAGCTGCGCCGCGAGGGTCTTGTTGTGCGAGATGATCAGCGTCGGCCGGTCACAGCGCGCGATGACGTTGGCCATCGTGAAGGTCTTCCCGCTGCCCGTGACACCCAGCAGCGTCTGCGACTTGTTCCCCGCGGCAATGGACTGCACCAAGGCGTCAATCGCCTGCGGTTGATCTCCGGTCGGCTGGTAATCGGCGGCAAGTTGGAACAAGGACATTTTGGAACCACGAATGGACACGAATTTTCACCAATAGCAAAGCACTGCTGGTAGCTCTATTCGTGTCTATTGGTGTTCATTCGTGGTTAGGAACCAACCAGCTTCACCAAATCCGCGATCGACAACTCATCCAACCGGTGCACCACGCGATCAACCAGCGGCGCGAGCGTGTGCGCATCATGGGTGGTGGCCACTCCGACGACTTTGATGCCGCCCGCCCGCGCGGCCTCGATGCCGGCGAAGGCATCCTCAAACACCACGCACCGAGAAGGCGCCCGGTTGATCTTGCCGGCAGCCTTGAGAAAGACCTCCGGATCGGGCTTGCCGGCGGAGACATCCTCGGCGGTCACGATGTCGTCGAAGAGCCCGGTGAAGCCCATCACTTCCAGAATCGTATCGATGTTCTGACGATGGGTGGAGGACCCGACACAGGTCGGAATCCCAGCGGACTTCAGGCGATCCAGGAAGGTGTGCACCCCCGGCAAGGCCTCGAGCCCCTTCTCCACCACAATCTCGCGGTAGAGCGCTTCCTTGCGCAGCGACAGGCGATGCACCTCGGCGGGGTCTTCGGCCCAGCCCAGGATCGTCGGAATGATGAACTCGTTCTTCTTGCCGAAGCCTTTGACGAAGTGGTCCGGCGGCAGGGCCTTGCCCTCCTCGGCAGCGAGACGCTCCCAGCTTTCCTCGTGTTGTTTGGAGGAATCGATGATGACGCCGTCCCAGTCGAACAGCATGCCCAGTTGATCGGGTGGATTGACCATAATTCAATGTATCCGCCGCGCGGCGACGGCCAACGGGCTTTCAGATGCCGAATACCTTCAGCACACTGTTCCAGACCGCCGCCCAGAAACGGCGGGGCTTGGCGCCTTCGCCCTCGCCCAGGGTCTCCTGCATGACAAAAAGCCCGGTGCCGGCGAACAGGTCGTCGAACAAGGGGTTCATGTCACGATAGTAGCCCCAGAACGTCTCCGCGCGCACCGGCAGGTAATCGAGCGTCGGGGTGAAGCCGATGGTCGCCAACTGATTGGTCCGGCGGGCCGTGCGCGTGGGTTTCAAGGGATCCGGTTGCAGAACCTCCGCCCGCACCCCGCGACTGCCCGCCACGATCAGGCGACACGGGCCGACAAACTCGAAGAATCGGAACTGCAGGGTGATCCAGGCCTGCCACCGCAAGAGGGCCCAACGCCGCCGGATCTCGACCTTCTCCTCGTCCCGGGTGATCACCCCGACGAGGAAGCTCGGTCGCAGCACCAAGGACGCCCCTTCCGGCACTTCGATCACCGAAAGTTCAGTGTGCGGATCGTCGCTGTTGGACAAGGTGAGCGCGGCCCGTTCGCCGGCTTTGCCGTTACGCAGCTCCACCAATTCGATGAGGCCGCAGGCCAAGCTGGTGAACGGAATGGCCCAATCGAACACGAAGCGCGTCTTGCGCCGCAGGTCCTCGTCGCTGGTTTGCAGGAACTTCTCCTTCACCCGCAACACCTCGCCCGGCCACAGTCCCACCTCGGACGACACCGCGCTCTTGCGCACATGCGGAAACGCGACCGCGCTCTCCTCAAAGCGGATCGCCTTGCCCCGCGACAACCACGGCGCGAGCACGTAGAACGCGAGCAGCTTCACGATCGTCGGGCCGCAGAAAAAAACCACCAAAGCGACGATGAGGTAGAGCTTTGAACGGTCCCACGCCGCCCGCACGTAATGCGACACCGCCGACTCCGCGGCTTCGCTGCCTTCGAGGTCCTTCTTGATGCTGGCGAGCTGGAAATCGAGGGTCTCAACCTGCTCCGCGATCGTGGCCAGATCGCGGGTATGCTCCGCCAGTTTGGTGGTCGCGGTGCTGCGCAGGTTGTTCAGATTCTGGATTCGGTCCTCGTTCGCCTGCTGTTGCTCACCGTCGCCGAACCAGCGGTCCCACCAGCTCTGCAAGGCCCGCAGGTTGGCGATGATCTTATCGGCCTGCTGAATGCGCTCTTCCTGCGCCTTGATCGCCTCCCGCACCTCCCCGGCGGCTTTGAGAGCCTCCGTTTTGGCCTCGCTGAACTCGATCTGCTTGGCCTGCAGCTCGGCGATGTATTCCAGCCGCCGGGTTTCCAGATCGACCTGATCCTTCAGAAACAGCCAGAGGCCCACGCCCACCAAACCCAGCACCGCGATGAGCACCGCGATGCCGACCTTTTGCAGCAACCACGTGCCGAGGCGGTAAAGGAAACCATACATTAGCGGGAGTGTGGGCGACTCTTAGCCCCAATTTCAATCGCGCTTGTATCCCTGATCCCGGTTGCGTCGCCCTTTTCGCCGACCATGCTGAGCGCAAACTCAAAACCCCGATGTCAAAAGTCATCATTTCGTCCCTCTATAAGTCGGACGTGTTCAAAATGGCCTGCCGTCAGTTCGACCAGGCCGCCGATGCCATCAATCTCCCGGAAGAGATTCGTGACCGCACCAAATACCCTCGACGCGCGTTCGCCGTCACGTTGCCCATCCGGCGCGACGACGGCAGTGTCACCGTCTACGAGGGTTACCGCGTGCAGCACAACCTCTCGACCGGCCCCTCCAAGGGCGGCATCCGCTTCCATCAACACGTCACCATTGGCGAAGTCGCCGCGCTCTCCATGTGGATGAGCTGGAAATGCTCCCTCGTAGGCCTGCCCTACGGCGGGGCCAAGGGCGGCGTCATCGTCAACCCCGACCAACTCTCCGAACGCGAACTCGAGCGCCTCGCCCGCCGCTACATGCAGGAGCTCATCCCTTTCATCGGTCCCGACGTCGATGTGCCGGCCCCCGACATGGGCACGACCGAAAGGATGATGGGCTGGATGATGGACACCTACTCCAACCACGTCGGGCATATCGAACCCGCCATCGTGACCGGCAAACCGATCGCCCTCGGTGGCTCCCAAGGGCGGCGCGAAGCCACCGGCGCGGGCGTCGCGTATTTGGTCCGGGAATACCTCAAGGACCTGAACATTCCGCTGCAGGACACCACCGTCGCCATTCAGGGTTTCGGCAATGTCGGCAGCGAGGCCGCCTTCGCCCTCGAAGACTACGGCGCCAAAGTCATCGCCATCTCCGATTGGACCGGCGGCATCTACAACCCCAAGGGCATCAACACCCGCAAGGCCGCCCAATACGTGCATTACCAGCGCGTGTTGAAAGACTGCGACGAGGGTGAACCGATCACCAACGAGGAGTTGCTCACCATGAAGTGCACCGTGCTCATCCCGGCCGCCCTGCCCCGCGTAGTCACGCCGCAAAACGCCGCCAAACTCCAATGCCGCCTACTGGCGGAAGCCGCCAACGGGCCGACCACCAACCAGGCCGACCGCGTCATCGAAAAGCGGGGCGACATCGAGATCATCCCCGATGTGCTCTGCAATGCCGGCGGCGTCATCGTGTCCTACTTCGAATGGCTGCAAAACCGGCAGAACTACTACTGGGATCGCGAAGAGGTCATGACCAAGTTGTTCCGCATCCTGCAGCGGTCCAAGGAAGCGGTTGAGAAACAAAAAAAGGCCTTCGGGTTCAGCCGTCGCCTCGCCGCCCAGACCCTCGGCATCCAACGCGTCGCCGACGCCAAAGCCGGTCGCGGTCTCTTTCCCTGAGCCGGCGGAGCCGCCTTACGGAAACCCCAAGAACAAAAATCCCAAATCCCCGCCGGAAAGCCGGCGATGGGACTTGGGATCTGAAAACGTGGGATTTCCGGCGCGCGCCGCGCGCCGATCAGATCGTTCCCAGCAGCAGGAAGCAGGCGGACATCACCAAGGTCGGGAAGATCGCACCCGCCGCCAGGCCCATCGGCGAGACGCCTTCCGGGAAATAGCGCTGCAGGATCGACTGACCGGCCGGGTTCGGGGCATTGGCGATGACCGTGAGACCACCACCAGTCACCGCACCGGCGACCACCGCATATTCCAGTTGCTCGGTGAAACCGGGCACCAAGGTCGCGAGGTAAGTGATCGCGGCGTTGTCATTGAAGGCCGTGAGGATGGTCGCACCCGTGAAGAGCGGGATCTCGCCGAGGCTCTTCAGCACCGGCTCGATCCACCAGCCCTGCAAACCACCGTGGGTCACGAGACCGGCGAGGAAGAAGCCGACCAGCAGCGGCGGCTTGAGATCGATCTTGGCCTGGTGGTGCGCCGTGGCTTGGGCGAAGGCGAGGAAGAAGAGGAAGCCGCCGATGAACATTGCCGGGTGGTGCGCGACAAAGACGGTCCACGCCATGAACGCGAGTTGCACAAAGGTGATCCAAGCCGGGACGGGCTCGCCGTCGCGCACCTTGGCGGTCTGAGACTGCTCCTGCTTCGCGCGATCCTCCATCACGGCGAACTCCTTGCGGAAGATCACATAGTAAGTGACGGTCGAAACGATGATGCCGATGAGGGCCTTCCAGCCGAAGTGCTCGAACATGTAGGCCATGTCCCAGCCCCACGGTCCCGCCACCATCAGCACGGGCGGCGCGGCGAAGTGCGTGAAAGTGCCGCCCACCGAAATGTTCACGAACAGCAAACCGATCGTGGCGTAGGCAAATTTGGGCGACGGCTTCAGATCGTAGAACTGACGCGCGAGCAACAGCGCCGCGATCGTCATGGCGGCCGGCTCCGTGATGAACGAACCAAGCACCGGACCCACGATGAGAATGGAAAGCCACCATGCGGCGATGGACTTCTTGCCGATCGACGCGATGGTCGCGAGGCAGAGGCGGGCGAAACGCAGGACCGGCCGGGAGGACGCCATGGCCATGATGACCACCACAAACATCGGCTCGGTGTAGTTCACGCCGTGATCGATGTAGCTGATCACCGTCTCCCACCCCTTCTCCACGGTGAGGGCGACGAGCAACACCAGGACCCAAATGCCAAACACCGCCTCAACTTCGCCGAGAAAATGGAGGATCTGCCCCTTGAAGCTCACCTCGTCGGGACGCCCGTCTTCGTCGTAGTCCGTCGTCTCTTCCTTCTCACGTCGCGCCGCGACTTCCTTGGCGTGCGCATGCTCGACCTCGTGCGCCCAATGGCGGAACTTGGCGGTCAGGAAGGTGTGGATGATCGCGCAAAGAAAGATGACCGTTGCGACCAGATTGAAGGGCTCCGCCGCGATACGTGACTTGAGGGTTGCAACGACGCTGTCGGCCGAATCGGTCGCGTGGTAGCTCTCCAACGGAGCGGGAAACTCAATCACCGCCTCCTCGCCCCCGTGACCACCGCCCCCGGCGGCAAGAGCCGACGACGCGAGGCCGCCAAGCAACAGCAGCGCAATGAGCAGGAAGCGAGGAAGGGACAACCGAGCAGGCATGGCCCGACGGATAAAGCCCGCCGGGTTGGGCGCAAGCGATTCAGGAAAAATTCAACCCAGATGCTCGCCGAGTTCGGAAAGTTTCCGGATGAACACGGCCGCCTCCGCCTGCACCTTGCTCCGAGCCACGTAGGCACCGAAACCGACAAACAGGTCCACTTCGGTCTGCGTCTCCAGATCACTCACGCCATCGCCGACCATCACGACGCGGCTGGGCTGCAACTCCGCCTTGAGCCGACGGATCACCTCCGGCTTTCCACCGGAACGGGTCGTGGGGTAGGTCTCATCAAACCCGGTGTAGTTGCCGTCGGCATCAAAATAGAGATCCACCGCTTCGATCCGCTCCACCGCGAGGTAGGCGGCCAAAGGGCGAATTGCCGGACGAAAGCCACCGCTGAGGATGATGGGAGTCCAACCACGCTCCCGCAGCGCGCCCAGCGTTTCGACGGCCGTGGGCTCGACGGTATCGATATAGCGCTGCCCGACCGCCGCCACGTCATCCGCCGAGGGTTGGATGATCTCCAAGCGTTTGCCGAAGACCGCCTCGACCGCGAGGCGGCCGTCCATCGCGTCGTGCGTCATCGCCTCCACGGCGGCGAAGGTCGTCTCGCCACGCACGCGGGCGAGTTCGTCCACGCCTTCGATGGCGCTGAGCGTGCTGTCGCAATCCAGAACAAGGAGTTTGGGGCCGGTGACGGAAGAAGACACGGCGCGCAGGGCACCCGGCCGGTCGCGACCGGGCAACAAAAAACCCGCTCCGCGAACGGAACGGGTTCGGAAAAGTCGTCTGCGGCGAGCCTTATTTGGCGGCCGAACGCTGGCGGCGGAACTTGTTCGAGAACTTCTCGATGCGGCCAGCAGTGTCGACGAGGCGCTTCTCGCCGGTGTAGGCGGGATGCGAGTCGCTGGTGACGTCGCGGACGACGACGTGGTATTCGATGCCGTCGATGGTCTCCTTGCGGGAGGACTTCAGCGCCGAGCGGGTGAGAAACTTCTTACCAGTGGCGACGTCGACGAAGCAGACGTTGTTGAGGGAGGGATGCGTATCGGCTTTCACGGTGGTGACTCCTGTTATGCAGCTGGACGGATCAACCCTGACGGGCCTTAAAACGAGGCTCGACCTTGTTGATCACGTAGATGCGGCCCTTGCGGCGAACCACTTGGCAGGCCGGATGGCGCTTCTTGGCAGACTTGATGGAAGAGACGACTTTCATGGAAAAGGAGCAAAAACACCGGTCGGCCCACCCGCTGTCAATGGTTTACTCACGCAGAATGTGAGTGCCTGTTTGGCAGCGATTTAGGACATTCAATCGAAGCATGCGAGCCGGGCCTTGCGGCGGTTTTGGCCGCCTCGCCCCAGCCATCCCCTCGCCCAACTGGTTTCACCGGAGCAAAAAAAGGCCGCCGGAGGGAACCGGCGGCCGATGGCTGAGAGACTGCTAGGAACTCAGAAGCGGTATTTAAAGGTCAGCTCCGCGCGGGTGCCGGGCTCGGCGACGATGGACTCGTTGCCGTAGGTGGCGTTGGGCGGAGACCAGTTCTCCTCGTCGGTGAGGTTGAGAATGGCGAGACGAGCTTCCCACGTGTCGTTGCCATAGAAGACACTGGTATCGATCTCGAACTGCGACGGGATCACAAGCGTGCCGGCCCAGTTGTTGTTCAACTCATTGTGGTAGGTGCCGTTCAGGGTCATGCCCCATCCATTGTCCCACTTGTAGGACATCAGGGCGTTCAGCTGGAAGCTGGGCAGGCCCTGCACCTTGACCTTGCCGGTGGTTTGTGAGTTGCGCTGAACTTCCGGCGCCGCGGGTGGCGAGAGATTGAGCGCCTCGAAACCGATGGATGCGGCCGGGACCGTGGCATCGATGTAGCCCATCGAGATGGTGCCGAAGAAGTTCTTGTTCGGCTGGTAGTTGGCTTCGAACTCAACGCCATTATAGGTGTAGGTGGCGACCGGGCTGTTGATCGGTTTGTTCTGCCGGGTTTGGTGATAGACCGAGGCGCCGAGGAAGAGCGTGTTGTTGAGCAGGGAACGCTTCACGCCGGCCTCGAGCAGCTCGCTCGGCTGGGTGAAGTCGGACTTCTGCAACACGATGTTGCCACCGCCATCGCGGGTCAGGCCGGCGAAGCCACCACCGTTGCCGACGGCGCCCGAGGTGTTTTCGCTGTAGTTGCCCGTGAGGTAGAACGTCGTGCCCTCGATGGGCTCAAACAACAGGCTGGCGTTCACGTTCGGCAAGGTGACGCTGATCGAACGCTTGGAGTCCGCGGTGAACGGATCCTCGGTCGTGACGTCGAGGAAGTCGAGACGACCACCCGCGACCAGCGTGGTGTTTTCGGCGATCTTGAAAAAGCTCTGCACGAAGGGCGAGCCGCTCCACGCATGCGACTCATTGGTGTCGCCGTTTTCCAGCTGCGCGCTGGCGACGCGACCGGGCCAGCCCGGGACCGGACCACCATCAAAGCCAAAGGCGCCCTGACCGTAACCCGGGAAGTTCACCGAATTCTGGACGTTGATGAAGTTGGGATCGCGGGTGATGTCCCAGACGCCGGCCGGCTCGAAATAGAAGTCATTGTAGGCCTTGTTGCTGATGTAGCGCGCGGCGACACCGGCATTGACCGTATTGCCCTCACCCCAGCGCTTGATGAACTCGAGGCGGGACTCGAAGGTGATGGTCGGGTCAACAATCTCCGAGTAGTAGTAGGAGCTGTAGGTTTCACGCCGCAGGTAGGTGAACAGGTTGTTGTTCACAATCGTGAGGTCCGGGTTGCCCTTAAAGGTCTGCAGGGCCTGCGCCTTGAAGGTGCGGCCGATGGAGTTGTCGCCGGGGCGCAGCAGGCGTTTGCTGCGATCGATCTTCACCTCCGGGCCCCACAGCATGACGTTGGCCGGGAAACCGCTGGTGACATACATCGAATTCTGCGGATCGGAAAACGGGATGGACGGACCCTGGTTCTGGTTGATGCCCGTGCGGTAGAGCCCCTTGTTGATCAGGTTGTTGGTCGGGCGATTGATGCCGAAGTTCTCGGTGTATTCTGCGTAGTAGGCCTGCGCGTTGAGGAAGAGCTCGTAATCGTCAGACGGACGGTAGGTCAGCGCCGCGTAGAGAGAATGGCTCTTGCGATACTCGTCATCATACCAGCCCTCGGAGTCCTCGCCGGAGTAGGAAATCCGGTAGGCCAGCGTCGAGGAGAGCGGCTCACCGTAGTCGAAACCGCCCTTGAAAATACTGTCGGTGCCGATGGTCACCCAGGCCTCGCCCTTCGCCTTGTCGAAGGCGGGGCGTTTCGAGATGTAATCGATGAAGCCGCCCACGTAGGTGGAGGTGCCCTGCACGGCGGTGGCCGGACCCTTCACGATGTTGACCGACTCGACCCAATTGAAGTCGACCGGCATACCGTTGCCGTTGGAGGTCAACCCGCTGCGCATGCCATTGAGAAACACGTCGGCATACTGGCCGCGAATGTCGGGATTGGCCGGCGCGCCGAAGTTCGAACGGGTGAAGGAGCTGGAGGTCAGCTTGGCGAAGTCGCGCACATCGGTGATCGAGATCGCGGTGAGCTGCTCACGCGAGATGATGGTCACGCTGCGCGGGGTGTTCAGGATGCTGTCGCCCACGCCAAAGACCGATTCAAAGGGACGGGAGGTCGGCAGGATGTTCTCTTCGATGGGCACATCCGAGACTTCGAAGCTGTCCATCTCAATCGGCTCATCCTCGGCGGATTGGGCCCCAAGGAAGGTAGCGGAGCTGGCCAGGAGGGCCGCCAGCGGCAGGTGTTTCAGGTAGGTTCGATTCATTTGTAGTAGGTAGGAGTCCTTGAACGCTTCTAAGCACGGGTCATGCCTGCGTTCCAGAAATAACGTTCATACTTGAAAGTTTAGAAGGTGAAGCACTTCTGCGCCGCGGCGGCGTCCTCAGCCCCCGGTAGGGGTCGCTCAGCCCACGGCCGGCTCGAAGAGCGGAACGATCTCCATCGCAGGCACGGTCACCAAGCCTTTGTCGGTGATCCGAATCTCCGGAATCACCGATAGGGGGATCAGGTTAAAACCCATGTAGGGCAATGTGCATCCCGCTGAGGACCAAGCTTTTTTGAGTTTTGTGGAGGCCTTCGCGACCACCTTGGCCCGTTGATCCGAGAGCAGTCCGGCGATCGGCAGAGCCACCTCGGCGACCACCCTGCCCTTTTTCACAATGCAGACGCCGCCACGGCTCGCCTTGAGGGTGGCGAGCGCCACAGCCATATCGGCCTCATTCGTGCCGGCGATGATGATATTGTGGGCATCATGGCCCACACTGCTGGCCACCGCGCCGTCCTTGAGCCCAAAATTGCGCAAGAGACCATGCGCGACCTCGCCGGACTTTCCGTGCCGCTCGACGACCGTGACGAAGCAGAGGTCGTGGTTCGCAAAGTGCTCCGCCCAGCTCGCGGCGGGCTCCAAGGTCACTTTGTCGTGGAACAGGATGATGCCCGGCAACTCCGTGCGGATCGTGTTCGCGACCACCTTTGTCGTCGGCAGGTCCGGCGTCAGTTGCGGCGCTTTGGGCAACTTCACCGTGCGATACGCTGCCTTCGGGTAGCGATAGGGTTGGCTAAGCGATTCTTCCAGCAACGGCGTCACCCGACGATTCTTCACCACCAACTCGCCGCCATACCACGTGCACTGGGGCTCGAGCGCATCGTTCATCAACACGATGTCGGCGCGGCGCGCCGGGGCGAGTCCACCGATCTCATTGTCCAAATGGAAACGCGTCGCCGGATGCAGGGAGCCCATGCTCAAGGCGGTCTCGGTCGACATTCCAGCCCGCTTCGCTTCCCGCACCACCCAATCCAGGCCGAAGAGGAACAGGTCGTCGGCATCGCGGTCATCCGTGCACACACAAACCCGCTTCGGATTCGCGCCGAGTTCGGTGACGGTTTTGATCGCTTCGGGCAGCGAGTGCCACGGCGTCGTGGGCGGGCCCCCGCGCAGGAAGATCCAGAGACCGTTTTCCAAAAAGTCGTCGGCGATATCCCGATCGATCGACTCGTGGGTGTCGTTGATGCCACTCGCCGCGCCCGCCGCCACGAACTCCCGCCCGTAGATGTGGCCGCTGATCGGTTTCCCGCGTTTGATCGCCTCGCCCAGAATGGCGTGACTGCGCGCGTCGCCCATCGCGACTTGCACGAAGTCCATCTTCTCCCCCAGCGCCACCGCCTCCGGCCACTTGTCGAACAGCGCGCCGATCTTCGCGGCGGTCAGGTCGCCGCCCGCCGTTTCCAGGGCCGCCGAGGTCGCCGGCACGGTGCTCGGCACCGTCAGGAAGATGTTGAGCGGGGCTTGCCGCGCATCCTTGAGCATCCACTCGATCCCGGCCGCATCACACACGTTGCCGATCTCGTGGCTGTCACAAAAAATCGTCGTCGTGCCGTTCAACAACGCTCCCTCCGCATAAGCGCAGGCCGTCATCATGGAACTCTCGATGTGGATGTGCGGATCCACCAGCCCTGGACCAACGATGCCTCCCTTCGCGTCGAAAAACTTGATCGCGGCGCTGCGGCGTTTTTTGGCCGTGCCTTCCGGTTTCACGCAGGCAATCCGCCCCGCCTTCACCCAGACTTCCCGGCCCTCGTGAATACGTTCGGTGTAAGGGGAAAAAACACGTCCGCCCCGAATCACCAGATCCGGATCCGCCTGTTCCATCGCCACGGCGGCGAGCTGTTGAGTCACGGTGTGCAGCGGCGGAACGGAGAAACGGGTAAGAGGCATGAATGCTTTTCAGCAAACCCGGTGCCAGCCGCGACCTTTTTCATTGGCCCAAATCCCGCTCCCGCCACGATCCGACCATGCTTCGCCTGCGCCTCACCCTACTCGCCTGCCTGAGCTTCACCCTCGCCCGCACCGAAGACTTTGGAGCGCGCTACGACGCCCTTCGTGCCGCTGCTTCCCCGGCGCAACTCTACACCTTCCTCTACGCCCTGCCCAAGGGCGGTGACCTGCACAATCACTTCGGCGGCGCCAATCGCCCGGAATGGATGTGGGCCGTCCTCACCGATCCCACCCGCAACGGCGGCGACACCTTCTACGCTCGCGAACGCTTTGCGGCCGCGCCCGACGCCATCGCCGCGACCGCGCGCCACCACGTAGTGCGCCAGGCCACCTACGATCGTCTACCGGCGACGGTGCAACGCGAATACGTGGCCCTCACCGCCATGACCGAGGCCGAACGCCTGGCTTGGCTTAACGGTTTCCGCCTCGACGCCCCCGGCGAAGGTCGCGACGTGTTCTTCGACGACCACTGGCCGCGCCTGGGAGACATCAACCGCAATCCCCACGTGCGCTTCGAACTGCTGGCCGAAAACATCAAGGCCTTCGCCGCCGAAGGGCTCCGCTACCTCGAACTCCAGTTCGGCATCGGCGGACTCGAGCACAACGACCTCTCGCCCGTCTCCGACGAGGAAGCCCTCGCGATGCTGCACGCCACCCTCGCCCGACCCGACGTCGCTTCAACCGGCCTCGTGGTGCGCTTCCAGGAGATGATCCTGCGCTTCTCACCGGACGCTTTGGACGACCTCGAGCAGACCTACGCCTGGGTCGACGCCCACCGCGATCTCTGGGTGGCGATCAACATGGCGGGCATCGAGGAAAACGGCAAAGGCTACCCGCTGCGTTTCCTCGAAACCTACCGCCGCCTCCGCGCGAAATACCCCACGCTCCCGCTGTCGATTCACGCCGGCGAAATGGACAGCCCCGACCGCAACATTCGCGAAACTTTGCTGCTTGGCGCCTCCCGCATCGGTCACGGCCTCAACATCCTCGGCGACCCCGACACCCTGCTGCTGCTGCAGCACAGCGACCGCACGCTCATTGAGATCAACCTCATCTCCAATCGCCTGCTCGAATACGTGCCCGACCTCGACCGCCATCCCTTCCCGGAACTGCTGCGCACGGGCGTCCCGGTCTGCCTCAACACTGACGACCGTGGCATGTGGGACAGTAACCTGACCGACGAATATTACACCGCCGTCACGCACTTCAATTTGTCCTGGCCCGAACTGGTTTCGCTGGGCCGCAACTCGCTCCAACATGCCTTCGTCGAAGAGCCGACCAAGGCGCGTCTCCTCGCCGACTACGACACGCGCATTGCCGCCTTTGAGCAACGCTTTGGCGCCGGCAGCGTAGCGGACGCGCTCACCGCACTCGCCGAGGTGCAGCCCGTGACCTACAGCTACGGCGCGCGCAACTGGGGTTTCCCTTTCGCCGAGATCACCCGCTGACGGCCTGATCCGTGACCGCCGTCGGGGCCGCTTCAACGCGGCGCCATCGCTTGGCGATCGCCGTGCCGCCCCACACCGCGGCGAAAATCGTCGCACCCGCGACCACCATGGCCGCACCGATGGAGCATTCCAACCACACGCCGAGGCCCACGCCCAACCACGCACTGAGTAACGCGTGCCCGATCGCGATCCCATGCATCAGGGCGAGCCGCCGCGTGAGCAACGACGCGGTCGCCCCCGGGAGGATGAGCATGGCAATGACCAAAATCGCGCCCACAGCCTCGAACGCACTCACCACCACGACCGAGAGGACCGCCATCAACCCGTGATGAACCCACGCCGGATTCACCCCGATCGCGCGCGCCAATCCATCATCAAACGAGGCCACCAACAGTTCCTTGTAAAAGGCGATCACCAACAACACCACCCCCAGAAACACGCCGCCCATCCGCACGACCGAAACCGGCCCCAGCACGATTCCGCCCCACTCCACCATCGGCTCCAACGGCACGAAGGCGATCTCGCCGTAGAGCACGCACTCGGCGTCCAAATCCACCTGATTGCTGTAAAGCGCGGTCAACAACACCCCCACCGCAAAGAGGGTCGAAAACGCGATGCCGATCGCGGCATCCTGTTTGACCCGCGTGCGGCGGTGGATCGCCTCGATGATCAGGGTTGTGGCCACCCCGGCCGCCAGCGCCCCGGCGAACATCGGCGCCGTGCCGCGGCTGCCCGACCACAGGAACGCGATCACCAACCCGGGCAGCACACTGTGACTCACCGCGTCGCCCATCAGCGCCATGCGCCGGAGGATGAGATAGTTCCCCACCAAACCGCAGCCCGCGGTCACCAGAAAGCCCATCAGGCCGATCCAGCCATACAACGCCAGGTCCACGGTCCAGGGAGCCACGAACACCTGATAAAAATCGAACGTTGGTAGCAGATTCATGGAGACGTTCCCTCCCGTCGGTTTTCCTCGGGGCCGTGGATGTCCCGCGGCCCGGGAATGGACCGCCCGTGCGGATCGACCGTCGCGTAGTTGAGCCGCCGTTCCAGACTGCGCACCACCTCTTCCCCCAACACGTGTTCGATCTTCTCCGCGTCATCGTGCACATGATCGGGCGCGATGTTCGCGGAGTTGGTGAGATACAGCTCCCAGAGTCGGTGATTGCGCACAATCTCTGCCGCCCGTTGCCGGCCTTCCGGTGTGAAATAGACGACGTCGCGATCGATCGACGCCAAGCCGTGCCGATGCAGGCGACGCGCCCGCTCCATCACTTCGTCCAGGGTTTCACGCCGGCGCTCCGCCAACTCGCGGAACGTCACGCCCACATCCCGAAATCCGCCGTCCTCCCACACGTGATACAAGGCCTTCAGGGTATTTTCCCGTTCAGTGCGCGCCGCACTCTGACGGTGCCGCCACCAGCGGGCGATCACCCCATGTTTGGGGCCAAAAAAATACGCCGCGGTGAACACCGTCGAGGCACCGATCACCATCAAGGGCCCGGTCGGCAACCCCCGCCCCACAAAGGAAAAGAACGCTCCCGTCAACCCGGCCAGAACGCCAAAGCCTGCCGCCAGCAGCAACATCCGGTGGAGCCGATCCGTGAGCAGGTAGGCCGTGGCCGCCGGCGTGATCAGCATGGCCGAAACCAGCACCACCCCCACCGCCTGCAACGCGATCACCGTGGCCGCTGCCAGGACCAACATGAGCCCGTGGTGGATCCACTGCGCCGGCATCCCGCAGGACCGGGCAAAGCCGCCGTCAAAACTCGTCGTAAGCAGTTCCTTGTAAAACAGGGTGACCAGTCCCACCGCCGCCACCGTGACCACCGCCATCAAGGCCACATCGTCTCCCCCCAAGGCCGCCGCCTGCCCGAACAAAAACTTGTCCAAGCCACTTTTGTTGCCCGTCGGCAGCCGTTGAATCATCGTCACCAAACAAATCCCCGCCGCGAAGAACGACGCCAACACCAGGCCCAGCGCCGTGTCTTCCTTCAGCCGCGTGGTGCGCGTTATGGCAGTCACCAGCGCCGTGCCCGCCAGTCCCGCGATGACCGCACCGACGAAGATCGCCCACGGATCCTTGGTCATGTTCCACAGGAATCCCAGCGCGACGCCGGGCAGCACCGCATGCGACAGGGCATCGCCCACCAAAGCCATCCGGCGCACCACGATGAAACTCCCCAGCAGGCCGCAGCTCAATCCGAGCAACACCGATCCCGCGAGCGCGTAACGGAGGGAGGGATCCCGCAGACTGAAAAAACGGACCAGTTGCTCGGACCACGTGGTTTCCGCCACCGATTGCACGCTCGCCGCCCACACCGGACTGGCCAGCAGACCGAGCAACACAAGCCACCGACCGGCATGCCTGATCCCGCGCCTGCTCATGGATGGCGATGTTCCCCGGCCCCGAGCACCGTCGCGACTTCCGACAAGATCGTCAGCCGGCCACCGTAGGTCTTCTGCAGCTTTTCGGCCGTGAACACTTCGGCGGTGGGACCAAAGGCCACCACGTTCATGTTCAACAGGAGCAGCGAGTCGAAATACTGTTTCGCCGTCGGCAGGTCGTGATGCACCACAATGAGGGTTTTGCCCTGATCGCGCAGATCGCGCAGCACATTGACGATCGCGGCCTCGGTGGCCGCGTCGACCCCCGCGAAGGGCTCGTCCATAAAATAAAGGTCCGCCTGCTGCGCCAAGGCCCGGGCCAGGAACACCCGTTGCTGCTGACCGCCGGAAAGGTTGGAGATCTGGCGATTCGCGTAGGGTAACATTTTCACCCGATCGAGGCAGTCGCGCGCCACCTCCCGGTCCGCCGCCGAGGGCCGGCGCAGCAACCCGAGACGACCGTAACGCCCCATCAGCACCACATCCATGACGTTGACCGGAAAATCCCAATCCACCGATTCGCGCTGCGGCACGTAACCCACACGCGTCGGCACCTCCTTGAGCGGACGGCCAAAGGCTTTCACCCAACCACTCTGCAAGGGCAACAGCCCCATGCAGGCCTTGATCAGAGTGGATTTGCCGGCGCCATTCGGACCGATGACCCCGATCAACTGGCCCGGCGGCACCTCCAGATCCACGCCCCACAGCACGGGCTTTTTGTGGTAGGCCACCGTAAGATCGTGGATCTCCAGCGGCACCGCGGAATGCGACAAGTCGCTCATTTCAGCGCCTCTACAATCGTCGTGAGGTTATGCTTCACCATGCCTTCATAAGACCCCAAGTCGTAGCCATTTTCAATCTGTCCGGGTGTGCCCATCGCATCAGAAAAGAGTTCACCGCCGATCACGACGCCGGCGTCGGCCGCGATACGCTCGATCGTGGCCGGCGGCACACTCGACTCGACGAACACCGCCTTGATCTTTCGTTCCCTGATGAAGTCGACCAATGCCGCCACATCCGCCAGCGCCGCTTCGCTGACCGTCGAGATGCCCTGCAGCCCCACCACTTGAAAACCGTAAGCCCGCCCAAAGTAACTGTAGGCGTCGTGACTGGTCACGAGAATCCGCCGCTCCACCGGCAGCTCCGCCGCTTTGGCCGAGGCCCAGGCGTGCAGCTCCGCCAAGTCCCGTCGCGCCTGTTCCCCGTTGGCAGCAAAGGTGGGCGCATGGTCAGGCGCCGCCGCCGAAAGTCCCGCGACCACGACGTCGATGCAACGTGACCAAAGCTGGATGTCGAACCAGAGATGCGGATCCGGATGCCCGGAGCTATCCTCCGGATGCAGCAAAATGGACTCCGGCAACGACTCCGTGATCGCATGCACTTGGCGCCCCGCCCGCGCCATTCGCTCGAAGACGTCGGTCATTTTTCCCTCGAGAAAGAGCCCGTTGTAAAACACCACATCGGCGCGCTGCAACTTGCGCACATCTGCCGCGGTGGCCTTGTAGAGGTGCGGATCCACGCCCGGGCCCATCAGCGATTCGACCTGCACCCGGTCACCACCCACCCGCGCAGCCAGATCGCCGACCATCCCAGTGGTGGCCACCACCCGCAACGTTTCGCCGCGCAAAGTCGACCAACCCACGCAAAGGCACAGCGCAGCAGCGAGGCAACCGCGGACCGCTTTCAAAGAGGGGCGAAGGTTATTCATCACCTCGCACCGAATCCATCGCACATATATCGTCAAGTAATATTATTAGCCTTGCCTAATTTTACTCGTTCCCAGCTTACGGCTTGCTCAGCCGAAACCGCGCCAAACAAACTCCGCCCCCATGTCGCAGGGGTTTGCCCGTATCGTCTTCGCCGTCACCGCCGCCTTTTTTGCGGCTTTCTTTGTGTGGCCGATCTTTCAAATCCTGAAGGGCGGCTTCGTTGATGCCGACGGCCACATCACCCTTTCCTACCTCACCGCGCTGCTCCAAGACCCCGTCTACCTGATGGGCCTCGCCAACTCCTTCCTGTTGGCCTGCGCGACGACCAGCATCGCGTTCCTCATCGCCATCCCGCTGGCCTTCCTGTCGGACCGTTTCAACTTCCCGCTCAAGGCTGCCCTCAGCTCCGTCGTGCTCATCCCGATGATCCTGCCGCCTTTCGTCGGCGCCATCGGCATCAAACAAATCTTCGGGCAATACGGCGCACTCAACGCCGCGATCATCGGCCTTGGCCTGCGGCCGGACGGCTGGGCCTTTGACTGGTTCGCCGCCAACCGCTTTTGGGGCATCGCCTGCGTGCAGGCCCTCTCGCTCTACCCGATCGTCTACCTCAACGCAGTCGCCGCCCTCGCCAACATCGATCCGGCCATGGAAGAAGCCGCCGAGAACCTCGGCTGTCGGGGACTGCGGCGCTTCTTTAAGATTACCCTGCCCTTGATTCGTCCGGGCCTCTTCGCTGGCGGCACCATTGTGTTTATCTGGGCCTTCACCGAACTCGGCGTTCCGCTCATCTTCGATTACCCGCGCGTGACCTCGGTGCAGATTTTCTACGGCCTCAAGGAAATCGGCGGCAACCCCTTCCCCTACACCCTCGTCGCCGTGATGCTCACCTGCACGGTCGCCCTCTACGCCCTCGGCAAGGGTCTCTTCGGGCGCAAGGCCCACGCCATGATGGCCAAGGCCACCAGCACGGGCGGCCCCCGCAAACTCGGCGGCACCAAAGGTTGGCTCTGCACCGGCCTGTTTGTCGCAGTGACCCTGGCGGCCGTCACCCCGCACATCGGCGTCGTCTTGGTCTCGTTCGCCTCCGACTGGTATGGTTCGGTGCTGCCGAACTCGTTCACGCTGCAGAACTACGAAATCGCCCTCGGGCACGGCCTCACCGTGCCAGCCATCGCCAATTCACTGAAGTTTGCCAGCATCTCGACCATCGTCGACGTCGTGCTCGGTATCGCCATCGCCTATGTGGTGGTGCGCTCCAAGATTCGCGGCCGCCAGATTCTCGACTTCCTCTCCATGCTGCCGCTCGCCGTGCCCGGCCTCGTGCTCGCCTTCGGTTACCTCGCCATGAGCCAGGAGGGTCGTTTCTTCGACTTCCTCAATCCGATCGAAAACCCGACCTTCCTGCTGATCATCGCCTATTCGGTCCGGCGCCTGCCCTACGTCGTGCGTTCCGCCACGGCCGGTTTCCAACAAACCAGCGAAACCCTCGAAGAGGCCGCGCAAAACCTTGGCTGTCCGCCGCTCAAGGCCACCGCCAAGGTCACCCTGCCGCTCATCGCCGCCAACCTCATCGCCGGTGGACTGCTGGCCTTTGCCTTCGCCATGCTCGAGGTATCCGATTCGTTGATACTCGCCCAAAAGCAGGCCTTCTACCCGATCACCAAGGCCATCCTGGAACTCTTCCAGCTGCTCGGCGACGGCAAGTTCATCGCCAGTGCCCTCGGCGTCTGGGCCATGGCCTTCCTTGGCGTCACCATCGTCGGCATGAGCCTCTTGCTCGGCAAGAAGCTCGGCGCCATCTTCCGCGTCTGATCACGCCGCGACGATGGTTTACCTGATCGCCGTCTCCCTGCTCTGGGCCTTCTCCTTCGGATTAATCAAGACCAGCTTTGCGGACTTGGATTCCACCGGCGTTGCCACCGTCCGCCTGGTCCTCGCGTTGCTCGCCTTCCTGCCCTTCCTCAAGCCCAAGGCCGTGCCGCGTCCCGCCGTGCTCACCTTCATGGCCATCGGCGCCGTGCAATTCGGCCTCATGTATGCGCTCTACATCGCGGCGTTTCGCTACCTGCAGGCCTACGAGGTCGTAATGCTGACGATCTTCACACCGATCTACGTCGTCCTCTTCGACGGAGCCCTCGCCGGCAGCCTGAACCGCCGCGCGCTGCTCGCCGCCGCCGTCGCCCTCGTCGGGGCCGGCGTGCTGAAGTGGCAGGGCGGCTTGAGTGCGAACGGCCTGCTGGGCGTCCTCCTGATGCAGAGCTCGAACCTCTGTTTTGCGATCGGTCAGATCGCCTACCAGCGCTACCGCAAACAATGGCAGCGCACCAGCGATGCCAGCATCTTCGCCTGGCTCTATGTCGGCGCGGTGATCGCCGCCGGCGGCGCCTCGGCCTTCATCACCGATTGGTCCGCCTTCCGTCCCAGCGGCCCGCAATGGGCGGCTCTCGCGTATCTCGGAGTGCTGGCCTCGGGCGTCGGATTCTTCCTCTGGAATCTCGGCGCAACCAAAGTAAGTGCCGGCAGCCTCGCGGTCTTCAACAACCTCAAGATCCCCCTCGCCGTTGCCGTGGCGCTGCTCGTCTTTCGCGAAGAGGCCAGCCTGCCCCACCTCGCCGTGAGCTTTGCCCTGATGGGCGTCGCGCTTTATCTGACCGAAACGCGGTCCGCCGGCGCGACGCGATCCACCTAGTCGCGCAACTTGTCGCGGAAGGAACCCGACGTGTTCCACCGCCCTTCCTGCATCGTCCGGGCCACACCCAGCGCACGCCGCGCCGCCGCCACGTCTCCGTCATGTGAATACTTCGCGCGCAGATCGTCCAACGCCTGCTCTGCCGCCTCAAACTCTCCGGCCTCCTGCAGCGCGCCGATCCAACTCAAGGCGAGCAGCTTGTTGCGCGGCGCCAACGCCGCCGCCGCACCGCGGGCAAAACAAACCGTGGCCGACCATCCCAGTGACGTCGCCACATCCGCCATCGCCACCAAAGCCGCGCAGGACCGCGGATTCTTCTCCACCTCGGCCGCAGCTTCTCGAAAACGGTCAATCCCATCGCCTGCCGCCCCGGTCTTGGTTCCCGACCGTGACAGCAACCCCTTCAAACGGCTCCCCCAACCTCGCCCTTGCGTGCGGTGAGCCTCCCACCAAGTTGACCGCAGCTCGGCGCAACCCGGCGCTGCCGCCAATACGTCCCGCAACACCTCCGCCGCGTAGGCCGTGTCGCCTTGCGCCAACGCCTGCCGCGCTTTCAGCCCCAGGCTGCGCAACCGTTCATCGAGTGCGGCCAGCGGGACTTCTTTCATCGCGGCAAAGGTTTCAGTCAACCAACGTCAGGTCCTGTCCGGCGGAGGCCTCAAGTCGGCCATACGCCGCCGCCACCGTTGCCTCGTCGGGCCCTTCGACGAGCAACCGCAGTTTGGGCTCCGTGCCCGAGTAGCGCACCAACAGCCGACCCGACTCACCGAGCTCGGACTCCAGTTGGCGCATCGTTGCGGTGATGGTCGCACACTGGTCGAGGGGCCGCTTTTCCGCCACCCGCAACGCACCCGCCTGCTGCGGGAACTTGCGCAGCCCCCGCCGCAATTCGCTGAGCGGCCTGCCCGTCCGATGCATGACGCGCAGCACCCGCAACGCGGCGCCGAGCCCGTCACCGGTCGGCCCAATTTCGTCGCAAATCACATGACCGCTGGACTCCCCACCCAGCCCCGCGTTTTCGGCGCGCATGCGTTCACTCACGTAACGATCGCCGACGTCGGTCCGCAGCACGCGCCCGCCGGCCGCTTTCACCGCCGCATCAACACCCAGGTTGCTTTGCACCGTCACCACCAGCAGCTCGTTCCGCAATTCTCCGTGTGCCAACGCATCGGTGGCGAGAATCGTGAGCAACTCGTCGCCGTCCAAAACCTCGCCCTGCTCGTCGCACATCACCACGCGGTCGCCATCCCCGTCGTGGGCGATGCCCAGACGCGCGTGATGCTCGCGAACAGCGCTGACCAAGGCCTGCGGATGTTCGCTGCCGAGCCCGGCGTTGATGTTCAGCCCGTCGGGCGAATCGCCCAATGCGATCACCTCCGCGCCCAGTTGGCGCAGCACCGCCGAACTCGTTTCCACCGTGGCGCCGTTCGCCGTATCGAGCGCGATGCGCCAGCCCGACAGCGCCCCCGCTGGCAACTGCTGCGCCAGGGCGGCGACATAGGCATCCTTCGCCGAGGCATCGCAGACCCCCTCCGCACTCGCTTCCGGCACCACCTCGGGCAGCGCCGCCTCGATCGCGAGTTCATCCGTATCCGTGAGCTTGATACCCTCGCGGCTGAAAAACTTGATACCGTTGTCCGCCGCCGGATTGTGCGAAGCCGTGATCATCACTCCCAACACCGCGTCACTCGCCGCAACCGCCCGCGAGACCGCCGGGGTCGGCAGCACGCCGAGGTTGATCGGGGTCAATCCCGCCGCCGTCAACCCGCGGGCCGCGGCGGCTTGGAGCGCTGCGCCCGACGCCCGCGTGTCGCGACCGATGAGCACCCGACCGGAACCACCCGCCCATCTTCCCGCGGCGGCTGCAAGACGCGCAAAAAACGCCGAATTCACCAGTGGACCTTCGACCGGTCCACGCACGCCATCGGTGCCGAAGTAACGTCGTTTCATCCGGCGAAAAACTCCTTGGTCGCCGCAATCTTGGCCCGCACGCCGCCGCCGAGCAGGCTGTCGCGGGCGATGGCCAGACCCTCGCGGGGGTTGTCCACCCGTCCCGTCGCCCACAGCGCCAAGCCGGCGTTCAGCGTGATCGTGTCGACCAGCCCCGCCGGCCCCCGCCCATCGAGCATCGCTTCGACCAACGCCACATTGTGCGCCACGTCGCCGCCCTGCAATTCGCTGAAGTCGCAAGGCTCCAGGCCAAAGTCGGCCGCTGTCCATTCGGTCGCCACATCGCGCAATCGACCCACGCCCCGCACGATGTTGCGCGTGGCCGTGGTGACTTCGTCGATGCCCTTGCCTTCGTCGATCACGCCATGGGCGACCAACCCGGCCGTCGCGTCCAGGCGATCGAGCACGTCGGCCATGCGTTCCACCCACGGTTGGGCGAAAACACCGAGGATGATGTGGGCCGGACGGCCCGGATTGATCGTGGGACCGAGAATGTTGAACACCGTGCGCCGCCCCTGCGCCGCCAGCGCTTTGCGCACCGGCACGATGTGCTTGAAGGCCGGATGGTAGGCCGGCGCGAAAAAGAAACAGTAACCCAAGTCCGCCAGCGCCGCGTGCTGCTTTTCGGCCGAAGCATCGAGTTGCACGCCGAGTGCCGCGAGCAGGTCGGCGCTGCCGCAGGCGGAGGTGATGCCGCGGTTGCCGTGCTTCATCACCTTCACGCCCACCGCAGCCAGCGTCAGCACCACCATGCTGGAAATATTGAATCCGCCGGAGTGATCACCACCCGTGCCCACGATATCCACGGCCTCGGCGGCAAACTCCTGCACGCCCGGATCGACCGCCTTCGTCCGAAAAGCCCGCGCCAGGGCCGCGATCTCCGCGGCCGTCTCGCCTTTGTCGGACAACGCGACGAGAAACTCCGCCTTGGCTTCGGCGGCGACCGCCTCGGCGGCCAGCGCATCGGCCGCGGCCAACATTTGTTCGTCCGAAAGGTCCTGCGCGGCGCGCAGCTGCTGGGTCAACGGGGCGAGGTCAGACATGGGGCCCAAACCCAAGCGGAAAACCCCCGCGCGCAAAGCCTAATCTGGACAGCGCGCTCAGCTTGTGGAACCCACAAGCCCGTGCGTCTGCTTCGCTTCCTCTTTTCCTGCTGCCTCGCCGGCTCGCTTTTCGCGCAGACCGAGCCCGCCGCCGAACCCGCTTCGGCCAGCGGCTTGAGCACCACCGACGCGGTCATCCTCGGTGTCGTGGAGGGCATCACCGAATTTCTCCCCATTTCGTCGACCGGGCACCTCATCATCACCAACCACGCGCTCGGACTGGATGCCGAGGATCAACTCGTCGCGGCGGACGGCACCCTGCTGTGGGCGGAAGCCCCGTCGGCCGAAAACCCGACCGGCACTCCGCTCACCCTCAAACTCGCCGCCGACACCTACATCGTGGTCATTCAGGTCGGCGCGATCGCCGCCGTTGTGTTTATCTTCTGGCCCGCCCTTGCCGGTATCCTGCGCGGACTCGCCGGTCGCGACCGCGAAGGCCTGCTGCTCCTGCGTAACATCGCCCTCGCTTTCTTCCCGGTCGTGATCGTCGGCCTGGCCTTCGATGACTGGATCGATGCCAACCTCTTTTCCATCGGCACCGTCATCGCCGCGCTCGTGGTCGGCGCCGGATTCATGGTCTTCGCCGAACGCTGGCGCCAAACCCACCTTCCGCCCACCGCCACCGGCGCTCCCGAGAAACGCCCCTGCGACCTGACCCCGGCCCAAGCGGTGCAAATCGGCTGCGTCCAGTGCCTCGCCCTCTGGCCCGGCATGAGCCGCTCCATGGTTACGATGGTGGGCGGCTACTTCTGCGGACTCGCCCCCGCCCGCGCCGCGGAATTCAGCTTTCTCGTGGGTCTCCCGGTCCTTGGCGGCGCCGCCGTCTACAAGGGCTGGCAGGCCGGCCCGGCCATGGTGGCGGTCTTCGGCTGGACCGAAATGCTGGTCGGCGGGCTCGTCGCGGCCGTCGCGGCCGGAGCCGCCGTGCGGTTTCTTGTAGCTTATTTGCAGAAGTTTGGCCTCGGTGCCTTCGCCGTCTATCGAGTCGTGCTCGCGATCGTGCTGGCCATCTGGATGCTCGATTGAGAATCTGGCCAACTCCCTCAAATCCGCTGGGGTTAATCGCTTGACGCGCCTAAGCGCCGCTCTTTACTCCCTCGCCTTTGTCCTTCTTGAAAGGCTCGATTCTCGAGACCCGACAAACCTTTAAACACCGCCCGTCATGGCTCAACCGAAACGCAAACAGTCCAAACGCCGCAGCGCCCATCGTCGTGCTGCCAACGCTTTCAAGGCGCCTGAAGTCGCCTTCGATCCCACGGACGGCTCCGCCGTTCGTCCGCACCGCGTGAACCCGAACACGGGTATGTATCGCGGCCGCCAGGTGCTCGACGTCAACGTCTGAGCCCTCACCCCCAGCTCATGATCCGTCCGGCAATCCAAACGGATGGAAAATCACTCAGCTGATACCCGCCGCATCGCGCTCGACGCGATGGGCGGGGACATGGGCCCGGCCGAAGTGGTCGAGGCCTTGCAACTAGCTCTGCGGGAGTTTTCCGACCTCTGCCCCGTCACCATCGTGGGCAACGAGGCCGAACTGGAGCCCCTGCTCAAGCAGGCCAAGCTCCTCGACCATCCCAAGGTCGCGTTGCTGCATGCCGGCGAGGTCATCACCATGGCCGACGAGGTCATGACCGCGATCAAGCGCAAGCGCGACTCGTCCATGCTCAAGGCCATTGAGTTGGTGAAGGAGGGTGAAGCCCGCGCCCTCGTTTCGACGGGCAACACCAAGATCCTCGTCTCCGCCGGCACCCTCAAGCTGCGCACCCTCGCCGGCGTCGAGCGTCCCGCCCTCGCCCCCGTCATTCCGCGCGACGGTGGCCACTTCATTTTGATCGATGCCGGGGCCAATCCCGACGCCCGCCCCGGCCACCTCGTGCACAATGCCATCCTCGGCAGCCACTACGCGCGAATGGAGCTCGGCGTCGAACGCCCTCGCGTCGGCCTGCTCACGATCGGCACCGAGGAGGGCAAGGGCAACGCCCTGATCAACGGCACCCATGAGAGCCTCAAGGCCATCGGCGATCTCGTGAACTACGTCGGCCCGGTTGAAGGTTTCCAGGTCTTCTTCGATCACGTCGACGTCATCGTTTGCGATGGCTTCACCGGTAACATTTGCCTCAAGAGCTGGGAATCGCTCTCCAAGTTTTTCCGCAACGAACTCAAAGCGCAGATGCTCTCCACGCCGGTGCGCCGTCTCGGCGGTTTCCTCGCCAAGGGCGCCTTCACCGGCTTGCGGCACCGCATCCAACCCGAGCGCTATGGCGGCGCCCCGCTGCTCGGCCTGCGCGGCACCGTCCTCAAGGCCCACGGTTCGGCCAACCGCTACGCGCTCATGAACGCCATCGGCGACGCCAGCGAGTTCATCCGCGTGGACTTCACCAGTCGCATTGAGAGCGACATCGAACGCGCCAACAAAATCCTGCGGCCCGAGCCGGTCGACACGACGAACCTCTGAGGCACGGACGCACTTTTCATGGCCGACACCACCTTCGCCATTTTGGGCACCGGTTCCTACGCGCCCCAGCGCGTGATGACGAACGAAGACCTCGCCGAGCTGGTCGATACCTCGGATGATTGGATCATCTCCCGCACCGGGATCAAAGAGCGCCACATCGCCGCCGAGGGCGAAATGACCTCCGACCTGGCCGCCGCCGCGGCCCGCGCCGCCATAGCCGATGCTGGCATCGCCATCGATCAGGTCGACCTCATCATCGTGGCCACCGTCACCGGTGACATGCCCATGCCGGCCACCGCCTGCATCGTGCAGGCCAAACTCGGCGCCCGGCCCGATGCCGCCTGCTTCGACGTGCAGGCCGCCTGCTCCGGTTTCATCTACGCCTTGGATACCGCTTGGGCGATGCTGCAGTCCGGCCGTTACCGCCACGCCATCGTGATCGGCGCCGAAAAACTTTCCTCCGTGCTCGATTGGTCCGATCGCACGACCTGCGTGCTTTTTGGCGATGCCGCCGGTGCGGTGGTCATTGGCCCCCGGCCCGAAGGGGCGACCGCCGAGATTCAGGGCGCCCGTCTCTATTCCGAGGGTGGCAACACCGAGCTGCTCTGCATCCCGGGCGGCGGTTCCAACCACCCCACCCCCGGCACGGACGATCCGCCCCGCCACATCCAGATGCGCGGCCGGGAGGTCTTCAAATTCGCCGTGCGCGAAATGGAGGACGCGGCCCGCGACATCTTGGAACAACACGGCGTCGAAGCGGACGAAGTGAGCTGCGTCATCCCGCACCAGGCCAACCTGCGCATCATCGACGCCATCGCCCAATATCTCGAAATCCCCGTCGACCGTTTTTTTGTGAACCTCGACCGCTACGGCAACACCTCCGCCGCCTCCATTCCCCTCGCTCTCGACGAAGCGCGTCGAGTGGGTCGGATCAAGCCGGGGGACCTCACCCTGCTCGTCGCCTTTGGGGCGGGCTTGACCTACGGTAGCGCGCTGGTTCGCTGGTAATCCTTTCAAATGCTCCACCTTTCGATGCGTCGTTTCAGCGCCCTCTCCCTTTTCGCCCTCTTCCTTGCACTGTCCGCCGGCATTCGCGCCGAGCTCGTCTGGACGCCCGGCGAGGGCTGGAGCATCGAAGGCGGAGCCCTCTCCGGCCTGGTCGGCGCCGACGCCCGCAACGCGCTCGACGTGATGAATCGGGCCCGTGCCGCCGAGGAAGCCGGCAACACCCGCAGCGCCCTGCGCGGCTACAAGCGCGTCACCAAGAACTACCCCAACTCGATCTACGCGCCCGAGGCCAACTATCGCACCGCCCACGTCTATCTCGCGCGGCGTCAGCTCTACAAGGCCTTCGAAACCTTCCAGCAGATCATGACCCGCTACCCCAACAGCGATCGGTTCAATGAAGTGCTGGGCGAACAATATCGCATCGCCACCCGCCTCATGGAAGGCGAGCGCAACTACCACTGGGGCTGGCTGCCCAGCCTGCGCAGCCGCGAGCGCGCGATCGCCTACTTCGAGTGGGTCGTCGCGAATGCCCCCTACAGTGACTACGCGCCGCTGGCGCTCATGAACGTGGCTAAGCTGCACCGTCGGCTCAACAACACCGCCTTCGCCATCGATGCACTCGACCGTCTGATCAACAACTACGGCCAGAGCCTGCTCGCCCCCGACGCCTACCTCGAACTGGCCAAGACCCACGCCTCGCTGGTCGATGGCCCGAACTACGACCAGGAATCCACCCGCGAAGCCATCACCTACTTCGAAGACTTCATGATCCTCTTCGCCGAGGACGAGGGACTGCCGGAAGCCCAGGAAGGCCTCGACGAGGTGAAGACCATTTTCGCCGAGAGCAAAATGGTGCTGGGCAACTACTACTTCAAATACCGGAAGAACTACAAAGGCGCCCGCGTCTTCTACAACGAAGCCATCACCGCTTTCCCGGGCTCCGAGGTCGCCGAACGCGCTCGCGCCAGACTCGACGTGATCGACGCCATCGAGGCCGAGCAAGAAGCGGTCGCCAACGGCGAGCCCGCCACCGCCCCGACCAAGCGCAAGAAGTTCCTCGGTCTCTTTTGATCGTCGGACGCCGTCATTGCCTCGCCATGGTTCGCCAACCCTCCCGGCTCCAACCTTTGGCGAAACTCCTCGGCCTGCTGGTCGTCTTGCTGGTCTGGGCCGGTTGCGCGAACTATCAACTCGGCACTCAGGCGCAGCCCCTCGGGTTCACCAGCCTCTACGTCGCTCCGGTCAAAAACGACGCCGCCGTGCCGCAAGCCGTCGCGCTCGTCACCCGCGAGCTGCGCACCGCCCTGCTCCGCGACGGCCGTGTCACCCTCGCCGACGACGAAGCCTCGGCCGACGCCGTGCTGACGGTCGAACTCAACGACTACGGCCGGACCTTCACCGCCGTGCAGCCGACCGACACCGCGCTCGCCCGCAAGTTTGACCTCGCCCTCGGCGCCCGTTGCAGCCTCGTCAATCAGCGCACCGGCCAAGCCCTTTTTGAAAACCGCACCGTGCGGGTGACGCGGCAGATCTACGTCGATGAAGGCCAGAACCCGGCCGAATACCAGGCCCTGCCGCACCTCGCCGATCAACTCGCCGACTGGGTCGCGCACGCGGTGCTCGACGTCTGGTGATTCCCCCTTTCGACTCGGCGCAGTGAAGCTCGCTCCTGTTCTCGCGCCCTCCCTCCTCGCCGGCGATCACGCCGCCCTCGGTGAAAGTGCCGAAGTTGTCCCGGCCCACGGCCTCGACTGGTTGCACGTCGATATCATGGACGCGCACTTTGTGCCCAACCTGACCTTCGGACCCGAGGTCGTCGCCGCTCTGCGCCGCCGTCCCAAGTTAAAGGACACCTTCTTCGACACCCACCTCATGCTCGACGAGCCGCACCGCTACGTCGAAGCCTTCGCCAAGGCCGGCTCGAACCAAATTACGGTTCACATCGAGCCCGACTACGATCACGCCGCCACCCTCCGTCACATCCGCGAACTCGGCTGCAAATGCGGCATCGTGCTCAACCCCGATACGCCCGCCACCGCCGTCGAACACCTCCTGGATCAAGTCGACATCGTGCTGGTGATGACCGTGCAACCCGGCTTCGGCGGCCAGAGTTTCCGCACCGCGATGATGCCCAAACTCGAGCAAATCGACGCCTGGCGCCAGGAACGCGGCCTGAACTTCCGCCTCGAAGTCGACGGCGGCGTCGACCTCGCCACCGGCCCCCTTTGCCGCGCCGCCGGTGCCGACACCTTCGTCGCCGGCACCGCCTTCTTCAAAGCCCAAGACCGCGCCGCCTTCGCCGCCGCCGTGGCCGGATGGTGAGCCCTTGGCGAACGCTGTTTGCCTACTCGAGCGGCCCTGGCCACTACGCCACGGTTGGGTCTCGGATCGCCGCGGGCGTGCTGGACCTCATCCCCTTTCTTCCGCTGGCCGCCGTCGGCCTTTTCTTTCAAGACGCGTGGAAAGATCGGGCTTGGGTTTGGCTGTGGTCGGGCGGGATCCTTGCACTCCACAGCGCCTATTTCGTCGTGTTTCACGCTCGTTGGGGCGCCACCCCTGGCAAAGCCTTGCTTAAATGCCGACTGGTAGGTCGCGACGGCAACTCATGCCCGACTCTCCGACAAGCAATCATCCGGGAAGTCCCGTGGATCACCTTGGGAGTCGTCAGTCTGCTGGGATTGCCCTCCCCTTGGAATGCCATCGATTTTGCGTGGTTCGGCGCCTGCTTGGTCTGCATGCTGGTTGATCCCCGCCGGCGAAACCTAGATGACATCGCCGCAGGCCTGACGCTGATTCAAGTTGAGCGGACGGCGAGCGCAGCGCCCACTCCCACCGCCACCCTACGCGGGCTACGGGACGCCTTGCCGTTGCGCCGCACTGCTGCCGCCGGTCTGAATTTACTCCTCATACTGGGTGTAAAGTTCGGTCTCCTGCAGTGGCAAAATCCGGGAACCCCCATCGACGCAACGCTTACCGGGTCTGCCTGGCAGGCGGGACTGGCGGGCTTGATCTCGTTCTGGCTGCTTTGCGGGATGGCTGGTCGGAGTCCAGGCGCCATGCTGCTCGGAATCGTTACGCTGGACCGCGACGATCGAGCACTGGCAATGCTACCGAGCCTCTTGCGATCACTGCCATTTTTACTTTTCGCCCTCTACGTTGGATTCATACGACAGTTCGATCCCGGGATGGTCGCTCAACTCACGTTCAGTGCCCTGTGGTGTTTTCTCGCCGCCAATGGCGTGGTCTTCACCCTCACCGGACGATCACTGTTGGATCGAATGATGAAGGTGCGGGTGATGGAGCAGGCGAACCCGCTTGATTACAGGTAAGCGCCATTTGCGGCGGTCAGGATTCCACCCTGCTCGCGCCGGCTGCACGTCGCCGCCGCCAGATCACGAAACCGAACACCGCCGCACCAGCCATCGCCGCGTAGGTGCCTGGTTCAGGCACGGCCGAGAGCGAGGGGTTGAGCTCGATCGAGCCGATGCTGCCGTAGGTCCCGAGGAAGGCTTCGGAGGCCGCGAATTCATAGATCAGCTGCACCGTGCCGTTGTAGGTTCCATTCGCCTGCACCGCGGGATTCTGCGCGACCGCGCTGTCGATGATTCCGGTGATCACGTCAAACTCGGTGTGCACGAAGATGGCCCCGGTGCTGGGAGAAGCCGCATCCGAGAGAAAATAGGTGGTCGTGACCAAGGCCAGGTTCACGTCTTGAATCCCGGAGGACAGCACCGGGTCGATTGTCTCGCCGAAGGACGAGGTGTGAAAGTTGGTGTCCCCCGCACCGATGGTAGCGAACCCCGGATTAAAGAGGATCGTGTTACCAAAGGTCTCCACGTTGACATCCAGGATGGTTTGGGCGCCGAACTGGTTGGCTGGAGTCGTCCCGGTGATGTCGGAACCGCGGGCGTCCCCGGCCAGCGTCAGGCTGAAAGCCGAATAGACGATCTGCAGTGAGTTCACGGTGCCCCAACTCTCCGGGAGCAAGTGAAAATAATAATCCTGCTCGCGCGAGACCTCCGCTTGCGGCGATCCCGCCGCGGTGTGGTCCGTATCCAAGGCTTGGAGACTGTCGGAAAGGTTGATCGTGCTGGTGGCCCGAACCATCACCTGGCCTCGTAAGCTGTGGTCGCCCATGAGGGACCATGAAACGAGCATGAAAAGAAGGACGGAATGACGCATGTGGGATGAGGCTGGAGAAGGTGAGCCACGATTCGATGCCCCCCTGGCAGGGTGAGCCGAATGTGACGCCGCCACCCTAACCGCAGCGGCCCGCGGCAACCATCCCCCGAACGGGTGAGATCGCCCCGTCATTCGACGGCGTCAACGCGACAGCGCGCCCACCGCATCCCGTCCCATCGTATCTATTTCCACAATACGACTATGATTACTCTGCCGTCCACTTGAACAGCGTGGTGCTCAGCGGCGGAATCGTGAGCGCGAGACTTTGCGCGCAGCCGTCGGCTTCGACCGGATCGGCATGCACTTCGCCGCCGTTGCCAAGGCCGCTGCCGCCGTAGTATTCGCTGTTGGTGTTGAGCACTTCGACCCAACGGCCGCCGCGCGGCACGCCGATACGATAATCTTTGCGCGTGAGCGGCGTGAAATGGCCCACCGCCAGGAACAGCGTTTTTTCGTCGGCATCGGACCGCAGATAGGAGATGATACTCGCCTCGGTGTCGTGGGCCGCAATCCAACGGAAACCCGCCGGATCGAGGTCACGCGAGTGCAGCGCCGGTTCGTTTTGGTAAAGGTGATTCAGGTCACGCACCAACAAGCGAATGCCTTCGTGGTCCAGGTATTGGCACAGATGCCAATCGAGCGAACCCGCGTATTGCCACTCGTGCGACTGACCGAACTCGCAGCCCATGAAGAGACACTTCTTGCCCGGCCAGGCCCACATGTGCGCGTAGAGCGCCCGCAGGTTGGCGGCCTTCTCCGGGATGTGCCATGCGCCCATCTTGTAGAGCATGGAGTTTTTCCCGTGCACCACTTCGTCGTGGGAGAAGACGGTGATGAAGTTCTCCGACCACTGATAGAGCGCGCCGAAGGTCAGGTCGTTTTGGTGCCACTTGCGATGAATGGGATCCTTCTCGAAGTAGCGCAGGGTGTCGTGCATCCACCCCATGTTCCACTTGAAGTCGAATCCGACGCCGCCTTCGGCCACCGGCTTGCTGATGCCGGCAAACGCAGTCGACTCCTCGGCGATCATCAGCACGCCAGGGTAGTAGTCGTGCACCAGACGATTGGTTTCGCGCAGGAACTCGATCGCTTCGAGGTTTTCGCGGCCGCCGTATTGGTTGGGAATCCACTCCCCGTCGTTGCGCGAATAATCGAGGTAGAGCATCGAGGCCACCGCGTCGACCCGCAGGCCGTCGATATGATAGCGGTCGAGCCACGCCAGCGCGTTGGCGACGAGGAAGCAGCGCACTTCGTGGCGACCGTAGTTGAAGATCAAGGTGCCCCAATCCATGTGCGCTCCCTGGCGCGGATCGGCGTGCTCGTAGAGGTGCGTGCCGTCGAACTCCGCCAGCGCAAAACTGTCGCGCGGAAAATGTGCCGGCACCCAATCGAGGATGATGCCGAGCCCGCGTTGGTGCAGATGGTCGACGAAGAACGCAAAATCATCCGGGGTGCCGAAACGGTGCGTCGGCGCGTAAAAACCCGTGACCTGATACCCCCACGAACCCTCGAACGGGTGCTCCGCCAGCGGCATCACCTCAATGTGCGTGAAGCCCATCTCGATCGCGTAGTCGGCCAGCATCGGCGCGAGCTCCCGGTAGTTGAACGGCCGCCCGCCGTCCTCGACCTGCCGCTTCCAGGAACCGAGGTGCACCTCGTAAATCGAAATCGGGCGATCCAGCTGATCCTTCTGCGCGGCGCGACGGGTCATCCACTCCTCGTCGCCCCAGTCATGATTGCGTGCGTTGTGCACAATCGAGGCATTGCCGGGCGGCGCCTCAAAATAGGTGCCGTAGGGATCGGTCTTCAGGTGAACATTCCCGCGCTGATCCAAGAGCTCGAACTTGTAGAGTTCGCCTTCACTCAGTCCGGGAATGAAGAGCTCCCATACGCCCGACGCACCCAGCGGTCGCATCGGGAAAAAGCGGCCGTCCCAGTGGTTGAAGTTGCCGACCACCGACACGCGTCGCGCGCTCGGCGCCCACACCGCGAACGACACCCCCGCCACCCCGTCGACTTCGCGCAGATGCGCGCCGAGCTTCGTGTAAATGCGGTGCTCCGTGCCTTCGTTGAACAGATACAGGTCCTGTTCACCCAGCGTCGGCAGGAAGCTGTAGGGATCGAAAAACTGCCGCATTTCGCCTGAGCCGTAGTGCGCCCGCAATTGGTAGCGGAAGACCTTGCGACGCCGCGGCAGGAACACCTCGAACAACCCGGTTTCTTCGAACCGCTCCATCGCATACGCCTTGTCGGTGTCGAGTTCAACCAGCTCACAAGCCGTCGCATCCCGCAGGAACGCCCGCCCCACCAGACCGGCGGTGCGACCCTTTTTCCCCAGGTGCAGACCCAACACGGAATGGGGCTGCGCTTCTTTGGCGTGCAGGAGGGAGTCGATTTGCTCGGTGGTCAAAGTCACGGTGGAACAGGTGGTTCGGAGAACGTTGGGGCGACATGCCCATGGCGTCGAGCCACGAGAGCAGGATTCCCGCCGAGCACCAGAAGTCGAAGTTTTCTCCAAGTCCTTCCCCGGCTTGCCTCCCCTTGGCGGCCCACCTTTGCTGCCCGACTGCCGATGCTGCCACGCTCCCGTATCCTTTCTTTCCTCACTTTCGCGATCAGCGTCGGCCTCGGCGGGTCTGCGCTGCCGGCGCAGACCCCGCTGGGGCCACCGCCGGGAATAGGGGCCGACCTCGCGACCGCCGAATTCGCAACTGGCGATGTGATTTACACGGGCAACGTGGTCGCGACCTTCGAAGATGTGCGCCTCACCGCCGACGAGATGCGTTGGAACCGCCGGACCAACGTCGTGACCGCGCGCGGCCGCGCCGTCGCCCAACAAGCCGGTCGCCGCATCCTCGCCGCCGAGATCACTTACGACGTCAAGACCCGGCACTACCGTGTAACCGACCTGCGCTTCGGGCAAAGTCCGCTCTATGTGTCCGGCGACCTGGCCGAAGGTTCTCCCGCAGAGATCCGCTTCACCAACGCCGTTGTCAGTTTCGGCGAGCCGCATCCGTGGTCGCCCACGCTCACCGCCGATACCCTCACCATTTTTCCGCATCGTGACCGTGTGCAGGCCTCGGGCGGTCGTATCGGACTCGGGTTCTTTCGCCCGTTCCCCTTGCCCAGCACCCCGCTGCCCACCGACATCCCCTACATTGACGACATCACTTTCGACGGCGGCTACACCGGCCGCTTAGGCCTGCACCTGCTCGTCGGCGCCAAAATCGCGGTCACCGACACGCCGTTCATGCTCGGAGCCGATGTCGGCTTCTACACCAAGCGCGGCGTTATGGCTGGTCCGACCTTCGGCTACCATACCCTCGGCGATGACGGACTCGGCGCGGTCGGCGACGTTTCGAGCGGCTACATCTACGACAACGGCGACCGCTTCACCGACATCCTGGGTGACCCCATTCCCGCCGATCGCGGCATGGTCACTTGGTCGCACCGCCAACGCTTTTCCGAAGCGCTCACTTTCAACGCCGAGCTCAACTATTGGAGCGACTCCGAAGTGCTGCGCGATTTCCGTCCCCGCACCTTCTTTCCCGTGCAGGTGCCCGATACCTTCGCCGAACTCACCCACGTCGGCGACAACGTGGTCAGCGGTCTCTTTTTGCGCGCGCAGGCCAATCCCTTTCACCGTGTGCGTGAGCGCCTGCCCGAGCTGACCTTTGACCTGCTACCCTCGCCGCTCTTTGCGGGCTGGTATGAAGAAGCCCACGCGGGCATCGCACTCCTGCGCGACGACCCGCCGACCGGTGGCGCCAGCCTGCGCTCCGACCGGTTTGATTTTTATTACGCCGCCACCCGCCCGTGGTCACCGCAGGAATGGCTCAGCATCAATCCGATCGTCGGCGCCCGCGTGACCCACTACAGCCGCACCACCGGGCCGCGCAGCGATTTCACCCGCGCGCTGGGCGAGTTCGGCCTCGATGCCGAGCTGCGGGCCAGCGCCGTCTTTGAATACAGCAACGAGCAATGGGGCATCAACGGCCTCCGCCATCTGGTGACCCCGCGCCTGTCCTGGCGTTACGTGCCCGAGGACCGCGACGGCACCCCCTACATCCCGCCGATCGACCGCCGCGTCTTTGACACCTACCTCGATCCGCTCGGCCTCGGCGCCCGCCGCCAGATCGACCAGCTCGGCGGCTTTCACACCCTGCGCCTCGCGCTCGATCAGCGCCTGCAAACCCGCGACGAAATCTACGGTTCGCGTGATCTGGCCCGCCTCAACCTCGCGCTCGATTCGCGCTTCGACGCCGGCCCCGGCGAACGCACCCTGTCCGATCTCCACACCGAGCTCCACCTCTCGCCTGCGCCTTTCCTCGACTTCGCCGTCTACCATCGGGTTTCCCCGGGCGACTGGACCATGCGCGAACTCAACACGGCCCTTACCCTGCGCAGCGCCGACCGGTGGAGCGTCCAGTTCGCCAATCACTATCTCCAGGGCGACATTCAGGAGTTCATCGCCGGCTTTTCCTATCGCCTCAATGAAGTCTGGGAGCCGTATACGCGCCACCACTACGATGCCCGCCGCGACCGCTTTGTGGAGCAGACCTACGGCGTGCGCCAAACCATCGCCAACCGCTGGATCGTGGGCTACGAACTCTCATTCTATGAGGGACCGCGTCGCGAGAGCGATTTCGGCTTCAACCTCGTGCTCGACGCCATCCGCTTCTGATCGGCCGTGAGTCGCGTCGACAACCAACGCCGCCTCTTCCTCGAACTCATCGGGGAACTGCGCCCCCACTGGCGGCGCGACCCAGCCCAACCCGCGCGCCTCGCCGATTGGCTGGCCCGCCACCGGGCCGGCAGCCGCGACCGGCGCCTGTATCGAGAACTTTGCTACACCGCCTGGCGGATCCTGCCATGGATCGAGGACGCCTCGGACGATCTGCTCGTTCGCCGCGTCGCCAGCCACGCCACCTCCGGCAAAGCCACCGCCCCATTCATCGAGGCCTTCGGCGATGCCGCGGAAACCGCCTCGCCGCCCGGGCCACCGGACCAATTGCTCCCGGCGTGGTTCGGCGAAGAATGCCCGCCCGCGCTCGCTCCGGATCAACGCGACATGCTGCTCAGCCGCGCCCCCCTGTGGATCCGCCTGCAAACCGATCGACCGGATCACGTGGCGACGGAGTTCGATCAACTCGGCATCAGCCACGCGCCTTCGCCCCTGCTGCCCGACGCGTGGCGGCTCGAAACCGATGCGCCCGCCCAAAACACCGCAGCTTTCCGTCGCGGCGAGTTTGAGATTCAGGACATCGGCTCGCAGGCCCTGCTCGCCAGCCTCGTGGAGCCACCGCGCGGGCATTGGCTCGATGCCTGCGCCGGTGCCGGCGGCAAGACCCTGCAACTCGCCCGCATGCTTGGGGCGAACGGTCGGGTGACCGCGCACGACCCGCGCGGCGCCGCCCTGCGGGAACTGGCGGAACGCGCCCGCCGCGCCGGTCTGCGGAATGTCGACATCGAACGCGTTCCGACCGGTCCCTACGACGGCGTATTAGTCGACGCCCCCTGCAGCGGCAGCGGCACCTGGCGCCGCGCGCCGCACCTGAAGTGGACCACCTCTCCGGCCACGATTGCCGCCGCCGCCGACCGCCAACGGGAAGTGCTGGCCAAATACGCCACCATGCTGCGCCCCGGCGGCACCTTGGTCTACGCCACGTGCTCGCTTTGCCGCAGCGAAAACGAGGCTGTGATCGAGGACTTCCTGCACCATCATTTGGAGTTCAAACCCGTGCCGATCCGGCCGCCCGGCCAGCCCGCCCCGGTCGCCACCGGTCGCTGGACCTTTTTGCCCGCCCAGCTCGACTCGGACGGGTATTTCGTCGCGGTCCTGCGACGCTGATCCGTCGCCGGATTTTTGTTGCGGCCCGACCCCCGCGCCCAAGCCTCGCGCCAACCGTGGTTCCCGATTCCGATTTACGCATCAAGTTGCCCGTCTTCGAGGGCCCGCTCGACTTGCTCCTCTTTCTCATCCGCAAGAACGAGCTGGATATCTACGACATCCCCATCGAGTCGGTGACCAAACAATACATCGAGGTGCTGCACTCCATGCAGGAGCTGAACCTCGAGATCGCCGGCGACTTCTTCGTCATGGCCGCCACCCTCATGGAGATCAAAAGCCGCATGCTGCTGCCGCGCGGCCAGGCCGCTGTCTCCACCGACGGCGATGACGACGATGCCATCGATCCACGCTGGGAACTCGTCCATCAACTGCTTCAATACAAGAAGTTCAAGGAGGCCGCGCACGAGCTCGATCGCCTGGTGGAATACCAACAGGGCCTGCTCGCGCGCCATGTTTCGAAACTCACGGTCCCGCAGGAAGATCGCCCGCTCAAACCGATCGATCGCGTCGACCTTTGGAATGCCTTCAACATGGTGCTGCGACGCCTCGCCGAGAAGCTGGTGGTGGGCGAAATCAAGGATGAGCAGGTCACCGTGGCCGACCAAATGGACATGCTGATCGAGAAGATCAAAACTGAGAAGTCCTTCGTCTTCACCTCTCTTTTCACCGGCCAGATCACCGTGCGCGTGCTGGTCGCGACCTTCCTCGCCGTGCTGGAACTCACGCGCATGAACAAGCTGCGTGTCCGCCAGACCGAAGCCTTTGCCGACATCCTCTGCGAAGCGCGGGAAGAAGAGCAAAAGCCACTTGAATCCCCTCCCGAAGCGGACACGGTGACCGCGTGAGTTCCTCCTCCGACCAACCGTCCCGTCCCTCCCGTCCGCAGCCTCAGGCCGGCCTGCTCGGCGTCGGTCTCGACAATCAGGACGGTCACAAACGCATCACCCGGGGCGACAAGTTTGTTCTCGTGGGCGGTTCGCAGGAAACCCATGAGCGCATGACGGAAACGACGCTCAAGACCTTCGAGGAGCTCAAACGGCGCGATAAACACCTCGAGACGGTCGACAAGCGCGAGCTCGCGGAAATCATTCACAAGTCCACGCCCCGCTAGGCGCTGGTCCCTGTTCGCGAAGATGCCCGCTCCCGCTCCGTCCCCCGCCTCAGCAAGCCACCGCGCTCCTTTCGCCTCGCCGATGCCCGCCCGGGAGGCCGATGGCGGACCCGTTTGGGTGCCGATTTGGCAGCCGGCGCTCGCCGCACTTGCCGCGATCGCCTCCGTCACTTTTGCTGTCCTGCTGTTCCTGAAACTTTAACGCTTCTCCCTTTATGTCCGCCAACATCGCAAACCTCGATTCCTCCACCTTCCAATCCACCGTCAGCGGCGAACAGCCCGTGCTCGTCGACTTCTGGGCCCCGTGGTGCGGCCCCTGCAAGGCCATCGCGCCCGTGCTCGAAGAGATCGCCACCGAACTCGATGGCAAACTTACCATCGCCAAGGTGAATGTGGATGAAAACGACACCATCTCCGCCGAGTTTGGCGTGCGCGCCATCCCCACCCTGCTCCTCTTCAAAGGTGGCAAGGTCGTGGAGCAGATCGTCGGCATGACCTCCAAGGACGCCCTCCTCGGCAAGGTGAACGCCCACCTCTGAGTCGCTGTTTAGCTTTCCCTTTTTCCCCCACGCGTCCCGCCAGCCGGGGCGCGTTTTTGTTTCTGGACGAGGGCCAGTCATCACGCTGTAGCCGGCGTCGGTGCCCCGGTGCCTGACTCCACGCCGAGTCCTCCGGGGGCACCGCCCCGGCTACAGTTTAAGGGACGCCACTCAGCCGGCCCGTTGGGTCACCAACGCGATGCTCAGCAGCAAAGCCATGAAGGCGACATGCTTGCCGGTGCGTCCCAGCAGCGAAATCAGCACCTTGGGATCGCGCGCACAGCGCAGCACCTGCGTCTGATGCAGGCCCTGCGTCAACGCATACAAACCCAGGATCGCCGCCTGCCAGAATTGCAGGACACCCAGCGCACCGAGCGCCACCACCGTCGTCACCATGATCGCGTGCCCCAGCATAAATTGAAACCGGGCGAACTCCGGCCCGAAACGCACCGCGGTCGTCAGCTTGCCCGCCGCTCGGTCGGTCGCGATGTCGCGATAATTGTTCACCACGAGAATGTTGGTCGCGAGCGCACCGATCCCCGCTCCGATCAACCAAGCCGGCAAACTGACCGAGCCCACCTGCACAAAGTAGGTCGCGGCCACCGCCACCAGGCCGAAGAAAACAAACACGAACACATCGCCCCAACCATGATACGCCAGCGGATAGGGGCCACCCGTGTAAGCAATACCGCAGGCAATCGACAGCACGCCGATCACCAGCAAAGGCCACCCGCCGAAATTCAACAGCGACAGGCCCACCGCAAACGCCGCTGCGAACACGCCGATCATGGCACGCTTCATCGTCGCCGGCGCGATCAATCCCGCCGCCACCGCCCGACGTGGTCCAACCCGCTCGGCGGTATCCGCGCCTTTCACGAAATCATAATAATCGTTGGCGTAGTTGGTGCCGATCTGGATGAGCAAGGCAAAGGCCAGGCAGATCCCCGCCGCCACTCCGTTGAGCCCGCCGTCGTGCCATGCCAGCGCCGAGGCCGCCATCACCGGCGCGATCGCGGCCGGCAGGGTGCGCGGTCGCGCCGCTTCCCACCACACCGCCGCCCCCGGCTTTGGCTTCGCTGTCATCGGATCACGATTTTGGTCCGCTTCCGGAACTGGGCCAAACGACGCCGGAAAAGCACCGACAGCAAGGGCGGGAAGAACGCCAATCCGGCCATCATCGCGCCCATGCGCGGACCGTTGCCAATGAAGACCGCCAAGATGGCAATGCCGCCCGCATAGGCGGTCAGAAACACCGCCGGGTTCGGCAGCACGATGTTGATCGCCCAGATCGCAAAAAAGCCGATCGCCGCCGCTTTGAACCCCACGACCGGAAACGCCAGACCCAGCAGGAAAAACAAGGGCGGCGACAGGGTGAAGCGCTCCTCGATCCGCACCATCTGCAGGATCACAGCGACCAACAGCAGCGCGCCCTGGGTTAAAAAGATGATCTGGCTCAGCGAAACGCCGGGCACCGCCACCACGGCTTCAACCACCGGCGGCACCAAGGTCATCACCGCGTAGCCGCCGGCCATCGCGCGCAGCAAGTCGATCCAGTTGCGACGGCGCACAAACTCCTCCCCGGCCCACACACTGTTGTCGCCCGGCAAGCGATCCCGATTGGGTCCGCCGTGGGCCTTGCGCTTACTGCGGCGGGAGCCGCCATCGGGACGCCCCAGTCGCAACCAGCTTCGCGGCATCCAAAGCAATGCCAGACCGAGAATTAGAAAAAGGATATCGCGCAACACAGGTGGTGAAAGGCGCCATTGCTAGCGCGCCCCTTTTCCCTGTCAAAGCCCCATCGCCCCTTCCGCGCCAAAAAGGCCAAGCGACCTCGCGCTTCGCTAGCGAATCGAGAAGCCGCGAAACTGCGCCACTCGCCGGTCGCGCACGCGTTCCACCTTGCGCACGTAACCGTGCATCCGATCGCGGATCTCCTCCACCAGCCCGTCAACCTCCGCCGCATCTCCCTCCACTTCCAGCAACACCCGCCCATCGGTGAGGTTTTGCACATAGCCGCATACCTCAAATTCCTTCGCAACCTGCAGCACGTTGTAGCGAAAGCCCACGCCCTGCACGCGTCCTGAAAAATGCACCGTTTCGTGGTGGGTTTCTGCCATAGGGAAAGTTGCCAAATTACGTGACACCAGAAGCTTTCGGCAATCCGCAAAATGGGCCCTCCCCCGCCGGTCCCACCGGCCGAGCCCGCGCGTGGCGCCCGCACCCGGATTTTATTTGCATTATAAGCCGACTCTCCCACGTTCGGCGACAGGTCCCTGACCACCACATCTAGAATGAGCGATTACAATTCCGACAGTCCCTCCGACAACGAATGGGACGAACGAGGCGAGTTGGCGTGGAATGAGTTTGATTGGGAGCAATACCTGCGCGAGCAGGACGAACTGATCCACCGCTACATCGGATTCTACGAACAACTCGAAGGCCGCCCGGAACGCCTCGACGAAGCCGCCCACCGCATGGGTTGGGACGAGGATAGCTGGAGCTCCGACAACGATTTTGAACCGCCCGCTTCCTTTGGCGAGGCGCCCACTCCGGCCGAAGCCCCCGGCAGCGGCGGCGAGCGTGAGACCGACCCCTACACCCTCCACAAGAACCCGGTCTTCATCGCGACCAAGGGCATTTTCCTGACCCTCGTGCGCCGCTGGGAACGCTGCGCCGACCGCTCCGAACGCGTCCCGCAGAGCCTCGCCCTCGCCTTCCACTCGGCCCTGCATCGCGCCGAGCAGCAGGCGATGTTCGCCATCTCTGCCCTCGATTTTGGCGACTACGCCATGGCCATCAGCCTGCTCAAGCGCGCCATGCGCGAGCTCAACGGCTGCTTCGCCCTGCTCGCTCAGCCGGAAGCCCCCAGCCGCGCCCTCGCCGACTACACCGCTGCCGCCACCCCGCGACTCTTCGACCTGCGGGAGATCTGGTTGCGCGTGATGAACGAGTGTCGCGAGGAACTCGAGCGCCCGTCCGACGAAGACGAGGACTGAGGCTGTTGATCGGCCTGTAGGCACCCCGCTCGCGGGCGCCGCCTTGCCTCAGGGCATCCGCAACAGCTGCAAGGCCGGCGCATAATCCGGCGCCGCCGCCAGGGCCCGCTGCGCGGCCGCTCGCGCCCCTACTCGATCGCCGCGCTGCCACAGCACCGTCGCGATCGCATACGGGTAGTCCGGCACCGTCGGCGCCACCGTCTCGGCCTGCCGCAACGCCACGAGGCCGTCCCCGATCTCCCCCGACTGGACCAATGCCAGCCCGAGATTATACCACGCACGGTCCAAGCCCGGCTCGCGCTCCACGGCGGCGCGCAGTGCTCGCTGGGCCTGTGGCATCAAGCCTGCCTCCGCGTAAGCGAGACCCGCCGTGAACATCGCCTCACCGTTGCCGCTCCGCAGTTGCGCCGCCCGATAAAACGCCGCCGCCGCTTCCGCCAAACGTCCCGCTGCCTGCAGCACCTGCGCATGCGCTTCGTGAATGCCCGGCGAGTAACGATCCCACTTGGCGGCGATCGCCATCTGCTCCCCCGCATCCTTCAGCCGGCCAGTGTTGGCATAAAATTGCCCCAAGCGCAGACGACCGGCGGGCTGATCCAACGAAAGCTCGAAATAGGCCCGCTGCTCCCGCGCCAAATCGCTCCCTGGCGACACCCGCTCCGGCAAGGCCCACGCCGCGTCCAACCGAACCAAACGCACCGGGTCATCCAACAGCGGCGCCACCGCCGCCTCCGCCTCGCGAGAGCCGGCCAGCATCTGAGCGGCGGACGCGCGCACCATTGGATCGCCATCTTGCGTGGCCGCCACCGCCACTTGGCGCACCGCTGAGCTCTCGGACGCGAACGGGGCCAACAACTGCAGGTAGGTCGCCCGCCACGCCGGAATGTCCTCATCACCCAACAGCGCGCGCAACTCCGCTTCCGCTTGCACTTCACCTGCCTGAGCGGCGTGCACCGCTCGGGCCCGCGCACGCTGTCTTGAATCCAGCTTATCGCCATACCAAGACTCGGCGTGCTTGACGGCCCAGTCCACCGTTTGGTCCGCGTGGCACGAGCTGCACGCGTTGGGAATGCCCAGCTCCTTGGTCAGCAGCGGATCGGGCTTCAACCAACCGTGATCATGCCGCGGTGCCCGCTGCATGTAATTCGTCGTCGGCATGTGACAGGACACGCATTGGTTGCCGGTCGAACCGAGCGGATGATGCGAATGCGCGGTCGGATCGATCACCGGCGTCCGCACCAGCGTCTGCGGCATCACCCGGCCCGGCGCGGAGTGACATTGCATGCAGAGCGCATTGTTCTCCACCGGCAATACCGTCTGCTGCGTATGCGGATCGTGGCAGTCCATGCAGGATACGCCCGCGTGATGCATGCGGCTGAGTTTCACCGAGGTCCAATTGAAGTCCTCGTCGCGCTGCTGACCGTCCGGCCAAAACACCCCCGCCTGCACCGGCAGCGTCAGTCGGAAGTGATCCTCGTAGAGCCCGCCCGGCGGAAACTCCGCCGTCAGGCTTTCGTTGCGGGCGTGGCAATAAGCGCAGGTCTGTTCCGCGCGTTGCCGATTCACGATCCACGCCGACGGCGCATCCAACGCAGGTGGCCCCTTGCCGTGGTCCGGCTCGACCGGACCATGACATTGCATGCATCCGATCCCCTGCTCCACCCAGGTCGAGGCGTAACGATCGGACAAGCCGTCATAGTTCTTCTGGAACCCGGTCATGTGGCAGTGGGCACACATCGAGTTCCAATTCATGCCGCGCCCGGTCCACTGCCCCCACTCTCCGGGTCTACGCCCCTCGTCACCAAAGACATTGAACCACTCCTCCCGGTCCGGATCCCACGCCAAATCTGTCGGTTGCAGACGCCCGTCACCGGTCGCGGTTTCCACCAACATCTGCCGGAGCGGCGCGTGACCGAGCACGCCTTTGATCGGCAACTCGCGCTCCCCCTCTTCGGTAGTCCAGCGCAGGTGCGGCAGGTCCGACTCCGTCGATACCGTAAACGTGGTTCCACCGTCCGCGACCGTTCGCGCCGGCATGAACGCAGCACCAAGCTCCGCCACCTCGATCGATTGATTCGCCAACGCATGGTCGGTGCCGTGCCAAGCTTCGAACTGTTCGGCATGACATTCCCGACATGAAACCGAAGTTTGTTTCGGCGCTTGGGACGGCAAACGTGCGACCGTCGCCGTCACCTTCGGATCAGCCGAAGATGCGACCTCGACCTCTGTCCTGCTGCACGCTCCCAGCGCCAGCACCAGCGCACCGCCTCCCCACCAAGCGAGAAGCAGTGCCGCCAAGGTTCGCCACACAACCCGACGCTCACGGCGGCGAAAACCTGGAGTAACGAAAGATCGGGGCACCGCCTCACCAAACCCACCGCGCCCCCGAACGTAAAGCGCCCAAACGAAGCTCAGCCCAGTCGAAGAGCTTTAAATAATCCTCAATTTCCCATTTTCCCTATTGATAATTTTTCGATCTATTTTTCGCTTTTAAGAAATTGGCTGCCCCGACCCCAAAATTTGATTTCTCCGTCCTGCGTCACCTCCGGCGCCAGCACAACCTCACCATCGCCGCCTTGTCGGAGGCATCCGGCGTGTCGGTGGCGGTGATTTCCAAACTGGAGCGCAACCAAACCACCGCCGCGCTCGATACCCTCTACAGCCTCGGGCGCGCCTTCGGTCTGAGCGCCACCGACCTGCTGGCGATGGCCGAATCCTCGCTTGCCCACCGCGCGAGCGAGAAATCGCACCGCTCCGGCGAGTTCAAGTTTCGCGAGATCCGCTACGCCAACGCCGTCGCCCTGCTCGGCGAAGCCCCGCGCGACGCCGCCGTTTCCCGCCCCGAGGTGCACCACGACGACACCGAGGTCTGCTGGGTGCTGCAAGGTGCCCTCCGCCTCCGCCTCCCCCACGAGTCCTTCGACCTGAGTGCCGGTCAAAGCATCCAATTCGACGCCATCCAGGAGCACACCTACGAGGCCCTCGACGACACCCGTTTCCTCATCCTCCACCTCCGCAAAGACAAACGCTACTGAACCAGTAAAAGTGTAACCCATTAGGTTACAAATTACCCTTAACCCCTTTTTTTCATGAAGATAGACAACAGCCTTTCGCTTGCCGACCTCGCTCCCGCCTTGGAGCGCTTCTGGAAACTCTCCGGCGAGAAGATCGATCTCATCCACGCCGAATACGATCCCGCGCAGGGCTCCCCGGTCTTCACCATCGGTGGGAAATACACCACCCGCGGTTGGACCGAGTGGACCGAGGGTTTCCACTACGGGTCGGGCTTCCTGCAATTCGACGCCACAGGCGACGAACACCACGCCGCCAAGGCGAAGGAGCTGACCGTCGCGCGCATGGCCTCACACGTCTCGCACATCGGCGTGCACGACCACGGCTTCAACAATCTTTCCACCTACGGCAACTGGCTGCGCCTGCAAAAGGCGGGACGCCTGCCCGCCGACGAAATCGAGTTCTGCAAACTGGCCCTCAAAATCTCCGGCGCCGTGCAGGCCTCCCGCTGGTCCGACACCCACGACGGCGGCGGCTACATTTACTCCTTCAACGGTCCGCACTCCCTCTTCGTCGATACCATCCGCTCCTGCCGCATCGTGATGGTCGCCCACGCCCTCGGCCACACCCTCATGGGCGAGAACGACAAGCCCATTTCCCTGCTCGGCCGCGCGCTCCAGCACATCGAGTCCACCGCCCGCTACGCGGTGTTCTACGGCGAGGGTCGCGACAGCTACGATGAGTGGGGCCGCACCGCCCACGAGTCGGTGTTCAACACCAACGATGGTCGCTTCCGCTGCCCCAACTCGCAGCAAGGCTTCTCCGGCTTCACCACCTGGACCCGCGGCCTCGCCTGGGCCATGGTTGGTTTCGCCGAACAACTCGAGTTTCTCAAGACCGTGGCCGACGCCGAACTCGAACCCTTCGGCGGTCGCGCCAAATGGGAGGCCCTCATGCTCAAAGGCGCCCGCGCGACCTGCGACTGGTTCATCGCCAACACCCCCACCGACGGCGTGCCCTACTGGGACGGTGGCGCGCCGGGCCTCGCCCTCATGGGTGACTGGCGCAACCGCGCCTCCGAGCCCTTCAACGACCACGAACCGGTCGACAGCTCCGCCGCCGCCATTGGCGCCCAAGGCCTCATCCGCCTCGGTCGCTACCTCGGCACCGACACCGAAGATGGTAAACGCTATCTCCAGGCCGGTCTCACGTCCCTGCGCGCGCTGCTCAACGACACCTACCTCGGCATCGATCCCGCCCACCAGGGCCTGCTCCTTCATTCCGTCTACCATCGCCCCAACGGCTGGGATCACATCCCCGACGGTCAAAAGGTGCCCTGCGGCGAGGCCTGCATGTGGGGCGACTATCACATGCGTGAACTCGTGCTCACCGCCCAGCAACCCGACTACACCTTCTTCGGCTGCCTCTGATGAATCCCGCCGCCCCGCTCACCGACCTCGACCGGCTTTGTATCCACACCATCACGACAAAGCCCTGGGACCTGCCGACCGCCGCCGCCAAGTTCAGTGCCGCCGGCGTCAAGGGCATCACCGTCTGGCGCGACACCCTCGCCGGCCGCGACATCGCTGAATCCGGCCGCCTGCTGCGCGACCACGGTCTGAGCATTGTCTCGCTCTGCCGCGGCGGCTTCTTTCCCGGTGCTACTGCCGCCGAACGCCAGAAGGCCATCGATGACAACCGCCGGGCCATCGCCGAAGCCCACGCCCTCGGCGCCCCGCTCGTGGTGCTCGTCTGCGGCGCCGTCCCGGGCCAGCCCCTGGAAGAATCCCGTCAGCAGATCACCGCTGGCATCGCCGCCGTGCTCGACGACTGTGCCGCCACCGGGGTGAAGCTCGGCATCGAGCCGCTGCACCCGATGTATGCCGACTCGCGCTCCGCCGTGAACACCCTCGGTCAGGCCAACGACATGTGCGAGCAGCTCGCTTCGCCCTACGTCGGCGTTGCGGCCGACGTCTACCACCTTTGGTGGGATCCGGACCTCGAATCCCAGATCGCTCGCTGCGGACAGCTCGACAAACTCTTCGCCTTCCACGTCTGCGACTGGCGCTCGCCCACGACCGACTTCCTCAACGACCGCGGACTCATGGGCGAAGGCTGCATCAACATCCGCCAGATCCGCGGCTGGGTCGAAGCCACCGGCTACACCGGCTTCAACGAAGTCGAAGTCTTCTCCACCCGCCTCTGGGCCATGGATCAGGACGAATACCTCGCGAAGATCATCCAGGCCTACCGCGACCACACCTGATCCGCCCACTTCTTACCTCTCACATCCTACCTCTTACATAGAACATGAAATCCATCGGTATCATCATGAACGGCGTCACCGGACGCATGGGCACCAACCAGCACTTGATCCGCTCGATCAAGGCCATCATCGACCAGGGCGGCGTGCAGCTGCCCGACGGCGAGGTCATCATGCCCGACCCCGTGTTGGTCGGCCGCAACGCCAAGAAGCTTGCCGCCCTGGCCGCGCGTGTCGGTATCCAGAAGTTCAGCACCGACCTCGATGCTGAACTGGCCAAGCCCGAGAACGTCATCTACTTCGACTCCACCCTCACCGGCCAGCGGCCCCACGGCGTGCGCAAGGCCATCGCCGCGGGCAAGCACATCTACTGCGAAAAGCCGACCGCCACGACCTCCGCCGAAGCCTTGGCCCTTTACAACGAGGTGACCGCGGCCGGCCTTAAGAACGGCGTCGTGCAGGACAAGCTCTGGCTGCCCGGCTTGCTCAAGCTCAAGTATCTCATCGATACCGGCTTCTTCGGCAAAATCCTCTCCGTGCGCGGCGAGTTCGGTTACTGGGTCTTCACCGGTGAGCACGAGCAACTCCAACGCCCTTCCTGGAACTATCGCAAGGAGGACGACGGGGGCATCATCGTCGATATGCTCTGCCACTGGCAGTATGTGATCCAAAACCTCTTCGGCGACATCAAGTCCCTCACCTGCCTCGGCGCCACCCACATCCCCACCCGCTGGGATGAAAATGGTCAGCCCTACGAGTGCACCGCCGACGACTCCGCCTACGCCACCTTCGAGCTCAAGAACGGCACCATCTGCCACTTCAACTCGTCCTGGGATGTGCGCGTCGACCGCGACGACCTGCTCACCCTCCAGGTCGACGGCACCCACGGTTCCGCCGTCGCCGGCCTGCGCGACTGCAAGAGCCAGTCCCTCGCCAACACGCCGCGTTGTATTTGGAATCCGGATATCGACAGCCCGATCAACTACAAGGACGGCTGGACCCGCGTGCCCTCCAACCAGGCCTTCGACAACGCCTTCAAGGTGCAGTGGGAAGCCTTCCTCAAACACGTGGTCGTCGACACCCCCTTCCCGTGGAGCCTGAAGGAAGGCGCCAAGGGCGTGCAGCTCGCCGAGCTCGGGCTCAAGTCCTGGGCCGAACGCCGCTGGGTCGACATCCCCGAACTCTGATTCAATTCGGTCCACGAAACACACGAAAGAGCACGAAACTCAGAGAACGTTTCCACCTCCTTTCGTGTGATCTCGTGTGTTTAGTGGGCAATCCAACTCCCTGCCCCACGGCTTCCGTGTCTTCCGTGGGCAAAATCAAATTCTCATGAAAACTGCTCTCGTTACCGGCGGCTCCCGCGGCATTGGCTTCGGCATCGCCACCGCCCTCGCCCAAGAAGGCTGGAACCTCGTCATCAACGGCGTCCGCCCCGAAGAGTCGGTGGCCGGCGTCCTCGATGAGCTTCGCGCCCTCGGCGTCACCGTCGGTTACGCCCGCGGCGACATCGGCAGCGTTGAAGGTCGCCGGACCATCCTCGACGCCACCCGCGTCCACGCCGGCGGCTGCATCAACCTGCTGGTCAACAACGCCGGCGTCGCGCCCAAGGTGCGGGCCGATCTACTCGAAACCTCCGAGGACAGCTACGACTGGGTCGTCGACACCAACCTCAAGGGCCCCTTCTTCCTCACCCAGGCCTTCGCCAATGAGATGGTCGCGGCGCGCCAAGCCGACCCGGCCTTCGCGGCGGCCATCGTCAACATCACCTCCATTTCGGCCACCGTCATCAGCATCAATCGCGGCGAATACTGCATCGCCAAGGCCGGCCTCGGCATGATGTCGCAACTCTTCGCCACGCGCCTCGGCCCGGAAGGTATTCCGGTCTACGAGGTCCGCCCCGGCGTGACCAAGACCGACATGACCTCCGGCGTAACCGAAAAATACGACAAGCTCATCGCCGACGGCCTTTGCGTGCAGCCGCGCTGGGGTTTCCCGGAGGACGTTGGCAAAGCCGTCGCCTCCCTCGCTCGCGGCGACCTGCCCTACAGCACCGGCCAGGTCATCATGGTCGACGGCGGCCTCACCCTGCCGCGCCTTTAAGTGCCCGCGCCCGCCGGCGCCGCGGTTCGCGTGACGGGCATCGCTCTCCCACGCAAACCGGGCGGCTTCCGGCCGGAGCTACCGCCTCGGAATGAAGGAGGACGGAGCGCGGCCGTGCATGCGTTTAAAGGTCCGCGAAAAATGGAAGGGATCCATCTCCAAGACATCCGCGGTCTCTGCGACGTTCAGGCCGCGATGTTCCAGCAACACCGCCGCGTGCCCCATCTTCAGCCGCAACAAAAATTGATAGGCTGACTGACTCGCGAATCGAGTGAAGATCCGACTGAAATACGCTTGGGTCACGCCACAGGCCGCCGCGGCTTCTTCGACGGTGCGCAGCCGCAGGTAATTCGCCTCCAAATAAGCGCGGCACTTCAGAAAGGTTTCCCGCGCTCCGCTCGCCCGTTGCCCATGCGGCAGCTGCGCCTCCGCCACCATGAGCATCAGGATACGGGCGTGCAGCGCCGCGATTCGTGCCGCGTTGGCCGTGCCTCGCTGGCCAGCCGTGATCAATTGGTCAAACACACCCTGCACTTCTTCAACCGCGGACAGCGTCAGGATGCGCCCCGGCCGCATCCCCGCCTCCTGCAACAAGGCCTGGGCAGTCGCACCGGACATGTTGACAAAGAACTTTTCCAGGTGCTCGACGGGGTGCGTCGTCAGCTCATGCGCGACCTTGGGACCGTAGCTGAACATCACGCCTCGATGCAGGGCCACCGTCTCCCGCCCCATTTGTAGCCAGCCCCGTCCTCCGACCACCAACTCCACCGTGGGGTGCGCAAACTCATGGCGGCGGATGCAGTAGTCCTGCGCGCACCGCTCCCAACCGCCGGACACCACCTGAAGGCCGCCGCTGAGCAGATCCCGCGGCACGTAGAAACGCCGCGCGTCCTCCACTTGAGCGGACATGAAGGCAGGCAACACTTCTGGCTTTCCGGGGGGCATCAGGCGCCGAATTCCGGCAGGCCCGTCCACAACCTGCGAACACAAATCATCATGCATGGCATAAAATGGTCATTCATTTCCGCAGCCCGAACCGGTAGCATGCTGCCCCCCCTTTGCCATGCCCTCTCTCGTCCGGCCCCTCCGGTCCCGCATCCCCCCGTCCGCCGTCATCATCGGCGGGCAGCTCCACCATCGCGCTCGGGCTTCCGGGGCGAGCGTATTGACTGGCACTCCGGTCGACCGCGCCGACCGGCGTCCCCCCCTTTCCCCATGAATAAACCATCTATTCCCGCGGCCCGCGCGGGCTGGATATTCTCCCTGCTCGCGATGCTGCTGGGCGCCGCGCCCTTTGAATCACGTTCCGCCGACGAGTCCTGCATCAGTTGCAGCGCGCAGGTGACCGTCAACGGAGACTTCGAGCACCGCAAGGATCCGCCCTGGCCGCGCATTCAGGGTGCCGATGGACCGATCGACGCGTTCCTGGAAAACATCCAGGGCACGCAATTCACCGTGACGGTGGCCGGGTTGCCGGCCGGTGAATATTCGGTGGACATCCGCGCGATCGAGACGGTCGCCAAAACCGCGGGCGAAAATGTTTATGACGTGGCCGCCGGTGAACTCGTGCTCGCCGCCGATTTCGACCTGTTCGCCGCCGCCGGCGGCGCCCGAATCGTTGGCGCCATTACCGGGATGGTGGCCAAGCCCGACGACGCCCTGCGTGGCCCGCTCCGCCTCACCTTCAAGGCGTCGCAGGGCACCGCCAAGTTCAACACCATCGACATCCGCAACGAAGCCGGCGAATCCGTCGCCTTTGTCCGCGCCTCCGAGCTCGCCGATGAATTTGGCGTCGCCGCCCATCAGCCGCCCGAAGTCACCGTGCCCGCCATCTGGCGCGACCCCGACCTGCCGTGGGAGGAACGCGCCGCCGACCTTATCCGCCGCATGGCGCTGGCCGAAAAGGTGGCCCAACTCAAGAATGCCGCCCCCGCCATCCCGCACCTGGGTCTGCCGGCATACGACTACTGGAACGAGGCCCTGCACGGCGTCGCCAACAACGGCGTTGCCACCGTCTTCCCCCAGGCGGTCGGCGGCGCCGCCTCCTGGAACCCCGCACTTTTCCGCGCCGAAGGGCGCGTCATCGGCATCGAAGGCCGCGCCAAACACAACGACTACGCCACCCAAAACAACGGGGACTCCAAGTGGTGGGCCGGCCTCACGTTTTGGACGCCCAACATCAACATCTTCCGCGACCCGCGCTGGGGTCGCGGCCAGGAAACCTACGGCGAAGACCCCTTTCTAACCGCCGAGCTTGGCGTCGAATTCGTCCGCGGCATTCAGGGCGATCACCCGGACTACATGCTCGCCATGGCCTGCGCGAAACACTTCGCCGTCCACAGTGGCCCCGAACCCGACCGCCATCGGTTCGATGCGGTGGTCTCCCAGCGCGACCTCTACGAAACCTACCTGCCGCAATTCGAACGCGTCGTGCGCGAGGGCAAGGTCGCCGGCGTCATGAGCGCCTACAACGCCATCAACGGCATTCCCGCCACGGGCAGTAAATTCCTGCTCACCGACCTGCTCCGCGACCAGTGGGGCTTCGACGGCTACGTCGTCTCCGATTGCGACGCCGTCCGCGATATCCACGGCGAACGCCAACACCACTTTGTGGATACACCCGAGGAAGCCGCCGCGCTCGCCGTTCAGGCCGGCTGCAACCTTTGCTGCGGCGGCGACTACAACGCCCTCGTGCGCGCCGTCCAACAGGGCCTCGTCACCGAAGCCGAAATCGACCACGCGCTCATGCGCACGCTTTGGACCCGCTTCACCCTGGGCCTGTTCGACCCCGTGGATCGCGTCCCTTACAACGCCTACACCATCGCCGACAACGACACGCCGGAAAATGGTGCCGTCGCCCTCGCATTGGCCCGCCAATCCCTCGTCCTCCTCAAGAACGACGGCATCCTCCCGCTCGACCGCAACGCCTACCGCCGCGTCGCTGTGATCGGCCCCAACGGCGATTCCAAATCCATGTTGGAGGGCAACTACCACGGCTCCTCTTCACACCCGATCTCCATCCTCGACGGCCTCAAACGCATCGCCGGCCACGACGTCGAGTTCACCTACGCCCTCGGCAGCCCGGTCACCACCAAGCCCGGCTCCGCCCCCTGGAGCGGCCAGGACAACACCACCGATCGCCCGGTCGACGAGCTCAAGGCCGAGGCGCTCGCCCTCGCCGCCGACGCCGACCTCATCCTCTACGTCGGCGGCATCACCCCGGCGCAGGAAGGCGAAAGCTTCGACCGCGATTCGATCGAGTTGCCCACCGAACAAAGCGACCTCATCCGCGCCCTCCACGCCACCGGCAAGCCCGTGGTCATGGTCAACTGCAGCGGCTCCGCCATGGCCCTGCCGTGGGAGGACGAACACCTGTCCGCCATCCTGCAGGCGTGGTATCCCGGCCAGTCCGGCGGCCTCGCCGTCGCCGAGGTTCTCTTCGGCGTCGTCAATCCGTCCGGCCACCTGCCCGTCACCTTCTACCGCGCAACCTCCGATCTGCCCGACTTCCGCAACTATGATATGTCGGGCCGCACCTACCGTTACTTCGACGGCCAGCCGCTCTATGCCTTCGGCCACGGTCTCAGCTACACCACCTTCGACTACGCCGACGCCTGTCTCGCCGCATCCCGTGTGGCCAACGATGGCACGGTGAAGCTCTCCTTCACCCTCGCCAACCACGGCGACCGCGTCGGGGACGATGTCGTGCAAATTTACTACCGCCACGTCGACTCCGCCCAGCCGCAGCCGCGTCTTGCGCTGTGCGGATTTGAGCGCGTCACCCTCGAGCCCGGAGCGTCCACCACCGTCACCATCGAGGTGCCGACCGAGCGCCTGCGCTATTGGGACGAAGCGAACAGCCGCTACGTCGTCGAAGCCGGCAATTACGAGCTGCTGCTCGCCGCCGCCTCCGACGACATCCGCGCCACCCTGCCATTCACTGTAACCACACCCTGAATACGAAGCACCCCTGCAATCCCTGAATCCTCCATCCTCCAACGTCGCTGCCGTCTCCATGAAAACCCGCCCCCTCCGCCTTCTCGCCCTCTTCCTTGCCACCACGCTCGCCTGCTTCGCCGCCGAGCTCACCGGCACCTGGGTCACCGAATTCGACAGCCAGATCGGCAAGCAGAAATACACCTTCGTCTTCAAGACCGAGGAAAACCAAATCGCCGGCCAGGCCTCCTTCGAACGGGAATTCGGTAATGGCTCGGTGGACCTGCAGGGAATCAAAGTGGACGGCGACAAGGTGACCTTCATCGAGAAGATGGACATGCAGGGCATGGAAATCGTGATCACCTACCGCGGCACTCTCACCGCCGATGAAATGACCCTCACGCGCCAGGTCGGCGAATTCGCCACCGAGCACATCGTCGCGCACCGACAGGCCGCTGACTGAGATCGATCTGCCCACGCCCGCGCTTCCCACGCCCAACCCCAACCTTCTCGGCTTTGCTCCACCGCCACGGCTGCGCCGGTTTTACGGTTAGGCAACAGCGAAGTGGGAAACACATCGATCGCCTGCGGCCCACCCGTTTTAATCCCACCTGCCTTGGCCGCTTCGCGCCGAGCGAGCCCCTCAACCCCTTCTTCGACCCGCCCGATTTTCGGGCCCAACCCCACCCTGTATACAAGATGAAACCACTGAGCCTCGCGCTTTCCGCGCTTATTCTGGCCGGCACCCTCAGCCGCCCTCTCGTCGCCGGCGAGACCGCCCTCATCAAGATCGATCCCGACCGCACGATCAGCGAGATCGACCCGAACATTTACTCCAGCTTCCTCGAGCCCCTGAAGCGCGAAGGCCAGAGCTTCTTTGGCCGCGGCATCGTCTACGGAGCGCTCTACGATCCGGAATCCCCCCTCGCCGACGAGAACGGCTTCCGCAAGGATTACGTCGAACAGATGAAGTCGCTCAAGCTCGGCGCCATTCGTTGGCCCGGTGGCAACTTTGTTTCCGGTCACCACTGGATGGATGCGATCGGTCCCAAGGACCAGCGCCCCGTCACCCTCGACCTCTCACGCACCCGCAAGGAGTCCAACCAGATGGGCACCGACGAATACGTCGAGTTCTGCCGTCTCATCGGCGCCGAGAACTTCATCTGCATCAACGCCGGCACGGGCACCATCGAAGAGGCCGCCGCCTGGGTTGAATACACCAACGCCCCCGCCGGCACCAAATACGCCGACCTCCGCGTGAAGTATGGTCACGCCGAGCCCTACAACGTGAAATACTGGGCCCTCGGCAACGAACCGGACGGCCCTTGGCAGCTCGGTCACAAGAACAAGGTCGACTACGTGAAGTTCGCCCTCGAAGCCGCCAAGCTCATGCGCGGCGTCGACAAGGACATTCTGCTCGTCGCCGCCGGCCCCTCAAACTACCCGCTCGTCACCAAGAGCTACGACCCCAAGGACGGCTGGACCGACTGGAGCGACTACGTGCTCGAGAACATGGCAGGGGTTATCGACTACATCTCTCTGCACCGCTACGTCTTCCAAGTCCTCCGCGCCCTGGATGAGGACGTCGAGCCCACCTTTGCCGATCAAATGTCGCTCGGTCTCGAAATCGACCGCATCATCGAGGTCACCAAGGGCCAGATCCAAAAGGCCCTCGTCAAAACCGAAGCCGAACGGCCGATCTATATCTCCTTCGACGAATACGGCGCCCGCGCCAACGACCTCTCCGGTCCGCTGCTCCTCGCGCAGCACCTCAACTCCTTCATCCGCCACGCCGACATCGTGAAGATGGCGAACCTTACCTTCCTCAGCAGTCTCGCCGGTCTCACCGACGACGGGGATTACAAGAACTCCCTCTACTACCCGTTCTTCCTCTACTCCAACAACTGTCGCGGCACCTCGCTCGATGTCCTCACCCGTTGCGACACCTACGACACCACGATCTTCCAAGACATCCCGGTGCTCGACGTGACCGCCGTGCTCAACGAAGCCGAAGGCAAACTCTTCGTCAACGTGGTCAACCGCAGCGAGACCGACGCGGTCGAAGCCGAACTCGATCTCCAAGCCGGTGACTACACCGGCCAGGGCCAGATCCACCTCATCACCGCCGACTCCATCGACGCCAGAAACAGCATGGGCGACGAGCAGGTCCGCATTGTGACCAGCAACCTCAAGTTCAAGCGCGACCGCATCAGCCACAGCTTCCCGGCGCACTCCCTCACCCAGCTCGAAATCGAGCTGAAGAAGTAAACGCCCCCTTTCCATCCCGGAAACCTAACCCAACCCAAATCCATTCATGAAATCCCCCTTCAAAAGCTCCCTCGCCGGCCTCGCCGCGGTGCTTGCTTTCGCCCCTCTTGTCTCCGCTCAGGACGGCACCATCTACCCGCTCGACGCGCCGGATGAACCCAACGCCATCTCGCTCAACACGGGCGGCGTCGAAAACCAGCCCGCCGAAGAGTCCTGGTTCCGCCAATGGGGCGAACCGATGGTGCGCAACGTCAGCCACGCCACCCTCACCCCCTACCTGCCCGATCCGGCCAAAGCCACCGGCACCGCGGTGCTCGTCGCGCCCGGCGGTGGCTACCGTTGGCTCTCCATCAACAACGAAGGCTGGAAGATCGCCAAAGCCCTCAACGAACAGGGCGTCGCCGCCTTCGTGCTGAAGTATCGCCTCTTCCCGACCCCGCCGACCCTCGAAGGCCTGCGTGAGTCGATGACTCGCCGCCCGCCGCCTCCGGCTGCCGAATCCGGCGATGCCCCGCCCCCGCCACGCCGCATGCAGTGGGACCTGTCCAACCAACTCACCGACGCCGAAGCCGCCTACGCCATGATGGTGGAGCGCGCCGACGAGTGGGGCATCGACCCCGATCGCATCGGCATGATGGGCTTCTCCGCCGGGGCCGGTCTCACCATGCATTGCACGCTCAACTCGGAGAAAATGGACCTCGCCTTCATCGCCCCGATCTACGGCGGCATGCGCGCGGTGGACGTGCCGGAAAATGCTCCCCCGCTCTTTGTCGCTCTCGCCATCGACGATTTTGTCTTCAACGGCGACTTTGGCCTGATCAACGCCTGGCACGACGCCGGCAAGCCGGTTGAGCTCCACCTGTATCAAGATGGTGGACACGGCTTCGGCATGGGTTACCCCGGCCACCCGACCTACTGGTGGTTCGAAGTCTTCACCCACTGGCTCGACCACAACGGCTTCCTCGCCAAGAAGTCGTCCGAGTAAGGTTCCCTTCCAGGTTCATTTCCACCCCGGGGGCGCCAACCGCGAATTCTCGCCGTTGGCGCCTTCGTTGTTGATACCCCTCGCGATCGTCCCGGACGAGGCCGGCGGCAGCGCCACCGCAGACCAAACGGACCCGTCGGATCGAAAACGACGGCGACAAAAGGTCAGATTATTGACCAGAAATGGACTGAGAACGCCGTCCCACCCCCAACTGGCATGAGCCTAGCTTGTAGAAGCGACCTTCCCCGCCCGGTCGGGCAACCCACTGGATTCGCCAACTTGGTTTGCAACTCCATCCCGCAAATCAGTCGTCGGTCTGCGGGGGCATCACCAAACCATGGATCCCGAAGCTGAGCTAGAGCGGGCCGAAGCGGCCGCCGTCCCCAAGAAACCCATCGATCTCGATCGCCGGGCCATTCAGATCCTCCGCGAGAACGAATGGGGCGACTACACCCTCCCGACCAAGGGACTCTATCCCTACCAGTGGAACTGGGACTCGATGTTCGTCGCGCTCGGTTTCTCGGAGATCGATCTCGACCGGGCTTGGACCGAGGTGGAGTCGCTCTTCCAAGGCCAGTGGGCCAACGGGATGGCCGCCCACATCGTTTTTCGCCGGGACGACCCCAGTTACTTTCCCGGACCCAACATCTGGAAATCAACCCACTCCGTGCCGACCTCGGGTTGTTCGCAGCCCCCCGTCGCCGCCACGGTCGTGCGCGACCTTTACGAAAAAAACCCGGACGCGGGCATCGAACGCCTGCAGGTCATGTTCCCCAAGCTGATGAGCTGGCACCGTTGGTTTCATACCAACCGCGTGGTCTCGGGAGGCTCCGCCATCGCCGTCACTCATCCCTGGGAATCCGGCCGCGACAATTCGCCGGACTGGGACAAGGCTCTGGCCAACGTCGATCCCACCGGCATCGCGCCTTACGAACGCAAGGACACCACCCACGTGGACCCGACCATGCGGCCAACCAGCTTCGAATACGACCGCTACCTCAAACTCGTCGAATACGGCGCCTCCTGCGGCTGGGATCACACCCACATCACGCGCGAAGGACCCTTTGCGGTGGCCGATCCCGGCATCACCTTTATCCTCATGCGCGCCGACCGCGACCTGCGCTACCTCGCCGAGGTGCTCAAAAAGCACGCCGCCGTGCGCGAGATCGACAGTTGGCTTTACCACGCCCGCGACGCGGCCCGTTACCTGTGGAACGACGAGCTCGGTGCCTACTCGGCCCGCGACCTGCGCACCGGCCTTCGCGCCGACGGCGTGTCCAGTGTCGCCTTCCTTTCCTACTACGCCGGTCTCACCTCCTCCCGGCGCGACGCCAAGCTGCAACGCACCCTCGATCGCATCCTGGAATCGGCCCCCTACGGCATCCCCAGTTTCGACCCGACTCACACCAAGTTTGATTCCCGCCGCTACTGGCGGGGCCCAAGCTGGGCCATCATCAATTACCTCATTGCCCGCGGTCTGGCCGAATTCGGCTTCGAGCGGAAGGCCACCCTCATCCGCAACATGACCCGCGAAGCGATCCAATTGTCCGGCTTCAGCGAATACTTCGATCCCCTCACCGGCGAAGGTTACGGGGGCCAACACTTCACCTGGACCGCCGCCATCTGGCTCGCCTGGGCCTCTCCCAAGGCGAGATCCGCCGAGGAGTAAGCGAAGCCACCGTCGTGTTGTCCCAGTTCTCCGCTAGACATCCCGCCCCTGAACGCCCCCTACGAGTAAAGAGGCATGCGCCGGGCCGGAGCGGGAGTTGGCGATGCGTGCAGTGTGGCCAGCCCCGGCCTTGGCTGCGGCGGGTGGATGGGCCCTTTTCTCATACGACTTGGATTTCAGGTCGAACGACAAAGTCTTCGTAGGGATGGTCTTTCGACGTGAACATGAGGCTCACGCTTTCATCGAAAGAAATAGAAAAACAGTGGGAGGATTCAATCTTCCAAGCGGTAACAGTCTTCCCAACTATACGCCCTAACGCGTCCAAATCCCCAAGCTCATCGCCCAACAAAGCCACGTCGACTTGGCCGGCTTGTCGAAGGATCAGCTCTCCTTCGCATGTGATCGAATCCGGACCTTGGAACCGCAGGTTCAGGACAAACTCTCCGACGCCAACCTCCTGAAGCTGCTGACCGACGAAGCGGTCCAACGTGAAAGTATCCGGAACTGGTCCCATGTGCTTTGCTGTCCAACGATTTAGGTGAGGCGCGGCTGCCGACGCGGAGCGGCGGTAGCCGTTGCCTCGACCGGCTGGTTCGCCTCTTTTAGTTTTCTCTCAATCGCAGCTGGATGAATGATCTCGCGATAAACCGAGGGAGGGAACGACTCAGGCCGTCGCCAATCATCTTCGGGACCGTGCAAGACTCCGTCTTTGATCGTGATTTCGTAGAGAACTCCCGAGTCGTCGCGAAATCTCTCCTCTCCAAGCTTAATTCCATCGCGATAGTAGCCAACGATGATGTCAGCTTGGCGGTGAACGCTCCCCAGCGGCCCATGCCGTAAATAGAGCAGGTAGCTATCCAAGCCAACGCGCTCGGTGTCTGTGAGACTGTCGTGCATCACAGCGACAGCTGTCTTCTCCTCCTCATCTGGGCTCGATGACTTCGCCATAAACTGCGCGATCGGACCACCGCTAATCTGGTAGAGTGAATCGCTCGTCCCCTTCCAACCGTATGAGCGATAAACGATCACGACCATTTCGTCGTCGGAGAGCTCCTGAATCGACAGCGACTGCCCTTCTTTGGTCGAACGAAACGAACCCGGCACCTCAAGCTCACGAATCGGCGCGACTAAGATGCCGAGCAGTAGGACCAATAGACCGCAGAACGCAATGAGGTAGGTCGGGCGCATGATCTTCGGCGAACGGGTAAGCTGAGACAGGCCGACTTGTCGGCCTTGTCTCCGGCGGTTGGTTGGCCCTTTTCTTCATCTCGATTTTGTATCTCGTCAGACTGATAGCTTCTCCCAAAAACGATGCAAAAACTAGAATTCCGATCGCGACTAGGCCCAGCTGGTAACGTGAGTCGATGTGAGGGAAATAGTGCGAATTGATCGCATAGGAAACGTATAGATCTGCCGCGGCCACCAACCCGACGAACGAAAGCAAAAGGAATAGAACTCGATAACCAACTCTGCCCCTGGGAAAACCGCGAATCCGGCAGAACACGTAAGCTGCTAGAACTAACAGGAGCTCAATCATTGATATTCGCCTAACGTCTAAGCTGAGACAGGCCGACTTGTCGGCCTTGTCTCCGGCGATTGGTTCGCCCTTTTCTTCTCAAAACGAGCAACGACTTCGCCGTCACGCACCAGGAGCAACAACTCTCGGTCGGATGAGACG
>NZ_JBPJGB010000004.1:0-464877 GCF_051209155.1 Actomonas spartinae
GTGTCGGTGCCGTCGCTGGTCTGCACGCGCACCGAGTAGGAACCGGCGGCGAGGGCGGAGGCGTCGTTGGCGCGCAGCGAGCTGCCCGAGATGTTGAAGGAGGCGTTGTTCGTGTCGCCCGTGCCGGCGACCAAGGTGTAGGTGTGGCTGTCACCGCTGTCCGCGTCGGTCGTCGTCAGCGTGCCCACGGTCGCGTTCGCGCCACCGGACTGGTTCACGCTCGACGCACTCAAGGCAATGTCCGTCGGGGCCGCGTTGGTGACCGGTGCGGGCGATTCGAAGAACTGGAGCAGGATATCGTCGTCGCTTCCGGTGGAGTTGCCGGCTTCGTCGTTGCGATCGAGATAGATGACAAAGTTCGCGCCGGCAAAACGGTGGATGACGCCGGTCTGGTATTCACGCACGGTCGTGCCTGCGACGGTATTGACCCGCACGGAGGAAGTCTGGGCCGTGCCGTTGTTGTCGAAGATTCGCGCGTAGACGTCGTAGAAAGCGTCGGTGGTGAAGCTCCCGCCGGATCCGGCCAGGTTCACGGTCCAAACGGCAACAAAACCACCACCGTGGAGCGCGGCGATGTCGGGGCTACGCTGACGGCCGGTGCCCGATTGATCGGAATAGGGAATAAACTCACTGACGGCAACGGAGGCATCGGAAGGATCGTAGATCTCAATGTAGCTGCCGTATTCATTGGTATCGAGCGAGCCAGTGGGGTCGTCGCTGCTCCAAGTGACGGCGACGTTGCCGTTGCTCAACTCGGTCAGGATGCCCATTGCGCGGGTGAAGGTGGTGTCGTTGCCGGAGTCGTCGCCCGGGATGATGTTGCTGCCAATCTTGGTGCCGTTCGCCTCGAAGAACTGCAGCAGTTGATCGTCATCCGCGCCGGTCGGGTTGCCGGCTTCGTCATTGCGGTCCATGGAGACGACAAAGCGACCATCGGAAAGCATGAAGATGCTGCCGGTCTGATATTCCCGAACCGTGGTTCCGGCGGAGTCGTTGACGCGAATGGAGCTGGTTTGGGGCGTGCCGTCGTTGCTGAAGATACGCAGGTAGACGTCATAAAAGGCGTCGGTGGTGAAGCTGCCGCCGGATCCGGCGAGGTTCACCGTCCATAAAGCAACAAAGCCGCCGCCAGGCAGGGCGGCGATATCGGGACTGCGTTGGCGCCCGGTGCCGGATTGGTCGGAGTAGGGCACAAATTCACTCACCACCACGGCCGCGGTCGCGGGATTGTAGATTTCAATGTAGCTGCCGTATTCATCAGTATCGAGCGAGCCAGTGGGGTCGTCGCTGCTCCAGGTAACGGCGACATTGCCGTTGCTCAGCTCGGCAAAGACGCCGAAGGCGCGGGTGAAGGTGGTGTCGTTGCCCGTGTCGTCGCCGGGGATGATGTTGCTGCCAATCTTGGTGCCGTTCGCCTCGAAGAACTGCAGCAGTTGATCGTCTTCCGCGCCAGTCGGGTTGCCGGCTTCGTCATTGCGATCCAAGGAGACGACAAAGCGGCCAGTGGAGAGCATGAAGATGCTGCCAGACTGATACTCCCGGACGGTCGTGCCGGCGGAATCGTTGACGCGAATGGAGCTGGTTTGGGGCGTGCCATCGTTGCTGAATATGCGCAGGTAGACGTCGTAAAAGGCGTCGGTGCTGAAGCTGCCGCCGGATCCGGCGAGGTTCACCGTCCACACGACCACAAAACCACCATCGGGAAGCGCGGCGATATCGGGACTGCGCTGACGTCCGGTGCCGGACTGATCGGAGTAAGGCACAAATTCGCTGACCACAACGGCCGCGGTGGCAGGGTTGTAGATTTCCACGTAGGTGCCATATTCGTCGGTATCCAAAGAACCGGTTGGATCGCGGGCCGTCCACACGGTCGCGATATTGCCGTTGCTCAATTCCGCGAATTGCCCCGGGTAGTCGGTGAAACTGGTGTCGTTCCCAGTGTCATCACCCGGAATGATGTTGCTGCCGATTTTGTCGCCGGTGGCGGCCAGGGCCAGGGAAGGGGCGACGGAAAGGAACACGAGTGCGCGCAAGGCGGCACCCAAAGAGGCTTTTTGCATGAGGGGCGGGAGTTAGCCGGAGCAGATCAGGTTTCCGGCGAGTGATTAGGATTCAAAGGCTGCTATGCCATCGGATGGTAGCGAGGCGGCTTGAGGGATAATTCGAGCAAAGCGTGCCGCCCAGCAAAGTGGCGCGCGTTGACCACATGCAACGGTAAACCCGTTTCGGAATTAAGACCGGCACTCTCGAGATAGATCAGAGGCGCGCATTACGGGGGTGGATGAATTTTCACCCGTTAAACCGAGGAGCCATACCGGTTAGGTGGTCAACTCGATCGGCTGGGCGTGGAGCTTCAGGTCGGGGTTCTTTTCGGTGAAGTAATCCATCGTCCAATCGTTGGGGAAGAGCACGACCGGGTGATCAAATTTGTCGGTGCCGAGGTGGACGCCACCGGGCATCAGCAAGGCCGACGGGTCGTCGAGCAGCGGACTCGGTTCGATCCAGCGCAGGTGTTCGAAGGGCGCCGGGGTGAGGCGGGACTTCGCGTTGTATTCATTCTCCAAGCGCGCCTGCACGACCTCGAACTGCAGCGGTCCCACCGCAGCCAGCAGCGTGGCCCCGGGCGGGGCGTGGCGCACTTCGAAGGATTGCATGACGCCTTCGAGCAGGAGCTGTTCGAGGCCGGCGCGATACTTTTTGGCGTCGGCGGGAGTTGGGTTGGTGAGCCAGGCAAAGACCTCCGGCGGGAAACGCGGAATCTCGTCGTAGGCGATGGTGCGGTCCTCGGTGAGGGTGTCGCCAATGCCGAAGGCGTCGTGACCCACGAGACCGATCACGTCGCCGGGCCAGGCTTCATCGACGGTTTCGCGTTCCTGGCCGAAGAGCTTGTGCGAAGAGGAAAGGCGCACGTTCTTGCCGGTGCGCTGGTGGGTCACGACCATGTCGCGCTGGAACTTGCCTGAACACACCCGCAGGAAGGCGATGCGGTCGCGGTGTTTCGGATCCATGTTGGCCTGAATCTTAAAAACGAAACCGGAAAACTTCTCGTGGGTGACCGGCACGGTGCGCGCCTCGGTGGGGGCGGGCAGACCGGGCGAGTGCATCGCGACCGAGCTGCGCGTGGTCGGCGGAATGGAGTCGTGGAGAAAACCTTGGAGCAGCAACTCCACGCCGAAGTTGTTCACGGCCGAGCCGAAGTAGACCGGGGTTTGCTTGCCGGCATGCACGGCTGCGAGGTCGAACTGGTGGCCGGCTCCCTCGAGCATCTCGAGCTGCTCCACGGCGGCGGCGTAGGCGTCGGGATCGAGCTGTTCCTCGAGTGCGGCGTCGTTGAAATCCGACACCTTTTCCGGCGCGCGAAAGGCGCCGCCAGGCGTGCGCTCGAAGAGGTGCACGTGTTTGCGACGAATGTCATATACGCCTTTGAAGGACGGTCCATTCCCGAGCGGCCAGGTGACGGCGACCGGTTCGAGACCGAGCACCGACTCCAGTTCATCGAGCAAAGCGAGCGGGTCCATGGTGGGGCGGTCGCATTTGTTCATGAACGTGAAAATCGGCACGCCGCGGCGACGGCAGACTTCAAAGAGCTTGCGGGTCTGCGGCTCGATGCCCTTGGCCGAGTCGATGACCATGAGCGCGGCGTCGACGGCGGTCAGCACGCGGTAGGTATCTTCCGAAAAGTCCTTGTGGCCCGGGGTGTCGAGCAGGTTGACGGCGTGACCCTCGTAGTCGAACTGCAGCACCGTCGACGACACCGAGATACCACGTTGCTTTTCGAGCGCCATCCAGTCGGAGGTGGTGGCCCGCTGATTCTTGCGCGCGGTTACGGAGCCTGCGAGGTGCACGGCGTTGCCGTAGAGCAGGAACTTTTCCGTGAGCGTAGTCTTACCGGCGTCGGGGTGCGAAATGATCGCAAAGGTGCGACGGCGGGCGATTTCTTGAGCGGGCGTCATGACGAGCCGGCCAGCGTCCGGAGCGGGCTTCCTCGCGTCAAGTGTGGACGGGTGGGGGGAACGCCGGAAAAAACCGGGGTGAAGTCCTTACTGAATATGCGCAACTACGTATTTATAGGCCCAAAAATCGTAGTTCTCCCCGTTGAGCGCGGCGCGGACGTGACGATGTTAAGAGGCGTAACCCAAACCCTTCGTGAACATCCTTGCTGTCATACTCCTTGCCTACGTTTCGGTCGCGATGCTGATCGCCTTCATGGTGCGGCGGGCGCCGGTCGGTTATGAGGACGAGTCCGGTTTCCATCGCGGCGAAAAGCCCTTCGAGGCGACCGCGACGGATCACTCGCTCTCGGCCAAATTCTAAGCCAGCGCACGCGGTCCGACCGCCGGGCACGAATTTACTTTCGTTGCGAAGCGCGGCGCCGATGATGCGGCGCCATGTCTGCCACGCCCTTTCTTCAGCTCAAACCCAACGCCAAAGGGCGGGTCTTGCTTGGCCACCCCTGGGTCTTTGGCAATGAAGTGCAGGAGCTGCCCGATGCCTCCCACGACGGAACGGTGCTGGAATGTCGCGACCGGCGGGGTAAACGGCTGGGTCTCGGCATTTATAACAGTCGTTCACAGATTGTCTGGCGGCGCTTGGATGCGGCCGCGGAAACCTTGGACGAGGCCTACCTGCGCGCGGCGCTGACCGCGGCGGTGCAGCGTCGTGATGCTTTGGGCGGCGGACCTTACCGCCGCCTCGTCTGGTCGGAGTCCGATGGACTGCCGGGGGTTGTGGTCGACCAATTTGGCGACACCCTGGTGATGCAGGTGCAGACCTTGGCGATGGAGCAGTGGAAGCCTGCCTTGGCGGACATCCTGGTCGAGCTCACCGGCGCGACCGAAGTGATTCATCGCGACGACGCATCGATCCGGCGTTTTGAAGGTTTGGCGGCGGAGATCAGCACGCGCTCCGGTCGCGACTGGGAGCCGCGGTGGGCGACGATCGATGGCTTCGACTATTGGCTCGATCTCATGTCCGGGCAAAAGACCGGATTTTACCTCGACCAGCGGGAGCAGCACGCCCGCGTCGCGGCGTGGGTAGGCGACCTGGTGAAAGCCGGCCGCAAGCCGCGCGTGCTGGATGCCTTCTGCAACCAAGGCGCCTTCGGCCTGCACGCGGCCCGTGCCGGGGCGGGTGCGGTGCTCGGGCTGGACAGCGCGGCCGACGCAATCGATCAGGCCCAACGCAATGCCGAGCGTAACAAGGTGGCGGATACATGCCGCTTTGCGGAAGCCAACGTGTTTGATTGGTTCAGTGCCAATCGTGACCAGACGTGGGATGTCATCGTGCTCGACCCGCCGCCCTTCGCGAAGTCGAAGAAGGCCATGGAGGGGGCCATGCGCGGTTACAAGGAGCTCAATCTGCGCGCACTGCAACGGCTCGCGCCCGGTGGCCTGCTCGCGACCTACACCTGTTCCCATCACATGCAGGACGCGGAACTGCGCCAGGTGGTGGCGGCCGCGGCAACCGACGCGCGTCGCCATGTGCAGGTGGTCGAGTTCTGCCACCAGCCGGCGGATCACCCGGTGTTGGTGACCATGCCCGAAAGCGAATACCTGCGGGGCTACATCCTGCGCGCCGAGTAAGGATTTCAGGGATACATTTCGGCCGACTTGGGCGGCAGGATCATCGGGCGTTGGGCGTCGTGGTCGTCATCGGCGGCCGATGTGGCGGGCTGGGGCGCCGGAGCTCGATTAAGGAGCAAATACACCGATGGCACGACGTAGAGCGTGAGCACGGTGCCAACGACCAGTCCGCCGATCACGCCGATACCCATCGACACGCGACTCTCGGCGCCGGCGCCGAGCGCGAGGGCGATCGGAAGCACGCCGAGGATGGTGCACATCGAGGTCATGAGGATCGGCCGAAACCGTGACGCGGCGGCTTCGGCCATGGCTTCGCGTGGACTCAAACCTGCTTCCCGGCGTTGGCCGGCAAATTCGACCAGCAGAATGCCGTTCTTGGTCACCAAGCCGATGAGCATGATGAGTCCGATCTGCGAAAAAATGTTCAGCGACTGATCAAAGGCCCACAGCGAGCCGAGTGCGCCCGCCAGCGCCAACGGCACCGTGAGCATGATGGTGAGCGGATTACGGAAGCTCTCAAACTGCGCGGCCAGCACGAGGTAGATGAGCACGAGCGCGAGCAGGAACACATAGCTGAGACTGTCGGAACTTTCCACAAAGTCGCGCGACGCGCCGGTGAGGCTAGTGGTGAAACGATCGTCGAGCACCTCGTCGGCCACGCGCTGCAATTCGACCACGCCCTGACCCAGGGTGAAGCCCGGGTTCATGGTGGCCGACACCGTTGCGGAGATGAAGCGGTTGTAGCGGAAAAGTTGCGGCGGACCGCTGGTTTCGCGGGTGCTGATGAGGTTGTCGAGTGGCACGACGCCGCCGGACGCGGTCTTTACGTTGATGGCGCCGAGGTCGGTGGTCTTGGAGCGGTCTTCGCGCACCAGCTGGCCGATGACGTCGTATTGTTTGCCGTTGCGCAGAAAGTAGCCGAAGCGTTGCCCACTGAGTGCCGCCTGGAGCGTCGCGGCGATGTCGGCCGCGGAGATACCGAGGGTCTGGGCCTTGTCGCGTTCGATCACGACGCGCACTTCCGGCCGGGTGAACTTCAGCTCCGAGTTCACGAAGGAAAACATCGGGCTGGCCGTGGCCGCATCGACGAAGTCCTGCAACTTCTCCTCCAGCAGCGCGAGGGAGTTGGCTTGAACGACGATCTGGGCGGAGAGACCGGCGCCGCGGCGTTCGCCCACCGAGGGTTCCTGCGCGACCACGGTGCGGACACCGGTCTCGCGACGCACCACGCGCTGCAACCGTGCCGCGAGTTCCTGCTGGGACTCGGTGCGTTGATCGCGATCCTTGAGGAAGACCCGCACAAAGCCGGAATTGGCCACGCCGGCGATGCTCGATGACGGCGTCTGGGTCATCGTCAGACGGATCGAGTCGTCGATCTCGTCGCGCACGACCATGGTGAGGTCGTCGAGGGTGTTGACCATGTAATCGAAGGAGGCGCCCTCCGGTCCGGTCGAGCGCACCCACAAACGACCGCGATCCTCCAACGGCGTCAGTTCCTGCGGCAGGGCGCGGTGACTCAGCACGATGACGACGCCGGCGGCGAGCAGCACCGGCAGGGCAAGCCACGGGCGATGCAGAAAACTTTTCAGGGACCATTCGTAGCCGCGTCCCAGCGCCTGAAAGAAGGGTTCAGTGGCGTGGTAGAAACGTCCTTGGCCGCCGTGGGCGCGGAGCAGGCGCACGCTGAGCATGGGCGTGAGCGTGAGCGCCACGAAGGCCGAGATCATCACGCTGGCGGCGATGACGACGCCGAACTCGCGGAAGAGGCGACCGGTCATGCCACCGAGAAAAATGACAGGCAGAAACACCGCGCACAGGGCGAGGGTGGTGGCGATCACAGCCAGGAAGATTTCCTGCGTGCCCTCGATGCCCGCCTGTCGCGGCGGCACACCTTGCTCGATCTTGGCGTAGATGTTTTCGAGCACGACGATCGCGTCGTCCACGACCAGACCGATGGCCAAGACCATGGCAAGCAGCGTGAGCACGTTGATCGAGAAATCGGCCAGACGCATGATCAGAAACACGCCGATGATCGACACCGGAATGGCCAGCATCGGGATGAGCGTGCTGCGCCAGTCGCGGAGGAAGAGGAAGATGACGATCACCACCAGCACGAAGGCGATGAAGATGGTCTCGACCACCTCGTGGATGGCGGTGCGCACGTAGCTCGTGTTGTCATAGGACAGGTCGAGTTCGATGCCGGCGGGCAGATCACGTTTGATCTGGGCCAGGCGCTTGTGCAGCTCGTCGGCGATCTCAATCTGGTTGGCGCCGGGTTGCGGACTCACGTAGACTCCGACCATGCTGCGGCCGTCGACGACGAGGCTGGAGCGGGGGTTCTGGGGACCAAGTTCGGCATAGCCGATGTCGGCCAGACGCACGATCTGCTCACCGCTGCGTTTGACCACCAGACGGTTGAACTCCTCGGGGGAGGCGAGACGGCTCAGGGTGCGCACGGACAACTCGACCTGACCGCCTTCGATGCGACCGGATGGCAGTTCGACGTTTTCGCGGGCGAGGGCGGTGCGAATCTCCAGCGGCGTGAGTTCGTAGGCGGCCATGCGGGCGGGATCGAGCCAAAGCCGCATGGCGTAACGTTTCTCGCCGATAAGACGCACAAGGCTGACGCCGGGCACGGTTTGCAGACGGTCTTTGACGGTGTCGGCAAAGGCCGAGGTCTCGAGCGGATCGAGGGTGTTGCTGGAAACAGCGATACCGAAGAACGGTGAAGCGTCGGCATCGGCCTTTTGCACGACGGGCGGATCGGCGTTGGGCGGGAGCTGGCGGGTAGCGCGACCGAGCTGGTCGCGCACGTCGTTGACGGCGGCTTCGAGATCCACCCCGAGGTCGAACTCAACGCGCACCTGGCTGTTGCCCTCTCGACTGCTGGAATTGATCTCGCGCACACCGGCCACCGCGTTGACCGCCGCCTCGATCGGTTCGGTGATCTGCGACTCGACGATCGAGGCGTCGGCGCCGGGGAAGGAGGTGGTGATGGTGACGGTGGGCGGATCGATCGCGGGGTATTCGCGCACGCCGAGAGTGAGCCCGCTGATGGAGCCGAGCAGGACGATGGTGATGGCGATCACCAACGTGAACACCGGGCGGCGAATGCTGAGGGAGGCGAGGGACATCGCGGAAAAATCAGAGCGGCAGGAGTTCGACTTTCACCGGCAGGCCGGGCCGCAGTTGTTGGATGCCGGTGACGAGCACGACGTCACCGGGGGTGAGACCGCTGGCGATTTGCACATGCGTGTCGGTGCGCGCGCCGAGTTGGACGCTGACGCGCTCGGCCTTGCCCTCGCGGGCCACGAAGACGAAGCGTTCGTCGAGGCCGTAGGTCACGGCGATGGCCGGAACCAGCAGCGCGTCGAGGTCTTGGTTGACGGTGAACTCGACGCGGGCGAAGAGGCCGGGGAGGAGGGCGTCGCCCTTGCCTGCGTTGGTGGCGCGAGCGCGCAGCAGGACGGTGCGGGTGTTCACATCGATGCGGGGATCGATGGCGTAGACTTCGGCGTGAAAGGCATCGGAACTGCCGGCGACGGTGAAAGTGAGTGGCGAGCCGGGTCGCAGGTAGCGGGCGTAACGCTCGGGCACGGAGAAATCGATTTTCAGATCGCTCACCCGCTGCAGGGTGGCGATGCGGGTGGCGGGGTTGACGTAGGCGCCGACCGACACGAAGCGCAGTCCCACCACGCCGTCGAAGGGCGCTTTGATCACGGTCTTGGCAATTTCGGCCTCAATGAGCGCCACCTCGGCATCGAGCACGTCAACTTCGCCGGCAGCCTCATCGTAGTCCTGCTGGCTGACGCCGCCGTCCTTGACGAGATTGGCCAGCCGGGCGCGCCGAAACTCCGCCAGCTCACGGCGGGCGTGGGCGCGTCGCAGGCTCGCCTGCAGCGGCGCATCCTGGATTTTGACCAGGACGTCGCCGGCGGAAACCCGCTGGCCCTCGTCGAAGTTGAGCGAGACGATCTTTCCGTTCACCTCGGTCTGCAGCTCGATGCTTTCGTCGGCGCGCAGGGTGCCGTTGGCCACGATGGTCTCGGAGAAAGCGCGCGGTTCGAGGCGGATGCCTTGCAGGGCGAGGGCCCCTCCGCCGCGCGAGGATGCGGCGGGTTTGGCGGCGGCGGTGTCCGCGCCGGCATCGCCGGGACGTTTCATCAACGCGTAGGCGACTCCGCCGGCCACCACCAGAACCGCGAGACCGATGAGCAGTTTACGATTGGGCACGGCGAAAAGCGGTGAATGAAGGGTTCAACCCAAAGGGGACAAAAGCGGAGGACAGGGAAAGGGACGGCATGACAGCGAAGGGCGCAGGTGGGCGGGAGCACGCCACATGCCCTCTTTCGGACCTCCCGGGAGGGTTTCTTTTCATTCAAGGCTCCCGTGTCCGGGCGTGGATTTCGCTCAACCCTTCGCCTCGGGGCTGGCGTGCACGCGACTTGCTAGATGGGCGGCGATGTCTCGCCGTCCTTCCGCCCCCCGCTCTTCGCCTGCCGCTCGCGGATCGTGGTGGCGGCGTGGTGTGGGCACGGTCGCAACCCTGTGGGCGGTGGCGGGCCTCGCGCTCACCTTGCGACCGCCGCCGGATCTTCCGGCAGTGCAAAATCGTCCACTCGCGACGGCGGGCGAGGGTTTTGCGACGTCGGCCACGTGCCGATCGTGCCATCCGTCGGAGCACGGTTCCTGGCACGCTTCGTTTCACCGGACCATGACGCAAGTCGCGTCGCCGGCCACGGTGGCGGTGGACTTGGATGGCGTTGCGCTTGAGCTCGATGGCCGGAGCTTCTCGTTTCGGCGCGACGGTGAGCGCTATTTGGTGCGCGAGGGGGCGGGGACCGACCGCGAAGTGGTGCTGCTCACCGGTTCGCATCACCAGCAGAATTTTTGGATCGAAACCGAGTCCGGGCGGGCGGTGGAACCCTTCCCGTTTGGGTGGTTGATCGGAGCGCAGCGGTGGGCGCCGCTGACCGATACCTTTGTATGCCCGCCCGAAGTCCATGTCGGCCGGGCGGTGGCCTCCTGGAACACCTCCTGTATTCACTGTCACACGACGGCGGGACAGATGCGCTACGAGGGCGAAGGCCTGTTGTTTGATTCGCGTGTGACCGAGTTCGGCATCGCCTGCGAATCCTGCCACGGCGAGGCCGAGGCCCATGTGGCCCGCCACCGGAACCCACTCGAGCGCTACCTCGCGCGCCGCGACGACGTGCCGGATGACACGATCATCAACCCGGCGCGGCTCACCGCGCCGAAGTCCGCGTTGGCCTGCGGGCAGTGCCACAGCGTGTGGGCGTTCGACGGGGCGGAGGGCATGCTGGCGACCAACGTGAACGGCCTGGGCTTCCGCTCCGGCGACACGGGTTTTTCCGGGCGATTCCTGGTGCAGCCGGGGCGCGCGGCGGACGCGGACAAGCTCGCGCGCTTGCACGCCGCCAATCCCGATTTCCTGCCGGACACCTTCTGGCCCGACGGCATGCTGCGCGTGACGGGACGGGAATACAATGGACTCATCACCTCGCCGTGCTTCGAAGGGCAGGAGCTCTCCTGTTTGTCCTGCCATGAGATGCACCCGGACGATACGGCGACGGCCAACCTGCTCGCGTGGCGCAGCGACCAGTTGCGGCACGGCGCCGCCGGTGACCAGGGCTGCCTGCAATGCCACGGTGAAATCGCCGCCGACGTGAGCGCGCACACCTTTCATGCGCCGGATTCGCCGGGCAGCCGTTGCTACGACTGTCACATGCCCCATGCGACCTACGGTTTGCTTGGCGCGGTGCGCAACCATCGCATCACGTCGCCGACCGTCCGCGAAAGCCTGGAGAGTGGCCGACCCAACGCCTGCAACCTCTGCCACCTGGATCAGTCGCTCGGCTGGACGGCGGATTACCTTCATCGCTGGTATGACCTAGCGGAGCCGGCGTCCGGTGAATTGGACGCCGACGAACGCCACGTGGCGGCCGGCGCCCTGTGGATGTTGCGCGGCGATGCGGCCCAGCGCGCGCTGGTCGGCTGGGCCATGGGCCAGCCCAAGGCCCACGCCGCCGCGGGTTCGGACTGGATGGCGCCGCACCTCGCGATCGCCCTGGACGACCCCTATGCGGCGGTGCGAGCGATCGTGGCGAACGCGTTGCGGGCGCTACCACAGTTTGGCGACTTGGATTACGACTACACTGCCGACGGCGACACGACTTACGAAGCGGCGGTGGAAGCCTTTGCGCGCGCGCGTCTTCTGGTCGGCAAAGCCGACTCCCCGCCGCCACCTCAGACGCTGGTGCGACCGGATGGCAGTTTCGAACCGGCGGCCTACGACCGGCTGCTCAACGCGCGCGACCAACGCCGAGTTTACCTTGTGGAATGAAAACACCCGCACCCGCCTCCTCCGCATCCGACAACGGCCCCGCACCGGCAGCACCCGACCGGGGGCTCGTCACCTTCGGATGGTGGAGCCTGTTGGTCTACCTGAGCGCGGGCCTTGGCCTCGAAGCTTTGCACGGACTCAAGGTCGGTTGGTATCTCGACGTCGGCGCAGAAACGCGGCGCCTGATGCTCACGCTCGGCCACGCCCACGGCACCTTGTTGGCACTGGTCACGCTGGCGGCCGGCCTGGGCGCGCGATTGGCCCGACCGATTCCGCCCAGCGCGGGCACGGCGCGCTGTCTGAAAGCCGCCAACGTCCTGTTACCGCTGGGATTCTGGGCGGGTGCCGTGGGGGTTCGCGGGGGTGACCCGGGGCCCGGCATCCTGCTCGTTCCACTTGGTGGTCTGTTGCTGCTGGCCGGTGTGATCGGCATGGGTCGTGCGGCTCAAGGCGCGTGTATCCGGTAAGTGCGGACGGTGAGCTCGCCGATCCAGGCATAGCGGCGCGACACGTCGGCCAAGGGCGCGAGCACGAAGGGGGTGGAGTAGCCCAGACCGTTTTTGGTCAGCACAATATCATCGGCGATGTGCACCACCAGGTGCAACAGGACGGAGGCCCGCGGCGTCTCGGCCCACATGGCGATGACGTCGCCGAACTGGCGCGGGCCGGTCACTTCGTCGTAGTGCGCGTTCAGCTCCGCGCGGGCGTCACGTTCGGTGGTGTCGCCGCGCACGGCGTCGGGCAGGAAGCGCGCCGACAGGTCGGGTTCGAAGAAATTAAGCGACAGCCACATGCAGTTGGCCGCGAGCGGGCTGCTGCGGTCGTCGGGGTAGCTGTTGAGGATCTGGCGCGGTCCGCGGGGCAGCAATTGCAGCACATCGACAGCTTCGACTTCGGGCGAACGCTCGAAGCGCCGCAGCACCTCTTGCACGCGGCGGTCGTTTCGCTTTTTCCAGTAGTCGCGCACGCTGTCGCGATTCGCTAGACTCTCTCGGAGTAATTCGACCGACAACGCAGTGGTCCGGTGCAGCAGCTGCATGAGGCGGGTGCGCTCGGCGGGCGAGTTGGCCAGGGCGGCGACCAGATCGGCATCGACCAGACAGGTGCGCTGACCGCGACGAAAGGCGAGGTCGCGCAAAGCCGCCTGCATACGCGGGTTCAGTCCGGCCCGCTCGATCACCGCGGCTTCCGGCAGCACGTAGGGCAACATGTGCAGCCGGTTGCCGGGAAACGCGCCCAGCCAGCGGTAGAGCTGGGCGCGCACCTCCGGCTCCAGAGCTCGGCGCCACGCCGCCGGCACCCGCACCTGCCGGGTGTGCCCGTCCGGGTCCACCGCGCGATCGGGCAAGGGGGGTAACTCCAGCCGCTGCAACAGCGCGTCGAAGGGCGCCCAGCTCGGCAGCGACAAGGTCCACTGACCGGCGTCAACCAACTCCGCCTGCGCGGCAAGCGTCGGCGGCATTTCGAGGTTGTAGACGCTGACCCGGAGCATGCCCCAAGGCCCCTCGCGCACGTCATCGGCCGGTGCGCGACTGCCCGCGGCGAGCAGCAGGGTGAGCAGCAGTGCGCGAGGTTTCATGGGGACGGATCGCGGAAACGCACGCGGATGAATTGCCCGCCCGCGAAGTGAGGATTGCGCGCAAGCAGTTCCGGCACGCGCATGAAACGCCACAGCCCGAGCCCGACCGGATCTTTGGCGAATACGAGGTCATCGGCGATGAACGCGCAGGCATAATCGAGCACGGGTCGGTCAGGATGGTTCAACACCATCAGGTCGCCGAATCGCGCCTCATCGGTCGCCGGCTGAAAGTGATCATTGAACCAGGTGAGGAAGCTGAGGAGGTCGTCGGCAGTGTGCGCTGGTGCGGCGATACTGGCCGAGATGACCAAGCTGTTGATCGCGGTGTCGTGACTCACCTCCGCCGGGTCGAGGTCGTAGCTCAGCGCCCGAGCCGAGCCGGGCAGGAGCGAGGCGAGTTCGACGCCTCGCTCAGTGCGCGACTCGAGCAGCGCCATCAGCATCGGCTCGGAGAACGGATTTCGGTGGTCCGAGGTCCAGTAGGCGAGCGTCTCGGTCACCGAGGACGCATTGCGCACTGAGAGGCGCGGCAGCACGGTGTCGACGGTCGAGGCGGCGCGCAGGAAACGCAGCTGGAGCTCGCGATCAGGAAAGCGTGCGGCCAGCACCGAAAAATCGCTGAAGGCGAAGCCCCCGGCAAATCGCACGCTCAGGTCCTGCACCAGCTTGATCGCTGCCGAGGGCAAAGCCGCGCCGTCGGGCTCCGCCAGCTGTTCGATGGCGGCGCGATCACGAAACACCAGCGGCCAGCGTTCGACCTTGTTGGCCTGCCACTGTGCCAGGATGCGGTAGAGCACGAAACGCTCTGGTGGCGGGAGTTTCAGCAGCAGGTCGATGGGCGGTGTGAGCGTGAAATGGTCGGGCTCCGCCGTTGTTTGCCAAAGCGTCGGTTGGTCGAGCGTCTGGCGGGTCGCGGCCGAGAAGCCCATGGACCTCAGCTCGTCGAGGAATGCCTGCCGGCTGGCGGCGCGAATGCTCCACCGGCGTTCGGTGAAGGTCGCGAGGTAGGCCAGGCAGGCGTCGTCCGGCGCGGTGAGCTCGAGCCGTTGGGACAGCAGTTGTCCACGTGGCGTTGCCGGGCCGAAACTGCCGGAGTGGTTTTGGGCGCCGAGCGAAAGCGGCAGCAACGCGACGCTCAGCATGGTCACGAGCCTGCGGCACCGCCGGAGCGGATCGGGAACGATTGAAAAATGACCGGATGCCGGCGGGACCGACGGGGACATAAAGTTTGGCTCGGTCCGCCCTAGAGCGAAAACCGAGCCAAGTGTGCGGCGACGCCGCATTGGGGTTTGGAATACCTGACAGGAGGATCAGTAGCTCAACACGTCGCTGGGCAGGGCGGGGGTGGTGACGGGCAACACGCGGGCTTGGGTGGCCTGTTCAAAGTCGTAGGCGAAGGCGAGCAGGGTGGGTTCCGTCCAAGCCCGGCCGAAGAACGACAGGGTCACCGGCAGGCCGTCGGCGGTTTGGCCGGCGGGCACGATGACGTCGGGCCAGCCGGTGAAGTTGGCGTAGCTGGTGGCGGACGGCGGGCGGGGGCCGCTGGCCGCGCTCTGCTCGGGATCGATCGGGCGCGCGGGCGTGGTCGAGGTCGGGTAAATGATGGCGTCGAGCTGGTCGCGGGCGAAGAGGGCTTCGAAAATCGCCCGAATGGCCGGTAGCAGCATGTCGCGGGTGGCGAGGTAGACGGGATCATCGGGGGCGGGTGAGACCGCCGGATCGGAGCCCCACATCAGACCGAAAGCCTTGCCGGGCGAACGGTAGCCGGTGGCCGGATCGTTGGAGAGGCGCACGATGTCATCGAAACTCTTCGGGTAACCGGGCTGGGTCGTCTGCAGGTAGGTGGAGAGGTCGGCTTTGAACTCGGTGCGAACGATCGTGTTGTAGATCGATTGGCGGCCCTCGAGGAGATAGTCGGGGTAGATCACCGGATCGACGATGGTCGCGCCGAGCGACTTGAGGGTCTCGATGGCCTCGCCGACGATGCGGTCCACCTCGGGGTCGTGACCGAGAAAGGCCCGGGCGACTCCGATGCGGGCGCCTTTGAGCGCGCCGGGCTGGAGGAAGGTGGTGTAGTCGGTGAAACTGTGCCCACCGCTTGGATACGTCGCGGCGTCGGCCGAATCGATGCCGGTCATCGGGCCGAGCATGGCGGCCACGTCGTAGACACTGCGCGCCATCGGACCGGCGGTGTCATAGGACAGGCCGAGCGGGATGATGCCATCGCGGCTGAGCAGGCCGCGGGTGGGCTTGAGCCCGGCGATGCCGTTGGCGGAGGACGGACCGCGCACCGAACCGCCGGTGTCGGTGCCGATGCCCAGGTGGCCGAAGGCCGCGGCGAGAGCGGCGCCGGTGCCGCCAGAGGAACCGGAGGGCCCCTTGGTCAGGTCGTGCGGATTGCGGGTTTGGCCGCCGGCGGAGCTGAAACCGTTGGGCACGCGGCCCTGCTTGGCGATGTCGGGCGGAGCGCCGCTCACCGAGCCGCCGGACCCGGCCCATTCGGAGAGGTTGACCTTGGCGAGAATGATGGCGCCCGCCTCGCGGAGTTTTTTCGCGATGAAGGCGTCGTCGGGCGGCAGGTTGCCCTCGAGCAGCTGCGAGCCGCCGGTGGTCGGCAGATCGAAGGTATCGACGTTGTCCTTGAGCAGCACCGGCACGCCGTGCAGCGGCCCGCGCGGGCCTTTCGCTTTGCGTTCGGCGTCGAGGGCTTTGGCCTCGGCCAGCGCCTTGGTATTCAAGGTGATGATACTGTCGATGGTCGGGCCTTGCTGGTCATAGGCGTCGATGCGGGCCAAGTAGGCGGCCACGACCTTTTCGGCGGTCAGGCCGTCGGCGTAGGCGGCCTGGAGGTCGGCCACCGTGGCGGTTTTGATGTCAAGTTCTGCGGCACGCGGAGCGCATGTCAGCAGCACGCTTAGGGCGAGGGAGGCGAGCAGGGTGCGTTTCATGTCGGTTGGGCTAGAGCGAGGGTTGGCGAAGGTTGAAGGGGGTGGCGTCCTGGTAGGCTTTGGCGACGGCCAGTGCGGCGGCTTCGCCGTAGGGACGGGCCATGAAGGTGATGGAGGTCGGCGTGCCCGCGGCGGTGAAACCGTTGGGCAGGGCGATGCCCGGGTAGGTGGCGAGGTTGGCCATGGTGGTGTGCCTCGCCGTGGCGTTGGGCGGTGGCTGGGGCGTGCCGGGCTCCGGTCGCGGCAGGCCGGTGCCATAAGGCGCGAGATAGACGTCGACGTGCGCGGTCGCCGCGGCGAGGGCCGCCATCATCATGGCGCGCACGCGTTGCGACTGCAGGTATTCGACGGCCGGGATGAAACGAGCGGAGCGCATGCGCTCGCCGCGGGATTTGCGGGTAAGCAGTGCGTCGCGCCCGGAGCGGGTGAGTTCATCAAAGAAGACCGCCGACTCCACACTGAGACGCAGGGAGTCGAGGGCGGGCACGTCCGGCACCGAGACAGGCACCAGCTCGGCCCCGAGCGATTTCATGGTGGCGAGGGTCGCGGCGTCGTTGGCGATCCAGTCCGGGTGGCGATCGGTGTCGGCGAAGGCGTCGGCCAGGTAGCCGAGGCGCAGGCCGCGCCAGTTGAGTCCGGCATCCCACTTGAACGGAATGTCGGGCATGGCGAGGTCGCGGTCGTCGCGCTGGCACAGCGCGGCCATGACGGCGGCGCAGTCTTCGACATGTCGGCAGATCGGACCAATGCGGTCCTGAGTCCAGGAAAGCGCCATCACCCCGGCGCGACTCACGCGTCCGAAGGTCGGACGCAGGCCGGTGGCGCCGCAGCGGGAGGATGGACTAAAGATCGAGCCGCTGGTTTCGGTGCCGAGGGCGAAGGGCACGCAACCGGCGGCGGTGGCGGAGGCGGAGCCGGCGGAGGATCCGCTGGAACCCTCGTCGAGGTTCCACGGGTTGTTGGTGCGACCGCCAAACCAAACGTCGCCGCCCGCCAGTTCGCCGGTGCTAAGTTTGGCGAGCAGCACGGCGCCGGCGGCATTGAGGAGTTTTACGACGGTGGCGTCCTCGGAAAAGGTTTGGTCCCGGTAGGCGGGCGACCCCCAGGTGGTGGGGTAACCGGCGACGGCGATGATGTCCTTGCACCCCCACGGCATGCCGTGCAGCGGTCCGCGGTAGTGGCCGGCGGCGATCTCGGCATCGGCGGCCCGGGCCTGGGCGAGCGCATGGTCGTCGAGGAAAGTGACCACGCAGTTGAGCTTCGTATTCAGGCGGCGGAGACGCGCCAGATACATCCGCGTCAGCGCTTCCGAGGTGATAAGCCGTTCGCGCAGCAGCACGGCCAGGTCGAGCACGGGCCAGAAGGCCAGTTCCTCCAGGTCGGTGGGCACTGGGCGCGGCTGGCGATCACTGAACCGCAACGGTGCCGGACTGCGGTCAACCGTCATGCCGGAGGTGATGGGGCTGAAGTAGAACGGCGGCGCGACGTCGTTGGGAATCGAGAGCGCGTGGAGCGCCGCATAGCGCGGCAGGTTGTCCTGCAGGGCCGAAACGACGGCGGCGCACTGTTCGGTTGAGAAGTCGAGCCCGGCGAGGGCTGCGGCGTCGGCCACGAGTTCGGCGGTGATGGTGTAGTCCTGCGCTTCCGCGGCCTTGGCCCAGAGGATGCCGGGCAGGAGCGTTGAACCCAGTCCACAGCCGGTGAGGGTGGTGAGGAAGCGGCGGCGCGTCGCCGCGGACGAGGCCGGGGACTTGTAACGTAATACGTTACAAGTTGGGGCGGAGGGGGTCGGGGACATGTTACCTGCGGAGCGTCGGGGGGATGTAAGATGTCCGAGTCAGAGGGGGCCGAAGTCGGGGGGGGGGATGCGGTGTCTCGTTGCCGATTCGTAGGCGGCAGCGATGGCGATCAGGATGGGCTCGCTGAAGGGGCGCCCCATGAGATCGAGGCCGACCGGAAGTTTGGCGGCGACGGGTCCGATCAGTTTGGACGCGGGTTCGGTCTCACCGGGTTCGGCGTAGTAGCCGGTGGCGGGGACGGGCGGCGAATCCGGATCCAACACGCGGTCCCACACTTCGGTGGTGTAGCCGGCGGGGACGGTGAGGGTGGGAAAACCCTGGGCGCCGAGGAAGGACCAGACCAGCGGCCGACCATTTTTGCGCGGCACATTGGGCGACCCGAGCTTGGGGGGCGGGATGTTGTTGGTCGGATAGAGGATGGCGTCGAGCTGCAGGTCGGCCATGGCGTGCTGCACGATGTGGCGCACGGCGTAGCGCCGGTGGAGGCGATCACGGGTGTCGAGGTCGGTGTCCTTGTTGTTGCGTTCGAGGGAACGCTTGCGGTCGCCGAAGCGATCATCGTCGAAGAAGGTGCCCGTCTCGATGAGATCGGTGGTGGTCTTGATGCGCGCGTCGCCGCGGCGAGCGAGCTCGAGGTCCTGGATGAGGCGGGTGGCGCCTTTGGTGCGGTTGTTCCCGAGATCCCGAATGGTGAGTTTTGCCGGGACGCGGGTCGGATCGAGCGCAAGCTCAACGAGGGTGGCGATGCGGTCGGTGGTGGCTTTGCCGTCCTCGCCGACGGGAAAAAGCTCGGGATAGTCCTTGGCGAAATCGGGCGTGTAGAGGAGGTCGAAGTTTTGACGAATGTAGGGGGTGAGAAGGTCGCCCTCGCCGGGATCAACAATGATGGCGCCGAGCGCGCGCAGGTCGGCGATGGCCTGTTCGATGAGTTCGATCGAAGCGTGGTCCTCGGCGGTGAAGAGCTCCGGGTGCATGTATTCGCGGAGCACGCCGATGCGCACGCCGTCGAGCCGGCGGTTGTTGGCGTAGGGCGCGTAGGCCTCGGGCATGCGGCCGGCGCCGCCGGCGCTCATGCCATCCTTGGGGGAATAACCGGCGATGACCTCCAGCACCCGGGCTGCGTCGCCGACGGTGCGGGCGATGGGCCCGGTGCGGGTGTTGATGCCGTAACCGAACATGCCGTGGCGCGGCACGAGTTCCTGCGTGGGGGAGATGCCGACCGCGCTGTTGTAGGAAGCGGGGCCGCGGATCGAGGTGCCGGTTTCTTCGCCGATGGCGACGGTAACGAGGTTGGCGGCGACGGCGCTGCCGGAACCGGAGGATGAACCCATGGGACTGCGCTCGGTGTCGTAGGGGTTGTTGAGCGTGCCGTTGAAGGAGCTGCGCGGAATGCCGCTGGCGTATTCGCCCATGGTGGACTTGGCCAGGATGATGGCGCCGGCGTCGCGCAAGCGTTGCACGAAGACGGAATCCTCCGGCGGCCGGTCGTTCGCGTAGGGCACGGTGGCGGCGGAGGTGGTGCGCAGATCGAAGGTGTCGAACTGGTCCTTGATGGCAAAAACGACGCCGTGCAGCGGGCCTTTGAAGCGCCCGGTGGCGGCGAAATAGGCGTCGAGCTGCGCGGCGGTTTCGAGGGCGTCGGGCATGGCCGGGTCATCGTCGACCGCATCGGTGAGCGAACGCGCCATCTCGGCCGGAAAGCCCCAGGCGGCCAGGGTCGCCGGGCGCAGGTTGAGCGTGGCGATGGAGTTGATCTTGCCGCTGTGCGGGATCGTCTCGATGCGGCCGAGCTTGCCCTCGGGTTCCGCGACACCGGGGCCGTTGTAGGCCTTGATGCGCGTGAGGTAGGCTTTGACCAGATCGGTGGCGGTGAGCTCACCGGAGAAGTAGGCACCTTGGATCGATTCGATCGTGGCCTCTTCCAGTTCGAACGCGGCCGAAGCCGTGAAGGGTAGGCCGGCGGCAAGAGCAAGGCCGGCGAGAAAACGGAGGCGTGCAAATGGCACGGATCGCGGAGCAGTCATCGCCACCGGGGCGAGCAGCCGACATGCCCCGGTCGGCCCGCGAGGGCGCGGCTTGAGCGAGGTGAAGGGAATTCAAACGCCGCGCGACGGCGTCCAGTTCGGCTCAGCGGCGATCGCCCAGCGATGACCGGCTATCGATGATCGGTCGTTCCGGGCTGGCGACGGCGGGCACAAACAAACTCTCCTGCAGCTCGGTGGCCACCGTCAGATCGGGCAGGCAAGCCAACGCGGTGCGGAACTTGCCGGCGTCGCGCCAGGCACGGATGGGAAGGGTGGGCAGAACGACCGTGCGGTATGCGAGGTTGGCGGCGCAGGTCGGTTGCCGACGGCGACGTTCCGCGGCGAACAACTGGTGGGTTTGCCGCACCGCCTCACGCAACACCAACGTATCCGTTTCGTGGTGACTGAAGTGGAACGCGAGATTGTGCGAATGGGTTTCGCTCGATTCCCAGAACAAGTGGCTTTCGCACCGGAGCGTCTGACCGCTGGAGTCGCGCTGGACGACGGTCAAAAAGGTCACCGCCGTTTCGCCGGCAAGATCGACAGCTCGTTCGCAGTGCAGGACCTGGGCGGCGGTTCCGGTATTCATGCAGGATGAACCATAACCGATGTGGGTCCACTTTGTCTGTCGGACCATGCCGAAAATTCATGTAGGGTTTTGCCCTACACGGAAGGCTCAGGTTACGAACCGGTTACGCTCACTGCACCAGATCGCGCCGATCCACCCATCGCACGGCATGGCGCACCAGTTCCACCGCGTCCTCCAGCCCGAGTTTTTCCTTAATGCGCGCGCAGTAGGCCTGCACGGTCTTGATGCTGATGGAAAGTTCGTCGGCGATGCGGCGGGTGCTCACACCGCTGCCGAGCATGCGGAAGACTTCCAGCTCGCGATCGCTCAGACTGTCGATGGCGGCTTGGTCGGAGTTGCCGCCGAGCATGCGTTCGGTGAGGCGGGTGAGAATCGGACGGCTGGCGAAAAATTCACCGGCGGCGACTTCGCGCACGGCGTCGATGATGCAGTCGGTCGGCTCACGTTTGGAAACGTAACCCCGGGCACCGGCGCGCACGGCGCGTTCGACGTAGAACATCTCCTCGTGCATTGAAAACACCACGACGCGCACCTGCGGCAGTTGTTCGCCAAGGTCCTTGATCAGATCGAGGCCGGAGCTGCGCTGCAGGGCGAGGTCCACGATGGCGACGTCCGGCGGATCCGTGCGCATCGACGCCAAGCCCTCCCGGGCGGTGGCGGAGGAGCCGATGACGTCAAACTGGGCGGTTTGATTCAACAGGTTCGAAAGCCACTCGCGAACCATCGGATGGTCGTCGACCAGAAAGATGCGGAGGGTGTCGGTGGCGGTCATGCGGCGAAAGATCAGGCGGCTTGAGAGACCAGCGGCACCCGGCATTCGAGTTGGGTGCCGGCACCGGACGGGGAAGGAGAAAGGAAGCGGAGCGTGCCGCCCATGAATTGGGCCCGTTGGTTCATGATTTGCAGACCAACACCCTCCACGTCGGAGGCCTCGGAGGCTTCAACTGAGGCGGGCAGCCCGAGTCCCACGCCGTCGTCGATGACCTGCAGTTCCGCATGGGTGGATTGCACGGTCAGTTGCACATCGATGTGCGTCGCCTCGGCATGACGGAGGGAGTTTCGCAGCGCTTCTCGCGCGATGTAGAAGAGGTGCGAGCTGGTGGTCGCGTCCAGGGTGTCGACTGGACCGGAAGTATGCAGTCGGCAGGGGATGTGAAAGTTTTCGGTGGCGGTGGACAGGAGTTCCTCGAGTTCGAGTTCCAATTGTCCGGCGGACACGCTGTCGAGCAGCAGGCCACGGGCGATGCGGCGGGTTTGCGTGATGCCGTCGCGGATGAGCGACTCCACCTGATCGGCCGAACCGGCGAGGGCGTCGTCACGGGTTTTTAGTTGGGTGCTCAGAATGCTCGCCGCCATGGCGGTGGCGGCGAGGTGTTGACCCAAGCCATCGTGCAGGTCGCGACCGATGGCGGCGCGTTCGCGCACGCCGGCTTCGAGGAGACGATGCTGCAATTTTTCCCGGGCGGCGGTCGCTTGGTTCAGTGCCTCGGTGCGGGCCTTGACACGTTCCTCCAGCTGCCGACTCATCACGATGAGTTCGTGAATCAGGACGGCGATGCACCAGAACATCACCAGGGTGCTCACGCGATTGGAGGCGAGGCGCATTAGGTTCGCGTCGGCGAGGTAATAGTCGGGATTCAGCCATAGGTTGGCCACGTCACTGAAAACGCGCAGCGCAGTGATGACCACCGAGACTGAAATGCCCCAACCCAGACCCAACCAGCTGACGGCCAGGACCAGGGGCACGAGGTTAAAAGCCAGGTTGCCGAACGATCCTCGAGCCGCGACGTAGCTGGCGGCGAAGACCAGACAAAGGCCCAGAACGATGGTGATGGATCTCGCCCGGCTATGAGTGGGCGGTCGAATGAGGAGGGAAAAAAGCTGCGTGCGCATCGGGGTCAGGGGTAATTGGCACCGGAGCAGGCCACATGCCTTTGCTTTGCAAACCGCCTCAGTCGCGAGCGACATGAATATAATTCAACCGTTGGGTGGGTGGTTTGTGTTGGGTTCATTTCGAGCTGGGTGGAAGGCAGATGGCGGCGGGTTCAGGGGCGTCGGCGTTCGAACTGCACCGTGCGAGTCACCGTGGCCTGGGTCGGTTTCTTCTCGCGAAGGGGCGTGCTGAAGCGCCAAGCATGGATCTCACTCATGACGGCGGACCCGAAGGCGGGATTGCTGGCGTAAACGACGGCGGGCACGCGGACCCAGCCGTCCGAGTCCACGACGAACTCGATCACCGCCTCGCCGGCGTCGACGTGGCCCCGCAGTTCGTCCGGATACCCCGGGAAACGGCCGGCGATCATTATCAGAGGCGCATCCAAATCCTCCTCCGGGTGCGTGCTGAGGCCGGCGGCGAAGGCGTCGCCGGACCGATCAAAGGCGGTGCGGGCGGCGTCGCGTTGGGTGCCGGACATGATCACCCCGCGACGTTCAAACTCGAAAGTGCGCGTGTCCCGGCGTTCGCGGGCGCCAAATTCCGCGGCGTTGAGGCGCCACTGCGGCATCACCGCGAGCACGGCTTCGCCAAAAGCCGGATGACTGGCGGCGAGCACGATGCGGTCGGTGATGATGCCCGCATCGTCGAAGGTGTAGGCCACGATGGCGTAGCCGCCCTGCAGGGCCGTGGGTCGCAAGGCGAAGGGAAACTCCGGTGCCACGTAGTGGGCCCAACCGGACTGAAACTCGACCTTGCCCTCCACGGCGGGAGCCAGGATTCGCGGGCGGCTCGGCGACGCGTCCTCGAGCTGGTCCGATTGACCCGCCGCCGCCGCGACCGCCACCCAGCAAGGCAGCGCGCGCCAACAAGACCCGCGGGAAAGAGACGCAGCCGACATGGTGAAAGCGGGGTATCAACGCGGCCGATACCAGTAGGTGTTGGGGGCGTCTTTGAAGAGCTTCTTCGGGATCATCGCATGCACGCCTTTGGTGCCGTCGACCACTTGGGTGACGCGGAAATTGATGCCAATCGAGGTCAGCGCGTAGGCGCGGAGAAAGTCGTAGCCCTCGCGCTCCTTGAGGAACTCGATCGTCTCAATCGTCGCCTTGCGCATGGCCAGGTCGAGGTCCTCGTCGAGGCCGAAGGTCAGGTAATGGTCAGGCGTCTCGGCGCGCGGACCGGTGAGGGTCTTGCCCTTGTGGAGGATGAACTGAAAGGTGGCGGTATTGGCGGTCTCGATGGCGTTGATCGTCACCTCGCCGTCGCCTTGCGCGGCGTGGCAGTCGCCGGTGTAGAACAGGGCGCCTTCCTGGAACACGGGCAGGTAGAGCGTCGCGCCGTTCGTGAGTTCGCGGCAATCAAGGTTGCCGCCGAAGAGCCCGGGCGGACCGGACCGACGGTAGGGGGTGAGATCTTCGTCAGGCGGGCAGGTGCCCATCACGCCATTGAAGGGCATGAGCGGCACCTCAACGTTGTCGGTGAACACGCCGGCGTTGCGGTAGAGATCGAGGTGCACGACGAAGCCGAAGGGAATCGGCACGAGGTCCGGCAACCCGCCGCGACCCGGGCTGCCCCCGACGGTCCCGTAGGTGATGCGCGGCGTCACGTTGAGAATCCGCACCTCGAGCGAGTCGCCCGGTTCGGCGCCCTCGATGTAGATGGGACCGTTGATCAGGTGGCCGCTGGGGATGCCTTCGGCTCGGGGCGTCTCGGCCAGGACTTTGATCGTCTCACTCAGCGCCGGCATGTCGGCGATGCGGCCCTTGATGTCGTTGGCGGCGAGCCACGTATCCGGATCGTCATCACGCCAGCGCTGGCCGCCACCGCCGTCGATGGTCACGATGTCGCCGGACTGGATGCGCAGGACGGGTGCCTTCTCTTTGGAAAAGTGGCCAATGATGGCGTTCTCCGGTGTGAACGGCACGTGGTATTCGGCGGCGGCGGCGCTGATGGCGCCGCCACAGGTAAGCAGGACGAGAGACGAAGTGAGAAGTCGGGTAGTGCGGTGCATGATGAGGAGAGTCACGGGATCTTTTCCCAGATGAAGACGGAGCTGATTTCGCGGCCGTCCGGGCCGGAGCGCGGCGGCGTGGCGAGGGAAAGGCGTCCGGCGGGATCGAAGGAATAGGCGCGGGGCGCGGCCTCGCCGACGCGGGCTTGGTTGAGGTCGCCGTCCTTGATGTGCAGGATGTGGCCGGAGGCCGGCACGAGTTTCCACCAGCCGAAGTAGCTGGAGAAGCCTTCGGCGCTGGAGCCGGCGGTCGCATCGCGGCCGGAACGGACGATCTGCACAGAGAGCCGACCATTGGGGGCGTAGACCAATTGGCCGGATTCGGGGACGCGAGGGGACGGCGTTTCAACACCGGTGGCGACGTCGCGGGTGGCGATGCCGACGAGTTTCCAGGTGCCCGTGAGCTTGGCCCGCAGGCTGTCGGGCAGGGGTGGCGTGTGGGGCGGCGGGATCCGGTAGGGGTTCGCCTGCTCGTAAGCGTAGGCGTAACCGATGATGCGGGACTCGTCCCAAGCACGGCCAAGGATCTGCAGTCCGAGCGGCAGGCCTTCGGCGCTGAGGCCGCAGGGCACGGAGAGGGCGGGCCATTGCAGCATGCTGCCCACAAACGTGAGGCTGGCGCGTGATCGGGTGACGCCGCGGCCGGGGGCGGGCACGGGCTCCGCGCCGATCTGGGTGTTGCGGTCGCCGGTCAGCGACGGGAGCTGCGCCCAAGTGGGGAAGACGAGGGCGCCGACGCCGGCGGCGTCCATTTCCCGACGAAAGGCGGCGCGGAACTGTTCCTCGTGCTGACGCCCCTGCACCGTGGCCGGGGTTTGGTCGGGCGGCAGTTCGTCCACGGCGTTCTCGACGCTGACCTGGTGCAACGGATGCAGCAGGCCGGATTCGGCTATGTCCTTGATCGATGGATACGGCACACCCGGATGCAGCGAGATCCAGCGGGTCAGGTCGGCCTTGAACTGAGCGCCGGTCTGCGGTGGTCGTGGCAGGGTGTCGAGTTCCGGGACGATGAAGGGATCGACGAGCTCGGCGCCGGCGGCGCGCAATTCGGCGAGGGTTTTTTCGAAGTTGGCCAGCACCTGCAGGTCGGTGACCTCGGGCCGGAAGACCTGGCGCAGGACCCCGAGTTTGACGCCTTTGAGCGCGTCGCGATCCAGTGCGGCGAGGTAGGTGGTCGGGATATGACCGGCGTTGCGGGCGGTGGCGGTGTCGACTGGATCGTTGCCCGTGACCATGGCGTCGAGCAACAGCGCCATGTCGTGCACGGTCCGCGCCATGGGGCCGGCGGTGTCGCGGACACCGTCGAGGGGCACCACGCCGGTGCGGGAAACGAGGCCGACGGTCGGTCGCAGCCCGGCGAGCGCGTTGTGGGCAGCAGGCATGCGCACGGAGCCGCCGGTATCGGTGCCGACCCCGATCACGCCGTAGCTGGCGGCGAGGCCGGCGCCCGTGCCGCCTGAGGAACCACCGGTGTTGTAGGCGAGGTGGTAGGGGTTGCGGGCGAAGCCGGGCAGGACCGAGTTGATGTTGTCGGCGCCGCCCTTGGCGAATTCGGACAGGGAGGTCTTAGCGATGACGATGCCCCCGGCCGCCTTGATGCCGGCGACGAGCGGGGCGTCGGTGGGCGGCACGTAGTTTTTCCAGCCTTGGAAGCCCGAAGTCATCGGGACACCGACGACGTCGAGGTTGTCCTTCAAGAGGATCGGGATGCCGTGCAGGGGGCCGACAAATTCTCCGGTTTGAGCGAAGTGTTCGTCCTGGGATTGGGCGACCGCGAGCGCGTCGGGCGCGACATTGACGACGGCGTTGAGGTAGGGACCGGTCTTGTCGAAGGCGGCGATGCGATCGAGGTGGGCCTGCACGACCTCGACCGCGGTGGTGGTGCCGGCGCGGTAGGCGGCGTGCAGCGATTCGACGGTGGCCTCCTCAACCGGATAGGTGCTGGCGGCGAGACTGCCTAGGCACAGACCGAGGGCAACAAAAGCCCGCGAAACACCCGCAAGGGTCCGGATGGCCAGCAACGTCTGGGAGGATGGATTCATGACGGGCTCCTGCGGGTGTTTCTCGGGCAAGGTGGGAGGCTACAGGCGGTCGGTGGACAGCTTCGGGGTGTTGACCGGCAAGGTGACCGGCTTCGTGGCCAGTTCGTAGTCGTAGGCCATCGCCAGCAGGCGGCCTTCGGTGAACGCGCGGCCCATTAGGGAGAAGGTCACGGGCAGGCCGCGTTCGCTCATGCCGCAAGGCACGACCAGATCGGGGAAGCCGGTGATGTTGGCGATGTTGAGCGGACCGCCACCGCCACCGCGCGGTTGATCCGGATCAGGCTCGATCAAGGACACCGGCGTGGGCGAGGTCGGGTAGAGCAGTGCGTGCAGGTTGTGGTTCGCGAAGACGCCTTCCATCGCGGTGCGGACCATGGCCATGCCGTTGTCGCGGGTGGCGACGTAGACCGGATCGGTCAGGAGCAGGGCGGTCTCGGACTGGTAGTTGAGGCCGACCGCTTTCTGCGGTGAGCGGTAGCCGGTGGCGGGGTCGTTGGCGAGGCGGGCGAGGTCGTAGATGGTTTTCGGATACGCCGGGCCGGTGGTGGCGAGATAGTCGGCGACCTGGCCCTTGAACTCGGCGGAACGCACCAGGTTGTAGAGCGGCTGGCGCAGCGCCTGGACGGGCGGCGGGATCTGGATGTCGTCGATGATGATGGCGCCGAGTTCCTGCAGTTTGGCGATGGCGGCGTTGACGGCGGCGTCGACCTGCTCGTCCTTGCCGAAGAACTCGCGGGCGATGCCGATGCGGGCTCCCTGCAGTCCCCCCGGTTTGAGATAGGTCGTGTAGTCTGGGGCGGCCCGACCGGTGCCTTTCAAGGTGGAGGCATCGTCCGGATCGATCCCGGCCATGACCGTGAGCGCGGCGGCGATGTCGTAGGTGCTGCGGGCGAGTGGTCCAACGGTATCGAAGCTGAGCGCGAGCGGCACGACGCCGTCACGGGAGACGAGACCGTGGGTGGTCTTGAGGCCGAAGACCCCGGCGGCGTTGGCCGGACCGCGGACGGACGCGGCGGTGTCAGTCCCGAGGCCAAACTGACCGAAGACGGCGGCGATGCCCGCGCCGGTGCCGCCGGAAGAGCCGGCCGGACCCCGGGTGAGAACGTGCGGGTTGCGGGTCTGGCCACCGGCACTGGAAAAGCCGTTGGGCACGCGGCCCTTGGCGGCGATTTCAGGCGGCGCGCCGCTGGTGGAACCACCGCCGCCGGCCCACTCGGAGAGATTGACCTTGGCGATGAGGATCGCGCCGGCGTCGAGCAGCTTCTTGGCCACGAAGGCCGTGTCGGGTGGCAGGTTGCCATCGAGGAGTTGGGAACCCGCGGTGGTGGGAAGACCGAGCACGTCGATGTTGTCCTTCAACAGCATGGGGATGCCGTGCAGCGGACCCCGCACGTGACCGGCGGCGCGCTCAGCATCCAACGCCTTGGCGTCGGCGAGCGCGTCCGGGTTGAGGAGGATCACCGCGTTGATGTTCGGCCCCTGCTTGTCGTAGGCGGTGACGCGGGCGAGGTAGGCCGCGGTGACCTTTTCGGCCGTGAGGGATCCGTCGGCGTAGGCCGCCTGAAGATCGGCGATGGTGGCGGTGGTGAGGTCCAGCTCCGCGCGGAGCGTGGACAGCAACAGCAGCGCGGCGGCGGCGAGACAGGAGAAGCGAGGAGAACGCATGGGAAGAGTTTCGCAGGGTTAGCGGCCGGGACGGATGACGTCGGGTTTGGGTGTGTCGGGTGTGAGCGGCGGCTGCTTCTTGTGCCACTTGGTCGCGGCCTCATAGGCGGCGGCGAGGGCGAGCACCTGGTCTTCGCGCCAGTGTTTGCCGGCGATCATGAGGCCCACGGGCAGACCGTCCTCGCTGAAGCCGCAGGGAATGGAGATGGCCGGCGTGCCGTAGAGGTTGAAGGGCGAGCAGTTGGAGGTGACCCACGGATCCTTGGGATCGGTGTCGTAGCGCCGGGTCAGGAGGTCATCCAATTTCCACGGCAGGATGCGATGGGTGGGGACAATCACGAGGTCGACACCCTGTTCATCGAAGGCGTCGTCGATGGTGCGACGCAGGAGTCGGTTGGCCCACATGCCCTTCACGTAATCGACGGCCGTGCCGCCACCGTTTTTCTCGGCGTTTTGCAGGGAACGACGGTGCGGCAGCATGTAGGAGCCGGGAGAGGCCTTGATGGTGTCCTCGTGCCAAGCGAGCGCTTCCGACAGGGACGCGAGCGGACGTTCGGCGGGCGGCAGATGCATGTCCTTCACCGAAGAGGTGAGGCCCTTGATCACTTCGACGGCGGCCCAGAAATTGCGGGCGACTTCCGGATCGAGGTGATCGGTGAAGCCGGCTGGCAGCCCGATTTTGAGACTTTTGACGTCCACCGCCTGCATGGTTGCGACGTAGTCCTCCTCAGGGCGCTCGACGCTGAAGATGTCGAGTTTGTCGTAACCGGCGAGGACGTTGAGCATGATGGCGGCGTCCATCACGGTGCGGGTCATGGGGCCGGCATGATCGCGCGAGGCGACGAGAGGGATGATGCCGCGAATCGGCACGAGGCCGTAGGTGGCCTTGAGGCCAACGATGCCGGAGAAGGAAGCCGGCATGCGGATGGAACCGCCGGTGTCGGTGCCGATGGCGCCGTAGGCGAGGAAGGCGGAGATGGCGGCGCCGGAACCGGAGGAAGAACCGCCGGTATTGTGGGCGAGGTTCCACGGGTTGCGGGCGGGGCCGTAGTAGGAGGTGTCGCCGCCGCCCATGGCAAATTCCTCCAGGTTGGTTTTGCCGATGATGACGGCACCGGCGTCGACCAGCATGGTGACGATGGTGGCGTCTTCTTCCGGGAAGCGGCCGGCGAACAGCAACGAGCCACCCGTGGTGCGGGCGTTGGCGGTGTCGACGTTGTCTTTCAGCGCCACGGGCACGCCGTGCAGCGGACCGCGGAACTGGCCGGCCTTGGCCTCGGCGTCGAGTTGGGCGGCCTGCGCGAGGGCCTGGTCCTTCATCACGGTGATGTAGGCATCGAGCTTGTCGTTGTAAGTCTCGATGCGGGCGAGGACGGCCTCGGTGAGTTGCGTCGAAGTCACTTCACCGGCGCGAACCTTGGCGGCGGCGTCGGCGAGAGTGAGAAACGGGAGGTCGGCATCGGCGGCGCGAGCACCAAGGGTGAGCGTGGAGAGGAGGAGGGCGAGCGAAAGGAGGCGGCGCATGGCGGTGCGGGGAGAAAGGAAAAGATAGAGCGGATAGAGAAAGATGGCCTTCGGCCTTAACGGCCGGGAGTGACGACCGGCGGTTTGGGCGTATCGGGGGTGAGCGGCGGCTCCATCTTGTGCCATTCGGTCGCGGCCTCGTAGGCGGCGGCGAGGGCGAGCACGGTGGACTCGGACCAGTGCGGACCCGCGATCATGAGACCGACCGGGAGGCCGTCCTCGCTGAAACCGCAGGGGATGGAGATGGCGGGCAGGCCGAAGATGTTGAACGGGCTGCAGTTCGAAGTGACGCGCGGGTCGCGCGGTTTGGTCTCGTAGCGGCTGGTGATGAGGTCATCCAGCTTGGGCGGCAGTATCCGGTGAGTGGGGACAATGACCAGATCGACGCCGGCGGCGGTGAAGGCGTCGTCGACGGTGCGGCGCACGAGTTGGTTTTCCCACATGCCCTTCACATAGTCGACGGCGGTGCCGCCCTGGTTCTCGGCGAGACCCTGCAGGCGGCGGCGTTGCGGCAACTGGTAGCTGTTGGGGGAGACTTTAAAATAGTCCTCGTGCCACGCGAGGGTCTCGGCGCTGCCGGCCAGCGGGCGCACGGCGGGCGGCAGAGCCATTTTCTTGGTGCCGGCGGTGAGGCCCTTGATGACTTCAACGGCGGCCCAGAAATTGCGGGCGACCTCGGGTTCGAGGAAATCGTAGTAGCCGGCGGGCAGGCCGATCTTCAGGCCCTTCACGTCAACCTGCTTCATGCCGGCGACGTAGTCCTCCTTGGGGCGCTCCACGCTGGTGATGTCGAGTTTGTCGTAGCCCGCGAGCACGTTGAGCATGATGGCGGCGTCCTCGACCGTGCGGGTCATGGGGCCGGCGTGATCCATGGAAACACGCAGCGGGATGATGCCACGGATCGGCACGAGACCGTAGGTCGCCTTGAAGCCGACGATGCCGGAGAAGGAGGCGGGCATGCGGATGGAGCCGCCGGTATCGGTGCCAATGGCCCCGTAAGCGAGGAAGGCGGAGATGGCGGCGCCGGAACCGGAGGAAGAACCGCCGGTGTTGTGGGCGAGGTTCCAAGGATTGCGGGACGGGCCGTAGTAGGACGATTCACCGCCGCCCATGGCGAACTCCTGCAGGTTGGTTTTGCCGATGATGACCGCGCCGGCGTCCTTCATCATCGTGACGATGGTCGCGTCTTCCGCGGGGAAGCGGTCGGCAAAGAGCAACGAGCCGCCGGTCGTCCGGGCATCGGTGGTGTCGACGTTGTCCTTCAGCGCGATCGGCACGCCGTGGAGTGGACCGCGGAAGGTGCCGGCCTTGGCTTCGGCATCGAGCTCGGCGGCCTGGGCGAGCGCCTGGTCCTTCATCACCGTGATGTAGGCGTCGAGTTGGTCGTTGAAGGTCTCGATCCGAGCGAGCACGGCCTCGGTGAGTTGGGTCGAGGTCACCTCGCCGGAACGGACCTTGGCGGCGGCTTCGGCGAGGGTGAGTTTGGCGAGATCGGCGGCGTGGGTCGCGCTCGTGAGCGCAAAAAGCAGGACGGTGGCGAAGGTGAGACGGAGGTGGCGCATGGTGACGGCGGGGAGAAAGAGAAAGATAAAGAGGAAAGAGAAAGATGGCCTTCGGCTTATATCGGCGGGCGTTGCCAGCCGCCGGAGTGCGCTTCGATGCGTTTCGCGACGGCGAGGGCGATGTCTTCGCGCCAAGGTTTGGCGATGATCTGCACGCCGATGGGCAGGGCCTTGCCGTCGGTCGAGGTGCCGGCGCGCACGACGACGCCGGGCCAGCCGGTGCAGTTGAAGGCGCCCATGTAGAACCAGGAACCGGGCACAAAGATCTGGCCGGAGCGGTCGATGGGGTCGGCAGGGTTGATCGCCACCGGGCAGATCAACACGTCGTAGTCGGCGAACCAGTGCAGCAGCTGCGACTTCGCGAGGTCCTGATCCTCCCACGCCTGGACGTAGTCGGCGCTGGAAACCGGCTGCATGCCTTTGACCCGTTCGGTCACGCGCGGGGAAAAGTTCTTCGTGTCCCACTTGGCGGCCAAACGGGTGTAGAAGGACCACGCGTCACCGTTGGTGAGGCGGGAACGGGCGTCGTCGAGTTGGCGGAAGATGGCGGTGGGGGCGTCCTGGGTGACGGAGGCGACCTGCGCGGCGAGACCGTCGACGGCGGCGGTGACGGTCGCCTGAGTATCGGTATCCGGATCAGCGATACCGTTGCTGGCAAACCAGGCGAGTTTGAGCGACGATACGTCGACGGCGGACGGATCGCGCCAAGGCACGGGGGCGCAGGCCGCGTCGCGGAAATCGGGGCCGCTGATGATGGGCGTGACCAGTTCAAGGTCTTCGACCCGACGCGCCATGGGCCCGAGTTGCTGCCACAGGTCGAGGGTGCCGCCGTAGCCGACAATGTGACCGGTGCGAGGCACGCGCACGGAGGTCGGTTTGATGCCCGCGATGCCGTTGTTGTGGGATGGGCCGCGAATGGAGCCGCCCCAATCGGAGCCGATGTCAAAGGCGGCGCCGCCGGCGGCGACGATGGCGCCGGCGCCGCCCGACGAACCGCTGGTGGAGCGGGTCAGGTCGTAGGGATTGTGCGAGGTGCCGTAGAGGATGTTGCTGGTGGAGTTGATCCCGCCGAGACCGCCGAGGGTGAACTCGGGGGTGTTGGTTTTGCCGAGCAGGATGGCGCCGGCGGCGCGCAGACGGGCCGCCACCGTGGCGTCCTTTTCCGGGACGTATTGTTGGCGGCCGAAGGTGCCGCCGGTGGAGATGACGCCAGCGGTGTCGATCGAGTCCTTGAGGGTGATGGGCACGCCATGGAGCGGCCCCAACCATTCGCCCTTGGCAGCGAGCGCGTCGGCCGTCTTGGCCTCGGCCCGGGCCCGGGCGTAGCAGTTCATGACGACCGCATTGAGCCGGTCGTTCACCGCGAGGTGACGGGCGATGTAGGCTTCGACCGCTTCGGCCGCGCTGATTTTTTTGGCGCGGATGAGGCCGGCGAGTTTGGTCGCCGACATGAAGATCAACTGGTTCTCCGGATCGGTGGAGGCGGCGCGGGCGGCGGCCGCGGAGAACGCGGCGGTGGCGAGGCTGAGGAACTGGCGGCGAGAGGCGACCATCGGAATTCGGGGAGAAAGAGAAAGATAAAGAATGAAGAGAAAGATCCCCGCTCAGAGCGGGGGGCGGATGTAACCGCCGGATTGGGACTCGATGTGGGTGAGGGCGGCCATGACGACGTCGTCGCGCCACGGTTGGGCGACGACCTGCACGCCGATGGGCATGGCATCGACCGCGGTGGTGCCGACGCGCACCACGCCCGCCGGCCAGCCGGTCGTGTTGTATTGGCTGGTGTAGGAGTAACCCGAGCGGTTGCGGGGGCGCTCGGCGTCGTGGCGGATTGGGCCGCTTTGCGAAGCCGGGCAGATGATGAGGTCGTATTGTTCGAACCAGGCGAGTTGCTCAGACTTGATCGCGTCCATCTCTTCGCAGAGGCGGGTGAAGTCGGCGCTGGGCAGTTCGTCGCCGCTGAGGCGGAGACCGGGCGAGGCTTGCTTCGTGCCGTGTTTGGCGAGCAGGCGACGCATGTGTTCGCGGCCGTTGGCGTTCGAGAATGCGGAGCGGACCTCGCCGAGTTCCTTCATCTTGGGCGGGGCATCGGCGGTTACGGTGCAGCCGAGGGCCTTGAACATGTCGACCGACTGCTGCACGACGGCCTGCACCTCGCTGGTCGGATCGACCTGGCCATTCGTGAGGTAGTAGCAAACGCGGAGCTTTTTCAGGTCGACCTTGGCCGGATCGCCGAGCGGCACCGGGGCCATGGCGCAATCCCAGTCATCGGGCCCGGTGATAATGGGCATGATGAGGGCGAGGTCTTCGGCCCGGCGGGCCAGCGGGCCGATCTCCTGCCAGTTGTCGAAGGGGCCGCCATAGCCGACGATGTGACCGGTGCGCGGCACGGTGCCGTAGGTCGGTTTGATGCCGGCGATGCCGTTGGCGTAGGCGGGGCCGCGGATGGAGCCGCCGTAGTCCGAGCCAATGTCGAAGGGGGCGCCGCCGGCGGCGACGATGGCACCGGCGCCGCCCGAGGAACCGGAAGGTTGGTAGGCGGTGTTGTAAGGGTTGGAGGTGAGGCCGTAGACGAGGTTGACGGTGCCCTTGCCGCCGCCACCGAGCGTGAACTCGGGCGTGTTGGACTTGCCGAGGAGAATGGCACCGGCGTCGCGCAGGCGTTTGACCACCGTGGCGTCAGTGCCGGGCACGAAGTCCTTGCGTCCGAGCGTGCCGCCGGTGGAAACGACCCCGGCGGTGTCAAAGGAGTCTTTGATGGTCATGGGCACGCCGTGCAACGGGCCGAGCACCTTGCCGCGGGCGAGGGCGCGGTCGGCCTCGGCGGCTTCAAAGAGCGCGCGTTCGGCGCAGAGGGCGACGACGGCGTTGATCTGCGGATTGACCGCCTCGATGCGGGCGAGGTTGAGCTTCACGGCCTCGGTGGCGGAGAGCTGCTTGTCGCGGATCATCGCGGCCAGTTTGGTGGCCGACATGTAGAGCGGGTCGGTTTCTTTGTCCGAGGATTTTGGATACTTCGCCATGTTGGCGGCGCGCAGGCGGGAAGGCAGGGCGGAGGCGAGGGCGAGCGCGGCGGCGCCGGCGCCGGCGTGGCGGAGGAAGGTGCGGCGGGAAGTCGAATTCATGTCGGATGTGTGATGTTTGATGTCAGATGTAAGGGGTTAGACCGGCGGGCGTTGCCAGCCGCCGGACTTGGCTTCGAGGACCTTGGCGAGGGCGAGGCAGATGTCCTCGCGCCAGGGTTGGCCGATCACCTGCACGCCGATGGGCAGGGTGCCGTCGGCGGAGGTGCCGCAGCGCACGACCACGGAGGGCCAGCCGGTGCAGTTGAAGGAACCGTTGTAACTCCACGAGGTGCCGCCGCCCCAACCGCCGCCGCCCTCACGGTCGATCTCGTTGGGCGGGGCGCCGGAGACCGCGCAGAGGATGGCGTCGTAGCCGGAAGACTTGAACCAGTGCAGCAGTTTGGACTTGGCGGCATCCTGACGCTCCCAGGCTTCGACGAGGGCGGCGCTGGAGAGGGGCGGTTGCGTGCCGATGCGTTCCTTGCGGGAAGGCGAGTAGTTCTTGGTGTTCCACTTCTCGACGAGGCGCAGGTAAAAGGCCCAACCGTCGCCCGAGGTCATGTCGCGACGGGCGGCGGCGAGTTCGTTGAGGAGCGCGGTCGGTGTATCCTCGGTCACGCTGGTGACTTCACCGTCGAGCCAGGTGGCGGCCTGTTTGACGGTGTCGCGAACATCCTGAGTGTTGTTGGGCGAACCGTTGTCGCCGAAGACGGCGACCTTCAGGCCGCCGATGTTGACGGTGGCGGGGTCGCTCCACGGCACCGGGGCGCAGGCGACGTCGCGGAAGTCAGGACCGGCGATGATGGGCGTGATGAGTTCGAGGTCGGCGACCCGGCGGGCCATGGGACCGAGCTGCTGCCAGTTGTCGAAGATACCGCCGTAGTCGACGATGTGACCGGTCCGGGGCACGCGGACGGAGGTGGGTTTGATGCCGGCGATGCCGTTGTTGTTCGCGGGACCCCGGATGGAGCCGCCCCAGTCGGAGCCGATGTCGAAGGCGGCGCCGCAGGCGGCGACGATGGCGCCGGCGCCACCGGACGAGCCACTGGTCGAGCGGGTCAGATCGTAGGGGTTGTGCGAGGCACCGTAGAGCAGGTTGCTGGTGGTGCTGATGCCGCCGAGTCCACCGAGGGTGAATTCAGGGGTGTTGGTCTTGCCGAGCAGGATGGCGCCGGCGGCGCGCAGGCGGGCGGCAACGGTGGCATCCTTTTCGGGGACATACTGCTGGCGGCCAAAGGTGGCGCCGGTGGAGATGACGCCAGCGGTATCGATCGAATCCTTGAGGGTCATGGGCACGCCGTGGAGCGGCCCCATCCATTCGCCTTTGGCCGCCATGGCGTCGGCGGCTTTGGCTTCGGCGCGGGCCCGGGCGTAGCAGTTCATGACGACGGCGTTGAGTCGGTCGTTCACCTCGAGGTGGCGAGCGATGTAGGCCTCCACCGCCTCGGTGGCGCTGACCTTTTTGGCGCGAATGAGGCCGGCCAGTTTGGTGGCCGACATCTCAATCAACGCGGTGGCGGGATCGTCGGTGGCGCGGAGGGTGGATGCGGCGGCGGCGGTGAGGGCAGAGGTGGCGAGGCGGAGGAAGTTTCTACGTGATGCGACCATGGCGGGAATTTTCGATTTTGGATTTGGGAATCTCGATTGCGGGGCAGCCGTGATCAGTGGGTGTCGAAGACGGCTTGGTAGGGGGCGAGGGCGGCCCGGATGGCCGTGAGTTCGGTGTCGGTGGGAGCGCGCGGATCGCGAGCGGGAGGCAGGGCGCCAAATTTGAGCAGGCAGGCCATGAGGAGGATGCGCGCCTTGGTGGCGGTCATGTTGTTGGCCTCGATGCGCAGGTTGCGCGGGTTGCCCTGCATGTAGCCATGGGCGTCGCCGCGGGCGGCCTGCACGACGGGGAAACCGGAGAGGGCAACCAGGTCCAACGCGGCCTCAATGGGCGCGACGGCGCTGCCGTAGGGGGCGAGGCCTTCGTTGACGATGCCGGCCAGGCCACGGTCGGCGAGGAAGGCGTCGAGCTGGGCGAGAATGGCGACCTCGTCGGACGGATCGGCCGTGGCGTCCTGGGTCGTTTGCCAGCGGGAGGACTTGACGAAGGTCACGTTGGGCATGGCGCTGCCGAGGAGGCGTCCATCCGCGTCCTTGGTGGCGTAGGGCACGCGGGTGAGGCCGGAGTCGGAGCGTGCAATCACGCTGACGGAAGCCGGTAGCAGTGAGAGGCGGACATCGGAGCGATGGGTGCTGCGGCGGACGGACAGGAAGGAGAGCCGCGGTCCGTAGTCGGTGGAGCCAACCACGCCGCCGTGGCCACCGGTGGTGACGTAACCGCCGGGGCGGGCGTCGCCCTTCTGGACCTCGCGGGCGTTGAAGACCTGCTGATCCTGTATCATGATCGCCCCTACACGGTCGTGGCCGTGCTCGTCGGCCCATACGCCGGAGACGATGTAGTTGATGGAGTCGACGATATTGGCGTCACCGTCGGCGCTCACGAGTCCGCGCATGCGCTGGGCGGCGTTACCGATGAGCGGCTTGTCGGTGTCGATCAATAAGCCCAGCCAGTAGATCGTGTCTTCGACGCTGGGGCTGCCCTCGAGCCAGACCGCGCCAGCGTAGTCTCCGCCAGCGAGGGCGGCCTGCACAACGTTGGTGGCGCGGGCGAGGTGCTGGCGGGAACCGGAGGCGCCATAGGGGCCGTAGGTGAAAAAGTCCTCACCGAGTGTCTCGGGCGGGATGTCGCCCTCACCGAAGTCGGTGCGGGCGGCGGCAGGCAGTCCCTTGGTGTAACCGCCGGCGGGGGCGGGGCGATAGAAGTCGTAGTCGGCGAGCGCGTAGATCTCGCCGCCGTTGCGTTCGATTTCCTCAAAGATGCGTGAGGCGTTGGGATAGAAGGTCTGGCGGGACTGGCTGAACGGAGCGCCGCGAAAGGCGGCGGTGCTGTCCCAGGCGGAGCCGTCCTTTTGCCGACCCATGTAGGGCAGCGGGTAGAGGCCGTCCGCGGGCAGAAGTTGCACGGCGTAGACCGGCTTGTCGGTCGCTGCGCGACGGGTGGGCGAGAACGTGCCGTCGGCGGCGACGTAACCGTCGGGCGCGGCGTAGAGTTCCGCCACGTCGCTCTCCAGTGGGTGGGCGGTGAACATCTCCACGTAAACCGTGGCGGGGGCGGCGAGGCGTTGCGGGTAGAGCAGGTCGAAGGCGAGAGGCTGACCGTCGGCGCCGGTGCGCAGCGGCAAGCCATGCGCGGCGCGGGCCTTGTTGCTGGTGATGAGCGGTCGGCTGTTTTGGATTGTGGCCGTTGGGCCGGAAAACACCGCGATCCGCGGCTTCTCGGCGGCTCCGAGACCCGTTGCGAACGGTAGGCTGAGGAGCGTGAGGAGCGGGAACGGGGAGCGCATGGCGGTCTTAGTAGCTGAGGACTTCGATGCCGAGCAGGGGAGTCGTCGGCGGCAGCAGGCGTTGCGGGTGCGCCTGTTCGTAGGCGTAGGCGAGCTTGAGCAGGGTGGCCTCGCTGAAGCGGCGCCCGAGGAATTCGATGCCGACCGGCACGCCGTCGGTGTTGATGCCGGCGGGCACGGTGAGGGTGGGCAGGCCGGTGACGGTGGAGATGCGGTTGCCAGTGCCAGCGGTGGTGCTGCCGCCGGGATTGGGCGGATTAGGGGCGTTGCCGCCGTCGACGACGGATTCGGCGATGGTGCGGACGGGCGTGGTTTCGTGCGGATAAACGAGCGCGTCGAGCTGCCAGCGGTCCATGAGCTCGTGGACAAAATTGCGCGCCATGGCGCGGCCTTTGTAGAGGCCGAGGTAGGCGGCGTTGTTGGTCAGTTCCCCGGCGTTCTGCTCTTCCTGATAGCGATCCTTCAGGCGGCCGAGAATGCCGCCGGAGGCGACGAGCTCGGGCAGGCTTTGGTAGGGAAAGCCGTCTTCGCGTAGCGCGAAATAAAACTCCATGGCGGCGCGGTTTTCATAGCGCCCGTAGTTGGTGTTGCGGAGGATGGTCCAGAGGTCGGCGTTGACGGGCAGTGGATCGATGATGATGGCACCGGCTTCCTTCAGCTTGGCGATGGCGGCATCGACCAAGGCGACGGCGGAGGCATCTTCTTCATCGGAGCCGAAGAGCTCGCGCACGACGCCGATCCTCGCTCCCTTCAAACCGTCCTTTTGCAGGCTGGAGAGGTAGTAGTCGGACGGGGTGTGTCCGAGTCCCTCGTAGGAGAACAGGTCCGCCGCGTCGGTGCCGGCCATGACGGCCATGGCGACCGCGGCGTCGGTCACGCTGCGGGCCATGGGACCGGCGCGATCGTAGGTGATGGAAATCGGAATGATGCCGCCGCGGGAGACCAGACCCTGCGAGGGCGAGAAACCGACCAAGTTGGCCTTGGTCGACGGATTGCGGATGGAGGAGCCGGTCTCGGTGCCGAGGCCGATCCAGGCGAAGAGTGCGGTGACGCCGACCGCGGAACCGCCGGACGAACCGCCGGGGATTTTGGCCAGATTGTAGGGATTGAGGGTCTGGCCGCCGAGGGAGGAGGTGCCGGTGGCGCCGCGGGCGAATTCGTCGAGGTTGGTCTTGGCCAGGATGATGGCGCCGGCGGCGCGGAGGCGGGCGACGGTGAAGGCGTCGCGGGCCGGGGTCAGGCCTTCCAAGGCCTTGGCGCCGCCGGTGGTGGGCAGGTCGAAGGTGTCATAGTTGTCCTTCACCAGGAAGGGCACGCCGTGGAGCGGTGAACGCGGGCCTTTTTCGCGACGTTCGGCATCGAGTTCGCGGGCGATCTCAAGGGCGCGCGGGTTGAGGGTGAGGATGGCGTTGAGTTTGGGTCCGGCTTCGTCGTAAGCCGCGATGCGATCGAGGCAGACCTGCACCACGCGTTCGGCGGTGAGGCCGTCATCGTAGGCCTCCTGCAAATCAAGCACGGTGGCGGTGCTCAGATCGATCTCGGCCGCGGTCGCGAGGCGGAACGTCGTAAGGAGCAGGCAGGTGAAGGCGAGTCGGCGCATGGCGGGTGTAATGCGTTGATCAATACTCGCGGAAGATGCGGGAGATCTCGGCGAGTTCGGTGGTCTGGGTGAGGGCGAGTTGCAGGAGCGTGCGGGCCTTCTCGGGCGGAAGGTTGTCGCCGGGCACGATGTTGGCCTCACGGCGCCGCGGGGTGTCCTGCACCCGGCCGCCGTGGGTGCGGGCGGTGGCGACGACAACGATGCCGAGCTCTTGGGCGCGCTTGATGGCTTCGGTTTGGGCGGAGGTCGGGCTGCCAGCGCCGGTGCCGTCGACCACGATGCCCTTCACGCCCTGTTCGACCATGGCGTCGATGAGGTAACCGGGCGCTTCGGTGTAGGCGTAGACGATCTCGACGGGCGGGAGCTCGGCCGGAAGGGCGGCGATGTTGAACTCCGACTGCGTGGTGTGCCGCCGCAGGGGTGCGCGGTAGAAGGTGATGGCATCGGAATCGGTGTAGCCGAGCGGGCCGAGGTCGGTGCTTTGGAAAGTCTGGACGCGGTAGGCGATCGTCTTGGTGACGTCACGCGCCGGATTGATGGTGTCGTTCATCACGTGCAGCACGCCGAGGCCCGAAGCCGCCGGGGTGGCGGCGACGCGCACGGCGTTGATGAGGTTGAGCGGTCCGTCGCCGCTGATGCCGGTCCACGGCCGCTGCGAGCCGACGAACACCACCGGCTTCGAGATGGCCACGGTGAGGTTCATGAAGAACGCGGTCTCGGCCATGGTGTTGGTGCCGTGGGTCACGACGATGCCGTCAACGGTGTCATCGTCGGCGAGTTCCTGGAGGCGTTGGGCGACCTTATACCATTGGCTTACGGTCATGCCGCGCACGCCCGGTTCCTGGCGGAAGTCCTCGGCGGTGACATCGGCGAAGTCCTGCAACTCCGGCGTTTCGTCGAGCCATTCCTGCGGCTCGACGCGCATGCCGTCGCCACCGTAGTTGGTGAGGTTCATGCGGGTGTCGCCCTTGCTGGCGATGGTGCCACCCATCGAGATGAGGGTTACGCGCGGCTTGGCGGCGAGGGGGGCGGCGAGGGTGAGCAACAGGCTCAGCGCGGCGAACGAGCGGAAGGCAAGGTTGGTCAAAGTGCCCCGGGTGGCATCTGACACCCCCGGGGCTATCTCTGAACTACAAACGAACTTAGCTATTACCTTTCCAGCCCGGCAAAACCGCGGTGGAAATTCGAAACGAGTTGGGCAGAATAGGGATACGAGTGGAAACATGGCGGCATTCGGCTGGCGGACTTCGGAGACGCTTGGGTGCACTCAAATCGGGGGGCGTTGGTAGCCGCCGGAGCCGGCTTCCACGACGTAGGCGGCCGCCAGGGCGAGGTCTTCGCGGAAAGGTGGGGCGAGCAGCTGCACGCCGATGGGCAACCCTTCCGGGCTCGTGCCGACGCGCACCACGGTGCCCGGCCAGCCGGTGTTGTTGTAGGTCGCGGTGTAGTTGATGTTACCAGTGGCGCCGAAGCTGGCGTCGAGGTCGTCGGGCCACGGTTCGGCGGGGGTCGGCAGCACCGGGGCGAGCACGAGGTCGTAGCTTTGCAGCCATTGCAGCAGCTTGGAGCGGTTGACGTCCATGAGCTCGGCCAACTCGGTGAAACGCTCGACATCGCATTGCCCTTCCTCGCTCAGTCCGACCACGGGGGAGACCTGTTTGGTGCCGTAGCCTTCAAGCAGACGACGCACCCAGGCGCGGCCATCGGCGGAGGACAGCTCGCCGCGGAGTTCCTGGGATTCGCGATGCAGCTCTGTAGGGCAATCTTCAATACAGGTGACGCCGGCCGCCTCGAGAATGGCGACGGCCTTCCGGACGGCGGCGGCGGTTTCGGGGGTGACCGGATCCTTGCTGCCGTTGTCGGTGTAGTAGGCGACCTTGAGCTGTTTCAGATCGACCTCGGCGGGAGGCAGCCAGGGCGCCGGCACGATGGCGGCGTCGAGATAATCGGGGCCGCGAATGAGGTCGCCGAGCAGCTCGAGATCCTCGACCCACCGGGCGAGCGGGCCGACGGTTTGCATGGGATCAAAATAGCCGCCGTAGCCCACGATGTGACCGGTGCGCGGCACACGGCCAGTGGAGGGTTTCAGACCGGCGATGCCACAACAGTGCGCGGGATGGCGCACGGAGCCGCCGAAGTCGGTGCCAATGTCGAAAGGGGACCCGCCGGCCGCGATGATGGCCGCGGCGCCGCCCGAAGATCCGCCCGGCTGATGGCCGTGCCGGTAGGGGTTGTGGGTCGCGCCAAAGAGCAGGTTGGTCGTCTTGAACGACATGGTGAGCTCGGGCGTGTTGGTTTTGCCCATGAGGATGGCACCGGCCTGCCGCAGGCGGGCGATGGCGGTCGCGTCCTTGCCGGGGATGTGGTTCTTGCGGCCCAGGGTGCCGCCGGTGGAGACGATACCGGCGGTCGCCAAGGAATCCTTCACCGTGAAAGGCACGCCGTGGAGCGGTCCGAGCACGGTGCCCTTGGCCAACATGGCGTCGGCTTCGGCAGCTTCGGCCAGGGCGCGCTCAGCCGTGAGGAGGACGACGGCGTTGAGCGTCGGGTTCACCGCCTCGATGCGAGCGAGGTAGGCCTGGGTGAGTTCGAGCGAGGATATCTGCTTGGCCTGCACCATGGCGGCGAGGCGTTTGGCGGAGGTGTAAAGGATGTCGTCGGGAATGCTGGCGCGCACGGCGCCGGCCTGGGCCCGAAGGCGGGTGGCGAGCAGGGTGACGGCACTGGCGGCACCGAGTTGGCCGAGAAAGCGGCGGCGGGAAGCGAGTCTCATTTTGGAAATGCTGAATGCTGAAATCTGAAACGCTGAAAGGGAGAGGGACGCCGGTCAGAGCGGGGGCATTTGCCAGCCGCCGGTCTTGGTTTCGAGATAGGCGGCGGTGGCGAGCACGTGGTCATCACGCCACGGTTGGCCGATGACCTGCACCCCGATGGGCAGTCCCTCGGGCGAGGTGGCACCCCGCACGACGGCGGCGGGCCAGCCGGTGGTGTTGTGGGTGCCGTTGAAATTGGCGCCGCGGTCGGAGCGGGGGCCGTCGCCCGTGCGGGGACCGATGTCGATCAATCCGGCGGGTTTGCCGAAGACGGGATTGAGCACGATGTCGTAGCTCTTGACCCACTGCAGCATGCGGCTGCGGGAGGAGTCTTGCTTTTCGAGCAATTCAGTGAGTTCGGCGGTGGACACACTCTCGCGGTTGGCGCGGCCGGTGATGGTGGGGGAGATGGATTTGGTGCCCCACTTTTCGGCGAGGCGTTTGAGGCCCCACTTGCTCTCGCGACTGATGGCGCTGCGGACCTCGTTGAGTTCCTCCAGCAACTCGCCGGGATAATCCTCGGTGACCGTGCAGCCAAGTTCCTCCAGGTAGGTGGCACATTGTTTGACGGCGGCGGCGGTTTCATCGGTCACTTCGCCGGAGGGAGCTTTGACGTAGTAGGCGACGCGCAGCTTGGCGACGTCGACCGTGGCGGGATCGGTCCACGGCATCGGCGGAATGGCGGCGTCGAAACCGTCGGGGCCGGCGATGATCGACATGATGAGCGAGAGGTCCTCGACGCGACGGGCCATCGGGCCGAGTTGCTGCCAGGTGTCGTGGATGCCGCCGTAGTCGACGACGTGGCCGGTGCGCGGCACGCGACCAAAGGTGGGCTTGATGCCGGCGATGCCGTTGAGGTGGGCGGGGCCCCGGATGGAGCCACCCCAATCGGTGCCGATGTCAAAGGGCGCCCCGGCCGCGGCGACGATGGCGCCGGCCCCGCCGGACGAACCGGCGGTGGAGCGGGTGGTGTCGTAGGGATTGCGGGTGATGCCGTAGACGATGTTGGCGGTGGTGGAGACACCGGGAATGCCGCCACCGCCGAGGGTCCATTCCGGGGTATTGGTCTTGCCGAGGAGGATGGCGCCGGCGCCGCGCAGGCGGGCCACGACGGTGGCGTCCTTTTCCGGCACGTAGTGCATGCGCCCGACGGTGCCGGCCGTGGAGATGACGCCGGCGGTGTCGATGGAGTCTTTGATCGTCATGGGCACGCCGTGGAGCGGGCCGAGGAGTTCGCCGCGGGCGAGAGCGGCATCGGCGGCCTTGGCCTCGCTCAGGGCCCGGTCGAAGCAGGTCTGCACCACGGCGTTGAGGTGCGGATTCACTTTTTGGATACGAGCGATGCAGGTGGTGGTGGCTTCGACGGCGCTGACCTGTTTTTCGCGAATGAGTTGGGCCAGCTTGGTGGCCGACATCGCGATGAGGTCGGTGGAGGGATCGGTCGAAACCGCGGCGGCCCGGGCGCGGGACGCGGTGGCGCCGGCGGCGACGAACACCGGCAGCGAGCGCAGGCCGGCGGCGAGTCCGGAGCGGCCGAGTTGACCAAGAAAGGCGCGGCGGGAGGCGGCGGGAACGGGCATTTTGGAAACGCTGAAGAGCTGAAAGGTGAGAAGCTCAGAGGGGGCGGCTTGGGGCACAGGCGGGCCCGGCGGGCCCCGGAGCGCGTTAAAGGGGCGTGGCGCTCCGGGGCTTGCTAGGCCGAACGGGAGTCGGGGAAGGGGGCTGCCGGGATTAGAAGCGGCGGGTGAGCGCCAGCTCGTAGTTGCGCGGCAGACCCGTCTGCAGCAGCGTGCCACCGAAGGAGCCGGAGTTGGGCGTCCACATCAGCTCGTCGGTGACGTTGCGGATGTTGAGCGCGACGCGCCAATTTTCGCTGTTCCAGTAGAAGGCGGCGGAGTGCGAGACCGACGAAGGCAACACCAGCAGGTCCGGGATCACCGAGGAGGCGGAGACGTCGGACACGTAGGTGGTATTCCACGACATGCCGAAGCCGTTATCCCAATTGTAGCCGATGAAGGCACCGAGCACGGTGTCGGGATACTGGCCATACTTGTTGTATTTCGGGTCGTCGGTGTTGACGCGAATCTGCGGATTGCCGCCGAAGAGGAAGGCCTCGGCCGGGAACAGCACCTCGCCGGTGGCGGGGTCCAGCACGTCTTCGAACCCGATGTAGCGGGCGGTCACGAGGGCGTTCTGGAATCCGGCCCGGTGCCAGTGGATGGACTGGAAGGTGCCGGTGAGGATGACCGAGAGGTTCTTGTTCGGCACCCAGCGGGCCTCGGCTTCAATGCCGCGATTCTTGGTCGAGCGGATGAAGCTCACGCCCTCTTCCTCGACCGACGAGGAACGCACCTGCTCATACGCGCTGACGGAGTAGTAGAGCTTGTCCTTGAGCGCGGAGCCTTTCAGGCCGACTTCCTTCAGGGTGGCGGCGGCGAGAATGTTGCCACTGTTGACGTTGCCGTAGGTGAGGGACTGGTCGGACTGCGACAGCACAGCTGACGACTCGGAGATGGTGTAGTAGGGCGTGAGTCCGAAAAGGCCGGTCTTGAAGTTGGTGCTGACCGACCAGGACAAGGCGTCATCCGTGCCGGTGGCGGAGCGCTCCGGAGCGGTGGTGAAGGTGGCGCCCCGGTTGTTCGTCCGGTTGTAGCGCTCGCCCTCCGTGGTGTCGGCATCGATGTAGTCGTAGCGCGCGCCACCCACGATGTTCAGCTTCTTCGCGAAGGTGATATCGGCCATCGTGCCGACACCGTATTCGATATACTCACTGTGGCGGGCGGTGCTGATGGGTTCGCCGGTCTCGAAGGAGCGGTCGCCGCTGACCAAGAAGGAGGCGAAGGTATCCGTCGGGGTGTAGCCGGTGATCAGGTCGCGACGGGAATCGTAGTCACCCGTGGTGTTGATGCGGCCGCCGTCGGTGTAGCGAACGTTGGCGGACATCAGCCCCTTCATTTCGACCCAATCCGGCATTTGGGCGAGGAACGGGATCTCACGTCCGTCACGAATCGCGGTGTATTTCGTTTCGAGCGCCGTGACCTCCTGGATTTGGTTGAAAGGCAACTGGGAGCGCTTGTCCTGGTATTGGTAGTCGAAGAGGAACTGCAGCTTCTGCGTCTTGTCCGGATCGGCGTCATCAACCAGATCGGCGTAGGCGGTGTAGGTGTGGCCCTGGGCCTTTTCCTCGATGGCCACGAGACTCCAGTCGCGCTCGCTGAAGCCGGCTTCGGCCGGGTTGAGGAAGAAGCCGATCGGCACTTGCGGACCGGTGGTGGGGATGGGGCCACCGGACGGCGAATTCAGGATGGCCTGGCCGGCCGGCGAAGCGGCGGCGGCGGCGTATTCCGGCAGCATGAGCAGGTCCTTCATGGACTGCGGCACGCCGGGAATGCCGGCGAAGGGGGTCTCGGGGGTCGGGAAGATCACCGAGGTGAGCGGGCGGGCGCCGTTGTAGTAGCTCCCGTCGGCGTAGTAGCGACTGGCTTGAATCTCGGCCTCGGACACGCGCCCATTGCCATCGGTATCGAGGTTCACCAAGGCGGAGCCGCGGATGTAGGTGCCGTCGGCAAGGGTGGCCTGGGTGACGCGGTTGGAGCCAGCCTGACCGGCATTGACCGCCTTTTGATAAATTCCGCCGGCTTCGAAACGCCACTTATCCGTCAGGTTGACTGAGACGGATGCTTGAATGACGCGGTCGCGTTGGAAGTTCTGTTTGTAGAAGCTATCCGAGTCGTTGCCTTGGATGAAGACCTGGTAACCGGCGGGGCGGTCGCCGAGCTCAAGCGGAGAGGAGTAGTTGATCTGGAACTCGGCGCGATCGTAGGAACCCATGATGAAGGTCACGGAACCTTCCGGCGAGGTCAGGTATTTGCCGGTGGTGCCGCGGACGGACTTGGGCACGTAGTTCACGTAACCACCGATACGACCGTTGCCGAAGATCGGGGAGGGCGGGCCGCGGAAAACCTCCACACTGTCCCACATGGTGATGACGTTGCGGATGTTGCCCTGCGGATCGATGCGCTTCATGCCGCGCAGGTAGACGTCGGCGTTGTTGCCGCGCACGTTGGTCGCGCCGGCGATGCCCCAGCGGTTGACCGTGTAGGTGCCGGGCACGATACGGAAGAGTTGGTCACCGTCGCGAATGCCGACCTTGTCGATAAGGTCGGAATTCACCACGGAAACGGAACGGGGTGTTTCGACCAGACTTTTGGAGAAGCCGAGGGCGCCGTCCAAAGGCTGAGTCGGAAGCACGAAGGTCGGGTCCTCACCGCCAAAGCCGACGTATTCCTCGACCTCGCCGGCGACATCGTCGCCGGTGGCCTGAGCAAACATTTCGGATGCGGTCAGAGAGAGTCCGATCAGAGCGGCTCCCACGGCCCGATGAAGGAGCGGGCGGGAGCGGTGGAGCTGAACATTTTTCTGCATGACGTAGGTTGGTTGGAATGGTGTCGTGGCCGACGTGCGGCGCATGCCAAACGAGCCAGCAAAGTGCCAAGAAACGGGCCAAGGGCGGGGGTGGCGGAATATTCAACCAACGCGGGACAGGGCGTAGTTTGGTTCAATCAAATCGCTTGTATCGATAATGCTCATACGCCGAATCCGGCCGCAAAAAAGCCCGCCGGGGGAACCGGCGGGCGCAGGGGAAAGGCGTGGTTGGTCGCTCAGTTGGCGGCGGCAAGGGCGGCGCCGCTGACCTTCTCCAAGTATTGGGCGATGTAGGGCTTGGGTTCGAGGGACTGGGCGCGTTCGAGCAGGGGCACCGCTTTGTCGTAGTCGCGCAGCGAGACCAGCATGCGGGCGTGTTGCACAAGCGCATCGTGGGTGAATTCCTTCACCTTGCCGGCGCGCTCAAAGTAGAGGGCGGCGCGCTCGACATCGCCTTCCTGCCAATGGAAGTCGGCGAGGAGCAGGAGGGCCTTGCCGTTGAGCGGGTCAGCTTCGACCACCTGCGCAAGTTTGTCCGCGGCGGCGGCGGCACGATCCTGGGCGAGGTCACTTTGGGCCTTGAGGTTCAGCACGTCGAACTTCGCGGCCGGGCTGAACTTGGCGGCGGCGGCGCCCTCCCAATCGGCGAGGAAACGGTCGAGTTCGGTCCAGGCGCTGAGATTGGCGAGGCGGCGGGCGATGCGCAGGCCGCGGTCGACCGGCAGGTCGGCGCGCACGGCGGCTTCCTGGTAGAGGTCGAGGGCGAGGTCGGGCTGATTGAAGTTCAGATAAATGTCACCGAGGAGCACGGTGGCATTGGTGGTGGCCTTGCCGGCGGCGCGGAGAATCTCAAGCGTGGCGGCGGCGCTGGCTGGATCATTTTGCGCAATGTAGGCGTTGGATTGCAGCAGCAGCAGCTCGGTCTGCTCGGGATAGACCTTCAGCAGGTCGTCGATCATGGCGATGGCTTCGGCTTGGCGGCCGAGATTGACCAGGCACTGCACCTTGCCCATGCGCCAGTCGCGGCTTTCCGGTTGGAAGAACAGCGCCTGCTCGTAGGAGCGGAGGGCGGCTTCGGTGTTGCCGAGGCTCAGGTAGGAGTAGGCCAACATGCCGTAGAGGTCGGCGCCCTGGCCGCCGAGTTCGAGCGCCTTGAGCAACATCGGCACGGCCTGGTCAAACTTGGCCATCTGCACGTAGACGATGCCGAGGTTGCGGTAGGCGCGGAGGAAGTTGGGGAAGGCTTTGATCGCCTTGGTGTAGGAGGAGGTGGCGGCTTCGAGCTTGCCGGATTGGAACTGGAGGTTGGCCAGCGTGTAGATGAGCGCGGCACTGGATTCGGGGGTGAGCGAGGCTTCGAGGGTGGCGATGGCCTGCGCGGGATCCGAGCTGATGAGTGGCGCGATGGTCTCGAAGATGACCTTTTCCTCAGAGGTGATGGTCGGGGTGCGCTCGGTGTCGAAGCCGTAGGTGCCCATGAAGCGCGACACGAAGTCCGGGTTGGACCAAGTGTTTTCCGACAAGGGATAGGATTGGGCGAGGCCCAGGAGCGGAGTGGAGGCCAGCAGCAGAGAGCGGAGAGAGCGGGTGAATTTCATGAGCGGGAAAAAGAGGAGAAAAAAATGATCAGGGTTCGAAGCGGATGTTCCAGTTGTAGCGAGCGCGGACGGCGCGGCCGTTTTTCTTGGGCGACTCGTAGAGGCAGGCTTCGGCGAAGCGGATGGCGGCGGCCTCAAATTCGCGGTGGCTGGAATCGACCACCTTCTCGACCCTCACTTCGCCGCGCTCGTTGATGATGATCATCACGGTAACATAACCGCGGATACGGGCGCGTTTGAGCTCGGGGGGGAAGGGCAGCACCGGAGTGCGCGTGCGCCGCGGGGCGGAGTCGAGGTCCTTGATGTCAAAAATAGCCAGATCGTCGGCGGTGTCGTCGGCGTTGACGCCGAAACCTTCGAAGGAAAAGGCACCGGCCATGGCGTCGCCGACGCCGAGGTTGAGGGCGACATCCAGCTGGCTGAGTGAGAGCTGCTGCGGGGGCGGTGCGACATCGGGTGGTGGTGGCTCCGGGGGCGGCGGTTCCGGCGGCTCCATTTCCATGGGGGGCGGCGGGGGTGGGGCGGCCACCTCCACCGTGAACAGCTCGTTGGGTTTTTTGCCCAACGCGGCGATCATCTGGGTGAAGGGCAGCAGCAGGAAGATGCCGGCGGTGCAGGCGAGGGTGCCGAGCCACAGGGCCACGCGCGGCACCCGACGGTGGCGCAGGTAGGACTTCTGTCCGATCAGGATGGGCTTGGCGGTGGTGGAGGCAGCGGGCATGGCGTCGCGGGGATGACCGGTGGGCAATGATTAGGGGGCGTCGGTGGAGAGGCTGACCTTCTGGGCGCCGCCCAGTTTGGCCTCGTCGATGACGCGCACGAGCATGTCGGAGGAGACCGCCTTATCGACTTGGATGATCACCGGAGAATCCTCGGCCTTGGTCAGGCGGCGCACGGTGGAGCGCACGCCGCTGAGCCCGATCTCCTGACCACCGTAGATCACTTTGTTGTCCGCCGTAATGGCAATCATGATACTTTGCTTCTCCAGGGAGAGCGAGGCGGAGGCCTCGGGCTTGTCGACCTCGACGCCGGTCTCCTCGACGAAGGTCGTGGTGACGATGAAGAAGATGAGGAGGATGAACACCATGTCGATCAACGGGGAGATGTTGATCTCTTCGGGTGGTTGCAGACCTTGAGTGAGGGAGCGGCGAGCCATGGGAGGAAGTGGGAAGGTGGTTTGCGGAAGCTGGAATCAGGCGGCGATGCGGCGCGGCAGGGATTTGCGGATGAAGGCGTTTTCGAGGCGGAGCAGGAACAGCTCGAGGCTGTCGCGCATGGCCTTGATGCGGGAGATGAGCACAAAACCGGGGATGGCGATGACGAGGCCGGTCATGGTCGTGATGAGCGCCTCGGCGATACCGCCGGCGACCAAGCCGGCGGTGCTGGTGCCCGCGCTCGCGGACAGGCCGTTGAAGGTCGTGAGCATGCCGGTCACGGTGCCGAGCAGGCCGGCCAACGGCGCGGTGGACACGAGGACCATGGCGAAGCGCACGCGGCTGTTGATGCGCGGAATGTAGTCGGTGCGGATCTCGTCGAAGCAGGCGCGAAGGCGGTCGATGGACTGGAAGTTCGCGGCGGCGAAGCGAATGACTTCGCCGAGTTCGCCCTGGGCTTCGTCCGGTGCGTCGATCCAGTGGCGCCAGACATTCTCATCGGTCCGGCTGAAGCGCCGCACGAAGAGTTCCAGGTAGAGACCGACCACGGAGTAGTAGATGATCATCGTGAGGACGGCGAGCGGGAGCATGAGGGGCCCGCCGTCCTGGAAGATCTGTATGGTCTGAGCGATGAGACCTTCTTCAGGCATGGTGCGTCAGGGGATGAGGTTGAAGCGATCAGGCGGCGACCTGCTTGAGACCGGCCTCTTTGGCTTCGGCGAGACCGTTGCCGAAGGTGATCATCAGGGTCTCGAGCTTGCCCATCTTGGACGCCACCAGGCGGGAAACGATCGCGCCGAGGATGCAGGCCGGGATGGCGGCGATGAGGCCAAACTCGGTGGTGATGAGCGCCTGGGAAATACCGGAGGAAAGACTCTTGGCGTCACCCGTGCCGAAGAGGGTGAGCAGTTTGAAGGTCTCGATCATGCCGGTCACGGTGCCGAGCAGTCCGAGCAGAGGCGCGACCGAGGCGGCGAGGGTGATGAAGGTGATGCCGCGCTCGAGCTTCGGCTTCACGGTCAGCAGGGTTTCGAACAAAAATTCGTCCAGCAATTCGCGCGGGAGGTGGACGTTTTTAAGCCCGGTTTGGATCATCGCGGCGGCGGGTCCTTCGTGCTGGTTGGCGATCCGCAGCGCCTCGGGCACCTTGTCCTCGCGGACAAGGGTATTGATCTCGGTGACCTTCTCCGGGGGCATCAGCTTGAGGCTGAGAATGTCGAGCAACTTGAAGGCGGTGATGCCGACGGCGACGAGGCCGAAGAAGGCGATCGGCCACATCCAGATGCCGCCCTTGAGGAAGTGTTCGAGGAAGGTTTCCTTCGTGGTGGCGATGGCGAGGGCGCGGCCGAGCGTGGGATCGAGGGGCACGCTGCCGGATCCGCTGCTGACGAACGCGTTGATGGCCTCGGCGGCGGCGGGATCGAACACGATCAGGCTCGGCGTATCGCTGGAGCCACGGGTGAGCAGGCCGGCGTTGGTGCTGTCGGCGGCGAAGTAGCCGATGGGACCGAGCTCGAGCACGGTGCCGGAGACGACCTTGCCACCGGGGAGCACAGCTTCGCCGGGGAACTTCGCGCCGCCGACGTTGGCTTCGATGCGGGAGAGCGCGAGATCCACGCCGCCGAGTTGCGCGGCGATTTTCTCCCGGGTGGAGAGACCTTCGCTATCGGCCTGGTTGAGCACGGCGACGACCTCGGGGCCATATTTGGCGGTCTCGCCGACGGCGAGGGAGGCGTTGACCCGATTGAGGTAGTCGTTGAGGAGGTTTGCGACGTAGCCGGCCTCATCGTCGTAGGCTTTGACCTGCGCTTCGAGGCTGGCGAGGTCGACACTTTGATTGTCGACGATGCGCTGCATGCGTTCGTGTTCGCGGCGCAGCCCGAGCACTTTGGACTCGAGTTCCCTGAGTTCGGTGGCCAGCGGGAGACGTTCGGCGGCGATCTCGCTGCGCAGCGTGTTGAGCTCGGCGACAGCAGCGTCGAGTTTGGTGCGAGCGGCGGTTTCGAAACCGGGCGACTGGCCAAGCGCGAGCGAGGCGCCGAGCAGTCCGCAGGTCAGGAGGCAAGTGTTGAAGGTAGAGCGAGCGATCATGGTGAGAGAGGTCAGTCAGCTTGGAGAGGAACGGAGACGAACTCGGGGGATTGGCGAGCGAGGTAGACGTCGAGGGCACGCGCGACTTCGAGCGCTTGTTCGCCGGCGACGGTTTCCCATTTCCAGCCGGTCGCGGTGGGAAAACCGTATCCGGCGTAGTCGCCGCCCGCGTCGGTGAAGAGGGCGGCGGCGAGTCCGAGGTAAAGGGTCTGCACTTCGCGGGTTTCGCCGCCGACGTCCTTGACCTCGCTGACGTATTTCACGTCGGAGTTGAACTTGTCGGTCTGGGCGAGCACGCCGATGACGTTCTGCAGGCGTTGCGAGTAGCTCAGGCGGGTCTTGGCGGGATCGTCGGGGAGCCGGGCGATCAGCGGCTTCAATTCAATGGCGAGCGGGTCCGGGAGCGTCGCGGTCAGGGTGGTGACACGCTGTTCGAGTCCGGCGATGGTGGCGTCGAAGGCCTTGCTGGTGGCGCGGCCGGCTTCGAGGTCGGCGTTGAGTTCGGCGCGCTTTTGGTCGGCCGAGGTGGCGCTGGCCTGCAGGGTGACCATCTTTTCCTCGAGCTCCCCGATCTCCGCCTTCAGCACCTCGACCATGTCGGCCAAGGTTTGTTTCTGCGTGCTCCAGGCGGCGGATTCCTCGCCGATCACTTTTCGGATCTCAATGTATTCCTTGTAAGTGTCGCGGGCGGCGGCGACGGGATTGGCGGTTTCGTCGGCCTGGGCGACCGCGAGCGTTCCGGTGAGGGACAGCGCAAGCAGGACGAGGCGAGGCGGTGACGGCGGGCGGGCGAGGAGGCGCATGGCGGCGTGGTCAGTTGGTGTGAAGGATGATCCCCAAAGTGGGGGCGGCCGGAGTTGGCACGCGGTTGCGCTGTTTTTAGCAAAGCATGTTCCGCAATCATGCCAGGGGGGCGAAACCGCCGTGGGTGGATCAAAATTCAAACAAGCGGGAATTCGTTTGCGGTTTATTCACCTTGGGCGGTGGACGGGTGGCGGGCTTGGCGGTTGCTGCGCGGATCGGCTGTGCAACTTTCGTTCATGGGTATTGATTTCGCCCGGTTTCGTGCCGGGGCGGTGATGCTGCTGCTCGGCGGTTTGGCTGGCTGCGCGCAGGGTCCGGCTCGCGGGCCGGTGGCGCTGGCGGTGCGGCCCGCGCAGTTCAATTTTGATCAGTCGGCGCCGGCGACCCCGGTCACCGGATGGTGGTGGCGGAGCTTCGGTAACGAAGAGTTGGATACGACGGTGCAGCGGGTGCTGGCGGGCAACCTCAGTCTGGCGGCCGCGCGCGCGCGTCTCGCGCAGTTGGACGCGGTGCGGGCCCGTGCGCGCACGACGCGCTGGCCGCAGGCGAGCGTGGGGGCGGGGTGGGACCACGACCTCGAGCGCACCCCGGAGCGATCGGACGGCTGGCAGGTTGATCTCAGTGTGACCAGCGCGGTGGACATTTTTGACCGGCTGGGCGCGTTGGCGGCGCAACGCGACTGGGAGTGGGTGGCCCAGGGCGAACGCTTGCACGCCACCCAGCTCGCGGTGGCGGCGACGACGGTGGAGCTGTATTATGGGGTGGTCGCGCAACGGCAGCTCCTGGCGCTCCTGCAGGACCAGGCGTCCACCGCACGGGAGGTCCTGGGGTTGATTGAACGCCGCTACGAACAAGGACTCATTTCGCGACTGGATGTGTTGCAGCAGCGTGGCCAGGTCGCGGAGATCGCGACGCTCGTGCCGGCGGCCGAGGATGCCCTGCAGCTGTTGCTGACGGAGCTCACGGTCTTGGCCGGGCTGCCGTCGGGCTCGTTTGACACCCTCGCCACCGGGGTGGGGTTTGCGACGTTGGAGCCGTTGTTTCCCGCCGGAGAGCCGTTTGATTTGTTGCAGGCCCGGCCTGATCTGCGGGCGGCGCAGGCCGATCTGCAGGCGGTGGACGCGGACTTGTCGCGCGCGGTCGCGGAACGTTGGCCGCGGCTCTCGTTCAGCGGTTCGGTGGCGTGGTTGAATGGCCGGGCGGTCAATGGTTCACCGGTGGCGGCGCTGGCGGCCGACTTGGTGCAACCGCTGCTCGATTGGGGTGGGCGACGGATGGAGGTCGCGCGGGTGCAGGCGCTGCGCGAGGAACGCCTCCTGGCGTTGAGCCAGGCTTTTCTGCGGGCCGTGGCCGATTTGGAGTCGGCGGTCAAATCTGAGGAGCGGCAACGCGAGCTGATGGCGCTGCTGGAGGATCGCGGCAATTTATTGCGCGAGACCTTGCGGCAGGCGAACCGGCGTTATGAGTCAGGACTGACCGACTACCTGCCGGTGCTTTCCGTCACGCAGCAGTTGCATGCCTTGGAGCAGCGCATGGTGCGGGAGAACCGCACCCTGATGTCGTTGCGCGTGGACCAGTTCGTCGGGATCGGTGGACCCATGCCCGCGCTGGACGAAAAGCTGGCCGGTGACTCAGTTGGTGGAGGCGACGTCGATGCCCGCGAAGTCGCAGATGCGCTCGACCAACTTGCGCAGTAGGCGGGGGTGCAGCACCGCGTCGGGGCAGGCAAAGCAGGACTCCTCGATGAAGCGTCGATCTTCGGCGGTGATACAATCGGGCGAGGTGCCGGCGGGTTCGATCAGCTGGCGCAGGCTTTCGGCCCGCTTCGCATCGGCCAAGCTGGTCACTAGAATCGGGTCGAGGTGGGCGTGGGCGGCGGCGGGATCACGGGTCCAGGCGGGCAACTCGCGCAAACAGTCTTCGACCGCGCGCGCCAACGCACGTTGCAGAACGCGGCGGACGGTGAGGGGACGCAGCGCGGAGCTGGGGGGGCACGCAAGAACCGCGTTGATATGGTGCGGGGAGAGCTCGGCGCTGGTGGCTACGCGTTTTCCGATGCCCTGGCGCAAGGCCTCATCGGCAAACGGCACGGGAGCGCACAGCCCGTCCACCACATCCTCGGCGAGGAAACTGTTCATCTGACCGGGTGGAACCGGCACACAGCGGGGCTCGGGCTGATTGGAAGATCCGAGTGCAGCATGCCATTGTTTAACCAGCCGGGCGGCGGAGCTTGGCGTCGGGGGAACGCCGATGCGCAGCACTTCCGCGGTCGCGTAGCGTGGCGTTTTCAGGCGCTCGGCGATGCGCGGATTTAATACGAAATCAAAGCCGCCGCGCGTGAGCACGGCGAGGATGCCCCAGGGGTCTGCGGTCTCATGACTTTGTTGCGAGTTGAGGACGGGGGTGACGGCAGGCAGACAGGCCGCGTCGAGCCGACCGTTCATGCAGTCTTCGATGAGGCTTCTTAATCCTATGCCGCGCACGAGTTTCAGTTGCAGGCCGGAATCGGAGAAATAGCCCGCGCTGAAGGCATGCACGAGCGGGAGAGAGCTGAGCGAACCGAGATGTCCAATACGAAATGATCGAGGCATTTTGAATGGGAAGGTTGGAGCGAGAGTCGAGTGGCACCGCGGCTGCTAGCAAACGTCGCACCAACCCAAAACGCTGATGGCCTTGAATGATCCAATCGACAGTCGGCAGCTCCAAATATTCCTCCGCTTGGCGAGTGAAGGCAGTCTGAAGAAGGCGGCAGAGGGGCTTTTTCTCACCACCTCCGCAATCAGTCACTCCATCTCCAATCTCGAAAGCGATCTGGGGGTGAAATTGTTTCATCGTTCCGGGCGCGGATTGGTGCTGACTTCGCGCGGTGAGTTTCTGGCCAAGCAAGGCGGCATCGTTCTCGCGCAACTGACGAGCCTGCGCCGGCAGTTGGCGGATGAGTCCATCAGTGATCGCAGCACCCTGCGCATCGCGGTGGGGCACAGTTACCTCAACTACCTGCTGCCGGATGTGGCGCGGGAGTTTTCGGAATGTTTCCGCCGGGTGTCACTGCACGTGCGGGCGGCGGACCGGGAGGAGGCGATCGAGCTGGCCCGCACGCACGAAGTGGATGCAGCTATCCTGGTGGATCCGCCGCCGGACGACAGCGAGTGCGCCAGCACCCGCCTGTTCGAGGACCGCTTTGTCCTGGGCGTGAGCCGACGGCATCCACTAAGTGAATACGAACGCGTGCCGGTCCGGAAGTTGAACGAACAGAGCTTGGCGATGGCCCAGATGTCGAGTCACACCGCCAACCGGCTGCAGAACGCGTTGTCGCGGCGCGGAGTTCGTTTTCGTGAATCAATGGAATTGGGCAGCCTCACGGCAGTGCTGGCCATGGTGCGGCTGGGCGGCGCGGTGGCTTTGCTGCCGACGTGGTTGGCCCACCAACTCGATGATGCCTCGATCGAACTTCGACCGGTGGATGGTTTCGAATTTTCGCGGGTGTGGAGCTATTATTATCCGCGCTCTCACGGGGACAGTTTGTCCAACCGCAGTTTCCGGCGCCTGTGTGAGGCGCACGCTGAGATTTTGCAGCAGCGCGCCGAGCTGGTGCTGAGCTGAGCTCGACCCCGTTCGCGTCAGACCGCGCGATTTTGCCGCCGCCGGCGTTGCAGAAAAACGGAGACCAAAGCGGCGGCTACACCGGCGCCGGCCCAGGTGCGGGGCTCGGGCACGGGCGTGAAGGACACGAAGGTCTCAAACTGCGCGTAGTTCAGACTGGCGTTGCTGTGGCTGTAGGTCGCGGCGATCACCTGACCCTCGGGGGAAACCCAACCACTGTTGGTTAGGTCAACCATCGGCGCGAGCACCGTGCCGTAGAAACGAGACTGGCCGCCGAGGCTGACCGAGGCGCCCAGCCCCCCGTTGAGCTCGGGCGTGATGTTCCAGAGAATCTGGTCGTTGTTGGTGCCGGCATTGAAGTTGATGCCGTCGAAGATGGTTCTGCCGTCGGCGTTTTGCACGTTGATGACAAAGGTCACCTCGGCGGGCACGTTGATGACGACCTGGCTGACCCGTTCCTGATTTTGATTCCAGGAGCCGTTGCCGTTGGCGTCGTAGAGCGAGCCGTTGAAGAGGTTCATGTCCAAGTTGAACACGACCACGCCGTCGGTGGCGCCGTTGGCGTTGAAACTGAGGGTCTGGCTGTTGAGCGTGATGAGACCGGTTGCGGTCGCGTTGGCGAGTTCGGTCGACGCGGCGGCGAGCTCGGACTGAATGGTGGCGAAATCCCAGTCGGCGGGACCGGAGTTGTTGCGCGGATCGACCGAGCCGAGCGGATCCGGGGTGTTGCTCGTGCTTAAGGAGGCGTTGCCGCTGGTCAGCCTTTTTTGGTTTTGGTCCCATGTCCACGAGCCCGTCAGGTTGGGCAGCGAGGCGTATCCGTTTTGAAGGTGCGTCCAATCCCAGCCGCTGAGGTTGAGGTCTCCGGCGACATAAAGGGTGGGGTCACTGCTGTTGAACATGTATCCCTGCTGTGCGATGGAGCCGCTACCGGACAGGGTGAGATCACCGCCTACGGCGAGCGGGCCCCACGTGCTGCTGTAGTTGGTAAAGGAGGCGTCGCCGAAAGAGATGAGGCCGTATTGGCGGATCGTTTGGTCGATCGTGTAGACCGCGTTGTTGACCGACACCTGCGCGCACAAGGTGCTCCCGGTGGCAAGGCCGAGGAGGAGAGCGAGGAGACGTGGCCGAAATGGATTCACAGCGAGGTTATTTGTCCGGGAGGTGAAGGTAGAGGTCAATGGGTGGAACCTGAGCATCATTACGCAGGGGACTTACCTCACTCGAAGTGAGGGAATCTCCCGAAGGACCTCGTTGCGTGGCATTCCGGCGGCGATGTTGGGGTCCGCGGTGAGGCGGGCGCGCTCGATACTGAGCAGCTGGAGGCGCGCGAGGGCGGGGAAGCGCTGGTTGGGCGCGGCGGGCTGTTCGATGACGGCAGCCCAGTAAGCGGCGTCGGGCGCGTGATCGACGGATTCCCCCACGCGCCGGAGAAATTCGCGGGCGGTGTCGAGGTCACCGGTTTCCCACGCCCAGGCGGCGCGGGCAGCGTCGGTCCGGGGGCCGTGCGGGAGGTCGGCGAGCAAGGTGGGGGCGCGACGGATCAACTCGTCCCGGGCTTGGGGCAGGGCGCAACCGAGACGCAGCCATTGATTGACCACGGTGATGTCCTCGGGTTGGCGGATGATCCAGTCGCCGTAGAGCGCCCAGAGCTCGTGCGGGGCATCGCGCTCCAGGAGCTGGTCGCGGAGGGCGGCGTAGGCCCAGAAGGCGTCGGGCGAACGGCGAATGGCGGCGCGCAGGGCTTCTTCGGCCCATTTGGGCCGGCCCCACAAGGTGGCGACGCGCGCAAGGACTTTCAGGGCGCCGGGGTTACGGGCGGTGGAAGCGATATCGACCGCTTCATCCCAGGCGGCTTCGGCGGCGGCGAGGCGGTTGCTGGCATGGAGTTGCTGCGCTCCGGCGGCGAGCACGGAAGCTTCGGGCGGGAGCTCACCGAGCGCGTTTTCAAGCAGGTAGTAGGAGGTTGCGGTGGGGATGTTTTCTTTGATCGCAATCTCGGCGGCGGCTTCTTGCACGACGGGTTGATCGGCGATGGCGGCGGGCAGGGTGTGGATCCACTGCAAGGACTCACGACCGAGGCGGATGTCGGCCATCCAGTGGGCCACCATCGCCACGTCTGCGGCGTTGTCCTTGGCCGTTGTCTTCAGGCCCAGCAACAAGCGGGGCAGGTCGGCCGCGGCGGTGGTGGTGCGGGCGGGGAAATCGAGGGCGCGCAGGATGTCGGGCATGACGCGGTCGAGTTGCTCGGGGGCCTGGGTGCGCGCGGCATCCTTGAGCAGTTCGACGGTGGCGCGCACGCGGTAGTCGGGCACGTCGAGCAGCGCGACGAGGGCATCGAGCCCTTGCTGGCGTTCTACGGCGTCACGGCTCCAAAGGCGGGCGAGTGCGAGATCGTAGGCGGCGGTGGTGTTGGCCGGGTCCGCGGCGACCAGCGCGGCGAGGTTGGTTTTGAGGGTGGCGACATCGCCGAGGTAGAGCGCGAGGGTGGCGGCGGCCTTTTGGTAGTCGGCGCTGCTGGCGGCGATCTGTTTGGCGGCGTCGAGCGCGGCCTGAGAGGTCTGATACTCGCCGAAGAGCAGGGCGGTCTGGGCGAGCTCGACCTGGGCCACGAGATCTTCGGGCGGAGCCAGTTTCGCGACGGTTTCACGCGCGCGCAGGGCCTCGGGCGAGCCGAGTTGGGTGAGGTAGCCGGCAATGCGGCGCCAGACGGCGACGTCGCGGGAGCCCATTTGCGAAACGCGACGGATCGACAGAAGCAGGCTGCGATAATCCTGTTCCGTGGCGAACTCGGCGGCTTGCGCCATGGTGCGTTCGACCCGCCAGTCCTTGAGCCGCGGCAGGCCCCAGAACTGCACCACCGGCCACGCCAACAGGCCCAGCACCACCGCGATCGCGGCGGCGGTGGCGGCGACTTGTTGCCGGTGGGTGTAGCTTCCCCAAGTGTCGTGCCAATGGCGTTGCCAGCGCGCGATCATCAGGGAGCGGGCCCGGATTTGGCCTCAATGGGCCGGTGAATGTGGCGATACATAGAAACGTTTCCCTTCTGAGTATCGGCGGTTCGCCGCGGTTCTTGAATGCCCAAGCCAGTGAATCTCTCTCCTTCGCGCGCTGATCGATCGGCGGACGTCTCCGGCGTCGCGTCGATGGCGTTGTTGTTGGCGTGCTTGTGGGGGCCGATCCTGTGGCGCTTGCGGGAGGCTTGGGGCTCGGATCCAGAGTTGATGCACGGGATGGCGGTGCCGTTCATGGCGCTCTATCTGGCGTGGCAGCGTTGGCGCGTCGGGGCTTGGGCGGAGCCGGGCCCGGACCGGCGTCGGGCGGGCGTGCTGGTTTTCGTTGCCGGTCTGTTGGGCGTGTGGGTGATGGCGCTGGTGTTGGAGATCAATGCGCTGTGGCCGCGGGCGCAGTGGGCGGCGGCGGCGGCGGCGATCGTGGGCAGCGGGGGCATCCTGTATTGGGCCGGCGGTTGGCCGCGGGTGCGCGCGTTCGCGTTTCCGGTTCTGTTCCTCACCACTGCGCTGTCGTGGCCATCGAGTTTTCGCACGATGGTGGTGCAGGGCCTCACGCATTCACATGCGGATCTGGCGGCGGAGATCGTCTCGCTGTTGGGTTACGCGGCGGTGGTGCGGGGGAACGTGATCGAAGTGAGCAACGGGTTGATCGGCGTCGAGGACGCATGCGCGGGGCTGCGCTCGTTGCAGTCGGTCTGGATGTTTGCGTTGTTTTTTGGCGAACTGCATCTGCTCGGTTGGGGCGCGCGCTGGCGCATCATCGCGGTGGCGCTGGGCGGTGCATTGTTGGGCAATGTCGCCCGGACGGTTTTCCTGACCTGGCGGATCGGTGTCGAGGGATCGGGAGCCAATGAGATTTGGCACGACGAGGCGGGGATGGCCGTGTTGATCGGCACGATCGCGCTGTGCCTCGTTTACGCGCAATGGGAGGCTGGGCGCAGCGCCTCGACGTCGGTGCGGTCCGAGGAGGAGTCTTTGATCAGGCCGGCGGTCGCGGCGTGGCCGCGCGTGTGGGCGCCGTTGTTGATCGCGTTGGTTTTGGAAACCGTGTTGGTCGAAGTTTCGGTGCGTCACTGGTATGAGCGCGGTCAGGACGTGGTCGTCACCAAACGATGGTCCCTGCGGGAACAGCCGGGTGTTTGGGTGGCCGAGGAGGTGAACCCGGTGACGCTGGACACGCTGTTGTGCACGAGTGCGGAGCAGTTGCAGTCGCGCAGTCAGGACGGCGCCTCGGCCTTGGCGGCGGTGTTTCGTTGGGAAAACGACCAAAAGGCCGCGAGCACGCTCACCAATGCGCATGATCCGTCGGTCTGCATGCCGGCGATCGGTGGTCGCTTGCTTGGGCCGCCCGGTGAAGTCGCCCTGAAATTCGGGGCGCGTGAACTGGTGTTCGACATCTACCGCTTTGAAACCGGCGGGCGCGTGCAGACCGTGTTCAACGCGGTGTGGGACGCGATGCGGGGCGAATCGATGCCGCGGTCGACCCGCGGCGTGACGATGGGCGACGAGCGCATGGCGCGGGTGCGCGACGGCCAACGATACGCGGATCGCGATCGGGTGGTGCTTGTGCTGGAAGGCGACTTCACGGTGCCGGCGGCCATCGCGTGGCTGCAAAGAGAAGCCCCGCGACTGCTCCAACCGACGGTCGGAAATCAGGCGCGGGGCTGAGAATCGAAACGGATCGCAGACAGGTCCCGGCTTCAGCGAGTGGCGCGGTGGATCGTGATGCTGCCGCCGGAGGTGTCGGCACGGAGGCGGGCCCCGCCGTCGTTGATCTTCCCCTCGATGTGGGTGCGGTTCATTTTGCGCGGAGTGATCGCCAGGTCCTCGACCGAGACGCGGCCACCGGAAGTGTCGGCGTAGAGATCGAAATCGCCCTCGGGGTCGACGCCGATGCGAATCGAGCCGCCGGAGGTGTCGGCGTTCACATCGGACGCGTTCGGGCCGACGTAGCCGATGGTGATGCTGCCGCCCGAGGTGTCGGCGCGGAGTTTGCCGAGCGCTTCGTCGATCGAGATCGAACCACCGGAGGTGTCGAGGTTGATGTCACCCGAACCACCGGTGACCTTGATGGAGCCGCCCGAGGTGTCGGCCACGAGGCTGGCGTCGACGAAACCGTCGACGCGGATGGAGCCGCCGGAAGTGTCGAGGTTGAGGTCGACGAAGGTCGGGCAGGTGAGGGTGACGGAGAAGTTGGCCTTGTTGTTTTTCCACCCGCTGAACCAGCCGCCGCCCTGACGGTCCCGTTTGACGGCGAGGATGATGTTGTTTCCGCGCTGTTCGAAGGTGATGTCGTAGTTTTCCAGAATGTCGGCGACCTCGGATTCGTCGTTGGTCTTGAAGGTCTGGTGCAAGGTGAGTTCGGCCTCATCACCGGGCACGATTTCGACGCCGATGGAGCCGCCGGAGATGTCGACTTTGATCTCGGAGCCCGGGGAGACTGCGAAGGTGCGTTCGACGTCGCGTTTGATCTTGGCCTGGGCGGCGATCGGCGCGAGGAGCAGCAGAGCGAGGGCGGGAAGCAGGAATTTGCGGGTCATGATAAGAGGAGAACCCAAGAGGGTGGGCTCAGGTTGCAGAAAATATTCGGAAAACTTCCGGTCGCCCGCAACGCGTGGTTTCAAGGCCAGGGTTGATGAAAATTAATGAATATTTCGGCGGGCGTCCTCTACGCTTCTAAAGTGGGTGGAGGGCCTTAGGGTCCGAGGGTCACCCCCGCGCCATGACCCCCGCTTTTCTCCGCTGCCCCCTCGCGACGCCGGCCCGAGTTCTCCTTGGATGCTGCGCGTTCCTTCCACTTTGGCTCCATGCTCGCGAACCCGTTGTCGTGGAATCCCGCAATGCGCCCGAGCGTAGTCACGTTCTGTTTGTCGGTGCGGAGGTTTCGATGGCCCAGGAGGGCGAACTGGTGCCGGTGCGGCGAATCAAAGGGCGCTCGGTCGAACTCGACACCGCGAATCGTGAAGTGCTGAAACCGCGTGGCAACGCCGGCCTGCGCCTGCGACCGGCGACCAAGGTGAGTGCAACGGATCTGGAGCTGCAGGGCTTTCAGGCGGAGCGTTGTTTTTCGCCGGCGGCGGATCCGAGCCGCACGCGCTTGCAGGATCAGGTGGAGCTGCAGGAATACGCCGCCGCGCAAGCGAGCGCCGCCGAGGCGGGGCTGCGCAGCACCGCCATGCTCGGCACCGCGGGCGGTCGGCAGGGTGGTGATGAGCTCTCGGCGGAGGGAATGGATCTGATGAATCGAGAAGCGATGGCTGCTTTCTCGGCGAACCAGCAGCAACAGGGAAAGCTTTGGACGGAGGCGAGTCAGCGGAACGACTCGTCGCGCACTCGTGCCGGCAAACCGGATTACGATGCGGTGCGCGTGGTCTTCAAGGTCTCGGCGCCGATGGTGGTTCGCGACTTGCAAGCCTTGGTGGTGTTACGCCTGAGCAAAGCAGGGGAGTTTGCCGATTTGAGCTTCACCCAGGGCATTGGCGACGTCGGCCCGCAGGAACGCCAGATCGATATCCTGCGGCAGGGGATTCCCCCCGATTACGAAATCAAGGATGCACGGGTGCACCTCTTTGCGCAGACGGAGGAGTTGCCCACCAACCTGTCGGAAAAACGTTATGCCGTGACCCAAGAGGAGGCGCGGGAATACCTTCGCTTGGTGCACTTGGATCGTCACCGGGGGGAAACCGTGCCGGCGGAGCTGGCGTGGTCGCTCGCGCCGCCGGCACTGCTGCAGTTGGAGGACGGACGCAGTCTTGATTTTCCGTTACAGGTGGAAGTCGACGCAGGTGGGCGGGTGACCGAGGTCAAAGACTCGCCGATGATAGTGCCGCCGCAGGTGCGGGAGGTGTTGCCGCAACTGGTCTTTGTGCCCGCGCTGCGGGACGGGGTTCCGGTGGCCTCGACCGTGACGGTCAATCTGGCCTCGTTTTTTGAGTAAAAGGTCCGCCGGGGAGGGTGGCCAGAATTTACCCAAAGCCTACCAAAGCGTGCATGGCTTTGGAACTCGTTTCAGGTTATGCTGTGCCCCGTTGCGACGCGGTGTGGCGGCGGTGAGATGAAAATTGCCGGCGACATGGGGTGTCGATTCTACGACGCAAGTATATATGAAAGAGGATCTTTTAAGAGTAGATGACCTGGAGCCCCCCATGGGCGACCTCAGCGTTGGCCACCGTCTTGATGCCGGCTGGTCGCGTTGGACCCGTCGTGGGGCCCATGAGCGGGATCTTCCCATTAAGCGCATCGTGCATCAGCGAGTCGTGCGGCTGCATGGTCCCGCCCGACTGGATCGCTTGGGCCTGCGACCGGCGCCGGGTTACCATAAATGTGGCAGCCGTTTGGATCTCGATTGGGTGGTGGATCTGCGCGTGCTGGCGCGGGTGGGCGGCCGGTGGCGAACTCTTTTGACGCAGCGTGGGCTGAAGCGACCGCGGACCGCGACGACGCGCTGGTTCGATTTGGGCCAGGTGGTGGCGGATGCGGTCATCCTCGAAGTGCGTCGTTGCGGCATCGACGGCGGTTGGACCCCGTGGAATCTGGTCATGGGCGCATTCGAGTTGGAGGGCGAGCGGCAGACTGCGTTGGGCCCGCGCTTGGAACAGCGCTTGCGGCAAGCGGAGATCCGGCTCGACCGTTTGCCCCGCGGCGTGAGCGCGGAGCTTCGCGATGGCATGGTGCACTATCGCACGGCGACGTATGCGGTTGGGTTTCGGCTCGATCGCCCGGCGTGGTCGCACTTGGGGCTGGGTATCGAGCGGCCCGAAGGCGTCGCGCAGAACCTGTTGTTCGACTCGCCGGTGCAGTGTGTCCAAGGCCTGCAGTTGCATGTGGTGGGCGAGGCGCCGCGGGTGGCGCCGACGGTGCGGTGTGATCTGCAGGGCGAGGTGACGGTGCGTGGTTCCGAGGTGGTGTATGACGTGCGCAGTGGCGCGCAGCATTACCGCTTGGGCTGGAAGGTGACCCGCGAGGGTTTGGAGCTGCGGGCGAGTCGGGAGGCCTCGCGGGTGGAGACCGCGTGGCACAGCGCGGCTTGGGCGCTGGGCTGGCGCAACTCGGTGTCACCCACGCACGCGGTGGGCGAGCTGGTGGAGGACGGTCAGACCGGGGCTCTACGGGCGCCGCTGTGGGTGAATGCGCCCGGTTGGGGCACGTGGTCGATCCGTTCATCCGACGAGGCACTGACCGCGCGGTCGGAATGTCGCCGGGCGGACGACCTGAACCTGCTGGAGCTCAAACTCGGCGAGAAGGCCGATGCCCGCGGATTGCATGTGCTGCAGGCCGGCCGGCATGAAGCCACGGTGTGGGTGCAACCGCTGTCGCCACCGTCCGGTCTTCTGCGACGCCAAGCGCCGGCGGTCGCCAAACGGGCACTGGCGCGCACGTTTTTTGTGGCGCCAACCTTTCGGGCCGACGTGGCGACCCTCAGCAACAGTGGCGCGTCGATGCCCTGTGCGATCAGTTTCGAAACCTGGACGGCAGTCTTGCCGCGCTTGCCGCTGCGGGCGGCGGCGGGTGGCGGATGCGATGGCATCGATCTGTTGCGCGTATCGTTGGAGAAGTGGTTGGCCGGCGGTCCGGTTTACGCGGGTGGGGTGCTGGCGATCGACGGCACCTGCCACGACGCCGAGGACGAATACCTCATGACCGGCGCGGCAGGGCTGCGTGCGGTCGGCGACTTTCTGCAAAGGGGCGCGGACGCCGCCTGGTTCCGCCGAAACCGTGGGCCTGTCCTGCGGAAGATCGCGGCGGCGCGGGCGCGTGATCTCGACGGTGACGGGCTGATCGAGAGTCCGCATCGCACGGGGGTGAGTGGCACGGGCCAGTGGAGCACGTGCTGGGCGGACGTGGTGTCCTTCGGGTGGAAATGCGCCTGGAGCAACGCGGTGCTGTATGGCGCCCTGCGCAGCCTCGTGATGGGACTAAGGCGCTGGCGGGAAACCGGACTGGCGCAGGAACTGGAGGCGTGGGCGGAGCAGTTGCGCCGCAGTTATCGACCGGCTTTCTGGCACGAACGGAACGGTTGGCTGGCCGGCTGGCGTTGTCGTGAAAACCGCCTGCACGACTACGCCTTTCTGGCGGTCAATGGGGCGGCGGTGCAGGAAGGTTTGCTGGACGCGGAAGATGCGTGCGGCGCGATGCAGCGGTTATGGTGCGAAGCACAGCGCGTCGGTTTGCCGTCGGCGACCTACGGGCTTCCGCTCGCGTTGTGGCCGATCCCGGACGAGGACCTCGCCGACATCCTGCAAGGGTATCCACAGGGGTATTACCAAAACGGCGGACGCACTCATTCGCAGGCCCGGCGCTTCGTGATGGGCCTGTATGCGGCGGGGTTGCGCCGGGAGGCCGATGAACTGCTCTTGCAGTTGTGCGAAGGTTTCGCGGAGGCGCGGGTGTTTGGCGGGAATCAATCCGGGGTGGATTGGCGCACGTGGCAGGATGAACGCTGCGGTTACGAAGGCCTTTTGACCGACCAGTTCAGTGTGTTGGAACCGATCCTCTGGCGCTGGGGGCAAACGGGAGGCGCGCCATGATCGAGCTTCACGCCCAGCGCTGGTATCGGCGCGAACTGCGCACCCGCTTGCCGTTTCACTACGGCATCGCGGTGATGGAGGCGGTGCCGCACACGTGGCTTGAACTGGAGGCGACGGTGGACGGGGCGCGGGTGTGGGGGCGGGCGGCCGACCACCTGCCTCCGAAGTGGTTCACGAAAAACCCGCACCGGCCGATCGGCGAGGAGTTGGCGGAAATGTATGCGGTGCTGCAGCAAGCCAGTGGGGCGGCGCAAGGGGCTAAGGCGGCCTCGGTGCACGCCTTGGTGCGACGGGTCGACGAAGCCCAGGCGGCGGAAGCGAAGCGCCGCGGGTGGCCGCCGCTGTTGGCGCACTTCGGCGTGTCTTTGGTCGAGCGGGCGCTGATCGATGCCTTTTGCCGGCGGCATGCCTGCACCTTGGCCGAGGCGCTGAAAGGCAATGGGCTGGGTATCCGCCTGGCTGATCTGCATCCTGAGCTGGCGGGAGCGGAGCCGGCGGCTGGACTACCGTCGATGCCCTTGGCCAAAATCGTCTGCCGCCATACGGTGGGTTTGGCGGATCCGCTCGAAGCTGACGACCCTGCGACCGCAAACGGCCCCCAGGATGGTCTGCCGGTCGATTTGCGCGCGGTGATACGGGCTTACGGGCTGCGTGAGTTTAAGATCAAGGTGGCGGGTGAAACTGCGGCGGCGTTGGCGCGACTTGAGCGCGTCGTGACGGTGATCGAAGCCGAGTGTGGCGGCGACTATGCCGCGACGCTCGATGGCAATGAGTCTTTTACGACGGTGGAGGACTTGCGGGCGTTCTGGTCGGCCGCGCGGGCGCGCCCGCGGTTGCGCGGGTTGTGGGCGCGCGTGCGGTTCTTTGAGCAACCGCTGCACCGTGACGTGGCGTTGAGCGAGGCCGTGGCGCAAAGCTTGCCGGGGTGGTGGGAGCGGCCGGCGCTCCTGATTGATGAGTCGGGCGGCACGCCGGAGGATGTGCGGCGGGCGCTGGCGATAGGCTACCTGGGGGTGAGCCATAAGAATTGCAAAGGGGTCATCCACGGCGTCGCCAATCGCTGCCTGTTGGCGAAGCGCGGAGCGGCCTTTCTTATGAGTGGGGAGGATCTGTCCAACGTGGGACCGGTGGCGCTGCCGCAGGACCTCGCGGCGCAGGCGGTGTTGGGTAACGCCAGTGTCGAGCGCAATGGCCATCATTACTTCGCCGGACTGGCCGGCTGGCCGGAAAGCGTGCAAGCCGCGGTGGTCGAACATTACCCGGGACTCTACGCACGGCCGTCGGTGGGTGCGGCCGCGCAAGTGCGGGTCGACGGTGGAGCGATCGACACGCGTGCCGCGGTAGGAAACGCCTTCGGCGGTGCGTGGAAACTGGGGCTCGACGGCGCCGGCGAATGCTGGGCCGAGATCGGCTAACGCGGCTACAATTTGGACTGTCGTTTTGGAGTGATGACTGGCCTCAGCGCGCCAGCCCCTCAACCGCGCGATTGTTGATGGTCTTGCGCTTCCAGGAATAAACCCGGTCGGCCACCATCAGGATTTCGGAGACTTCGACCACGGCCGAGGTTTCAGGCTGATAGACCGGCATATCGACCGTGATGGTGACTTTGTTGATGGGATCCCAGAGACGCGTTGCCTGCGTGCCGGTGATCACCATCCGGGAGTTGGACTTGAGCGTGCGATTGTAGACCCACACTTCGGCGTGCACGGAATATTCGTGCAAGGGATGCTTGAGGTCCGGCTCGCCAAGGTGCGCCACGATTTCCTCGGCCGCCATGCCGCGGGACACCGCAAAGGGTTCGGTCAGTTCAGGACGTTGGGAAACGGTTTCGCAGCCGACGAGGCTCAACAGCGCCAGCACGGCCAGGATGCCAATGAGGGGTGGACGGGAAAGGGACATGGGAAGGAAAAACGTCGCAGCGCAGGCAGCTGCGTCAGCTCTAACGGATTATTGTTCCGGCAGGCGCCAGCGGGTGCTCTGAATGGTCGGACGCGTGTGGGCGTCGGGCTTTTGGTAATACACGGTCAGGATCTCGCCGGGCGCGATCTCAACGGAGGCCGGGTAACCAAGATCGTGACTCGGTGCGTCGGAACGCAGCACCTGTTCCGGGGTGTCGGTCCAAGTGACTCCGTCGGAACTCAGACTGGCCCGGATTCCGAAGGGCGGCCGCCGGTAGCCGGTGCTGGCCAGCAGGCGGCCGTCGGCCAGGGTGGTGACGTGCGGCGGGTAACCCCAGCGCTGCGAACTCTGCGCGGGCGACCAAGTCGCACCGCGATCGTCGGAGACGGCGGTGTAGAAATGATTGTTGGTGTTCTGGTCGTCGTAGGGACTGGCGGTGGAGCGAATTGTCATGACCACCCGACCGGACGGCAATTGTGCCAGGTGCGGCTCGCCGAAGCGACGTTCGAGCGCGGTCGGTGTATCCAGTTTGGTGATGCGAGACCACGGACCGGCCGCGGCGGGCGCGGTGTAGACGGCGACCCCGCCCGATTCATCGCGGTAGGCGCCGGACATCCAGGTGCCGTTGTCGAGCACGATGCCGCCGTGAATGGCGTCGGGACCTGGCACCGGCGCGTTCCACGTGAGGCCACCGTCGGTCGAGGTGTAGACCCAGGTGCCGGCCTGATCGGCGGCAGCCCGGTAGGCGTCCGTTTCGACATGCTGAGACCAGCGCCGCATGGTCGCGGCGGGATAGGCGTCGAGTGGGTAGGTGGCGTAGGTCGCGGCGGACCAAGCGACGCTGCGCACGTGGAGCGCGAGCGTGCCGTCGGGGCCGACCGTGAGGCCATTTTCGCGATCGTCCAGCGGCGTGTCGACGGCGACGATGGGCTCGCTCCAGGTGAGGCCGTTGTCGGTCGAGCGCATGAGCAGCACGCGTCCGTCGGGGCCGAGATGTTCCTCGGTCGCGCAGAAGGTCAGCACGAGCGTGCCGTCGGGCAGGCGCACGAGGTCGGGCCAAGCCGCATAAACGGTAGGATCGGCGAAGACGGTGTCGTGTTCGATCACGTCGGCGGCGACCGCGACATCGAGAGGCTGCTCGGGCGTGGGCGGTGGCGGCGTTTCGAAATAGCTGCGCCACAAGTCGACCACGAGGTCCGCGCCCTGGGGCTTGAAGTAGTCTTCCCAGTCGTAGGTGCCCGGCTTGCCGTTGGCCCAGCCGCTGTAGCCCTCGCGGAAGCGGAAGAGCAGGTCGCCCATGCCGACGGCCATGCGGCGCTCGAGCGTGCGACCACCGGCTTCGGTCTGCCATTCGCCGAGCTCTTTGAGCGTGGTGGCGCTCATCAGATCAATCATGGCGGCTTCAAACGCGTAGGCGATGTTGGTGCGCAGGCCCGACCAATCCATGGTTTCGAATTCAAAGATGAAGCCGGTCTGGCCGTTCCACGGCGAGGTGTCCGCGCCGGTGGCCTGCCCGAGGATCTGGCCGGTCAGGTCGCCGTGCACGATGACATTGTTGCGCACGGCTTTGTTGAAGACACGCATGCCCTGGCTGCGGTAGAGGGCCCAAGGTTCGTCGAGTCCCATGCCGTCGTAGCTGAAGGTGTTGCGCACGCCGCGGCCGGTGGTGACGAGGCCGGGCACCAGCACCTGATGGTCGGGCACGGCGAGGTCGCCGCCAAACATCATCCGGTCGCGCACGGCCGGGGTCCAGGTCCAGCAGCGCAGGATGTTGCGGAAGTTGGCCGCTTCAAGGCGGGCGGCGAAGGTGTCGAAGTCGAAGGTGCGGAAGAATGTATTCAGTTCTTCGTGACCGAAGTAGAGCGACGCCGCGACCATGACGCCGACGTAGCCCTCGACGTGGTTGGGATTCCAACTGCGGTGGAACAGCGTCTCTCCGTCCATGAGGACGTAGTAGTTGTTGTCGTCGTCGAGACACCAGTGACCCGCGAGGGCGAGGGCCTGCATGAGCAAGTCGGCGCGAGCGCGTTCGTCAGCGCTGAGTTGGTTCCAGACCGCCGGGGTGCGTTTGGCGAGCAGCAGGGCATTGGCCGGCACGTGGTGGGTCCAGCCGCCGATGCCGCCGAGGGCCTCCGGCTCGCGCGTGCTGCCGTCCTCGTAGGGTTCGGGGGTGACGAGAATATAGCGAAGCTTGGCCGCCAGGTGGTCGGCGAGGGGGGCGCCATTCACCACGTAATCGGGGGCCGCATGCGCGGCCAGGGCGGTGATCTGCAGGCCGAAGGTCTGCGGCATCTCGCGGTAGCGACGCGGTTCGATGAATTTCCAGCGCGGGGCGTCGAGCTCGACTGCGCGTTGCACGAGGCCGGCGGAAAAATGGCGGGGCAGGGTGTCTTGGGCCAGCAGGGGACTGGAGCAAAGGGAGACGAGCCACAGGCTTAGGAGAAGACGGTTCATGGGGCGAGACGTTGCGGGGTAAGGTCGTGAGACAGATCGAAAGTCCACGTGCCGGCGGGGAGGGCGCCGAGGGTGGTGGTCGTGCGCGCGGCATCGGGCCAGGTGATGGTGAGGGACTCCACCTGCGTGGCGGCGCCGAGGCCGAAATGGATGAGTGCGTCGCTGCGCTTGCCGGCGTGGCCGCCGGGGCCGACCCATTGGCGTTTGAGCGTCACCGGCGGCGTCGCGGGATCGCCGTCGAGGTCCACCAACGCGGTGACGATGGCGCCGAAGGCCTCGCGGGCCACAGCACGGGCGGGGTCGCCGGTGAGGCGCAGCACGAGCCCGCTGCGGTCTCCATGCCACGTGTTGTGGTAGACGCGCAGGACCGGTTGCCCGCGGGCGTCCTCCGGGGCTTCCGGAGCGAGCGAACCGTTGGTGACGGCGGCGGCGCGGCGCCGCTCGGCGTTGAGGCGGTTGAAGGTTTGGCCCACCACCAGATCGAGCGCGCCGTCCCGATCGAGGTCGAGCAGCGCGGGTTGACCGGCGCCGATGTGGTCGATGCCCATTTCGGCGGAGCGATCAGCGAAGGTGCCGTCGGCCTGCTGCAGATAAACGCGCAGACGCTCGTCGTGTGGGGGCGGATCGCTGTAGTCGGAAGAACAAAGGATGAGGTCCAAACGGCCGTCGTTGTTCAAATCGGCGAGCTCGCAGAAGATGTCGCCTTGATTGAAGTTGCGGTTCTCCACGGTCTCGACGGCGGGGACCCGGTCGACCGACAACTCGGGGGGCGAGTCGAAGGTGAGTTGACCGGTTTCGTGCAGGCGGCTGACGAGGAAGCGCGAGCGATCGGACGAGTCGCCGGCCCAGTTGTGGATGATGGTGGAAACGAAGACGTCGAAGTCGCCGTCGTTGTCGATGTCGCCGACTGCGGCGTCGAAGGTGTTGCCGTTCGCCCGGAAAGGCGGCTCGTCGTCGCGTTTGAAGCGCGGGTCATCGGCGGCGCGTTCCTGCAACCATTTGGGGTGGCGGCCGTGACGAATGTGGTCGCCGTCGAAGCCGGCGGCGGGGGCGATGTCGATGCCGCGCAGCACGCGGGTAATCTCGTCGCGGCGATAGATCTGGGGGCCGGCCGGACGAGGGGGCGGGCGTTCATCGGTGGTCTTCGGTTCCACCATGGGTGCCCACGGTGAAAGTTGCCAAAGGCGGTTCCAACGGCGGCCGTAGTTGAGCTCCAGCAGGTAGGGCAGCGGAGATCCATCGAGCCGGGCGAGCATCGCGCCGTAGGTGGGGCGGCCACCGGGATCGGTGGCCGGTTCGAGCGGTGAAGACTCGCCGGGAATCGACCAGCGGGTGAAGTCGGCGTGGCTGGTATCACCCTCGCTCGGGACCTGCAGCAGCAGGTCGTTGCTGAAGGCTTCGTAGCCGGAAAAGTAACGTTGATACCAATTGCCCAACCAGAGGTCGGGCAGACCGTCGGCATTCGCGTCCCCCACGGCGATGGCCGCGGTGGTGGCGGCAGGCGCGGCGTCGATCAAACGAGGTGCGTCGAAGGTGCCGTCACCCCGGCCCGGCAACCAGGCGGTGCGAGTCGGCGCGTTGGTGGGCGCGATGAAGTCGTCCTGCAGGTAGTCGAGGTAGCGCGCGATGACTGCGTCGGCGTGACCGTCGTTGTCGAGGTCGGCAAAGGTGATGACGTCGCGCGGCGACAGCATCGGCAAGGTGTCGGACGGAAGCGCGACAAATTGACCGCCGAGCGGCGCCGAAGCATCCGGGTGCCATAGGAAAACCTGCGGCGCGCTGGGCTCGCGGAGATTCAGGCGAATGACGAGATCGGCGTGTTGGTCGCGGTTGAGGTCGACCGCCTGCACGCGGGAAGCGTCAATCGCGGGCAGACCGACCGTAGTGGTGGCGTCCGCGGCGAGGGCCGAGCTGGCGAGGGAGTGAAGGAGGCAACCGGCAAGTGCCAGACGGTGGATCAGCGCAACCATTGGTCCAAGTGGGTGGCGACGAACGCGTCGTCGGTGAGATCGGGGTAGGCGGCGGCGACCCGCGTGAGTTCTTCGGCTTGGCCCGGGGAGAGCGTTTCAGCGGGATTGAGGCAGGCGGTCGAGGGCACGAGACCTTGGCGGCGGAGCACCTCCAGGATACCCGGAATGCAACCCGCAAAACCGTTGGCGGCGTCGAAGACGGCGGCGTTCATGTCGGTGACCGCGACGGCTTGGTTCAGCCACGCTTTATCAAGCGTGTTCCCCTCGCGGGCAGCCTTGATGCGGTCAAGTAGCTGCACCGCGGCGTGACTCCAAACGCCCCAGTGCCCGAGCAGGCCACCGGCGATGTGGCGGGTCACGGGCTGGCCGTGGTGCGCGAAGGTGAAGGGACTGAGCAGGTCGGTGACGATGGTGTCATCGTTGCCGGTGTAGAGCGCGATGTCGTTGCGGCCGGTTTCGATCACGGCCCGCACCACATCGAGGGTTTGGTAGCGATTGAAGGGAGCGATCTTGATCGCGAGCACAGCCTCGATCTCGGCGAAGCGGTTCCAGAATTGGCGGCTGAAGACCCGGCCACCGACGGCCGGCTGCAAGTAGAACCCGATCAAGGGCAGTTGCGAGGCAACCGTGCGGCAGTGGGCGAGGATTTTGTCCTCCGGTGCGTCGCCCCAGGCGGCAAGACTGAGCAGGGCGGCATCGTAACCGAGCTCGCGGGCGAGGGAGGTTTCGGCGACGGCTTGTTCCGTGAGTCCACAAACGCCGGCGATTTTAATAAACGGTCGCGGGGCAGCGGCGAGGGACGCGCTGATGGTTTCGGCGGCGAGCTCGAGCACGGGCTGAAAGAGTCCGTGCTGCGGCTCCCTGATTTCAAACTGGGTGGAATGCACTGCGACGGCGATGCCCCCGCAGCCGGCGGCAACGTAGTAGCGACTGAGGGCGCGCTGATGGCGTTCCGAGAGTCGGCGGTCGGCATCAAGTGCCAACGGATGCGCCGGGATCACCTGGCCGCTCAGCAAGTGCGCGCGTAGGGCGGAAAGATCGTCAGAATTTGCCATCGCGAGTCTCGAAGTGGGTGGGTTTGCCGAGCAGCGCGCCGCCTTGCTCCAAATAATCCGCCACGGTGGAGATCATTTGCTCGAGGGAGTGGTGCGGGGCGCCGAACCGTTGGATCGCAGTGCGGGCGTCGGACAGCCAGGCCGTCGACGCCGGTTCGCCGTGGAACTGCGGTTCACGGCCGAAGCGCTGCCCGAATGCTGCGGCGATGTCCCGCACGGCGTGTTTGTCGGGTCCCGTGACATTGAGCGGGCACGGCGGCGAGGCGGCGAGATCGAGGGAACGAATGGCGACGGCCACCGCATCGGTTTGCCAGATCAAGTTCACCCAGCCGGTGGAGAGGTCGATCGGCTCGTTGGCCAGCACGCGTTGCGCGATGTCGACCAGGACGCCGTAGCGCAGTTCGCAGGCATAGTTCAGTCGGTAAAGCAGAACCGGGGTGCCGTGAGTGCGGGAAAAATGGGTGAAGACGCGTTCGCGACCGACGCAGGAACTGGCGTATTCGCCCTGGCATGACAGCGGCGTCGTCTCATCGCAACCGGCGCCGTCCACTGGTGCGAACGGGTAGACGCAGCCGGTCGAAAATACGACCAGTCGGGAGTCACGGAAGTGAGGGGCGACGATCGCGGGGACGATGGTGTTCTGAATCCAGGTGGCTTCCGGCGCGTCGGTCGTGCCGAATTTTTGCCCGGCGAGATAGAAGAGGTTGGCGACCTCGGGCAGGCGGGCGACGTCGGTGGGGTCGGCCAGATCACAAGCGATGGTTTCGATGCCGGCGGCCTCCAGGTTGGAGCGCACCTCAGACCGGCTGAAACGGGATACGCCAATGACGCGGGCAGACCGACCGGCGAGGGTCAGGGCCTGGCGCAGCATGAGGGCGAGGGTGGTGCCCATCTTGCCGCCCACGCCCAAAATCAGGTAGTCGCCGGTTTGAAATTTCACCGCTTCGATGACCTCAGCAGGCGGCAGGGCCAGCCACCGGTCGATTTCCTCATTTTCCACTGGGAAAGCACGCGTCATTGCTCCAAAAACGACAGGCCGCGATGGCGGCGGCAAGTGTTTAAGAATCAGTCAGTTAAGAATGAAATTTCATCAGCCTAAATTCGGTTCCGTCTCTCCTTGAAGATCATCGATTTCCACACGCATCCCGTCTTCTTTGAGGCCGGGCTCGCTCCGGCAGAAACCCGGGCTCAGATCAAGCGCGCCCGGCGCTTTGGCATCACGCGGATGGTGGTGCTGGGCGATGTGCTGCGCTACGGGCGACTGCCCGACGAAGAGCAAACCCGCACCCTGAACGATGACGTGGCGACGGTGGTGCAGCGCGGTCGCGGGTTTTACGTCGGGTTCTGTGGACTCAATCCCGTGCTGGGCGAACGCGAAGTCTGGCGCGAGGTGGAGCGCTGCTTTGAGCAGATCGGAGGCTTCCATGGCTTCAAGCTGGAGATTTCCTGCAATGCCCGCGACGCGGCGATGAAGCCGGTGATGGAAGCCGCGCGTCGTTACGGGGTGCCGGTGCTGCAGCATTCGTGGAGTCAGACCAACATCCGCGAGCGCGCCTTTCATTCCGATCCGGAGGACACCTGCGAACTCGCCCGGCGCTGGCCGGACGTGAAGATCGTGATGGCGCATCTCACCGGTTGCGGGGTGCGCGGGATTCGCGCCGCGCGCGGATTGGACAACCTCTTCATCGACACCTCCGGGGCGGCACCGGAGGCCGGCCTGGTCGAGGTGGCGGTTGGGGAACTGGGCGCGCATCGGGTGCTTTACGGGTCGGATATCCCGATTCGGGACCTGCCCACCGCCATCGGGCGCATCACCGGCTCCGCCATCCCGGCCGCGGCCAAGCGCCGCATCCTGCACGACAACGCCGTTCAGCTCCTGCCCCCATCTGTATGACCTTTTTTGATACCAATGCCTGGTTGGGCGAGTGGCCCTTCCTGAATCTGCCGGTGCGGGACGCGGCGGCGCTGCGGCGCCATTGGCGGCAACACGACATCGCGGGGGGACTCGTGTCGGCGTTCAGCGCATTGTGGCCGGTGGATCCCATGCCGGCCAACCGGGCGCTGCGGACCAGTCTGGCGCGCCGTCCCGAGATGACGCCGCTGCCGGTGCTCAACCTCTTTGGTCCGGGTTGGGAACGGGACCTCGAGGAACTGCTGGCGTGGCCGGAACTGGTGGCGGTGCGGCTGGCGCCGGGTTACGGCGGTTGGAGTCTGCGTGGTCGGGTCGCGCGTGAAGCCGCCGCCGCGATCACGGCCGCGGGCAAGCGCGTCGTGTTGACGGCCCGGTTGTGGGATGAGCGCCACGAACATCCCGCGCTGCGGGTCAAACCGGTCAAAACGGCGGACGTGATCGCTTGGCTGGCGGCGGTGCCGGAGTGCACACCGTTGATCCAGGGCCTGACGCGCTGGGACGTGGAAGCTGTGGCGAAGGAAAGCGACCGCTTTTTGACCGATCTGAGTTACGCCGAGTGGGAGGATACGCTGGCAGTGCTGACGAAGACGGTGCAGGCGAAGCGGATCGTGTTCGGCTCTCTGACGCCTTTGCACGTCACGGGCGCGCAAGTCGACAAGGTGGCCGCGTCCTCGCAGTCCGCGCGCGTGCGGCGGGCCGTGGCGACGGACAATGCCCAACGCTTTTTTACGGTATGAGTGCTTCCTCCGATCTCCCTGCAATTGCCGGGGGGCAACGTGCAATCACCACGCCGCCCGCGCGGCGCCACCGCTGGGGGGCGCCGGAGTTGACGCGGCTGACCGCGATGGTCGAGCAGGAGTCGTTGTTCTATTGGCAGGGACCCCAGACCGAGGCGATGTTGGCGCTCTTTCGGGAACGGTATCCCTTGGCGCATTGCATGCCGTGTTCGTCGGGTTCGGCGGCCCTGCACATCGCGGTGGCGGCGCTCCAGTTGGAACCCGGTAGCGAGATCATCGTGCCGGCCATCACCGACATGGGGTCGGTCATCGGCATGCTTTACCAGCAACTGGTCCCGGTGTTCGCGGATGTGGATCCGTTGACGGGCAATCTTGATCCGGTGGACGCCGCGACGCGCATCACGCCGCGCACCAAGGCGATCATGCCGGTGCACCTGGCGGGCAACCCCTGCGACATGGATGCGGTGAAGGCCTTGGCGGCGGAACACGGTTTGGCCGTGATTGAAGATTGCGCGCAAGCCTGGGGGGCGACGTGGCGGGGGCAGATGGTGGGGCTCCACGGCGATCTCGCCTGCTATTCCTTCAACGAGTTCAAACACCTGAGTTGTGGCGATGGCGGCGTGGTGGGCACCAACCGGGGGGATCTCGGCACGGGCTTGAGCAAGTGGGGCGACAAGCACTACGACCGTGTGGCCGGTGGACGAAATCCACCGACCCTGTCGCCGAACTATCGCATCAGCGAGCCGCAGGCGGCGGTGGCGGCCGGGCAACTCGAACGGCACGACGCGATCGTGCAGCGACGGCAGGAACTGGGCCGTCGACTGGAGGCGGCGCTGGCGGCCTTGCGCGGGATCGTCATGCCCGGAGTGCTGGTCCCCGCGACTTCGAGCTTTTGGTTCTTGCTGCCGCAGTTGGATCCGGCGGCGGTGCGGGTGAGTCGCGATGAGTTCGCGGCCGCCCTACGGGCGGAAGGCGTGCTGGGCCAGGGCGCCTACCTGCCGTCACCGGTCCCTGAATACGACGTGTTTCAACGGCACGATTTCTTCGCCGGTCGTTGGCCGCTGCGCGAGGCCGGTTTGACCACGATGGACTACCGCAAAGTGGCCTTTCCGCAGGCGCGAGCCCTGCTGGCAGGCAACCTCACGCTCACCCTGCATGAGGAAATGACGGAGGATTACCTCGACCAAGTGGCGGCGGCCTTCGCCAAACTGCTGCGGTATTATGCGCGTTGAACGAGCCGTTTCGGACATGAGCAAGCAACCCACCATTTTGGTTCATCTGCGCCCAGCGGAACGCGCCGACTTTCTGCCTCCTGAACTGGAGACGGAACTCCAAGCCCTGGCGGGCGAGGTGGAGATTTGGACCGCGGCGGAGCCGACCGCCGCCGAACTTGCGCAGCGGTTGGAGGCGCTGCGTCCGGAGGTCTTGCTGGCCGGTTGGGGGACGCCCTTGGTGCCGTTGCCGACACCGGAGTATCTGCGCTACGTCTGCTACATGGGCGGCTCGGTCAAAAATGTGGTGGCGCGGGCGCATCTCGAGGCGGGACTGCCGGTGACCAATTGGGGCGACTCCGTCAGCCGGACGGTGGCGGAGCACGCCTTGTTTCTGGTGCTCGCCGCCCTGCGTCAGGCGGCGCACTGGGGTGAAGTGTTGCATCACGAAAAGGGCTGGGGGGCGGAAACGCAGCGACCGGGGTCGCTCTTCGGACGGACGGTCGGTGTATATGGCTTTGGCTGCATCGCGCGCGATTTTGTGCGGCTGCTGCAGCCCTTTGGTTGCCGGGTGACGGCCTTTGCGCCGTGGATGCCGGCCGCCTTGTTGGCCGAACATGGCGTGTCTCGGAGCGAGTCGCTCGACGCCCTGTTTGAGGACTGCGAAATCGTGGTGAATGTGTCTCCACTCAACGACCAGTCCCGCGACTCGGTGGGGGAAGCCCAGCTGCGGCGCCTCCGCGATGGCGGAGTTTTTGTCAATGTGGGTCGTGGGCACACCGTCGACGAAGCCGCTTTGGCGACCGTCGCGGGCAAAGGACGCATCCACGTGGGCCTCGACGTGTATCGGGATGAACCTTTGCCGCCCGAGTCACCGCTGCGCGGTTTGCGCAATGTGATGCTGACTCCGCACATCGCGGGTCCGACGCCGGATCGCCGCCGTGATGCCGGGGCCTTCGCGCTGCGAAACCTACGGGCCTATTGCACCGGTGAACCGCTGAAGGCGCTCGTGACTACGGAAATTTTCGACCTTTCAACGTAAGGTCGTGCGCAACTCGCTAGCTGAGAGCGGCGAGTAGTGCCCGGGCAATCTCATCGGCGTCCGCCAAGGTGTAACGCCAGCCCAGCGGGATCGCAACGAAGCGGCGGGTCAGGTCCTCGGTGCGGGGAAAATCTTCCGGCCGATAGCCTGGTGCGGGCCACGGGCGCAGATCGCGGAAAGGCGACATGGCCGGGTGATGCGTGCGTCCGGTCAGCAAATGGGGACGGTGGTATTGCGGATAGGTGCCCGTGCGTTGCTGACAGGGCACGCCGGCGGCGGTCAGACGGTCGCGCACCTCGGCCGCGCGTTCGGCGGACGGCAGGTAACCGTAGAGCTCAAAGCCGAAATCGCCGGCGGGATCGGCCAAGGGGCGCCAGGTCCACCCGGCGGGTTCGCCCACCAAGTCGAGGATGTGTTGTTTGAGTTGCCGGCAATGTTTGACGATCGCGGGCACCTTGCGGGCCTGCGCGAGGGCAACGGCGGCGGTGAGTTCCGACATGCGAAACTGGGCGCCGGAGAAGGCCGGTTCGATGGGGGCGGTGAACTGATGATGATGCGGCCGAAATTGGCCAAGGTCGTGGGCGCGCACGGCTCGTTCGTAGGTGCGCGGATCGTTGGTCACGAGCAGGCCGCCTTCACCCGCGGTCATGGGCTTGTTGTGTTGGAAACTGAAAATGGCGACGTCGCCCGAACTGCCGACGGGACGACCATGGTAGGTTGCGCCGGGAGCTTCGGCGCAGTCTTCGATCACGAAGAGGCCGCGACGATGCGCGTAGCGCTCGATGGCATCCATGTCGGCGGCGGCTCCCTGGTAATGAACCACCAGCACCGCCCGGGTTTGCGGGGTGCGCAGCCGTTCGATCTCGCGGGGATCAAGGCAAAGGCTGGCGTCCACCTCGGCAAGCACCGGCCGAGCGCCACTGCGCACGATGGCGGTGACGCAGGACAGCCAGCTCCATGCCGGCACGATCACCTCGTCGCCGGGGCCCACCGCAATCGCGGCGAAGGCCGTTTCGAGCGCGGCGGTGCCACTGGAGGTGGCGAGGGCGAAGGGCATGCCGGTCCAGCGGCAAAACTCCTCCTCCAGGGCGGCCACCATGGGCGGGCTGCGATCAGGGTGGTCGCCGTAATAGCGAAACAACTCGCCGCGGCGCAGCACCTCGAGCACCGCCGCTTCTTCTTCGGCGCCGATGGATGCCGACCCGAGGCCGGCGGCAGGGGCGGTCCATGCACGAGAGGCGGTCATGGTGGACAAGGGGTTCAAGCGACCGCGCGGGCGGCTAGGCGGCGCAGGCCGAAGCCCAGCAGCAGGAGCAATCCGCCAGCAATGAGGTTGATGCGGCCCGGGGCGACCGGGGTGGAGGGCAGGAAGGTGCAAAGCACCAGCACGCTGCCGAGGATGAGGCAGACGACACCGATCAGACCATACACCTGCATGGCGGCACCGCCGTATTCGGACTCTGGTGACGGGTCGACCGGCGTGGCGAGGTCGCGTTCGAGCGCCTGCAGTCCGGCATGGCGGGGATCATCGGCTTTGAACCAAAATGAGGAGAGGCCGAAAACGAGCGAGGCCACGACCGCTTCGACGATCATGTTGCGGGCGAAATCGTGCTCCGGCCAGACCCCGGCGACCATAAGGGCGATCGCGGCGACGAGGGCCGCGGAAGAGGCGGCGATGCCCGACCACCACGGGGTGCGGCGAAAGATCATACCCAGCGCCACCGGCATCTGGAAGGAGGCGGTCAGCGAAAAGTAGATCAGCGCGAACTGAAAGGCGCCGCCGAAACGCGGAATGACAAACGCCACCGCGACGCCTAGCACGCCGACGATGGTCATGGTCGTCCATGCGACGCGCAATTGACCGCGCTCGCTCAGCGTTTGGCCGGTGAGACGGCGACGCAGCGGCACGACGATGTCGCGGGTGATGGTGGCGGCCAGCCAGTTGAAGGCATCGTTGGCCTGGCCAAGGGTGGCGGAGAGGATAGCGGAAACCACGAAGCCGATCATGCCGTGGGGCAGCAGCAACAACGCCAGGCTCACGAAGGAGGCCTCGTTGGGGTTGGCGAACTGCGGCCAGATCGCCGCCATGTCAGGAAAGAGCACGCGGGCCGCCATCACCGGCAGAATCCACATGAGCGGGCCCACCAGACTGAGGCTCGCGCAGAGCAGGGCCATTTTGCGGGCGCCGCGTTCATCGGGCACGCTGTTGTAGCGCTGCACCAGGTGCCAGGCGACATTGTAGCCGAGCATCATGTTGATGCCGTAGCCGATGAGGAACCACACATTGGCGGCCGGTCCCTGGAGGCTGAAGTAGCCCTCGGGCACCTCGGCCAGCAGGCGTTTCACCCCTGCGATCAAACCGGCGCCCTCGCCGAGATGGAGGTAGGAAACCGGCAGAATGATAAGGGTCATCACGCCGATGATGATGCCTTGCACCGCATCGGAGAGCACGGCCGCCCAAAGTCCGCCGACCGCCGTGTAGAGCACCATGACAAAGCCGGTCACGATGGTGAGAGCCTGAAAGCCGGAAAGGGTGATCGGCCCGAGGGTGAGCTGGGTGTCGTTGAGCCCGAGGGCGGTCGAAACGAAGATACAGAGAATGTAGAGCCCCTGACCGATGCCCACGATGGCCGGAATCACGGCGGTAAGGGAGTAGAAGTAGGTCGTCGACGGGGAGAAACGCCGGGTGAGGAACTGCAGGGGCGAGGACAGGCGGCAACGCCGCCACATGCGGGCAAAGTAGAGAAAACCCACGAGGTAGGCCCAGGTTGCCGAGGTGAAGATCAGCGCTGCGCCGATGCCCCACTGGTAGGTGAATCCGGCGGCCGCCACGAACATGAAGGCGGAGAAACCGGAAACCCAATTGGACAGGCCGGCCAGGAACCACGGGATGCGGCCGCCACCCTCAAAATAATCGTCGGTATCCTTGTTGCGACGGGCTGCGTAGAACCCGACGAAGATGATGATGCCGAAGTAGAGCGCGATGAGCGCGTAGTCGAAACCGTTGACAGTGTTGAAGGCGGGGCGGTCCACGGGGTGGTGTGGCGGATGGGTTCCGGCGAACGGGGATAAAGAGAAAGATAAAGAGGAAAGAGAAAGAGCCGACTTCGTCAGGCTAACGTGAAGGTGGGGAGGTCACCGGTCGGATCGACGGTGACTGAGCGGGAGACGCCTTGCTGGGTGGTGGTGACCAACCAGCCCCGACCGTCGATCGAAACGTTGATCAGCGGCACGCCCTCGACCCCGCCGTGGGCGGAGCGCGCGCCGGCGACGGTGAGCAACACGTGTTCGGCGGCACGGGCGGACTCGATTTCCACGAAAGGGAATATGCCCGACGTTTCCGGCAGGTCGTGGCGTTGCACGGTCAGGTGCGTGGCGCCGTGGGCGCGCACCGTGGCGGCGAGGGCGGCGTGCGGACGATCAATGGTGAAACCGGCGGAAGAGGCGGCGGCCTGCGCCTTGCCGTCCTCGTTGAAGATCTGAAAACGCGCCTGCACCGGCACGGGTTGGGCGGGATCGACGCTCACGCGGTCCAGCACGATGAGGATACCCGGCTTGAGGAAGAGGAGGGAGCGTTCGACGCGGCGCACGCTGTCATTGACCAGTTGATACGCCGGCGCGGCGTCGCTCACCACGCGCATCCAATCGTCGCCGGTGGCGTAGTCGACCACCCTGGCGGCAGCCCAGGAGGAGTTGGTGCCTTCGCTGCCGTCGTGATATTGGTGGCCCTGACCGTCGATCAGCACGGCGCTGTGGGCTTCGGTGAGGCGCAGCAACCACTGCGGGTGGTCGGGGACGTAGGAGGCCTTGAAGGGATCGTGGAAGAGGCGTTCGCCGTGGGCCTTGAAGATGATGCTGTTGCGGTCGGCGTGCTCGTGGTTGGCCGGGCCGCCGGAGCGGAAGGCGACCACGGAGGCGTCGGCGTCCCAACCGGTGCGGGAAATGACCCAGTCGTTGGACATGCGGATGTCGAGCAGCTCCGGGCCGGGCGCGGCGGTGGGGGCGGCGGGATCATACCAGACGGCGGCGGGCAGATGCTTCATGCCGCCGATCGTATTGGCGATATGGTTGCACAGCGGGTCGCCGGTGACACGGCCGACCCAGGGGGCGACGGAGACGTCGACGCCGCCGGTGCCGGAATCGCCGAAGTTGACGGTGTCGAGGTCGGGATTGAGCGCGCCTTTGGGGGTGGCGTTGTAGACCTGGCTTTCGTTGGGATTGGTCAACACCTCGCCGCGGGTCGGCATGCTCATGTGCAGGGCGTAGCGGATGGTGCCGGGGTAGTTGATCAGGTCACGATCATCGATGCCGAGGCGGCGGTAGAGGGCCTCGGCCTGCATGGCCAGGTGGAGGGTCGTGTAGCCCCAATAGCCGATGCCTTCGTCGTAGGAACCATCCAGGCCATACATGACGGAGAAGGCCTTGGCGCTTTGGCGGGACAGCTCGAGCCACTTGCCGGCCTCCGGATGCCGGCCGTGAAACCAGACTCCGGCGATGCCGAGGGCGGCGGTGGGGATGACTTTGAGGTTGGTGGCGTTGAGAATGAGCGGCCAACGGCTCAGGTCGAAACGGTAGGGGTAGTCATCGAGCTCGCTGAAACCCCAACCCTGCACGCGGTCGGGATACTTCATGCCGTAAAGCGTGCGGTAGCAGGCGGGCGCACCCTTCTTGGCGACGTTGTCCTCGGCGGCAGCGATTTCGTCCGCAGTGAGGTGCTCACCGATCCAGTCCAGCGCGTAGCACACGGCAATGGTGGCTTCTGAGGCGCGTTGGATGCCGATGATCTGGTCGCCGCCCTCGGTGAAATAGTCCCAGGTGGGATAGTCGTTGAGACGGGCGAGGGCGGTGCGGGCGAGCTCAAGGTCGGCGGGTTTCTCCCACAGGGCGTAGGCGAAGGCGCTTTCCTCGAGCAGAACGCGGGCGCGCCGCATGTCGGTGACGCGGTTGGTCAGGCGCAACTCATCGCGCAGAAACTTCAGTTCGGCAGCGTGGTCGACGCCCTGCAGGTGCTCGCGCAGGGCGGCGAAACGCGGGAGGGCGAGATTGGCGCGAATGCGGGGCAACTCACTCGCCGCGAAGAGCAGGCCGGCCTGCGGCGCCGGCGTCGGCGTGGCCGAATCCGGCTCGGGGGGATGAGGATGACCAGCGAGGCGCGACCCCACCAACAACGGCGCGGCGGCGGCCAGAGAGGTCTTGCGCAGAAACGAGCGGCGGGTGGTGGGCATGGGGCGCGGAGGAATCAGGGATTGTGGTCGATCGGATCCTCGGGTTGCTGGTAGCGCGTGCGGTAGGTCTTGGCCTTCGCTGCGAGGCGCATGAAGCGGTCGAGCGGCACAACCTCCACCTGATCGGAGAGGCTTTCCAGGATGTTGGCGACCTGCTCGATGGTGGTGCGTTCACGCACGTGGATGAGCAGGAAGTAGGGCCGGTTCTGGTTCAGCCGAATGAGTTCCTCAAGGTCTGCGGCGGCCTCCTCGGTAGGCCGGTATACACCGAGATAGTAGTCGTAGCTGAGGAAAGGGCGGTCGTCGCGCAGATCAAAGGTGCGGGCGGAGCCGTAGCCGTTGATGAATCCGAGCACGTCGGGGAATTGTTCGTAATAGCGGTCCACCACTTCCTTGGTGAGGTCGGTGTTGCCGACGTGGCGGTTGCCCTCGGAGTAGTCCATGATCTCCATGATGCGCAGGTCGAGGGTCTGCATGAGCTCGCGCGCGTCGGCCATGAGGGCGGGGAACTTGTCCGCCGGGATCGACTTCGGATACATGTAACCGGGACCGGAAAGGCCGGCCACGAAGTAGTCGTTGGGCGTCTTGTCTTCGTAGAAATATTGGAGCGCGGGCGGGTTCATCCACGACCAGTTCATGAGCACCTGCCAACCGTAGGGGATGCGGCCGCGGCCAGGTTTGGTCCAAGCGCCGATGCCCATCGAATCGGTCGCGAGCGCGGCGACGTAGACCTTCTTTTCCGGCACCAGTTCGGCGTCGGGTTCGACGGTGTGGTTGTTGGTGAAGGTGAAGTCGGGGGTGAGCGGAATCTGCGAGGTGAAGGAGACGTTGGGCAGGTTGTGCAGGCCCTCCATCTTGAGGCCGTAGTTGCCGGTGAGGGTGGTGTGCTGGCCTTCGGTGTCCTTGCCGTAGGAGTGCCACCCGAGCACGATCGAGGCGGGGTTCTGGCCGGCGAGCACGCGATTGAGCAGGGCGAGCTGGCGCGGGTGCTTGGGGTTGGCGGACAGATCGGAGAAAAAGGCCTTTTGCTGCACGCCGAAGTCGGCGATGCCGGGTTTCATGATCTTGCCGTATTCACCGCCGAGGACGACGTAGAAGTCGCGCGAGCAACGCTCGTAGTAGTGGTCGAAGGCCCACTGGTAGATGTCGGCGTCGTCCTGCCCGGTGAATTTGCCGCGAAGGTCGACCTTGATCTCGAGGCCGTGACGGGCGGCGAGGTCGAGCTGGTCCTCGTTGACGACCAAGAGCTCCTCCACGCCGGCGATGGTGAAGGCGACGATGAGCGAGGAACGCACCTCCTGGTCCCACACCACTACCCCTTGGGCGACGTGGGCGAAGTCGGTCAGCGGCTTTTCGAGGTCGCCCAGCTCGTAGCGCTGCCAGTCGATGCCGTGTCGGGTGTGCAGGTAGTCGATGAGGGGACCGGCGATTTCCCACTGCCAGTCGGCGGGGTATTGCAGGTAGATTTGCGGACCGTGCCGATTGGCGAGGCCCTGCAGGGACAGCAAGGTGGCGGTGGCCGGCACGTCGCCCGCCAGTTCCCAATTATTGGAGAGCGGAATGAGAGCGGCGGAGTCCGGAGCGCGTTCCGCGACTTGAATGAGCGGGGCTTTGGCCCAGCCCAGCGAGGCCGGGACCAGCAGGCAAAGCGCGAAAAAAAGACGTCGTAACATCATGGATACAGAAGGGGGCAGGGTTATTCGCCGGAGCGTTCGAAGACGTGGATCACCGGCCGGGGGCGGGTGCTGCGCAGGTCGGTGACGGTGAGGATGCGGCCATCGGGCGAGAGTTGAAACTGGCGCAGGGTGTTGACGGCACGGTCGCCCTGTTGGGTTTCAAGGGTGTAGTCGAGGCTGAGGCGCAGGACCCGGCCGTCGTCGAGCACGGTGGGCGAGACGGTCTGGGTGCCTCCGTGCGGCGCGTAGGCGCCGAGGTGGCGGTTGTCCACCCACCACGCCAGCGGATTGACGGTGGAGGGCGCGGCGAGATCGACCGTGAGCGACTCCACGTGGTTGCGGCGGCCCCATTTAAGGGTGCGTTCAATGGTGAGGGTATGGCCCTCGAGAGAGAGCTGCAGGGTGGCGTTGCGCCACGGGCTGAGGTCGGTGCTGCGACTGGGGATAAATTCCCAAGTGCCGGTCATGCCGGAGGGCAGGTCGGCGGCGCGCAGGGACGACAGCGAGGAAAGGGAAAGGAGGAACGCGAGGATGAGTCCGACGGAACGAGAGAATGAGCGCATGACAGGAGCGTGAAATCGGGGAGGAAAAAAAGCCGGCTCCCGATGAGAGAGCCGGCTTTGATTACAGCTTTACGCGGCCTTCGAAGGTGAAGGGGCGGCTTAGAAGTTCAGCGTGGCGGACGCTGAGATCAGACGGCCTTCCTGAATGCGGTAGAGGAGGCTACCATCCGGGTTGGCGACGAAGGGGATGAGCCCGTCGTGATTCGTCAGGTCCTTGATGTTGAGCTGGAGGTCGAGGGAGCGCTCCTGCTTCAGCGGGTAGGACATGCGGGCGAAGACGTCGACCTGAGTCTGCGACGGCGCGTAGAACGGCTTGTCGATGTCCAGAGCGTAGTCGCCCAGTTCATTGATGCCGACTTCGAAGCCGATGCCGACTTTGTCCTGCCAGCGGAGACCACCACCGACGGTGAGATCACCGAACCACTTCAGGACGCCGGATTCGGCGCGGCCGACATGGTAGCTGGTGTTGAAGGCGAAGCGCCATTCCGCCTGCTCCTTGGCCGGGCTGCCGTCCTGGAGGGCGCCGCGTTGCACGGCCTCCACGATGGCGGTGCGGGCCCGGTCGGCGAGCGTGGTGGTGGCGCCGGCGTCGATGTAGTAGTTCTGCGCGAAGCTGCTGTTCACCCATTGCGGGAGCACGAACTCTTCGACGTAGCGCTGCATCTCCGGGTAGGTGTTGTCGGCGATCGTCTCCTGCTGACCGGCGGTGAAGAGGAGGGTCCACTTCGCGGTCGGGTTGTAGGCGATCTCGATTTCCATACCCTTGGCGGCGAAGTCCTGAGTGCCGGTGTCGGAGGAGTTGCGGGAGGTGGTCGCAGCCGCGGGATTGTTCCAGTCCACCTGGAAGCCGTTGACGGCGATGACGCCGGCCGGGGGCAGGTATTGCTGCACGGTCGAGGCGGTGAAGCCCTGGGCGACGTTGGCCGGGTTGTTCACCTCGCGGGCGAGGCCGAGCAGGATGCCTTCCGTCGCGTTGACGGCGCCGTCTTCGTAGCGACGGTTGACCACGGCGGACTCATACCAGTTGAAACGCGCGGACAGTTTGCCGTCGAGCGCCTCGATGATGAAACCCTTTTCTTCGGTCACACCGGAGGTGGCGCCGACAGGATCGTTGAAGATCGTGACGTTGCCACCGGTCGGGGTGAAGTTGTCGGCTTCACTCTTGTAGACCGAGAGGTTGAACGGCAGACGGTCGCGCAGGAAGGGCGGCGTGTGCAGCATGATCGAGTAGGAGGTCGTCTCGTCATCGGCAGTCACGTCGAGCGGACGCTGCGGACCGGCGAGGTAATCCGGATCGAGGGTGTCGCGGATATCCTGACGGGCGTTGGCCACGCCGATGCCCTTGGAGGCGGCCTTGTCACTACGCCAAGTGCCGGTGAGCACGAGGGTGTTGTCCCAGATGGAGTGCTGACCGATGAAGACCTCGGAATCCACTTCGGTGAGGGTCTTGTTGGCGTGGGACGCAGCCGGCCAGCTGTTGGGCTGGTAGAGCGTGTTCACGACGGAGTCGAAGTTCACGAAGCGGCCCGCGGTGGGGTTCCAGCCGGTGAAGTTCGCCGCGATCGGCACATGGCTCATGTTGGTGCGTTGGCGACCCCATGAAACACCCTGAATGCCGGCTCCCGCGAGGTCGCTGATGGAGTTGATGTTCAGGAAGTTCATGTCGTTCCGCACCGGCAGGGCAAACTCCTGACCGCTGCGCTGCGTGACCGCGTGGTGGCCGGGGAGGTTGGTGTCGATGTCGAACGAATCGACGGGGTCGGCCCGGGCGGAATAGAGCGTCTGGTTGTAGTGGGTGCTCGAGTCGAGCAGGCCGGTGAGGGTGAACTTGCCGAGGGCCTTGGTCACCCAGCTGTCCTCCTTCATGAAGTCGTCGAAGCGGATTTCGGCGAAGCCCTGGAGGCGGACGGAATCACGATCGTTGTAGATGCGATTGCCGCCGGAACCACCACCCATGATCGGGCGACCAAAGGTCGGGTTGGGGATGAGGGGGCCGTTGGCCGATCCATCCGTCGTGGCCAGCATGTAGGCGTTGGGATCGATGTAGATCGTGCGCTGTTGGACACCTTGGAGCGAGTTGTTGCCCATGCTCTCGAAGGTCTGCTCGTTGTAGGTGAACTCGAAGCCGAGACGGTTGTCGAGGTAGGTGCCCTCGAGGCTCGCGGTGTAGTTTTCCCAGTCAACGCGCTGCTGCGCCGTGCCACCGTTGAAGAGGTTCTTACGGTAGTCGAAGATGCTACGATCGGTGATTTGCTTGGACACGAAACCGTTGCTGAAGAACGGAGCCGTGCCGGGGGCCACCGGCGTGCCGTCGGAATAATATCCGGAGCGGCGGATGATCTGAATCTCGTCCCACGCCTTGATGCGCATCCACTGACCGGCGGGAGCGCCGGGGTAGGTGAACCGCTGATCCGAGGGCGGGAGCGCCGCGTCGGCCGGGGTCTGCACAAGGTAATTGTGGCCACCGAAGGTCGGCTCGGGATTCGAAGGATCCTGGTAGAAACGGTAGAGGCCGACGGAGGCACCGCCACCGGAGGAGAGGTGGAGGAAGTTCGAGTTGGCCACCCCCGGGACGAAGGTGCCGGAGCCACGGAACATGGCCGCGCCCATCGCCGGATCATTGGCGATCGGCTTGCCCAGGTTGATCCACGGCGTGATACCGTCATTCGGTGGGATGTAGTCGGGATTGGCGGAGTGGCGGGAAGCGATTTCCGCGTTGGCCCGAGCGGTGAGATTGAACGGCAACTCAACCGTGGCGGCGGCGAACAGACGGTTGTCCTCGAGGAAGGCCTGCTTCTGTTCGTAACCCTTGTCCTCGGAGAGGCCGGCGATGCGGATCGCCGCCTTGTCTCCGATCATTTGGTTGTAGCGCATCGAGTAGCGCAGGGTGCCGTAGTTGTCGGTCTCGAACCGGACGCGGCCGCGATTGCCGAGGAAGTCGGCGCGGATGGTCGCGGCGTTGACGATACCACCGGGGCTACCCAGGCCGTAGAGGGCCGAGTTGGCGCCACGTTGCACATCAACACGGTCGGTGTTGAAGGTGTCGAACGGGATGTTGGTGATGAAGTAATCGCGGGTGAGGTCGGCGCTGGCGAGGCCGCGCACGCGGGTCAGACCGCCACTGGGGTCATCACGTTGCTGTTCCGGAATCGGGTTGGCGCCCTGCGAGCCGGAGTGATTGCCGCCGATACCACCGATTTCGGTGTTGGGCGTGAAGATAAGCACATCTTCGAGGTTCTGGGAACCGGTGTCGCGCAGGAACTCCTCATTGACGATGGAGATGGACGAGCCGATGTCGCGCAGTTCCGTGCGCAGGCGGGTGCCAGCCAGAGTGGAGGTGGCTTGGTAACCAACGTCGTCAGTGCCAGTGACTTCGAAGGGCGACAACACGATGATCTCTTCGTCATCAGTTGGTTCGTTTGTAGCCTGAGCTAACAAACCAGTGGATCCGATCATCGCGCAGGCGGGGATCAGCCACTGTTTGAGGGTGTAACGTCTCATTGTCTTGGTGTCTTGTTTTTTGGGGTGTGGAAATCGGGCCCAAAGCCGAAGCCGCTACGGCAGGACAAGCCGCGGCGGTGCTTCAGACGAAAGGCCAGATGAAAGGGGAAAGAGGGGCAGGTGATGGGGATGGAGGGGGAGAAAGTGCGACCGCAGCTCTACTCGTCGTAGGCGGGGCGCAGGGTGGGGGAAATGGCGATGCCGATGCGGCCGGGGGTTTCGTTGTTTTCGATGCGCCACACCAACTGATCGATGACCTTCCGCACCAAGGTCGACAGGTTGATGTCGATGGCGGCGGGATGGTGCTCAAGGTTGTTGTAGATCATCGGATTGAAGTTCCCGAGGATGACATCGAAGTCCTTGCGGGGCTGCAGTCCGGCCGTGCGCAGGGCACGGAAGAACGCGCCGGCGAAGTGATCGACGGGAATGTAGAGTCCGGTGGGGCGGGGCTTTTGGGTGGTGAGCCGCTTGACCAGTTGTTCGGTCTCACTGTTGAGCGGGGCGATTTCGAGATAGCTGACACCGGGTGTATTCTCTCCGAGGATACTGTGCGCCTTGAGTCCCAGTTCCTTGGCGCGGTCCATGAAGGCGCGCACGCGTCGGACGTTGGCACTGTAGCTCGGGTCGGTGGTGAGCACCGCGACAGAGGTGTGGCCTTTGGCTGCGAGGTAGTCTGCCGCCATGCGGCCGTTCTCTTCGTTGTTCGGCTCCACGTAGTCGCCGGGGAAGTCGTCCGAGCGGCGGGTCATGAACCACACGCAGGGAATATGCCGCAGCTTGGTCATCACGGCGGGAGCGGGCTCCATGCCCTGAATGATCACGCCATCCAGTTTCTCCTCGATGAGGGCGCGGGGCAGCTCGGCGGGGGAGTTGGAGAAGATCATCTTGAGATCGACCCGGCTCATGGTGCCACCGTCGCGAATGTCGGCCATGCGCTCCTGAAACCAGTTCAGGGAAGGGTTGTCGGCCTTGGCGCCCACGAACCAAACGCCGAGCGTGAGGGCGGTGGGTTTCCGCGTCTTCGGGCCGCGGCGACGATTGAGCGGCGCCGGGGTGTAGTCGTGTTTCTTCATCACCGCTCGAATGCGCGCGAGGCTTTCGGGCGCGACGATGTCGGGCTGGTTGATGGCGCGCGATACGGTCGAGGGGGATACGCAGGCCTGTTTGGCGATTTCAGCGAGCAACATTATGAAAGCAGTAATGAAATTTCATTAAAATATTGATGAAAGAACCCCTGATTGGTCAAGCTGATTTCACCGATGATTTGTGGTCGTTCAGCGCACGGGTGGTGGTTTTCCATATTCGCCTGAGCTCTTTCAGGCAGCGCACGGTGTCGGACCAAATCGATGGATTGGTGCTGAGATGGTAACCTTCGGTGGCCCCGAGTTCAGGGCAGATCCAGAGGGCGGGGCGGGGCTGCGGGCCCTGCAGCCAGAGGGTGAAGAGCTGTCCGAGAAATTGCTCGTAGTGGCGGAACTCGGGGGTGAGCTGACCGCGGTGGTTGGTGACTGGAATTTGAGCATGCTGTCCGTTGAATGGGCGGCAGTGCATCAGTTTGGATTCCTGGATTTCATGCGGCCAGGCCAACAGGCGTTGACTGAAGTTTTCGGGCAGCAGGTGTTTCATGACGGCGAAGTGAGAGAAGTCCCAGGTGGTGGGCAGTCGTCGGCGGGTGAGCTTCCGGTAGTGGCGTCTGATCTCGTCGTATTTTTCGGGAGTTTCCGTGGCCGTGTCGCGGTGGGTTTCCACTTGGATGGTGACGCCCAAGCTTTCACCGTAGGCGACCATGGCGGCGGTGGCTTCGGCGGCCCGCTGCGGCGCACTGTCGTGCACACCGAGATGCACATTGATGAGGTCCACTCCCAGGTCGGCCTGGCGTCTCAGGCTGGGTTTCCAGCCGCCGAATGTTCGACCGTCGAGGCGTCCAATCACGCGAAGACCCAAGGCGTGTGCGGCGCGAGCCGTGGTTTCGTCGAGCACATCATGCACGCCGTCGAATCCGGCGGCAGCCATGGCTTCAAGTTTGCGGGAGGCGGTCCACTCGCGCTTGGCGGTGGGGTGGCCGTGGAGCGTCCAGAGGGTGGAGCAAAAGCGTGGCGGAGGGGAGGCGGGAGAAATTTTCATGGGAATTGTCTGAAATAACATGAAAGTATTGCTTGGTGAAGTTGAACATGCCAAGTCGGGATCGTGCCCCCAGTGAAGTCTTTTACCCCTGCATGGTTCCCTGTCTGCATTCCCCGTCGGCTCCATCGAGTCGCTTCTGACCTGCAGGTTGGCGGAGGCCGCGTTTCGGCATGAAAACGTCGAATGCTCCCGAGGGAAACGAGCTGCCGTTTCGGCGCGACGCGGCGTGGATCTGGTCGCGCGAAGGCACCTATGCGCAACTGCCGGCGGGCGAGGGTTCGCCGTCCCATTATGAGGTGCGCCGTTTTCGTCGCACGTGGGAACTGCCGACCGCGGAGGCGACCCGGGCTTTGGTGCACGTGAGCGCCGACAGTCGCTTCATCCTCTATTGCAACGGGCGCTTGGTGGGGCGCGGCCCGGCCAAGGGAGATGTGCATCATCAGTTTTACGACACCTTCGACCTGGGGCCGTGGCTCGTCACCGGGGTCAATGTCCTCGCGGCGTTGGTGTGGGACATGTCCAGCGTGGCACATCGGCCGCATCAGCTCGGCGCGCCCTGTTCGGTGATGACCGATGCCGGGGGCTTTCTGCTCGAGGGTGCCGTCACGTGGTCAAGTGGCGAGGTCGTGCTGGACACTGGGCACGAGGGTTGGCGGGTGGCAGTTGATCGGGCGCATCGTTTTCAGAATGCGGGCACGCGGTTCGAAGGTTACCACGGTTACTTTGAGGAGCGGATCGACGCGGAGATTCCGGTCGGCTGGCTCGACGCCGGTTTCGACGATGGGGAATGGGAGGCCGCCACGGTGTTGTATCGGGCCGAGCGCCGCGAAGATCGGCGGGATCCGGCCAGTCCCTACGGGCTCCTGCCACGGATCATTCCGCAATTGGAAGAGGGACCGTTGACCGCGTTCGCGGACGGTTTCCGGCCCGGCGGCGCCGAGCTTTCGGCGGAATGGCGGACGGTGTTGTCCCTCACTTCGGGCGGGCTCGAAATTCCGCCGCATACCCGGTGCGAGTTGATTTTGGATACGGGAGAGCTGACGTCAGGTTTTCCGCATCTGGCCGGAGAGGGGGGGGCGGGAGCCTGCGTGCAACTCACCTACGCCGAAGCCCTGCGGCTGCCGTGGGACACCCCGGGGGCGACCCTGTTGGGCGAGGAACAGCCTTTGGAGAACCTCGCCTCGCATTTTGCGGACGAGAAGACGGGTTGGACCTTTGACCGCCGCGGGGCGATTCACGGTTGGTCCGATTTTTGGCGTCCCGCCGGAGGCACGGCGGAGTTTGAACCCCTGCACTGGCGAGCCTTCCGTTACGTGGGTCTGCGCATTGAAACCGGTGCCGCCCCCCTGCGCTTGAACCAGGTGGCCTTTCGGTATTCAGCCTACCCTTACGACGTGCGGGCGGAGTTTGCCTGTTCTGACCCGCGGTTGGATCAGGTGTGGGACAAGGGCCTTCGCACCATGCGGCTATGCTCGCACGAGACTTTTGAGGACTGTCCGCACTACGAGCAGATGCAGTATGCGGGCGACACCATGATCACCTCGCACCTCGGGTTGCTCACCACGGGCGACGCGCGGTTGAGCCGGCAGGCCATGTTGCAGTTTGACTGGTCGCGGATTCCCGAGGGACTGACCCAAAGTCGATATCCCTCGCGCTTGCTACAGGTGATCCCCTCGTGGTCCTTGCATTGGATCACGGCGGTGCGCGACTACGGTTTGTGCAGCGGGGATCTTGAGCTCGTGGCGGAAGTGCTGCCGGGCATGCGGGCGGTGGTGGATTGGTTTCGCCGTCACGCGGATGAGCGGGGCCTGCCGGCGCGACTGCCTTATTGGAATATCACGGATTGGTGTCCCTGGTGGCCACGCGGCGTGGTGCCGGGGGCGGACTCGGGACCGACCTGTATCATTTCGGCCCAATACATTCAGGCGCTGGCCGAAATGGGCGAAATGAGCGAATGGCTGGGGCGCAACGAGGAAGCTGCGGCGTGGCGGAGTGAAGCCGCGCGTCTGCGTGGCGTGCTGCACGATACCTTCTGGTCCGAAGAGGAAGGCCTTTATTTTGACCGACCGGGCGGCCCCGAGGTCAGCCAATATGGCAACGCGTGGGCGGTGGCTTGCGGAGCGGCCAAGCCGGAGATCACCGCGCGAATGCGCGCCCGGTTCCCCGATGATCCCAAGCTTGCGCCCGGGTCCTTCTTTTCCTGGCACACGACGTTCCGGGCCATGCGGGCGATGGGAACCTATGATCGCATGACGGATTATCTGGGACCGTGGCATGAATCCATCGAGCTCGGACTGGACACCTTTGTGGAGGAGAACAGCTACTGGCGTTCGCTGTGCCATGCCTGGAGTGCGCATCCGGTCCTCGAATTCTTGCGGCACGTGCTGGGGGTGCAGGCGACGGCGCCGGGTTTTGCCCGGGTGCGGATTGAGCCGCAGCGCTGCGGTCTGGAGTGGGCGCGGGGTCGGGTCTGCACGCCACATGGTTTTGTGGCGGTCGATTGGCGGATGGAGAACGGCGGGTTCCGAATCGAGGTGAATACCCCCGAGAACGTGCCGACCGAAATCCTGCTGCCGGACGGCTCGACGCATCACAGTCCGGGAGGTCGTTGGGCCCGCGTCGTGGAGGACTTGGCGTGAGCGGATCATTGACTTTGCGCGAGGCGAAACCCGGCGCCCTTACCATTGGACGGGAAGGGGCCGGCGACCTGTGGACCTACGGCTTTGAGCCGGGCACGCCGGCGAATGAATCGCCCCGGCCCTTCGTGCATCCGCTGTATTCAATTCACGGAGACATCCTGACCAACTGGCGCCCCAACGATCATCCCTGGCACCATGGCTTGAGCTTTACCCTCACGGTCGTGGATGGCGTTAATTTCTGGGGTGGTCCGTCGCATCGGACGGAAGATGGATACCAATGGCGGGACGACCACGGCCGCCAGTTGCACGTGTCTTGGCTGGAGCGTTCGCCGGACCGGTTGGTGGAAAACCTGCATTGGTGCACGCCCCGGTCGGACGAGACGGTGATCGTCGAGGAACAGCGCACCTTCGTCACCGATCTGCGGGAGGACGGATGGACCCTGCGTTGGCGCAGCCAGCTGCACAACCCGACGCGGCGGGATCTCGTCTGTCACAATTACCACAGTTTGGGGGGCTTGAAAGGATCCCATTATTCCGGTCTGCAGTTTCGCGGCGCCCGCGGGCTACTGGACCAACACGGTGATGCGGCGATCGGACTCAGGGGCGAGCAGGACCACCGTGAGCTTGCGGAATTACACGGGAAGCCGGCGCGTTGGCTGGAGTGGCATGCGCAACATGATGGTTCATTGCGGCGCACGCGGATTCGTTTCGAATCACTTTCCGGCCCGATGCCTTGGTTCGTTCGTCCAAACGATCCGCTGGTCGCCTTTTCGCCCCACGACAACGAACCCTGGGTGTTGCCGGCGGGCGAAACCCGGGAACTCGATCATCTCCTGCATTTCCTTACCGCATGAGCCTGAGCCGAAAATCATTCCTGCGCTTGCTCGGTGGCGGCGCGGCCGGCCTCGGTCTCGGCCGGGTGTGGGCGGCGGCGCCCGCGGAGATGTGGCCGGAATTGCCCGCGTTTGGCGGGGCCCTGGACGCTGACTTTTGGGCAGCGGTGCGCGGTGCCTATCGGATCGAGCCGGGGTTTCATTATCTCAATTCCGGCGGGCTCGGCCCAAGTGTGGAAAGTGTCCGCTCCGCGGTCAGCGCAATGAAGGCTCAACTGGCGCGGCGGGTAGAAAGCGGCCACGACCACTTTGCGTCCGCGCGGGACGTCGCCGCGCCGTTCCTCGGTTGTGCTGCGGAGGAAATCGCTTTTGTGCGCAACGCAACCGAAGCGAATGGTATCATTGCGGGCGGACTGCAATTGGAGCCGGGCGACGAGGTGATTTTTGAATCGCACGCGCACCCCGGCGGTTCCTTTCCCTGGCTGCTGCAAGCGCAGCGTCGGGGCGTGGCGGTCCGTTTGTTTGAGCCGGATCCCGAATCGGTGGAGGGGAACCTCGAGCGTATCCGAGAACTGATGACAAGCCGCACTCGCGTGGTGCAGGTTTCGCACGTCACGGCACCGACCGGAATCCTGATGCCCGTCGCGGACATCGCCCGCCTGTGTCAGGAGCGCGGGATATGGTTCCACGTCGATGGTGCCCAGTCCGCCGGCATGTTTCCGTTCAGTCTTCACGAAATCGGTTGTGATTCCTACGCGACGAGCGGCCACAAGTGGCTGGGCGCGCCGCATGAGACCGGCATCCTGATGGTGAAGCGAACGCGCTTGGATGAAGTGACGCCCTCGATGGTGGGCGCCTACTCGGGCGAAGTTGAATCGCTCCCCGGCGCACTGAACTTTTATCCCGGCGCTGCGCGGTTTGAATACGGCACACGGGACGTGAGCAAGGTGGTGGGACTCACGGGCGCGATCCACTGGCAGGAGCGGGTGGGGCGTGAGCGGATCGGACTCCACGGCCGGGCGCTGGTGGAAAGGTTGCGCGCCGCCCTGCAAACGGTGTCAGATCTCGAGATCCTCACTCCGGCCGAGGGGCCCTTGGCTGCGTCGATGCTGACGTTTCGCAGCCCGCGCCTCAACTATCGCGAGTTATTCGGACGTTTGTTAAACCAGCATCAGATGCGGTGCCGTCCGGTGTCGGAGCAGGGGCTCGATGCGGTGCGCGTGTCCTGCCACCTCTTCAACCATGCGGCCGAGATCGATCAACTGGCTGATGCGATTCGGACCGAATTGAGCGCCGCTTAAGCTGATGTGGGATTCACGCTCAGTCTGCCACTTCCGCGATCATCGCGATTTCCACCACGACCCCGAGGGGCAGGGTGTTGACGCCGATGGCGGTGCGGGTGTGACGACCGGCGTCGCCCAGGACGGCGACCAGCAGGTCGGAACAGCCGTTGATCACGGTAGGCTGCGCAGTGAAATCATCGTCACTGGTCACGAAGCCCTCGACGCGGACGATCCGTTTCACTTTGGCGAGCTCACCCACTTCGCTTTTCAAGCTGGCCAGCAAGGCCAGGGCGGTGCGCTCGGCGGCGGCGCGAGCATCCTCCACGCTCATGCTCGACGGCACGCGGCCGGTAATCGGCTGGCCCTCGGTGTCGCGGGGAATGTGACCCGCGAGATAGACCAGGTTGCCGGTGCGAACGACGGAGACGTAGTTGGCCACCGGCGCGGCGACCGCGGGCAACTCCATTTTCAAGTCGGCCAATTTTTCCTCCGGCGTCGCTCCCGCCAGCGCGACCGCCGTCCAAACCATTCCCCCTGAAAACAACCCCAACCAAGTGCGTAGCTTCATGTTATTCAGCGCAGTCTTTCCGCCGAACCACGGCAACCTCATAACCCCTTTCAGTGGCTTTCGTTCGCGCTGTGGGCTGCGCTGGCTGGCGCTGCTGCTGGCGAGCGCGGTCATGCTCACGGCGGCGCAACCCGCCTTCGATTTCTACATCTGTGCGAATGTAAATCGCAACTACGTGATCGGATCGCGCATCGAAACCACCAACGGATTGTTCCGGCTGGATGATGATGGGACGTGGCGCCATTTCGGCGTGAACGACACCACGATCAATGCGTTGGCCTTCGATCCGCGGGATCGGGCTGTGATCTACACGACTTCACTCAACGGCATCTGGCGGAGTGTCGACGGCGGCGAGTCCTGGCGGATGACCAACAGCTGGGACATGACCGAAGGGCGCGACGTGGCGGTCGATCCGCACGCGCCGGATCACGTCTACCTCGCGTTGCCGGACGGTGTCGCGGTATCCACGGATCGGGGACTGAGCTGGGAACGTCGCGAGAACGGTCTGCCGGACCGCGGCAAATACACTCAGGCCATCAGTGTCGATCGCACCACGGCGGGCAGGGTGCTCGCGGGTTGCGAAAAGGGCATCTTTTTGACCGAGGATGCCGGCGGCGTGTGGCGCCGGGTGCTGCCGACGGCGACCACGGTCAACGACCTCGAACAGTCACCGCACGACCCGCTGCATTGGTTGGCCGGCACCGACACCCACGGCGCTTGGTCCTCGCGGGACGGGGGCCTCTCTTGGCAGCCCCTGACCGGACTTCCGATCAGGAGCGCGATCTACAACGTCACCTTCGATCACACCCACCCGCAACGCCTCGCGATCGCGACCTGGTCCGATGGCATTTGGACCAGTGAAGACGGCGGAAACACGTGGGTGGATCGCAATGCCGGGCTGCCGGCGAATCCACGGGTTTATCGGGTCGGCGTGAACCCCAACACGGGGCGCCTCTACGCCAGCGTGTTCAAGGAGGCGTTGTATCACTCCGACGACTTTGGTCGCACCTGGGAGGCCGACGAGCTGGCCGGCTCACTCGTGCATTACTTTGTCTCCGTTCCTCGGAACCAACCCTGATTTACCCCATGTTCCGCATCCCCTTTTTCAAATCCCTTTGGGTCGCGCTCCTGGCAGGAACCGGCACGTTCGCGCCGCTCGCGGCTCAGCCCTCCCATGAAGCGCCTCCGCCCTCCCGTGAGGTGCAGGAACTGCCGGCGGCGCGTCGCGCGGCTTACCTGGCGCGGGCTCAGGAGGTCGTCGATTGGCGCATCGGCAATCGCTATGATCCCGACGATCTGTCGAAATTGGACATGTCCGCCATCGCCATGCTCCTGCAGCGCGGGGAGCACCTCGAGGCCTGTAATCAGCGGGTGATCGAAATGATGCAGGAACCGGGCACCGGACCGTTTTGGATGTTTCCGACGGCCATCGTTTCCTTTGCCGGCCGGGAGCACCTTTCGCCGGAGGCCAAGGCGGCGATCCGCAACGCGTGGCGCAACACCCGCCAACTGCGGGGGGATACCGAAAACCATTGGGTGATGTATCACACGGCGCTTTATTTGACGGCGCAGCTTTATGCCGGCGATGGGCCGGAGACCTGGGCCAATGGCCTGAGTTCAACCGAAAACCTCGAGGAGGCGCGCGGGTGGTTGCTCGATTGGATGGAACTCACCACGACGATCGGGCAGGGGGAATACAACCCCACGCACTACATCGGAGAATACGCGATTCCCATGATCATGCTGGTCGCGTGGGCGGAGGATCCGGCCATGCAGCAACGAGGACGGATGATGCTCGATTGGATCTTCGCCGAGCTGGCCAATGTGACCCTTGAGGGCGTGTTGCGCGGACCGAATTCGCGCACCGATGACCGTTCGGTGACGGAACGCTGGTATGCCTTGGCGACCTATTTTTCCTGGCAGTTGTTCGGCAACACGCCGCCGCCGCCCGGTTATGGCGGCTGGGGCAACTACTTCGCGTTGTTGGCGCCCAACTACGACGTGCCCGAGGTGGTTTACCGCATCGCGGTCGACCGGGAGCAGGACATCCTGCAGCACGATCGCGCGCGCTCGCGTCGGATCTGGCGCTACAGCGACGTGCACATGCGCCCGATCTACAAGACTCAGTATCTGCGGCGGGACTACGCCGTCGGTTCCAATCAGGGCGGGGTCAGTGATCCGATTCAGGGACACGCCTGGGATGTGACGTGGCGCGAGGAGGATCCGCGCGGCAAGCACCCCACCATGTTTTCCATGCACCCACATTCGTCGGGGCGCATCATGCAGATGTTTTTCTGCACCTACCCGGAACCGATGCCGGAAGGGGTGACCTTTGAGGCGAAACCGTCCTACATCTCCACCGACAAGGTGCTCGGTATTTCGCCCTACGAACAGGTGGTGCAGAGCCTCGATACCGTGATCGCGCTCTATGATATCCCGCCCGGGGAGGACTACCCGCAGGTGAACGGCTTTTTCTCCAAGGATCTGGTCGACGTCACCGAAGATGCCTCGGGCTGGATCTTTGCCCGCGGCGGCGAAGCCTACCTGGCTTACCGGCCGCTGGCGGACTACACGTGGGTGGATCACGTGCTGTATCCAGTCACCCGTGACCCGACGAGTCGCACACCATCCGGCAGCCGCGTGCTGACCAGTCCTCACGCTCAGAACGGCACCATCGTGCAGGCGGCGAGCGTCGACGAGTTCGCCAGCTTCGCCGACTTCCAACAGGCGATCCGTGAGCTGCCGCTGCGTTTCTCGCTGAGTCCGCATCCCACCGTGGACTTCACCTCGCTGCGCGGACATCGCCTGCAGGCCACCTACGGTGAGACTCCGCGTATCGACGGCGAGCCGGTGGACTACGACGGCTGGAAATTGTTCGAAGGCACCCACCTCAACAGCGACCTGGGTAGCCGCGTTCTGACGATCAGCCACGGTGCCCTCGAGCGAGTGTTGGATTTTAACACCCTTTCGATCATCGATCGCGTGCGGGACTGAACGATCATGCCGACCCCAACCGCGTTGCCGCTGCCAGCCGTCCGATTCACCGGCGGATTATGGGCGGAGCGGATCGAGTGTGTCGGCCGGGTGACCTTGCCGCGCCAGTGGCAGGCCTTGAATGACCAGATCCCGGGGGCACCGCCCAGCGGCGCGGTGCGCAATCTGCGCATCGCGGCCGGATGGGAGGAGGGCGAACACCAAGGTTTGTGTTTCCAGGATTCCGATCTGGCCAAGTGGACCGAAGCCGCGAGCTACCGCTTGGCCATCGAGCCTGACGGTGAGCTGCAGCGAGCGGTGGATGAAGTCGTCGCGCTGTATCAAGCCGCGCAGGACGACGACGGCTACCTGCACACCTACCATCAGCTCAAGGCGCCCGATTCCCGCTGGAGTAATCTGCGCGATTTGCACGAGTTATATTGTGCCGGTCATCTGATTGAAGCGGCGGTCGCGCACCACGTGGCCACGGGGCGGCGGGAGCTGCTGGCCGTGGGGATTCGTTTTGCGGACCTGTTGGTGCGCACCTTTGGTCCGGCGCCGCACCAGAACCATGGTTACCCGGGACATCCGGAGGTGGAACTTGCATTGGTGCGGCTGGCCCACGTGACCGGAGAGGACAGCTACCTCGATCTGGCGGAGTTCTTCATCCGTGAGCGAGGGCGGGAATCGCCGTCGTATTTTGAACAGGAAGCGCGTCTGCGGGCCGAGGCCGTGCCGCCGATCTATGTGCATGGCGACGGGCAGGCGTATTGGCAGGCGCACCAGGCTCCACCGGACCAAGATGAGCCGCGCGGGCATGCGGTGCGGGCGATGTATTTGTATGCGGCGATGACGGACCTCGCCCGTGAGCGCGGTGATGCGGCCTTGGCCGCGCGGTGTCGGCACTTGTGGGAGGAGATGGTGGCGCGTCACCTGTATGTCATCGGTGGCGTAGGCAGTGACGGTCCGGGCGGGGAGAAGTTTTCCGCGCCCTACGACCTGCCGGACGACCGTGCATACGCGGAAACCTGCGCGGCCATTGGTCTCGTGATGTGGGCGCGTCGGCTGCTCGATCTGGAACTCGACGCGCGCTACACGGACGTGATGCACCGGGCGCTCTACAACAACGTCTTGGCCGGGCTCTCGCGGGACGGTTGCCATTACTTTTACGTCAACCCCCTGGCGGTCACCCCGCCGGAAACGCACCGGCGCTACGACTGTCGGATGGTGAAAACGCAGCGGGTGCCCTGGTTCGGCTGCGCCTGCTGCCCGCCCAACGTGGCGCGGGTGCTGAGCTCGCTCGGGCAGTATGCGGTGAGTCGCACCGACTCCGGGTTGGCGTTGCACCTTTTTGCGGCGTTCGTGGTCAACTGGGACGCGTGGCAACTCAGCATGCGCACCGACTACCCGTGGAGTGGAACCGTCGCAATCGAAGTTAAAGCGGCACCGGAGCAGCCGGCCGAGCTGGCCTGGCTGGCCGCCGGTGCAGACTGGTCGATCAACGGCGAACCCCTCACGACAACGCCGGAGCGCGGCTACCTTCGGCTCGTGCGTCGCTGGCAGGCGGGCGATACGCTGCAGGCGGAGTTGCCCCTGCCGATCGAGCGCCTCCGCGCGCACCCGGCGGTCACCGCCGCGGCGGGTAGAATCGCCCTGCAACGTGGCCCGTTGGTCTACGCGGTGGAGCAGGCTGATCATGGTCCGGCCCTGGCGACGCTCGGGGTCGCGCGCACCGCGGACTTGGCGGCTGAGTTTGACACGGACTTGCTCGGCGGAGTGACCGTCATCACCGGCGAAGCCCGCCGGGTGGAGCCATCAGATGTGCTTTACTCCAACTTGGCAGAGCCGGCGACGAAGACCGAAACCCTGCGCGCGGTGCCTTACGCGTGGTGGGGGCATCGTGGTGAAGGCGAAATGAGAATATGGATACGCGATTACAATACTTGAGCCGCCTTGCGGTGGCGGTCCTGCTGGGATGCGGCGGTTTGCGGGCGGAGCTCACGCCCGACGCGGCGGAAGCGCAGGTGCAAGCCGACGATGTGCCGGTGGCCTTCCTGCGTGACTTGTGCGACGACCATGGGGGGCGCCTTTCCGGCTCGGCCGCAAATGCGGCCGCGCTGGACGACTTGGAGCAGACCCTGCGCGAGATGGGATTCAATCCCACGCGCGATTGGTTCGAGATGCCCGGGTGGGAACGCGGACCGGACCGCGTTCACATGGTCGAGCCGGCGCAGCGCGAAATGCGGGCCATCGCCCTCGGTTACGTTGGACCGAGTGAGCAACACACCGGACCGGTGATCGATTTCGGTTCTGGCGCGGCGGAGGATTTCGACCGGGAAATTCCGCCGGGCGCGATCGGACTATTTGGCCCGTCGTCTTCCGGGCGTCCGAACGAAGTCACCGCGCGCGCGCTGGCGCATGGCTTGGCCGGACTGTTGATGATCAATCGCGTGGGCGGGGGCCAGGTGTTGGCTCGCACGGGCGGGTTTCATGGTGAGCCGCTTCCCTTGCCGGTGTTTTCCATCACCCAGGAGGAAGGTTTCTGGATGCGGCGCCGCCTGGAGCGCGACGAGCCGGTCGAGGTTTCGATCGAAGTGCGCTCGCGTCGCCTGCCGCCGCAGCGCCTCGCCAACCTGCACCTGCGTTTTCCGGGGAAGTCGGCCGACACGATCGTGGTCGGCGCGCACTTCGACAGCTGGGATTTGGGGCAGGGGGCGATGGACAACGGACTGGGCATCGCGCAACTGCTGGCGCTCGCCCGCGTGTTGCAGGGACAGTCCCTGGAGCGATCGGTGGAACTGATTTGGTTCAACGGCGAGGAGCAGGGCCTGTGGGGCTCGCGCCACGCCGTGGCGCAAATTCGCGATGAACCGAACGCCGCTCCGATCCTCATGCTCAACCTCGACATGGTGGGGGTGCCGATTGGCGTGAATGCGTTGGGCGACGATGACCTGGTGCCGGCGTTGCAACGTTGGCACGAGGGGCGCGGGGTGGATCGCGCGCTGGAAAAGGGCGTGGAGAACAAGCCATGGATCGCCAGCGACCATACGCCCTACCAACTGGCCGGGGTGCGGGCGGTCACCTTCAATGCGCCGATTCCCGCCGACTCTGTGCGCTACTACCACGATTTTGGTGACACCTATGACAAACTCACGCCGGAGCTGATTCGGGAATCCGCCGCCATGGTGGCGTCATTGGTGGTGGCTTTGGCCAACGACCCCGACCTGCCGCTGGGGCTGCGCGCACCCGAGGTTACTCAGCAATTGTTTCTCGAGGCCAAACTCGACGGGCGCCTGCGCGCGGTCGGGTTATGGCCCTTTAGTGAACCCAATCCTTGAACTTATGATCCGCTCTCTACGCATGACCCTAGGCCTTCTCACCAGCACCGTCGCCCTGCAAGCCGAGCCCGATTGGCTCACGTCGCCGGAGGCGTCGGTGTTGGCGGTCGGTGGCTCGATGATGAATGGCAATCACTTCGCTGACGACACCCTGCCCATGATGCGGGAGCATTACGCGGGCACCAAGACGGTCGCGTTGATTTTGCACGCCTCGCACCCCGAGGACCGTGATCGCATGGAGCGGCGGTTGCAGGAGGCCTTCATGCACCTCGGTGGTCAGGAGGCGTTTTCACTGCATCGGTTCGACACCGCGGAAGCCAACCGTCGACTCGCCGCGGCCGATGCGATCTTCGTGGGTGGAGGCGACACTTTTTGGCTGCTGCGCGAGCTCTATGCCACCGGACAACTGGGCATCATTCGCCAGCGCGTGCTGGAAGGCGCGCCGTATGCCGGCAGCAGTGCGGGCGCCAATATCGCCGGCGTGGTGATCGGCGCGACCAACGATTTTCCGGTCACCGACGTGCCGAGCCGTCGTTCGCTGGCGATTCTGCCGTTCGTCATCAATCCGCATCACCCGCGCGCGGATGATCAGCCGGCGCACGACAGCCGTGCCTGGAAAATCCGCAATTACCTGCGCTTCAATCCGAGCGAACGCGTGATTGCGCTGGGTGACCGCGCCATGGTGCGGCTGCACGCGGGCCAGCTGACGACCGCGCTGGGTCCGTTGTGGGACTACGTCCCGGGCGAAACGACCGCGACGGAAACCGGTCAGACCCTGCCGTTGTTACCCGCCCCGAAGTCGTAGCGCAGTTCCCACTCCCGGCTCTCGCCCGGCTGCAGGGCGAGGGTTTGGTAGGGCTCGATGGAGAAGGTGTGTCCATTGATCCACACGGGACACTCGCTGGGCGCAAACGTCGTCGAAAAGCGGATACCGCCGGCCAGGCGCGGATGGGCGATGGTTGCGTCCAGTGGGGCGCCGGTCGGCAGATTGAGCAGCGCAAAGGCCCCGTCGTCCTTGCCCTCATGGGCGCGGTCGGGGCGCAACGTCGCCGCGGCATCGACGGAGAAACCCGCAGCGCCGTCCGCCAATGCGGTGCCCGCTGGCAACTGCACCTGGATCAATCGATCGGCGTCGAGCGTGAAGAAGGGATGGGCGAACCACTGCAGGTTGAGCGGCACCGGGCCGGTGTTGGTGAGGCGACTGAAACTGCGCAGGGCGCGCCCCTGCAGGCTGATCCGGCGCAGCACGGAGCAGGCAAAACCGGCCGCCGCCTGCTCGGTCCGGAACTCAGCGCTCGTGGGTTTGAGCGCGAGATGCCAGATGCACGGCTGAGTGATGACGACCTGGCCGTCTTGCCGTCCGAGGGTGCCGGCGCCTGGCGCCAGACCTTCACTGCCATCGGCATTCCACAGCAGCGGGCGGCCGTCGCGCGTGCGCTCACGAAACGACTCGGGCAGGCCGTGGCCGTTGAAGGGGTCGGGTTTAGGTTCGGGACCTTCGGGGCCACTCAGGAGCGGTCCGGCTTGGGCATCGTGCACCTGCCAGATGTAAGCGCCGGTGCAGAAGCGCGGACCGAGTCGATCGGCCTCGGTGGTCGGATCAAGCAGCTCGATCCGCAACTCGGCGTTGGTGAGATGAAGCATCACCGGCGACGGAGCTGGGCAGGGCGATCAGCGGGGCCGCTTAGGCGGCGCCACTCCGCCATGCAGTTTGGCGTAGAACGGATCGTCGGGGCCGATCGATCCGCGGGCGACGGGTTGATCGGTGAAGGCCGATTTGTAGATCGCGGTCAGCAACTCGAGCGTGCGCTGGGCTTCGTTGCCGGACGAACGCGGGCACATCCCGCGATCCATGTCGCGGATGAAGTCATTCAACTGCGCGCCGTGGGTGGAACCGACATCGGGCGGGAAACTCTGCCACGCCTGTAACAACGAATCGTCCTGCGCGGGCGGGGCGAGGGTGAGTTTCCAGTTGTCGCGATTGTAGCCGTAGAGGTGCGTGAGCTCGACGGTGGCCTTTTGGTAATCGAGGCGGATGTAGGTTTCCTGCCGCGGGCTGAGCGCGCTGTTGACGATGGAGCCATAGGCGCCGTTGGCGAAGCGCACGAGGGCCATCGAAACGTCTTCGACCTCGATGTCGCGATCGAGGGTGCCGGCCATGGCGCGCACCTCCTCCCATTCGCCGAAGAGATCGAGAAAATGGTCCATCGCATGGATGCCGAGCCCCATGGTGGGGCCGCCGAGTTCGGTTTCCCAACGACCGCGCCAAGGCACGGCGTAGTAGGCGGCGTCGCGATACCAGAGGGTGTTGCACACGCCGACAAGCGGGCGGCCGAGCTGGCCGGCGGCGGCGAGGCGCTTGAGGTGGAGGTTCGAGGATGCGAACCGCATCTGAAACACACAGGCGGTGTAGCAACCGGTGCGGCGCTCGGCGTCGCGAATGCGCTCGAACTCGGCGAGCGAGCCGCACAAGGGTTTCTCACACAGCACCCAGGCGCCGGATTCCATGGCCTCGATGCTCATGGCGGCGTGGGTGCCGGGCGGGGTGGCGATGAGGACGATGTCAGGACCGACCTCCTTCAGCATGGCCGAGTAGTCGGTGTAGGCGGAGGGAACGTTGGCGCGCTCACAGAAGGACTGAACGCGTTCGGCCTCGAGGTCGACCGCGGCAACGAGTTCGACGCGACCTTCGGTGGTTTCAACCGCCCGGAGATGGGCTTCGCAAATGGAGCCGGTGCCGACGAGCACCGCGCGGTAGGTCTTGGACATGGGAGATCAGTTAGAGCTGCTGGAAACGGGAACGGAGGAACGCTGGGGAGTGAAGACGGTGAGGCCAGTCAGATTCTGCGTTGGCGCTGGAAAGAAGTAGGACGCGATGTAACCGACGATCATGCAGGCCGCGATCGCGGCGGGGTTGAGCAGAATCGGACTGAGGACGGGCCGTAGCAGCACGGCGGTGGCGATACTGGCGGCGGTGCCGATGAGCGCGCCCTGCCAGTTGGTGCGGCGGCTGAAGAGCCCGAGCGCATAGGTGCCAGCGAACCCGCCGCCGAGAATGGCGGTGAGTTGCAGCATCGCATCGAACATGGACTTGATGTCGAAGAAGGTGAACAGCACGGCGCAGGCGGTCGCGATGATGCCGGAGAGAATGGTCACAAGGTAGGCCAGGCGCAGGCTCAGGCGCGGGGAGGCGTTCTTCACCAAGCGCTCGTAGAAGTCGACGGAGGTGAGGGTGGCCACGCTGTTGAGTCCGCTGGAGAGCGTGGACATGGAGGCGGCGAACAAGCCGGCGATGATGAGGCCGGTGATGCCGATGGGCAGTTCGGCGGCGATGAAGACAGGGAAGGTCGCGTCGGTGTCGATGAGCGGATTCAGTTGGCCGGGGTGGGTCTTGTAGAAGCCGTAGAGCGCGGTGCCGATGGCGTAGAAGAGGAAGCTGCCGGGAATGACGATGGCGGCGAGGGTGAGCACGGAGCGGCGGGCACTCTTGTCGTCGCGCGTGGCCAGCACGCGCTGCATCATGATCTGTTCCTTCGGCCAGGTCGGAACATCGGTGAGGACCACCAGAATGATTGCCCACACGGTGGGCGTGGTGAAGCTCCAGGAGAAATCGAAGATCTGCGCCTTGCGGTCGGCGGCGGCGATCGAGATGAGTTCGCTGACGCCGCCGTCCATGCCGTTGATCATGTAGCCGATGGCAAAGAGCGCGCCGCCGATCATCACGACGACTTGGATCACATCGGTCCAAATGACAGCCTTCATGCCACCCACGAGAGTGTAGAGCGTCGTCACGATGCCCATGAGAACGATGCACAGCACGACGTTGGCCCCGGTGACACTGGCAATCGCCAGCGCCGGCAGGTAGAGCACGACACTCAGGCGGCCCACCAGCTGGAACAGAATGGTGAGCGCGCTGCTCATCAGCCGGATCGAGGGATGAAAGCGAATTTCGAGAAAGTGGTAGATCGACGTCAGGTTCAGACGGCGCACGACCGGGATGATCTTGTAGGCGACGTAGAGCAGGCCGAACACGCCGATGCATTGCTGGGCGAGGTAGAGCCAGTTGGTCGAGAACGAGAGCGCCGGGATGGCGATGAAACTGATCGCCGAGGTGCCGGTCGCGTAGAGGCTCAGGCCGGCGGCCCACCACGGCACGTCACGGCCGGCGAGAAAGTAATCCTCGGTCGAGTTTTTGCCGCGCTTCTCCTTGTTGTAGCAATACCAACCGACCCCCAGCATCGCGAGGAGGTAAAGCGCGATCACGATCCAGTCGAAGACGGGCAGGGATTTTTTGGTCTGCACCACTTCGAGGCGAAAGACCGCCGGCCCGGTGGGGGAATCGATGGTCAGCAGAAAACCACGGGCCATGGGTTGCAGTTGGCTGAGCGAACCGGATAGGGGGACGCTGCCGACGCGAGCCCACGTGTCGGTGATGATGTGGTAATAATACAGCGTGAGTTCGCCGTTGGGTTCGGGAGTCGCGATCAGCCGGAAGGCTTGCCCCGATGGGGCGACCGCATCTTGGAACGCCGGAGCGGGCGCGGCCTGGTGTCCGTCGGGTAGCGGCTCACTGGGCAACAACTCGGCCTGCAGCGCGGCGGGATCGTCAACCGGAGTCAACTGCAGGGAGACCATTTCGGCCGTGCCGGTGGCATGGGCGCCGAGCGCGCTGAGGAGAAGAAGCAGAAACAGGGAAACGCGGCGAATCGCGGAAGGCATGGTGGGGAAACCGGGGGAATGTATCCGCGAGTTGGTGACTCGCGGCAGGGGGGGATGGGGGTGAAATTCCCGGCTTTGCCGAATATCACAAGTCATTTATTATCATGAAATTTCATAACAATGTTAGCTACTGAAAATACGGGAATTATGGAACCCATTGACCCAAAAAAAACGCCGCCCGGTCAGGGGCGGCGGTGAAATTTCTCAGTCGACGGCAGAGCGAACGGCAGGCGCGCGGTCGCCGGTCTCCGGAGGTGCTGAAACTATGAATACATCGCGCGAATCTTGGCACCGGTGAGGCGCTGCTCCGGCGGCAGAGTGTGCGGCGTGCGACCGCCGTGGGTCTCGACCAATTCCGCGAAGTGGCGGCGGGTGGAGGCGACGAATTCCTCGACCGGTTGATCGTGCCCGCAGACTTCCATGATGACCGGTAGCCAGCGGTGGCCGTAGCGCACGTGGTTCTGTTCGTCGTTGCGGTCAAAGGCGAGGAGCGTGTCGGCTTCGAAGTCGTTCAACTCGCGGACCCGATCCATGATGTGGGCCTTGGTCGGGAAGCTGCCGGCCTCGAACTCCATCGTCATCATGGCGTAGCGCTCGGCGGGCGGCATCTGCAGCAGGATGTGGTAGAGATCGAGCGAGTGTTCGACCGTCATCAGGTCGATGCCGTGTTTCGGCAGTTGGCGGAAACCGAACTGGCTGTGCCGCGATTCGTCCCAGAGATGGCGGGCGAGATCGTGGTGAAGGTCGAAGGGCGCCGTGGGCGTCTCGATGAAAACGGTCGCGAGATAGTCGACGGCATCGAGTTCCATCATGAGCCAAATGTAGATCATGATGCGAATGATGCGGGCGTCGGTCTTGGGATCCTCGAGCCAGTCGCGCACGATGGGCGCCACGTTGTCGGCGCTTTGCTCAAAAACGCTGGAGCAGAGTGGATAGGGACCGCGGTTGCAGGTCTCGGGGTGGCGATAGGGTTCGCTCACGTGACGCCACACGAAATCGGTCGGAAAGGCGGACGGTTGGGCGAGGGAAGCAAGCGCGGCGGCGAGGTGTTCGCACCACGCGGAGATTTCGTCGGAACCCTCCAGCCACGGGCGCATTTCGTCGGCATGACGTTCCTCGTCGCCAATGAACTCCTCGACGAGATTGCGTGAGGGCCAATCGGCGAGGTGGTGGGTCGCCTCCAAATAATGGCGGTAGGCCGCCAGCAGGTGCGGTTTGATGACGCGATAGAATCCCGCCAGGGCGGCGGCGGGCGATGGGGCGACGGCGGCTTCCTGGAAAAACTGCCAGACGGCGGGACTGATCGATTCGTCGGAGCCGAAGCCGCTCAGTTCGCGACCGCGTTCGCGCAGGAACCGGGCGTGCCCCGCGCTTTCCCAGACGTGTTGGCAAACCAGATACTTCAGTTCGGGTTCACCGACGCGCGGCACGAGCGTCGTGGCGGTGGCGATGAAACCGCGTTCGAGTTCGAAGAGCTGGCGTTGCAGGCGAGCCATTTCCTGCACGGCGGCCATGCGGCCGGTGGCACTGCGCGCCGCTGTGGTGGCGGCGGAAGAAGAGGATTTGGGGGCGACCATGGGTGGCGGGAAGAGGGTTAGCAGATTCGGCCGCGCTTGCCGGCGAAGGCATGGCCGGGAGGATTCGGGCCGACCCAGCGTTCGTCGATCGGTTCGCTGGCGCGCTGGTAGCGGCTGTCGGAGGAGATGCGCAGGCGGTTTTGCGTGCGGTTGTCCAGCGAGGCGTGCACCAGAAACATGCCGAAGGTGATGAAATCGCCGGGTTCAAATTCGGTGGTGAGCCAGCGCCCGCCGAACTTGTTGCGCACCACCGGTGGGTTGTGGGAAAGGGTGCCGGTGAAGGTCCAGCCGCCGTCCTTGGCCCGGTTTACCTGCTCGGGCTTGTTTTCACAATAGGCGTCGACGTCGCGATAGACGTAGTTCTCGAGCAGATCCATGCGCTTGTGGGAGCCCTCGAGGACCATGAGGCCGCCGAGTTCGAAGGAGATGTCGCCGTAGGGCATCCAGCAGGTCATGTGACGGTGGGTGCCGCGGCCCATGTAGGGCAGGTCACAGTGCGGGTTGGTGCCCTTGCCGGGGCCGATGGCGCGCAACCACGTGAAGTCATAGTGGCGAATATCTTCGGCGAAGAGTTGGCGGTAGAACTCCACCAGCCGGCCCTCGTAGAGCAGCGCGTGGACCTCGGGATTGTGCTCCGTGACGTCGGGCCGGAAGCCGTAGCCAGAGTCCGGCGGACAGCAGGCGTCGAGGGTCGGAAACTGGGCATCCAGCATGCCGGCAGCGGCGAGGCGGTCGGTGATGCTGCGGCGAGCGGCCAGCACGGCGTCCTTGTCGAGGTAGCCCTTCATGTAGAGGTAACCATCCTCGGCGACGCGGCGGCGAAGCTCTTCAAAATCGTTGGCGGCGTCGGATGAATCGCGCAGCAAGCCGACCTTGTCATCGGCCATGTCGAGCTCGTGGCCATAGGAATAAAGCTGGGGCAGGGCAGGGGCGAGGGTGCTCATGGGTATAAGTGTTTTTTGGGAAAACGGGGTGGCGGGGATGGAAAGTGGAAGATTACACCGGAAGGTCGGCGTTAAACATAGTTGAAATGGGATTAAATATGTAAGAAATGGGAACTGTGTTGGATGAACGTCCCTTTCAAAACGACCCGTGGCTCACCCGCCCACTGCGGCTGGGCAGCACGGTGATTCGCGCGGCCGGGCTGGTGCATAACGTGCCGGCCTTGGATCCGGCGGCGATGCGGGTTCTGGGAACCTTCGGTCTGATTTACATGCTGCGGGTGGACGGGTTCTACTGCGACGGCAACGGTGCGGAGGAATTGTTGAAGGATGGTGATCTGGTGTGGATTCATCCGGGACTGCCGCATGCCTACGGACCTTGGCAGGGACGGGATTGGACGCAGATCTACGTGGTGATGGACGGCCCCTGGTGGACGCAGTTGGCGACGGATGGGGTGCTGGATCCGCAGCGCCCGGTGACCCATGCGGCGCCGGTGGAGTTATGGCGGCGCCGCTTTGAGCGCGTGTTTGAGTCGCGAGGGGCGAGCGAGCGAAGCACCGCGATGCGGACGGTGGGCGCGCTGCAGCAGCTGATGTTGGACTTGTTGGCCACGTATTTTGAGTCCCAACGCCCACCGGAAGATGCGTGGTTGGAAGAAAGCCAGCGGTTGTTGGGAGACGTGCGCCCAGGGGCGCTGCCCCTCACCCCACAGGACGTCGCACGCCGGGTCGGACTGAGTTATGAAAACTTCCGCAAGCAATTCGCCGCGCGGGTGGGGCGTTCGCCGGGACAGTTTCAAAAGCGGCGCCGCATCGAATGGGCCTGCGCGGCGATCTATCAGGGGCGTCACAGTTTCAAGGCGCTCGCCGCGGACCTGGGATTCTGTGACGTGTTTCACTTCTCCAAGGCCTTCAAGCAGGTTGCGGGCGAAACCCCGTCGGAGTTCCGCCGCCGCACGCGCGGGCATTGAACATGTCCCAGCCGAACCCCTTGGACAGGCAACCCACGCTGGTGCTCGACCAGTCGTTGACGGAGCTGGCGCCCTTGTTGGCTTCGCATCGGGTGGTGCTGCGAAAAGGCGACTGGTTGGTGCGGCCCGATGTCGCAGCGCAGCAACTACGGCATGATCTCGCTCAGGGAGATGGCGAGCCGCCCTTTCTGCTCGCCGCGAGTTCTTTTGGCGGGCTCACCGCCCTGCAGTTTGCCCAACGGTATCCGGAATGCGTGACGGGGGTCTTGTTGTTGGATGCGACACATCCGCGTCAGGGAGATGAGGTGTGGGCCCATTTGCCGAAGGCTTTGCGGCATGAGCCGGAGATCATGGCTTTTCATCGCCGCGTCTGTGGTGAGGCGAGGTTGCAGGCAGAGATCCAAACTTTGTTCCGATCGTTTCCCGGGATCGGTGACGTGCCCCTGTTGGTGTTGGTGGCAGATAGTCCGCCGATACCGGCTATCTTGCCGCCCACGGTGCAAGACCAGTTACGCGAAGGGTGGCATGCGCTCCAGCGCGATCACGCCGCGCAATCCCGTTGCGGGCAGATGCGCGTCGTGGCAGGCAGCGGTCATCTGATCGCTCGCGAGCAACCGGAAGTGGTGGTGGCCGCAATTGAGGAATTGCTGGCCCAAGTACGCGGGGCGCCGCCTCCCAAGCCGAATCAGACGGGTGGCTTCCGAAACCCCTAACGGAAGCCACCCGCTGAACTACATGCACAACCTATCGTTGGTCACGACGTCCAACCCTCCGGCCACGTGGTGCCGGGGACGGGACGCCAAAGGATATTGCGGTCGATGCGCGGGGCGTGGTGCCGATAGCGCTGGGTGAGTTCCAGTCGGCGCCGTAATAGGTCGGGGAGGTCTTCCCCGTAGAAGTAGGTGTGGTTGCCGACGGCCGATACGACCATGAACTCGGTCGAGCTGCCCTCGATGAGCTCGAGCAGGCCCTGGGTGTTCTCCAGGTCGAGGTCGATTGAAGCTTGGAGCCGCTCCACGCAGGCCTCGCGGTCGGCGTCGGTTTGGGCTTCGAGGTAACCGTAGACTTCGGCGCACCAGGAACAGACGTTGCGCAGGGCGACGGCCCAGTGCAGGTAACCTTTCACCCGGTCGCGCAGGTCGCGGAAGACCTTGCAGGCGCCGTTGCACTCGACCTCGGCGGCCGCGGCGTGGAGCGCATCGAGCTTGGCGTCGAGGGTGGCGAGTAATTGGCGCAGGCGCGGCAGGAGTTCACGGTCCATGTCAGCGCTCATCTTGGCGCCCTGCTCGCGGGTGATGAGGTCGAAGAGCACGTCGCGGCCGAGATCGTTGATGCCGGGGTTGTTGTGCTGGAAGCAGCCGTGCTTCTCGTAGTAGCGGCGATCGGCTTCCGGCACGGCGAGGATGTCGGGCACGAAGGGGCGATCCCAGGTGCGTTGCCAGCAGAAGCCAAAGGCGCAGTAGAGGCCGACCAAGGGCTGCCAGACGAGCGCGTCCTCAAAGTCCTGCCAGGCGCGGTCGAGCTCGGCCGCGTGGGCTTCACCGACCAGCGCGGTGGCGAATTCCTGCAACACCTCGTCGACGGAACGCTCGGGGGTGAACTGGGCGGCGCGGATAATCGCGGGGTGCGGCCAGTAAGGAGTGGCCTCGCAGTGAGCCAAACCGCCGAAGCAGCTGGCGCGGTTGGCGCCGATCTCGCGCAGGGCGCTGATCTTGGCGTGCAGCATCCGCGGAAAGGGCAGGCCGATGAGTGGCTCGTGGTTCATGATGCCGTTGCCGGCGTAGTTGAGCACCGGATGCGTGCCGGCGGCCTTGGCCTTGGCCAGGGCGGGGGCTTCGGTTTCATCCATCCAGGAGTGGAAGATCGTGCCGGCGACGCCGAAGTTCTCCGGGTATTTGGGATGCGGATACGGCAGCGAGTAGCCCTTGACCAGCATGGAGGGCCCCTCCCAGGAGAGGTGGCCGCCGAGGCCGTTGACGATGTGCTCGTGTTCGACCTTGAACGGTTCGAGGCGGAGAATGACGTCGAAGTCCGGGTTGGTCTTCGCGGCGGCGCCCCGCAGGTTTTCCATGAAGGCGACGATGCTCTTGCCGGCGGTCTCGGCGATGCGCTCCGGACTGCGCCATTCGCGAATCATGTAAGGGCCGCCGTTGCGGCCGACGTAGAGCGAGCCGGTATGTTCAAATCCGGCGCCGCTGTCGTTGGACCAGATGGAAAGGTAGTCGAGTTCCGGCACCGCGGTCATCAGTGCTTCCATGACCTCGCGGTAGTGGCGCTGGGAGACGGGGTGATCCTGCGCGAGGCAGTAGCGCGGCAGGCGGGAACGGAAGGGATGGTCGACGCGGGCGCCGCGCAGGGTCGGGTATTTGACGAAGAACTTCTCGGGCAGGTTGCGCGGCTCGAACATGAGCAGGCCGGGCTTGAGGCCGTAGCGCTTGGCCAGACCGGCGATGCGTTTGAGGCGGTTGAGGTTGGCCTCAAGGTAATGGGCCGGCCAGAGCCCCCGGGTCAGCGGGCTGTCGACGAAGTGATTGAAGCCGGCGCAGTAGGTGTAGAACTGCGGGTAGAACTCGCCCTCGACGGTCTCTTCGTAGGGCAGGTGAGCCTGCAGGGCATTGACCTCGCAGTGGGTGAAGCCGGCTTCGGCCAAGGCACGCACATAGGCTTCGTCGTTAAAACCACGCGCCGAGCGCCAGTATTGGGTGAGGCAGGCGTCGTAGTGCGGACGGTGAAAGCTGAAGGAGGCCGGCAGCAGGAGGCCCTCGGCGAGGCGGGCCTGCTGGTCGGGGCCGAGTCCCTGTTCGAGCAGGCGCACGCCGGTAAAGAGATAGGAGCCCTGCGAGGCGACGAGTTCACCGGAGCCGTCGGCGGCGAGGCGCAACCAGATCCAGCCCGCGGCGCCCGCGGTGGGCACGTCGACCCAGTTGCGGGAGGCAAGGGCGACTTTGAAGGTCGGGGTGGTGCCGGGTTCGGCGGCGGGGTGCAATTGCGCCTTGGCCCGCCGGGCGAGCAGGGTGGCGGCCTGGACTTCAGTGAGGTCGGCGGGATCGGGGTAGGTGATGTGGGGAGGCAGGGACATGGGGAAAGGGGTTCAGGTGTGGACGGCGGGTTCGGGCGTTCCGGCCGGCGCACCCGATAGCTCGCGTTGGAGCCATTGCCGGAACGACTTTTGGAAGGTGTTGGCGAGGGTGTCGCCGGGGGTGACGAGCACGCCCCAGCCGCCGCGCGCCGGGTTGACGGGCACCTCGGCGGGAAGCTGCGACTCACACATTTGCCGGTCCTCATCGAGAACCTGGACGGCGAAATCGATTTGGCTTTTGGGCGGGGGGCCATCGAAACCGGGGGAAATGGCCAGCGCCCAAAACACGACGCAACTTTCCCGGGTGACGGGCGACGGAATGTGCACGAGCACGCGTTCGTCGCCGTCGCCAAAAGTTTGTCGAATGGTGGTGAAGTTCGGCAGGAAACAGCGCTGGCGGCGGTGGTGTGCGCTCTGGAGTTTGCCGGGCTGTTCGTGCGGCGTTTCGAGGGCCGGGAAGGGCGCATCCATTTGGAAGCCGTCGGGATGGAGCGTGATGTCCATGTCCGGGATGCGCGGATCGGCACACTTGCCGAGGGTGGTGCCATGCGCGAAGGCGAAATGGGTCATGTCGAGGTAGTTCTCGATCTCGCGCCGGAAGCCAGCCTGGAAGGTCATCGGCGGACCCAGGCGGTAGCTCCAGCGCGAATCCTCGAACTCCGGAATGTCCGGCAACTCGTGGGCGCCGGCGGGATCGAGTTTGACCCAAACCATGCCGTAGCGCTCCTGCACCGCGTAGCTTTTGAGGTGTGAGAGCGCGCACTTCTGCGGGTTGGGCTCGACCAGGGAAGGAATGCTTTGGCAGGCGCCCTCGGCGTCGAAGCGCCACCCGTGGTAGGGGCACATGAGTTGGTCCTGGTCGATGCATCCGCCGGACAGGCGGGCGCCTTTGTGCGGACAGGCCACATCGGCGGCGAGCAGCCGGCCGTCGGCAAAACGGGCGAGCACCAAATCCTGTTCCAGCAAGGTGCGGCCGGTGACGTCACCGGCCCGGAGGTCCGCGCTCAGCGCCACGGGTTGCCACGTGCGGCGCAGGGCTTGAAAGGGACTGTCTTCGTCGAGAGTCATCAAAGCAGGCGGTGGCCCGTGGCCTTATTCGGCCGAGCCGTCGATGATGGCGTGTTTGACCGCGACGATGTTCTCGGTGGGCGTGCCGAAGGGAACGACGGCGGTGCCAAGGATGAAGCCGGGCATGTCTTTGCCGCGGGCCAGTTCGGTGCGCGCGACATCGTAGATTTCCTGCGGCGTGCCTTTCTGCAGCAGGTGGGGCGAAATGTTGCGGCGCATGGCGCGGTCGTGGTCTTGGCAAAGCTCGGCCCACTCGTCGAAGTCGCCGGTGAAATCGCACAGCAAGTTGTTGCAGCCGGTCTCGACCAGGAGGTCGGCGATGCGAGTGGTGTTGCCGCCGATGATGAGCGGCACGTCCCGCACGCCCTGGCCGGCCGCCCACTCCGCGAAGTCGGTGGTGATCGGCATCACGAACTCCTCATACATCGCGGGCGAGAGCAGCTCGGGCGAGGCTTGGGAATCGAAGATGATCAGCTCGGCGCCGGCATCGATGTAGCCCTGGGCAAAGGCCTTGATGATGCGGCCGGAATAGCCGAGCACCTCGTGCACCCATGCGGGGTTATCGACGCAGGAGAAGAACAAGGCCTCGGCGCCGACCAGGGAGATCGCCAGGGAGAAGGGCCCGGAGATGGCGCCGCGCAGCCAGATGTCGTCGCCCAAGGCTTTGCGCACCTGACGGGTGGCCTGGAGGTTGATCGGCATGCGACCGTCGGTGAGCGGATTGGGGATCTTGGCGTTCGATAGATCCGTGCCGGGAGCGATGACATGATCTCCGGGGCTGATGCCAGGAATAGAGGTGTCGTCGCCCTCGTAGAAGGTCACTTTGCAGCCGCAGGCCTCGGCCTCGAGGTTGTAGACATCCACCCCGACCGCGAGGGCGTCGGGTTGCACGTTTTCAAATTCGGCCAGCAAGGCGCGGGTGAGCAGGTCGGCGTCGCGGGCGATGGCCGAGGGGGTGGAGCCGATGAAGGCGGCTTTGTGCTCGTAGATCGCCGGCAGGAAGGGAACGACCTTGGTGTTCGGGTCGCAGCGCAGGACGGACTCAATTTCGCGTCGAGTCAGGACGGGGCGGGAAGGATGGGCCATTGGCAAATCGGGTGGGGTTGGGGGAAGTCGGAGTTTAGCACAACGGCGGTGGCAATCGATTGGCGGCCCGGGAATAATGTTTGGCATATTGGGCGATTCTGCCTGCAGTGGCGGCATGGCCACCTCGGGTCCGCTCCAGATTGATGTGCCGCCCGATGGGGTGGTGTTTGCTGAAAGCGTGCATGCCGGAGACTTCCGGATGAGCGAGCGGGAGGACCCCTTTCACAAGGTGTTGTATGTGCAGCGCGGGGTGGTGGAACTGCACCTTTTCGGGCCGCGGCGGCGTGGCGCCAGCGATGAAGGGACGGTGCGGGCGGGACCGGGCACGATGTTGATGGTGCCGGCGGGGCGGCGACATCGGCTGGTCGATGTCGAGCCCTCGGTGATTCTGTTGATGGGGTTGGGACCTCGATTCGTGAATGAGGCGCCTGATTTGCTGGCGATGTGGGAACGGCTGTGCCGTTCGCAGATCGGGTCCATGCGTTTGCGGCCGGTGCAGGCGGGACCGGTCATCGGGTGTTGGCGCCAGGGAATTCTGGAACAGACCGAGCATCGGCGTGGCAGCGGGGTGGCGGTGCGCATGCTGGCCTTGCAAGTGCTGCTGGGGGCGGATCGCTACCAACTGCGCACGACGGAGGATTCCACGGTGCAACGAGTGGAGTCGCTGCGTTTGGACCTGCAGGAAACCTTCTATCGCCCGTGGTCGATTGATCGGGCGGCGCACCAAGTCGGACTATCGCGCCGGCAGTTCACCCTGCGGTTTCGGGAGCTGACCGGGAAGTCCTTCGTCGAAGTGCTCAACGAGCTGCGCCTCGCCCACGCAGAGCGGCTCCTGCGGAGCGGGCGCTACAGCGTGACGGGCGCGGCGTTCTCCTCGGGCTTCGAGGACTTGTCGCATTTTTACCGGCTCTTTCGCGCGCGTCACGGGATGCCGCCGAAGCGGTGGCTGGAGCGGCAGGGCGACGGCGTCGTTCACCACCAGTGAAGATTGGCGGCGGAGCGCAGCGCTTCGTCGAGTGGCGGCAGATCGGGGTGCCAATGCCGCTCCCACTCCATGCTCACGGCGCCGGAGTAGGCTGCGGCAAGCAGAGGCTGGAGTTTGGCCATGGGAAACTCGCCGGTGCCTGGCAGCACGTAGGAAAAGGGATGGTGGGCGGACGGCACGCTGACACTTTCCTTCACGTGGATGTGCACCACATGGTCGCGGATCAGCGACCAGGTCGTGGCCGGAGCTTCGCCGCCAATTTTCCAGGTGTGGTGCGTGTCCCAGAGTATGCCGATGCCCGGGCAGGCGCCGGCCAGGCCCAAGATGCTGGCACTGTCGAGCAACGCGTCGTGCGTCTCGATCATGATGTCTGCCTGCCAACCGTGTCGCTGCTTGAGGTCGTGCCACCAACGAAAGGTGTCGAGCGCGACGGGCAGGTCCTCGGCGAGAGAGTGACCGCCGTCGAAGAGTCGCAGCCAGCGAACCCCGAGTGCTTCGGCCCAGGGCACGAAAGCCAGAAAGTCCTCGCGCTCCGCCGGGGTGTTGGCCAGCAGGCGCAGCGACGTGTCCAAGGAGCGGATACGCTGCGCGCGCTCGCCCAGCGCGGTGGCGAGCTCAGCGGGTTGGCCGAATTGTTCAGTGAAAAGCGCGGGCAGGTCGATGCGGCCGTTGAGGGTGCGCAGCTCGACCGCGTCGAGCTCATGAGCCGCGGCAAAATCGAGGGTTTCGAAGAGTGACAGGGCGGGCGTGCCGAGCGTGGAGTAGCAGCGTTGGTAGGCCATCGGGCGGAAGTGGGAATCAGGCGAGAAGTGGTTCGCCGGAGCGCCCGTCGTAGACGGTGGTCGAGCGGGGCGGCAATTCCACCGTGAAGGGCTTGGCGCCGGGCCAATGCAAGGTGCGCGGTCCGCCCTCGACGGTGTGCACAACGATGAGGCCGTCGCCGATCAGGGTGGTTTCGGGGTGACTGTTGCAGGCGTGGCAACCGGCGGCGAGTCCGAGCGCTCGCACGACGGCCGGCTGCGTGGGCGGGAGCGCAAACGTCCACCACGTGGAGGTCGCGTTGCGTCGACGGACGGCGGCGGGGGAGCCATCCGACCAGCGGCCGACGATGGTGTCGTTGTCCTCCACCACAAAAGCCGGGAGCTCGAGACTGGCCGGCAAGGTGCGTTCCTCTGCGGTGCCGTCCAGGCCAAGGGTCTGGACGGGGGGATTCGGTTGATGTCGGCGGGTGTTGATGCCGGTGAGGGCGGTCGCGAGGGAGGGATCCAGTCGCTCGCCGTCGCTCCAAGCGGTGTAGCCCAAGGCCGCGACATGACGGCCGTCGGCGGCCACTCGATCCCGGATGATCTTGCGCTGCGCGGCACTGAGCACGGGAGTGGTGGCCAGCAGGACGAGGCGGTAGGGGCTGAGATCCAAATCCGGCAGTTCCTCGAGCAACGCTTCGTCGAAACTCAGCCCGCTTTGATAGAGGGCATGCAGCAGATCATCGACCAACAGCGGACTGACGGGATCCGAAGTCGTGGTCGGGAGCTGGCCAAATTCAGCCTGCGGGTGGCGGTGGCTGACGGTGTGGCAGAAGGCCATGGGATCATGCACCAACAGGATGTCGGCGGGACGTTCGAACGGGGTGCTGAGCTTTTGGGTGGCGATGGCTTGGATCGCGGCGACCTCCGCGAGCAACTCCGGGGTGTCCCACCAACCGCAGTTGCCCCCGCGAGCGAAGTCAGGCGTGCGGCCGATGGGGCCGAAGTCATACCACCATTGGCCGCCGCCCCGAGTGAGCGGCTGCAGCACGTTGCGGCGATGAATCGCGATGTCGTCGGCCGGGGTGCTTTTGAACGACGCGTCCCATGGGCAGCCCACGTGACTGGTGGGCATGTCCATTTCGTCGAGCCACAGTTTGCCGGCCCGGCGCACCGCGCCGATCATGCCGCGGGCATTGCCCGGTCCGCCAAAGGCCCGCGCCGCCGGTTCATAGGATTGCGGTGAACACAGGCAATCAAGGTGCGGCGAGGCGAGGGCGGCGTGGACGGCGAGCTGGGCTCCTGCGCCCTGGCGGCCGAAGATACTGTAGAAGTAACCGAAGAAGGCCGCGGTAACGAGTGGCCGGGGCCATGCGGCTTTGGCGGTCGCAGCGAAGGCGAGCACGATGTCGGTGAGGACGGTGTGCTGAAAGGTGAACGCGTCGATGACGTCGCGCTGCGTCGCGGGATGGCGCAGGATGCCGCCGTCGACGGTTTCGCGGGCGGGCGAGTCCGGCAGCGTGGCGGTCTTCAGCGTGATGCCTGGTTGATTCCAGGCGGCCGCGAGGCCGGCGTCGTCCTGGTAACGCTCACTCAACCAAGCGCGGAACGCGTGGGTGGCGGCGACGCCGGTGTCGGGGTCGTGGTGGATGAATCCGAACTGGTGCCATTCGCCGTAAACGCCGTTGGCCAGCTGGAGGCCGAAGAGCGCGTTGCCTTCCGGGGAGGCAGCCAGCGCACCACAAAACTCGCGCAGGGTGGCGTGGGCCCAGTCCTGCCAAAGCTTGGAGTAAAAACTGGCCCGGAGCGGGCGCTGGGCGTCGTCGGCCAAGGGACGATACAAACCGTGCCGCGGCGGGTCGTAGGGGGCGGTATCCGCGTAACCCACACACTCGTCCGGGTGGGCGGCGCACCAGGTGGGGGGCGGGTTGAGGTGGAGGCGCAGCATGACGGCGGCGTCGGGGGCGGCGGCGGTGACGCCGGCGATCTGGCGTCGGGCGAGGCTGACGTCGAGTTGCCCGTCGGCCGAAAGCATTTGTTCAAACCAAACGTCGGCCTGGAAGAGCCGCACGCCACGCTGGGCGAACTCAGCGATGTTGCGGGTCGGCACCTCCTCCCAAGTCCAGCGGGCACCGGGACAATCGGACAAAGCGTAGATCAGCGGGGCGACAGGCTGGTCGTTGAGCAACAGGGTCGGGCGGTGCTGACGCTGCTCGAGACGCGCGGAAATCGGCGGGGGCATGGGTTTCGATTCAGACAAGAACGCCGGCAACGGAAGATGAAAGAGAATGAAAGTTTCCGAAGCCGCCCGGAAGGCAGAGATCGGAGTGGTCAAATCGGGCAAGTTGTGGGACAGCGGAGGGCATGGCGCTTTCCGTTCCCCCGTCGCCCACCCGCATTCCCCTGGTGCACGTCACGGACCTGTATCACCCGCCGCAGGATCCGGATGATCAGTTTGATCTCGCCACCTTGCTGGCCCTGCCGGAACTGGACCTGCGTGCGGTGATTTTGGATACAACAGAGAAGTTCCTGCGCCCGGCGCCGGCGGGTTGGGACATCGCGCGGGATCCCGGCGTGGTGCCGGTGGCGCAGGCGGCGTGGTTGCTCGGCCGCAGCATTCCAGTCGCGATGGGGCCACTGGCGGCGTTGGGGTCCCCGGCCGACACGGCCGAGGATCGGCCGCTGCGAGAGCAGGCTGGCATCGACCTGCTGCTGCAAACGCTGGCGACCGCGCCGGCGCCGGTGGTGATCAGCGTGGTCGGCTCGGCGCGGGTGGTGACGGCGGCGTTCAATCGCGATCCGGAGCTGCTGCGGCGCAAGGTCCGGGCCGTGGTGATCAACGCGGGCAGCACGGTGCAGCGGGCGTTGGAGTGGAATGTGCAATTGGACCCGGCGGCGTTTGTCGGGCTGTTTAGCTCGGGTCTGCCGATTCATTGGTATCCCTGCGCGACGGAAAAGGGGGCCTTCAATCAGGTCTCGGACCGCGGCACCCATTGGCGGGCGAAACACGAGGTGCTCCTGGCCGAACTGGCGCCGGCGTGGCGCGGTTGGTTCGCCTACGGTTTGACGGGCAGTGCCCGTGGCGATATTCTTGGCGCCTTGGCAACGCTCGGGCGGGGGCCGGTGTGGGAGAATGTGCAGGAGGCGGTGCGCAACCTGTGGTCGACGGCCTCGCTGGTGATGGCGGCGGGACGCGAATTGGCGCAGACACCGGAAGGTTGGCGCTTTCGAACGCGGCAGGAGATTCACGAACAGCGGTGGGAAACCTGGGAGCTGCGACTCGACCCGATCGACGCGACGGTGAGTGACGAAGGTCAGGTTGAGTGGCGGATCGTTGATGAGCCGAGCCACCTGCATCTATTTGCACGCAAAGGCGGCATCGAATATGGCGCCGCGATGGCCGAGGCCCTGAACGCGTTGCTGCGCACCTTGGCTTGACGGAGCACAAGGTAGGGCGGGACCGCTGGGCCCGCCGTTCGCGGTTACCCGTGCGCCCTCCCGGCAAACCGCGGACGGCCCAGCGGTCCGTCCCTACCTTGTGGCCGCTCACAAAAAAGCCCCGCCGGTAGGCGGGGCCTTTGCAAAGAATGCCGGGAAGGCGAATCGCTCAGAGGCGGCCGGCGTAGATCGCGGAGGCCCCCAGTTCCTCTTCGATGCGGAGGAGCTGGTTGTATTTCGCCACGCGGTCGGTGCGGGAGGCGGAACCGGTCTTGATCTGGCCGGCGTTGGTCGCGACGGCGATGTCGGCGATCGTGGTGTCCTCGGTCTCACCGGAGCGGTGGGAGATGACGGCGGTATACTTGCTCTTGTGGGCGAGTTCGACGGCGTCGAGGGTCTCGGTGAGGGAACCGATCTGGTTCACCTTCACGAGGATCGAGTTGGCGGTGCCGGTCTCGATGCCCTTGCGGAGGAAGTCGACGTTAGTGACGAAGAGGTCGTCGCCGACGAGCTGGCAGCGGTCGCCAATGGCGTCGGTGAGCTTTTTCCAGGTGGCCCAGTCGTTCTCGGCGCAGCCGTCCTCGATGGAGTCGATCGGATACTTGGCGACGAGCTCCTTGTAGTAGGCGACAAATTCATCACCGGAGAACTCCTGACCGGAGGACTTCTTGAAGACGTATTTCTTCTTCTTGGCGTCGTAGAACTCGGAGGAGGCGACGTCGAGGGCGAGCATGATGTCCTTGCCCAGCTTGTAGCCGGCCTTCTTGACGGCGTCGGCGATGGCGTCGAGGGCGTCGGTGGTGGAGGCGAGGTTGGGGGCAAAACCACCTTCGTCGCCGACGGCGGTCTGCAGACCCTTGGCCTTGAGGACGGACTTGAGGGCGTGGAACACCTCGGCGCCGGCGCGGAGAGCTTCGGAGAAGCTGTTGAAGTTGACCGGACGGATCATGAACTCCTGGAAGTCGATCGGGGCGTCCGAGTGGGCGCCGCCATTCATGATGTTCATCATCGGAACCGGGAGGACCTTGGCGTTCGGGCCGCCGAGATACTTGTAGAGGGGCTGGCCGAGGCTGGTGGCGGCGGCGTGGGCGGTGGCGAGGGAAACGCCGAGGATGGCGTTGGCGCCGAGCTTCGACTTGGTCTTGGTGCCATCGAGCTTGAGCATGGCGGTGTCGATGCCGACCTGATCACAGGCGTCGAAACCAACGAGGGTCTCGGCGATGGCGCCCTTCACGTTGCCGACCGCGGCCTGCACGCCCTTGCCGAGGTAGCGGCTCTTGGCGGCCTTGGCGGCGGCGCCCTTGAGGCCCTTGACCTGGCTGTCGCGCAGCTCGTGAGCTTCGTGCTCGCCCGTGGAGGCGCCGGACGGAACCGCGGCGCGGCCGAGGGTGCCGTCGGCAAGTTTCACGTCGACCTCAACGGTCGGGTTGCCGCGGGAGTCGATGATCTCTCGGGCATTGATGGCAGTGATCGTGGTATTCATGGGAGGAAAGGGTGAGGAGGTGACGCGCTGGACGCGGAGTGAACCAGCAGTGAAGCACAGGCGTGGACTGAGGGAAGTCCAAATCGGTCGGTGAGCGCTTCGCGGCAAAAAATGCGCGACGCCGTGGGCCGGTCGGAGCGAGGCGTGAGCCGGGACTCAGTAGCGGGGGCGCATGAGCCCCAGCTTCTCCATTTGGCGACGAAACGCGCTTGGCGGCTTGGGTTGCAGCGCCTCGGGCAACTGGGAAACGTAACCGCGTGCGACGGCGGTGCGCAGCACGCTCACGCGATTGTAGTTGCGGGCCTGGAGCAGCTCGGCGGTGAAGAGGTGCGGCGGAATCTGGTCGAGATGCCCCTCAAAGGCGGCGGCATGCAGGGGCGTGTCGCCGTGGTCGTTGCGGTGAAGGAGCAGGTCGGCGGTGAAATGTTCGGCCGGGATGTGATCGAGTTGCCCGGTCTCGGCGGCGGCGTGAATCGGCGTGAAGCCGGCCTTGGACGCGATGATCAGGTTGTCGTGCACGAGGAAGGCATCCGGGATCTGGCGCAGGTTGCCGGCGATCGCGGCGGCGTGCAGCACGGTGTCGCCCGCGTGGGTTTTGCGCAGGAGTGATTCTTCGGTCAGCAGGTTCTCCGGAATCTGATCGAGGTGGCCGTTGAGGGCGGCGACGTGAATGACCGTTTCGCCGCTGGCATTGGTGGTGGCGAGCAGCTCGGCAGTGAGGAACTCGGCCGGGAAGCGGTCGAGCGATCCTTGTTCAGCGGCTTCGTGCAGCAGGTTTTGCCCGAGATCGTTGCGGATCTGCACGACCTCACCGGTCACGAGGCCGGCGGGCAGCCCGGTGAGGCAACCGTTGCTGGCGGCGACGTGATACACGGTGTAGCCGCTGTTGCTGCGGCACAGTAAATTATCGTGGGTGAGGAACGTCGGCGGAACCTGGGCCAGCACTTCGCCCATCGCGGCGTGGTGCAGCGGCGCGTAGCCCGAGTCGTTCTTGATCAGCATGTTTTCGACCGTCAGCACGGCCGGCGGCAAGTCCCGCAGGCACCCGTAGCGGGCGGCTGCATGCAAGGGGGTGCTGCCCGAGGCGTTCGGGATGATGAAATCAGCGGGCGGAATGACGGCCAGTTCGTTCTTCGAGATCGAGCCGTTACGCAGCGCTGCAAATAGGTCCGTTTTTTCCATGCTGCTGGAGTCAGGTAGGTTCTGCGTTCGTAAAAGGGACGCAAAACAAAAAACGGCGCATGGCTAGCTCTGCTTTAGAGTTTGCCAACGGGATTCAAAATTTCACGTTCGGTTCACGAGCATGAGTTCCGAAAAAGACAAGCCGTCCCCTGCGCCTAAAAAGAAGGACCCGATCCTGTTGGTGGACGACGAGGCGTCCTTGTTGGAGATCTTCGTTTCGGCGTTGTCGTCCGAATTCGAATGCACCACCGCCACGTCGTCCCGGGAGGCGGAGTTCATCCTGCGCAAGAAGGAGTTCAAGGTGGTCATCGCCGACCACCTGATGCCCGGTGGCAACGGCATGAGTTTCCTGGTGCGTGCTCGCGAGGAGTATCCCCACATGCAGCGCATCCTGGTGACGGGCTACATGAAGCCGGAAATGCTGCTCCGCAGTGTCAACGAAGCGGCGTTGTTCCGCTACCTGCTCAAGCCGGTTTCGCTGACCGAACTGGTCAAGGTGACCTCCGAGGCGGTGAAGCTGCACGACCAATCGGTCGCTGAATAACAACCTTCGTCGTCGGGACGTTACCCGCCCCCTCTAACTTTCATGACTTCCGAATCCGCGTCCGCTGGTCGTCGCCCGTCCGTCCTGGTGGTCGATGACGAAGCCGAGCTTTTGGAAGTGATGCGGCTGCGACTCGCGGATGATTACGAAGTCGAGACGGCGAACTCCACCGCCGAAGCCGACGTGCAGATGGGTTTGCAGCACTTCGACGTGGTGCTGGTCGATCATCTCATGCCGGGCGAGTTGGGCTTGGATTTTCTGATGCGCGTGCGGGAACACTTTCCGAAGACCAAACGCATTCTGGTGACCGGTTACCTGAACCCCGACCTGATCTCGCGCGCGCAGACCTTGGCGGAGCTCAGTGCCTACCTGATCAAGCCGGTCGACGACAAACAGCTCAAGGCGGCCGTCGCTGGCGCGTTGGCCGTTTAACCGAGCTTTTCGCGCAGGTAGGAGGCGGTGACCGAACGCTTGCTTTTGAGCAGACCGTCGAGCGCACCTTGGTAAAGCAAACGCCCGCCGGCAGGGCCGCCCGTCGGGCCGAGTTCGACCACGTAGTCGGCTTCCGCAATCACATCGAGATGATGCTCGATCACGACCACGGTGTGACCTTGCTCGACGAGCGAGTGGAGCAAGTGAATGAGTTTTTCGCAGTCGCTGAGGTGAAGACCGATGGTCGGCTCTTCCAGCAGGTAGAGATTTTGCGGCTTCTGGCCGCGCGAGCGTTCGGTGTAGGAGGCGAGACCGCGCGAGAGTTCGGCGATGAGCTTTAACCGCTGGGCTTCACCGCCGGACAGGGTCGGCGAGCTTTGTCCGAGCGTGAGATAGCCCAGACCACAATCGACCATGAGTTTGCAGACTTCACCGAGCTGACTGTGAAAGGAGAAGAACTCCGCCGCCTCTTCGAAAGTGAGCTGCAGGACTTGGCCGATGGTGCGGCCATTCCACGTGACGTCGTTGAGCTCGGGGCCGTAGCGTGAGCCACCGCAGTCTTCGCAAGGCAGGAAGGTGTCCGGCATGAAGGCCATCTCGAGTTTGATGCGACCGGCGCCGGAGCAGGTTTCGCAACGGCCTCCGGCGGTGTTGAAGGAGAATCGGCCAGCGTTGTAGCCCCGCATCTTCGACTCGGGCAGTGAGGCGAAGAACTGGCGGATCAAGTCGAAGATACCGAGGTAGGTGGCCGGCGTGGAGCGCGGCGTTTTGCCGATGGGCGACTGGTCGACCTCAATGACGGTCTTGAAGGGGATGGAGCCGCTCAGTTCGCGAAAGGGCGCGGTGTCGACGCACTCCTCGGCATGCGGGAAGGCGCCGGACTTGAGCAGGGCCGCGCCGGTGAGACGCGACTTCTTGGCCTTGATGGCGGCGGCGACGGCCGGATGCAGCACGTCGCGGAAGAGGGTGGATTTGCCCGCGCCGCTGGGTCCGACGGCCATGATGAGGCGGCCGAGCGGCAGGCGCAGGTCAAAGCCGTTGAGATTGCGAAAGCCGACGCCGGAAAGCTTGAGCCACGCGCCCGGAGCACGGGATTTGGCGTCGGGGATTTTGCGATACGCGCCGCGCAACGGATGGGCGATGCCCTTGGCGAGGAAGAGGCCGGTGAGGGAGCGGTCACTGCGTTTGATTTCCGCGGGCGTGCCGCTGGCCAGCAGTTCGCCGCCGTGGATGCCCGCGCCGGGGCCGAGGTCGACGATGCGGTCGGCGTGCAGCATGAGCTCGTCGTCGTGTTCGACCACGAGGAGTGAGTTACCCTTGTCGCGGAGCGATTCGAGTGTGGCGATGAGGCGGTCGTTGTCGCGGGCGTGCAGGCCGATGCTGGGCTCGTCGAGCACGTAGAGCACGCCGGCGAGGTTGGTGCCGAGCTGAGCCGCGAGGCGGATACGTTGGGCTTCGCCACCCGAGAGCGTGGCGGTCGGGCGATCAAGGGACAGGTAACCGAGGCCCACGTGGTCGAGGAACTTGAGGCGCTCCTCAATTTGCGGGTGAATGTCGCGGAGGATGAGACGACCGCGTTCGTCGGTGTTGATGGAGGCGAGGTGTTGGAGCAGTTCGTTGGCCGTGCCGGCGAGAAGATCGGGCAGCGACATGGCGGATTTGCGCCCGCGGAAGTGCAGTTTGACGGAGCGCGAAATGCGGTTGAGTCGGGTGCCGTGACACTCGGGGCAGGCGGTGGAAGAGGCGTCTTCGAGGTCGCCGAGGTCGTGGGCAATATCGGCAATCTCCGGGGGCAGTTCGTCTTCGTCCTTTTGATTGATCATCCAGCCGAAGATGCGGCCATGACCACGGCAGGCCGGGCACCAGCCGCGCGGCGAGTTGTGCGAGAAGTGTTTGGGGTCGAGCTCGGGGAAGGACTCCCCGGTCTCAAGATCGGTGCGGGTGGTGGAGAACCACGAGATGACGTCACCGGCCGGGGTGAGCAGGAAACAACCGCCCTTGCCGAGGTGCAGGGCCTGATCGAGGGCGGTGTTGATGTCGGCGGGCTTCGCACCTTTCAGGTCGGCCACGACGACTTCGACATCGTGCTCCTTGTAGCGGTCGAGTTTGCTGAAGGCGACGACGGGAAACACGCGACCGTCGGCGCGCATGAGTTCGAAGCCCTGTTTGGCGATCCACTTGGCGATCGGTTCGTGGTGGCCCTTGCGACCGCGGATCAGTGGGGCGCAAAGGTAGAGATGTTTGGCGCGGCGGGCGGCGGGGGAGCGCAGCACCTTTTGCAGGAGCTTTTGCAACTGTGCCGGACTGAGGGGTTGGACCGGGCGGTCGGTGTCCGGGTGATGCTGGATACCGATCCGGGCGTAGAGCAGGCGCAGGTATTGGGCGACCTCGGTGATGGTCGCGACGGTCGATTTACGGGAGCCGCGGGTGACGCGTTGCTCGATCGCGACCGTCGGCGGAATGCCGCCGAGATGGTCGATGGCCGGTCGGGGCAGTTGTTCAACGAATTGCCGGGCGTAGGCCGACATCGATTCCATGAAGCGGCGCTGCCCCTCGGCGAAGACGATGTCGAAGGCGAGGGTCGACTTGCCGGAACCCGACACGCCCGTGACGACAATCAACTCATTGTGCGGCAGGGATAGCGAAAGGTTCTTCAGGTTGTTCTCCCGCGCGCCAACGATGTTTAGTCCGCCCACGCGTTCCGGCGCATACGCAACCGCCTCTTCCGCAGCGACTCCCAACGACTTGTCACGTATTACGTGACAAGTTTTGTCGGGGTCGAGGGTGGCGGCGAGGTAGGGGGAGGTGGCAGTGGCTTTTTTGCCGGTGAGGGCGGCGAGGTGTTCGGGCGGGCCTTCGGCGACGATGCGGCCGCCGGCAGCGCCGGCTTCGGGGCCCACCTCGATGATCCAGTCGGCGGCGGCGAGCACGTCGAGGTTGTGCTCGATGACGACCACACTGTGACCGGCGTCGGCGAGGGCTTGGAGGACGCCGAGGAGGCGACCGACGTCGTGGCGGTGGAGACCGGTGGTGGGTTCGTCAAGGAGGAGGAGGGCGCCGGGGATTTTCGATTTTTGATTCTCTATTTTCGAGTTCGAGGTGCCGCTGAAATCTCCGAGACCGAGATATTTGACGAGTTTCAGGCGCTGGGCTTCGCCGCCGCTGAGGGTGTTGAGTGGCTGGCCGAGGGTCAGATAGCCCAGGCCGACCGTATCGAGAGATTGGAGACGCTGCTGAATCGCGGTGTGTTCGGCAAACAGCGGCAGGGCGTCGGCAATGGAGGTTTGCAGCAGCTCGGCGACGGAGCGGCCCTGCCAAGTGACGGCGAGGACTTCGGGTTTGAAGCGCTTGCCCTCGCAGATGGGGCACGGCACGAAGACGTCGGAAAGAAACTGCATCTCGACGCGCTCGTAGCCGAGCCCTTGGCAGTGATCGCAACGGCCGTCCCCGGCGTTGAAGGAGAAACTGGAGGCGGTGAAACCGGCTTCGGCGGCGGCCGGTTCGCTGGCGTAGAGGTTGCGGATGCCGTCCCACGCTTCGCAGTAGAGGGCCGGGTTCGATCGTGGGGTGCGGGAGAGCGGGCTTTGGTCGACCAGCACGATTTCGTCGAAGAGCTCGGCGCCCTCGATCGATGCGATCGTGGCGACGTCCTCGGTCTGCTGGTGGCGGTGAGTTTGGAGCCCCTGGTAGATCACGTGGTCGAGCAGGGTGGACTTGCCGGAGCCGGAAACGCCGCTGAGGCAAACCAGGCGTCGCAGCGGAATGGATACGTCGAGATTGGCCAGGTTGTGTTTCGACGCGCCGCGGAAGGTGAGGCGCGGGGTCTTGGGATCGACCGGACGGCGAGAAGTCGGGGGTGTCAGGTCGGCGCGGCCGGAAAGGTAGCGGCCGGTGATGCTGGCCTCGGAAGCGAGCATGGCGGGCAAATCGCCCTGGAACACGACGTGGCCGCCGCGGCTGCCGGGTTCCGGGCCGATCTCGATAAGGTGGTCGGCGGCGCGGATCATGGCTTCGTCGTGCTCGACGACGACGACCGTGTTGCCGGCGTCGGTGAGCGTGCGGATGATGCCGATGAGGCGATCAATGTCGCGGGGGTGCAGACCGACGGAAGGTTCATCGAGCACGAAGAGCGTGTCGACCAGCGCGGTGCCGAGGCAGGAGGTGAGGTTGACGCGTTCGACCTCGCCGCCGGAAAGCGTTTTGGACGGGCGGTCCAGCGTGAGATAACCGAGCCCGACCTGGTCGAGGTAGCGCAGGCGGGTGAGCATGGCGTTGTAGGCCAGTTCGGATTGGTGGTCACCGCGTTGGGGAGCGTGGGGGCCGAGCAACTCGAGCAGTTCCGAGACCGGCTTGGTATAGACCTCGGGCAGGGTCAGGCCTTCCCATTTCCAGCAAAGGGCGTCGGGCTGGAGGCGGGTGCCGTGACATTGTGGACACGGGTTGTAGGCGCGAAAGCGGGAGAGGAAGACCCGCACGTGCATCTTGTAAGTGTTCTTTTCCAGCCAATCAAAGAAGCCCCTCAATCCATACCACGCGCGCGGCCATTCCTTGCCGTCGGTGCCGTAGCCCGGTTCGCCGTCGATGACGAAGGCCTGTTGCTCGGCCGTGAGCTCGGCGAAGGGAATGTGGGTGGGGATCTTCTTCTTTTTGGTGAAGCTGAGGAGGTCCTTCTTCGACTCGCCGTAGACTTGGCCTTCCCAACATTTGATCGCGCCCTCGTCGATGGACTTGGAGCGGTCGGGGATGGCGAGGCGGTAGTCGATTTCGATGACGCGGCCAAAGCCGCGGCAGTGCGGGCAGGCGCCGAGCGGGGAGTTGAAGGAAAACAAAGCCGGCGTCGCGGGTCGGAAGGTGCGACCGGTCGCGGGTGAATGAAGACCGCGGGAATAGTGGCCGGCGGCGCGGAAGTTGCGGCCGGTCGCCTGGGCGGCGAAGAGGTGCAGCTCGCCCTGGCCGAAGTGCAGGGCGGTTTCGGCGGCTTCGAGGAAGCGGCTGCGATCGGCTTCGGTCAGGCTGACGCGGTCCTGGGCGACGAAGAGATGATCAAGTTTGGCGAGCGGTGCCGGGTCCTTTTCGAGGTCCTCGATGCGATACGGCGCGGAGGTCTGGGTGTCGTCGGCGAGTGGCAGCAGCGCACGAACGTAGGCCTGGCCACGGAGATTTTGCAGGATTTCGGCCCATTGCAGTTTCGCCGGGCGTTCGATCTTGAAGGCCACGACCACCGGGGCGCCCGGATGCTCGAGTTGGGCCTTGCCCCAAATGGTCGCCGGGGTGTCGTCCTCGACGATCGCGCCGGTGGCAGGGTCGTAGCAGCGGGCCACGTGGCTGAACCAAACTTTGGCGTAGTCCGTCAGCTCGGTCATGGTGCCCACGGTGGAGCGCGAGGTTTTAACCGTGTTGGTCTGCTCAATGGCGATCGACGGGCGGATGTTCTCGATCGAGTCGACGGCGGGTTTATCCAACAGGTCGAGGAACTGCCGCGTGTAGGCGGAGAAGGTTTCAACGTAGCGACGCTGGCCCTCGGCGTGCAGCGTGTCGAAAACGAGCGAACTCTTGCCGGCGCCACTCAGCCCGGTGACGACGATGTATTGCCCGAGCGGAAGATCGAGGTCGAAGCCCTTGAGGTTGTTCTGACGGACGCCACGGAGGCGGATGCATTGCGCGGGAGAAAGAGGCACGGACGGAAGAAGGGCGGGGAACGGAGGGAATGCAAATCAGCACGCGGACGCGACCAAAGCTGCTGACATAGGGTTGTCAGCAGGGGGCGCGACGGGCGCGCTCAGGCGGTCGGGCACAGGGCCAGCGTGGCGCGGGCGGCGCGCAGCGCGCGGCCGACATCGGCGGGTGGGTCCCGATCGGTCACGAGGGTCTGGTTGGCGGCGAACTTTGTGGCGAGGATGGGCGCCTTGCGGCCGAATTTGGAGTGGTCGACGGCGACAATGTTCTGCTCGGCCGACTCCATCATGCGGCGTTGGGTGGTCGCGATGGTCGGGTTGTGGGTCCAGAGCCCTTCCTTGGTGACGCCGACGGCACCGACGATGGCGATGTCGGCGTGGATACGGGCAAGCGTCTCGTCGCAATACGGACCGACCAGCACGCCGATGCGGTTGTGAATGTTGCCGCCGGTGACGATGGTTTCGATGGTCGAAACGTCGCTGAGCAGGCCGGCGACGGGCAGGGAATTGGTGACTACTTTGAGGCGTTTGCCGATGAGCAGGCGGGCGACCGCGTAGGGCGAGGTGCCACCGTCGATCATGACGGTCATACCGGGCAGAACGCGTTCGGCAATGAAGCGCGCCATGGCGAACTTTTCCTCGGCGTTGCGTTGGTCGTGGGCAATGAAGTCGTATTCGCGCGCGACTTCGTCGGCCTCGACGATCGACGCGCCGCCGTGGTGTCGCCGGGCGACGCCGCGGGCTTCCAGTTCGTCGAGCGCGCGGCGCACCGTCGACACGGAGGTGTCGAAGCGGGTGGCGAGCGTCTGCAGGTCGGCGTAACGGTGGTCGCGCAGGTATTTTTCGATCAGTTCAACGCGGCGGCGGTTGGTCATGCAGAGGAGTTCGGTGTGGTCAGCAGAGAGTCGAAACGTTCGAGGTAGGCAGCGATCTGCCTTTCGGTCGAGAAGCGAGCGTTGGCGTGGGTGCGTGCCTGTGCGCCCATGGTGTGGCGGGCGGCCGCGTCATCGACCAAGGCGGTGAGGGCGGCGCGGAAGGCGTATTGGTTGCCAGCGGGAATCAGGTGGCCGCTCACGCCGTCCTCGAATGTTTCACTGACCCCGAGCGCGTCGTAAGCGACGGCGGGGAGTCCGTGCGCCTGCGCTTCGATGAGGAAGTTGGAGAGGGATTCTCGTTTCGAAGCATGCACGGCGAGGTCGGCGGCGGTGTAGAGCGGCGCCGGGTCGGCGGTCCAGCCAAGGAAACGCACCCGATCTTCGAGGCCGAGTTCGGCCGCGCGGGTCTGGCAGGCGGCCAGGGACGGGCCTTCACCGGCGAGCCAGAGCTGGACCGGCGCGGTGGTGTTCAGCTCCGCCATGATGTCGAGGAGTGCGACCTGATTTTTTTCGGGCCGGAACATGGCGACGTCGAGCAGCACGACGGTGCGCGCAGTGGCGCCAAGTTGCGCGCGCACTCGCTCGCGCTCGGCGGAATCGGGTGCGCGCGGCGCAAAAACCAGCGCGTTGTGAATGACGCTGACCGCGTCAGGCGAAAGTCCGAGTTCGTCGATCACCCGCTGGCGGGCAGCGTGACTGTTGGCGATGGTGTGCCGGGTTTGCCGCAGGGAACGGCGAAAGAGTCGCGGCAGGGCTTTGCCGGTGCGCAGGGTCGAGATCACGGCGGTGGCGGGAAGCGCGCGTTGCAACGCGGACCCGTAGCAGTTGGCCATGCGCCCCATGCACAGGACAACGTCGGGGGCCAACGCCTTGGCGCGGCGAACCAGCCCGGGCGCCCACCAATCGAGTTTGGTGTCCCGTTTCTGCAAGGACTGCAGGTGCAGCTCCGGTTGGGGTGTCTCCGGGGTCAACGGGCCGCCGGGGCGAAATGTGATCAGGTGCGTCGGATGACCGGCGGCCGCGAAACCGCGGGCGAGCAGGACTGACTGGCGTTCGGTGCCCCCACTGCGCAGGTAGTCTTGGACGACGAGTATTTTCATTGCCGGGAACGGAAGGTCGGGGGGAGGGTCGTCACCACGGATGAATCAACCGTTCCTGCAACTGCTGCTGCGCTGGAGCATCATGGCGCTCGGCGTCACGATCGCGACCAAGCTGGTGCCCGGCATCGTCTGCGACGAGGTGTCGACGCTCATCATCGTGGTGGTGCTGTTGAGCTTCCTCAATGCGGTGCTCAAACCGCTCCTGATGTTGTTCGCGCTGCCGTTCATCGTCGTGACGATGGGACTGGGCATCGTGTTGATCAACGCGACTCTTTTCTGGTTGGTGAGCGAGCTGGTGGACGGTTTCACCGTGACTTCCTTTGGGGCAGCCCTGCTGGGGGCGGTGATCGTGAGTGTCACGAACCTGTTGGTCGGAGCTGTGCTCGGCGGTAAACCAACCGAGGGGAAAAACGGTCGTCGCGGCGGTCGCCGGAAATCCGGCGGCAAGGGCAAGGACGACGACGTGATCGACGTTTGAGCGGTCCATGCCGGGGTGGATCGGCGAAACGATTTGACCGGCGCAGGGGGGCAAGCGACGTTGCGGTCCAAATTTACACACCATGGCTGATTCCAAGGACTACGATCTCATCGTCATCGGCGGCGGACCCGCTGGCTACGCGGGCGCCATTCGCGCCGGGCAACTCGGCAAGAAAGTTGCCTGCGTCGAAATGGAGAGTGCCGGCGGCACCTGTCTGAATTGGGGCTGCATCCCGACGAAGGCGCTGCTGAAGAGCGCCGAGCTGTATCTCAAGATGCAGAAGGCGGATGAGTTCGGCTTCGAGGTCGGCGACATCAAGTTCGACTTCGCCAAGGTCATGGAACGCTCCCGTGGCGTGGCCGGCCAGATGGCCAAGGGCATCGAGTTCCTGTTCAAAAAGAACAAGGTCGACTACATCCGGGGCACGGCGCAGGTGAGTCAGCCCGGCCTCGTTTCGGTGGTCGACGGTCCGGCCAAGGGTGAAGTGCTGCGCGGCAAAAACATCCTGATCGCCACCGGCTGCAAGATGCGCCGCATCCCCGGCCTTGAGGTGGATGGCGAACGCGTGATGACCTCGCGCGAAGCGCTGGCCTCGAAGAAACTGCCCAAATCCATCGTGATCGTCGGCGCCGGCGCGATTGGCGTGGAGTTCGCCTACTTCTACAACGCCTTTGGCGCCGACGTGACGCTGGTCGAGATGTTGCCGGGCGTGCTGCCGGTGGAGGACAACGAAATTTCCAAGACGCTCGAACGCTCGTTCGAAAAGCAAGGCATCAAGATCCGCACCGGCACCAAGTGTGAGAACTTCCGCGTCGGCCAGGACTCGGTGACGCTCGACCTGGTGAAGGACGACGTGAAGGAAGTCGTCGAAGCCGAGGTGGTGCTGTCCGCCATCGGTGTGGTGGCCAACATCGAGGGCGTGCTGGCGCCGGGCGTGAAGGTCGAGCTCGACCGCAACTACGTGAAGGTCGACGACAACTACGAGACCAACGTGAAGGGCATCTACGCCGCCGGTGACATTATCGGTCCGCCGTGGCTCGCCCACATCGCGACCTTCGAGGCGGTCAACGCGGTCAACGGCATGTTTGGCCACGGCAAACCGAATCGCGTCAGCAATTTCCCGGGCTGCACTTACTGCCAGCCGCAGGTCGCCAGCACCGGTCTCACCGAACAAGCGGCGAAGGAAAAGAAGCTCGATTACAAGGTCGGCAAGTTCCCCTTTACCGCCTCGGGTAAGGCGGTCGCCGGTGGCTCCTCCGAGGGCTTTGTGAAAGTGATCACCGACAAAAAGACCGGTGAGATCTACGGCGCGCACATCATCGGTTCCGAGGCCACCGAACTGATTGCCGAATATGGTCTCGCCATCGAGCTGGAGTGTTCGGTGGAAGAGGTCCACAAGACCATCCACGCGCATCCGACCTTGAGCGAAGCGTTGATGGAAGCCGCCGCCGCCTCGATGGGCGAAGCGATTCACATCTGAGCGGCGAACGATTCGCTCACGTGATCCAATTTGGCCGGGCTCCCGCGAGCCCGGCTTTTTTGTCGCGCGGCCTATGCGCGAAGTCGCACCGGCCGGAGTCCATCGCGGGGATTCAGAAACCCGACTGCGGCATCGGTTTGGTGTGACTGCACGAGAATCTGGCAGCGACCGGTTGGCCATTCGAACCCCACAGCGGCGACCGCTCGCGTGGCGGGCCCCGAGGTGGACGGATCAAAGGCGGGGGCTTCAAAGTAGCGCCGCAACTGCGCCGGGCTCTGCGCGTTGCCGCACGCGGCGCGGTGGGCGGCTCGATCCAAAAGCATCGCGGCCAAGCCATCGACGGCCAGCGCAGTCCACCAGCCGAATTGGTTGCTGGCGATCAGCAGGCGGGGTCCACCGACCTGCAGCCGACACTCGCGGAACACCCATCGCAGAGAACACCAGGCGGGCTGCTGGACGATCTCATAAGCGTGCGCAAACACGGGGAACTCGCGCGTTTCGTTGTTCATGGCGCGCAGCCACGAAGGATAACGCGTGCCCGAAATGGGAAATGAGCGGCTAATCTGCTCCCGGAGGCAGAGCTCTTCAATGAGGTCCGGCCGGAAGCGGAAGTGCCACGGTTGTTCGATCCGAAAGGAGTCAGGAATTTGAGGGATGGAGGAGGACATGCGGCCAAGATGGCCGGCCCCGGTATCGCGCCCGGGGACCGCGCATATCCCTCTGGGCCCAAAAAAGCCGCGGCGTAGTTGCCACGGCAAAAGTGAGGAATACTGGCTGGTGCTCCCGGCGGGAATCGAACCCACATCAACGGCTTCGGAGACCGCTACACTATCCATTGTGCTACAGGAGCGTGGCCCAGCGGAGGCGGGAAAAGTGGTCCCGCACAGGTTCGGCTGTCGAGCGGTTTTTCTCCCGAGCTGACGTAATGCGAAAATCAGGCGACGGGCGTCTCGCGCTTTTCGGCGCGGGCGAGGCGTTCGATCAGCAGCACGGCGATGCCGCCGGCGACGAGCAGGGCGAGGGCGAGACCGACGTTGGCCTCGGCGCCCGGCATGATGTTGGTCTGGATCAAGGGCACCTCTTCGCCGGCACTGTTGATGCGGGTCGAGACCGTTTCCTTCCACGGCCAGAGGGTGCGCAGGGCACCGGCCATCACGCCGGTGAGGGCGATCAGGGTGGCATGGCGGTGGTGCTTCAGCATCCAGCTGACGATCCGCACAAAGGAGAGGATGCCCGTTGCGATGCCGGCGCAGAATACCCCCACCGTGACCACGTCGCGATCATTCACCGCCGAGAGGATTTCCTGATACTTGCCCATGATGAGCAGGAGGTAGGACCCGGAAATTCCGGGGAGAATCATGGCGCAGATGGCAATTGCGCCGGCCAGGAAGACAAACGGGAGGCCGGGCGGCGTTTGGGTGGCCTGCATGCCGACGAGGAACCACGTGCCGATCGCGAAGGCGGCGAAGAGGGCGAAATCCAGCGGACCCCATTGCCAAGTTTCGCGCGCGAGAAAAACGATCGAGCCCAGAACCAGCCCGAAAAAGAAGGACCACAGCTCGGCGGGGTGGTTGACCAAGAGATGCTCCAACACCTTGGCCATGCTGAGCACGGCGATCAACAGGCCGCCGCCCAAGGCGACGAAGAAAGCGACCGGCACGCGATCCCACGCACCCTTTAAATCGCCGCGCAAAACGAGCCGCAGGGTGGTCAGGTCGAAGGACTTGATGCCATTGAGCAAGCGTTCATAAATGCCGCAAATGAAGGCAATGGTGCCGCCGGAGACGCCGGGCACGACGTCGGCCGAACCCATGAGGAAGCCCACGAGGGCGATGCGAAGGTGGGAAAGAAGGCGCATGGACTTAGCGGGAATTGGCGGCGGACGGGCGTTCGCGCCACAAAAAAAGGCAGGCCGACGTGAATCGGACCTGCCAATTAAAGTGTTGGTGATACGGAGCTTTTAGACCGCCGGGGTGGTCTTCTTGAGGCCGACGACGCGGTCGCCTTCCTTCCACTGGCCGCGCTTCTTGAGGAGCTCGACTCGCTCAAAACGCTTGAGCACGTTGCGCTTCACGACGAGGCCACGGGGACCTTGGAGAGACTTGTGTTGGGACATGATGGTATTGGTAAAAGTGGTGCTAGTGACGCGTTAAAGGGGAAGGGAGCTAGAGTTCGCCTGCGCCCATGACAAGTATTTTTCGGACACATGTTCGGCGCGGACCACGATCCACTGCGGTGTGGCATAGGGGTGGTGGTTGTGGAGGTAGGTTTCCACCTCCAAATGGCGGTTGCCCATGAACTTGATGGCGAGCCGAAACTCCGTGGCATGCTCCACCTTACCCTCCCAACGGTAAACGGAGGTGAGGGGGCCTTCGATCTGCACGCAGGCGGCGAGGTGTTGCTCAATCAGGCCATCGGCCAGAGCCTGGGCCTGGGCAGCAGTTTCGGTCGTGGTCCAGCCAATCAACATGGTGCTGTTTTAACGGTTTGGTGGAGGGATTCGATGCGAATTAAATCCGTGTGCGCAGAAGCTTGGAGCTGCCATCCAGTTGTAAAATCGCCTTGACGGTGAGCAGGGCGGCTCATCCTCTCGACGGTTTCTGTAGATCCATCTTCCCTCCGATTCATGCGTGACGATTACATCAAAGAGGCCCTGACCATGGTGCCCGATCCGAATTTGCTCATCAACGTCGTCTCCCGACGCGTTAAGCAGCTCAAGCGGGGCAGCCGTCCGTTGGTTGAGTCGCTCGAGAAACTGTCGCCTGAGGACGTCGCGCTGCGCGAGGTGATCGAGGGCAAGATCGTTTTCGAGACCGCTGAGTCCTGATGCGATGAACGAGGGGTGGTGCTGCGCCGCCGCTCGACCGTAAGCTTTTCCGGGCGGCCCGCTTTGGCGGTGCCGCCTCTTTTTTGCCCGTCGTTTAACTCTTTCCGCCCAACCCATGGCCCGTTCGAACAAAGACGCCAAACGCTTCACCGAGATCCGCAACGCCAAGGCGGGGCGCGACTACTTTGTGGAAACGCGTTTTGAGGCCGGGATCGCGTTGCGTGGCACGGAGGTGAAGTCGATTCGCGCCGGTCGTGCTCAGATCAACGACGCGTTCGGCCGCCTGAAGAAGGGCGAGCTGTGGATGGTGAATGCGCACATTGACGAGTATCGCTTCGGCACGTATTCCAACCACGAGCCGCGACGCACGCGCAAGCTGCTGCTGCGCAAATCGGAGCTGCGCAAAATCGATCAGGCCCTCAACCAAGGCGGACGCTCGCTCATCCCCTTGCGCATGTATTTCAAGGAGGCGCTGGTGAAGGTGGAGGTGGGGATTTGCACCGGTAAGAAGCTTTACGACAAGCGGGAGGACCTCAAAAAGAAGATCGTGCAGCGGGAGCTCGATCGCGCGGTCAAGGCGCGCCGCTGACGTTTCCGTTCCGCGCTTTCGAACCTCTCCAGCCTTTCACCATCTACATGTCGCCCGTCACCGTTCGCGTCCCTGGCAGCACCTCCAATTGTGGCGCCGGCTTTGATACCCTCGGCCTCGCTTTGCAGATCTACAACCGCGTGCGGCTCACGCCGACCGATGGCGTTGCTGCCGGGGTGGGGCGTGGCGAACGGCCGTCCGACGAACGGGCAACCGACCTGGTCGCCGAATCCATCGCCGCGTTTCAGGCGAACGTGCCGGGCGCCGAGGTGCCGGGTTTCCGCTATCGCATCGAAGGCGACGTGCCTCCGGCGCGCGGCTTGGGCTCGAGCGTGACCGTCTTGGCGGGCGTTATGGCCGGGCTCAATCACTGGGCCGGCTCGCCGCTCTCGCCGGAGGATATGGCGGCGGTGATCACGAAGATCGAAGGTCACCCCGACAATGCCACCGCCGGGGTGCTGGGTGGGTTTTGCGTCGCCCGTTGTGGCGTCACGCCGGCCGACTACGCCGGACTCGTTCGTATCGAGATCGATGATACCTTGCGCTTTGTGGTCGTGTCGCCGGTGACGGAAGTCGCCACCAAGGCGTCGCGCGGCGTGCTGCCGACGCAACTGGCGCACCTCGACGCGGTGCGCAGCGTGAACAGTGCGGCCTACCTGACCGCGGCGCTGGCGACGCACAACTACGAGAACCTGCGCGGCGCGGTGGGAGATTTTCTGCACGAGCCCTATCGTTTGCCCGGCATCGTGGGCGCGGTGGAGGCGATCGCCGCCGGCGAGACTGCCGGCGGTCTTTGCGGTTGGTTGAGTGGCAGTGGCTCCAGTGTATTGTGCGTGAGTTTCGCCGAGCACGCTGAGCAGGTGGCGGCGGCTATGCGCGCCGCCTTTTCAGCCAAGGGCATCGAGAGTGCGGCACACCTGTTGTGCGCCGACAATCGCGGGCTGGTGATCGAGTGACCAAGAGGGCGAATCAGGCGGCACCGGCCGCCGGCCAATAGCGCCGGATGTGATCTGCCAGCACCTGGGCACCGAAGGGTTTGGCGAGAACGGCCTTCAGATTACCGATGCCACTGCGGTCGCGTTCGTCGAGGGCTTGGGCGTGGCCGGTGATCATGATCGCCGGAGCGCCGGGGTGAATCTCGGCCGCGCGGCGGAGGAATTCCACGCCGTCGATTTCGGGCATGTAAAAATCGGTGACGATGATACCGACCTCGAGCGACTTCATGGCTTCGAGTGCCGCGGCGGGCCGGGCAAAGGTCGCCACGGGGCACTCCAGGTGTTCTTCCAGAATGACCGCCAGCAGGTCCAGATAGGACTGCTCATCATCGACAATCACGGCGTGGGGCTGGCGGGGAGTGCTCAAAACAGGTTTGTTTCGCGGAGCACTGTGCTAGGTTGTAATTCGCTGGCAGTAAAGCACTAGGTTCACTGCACGGTTGCGTTGCGGTTGCTTCATTTTACAGCATCAGCCTGCTTTCGATCATGATTCACGTGGTGCTTTTTAATCCGGAAATACCGCAGAACACCGGCAACATTGGCCGCATGTGTGCGCTGACGCGCTGCCGGTTGCATCTCGTGCATCCGCTCGGTTTCGAGATCACCGATCGGCATCTGAAACGGGCGGGAATGGATTATTGGCATGAGCTCGACGTGCATCACCACGCGGATTGGGCGGCGTTCAAGGCGAGCCCGGTCGCGCCACGTCGGCTGTGGCTGTTCACGACCAAAACGGAGCAGTCGTATTGGGACGTTCAATACGAGGATGGGGATGGGCTGGTCTTCGGCAACGAGGGCCACGGCGCGCCGGCATGGCTGCACGATGAGATCGGCCCGGGCCAGCGACTCACGATTCCCCACCGCAACGAAAGCCTGCGTTCGCTGAACCTGAGCACCGCGGCCGGCATCGCGACGTATGAGGTTATGCGTCAGCTTTGGCCGCGCGGCCAAAGCTGAACTCCGAACCTGAGGAATTCCCAACAATCAAATCTCAAACCCGCGGGAGCGCTGGGTTGGGATTGGTGCGGTTGTGATTTGGGATTTACCGCACGCAGCGCGGTTCAGATTTCAGTCTTCAGGTGGCAGGAAACCTCGCGGCTTTGGAAAACCTCGAGCGCCGGCTTGTCGGTCTTGCAGACGTCCTTGGCGTGCGGGCAGCGCGGGTGGAAAGTGCAGCCGCTCGGCGGATTGATCGGAGAGGGCGGGTCGCCGGGAAGAACGATGCGCTTGCGGTTGCGTTCTTCGTCCGGGTTCGGCGTGGGGATCGCGCTGACGAGGGCACGCGTGTAAGGGTGAGCCGGCCGGTCAATGATGTCTTCGGCGGTGCCGATCTCGACGATCTTGCCGAGATACATGACGGCGACGCGATCGGAGATGTGTTTCACCACGGAGAGGTCGTGGGCGATGAAGATGAGGCTGAGACCCATCTGACGCACGAGGTCGGCGAGCAGATTGAGGATCTGGGCCTGGATGGATACGTCGAGCGCGGACACCGGTTCGTCGGCGATGACGACCTTGGGTTTCAGCGCGAGGGCGCGGGCGATGGCGATGCGTTGGCGTTGGCCCCCCGAAAATTCGTGGGGATACTTCTGCATGTAGCGCGGGGAAAGACCGACCGTCTTCATGAGTTCGGTGACCCGGGCGGTCACCTCGGAAGCGGTGCAGACCTTGTGCACGAGCAAAGGCTCGGCGAGCGTCGCAAAGACCGTGGCGCGCGGGTTGAGCGACGCATAGGGGTCTTGGAAGACCATTTGCAGGTCGCGGCGGATGGAGAGCACATCGTCCTCCGAGGCCGAGGTGAGGTTGCGACCTTCCAGCACGACGGTGCCACCGGTGGTCGGCACCAGCTGCATCACGGTGCGGGCGAGGGTGGATTTGCCGCAGCCGGATTCTCCGACCAAGCCGAGGACCTCGCCTTGTTTGACCTTGAGGTCCACGCCGTCGACGGCCTTCACGGTGCCGACGGTTTTTTTGACGAGGAAGCCCTTCTTGATCGGGAAGTGCGTCTGGAGGTTCTGCAGTTCGAGAATGGTCTCAGGCATGGTTCGTTCCTCCGCTTAGATTTCGCCGGCTTGGACGCGCAGGCAGGTTTGACGGTGATGGTCGTTGATCGGTTCGAGCGTGGGGGCGTGGCCTTCGCGGCAGCGGTCGACCGCGTATTCGCAGCGGGCGGCGAAGGAACAACCGGGCAGCGGCTTCGACAGATCGGGCGGCAGGCCCTTGATGGTGTAGAGTTCGGCGCCCTTCGGCTGCATCGAGGGGATCGAACGTTGCAGGGCCTTGGTGTAGGGATGCTTCGGTTCGTAAAAGAGGGTGCGGGTGTCGGCAGTCTCGACGATCTTGCCGGCATACATCACCTGCACGCGGTCGCAGAGGCCGGAGACGACACCGAGGTCGTGGGTGATGAAGATGACCGCCATGCCGATCTCCTCCTGCATCTTCTGGATGAGTTCGAGGATCTGGGCCTGCACCGTGACGTCGAGGGCGGTGGTCGGCTCGTCGGCGATGAGCAGCTCGGGTTTGGTGATCAGCGCCATGGCAATCATCACCCGCTGACGCATGCCGCCGGAGAACTCGTGGGGAAAGTAGTGGATGCGGCTGGCGGCGTCGTTGATGCCGACGAGGTCGAGCATTTCGAGGGCGCGCTTGAGGGCGTCGGCCTTGGAGATGTCCTCGTGGATGAGAAGCGGTTCGATGAGCTGGTCGCTGATCCGCATATAGGGGTTCAGCGAGGTCATCGGATCCTGGAAGATCATGCTGACGCGCTTGCCGCGAATGGAGCGGGCCTGCTTGGCCGTGCAGTTCAGCAGGTCGACGCCATCGAACATCGCCGTGCCGCTTTCAATGCGGCCGGGAGGCGTGGGGATGAGCCCCATGAGCGAATAGCAGGTGACCGATTTGCCGGAGCCGGATTCGCCGACGATGCCGAGGGTTTCGCCGCGATCGAGGTCGAAGCTGACGCCATCTACGGCGCGGTAGGTCCCATTGCGGGTGTGGAAGTAGGTGCGGAGGTCGTTAACTGAAAGAAGAGACATCAATCAGGGGGCTCGAGTTGGTTGTGTGTGTGGCAGGAGCTACCGCCAATTTTCGCGGCGGGGCAAGTGCCTTCGGCAGAGCGAGGGCGATGCCAATCAGGCGCGATAAACGTCGGGGTAGCCTTCGCCGCGGCGTTTGTAGCGCTTGTGGACCCAAAAATACTGCTCCGGCGCGCGCTTCACCTGTTCCTCGATGAAGTGGTTTACGCGCAGCGCGTCGGCGGTGTGGTCGCCGGAGGGGAAATTCTCCCACGGCGGAAACACCTGCAGTTCGTAGCTGCCGTCAGTCAGGCGCCGGGCGAAGTAGGGAATCACCCGGCAACCACTCATCTGGGCGATGCGAGACGTGGCGACGTTGGTGATGGCCGGTTCGCCAAAGAAGGGGAGGATCTCGGACATTTTGGTCTTCTTGCCTTGGTCGGGCGCATACCAGACAAGGCCGCCGGACTTGAGGACCCGAAGCAGTCCGCGCAGGTCGTCAAAGGGGATGGCCGAACGCAGGTGCTTCTCGCGGTTGGACCGCATGATGCCGGCGACGACCGGGTTGTTGGGGTCGCGGTAAAGGGCATTGAACTCGATCTGCTCATTGACGATGCGGGCGCCCATTTCGAGCAGGGTAACGTGGGCGGTGACGACGAGGGCGCCTTTGCCGGCCTTGGCCGCAGTGACGAGATGCTCCTTGCCGATGATCTTGAAGGGCGGCAGGCGATGGGACGGTGACCACCACGCGGCGCAGGTTTCAAACAGGCCGAGCGCCAGCGAACGGTAGTGGGCGCGGGCCAGTCGCCGGCGGTCGCTCTCGCTCAGATCGGGGAAGGCGAGTTTGAGGTTGATCAGCGTCACGCGGCGGCGCACCGGGATCACGTGAAAGATCAGCGTGCCGAGCACGGTGGCGAGGGCGCGCTTGCACGACCAAGGCAGGTAATTGAGCAGGTAGAACACACCCAGGCCAAACCAGGTGGGCCAATATTTGGGATGGGCGAGGTGGGAGGATTCGCTGCGGCGCGTGGACATCGGGTCGAGAGACGGAATCAGAGACCTTGCCAGGAATCGCGCTCGTAGCCGAAGCGCTCAAAGTCGATCGCGTAAAGGCGGTGGACGCGTTCGGCGAGCTCGGCGGTGTAAACGGGCTCGGTGATTTTGCCGGAGGCGTTGGTGGGGCGGGCAAGCTTTTCCGCCACCCACTCGGCGGGGATGCCGGTGAGCGCGAGCGTGTCGGCCATGCCGCTGACGAACTCGGTCTCCATGTGGTAGGTGTGTCGGTAGGGCACGTGGTCGGCGAGCAGCACGGAGCGTTGCGTATCCCAATGCTGGTTACGGCGGCCTTCCGGTTGGGACTCGATGTAGCTGAGGAACGAGGCGAAGGGAAAAGGCGCGTCGTCGGTGGCGCCGGGCAGACCGCGTTCGGCGGCGAAACGACGGAGCTCCGGCACGAGTTTGCGCATGCTGCGGGGGTATTGGGGCGAGTTGAAGCCCTTCACCAATTTGTCGTTCCAAGCCGAAAGCACGCGGGCGTAGGGGTTGCGGACGAAGCAGCGGAAGTCGTAGTCCTCCGGATGATTGAAGGCGTGAAAGTAATCCGCCAGCGGCGCCGTGGTGTAGCGTCGGGTGCGGTTGAACGGCCACAGCCGGCCGAGCTGGGGTTTGGCGCCGGCCTCCGTGAGACCCTCAACGAGGACCTGGCGAAAGGCGGTCGAGCCGACTTTGGGGTTGAGCAAGACCGCGAGCCCGAGATCGCGGCGGATGTAACACTTGAAGGGACTGAAGTGAGGTTGGCGAAAAACGGTCCAGGCGCTGGCGGCGGCGGTGGAGGCGGGCGAGGCTGGAACGGTGTCGGACATGTGGCGGATCGGAGGCGAGTGACGACGTTGGAAAGGGAGGCCGCGCGGGGGAAGGCTAAAGCGGGGACGTGGTGTGGGGCAGCGCGAGCGGACGGCCTGGCGGTCCGGCCCAACCGCTTCCGCCCGCTTTCGAGGTTGGCATGCCTGCGGGAGGTGCTTTTTGCTGGCTGACTTTTTCGCACACCATGCTTGATCCCAAACTCCTCCGTGAATCGCCGGACCTCGTTCGCGCCGCGATCGCCAAGAAGCACCTCGATGTCGACCTGGACGCGGTCATCGCGCTCGATGCGCGTTGGCGTCAGCAACTGAGCGAGGTCGAGTCCCTCCGTGCGCAGCAAAAGGCCGTCAATGGCGAGATGGCCCAGTTGGCCAAAGGTTCGCCGGAGTTCATGGCCAAGGTGGGCGAAATGAAGGCGCTCAAGGGCGACGTGAAGGCCAAAGAAGACGAGCTGCGCGAAACCGAGACGGCCTGGCAGGCCGCGATGCTGGAGCTGCCCAACCTGCCGCACGTGTCGGTGCCGGAAGGGCGCAATGGCGACGACAACGTCGTGCATGCGACGCATGGCGACGTGAACGCGGTGTCGTCGGTGGCCAAGCCGCACTGGGAAATCCCGGGCTTCGACAAGGCGTTCGACTTCGCGCGCGGCGCCAAGGTGACCGGCGCGGGCTTTCCGTTCTACATTGGCGACGGCGCCCGCCTCGTGCGCGCGCTACTGCACTTCTTTTTGGATGAGGCCGGTCAGGCGGGTTACGTGGAAGTGAACCCGCCGATCTTCGTCAACGCAGCCAGCGCGACGGCCACCGGCCAATTGCCCGACAAGGAAGGGCAGATGTATGAGACGGTGAACGACCAGCTCTACGCGGTGCCGACGGCCGAGGTGCCGCTGACCAATTTCTTCCGCGATGAGATCATCGATGAGGCGGCCCTACCGGTGAAGCGTTGCGCTTACACGCCGTGTTTCCGGCGCGAAGCCGGCAGCTACGGCAAGGACGTGCGCGGACTGAATCGCCTGCACCAGTTCGATAAGGTCGAGCTGCTCAAGTGGGTGCACCCCTCGACCAGTTTCGCCGAATTGGACGCGCTGCGCGGCGATGCCGAGCGATTGCTGCAGAAACTCGAACTGCCGTATCGCGTGCTGCTCATGTGCGGCGGCGACCTCGGTTTCGCGCAGGCGAAGAAGTATGACCTCGAAGTCTGGTCGGCCGGCCAGCAGCGCTGGCTGGAGGTGTCGAGCTGTTCGAACTTTGAAGCCTTCCAAGCGCGGCGGGCGAAGATCCGTTACCGGCCGGCGGGCGGCGAGGCCAAGCCGGAGCTGGTGCACACCCTCAATGGTTCGGGCCTGGCGGTGCCGCGTGTGCTCGCGGCCTTGCTCGAAAACAACCTGCAAGACGATGGTTCGGTGAAATTGCCGGCGGCGCTGGTGCCGTATTTCGGCCGCGACACGGTTCGCTTCAGCTGAGCCGGGCGAACGCCTCCACCACCAATCTCGCCGATGCCGTCCGCGAAACCGAGCAAATGGCAGCGGGTCGGGATGCGGTTGGGCGAGCTGGTGCCGATGGAGGCGCTGCATCCGGCGACCGTGGCCGCGGTGCGACCCGGCGAAGCCGGGCATCGTGGGCTCTGGGTCTTGGCCTGCTCGGGGGGCAGCGACTCGGTAGCCTTGGTGCTCGCGGTCTGGGCCGCCTGGCCGACCAAGCGCGGGCAGTTGGTGCTGGCGCACTTTGATCACCGATTGCGCGGTCGGGCCTCGACGGCCGATGCGCGGTTTTGTGCCCGTTTGGCCACGGGGCTGGGCATCCGATTTGAAGGTGGGCGGTGGGAGAATCCGCCCGTGGCGCCCAGTGAGGCAGTCGCCCGGGCCGCCCGACAGGGTTTTCTGGAGCAGGTTTGCCGCCGGCATCGGGCCAAGGTGGTGTGGACTGGGCACCAACAAGACGACGTGGCGGAGACCCTGCTCATGCGGCTCGCCCGGGGCAGTGGCACGGCGGGACTGGCGGCACCGCGCCCGGTGCAGGAAACTGGCACGGGGCGATGGCGGCTGCGGCCGCTCTTGAACCTGTCGCGTGAAGCCTTGCGCAAGCATCTGATCGAGGCCGGTGCCACGTGGCGGGAGGATCACACCAACGCGAATGGAGATTATTTGCGCAATCGTATGCGGGCGAATGTTTTGCCGATCTGGATCGACGCCGCCCAGCGGGATGCGTTGGCCGGCGCCGCGCTCAGCCGCGAGCTATTGGAGGAAGATGCCACCGCGCTCGATCAGTGGTTGGAGGACGTGGACCCAATCGAGGCGGACGGATCATTGTCCTTGCGAAAATTGGCCGGCAAACCGGCGGCGCTGTGGCGGAGAGCCTTGCACGCTTGGCTGGGGCGGCAGGCGGATTCGGGGGATTTGTCCCGGACGGGCTTCGAAAATTTACTCGCTCTGGCGCGTGATGGCGCCACCCGGCGATTCAGTCTGGGGAAGGGCGGTTTTGTGCGAATTCGCCGCGGCCGGTTGTTTTTTGAGAAACTATCGGCCTGATTCGGGGTATGGAGGGGAGGACATCTCCTCAGAAAACCCGACGGCGGGTTCGTTGACTTATCTTCACGGAACCGCCACCTTCACCGTTTAGTCCCAAGATTTAATGCCCGAAAACGATCCCGATAAGAAGCGCAAGCCGCTCCGTCCTCCGTCCCCCGACCGATTCCAGATGCCCAAGGTGTTCTTGGTGTGGATCATCGTGATCGGCCTCGTGGTCCTGGTGTGGAAACTGAATCCCGCCAACGTGTCGCCGGCGGCGCAGGTCAACATCGCTCGAGTCATCGAGCTCGCTGAGGGCGGCCAAGTGCAGAAAGGGACGATCCGACCGGAGCTTTCCGGTGGTCGCAATTGGGCGATCATCACCGGCAAAACCGCCGAGCCGCTGTTCACCAACCTGAAGGGCGAACAAACCACCGATTTCGCGGCGGAAGGGCGCCTCACCGACGCGAGTCTCGATAAGTTGGTCGAAACCGGCGTGTTTGAGCAGGAGCGCCCGAACACCTTCCTGACCTCGCTCGCGCAGAACGTCATCCCGTTCCTGCTCATCATCGGCCTGCTTTATTTCCTCTTCGTGCGCCAACTCCGCAACGCGGGCAAGGGCGCGCTCAGCTTCGGCAAGAGCAAGGCGAAGATGCTGCACCGCGATCGGGACAAGGTGAACTTCAAGAACGTCGCCGGTTGCGACGAGGCGAAGGAAGAGATCGCCGAGGTCGTCGACTTCCTGCGCGACCCGAAGAAGTTTCAGCGCATGGGCGGCAAGATCCCGAAGGGCATCCTGCTCGTCGGCCCCCCCGGCACCGGTAAGACGCTGCTGGCCAAGGCGGTGGCGGGCGAGGCGGACGTGCCGTTCTTCAGCGTGTCCGGTTCGGACTTCGTGGAAATGTTCGTCGGCGTCGGCGCCAGCCGCGTGCGCGACATGTTTGAACAAGGCCGCAAGAACGCACCCTGCATCATTTTCATCGACGAAATCGACGCGGTCGGTCGTCAGCGCGGCGCCGGTCTCGGCGGCGGCAATGACGAGCGAGAGCAGACCCTCAACTCCCTGCTGGTGGAGATGGACGGCTTCGACACCACCGATGGCGTCATCATCGTCGCGGCGACGAACCGCCCCGACGTGCTGGACAACGCCCTGCTGCGTCCGGGCCGTTTCGATCGCCAGATCCATGTCGATCTGCCCGACTTGGTCGGCCGCGAACAGATTCTCCGCGTGCATGCGCGCAAGATTGCGCTGTCGGACGACGTGGAACTCGCCTCCGTGGCCCGCGCGACGTCCGGTATGTCGGGCGCCGAGCTCGCCAATTTGCTGAACGAAGGCGCGCTGCTTGCCGCTCGTCGCAACAAGAAGAAGGTTGAGGCCATCGACATCGAGGATGCGCGCGAGAAGGTGCTCTTCGGCCGCGAGCGTCGCCGCGTCATGGACGACGAAGACAAGCGTAAGACGGCGGTGCACGAAGCCGGTCACGCGCTCATTGGCGCGCTGCTGCTCGACGAATGGTTCCCGATTCACAAGGTCACCATCCTGCCCCGCGGGCAGGCGCTCGGCATGGCCATGTATGTGCCGCGCAAGGAGCAGTTGAGCGCCTACAAGAAGCGCGTGCTCGACCAGATCGCGATGGCGCTCGGTGGTCGCATTGCCGAGGAACTCTGTTTCGACGACGTCTCCAGCGGCGCCGCCGGCGACATCAAGCAGGTCACCCGCATGGCGCGCCACATGGTGTGCGATTGGGGCATGAGCCCGCTCGGCCCGATCGCATACGGTGATAACCAGGACACCGTGTTCCTCGGTCGCGAAATCACGCGCAACGAGAATTACAGCCAGGAGACGGCCCGGCAGATCGATCAGGAGATTCGCAAGATTGTTGACGCGCAATACGAGCGCGCGACCAACATCCTGACCGAGCGCAAGGAGGCCCTCGAGGCGGTCGCCGATGCGCTGATGGAATACGAAACCATCGAGGGTAAGCACGTGTTGGAAATCATTGAGCACGGCGAAATCAAGTCGCCGGTCATCTCCTCCAAGCCGATCGAAGAGCCGACGAAACCGACCGCCGACAAGGACGGCGAGAAGAAGAGCAAGGATGAGCCGGAAGCCGGATTAGGTTCCGCCGCGCCGACTCCCGCCTGACGTTTTCGGCGCCCGATTGTTCGCCCCTTTTCACGACGCAGGTGTGCCGCCTGCGTCGTTTTTGTTTTCGCATAGGCGGGGTGCTCCGGCTCAAGCTCTGCCTCCCGTTCGCCATGGACTCCTCCGTTTCACCCACCTTCTCCAGCCTCGGAAATCGCGCGCAGCCCCCCACGATTGCGCGCTTGATGGCCATGGCCCTGGAGAATCCGGCGCTGCTCTCCATCGCCGCGGGCTTTACGGACAATGCCACGCTGCCGGTGGCGCAGGTTGCCGCAGTGGTTGGTAAATTGGCGCAGGAGGACCACAGCAACGAATACCTGCAATACGGCAGCAACCACGGTCGGCCGGAGTTGCGGCGCTTGCTGGCGCAGCATCTCTGTGCGCAGGAGCCGGAACTCGATTACCACGATGTGCAGAGGGGCTGCTTCATCACCAATGGCTCGCAGCAGGCTTTGTATCTCGCGATGCAGGTGCTGTGTGACCCGGGCGATTTGGTGCTGGTCGACCGACCAAGCTATTTTGTGTTTCTGGAAATGCTCAAAGGCTTGGGCATCGAGGCGCGCTCGATTCCGGTGGACGAGGAAACCGGGCTGGTCGACGAAGCACGCTTTGCGGAGCTGCTGCAGGACCTCCAGCGCGACGGCGATGCCGATCGTCTGAAGGCGGTTTATTTCGTCAGCTATTTTTCCAACCCCTCTGGCCGCAGTCTGACGCTTGACGAAAAGGCCGCGATCGGCCGGCAGTTGCGGAATAAGGACATGATCATCCCGGTGATCGAAGACGCGGCGTATCGAGATATTTATTACGAGCAGCCGTGGCCGGCTCCGAGTGTGTTGAGCATTCCCGAGTGGGAGGGGTTTCCGAGGCTTTATACCTCAACGCTGACCAAGCCCTTTGCCACCGGTTTGAAGGTCGGTTTCGCGACCTGCAGCGACATCGAGTGGCGGGCGAAGATGTTGCACGTGAAAGCGCATCACGATTTTGGCACGGCCAATTTTAATCAGCGTCTCATGGAGGCGGTGATGGAACAGGGCGGATTGGAGCGGCAGTTGAACGTGATCCGCCCCGCGTATCACCAAAAGATGCTGACGCTCGATAGTGCGCTGCGGGCTGGTGGGCTGGCGGAGCTCGGGTGGGAATGGAGCCAGCCGGCGGGCGGCTTGTATTTGTGGCTGCGTGCTCCCGCCGGGCTCGATACGGGACTGGAATCGGCCTTTTGCCATGCCTGTGTGGAAGCCGGCGTTTTATACGTGCCCGGCGAACTGTGTTTTGGCGATGACGCGCCCAGTGATACGATCCGCCTGAGTTTTGGAGTGCTCGGGGCGGAGCAGCTAGCCGCAGCGGCCCAGCGATTCTGTGGCGTGGCCCGGGCGTTTGTGCCGACACCGGATTGTAGCACAGCCTCATAAAACAGACTTGGCCCTCCCGGGTGGTGATACAAGGCTGGCCGGCTTTATTATGAAGATCTGTTGCATCGGAGCAGGCTACGTCGGCGGTCCCACCATGGCGGTGATTGCGCAAAAAGCGCCCGAGGTTCGTGTCACCGTGGTGGACATGAATCAGGCCCGCATTGATGCGTGGAATTCGGACACCCTCCCAATCTACGAGCCGGGCCTCGATGAGGTCGTCGAAGAGTGCCGCGGTCGTAATTTGTTTTTTTCCACGGCGGTAGCCGAAGAAATCAACGCGGCTGATATTGTCTTCGTGGCAGTGAATACGCCCACGAAGACCTATGGTTTAGGCGCCGGTCGGGCGGCGGACCTGCGGTTCATCGAGTCGGTTGCCCGCACGATCGCCGAAGTCGCCACTTCCGGGAAGATCATCGTGGAGAAATCCACCATCCCGGTGAAAACGGCGGAAACGATCCAGAAGATCCTGGCGGCCAACACCCGGGGACTGAAGTTCCAGGTGCTCTCCAATCCCGAGTTCTTGGCGGAAGGCACCGCGATCGTCGACCTGCACAATCCCGATCGCGTCTTGATCGGCGGCGAGAAGACGCCCGAGGGGCAGGAAGCCGTCGAGCAGCTGGCCAGTGTCTACGCCCACTGGGTGCCGCGTGAGCGCATCATCACGACCAACCTCTGGTCCTCCGAATTGTCCAAACTCGTGGCCAACGCGTTTCTGGCGCAGCGTATTTCGTCGATTAACTCGATCTCCGCCCTGTGTGAAGCGACCGAAGCCGATGTTGACGAAGTCGCCCGGGCGATCGGGCACGACAGCCGCATTGGTCCCAAGTTTCTCAAGGCCTCGGTCGGTTTCGGCGGTTCCTGTTTCCAGAAGGACATCCTCAATCTGGTTTACCTCTGTGAAAGCTTCGGTCTGCCGGAGGTCGCCGCCTACTGGCAAAGTGTGGTGCAGATGAACGATTGGCAGAAGTCGCGCTTCGCGGCTCGCATCGTGAAGACCTTGTTCAACACGGTGGCGGGCAAGCGGATCGCGATCTGGGGTTTTGCCTTCAAGAAGGACACCAACGATACGCGCGAAACCGCGGCGATTTCGGTGTGCCGCGATCTCATTGCCGAAATGGCAGAGGTGGTCGTCTACGATCCCAAGGTGCCGGCAGAACAAATTCGCCGCGATGTGCTGGGGGCCGATGAAGGCAAAGCCGGCGCGCAGCTTAAGGTCGTCTCCTCCGCGGAAGAGGCCGCTCAAGGCGCACATGCGGTCGCCGTGTTGACCGAATGGGACGAGTTTAAGTCCATCGACTTCGCGGCCGTGCTGGCCGGCATGCCGAAGCCCGCTTTCCTCTTCGACGGCCGCAACCTGCTCGATTTGGAGCAGCTCCGGGCCTTGGGCTTCACCGCGTTCGGCGTGGGCAAGGCCTGAGCGCGCAGTCTAGCCGGGATTGTCCCGCCCGGCCTTCGCTTTGGCGCGGGCGAACGATCCCGAACCGGCCTCACCGCGGCCGGCTACAGCACAGGTTTGGGTGACTCGGTCGATCGAGTTGCCATTAGAACTGCAGGTGTTCCTCCGGTTGGTCGTCGGCACTGCCTTCATAGGCATGCACCGATCGTTCGGAATCTGCCCAGATTGGCAGGTTGGCAACGCGGGCGGCTTTGGTTTCCTGGATCGAGGTGCGCAAGGCTTCGTCGTCGGTGTGACTCATGATGTAGTCGAGACCAGCGTAGGCCACATCCTCCGGGCGAACCTCCAGCTTATTGGCGAATCGACTGACCACGGCGAATTCCGCCGGATCGAGGTGGATTTTTACATTGAACATGACGGCCTCCTTTTTGGGGTTGGAAGGAGGGTAGTGAGTTCGCCGTTCGGTTGCGATTCCGTCGGGTGCCGTCGACTGCGATAGTATGGCGTTTAATGCCCACAATAACGCGGATCCGACGCCTACATTCAGTCGAAAATAGCTTCAGGCAAATAGGCGGTCACCGTGGTCGTGGGCTGATTCACCAGTTGTGAAATCTTCAGGTCCAGCACCACACTACACAATGTGTAGGCCCATTCGGGTGTAATATTGAGTCGTTTGCAGATAAACGCTATGGCGCGGCGCACGGCCTGTTTGGCGGCTTGGCGTGGATCTTCGTCCGATTCGATAAACATATGCCACCGATTGGCGGAATAGCGGGGCGAAACCAAGGGGGAGGGGGTGATCGCATAGGGAGCGGCCAAGGGTTGTTGTTTGATCAGCTCGATCTTGAATCGCCCGGTCATGGGCGCCTCCATCCCATTGATACAAACCTCGCCGTCGCCCTGGGCGGCGTGACAGTCGCCGGCCAACAGATTTGCCCCGGGCGTGAGCACGGGCAAATACAGCGTCGTGCCGGCCGTGAGGTGGCGCACATCCATGTTGCCGCCGAACACGCCCGGCGCCCGCGTGCGAAACTCGCCCGCTTCGGCGCGTTGGACTCCGATGATTCCCGCGAAGGGATTCAGATCGAGCGTCACACCGGGCATGCTCGTGCTATGAGCGTTATCCAATTTCCAGATAAACAAATGGTGCTCCGGGAAGTCCTCGGGCAGCAGGCCGAGTCCTGGTATCAGGCTGGTCCAGGCCCAGCCCCGGTGTTCAAAACCCTCAATGTGAACGGCCAGTTGGTCACCAGGCTCCGCACCGTCGATCGCGATCGGCCCGGTGAGGGCATGCACCTTCAGCGGATCAAATCGGGCTTTGAATTCGGCCACCGTCCAGTCCGGCTGCACCTGAAATCCACTGGAGTCGGCCATGTCTATTTCCACCGTATCGCCGGGCGCGATGGTTAAACGGGGCGGGATCGCGCTATTCCAGCGGTGAACCAAGGCGGTGGCGTCGAGTCGATGCAGGGCGGACATAGAGCACGAAATTTGCCGCGCGCCTCCAGCAGGGCAAGTTTGTGGTGGCGATAATTACGTATAATATCTGTGAAATGATAAAAATATTATCATATGCCTTGATATCGCGGTGAATATATACTTTGTCTCGCTCCGTTATGGTGACCGACAAAATTAAAGAACTACAGGAGCTCCAAGCTAAGGCAGCCCAGCTGCAGCAAGCCATCGAGGTCGAGCGCACGCGCGAACTCGCCGGTTTGCCGGCCAAGTATGGTTTCGCCGATCTGGCCTCCTTTATCAAAGCCGTCAAAGCCGCTTCAGGCTCGACCAAGACTCGCGGTCGCAAGCCCAAGGGTGCCGCCAAAGCGGCCAAGCCGGGCAAGCGCTCGCGCGCCAAGATCACCGATGAGCTCAAGGCTCAGGTGAAGGCTGCGGTTGAAGCCGGTGAGACGGGCGCGGCGATCGCCGAGCGCCTCGGCATCTCGGTGCCGAGCGTCCAGAACATCAAGAAGGAGTTCGGCCTCGTGAAGGCGCGTGGCTCCGACAACGCGGCTCCGGCTGGCGCCTGATCCCTGAATTCCATTCGTGCTTTCGTGCCCCGCGACGACAGCGTCGCGGGGCATTTTTGTTTTGGGGCAACTCGTTGGTTGAACCCCGCGGCGGATCGGCTCTCGCTGGGCGTCTCGATGTCCTCCTTTGTCCAAGCGAACACCAATGGGCGTCTGCACGCCGCGACCGAGCCGAGTTTGAGTCCGCTCAACCGCGGTTTTCTCTACGGCGACGCGATCTACGAGGTCTGGCGAACCTATGGCGGGCGCATCTTTGGTTGGGAGGAGCATTGGGATCGTTTGCGCGGTTCCGCGTCGGCCTTGTCGATGGCGGTGCCGCTCGAACCCGGGGCGCTGCAGGACGAAATTCGTCGCACGGTCGAGGCCTACCGAAACCACTGCAACGACGCGGGTGACGTTTATGTGCGCTTGCAGATTTATCGCGGGGAAGGCCGGATCGGCTTGGACCCGGCCTTGGCCGGGGCGGCAGGTTACGTGCTCTTGGTTCAAGCTGTGCCGCAATTGGCCCCGCAGGCCTGGGCGGCGGGGATGACCTTGGCGGTCGCGCAAACTTTGCGACGCAACCCGATCGACGCCCTGAACCCGGCGTGGAAGACGGGCAACTACCTCAACAATCTCCTGTGTCTGCACGAAGCGCGGCAACGCGGCGCGGACGACGTGTTGATCCTCAACCAGGCTGGCGAAATCACGGAAGCCGCCACGGCTAACATCGCCTTCGTATGCGGGACCGACCTCGTAACCCCACCTTTGTCGGTGGGGATTCTTGCGGGCGTTACGCGCCGTTTGGTGATGGAACACGTTGCCCAACGCGCGGGCTTAAATCCAGTCGAGCGCGTGCTCAATCCGGCGGATCTCTCGACGATGGATGAGGCGATGTTGCTCTCGAGCACGAAGGATATTCAGCCAGTGGGTCGGATCGACGACGTCCTGTTTCGGGTCGGCGAGGGCACGCACAGTCGTGCTTTGAAGACCGCCTTCAACGCCTATGCGATCGAGCATCTGGGTGACCGAGCGGACCTGGCGGTGTGAGCCGGGCGGGTGGGCTGGTTGAAGAATTGCACCGCAGGTAACGTGGGATGAACGCAGATGGCCGGGGGGCAACGCAGCGCCCGCGAGCGGGCTGCCTACGATGTGTTTTCGGGTGCGTAACTTGGACGAAGCGCTTGCGCGCGGATCACGCCGGTCAGTAACGCATCAAACTCGGGTCGATCTCCCGCGACCAGGCATCGACGCCGCCGTCGATGTTGGTGACCGCTTTGAAGCCCAAGGAGCGCAGGTATTGCACCACGCGCATGCTGCGGCCGCCGTGGTGGCAGCAGATCAACAGGTGTTGATCGCGGGGGAGCTCGGTGGCGGTTTCCGGAATCTGGCGCATCGGGATATGTTTTGCGCCGTCGATGTGGCAGATTTGCCACTCGTGAGGTTCGCGCACATCGATGATGCGACACGCGCCATCGTTGTTGGCCAACAGTTGTTGGGCTTCGTGCACCGTGATTTGCAGCGGGTAGGAGTCGGGATCTGATTCGGACATCGTGGGTGGTTCGGCTGAAAGGGGTTCCGGGCATGTCGCAGCCGGCTCGGCGGGCAACGGAGAGTCGCGATGCTCGGCGCCGCACCCGTGACAGGATTCGACCGGCGCGAAACGCAGGGTGGACACGTTTTGACTGAGCGCGTCGTAGGTGAGCAATCGTCCGAGCAGGGGTTCGCCGCAGCCCGTGATGAGTTTGATCGTTTCGAGCGCCTGCCAGCTGCCGATCACGCCGCACAGCGCGCCCAGCACGCCGACTTCGCCGCATCCCGGCACGCTGCCGGCGGCGGGCGGTTCCGGGAACAGGCAGCGATAGCACGGCCCGCCGAGGTGCGGCGCAAACACGCTGACTTGCCCCTCAAAGCGGTAGACGCTGCCGAATACCAGCGGACGGCGCGCCCGCACCGCGGCGTCGTTATTGCGATAGCGGGCGCCAAAGTTATCGGTGCCGTCGACGATCACGTCGTATTCACCAAACAACGACACGGCGTTCTCCCGCGTCACGCCGTCGGCATGCTCCGCCACTGCGCAGTGCGGGTTCACCTCGCGCAGGCGGGCCGCCGCCGACTGCGTTTTGAGCTGCCCGACGGTGGCGTCGCTGTGCAGCAGCTGCCGGTGCAGGTTGTGCGTTTCGACGCGGTCGAAGTCGGCGATGCCCAGCGTGCCGACCCCCGCGGCGGCCAAATAAAGCGCGGCGGGGCTGCCGAGTCCGCCGGCGCCAATGACAAGCACCTTGGCGTGTTTGAGCCGTGTTTGGCCCTCGACGCCGATTTCCGGCAGCAGCACGTGGCGGCTGTAGCGGGCGAGTTCGGTGGCAGTGAGGGGCGACATGGCGGGCGGCGGGAAGGGCCGAAACAGAGGCCGGAACCGGAAACGTCGCAAATGATTATTTGCGATGGCGCAGGACTGGCTTTCGTTTGGTCCCTTATGGCTAATCCCTACATCGTCATCATCGCTGGAGGAAAAGGTGAACGTTTCTGGCCGCAGAGCCGGGCGGAGCGCCCCAAGCACTTGCTGCCCGTGGTGGGCGACAAGCCGCTGCTGACGCAAACGGTCGAGCGCGTGCTGCCCATCGTGCCGAAGGAAAACATCCTCGTGATCACCAGCGCCGTGCAGGAGAAGGGTGTGCGCGCGGTGTGCAAGGACCTGCCGAAGGAAAACATCATCGCCGAGCCGGTTGGCCGTGACACCGCCGCGGCAGTGGGATTGGCCGCCGCCATCGTTGGTGCCCGGGACCCCCAAGGGGTCTTCGCCATCCTGCCGGCCGATCACGTGATTCATAACGGCAAGAAGTATCAGGCCGACTTGAAGGCGGCCTTCGCGGCCGCGGCCAAGGCGCCGGTGATGGTGACGATCGGCATCGCGCCGACCGAACCGGCGACTGGGTTTGGTTACGTGCAGCGCGGCAAGGCGTGGCAAAAGGCCAACCGCCGCGAGGTCTACGCGGTGAAGCGTTTTGTGGAAAAACCCGACCTCAAGACGGCGAAGAAGTATTTAAAATCCGGAGACTACTTCTGGAACGCCGGCATGTTTGTGTGGAGCGTCGAAGTGGTCGAAACCGCCATCGCGAAGTTCGCGCCGAAACTCGACGCCGGGTTGCAGCCGATTCGCGCGGCTTTGGCCAAGGGCCGCCGCCTGGCGCCGGTTTTGAAGAAGGTATACCCGGAACTCGAAAAAATCTCGGTCGACTACGCCTTGCTCGAAAAGTCCGACAATGTGGTGATGTTGCCCTCGACCTTCGATTGGGACGATGTCGGCGCGTGGCCGGCAGTCGCTCGTCACTACAAGGCCGACAAGGCCGGCAACGTGAAGCGCGGCGAGGCGCTGGTGGAGCAGGGCAGCGGCAACATCGTTTTCAGCGAGGGCAAGCACCTCGTGACCGTGGTCGGCGCCGACGATCTGATCGTGGTGCACACGCCCGAAGCGACCTTGGTTTGTCCCAAGGCCAAGGCGCAGGAAATCAAAGCGCTGCTCAAGCAGGTCTACGCGCACCCGGACGCGAAGATCTACACCTGATCGCGTCCCTCTCCGCTCATGCGCTTTCTCGGCATCGACCCGGGCACCAAACGCATCGGCTTGGCCAGCGGCGACGAGCTCGGGCTCGCTTCGCCGCTGCCCGCGCTCACGCAGGTCGACGCTGACCTGCGCTGGGCGGGCCTGCTGGAGGAAATTCGCGTGCGACGGATCGACGAGCTGGTCGTGGGGTATCCGCTCAACATGGACGACACCGTCGGACCCAAGGCCAAGGAGGCCGAGGTATTCGCCGAGCGCTTACGCGAGGCGACCGGACTGCCGGTCCACCTGGTCGATGAACGGCTGACGTCTCACGCGGCGGAGTCGACCCTGCCCAAGCACAAACTGCGGGATCTGCGCCAGAGCGGGGTGGTCGATTCCCGCGCAGCCGCCATGATCCTGCAGGACTACCTCGACCAACGTTTCCCGCCGGCGATGCCCATGTGGGATGAGGGCGCGTCCCAATGAGCGCGACCTTGCCGCGGTGGAAAGTTGAGTGCGCCTACGATGGCACGGCTTTCTCGGGTTGGCAGAGCCAGACCAACGGGAACGGCATTCAGGACGTGATTGAGGCGCGTCTGGCGGCGGTGTTCAAAGCGCCAATCCGGATTCACGGCAGTGGGCGCACGGATGCCGGCGTGCACGCACGCGGGCAGGTTTTTCACTTCGATGCGGCTTGGAACCACGGTCCCGACAAACTGCGTTTGGCGATGAAGGTGGGTCTGCCGCCCGCGATTCAGATCAAGACCGTCAAGCCGGCGCGGGCGGATTTTCACGCCCGCTTCAGCGCGACGGGAAAGCGTTACTCCTACTACCTGATCGAGGGGGATGCCGATCCGTTCACGCGCCCGTTCGCCTGGTGTTTGGAGCGTCCCCGTCGGCTCGATCTCGCGGCCATGGAATCCGCCGCGGGTATCTTGCGCGGGTCGCACGACTTCAGCTCATTCGCGGCTGACAACGGCGGCGAGTTGGAAACGCCGGTGCGCGATCTGCGCCGCCTGGAGGTCCAGGCTCGCAAGCAACACCTTCGCTTCATTTTCGAGGCGGACGGCTTCCTCTACAAGATGGTGCGTAGCCTCACCGGAGCCTTGGTCGCGGTGGGCGAGGGGCGCCGCAGCATCGACGACATCAAGCGGCTGCTCGCAGCCGGCCAACGCACGGCGGAGGTCGAGACCTGTCCGCCGCAGGGTCTGTTTCTGGAAAAGGTATTTTATTGAGCACGCCGACCACATCGCTGGGGCAGTGGACGCGCAACGCGACGGGGGCGGTGCGGGACCTGTTGTTTCCGCCGGTGTGTTTGGGCTGCGGTGGCGTGGTGGAGGCGGGGAGCCCGCTACGGCATGTGTGCGAGCATTGCGCGCCGACGATCACGCGCGTGCGGGCGCCGCACTGTGAGACTTGCGGGCATCCGTTCTTCGGCGCGGTGGAAGGGGAGCGGATTTGTCCGCACTGCGAGGGACTGCGTCCCGCCTACGGTCGAGCCAAGACAGTGACGTTGTTCAAGGGCGCCGGGCGTCAGCTGGTGTTGGAGCTTAAATATCACCAAGGTTTCTACGTCCTTGCCGACATGGCCGCACTGTTGGTCGCGAATCCCGACCTCGTTGACTACGTGGCCGGCGCGGTCCTCGTGCCGGTGCCGATGCATCCGCGCAAGCTGCGCGATCGGGGATTTAATCAATCGCTGCTGTGGGCCGAGGAGATCGCCAAGGTCGTGGGAGCCGGCACGGTCGTCGCCGAGCTGCTTGAACGCGTGCAAGATAGCGAATCGCAAACGGCTTACGATCGGCGCACGCGCCGAGCGCGGATGAAAAATGCCTTTGCAGGGGGGAACGGGGCCGCCATAACCGCCGAATCACGTTACATTTTGGTAGATGATGTCTTCACCACAGGTTCAACCCTCAATGCCTGCGCGCTCGCTCTCCGGGACGCGGGGGCGGTGAGTCTCGACGTCCTCACCTTCGCCCACGGTTAGATCCAAAACTCGCTCCGTCTCGCGCCGTTTTCCACGCCCATGTCGCTTTTCAACAAGCCGAAGTATTCGACTGTCGTTCCCAAAAAGAAGGATATCCCCAAGGGACTCTGGACGAAGTGCCCGATTTCCGGCGAAATCGTTTTCAACAAGGAATTGGAAGCCAACCAGATGGTGGTGCCGAAGAGCGGCTACCACTTCGGGATCGGCGCCCGTCAGCGGCTCGACGCCCTTTTCGATCCGGGCAGCTTCGTCGAAATCGATGCCGGGGTGACCTCGGCTGACCCGCTGGAGTTTGTCGATTCCAAGCCCTACCCGGAGCGTATCGCCAAATACAAGGAGGCCAGCGGCCTGCCCGAGGCGGTCATCAGCGGCACCGGCAAGATCCACGACATCCCGGTGGCGGTGGCGGTGATGGATTTTCGTTTCTGCGGCGGCGCCATGGGATCGGCGGCCGGTGAAAAAATCACCCGAGCCATCGAAAAGGCGCTCAGCGAAAAGATCCCGTGTCTCATCTTCAGTGCCTCGGGTGGCGCGCGCATGCAGGAAGGCATTTTCTCCCTCATGCAGATGGCCAAAACCAGCGCGGCGCTGGGTCGTCTGAGCGAAGCCAAGTTGCCTTACATTTCGATCCTGACCCATCCGACGATGGGCGGGGTGTCGGCGAGTTTCGCGGTGCTGGGGGACGTGAACATTGCCGAGCCCGGCGCGCTCATCGGATTTGCCGGCGCCCGCGTCATCAAAGAGACCACCAAGCAGACGCTGCCGCCCGGTTTCCAGACGGCGGAGTTCCTGCTGCAGAAGGGCCTGATCGATCAGATCGTGAGTCGGCTCGAGATGCGCGATCGTCTGCGCGATATCCTTTCGGCGCTTTACCTGAAGCGTCCGACGCCGGCGCCCCAGGAGCCGGCCGCCAGTGCTCCGGCTCCGGCGGTGACCGAGCCGGCCGACTCCCCGGTGGCGGCTGGTTGAACGCCGGTTCGGGCGTGTTGAGCGAATCCGGTCCGCGGACTGCTCCTGCTGTGCCATGACCCCCGCTGCGTTGATGTCCGATTATCCGGAGGTGCAGGACTACCTCTTCAGTCTGAAGGCGAAGGGGGTAAAGTTCGGCATCGATCGCATGCGCGCGCTGGCCCGGGCGCTGGACCATCCGGAGCGGGCCGTGCCGGTCATTCATTTGGCGGGGACCAATGGCAAGGGCTCCACCGCGGCCATGCTGGATGCGATTCTTCGCGCGGCGGGCAAGCGGGTCGGGCTCTACACCTCGCCGCATCTCGTGCGACTGGGGGAGCGCGTGCAGGTCGACCGGCGCACGCTGTCGGAAACGGAGATCGTGAACTACACGCGCGAACTGCTGCCGATGGCCGCGAGTTTGGCGGAGTCCGATCCGGACGATCATCCGAGTTTTTTCGAATTCATGACCGCCATGGCCTTCCTGCAGTTTCAGCGCCAAAGCTGTGATGTGGCGGTGGTGGAGGTGGGACTGGGCGGAGAATTGGACGCCACCAACATCGTTCAACCGACCGTCTGTGCGATCACTTCGATCGGTTTTGATCACTGTGAGATCCTGGGCCACACCCACGCGGAGATCGCGGCGGCGAAGGCCGGGATCCTTAAGCCGGGGGTGCCGGTCGTGATGGGGCGTTTGCCGGCGGAAGCCGAGGCGGTGGTGCGTGCTCGCGCCGCGGAGCTTGGCTGTCCGATCAGCTCGGTGCGGGACGTGTTTGGCGACAATACGGTCGATTATCCGGAGACCGCGATGGAGGGGGACTGCCAGCGCTGGAATGCGGCGACCGCGACCTTGGTGGCGCGGGCCTTGCCGGCAGAATGGGGAATTGCCGAGGCGGCTATCCGGGTCGGCTTGCGGAGCGCGCACTGGCCGGCCCGCTGGCAACATTTTCAGCTTGGGCAGACCGACCTGGTGCTCGATGCCTCGCACAACCCGGAGGGCGCCGAAAGCCTGGAACGCAACCTACAGCGACTTGTGGGTGAATTGGGCCACAAGCCGGTGATCGTGGTCGGCGCTTTGGGTGCTTCTCGAGCCGGCGCGCTCTTGGAAGTCGTGGCCCGGTTTGCCTCGAGGATTCACCTCGTCGTGCCCAACCAAGCGCGGGCCTGCACGCATCAGGAGCTGCGCGCCCTGATTCCGGCGGATTTCGCTGGTGAAGTGCACGACAGCAAGGTGGAGGCGCTGCTGGGACCGAGCGGCAGCCTCAAGGCCTTGCCGTTTGATGAAGCGGTCGTCGTGACCGGGTCGATTTACCTCGCCGGCGAAGTCCTGAGCCTGATCGCTCCTGAGCAAGGACCCAACGAGGCGCGCCTGCAGGATTTTTGACGGCGGAGACCGGGTAGGGGGGCGACCGTAAAGAACAAAGTGAAGCACAGGGGTAGGGACGAACCGCCGGGCCGTCCGCGGCGTTTCATCGGATCTGCGCCCATCTGCGAAATCAACGGTTTTACCTCGTTTGATCGGCTGGTTGGAGTTGACCGCAGATCGCACGGATGAGCGCAGAGAGCGGAGAGGCAACGACAACGCGGTCGGGGACGTCCGCGTCCACCTTCAGTCGAGCAGGTGGACGCCGACGCCTGTCCCGCGAACGCGGTGATCCGGACGGCGTGGGCACGTATGATCGGATCTGCGGCACTCTGCGGTTAAATACTGGAAGCTGGGGGCCGAGAGACAGCGGAGCGCCCGCCAGCGGGCAGCCTACAATTCGGGTGTGATCGCGGATTGCAGGTGAGGCGCTTGCACCCGCTGTCGTTGACTAGGTCCCGTAGCACAAGAGACCCCGCCGGAATGGCTACAATCAGTCTCAATAAAATGAGACTGAGACCGAAGCGCAAAAAGTCCTTGATTCGATATGCGGGCCTATGCACGTTGCGGGGCCTTGTTCTTAAGAATGAGTATCAGTTTCAAGAAATGAAGTCCGTGAACCGAACCACACCTTTTTTCTATTCCCGCATGCGCCGCCTCGCGGTGGCTGTCGCCAGCGTGCTGCCGTTGTCCTTGGGCGCGGCCGAGTTGCCCACGCCGGAGGAGATGTGGGCCATCATTCAGCAGCAGCAGGCCCAGATCGCCGAGCTCACCCAACGGGTGGAGGCCGCCGAGGCCCGCACCGGCCAAGCCGAGGCCCAGCTGGCGACCACGTCATCCCAATTGCGCGAAGCCGACGCCAAGATCGAGGCCACGACGTCCTACGTCGAGACCCTAGCCGATCGCGCTCAGGCCGGCGGATCCGGCGGCAACGCCTGGTATGATCGCACGTCCTTGGGCGGCTACGGCGAGATGCACATGAACTTCGGCAACGGCGACGAGATCGACTTCCACCGCTGGGTCCTGTTCGTCAACCACGAGTTCTCCGACTCGATTCGCCTCCTCTCGGAGGTCGAGTTGGAGCACTCCATCGCGGGCGACGGTCAGCCGGGCGAGGTCGAACTTGAGCAGGCCTTCGTCGAATTTGATCTCAACGAGTCCAACAAGGCCCGTGCCGGTCTCTTCCTCATGCCCGTCGGCCTGATCAATGAGATCCATGAGCCGGCCACCTTCTACGGTGTCGAGCGTCCGCGCGTGGAGAGTCAGATCATCCCGACCACCTGGTGGGAGGGCGGGGTGAGTCTCACGCAGCAGACCGACAGTGGCTTTGCGTTCGACTACGCGGTGCACTCCGGCCTCTTCACCCCGACCACGGGGGGCAACGCCTTCCGGATCCGCAATGGTCGCCAAAAGGTCGGCGAGGCCTCCTTCGAAGCCATGGCCGCAACCTTCCGCGCGACCTACACCGGCATCCCGGGTCTACAGCTCGCCTTCACCGGTCAATATCAGGAAGATCTCGCCCAAGGCACGCTGGCCGAGACGGTCGACGCGACCCTCATGACGGCCCACGCCGATTGGCGCAGCGGCCCCTGGGGTTTCCGCGCCCTTTACGCCCGCTGGGACCTCGGCGGCAACGCCCCGGCCGCGCTCGGTCGCGACGAACAATACGGGTTCTATCTCGAGCCGTCCTACCGCTTCGAAACCGGACTGGGTGACGTGGGCTTCTTCGCCCGCTACAGCCGCTACGATCGCGAGGCGGGCGACAACGTCGCCTCCGCCGACGAATACATCGATGCCGGTGTGAACTGGTGGCCGCACGAGGCCGTGGTGCTCAAGGCCGACGTGCAGTTCGCCGACCCGGCCAACGGTGCCGACGACGAGACCGTGAGTCTCGGCGTGGGTTACCACTTCTAAGCGCCGGCTCGCATCAATTTCCCATAGGTCACATGCGCCGGGGATGGATGGTCCTTGTTCTGTTGGTCTGCGCGAGCGCGAGTTTCGCGGCGGAGACCGAGGAGGAGGTCTATCTGTCCCCGGCGGATTTTGTGGCCGAGGCCTTCGCCGACGGCGAGCCGGGGGCGCCGCAGATGTTGTGGCTGACGGCCGATGTGAAGCCGGGCATCAAGGACATCCTCGGTCACGACTACGCCGGCTTGCGCCTGCGTTATTGGCAGCGCGGCGAGCGCACGGCGTGGGTGTTGGAGGAGATCGGCAAAGTGAAACTGATCACGACGGGCATCGTGGTGGACGGCGGTGAGATCCAACGGCTGCAGGTCCTCGTTTACCGCGAGTCGCACGGCTGGGAAGTGAAGCACCCGTTTTTCACCGACCAATTCAAAGGCGTGACACTCACCGACGGCACGCGCCTCAGCGAATCGATTGACGGCATCACCGGCGCGACGCTGTCGGTCAATGCGCTGCGCAAACTGGGTCGACTGGCGTTGTATTTGGACGCGCGCGTGCAAGAGTCCGCGGACTCATGAGCGAACCCGATCCTGCAGTTTCTTCCGGCCGGCGCGGTCGTCGCCTGGCGTGGTGGGCCTGGCACCAACGGTTGGGGTTGGGCTTCGCGCTCGTGTTCATCGCCGTCATCGTCACCGGCATTGCGCTCAATCACACCGAAGGGCTGGCGCTGGATGAACGCCGCCTAACGGCGAACTGGGTTTACGACTGGTATGACATGAACCCGGTCGGACAACCCGTGGCCTACGCGCTGGATCGCGACGTGGCGGCGTGGTGGGACGGCACGGTGTATTTTAATGATCAACGGGTGGACACCGGTGGTGGTTTGGTCGGGGCGCTGGCTCTGCCAGAGGTCTCCTTGATCGCCTCAGCGACTGACCTGTGGGTGCTCACACCGGGTGGGGACCTGGTCGAAAAACTTGGCGCGGCTTCGCTGCCGGCAGGCGAAATCGAGGCGGTCGGGCGCGGGCCGGGAGAGGCGCCGGTGCTGCTGCGCACGTCGCAGGGCATCTTTGCCAGTTCGGTCGATCTGCTCGCGTGGGCGCCGACGGACCAAACGGGCATTTTCCTCGGTCCGATTGAGCTTACCACCGCGCAACGCAACGCCCTCCTGACCGCCCACCGCGGCGAAGGGATCAGCCTTTATCGGGTGATGCTGGATCTGCACTCCGGTCGCTTCTTTGGTCGGATGGGAGTATGGGTGGTGGATCTGGCGGCAATCGCGCTGGGATTTTTGACCCTTTCGGGAGCTTGGTATGCTTTGCGTGTGAAACGCCGATGAATGCTCCGCTCGTCAACCGTCGCCGCTTCCTGCGTATTGCTGCTGTGAACACAGCCGCCGTGGGTCTGCTGGGTCTGGGGGCGATGTCACCCTTGCGGGCGGCGACCGCCGAACCCCGACGCTGGCGGGGCATCGGCCTCGGCGGCGAGGTGGGCATCGACCTTTACGGCGGCGTGGCCGACGACGGGATCTTCGAAGCCTGCCGCCGCGAGATGTTGCGCTTGGAGCGAATCTTCAGCCTCTACGATGATCGCTCGGCGTTGTCGCGACTTAACGCCGCCGGTCGCTTGGCGAATCCGCCGGCCGAGTTGTTGGAGGTCCTTCGACTCGCACGGCACGTGAGCGAAGTCAGCGAGGGCGCGTTTGACGTGACCATCCATCCGTTGTGTGAAGCGCTCGCCGCGGGCGAGGGGGATGAGGCTCAGTTGCAGCAGATTCTGACGAAGGTGAATTTCCGCGCATTGAGTCTTTCCGATGAGCTCGTGAGGCTGGCGCAGCCGGGCATGGCGGTGACCCTTAACGGCATCGCCCAAGGCTACATCACGGATCGGGTTGCGGCCGTGTTGGCAGCGGCCGGATACACCGCGGCGCTGGTGGATTTGGGCGAGAAGCGCGCGCTGGGATCGCATCCGGCGAATCGCCCGTGGCAGGTGGGGATCCGCGCCCCCGCGGGCAACGGTTTGGCCGGAGTCGCCCAGCTGCAAGCAGGCGAAGCGATCGCCACCTCGGGTGGTTATGGTCAGGTCTACGCCACGGGCGGGCGCCACCACCTGTTGGACGCGCGTCGCGGTGAGAGTCGTGAGCAGTGGGCGAGTGTCAGTGTCATTGCTCCGACCGCGGCGGTGGCGGACGCCTTGTCGACCGCGTTGGCTGTGGCCGAACCCGGCGCAGCCGAAAGGATCTTGAGCGCCTTCGATGGCGCGCGTGCCGAGGTTCTGGATGCCGATGGAGCATGGCATCGGCTCGGTGCAACAGGTTAGTGCAACCGCAGATCACGCGGATGGGCGCAGATAGCTGAGAGGCAACGTGGGTTTGACCACAGAGTGCACAGAGGAGCACAGAGGTAGGGACGGACCGCTGGGCCGTCCGTGGCGTTAGAGTGGATCTGCGCTACTCTGCGGGATCTGCGGTGAAACCTCGTTTGGTCGGTTGGTTGGAGTTGACCGCAGATGACGCAGATGGGCGCAGATAGCTGAGAGGCAGGTCTGGTTTAAAACCACTGATGTCACAGATGGGCACAGATAGCTGAGAGGCAACGACGACGCGGTCGGGGATCGCCGCGTTCGCGGGACAGGCGTCCGCGTCCACCTTCAGTCGAGTAGGTGGACGCCGACCTCCGGACGGCGTGAGGCCGGTGGAGTGGGTCTGCGGTCATCTGCGCAATCTGCGGTGAAACCTCGTTTGGTCGGCTGGTTGGAGTAGACCGCCGATCACGCAGATTGGCGCAGATAGCCGGGCGGCAACGTGGGTTTTGACCACAGAGAGCACAGAACATCACAGAGAATTAGATCTGTGTTTCGCTGTGAGATTGCCTCGGCGCTGCGCCTCTCGGGTGTCGCTTCGCTCGGCAGTGGTTAAAACTCGTTTGGTCGGCTGGTTGGAGTTGACCGCAGATCACGCAGATGAACGCGGATAGTTGAGAGGCAACGACGACACGGTCGGGGACGACCGCGTCCACCTTCAGTCGAGTGGGTGGACGCCGACCTCCGGACAGCGTGAGGCCGGTGGAGTGGATCTGCGCCACTCTGCGAAATCTGCGGTCGACCTAACCGCGTCTCAGCTCTTCCGGCCTTCGTCCCAGTCGAGGACGTCGAAGATCGTCTGCACGGCCGGGTTGTCGTCGAGGCCGGCCTCGTTGCGGCGGAATTCGAAGCGGTCGGTCATGTCGTCGTTCCAACCCAGCTTGGTGACGAAGTGGTTCCAGACCCGAATGTCGATCGGGCTCAGGTCGCGGCCAGAGGTCTCCTGCACCCAAGCGAGGATCTCCTCGTCGGTGCCGCCCTGCAGCGTGCGGTCGCGCAGCGCCGCGTAGTCGATGCGCAGGTAGTCGCACATGAAGGCGTCGATCGCCTTGCCGAGATTGGCCTGGAAATCCTCGCGCAACTCACCGGCGGCGTGCAGGCGAATCTTGTTCAGGGAACGGGCAAAGTAGACCATGCCGTGGGTCGGCGTGGCGGGATCGATGGGATGCTTTTTCTCAGACATGACGGGCTTTAGAGTTTGATCAGGTCAGCGGTGGACGGGACGTCCTTGATGAGCTGTGAAGGCCCCGGACCTACGCCGAGGTAGCGCAAGTTGGGCAGTTGGTCGTCGGCGGGCCAGGCGCCACCCTCATAAGCGACTTGAAGGATGCTGCGCATCATCGCCGCGATGTAGGCGCGGGCATTGGCGGGCAGGTCGGCGAAGTGGCGGACTTCACTGATGTCTTCGGTCCAGCCGGGATGACGTGAGTAGACCGGCCGCAGGGTCTTGCGCACGGCCTCGTTGCGGGGCACGTGGGCGTAGCGTTTGCCGTCGGCGTCTTCGTAGGCGGTGCAGATGAGCAGGTCGCCGTTCCACTCGCCGCGATGGGTGAGGGCGTCGGTCTTGTTGATCATCAGGTCCTGGAAACCACCGTAGCGCAGGGCGTCGCCCTTTTCCACGGCATCGAACCAGCCGACCATGCGCTGGCGGCCGGTGGTGGAGCCGAACTCGAGTTTCTTGAGCAGGATGGCTAGCGGATGGGCGTCGTCCATCTGGGTCAGGAAGGTGTGGGTGCCCACCTTGGTGTCGTAAGCCTTGGCCACGCCGAAGGTATGGACCGGCTGGGAGGGCACACCGGCGCTCTCGAAGATCTCGGGCGTGTAGGTGTGCGAAGCGGTGACGTTGGGCGAAAAGCCGTGGCGCTTGTCCAACCAGTAGGCTTGGCCGAACTCACCGAGGATGGTGTGGCCGGCGGCCAGTTCGCGGCGGATGAGTTCGCGCACCTCGACGATCTGCGGAGCGAGGCGGGTGCCGGCGGCCCAGTAGACTTCAACGAGCTTGTCCACGTTGATCGAGAAGGGGGCCTCGCCACGGAAGACCGTGAAATCAAATTCGGCTTCGTCCAACACGCCAAGTTCGATGGCCTCGGTGTTGGCGCGCTTCTCGGCGGCGCTCAGGGTGTCGAAGAATCCCGCGAACGTGGCGGCGTCGACCTGGCAGACATGCTCGATGGTGCGCAGGGCGCGGTCGGCGCGTTGGGCGACCTTGCGGGCGTAGTAGTTGGGGCCGGCGAGGAAGTCGGCGTAAGTGATCTGCCACTGGCCCACTTCATCCATGTAGGCGGGAGTGATGCCGCGGCCGGTCGAGCCGCGCGGCTCCTCCTGGAGGACGTTGGCGCGGTAGTGTTCCCAGGCCAGATCGAGCAGGCGATGAATGAGGTCACTCACCATCGTGCGCTCGTCGATGGCGAGGCGGGAGATGACCTGATAACCCTTGTGCTCGAGGGGGGCGGCTTCCCACCAGACCTTGCGCGGATCGGCGACGACGCCGCAGCCGATCGCCAGGTGCGTGATGTCTTTCTCGACCACGCCCGACGGCAGGAGGTTGAGCTTCACGCCGGCGGCGGTGTGGCCGGAGTTGGCGCCGCCGTTCACCTTGAGGACGGTCGAAACCGGGTGGGGCGTGCCGGCGAGCTCCTCGCACACTTCGGGGACGAGACGGCCTTTGCCTTCGTCGCCCAGCGAGATGCCGACATCGGCGATCAAACGGCTGGAAAATGGAATCAGGGACATGGTTGCAGGTTGGCGGTTGGCAACCGGGACAGTTCCCCTGTTGCCCTAACGCTCAAAGAGCAGGACGCGGGGGGGATCAAGACCCAAACGAAGCTACCGCCGAGGGTTCAGCCTTTGACGCCGGCTTTGATCTCGATGACGTCGTGAGGAGACGACTCCTTCTGGCCAGCCGGGCTCACGCGGATGTAACGGGCGTTGGCGCGCAGGGTCGGAAGGTCCTTTGCCCCGAGGTAGCCCATGCCGCTCTGCAGGCCACCGACGAGGTTGCCGAGCACGTCGTCGAGGGAGCCGGAAACCTCCTTCAGCGCCTCGATGCCCTCGGCGGTGAGCTTGCGGGTCTTGTCGTCCTTGCTGTGACCGTAGCGGGCGGCAGAGCCGGCCTGCATCGCGGCGAGGGAGCCCATGCCGCGGTATTGTTTATAGATCTTGCCGTTGATCTCCATGATCTCACCCGGTGCTTCGCGACAGCCAGCGAGCAGACCGCCGAGGATGACGGCGTCGGCGAGGGTGAGGGCTTTGACGATGTCGCCACTCTTGGTGATGCCACCGTCGGCGATGATCTTCACGCCCTTGGCGCGGGCCCCGTGGGCGGCGACATGCAGGGCGGTGAGTTGGGGAATGCCCACGCCGGCGACGACGCGGGTGGTGCAGATCGAGCCGGGACCCTGGCCGACCTTGATGGCGTTGGCTCCGCAGTCGGCCAGGAACTCCACCCCGGCGCCGCTGGTGACATTGCCGGCAATGATGGTGAGGTCGGGGAAAGCGTCGCGGACGAGGCGCACCATGTCGCCGACACCGGCGGTGTGGCCGTGGGCGGTCGAAACGGCCACGCAGTCGATATGTTCGGCGACCAGTTGGCCGACGTGGTCGATGATGCGATCGCGATCGAGCGTGCCGTCCGGCAGACGCACGGGGGCGAGGGCGGCGCCGACGACGAGGCGGAATTCGCTGTCGCGGGCGGCTTTGCGGCGGGCGCCGGCTTCGGAGGTGATGCGTTCGACGTCGGAGAAGGTGGCGAGGCCGCGCAGGTGGTCTTCACCGTCGACCACGAGCATCTTGTGGATGCCCACATGCTCGGTGAAGAAGGCATCGGCGGCGGCGATGGGATCGGGTTTGAGGGCCTCGACCGGGACGGTGTGGATGTCGCCGCGGGGCGTCATGGCTTCCGCCACGGATTTGGAGCGGTAACGCTCGCGCACGGTGGAGCCGGAGAGCAGGCCGACAAGTTTGCCGGCACTGTCGACCACGGGAAAGGTGCGGAACTCGTAGTTCTTGGCGTCGATGAGATCGAGCACGTCGCCCACGTGCTGGTCGGGCGTGACGGTGATCGGGTCTTGGATGAGGCCGTGGATGTGGCGTTTGACGCGGGCGACCTCCTTGATCTGCTCGCGCGGCTTCATGTTGTAGTGGATGAGGCCGAGGCCGCCGCTGAGGGCCATGGCGATGGCCATGCGCGACTCGGTCACGGTGTCCATGTCCGACGAAATGATCGGGATCGAAAGCCGCACCTGATCGGAGAGCGCGGTGGCGGTGTCGGCATCCTTGGGCAGGATTTCCGAGTAAAGCGTCGCGAGCGTGACGTCGTCGAACGTGAGCCCCACCGGGCGGTTGGCGGCGAAGAAATCGTCGGCCGGTTGATAGAATTGTGCGTCGAACGCAGCGGCTGAGGACGTGGCAACCTTAGTCATGAGTTGCCGGGAACGTAGTAGGGACAGGCGGCGGAATGGGAAGAGGAAAGTGGCTGGAGGCCGGCAGAGCCGGCCGAAAAACTGAAAACCTGAGAGCTAAAAAGCTGAAATACACGTCCGGGTATGCACCCGCAGAAACGAGTATTTCCGCAGTTCAGATTTTTAGCGTTTCAGCTTTTGGCAGGGTTCAGCCCGGCGCATGCTGCCGCCGATGCTCCGACTTCGTTACCAACGCTACCAGTTGCCCTTTCGGCAGCCCCTGCGCACGGCGCACGGTCTGTGGTCGGAGCGCGAGGGGCTGTGGGTGCGCGTCGAGGCGGAAGCGGGGGGTGTCGGTTTCGGCGAGGTCGCGCCGGTGCCGGGCTTTGGCGGCCCCAGCCTGGACGAATGTGAGGAGGTGCTGCGCCGCTTGGGCCCGGATCCGGGGGATGGTTTGGTCGATCAAGTCATCGGGCAGGGCGGTGCGGTCGGGTTCGCTTTGGCCACGGCGGTGCGGGAAGCCCGGGGCGAGGCTTTGGTGGGGCAGCGCCAGCACGAGTATTTGCCCGTGGCCGCGCTTTTGCCGGCGGGGCGGACGGTGCTCCGGGCGGCGCCGGAACGGGCGGAACTGGGCTTTCGCACCTTTAAGTGGAAGGTGGGCGTGGGGGATCCGCGCGATGAACGGGTGCTCCTTGACGATGTGCTGGGCGCATTGCCGAGTGAAAGTCGTTTGCGTCTCGACGCGAACGGGGCCTGGGACCGGCGGCAGGCGGAGGCGTGGTTGGACTGTTGTGCGGAGCGGCCGCAGATCGAATTTGTGGAGCAACCCGTGGCCGCGGGCGACGCGCGCAGCGACGACCTCCTGCTGGGCTTGGCCACCGACTACCCGACGGCGATCGCGCTCGACGAATCACTCACCGACGGGGCCGATTTTGCGCGGTGGCTGGACCATGGCTGGCCCGGGGTGTGGGTGCTCAAGGTGTCGTTGATGGGCGATCCGGTTCAGCTGTTGGCCGAAGTAGAACGGCATCAGTTGGATGTGGTGGTTTCGACCGCATTGGAAACGGCGGTGGGAGCTCGCGCGGTGTATGGATTTGCCTTCGCGTTGAAGGAGAAACGTCGGGCGTTGGGCTTGGGCGTGTGGCCGTTGTTTGAGGCGCGCTGGGCGAACGGCCCGACGGCGATGCCCTTCGTGCGGTGGAGTGATGTTGAAGCCCTCAATGCGGAGGACGTATGGAGCGCCGCGAGTTTCTAAGGGCCTTGGGGGGAGGCCTCGAGGCGGGTATCGACCCGCGCTCGGTCACGGTGGTCGAAGAGCGCGAACCGGCGGCTTTCCGGAACGCCTTCATCGCCGCGACCGCGACGGGCGGACAAGTCGCTTTGGCCAATCCCGACTGGGGCACGGTCGAGCGGGCGGAGTTTCAACGTGTGGTCGCGACGGCGTCGGAATCGGTCTCAAGCGAATCCGGTTGGCTGTTGATTCCGACCGGCGGCAGCACCGGGGGTGTGAAGCTGGCCCGCCACGACCAAACCACGATCGCGGCGGCGGTCCGCGCCTACGGGGAGTTTTTCGACGAGCGGGTGGTTCAGGGGGTCGGTGTCTTGCCACTGCACCACGTCGGTGGGCTCATGGCTTGGCTGCGCTGCGTGTTGACCGAAGGCGAATTCGTCGACGCCACTTGGCCGGCCTGGCGGGAAGGCCGTTTCCATGAACGTCTGCCGGAGAACGCGACCGTCTCGTTGGTGCCCGCGCAATTGCGGCGCTTGTTGCACGACGAAGCCGGTCGGACTTGGTTGCGTCGATTTCGACGGGTGCTGATCGGCGGAGCGGCCGCAGATGCCGGGCTGGTCGCAGCCGCAACCGATGCGGGCGTGGCCGTGGTGCCTTCCTATGGCATGACCGAAACCATGGCGATGATTGCGGCGTGCACGGAGGCCGAAATGAATGGCCTGGAGCTCTTTCCGCATGTGACTGCGACGGTGAATCCGGAGGGGCGGCTGGCGCTGGCCGGACCGTCATTGTTTCGCGGATACTGGCCGCAGTCTCGTGACATTGAAAGCTGGGAAAGCGGCGATCGGGTCGAGCTGGGGAAGAACGGATCGCTCCGGGTGCTCGGGCGGGCGGATGCGGTGATCGTCACCGGTGGCGAGAAGGTCGACGCCGGCGAGGTGGAGGCCTTGCTCCGAGAGTATTTTGGCGACGAACGGGTGGCGGTGATCGGCCTGCCGGACGAGCGTTGGGGACAAATCGTCATGGCCGCCATTGCGCCGGATCTGGCGGGGCAAGTTTTGGACGTAGAGGAGCAGCTCAAAGGCAGCTTGGCCCCATTCAAGCGGCCCAAGGCATTTCAAATCGTGGACCCGTGGCCCGTGAACGCGCTGGGCAAGGTCCAGCGGGCCGCGGTTCGCGCGGCGCTGACGAAAGGCTCAACCGCAGATGGCGCCGATGAGCGCTGATGGCCGAGAGGCAACATCGCGCCCGCAATCGATCGGCCTACATTGAGGCTACGAACGCGTGAGAATGGATCCGTGATATCCGTAGGATAGGCTGCACCTTTGAGTTCCCAGCAACCAGCCAACCAGCCAACCAGCCGACCAGCACCCAGCCACCAGCACCCAGCACCCAGAACACCAGCTCCCAGCCGACCAGCACCCAGCACCTAGCTGGCATCCACCCAGGCGGCCAGGGCCGGCGGAAGCGCGAGACGTTCGCGGCTGGTCGAGTGAATGCAGACATGCTCGGTGCGCACCACGGCGGCGCGTTTGCGCGTGTCGTCGATCCGCTTCCACAACACGGCATCGAGGGCGAACGTGTTTTCGTTCAGCCGCGTCGGCCGCAGTTCCACCTCGACCTTGTCGCCACACTGGAGTGGCCGCAGGTAGGAGGCCTCGCTCTTGGAGATCGGCACGATCACCCCTTGGTCAGCGAAAAAGCTCGCGAGGGGAATATGCGCGGCAGCCAAGGCTTCCTCATAGGCCTCGTGGACGATGCTCAGGTAGCGCGCAAAGAAGACCACCCCCGCGGCATCGGTATCGGGAAAATGAATCGTGCGGGAGTAGGTGAAAGGCTGACCCATGAACGGGAGGAAAGTCTAAACGTCCAAAAGTCTAAAGGTCGAAAAATCGGCTGACCGCAGATGACGCCGATGGGCGCAGATGGATGAGAGGCAACGTGGTATTTGACCACAGAGTGCACAAAGGAGCACAGATGGCTGAGAGGCAACAACGACGCGGTCAGGGACGACCGCGTCCACCTTCAGGTGAGTGGGTGGACGCCGACCTCCGGACGGCGTGAGGGCGTTGGAGTGGATCTGTGTTTCTCTGTGTAATTGCCTCGGCGCTACGCCTCTCGGATGTCGCTTCGCTCGGTAGTGGTTAAAAAACTTCCTGCCTCCGGTTTGTCGCTTCGCTGGGTGCTGGTTGAGAATCGAGCCTGCCTTTAAGCTCTCAGATTTTCAGCTTTCAGCTTTTGACGGCGCCAGGCGCTGCCCAAGCTTGCCGCATGACCAAAAACGAAATCGCCGAGATTTTCGAGGAGATCGGAGTGCTGCTCGAACTTAAGGGGGAGAACCCCTTCAAGATCCGCGCCTACGGCAGCGGCGCGCGGGTGCTGGAATCGCTGGAGACGGAGGAGTTTGAGCGTTTGGTGGCCGAGGAAAAGCTCGATACCGTCAAAGGCATCGGGGACGCGTTGGCTCAGAAGATCGGTGAGCTCCACGCGACCGGATCGCTGGGCTTTTACGATAAGCTCAAGGCCTCCATTGCGCCGGGGTTGGTCGAAATGCTCGAGGTGCCGGGGTTGGGCGCGAAGAAGATCAAGGCGATCCACGACAAGCTCGGCATCGATACGATTGAGGGCTTGGCCAAGGCCTGTGAGGATGGGCGCGTGGCGGAGCTGAGCGGCTTTGGCGCCAAGTCGGCCGCGAAGATCGCCGAGGGGATTCGCAACCGCGAAGCCTACGGTAAACGGCATCTGTGGTGGCTCGCCAATGAGGTGGCTCAGCCGATCGTGGCTGGGCTGCGGGAACGCCCGGAAGTCGTGCGCGCGGAGGCGGCGGGCAGCTTGCGCCGGGGCATGGAGACCGTGGGTGATCTCGACTTCATCGTGGCCAGTGAGTACCCGGCGCCGGTGATGACCTGGTTCTGTGAGTTGCCTGAAGTGAAGGAGGTCACCGCGCGCGGTGAAACGAAGTCGAGTGTGCGTTTCGAGAGCGGGCTGCAGGCGGATCTTCGCATCGTGCCGCCGGGGCAGTTTGTCTTTGCGTTGCACCACTTCACCGGCTCGAAGGATCACAATGTGGGCATGCGGCAACGGGCGCTGGAGCGCGGGTTGAGTCTGTCTGAGTGGGGCCTCGTGCCGGCCGCAGGTGAGGGCACGGCGAAGGAGAAAGCCGAGCGCGGCGAGAGCAAGGTCGTCGAGGACGAGGCGGGCCTGTTCCGCGAACTCGGGCTAGCGTTTGTGCCGCCGGCCTTGCGCGAAGGCTTGGGGGAAATCGAAGCGGCGGAGCAGGGCGAGTTGCCGGAGCTGTTCGAACTGAGCGACCTGCGTGGGGCGTTTCACAATCACACCACGGCCAGCGACGGTCGGAATACCTTGGCCGAAATGGCGGCGGCGGCGGAAAAGTTGGGGTGGGATTACCTCGGCATCGCCGATCACTCGAAGGCAAGTTTTCAGGCCAACGGTCTCGATGAGGAACGCCTGCTGAAACAGGTCGAGGAGATCCGCGAACTGAATGCGTCGGGTCGTTTCAAGACCCATGTCTTCGCGGGGAGCGAGGTCGATATCCTGACCGATGGCCGGTTGGATTTCAGTGACGAGGTGATGGCGCAGTTGGACTACGTGGTCGCCTCGGTGCACAACGCCTTTGCCCAAAGTGAGGACGAAATGACGGCGCGCATCATCCGGGCGATTGAGAATCCGCACGTCACCATGCTGGGCCATGCCACGGGTCGGCTCCTGCTGCGGCGCGAACCCTACAAGGTGAACCTGGCGAAAGTCATTGATGCCGCGATTGCGAATGGGACCATCATCGAACTCAACGCGAGCCCCTGGCGGCTCGATCTGGACTGGCGACTCTGGCGCAAGGCGGCCGAGCGGGGGTTGCTCTGTGCGATCAATCCAGACGCCCACGAATGCGACGGCCTCCAGCACGTGCTCGCCGGAGTGAACGCGGCCCGCAAAGGCTGGCTGCAGGCGAAGCACGTGCTCAACACCCGAAGCCGCGACGACGTCGCGGCATTCTTCGGGCGCAGGTAAATGACCGCAAAAAGGCGCAGAAGTCGCAAAAAGGGGATCCGGTAGATCGAGGGATTGGGATGAATTTCGTTGGAGTGGTTCTTGCGCCTTTTGCGCCTTTTTGCGGCTATCCCGTTTTATGAAAAAAGCGCTCATCACCGGCATCACCGGACAGGACGGATCCTACTTGGCCGAGCTGTTGCTGGACAAAGGTTACGCGGTGCATGGGCTGGTGCGGCGCGCGAGTGCCTACAACCGCAGCCGAATTGACCATTTGCGGACACCGGAGCACTTGGACTCGGGACGACTGGTGTTGCACTACGGCGAGCTGAACGACGTGACCTCGTTTCACCGCCTGCTGCACAAGATTGAGCCCGACGAGGTCTACCACCTGGCGGGCCAAAGCCATGTGGGTTTGAGTCTGGAGTTGCCGGAGGTGACCTGTCTCGAAAACGGCATGGCGACCTTGCACCTGTTGGAAAGCGTGCGGGAACTGCAGAATCCCTCCCGGGTGTTTCTGGCGGCGAGTTCAGAGATCTTTGGGGCGCCCGCGACGGAGCCGCAGGATGAGTCGACCCCGGTGGCCCCCCGCAACCCCTACGGTGCGGCGAAGGCGTTTTCAATGCACCTCGGGAAAATCTACCGCGAGACGCACGGGTTGTTCGTCTGCAATGGCATTGCTTTCAACCACGAGTCCCCGCGCCGCGGAGAAAACTTTGTGACCCGCAAGATATCCCTGGGCGTCGCGCGAATCGCGCGCGGCGAGAATGGGGTGATCGAGTTGGGCAACCTCGATGGCCGGCGCGACTGGGGTTACGCCAAGGAATACGTCGAAGCCATGTGGCGCATGCTGCAGCAGGACACCGCGGATGACTACGTCCTCGCGACGGGTGAAACCTGCACAGTGCGTGAGTTTGCCCACGCCGCCTTCACCGCGGGGGGGATCCCCGTCGAGTTTGTGGGGCAGGGTGTGGAAGAAGTGGCCCGCCGCACCGATACCGGTGCGATCGTCCTGCGGGTCTCGCCGCGCTACTTCCGCACCGTTGATGCGCAATGCCTACGCGGCGACCCGTCCAAAGCGAAAGCGAAGTTGAATTGGGAGGCGGGGACCAAAGGACGCGAGCTGGCGGCGCTGATGGTTGGCTAGAGCTGTGATCGTAGTGATCAGTTCGCGAAGCTGATGCCCACCGCATGCCAGAAATCGTCCATGATCTTCGTGTGCTCGTCAGTCCATTTACGAAGGTAGTAATGGGACTGGATTACATTTAAACCAGCGTGCCCCAAGAAATCGGCTACTTTACGTGGATTCCAATCTTTCTTGAGCATATAGGTCGTATAGATGCGGCGCAAAAAATGGGTTTTGCCGTATTCGATATTTAGGTCAAACTGTTCGATGAAATTCGCCGATTCTTCGCGTAAGGAAAATATCTTTCGCCGTGACACCGGCAGTATCAGATTGTTGAGCGAACTAATTGGCGCGTGAGGGGCCCTAAATTTATTATAGAGCTCGATTGGGATTGCGGCTGAACGGCTTAGTTTTGTTTTCGTCGTAAATCCGTCGCCCTTAATAAAATGGGCAGTAGGCGATGTTGTTGAGAATTGAATGTCGCGATTGCGCAGCATGAAAACCTCACTGAAACGAGCTCCGGCTCCGAGTTGGAAAAGATTGGTGACGAAGATGTCTCCTTCGAGTCCGAGCGAAGCGAAGAGAAAAGATGAAAGGCCTTCCGGGGTAGGGGCAATGGGTGGCGGAAGCACGGTCGGAAACGAAGCGTATGACAAGCACTGCTCAATCGCTTTGTTGTTAGACTTGATCGCAGGCGGAAACTTTCCGAAAGTTGATCGGACGGCAGTGATGCAGTTGTTCAGTGATTGATGGCAGTCCGAAACTATCAGTGACTCTTCCGGGTAAAGGGCTTCGCAGTAATTATATAATATGTTCTGCGGGAGATGTGTTATTGGGAATGCGAGAATTTGTGCATAGATAGTTCGACGTAAAGATTTTGGGATTTCGAAGTCCGAAGAGCCCAGATTAATCTGCACACCTAAGTATACTGCCTTTGCGATATAGATAAGGTAGCGCTTCCTAGTGGCGACGTTGATGTTTGAGGTATAATAGGTTCGTGTGATCGCCTCGCCTAGGCTGCAGGTGCAACTTGTCGCATCAGTGCAGTAGTCTAAGTAGAATTGAATTACAGGCGATGAGTCCGACTTTGATAAACCTGACAAAAGGAGCTGTGTTTCATTGATTTTGCATTCGTCCTCCTGCCATTCAAAATGAACATTTTTCTTCGGTGATTCGCTGTCCTTGATGGCGAACTCATCACAGATGCAGTGTGCATGCTCAAGTTTCGCCTGGATGTTGTATTTATTTTTCATTAGTATACTAATTTATTGAGATGATTTTGTTAGAATTGAACGCAGGCGAAGATGCTGTTCCTCGACCCAGCCTTGATAGCAAAAACCGTCAAAATATTGCTGAATCCAGCCGGCTGAAATGCTTCTGTAGCGCGATTCGATTTCGCAAAAATCATAAATATTGCATCCCGGGGGCCGAGTTTTGAGGCGCATGCAAAGGCCAAATTCGGCGATCGTTTTGTTTAATTTCTTTTCACGCTCCTTGATAGGATTGAGGAGTCCGGACATTCGGCGTTGACCGATCGCGATTTGGGATGCGGAGAATTTGGGGAATGTCGTGTTGAAGAGTTGAAATGATTCTTCGGGAGCGAAATTAAAACCCCAGTAGGTTGCCAGCAACAGCGAGTTCTCCGCGCGAAGGGGATTGTGCGCCGCCTCGAATAGGCAACTGTAAAGATGGCTGATGAGGCGTTCGTGCAGTGGTATATATTTTTCTCGATTTTGATTCATGTATTTTCTTTTTATGAAGTCTTGATCGGCCCATTCGGTAATTTTAGAGAATACGTTGGGGAGCTCAATATGTGCGAGGGGTGGGCTGTCTCGCCATATACGCGCATGTTTTACGAGCGACTGAATTTCGTTTGCTCGAATCCCGTTGCCAGAAAGCATAAGGCGTTCGAGCCGTGAACCCATTAGTAGGTAAAGGTATGCGTTGTCTAAAACTTCGATCGGAAGTTGGTGTATGAAGTCCGTGGAATAGCCATGGTCGAAAATGAGGCACTCGCGCATCCACCGTCTTATTGTATAAATGAGATGGCGGGGCACCTCAGGGTCGTATTCTAGGGCCCTACGCAACTCGGCGAGCGTCGTAGTTGGGTTTCCGCCATCGGGGCGATGGGAGTTCAAGGAGCGCCGAAAAGCGTCCTGCTGATCGGCGCGCATTTGCCATTCACGTATTACGTCCTCCTCTGGTATTCCGCGTAACGAGGCCCACATAAGTTCGTCCCTTCTGGCAAGTGCGATATGTAAATCGGTCGTCCGAAGGTTGAAAAGTTGGGATTCCTTTGCGTTCGGGTCGTATTTAAACCGAACAGTATAGTATTCTCGGTTTCCGCGTGTGCCGGGCTTTATGAGGCTAGGGTAGCGCACGTGACCGCGTTCCTCCTTTTGCTCCCGACGAAGTTTTTCTGGAGGCTCAAGATCCGGTTGCAGCTCGAATTCGAGCTGTTCCTCGGACTGAGTTTTGGCGTCTACGGGGTGAGCGTTTTGACGCGTGCTTGGTCCAGCGCCTTTTGCCTTTGAAAAATCCGAGGGAGCGCTTTTCGGGGAAAGCTCAGGTGGCAAGGGCGGGTGCATGCCATATTTTGGCGGCATCCTGGCCCCCCTCCTCCTATCGTCGGGAGGGTGCCGGCTCGGTGGCTTTCATATTATGGTTCTCTCATCTTTTTTGTTTCCGAATTGGCTAAGAAATTACGGAAGTCGCAGGAAAACAACGTGAAAGAACAATTCAGGGCAGCGTTTTGGTCCAATCCTACCGTCTCAGCAATTGGCGACCTCGGACGCAGAAATTGAGGGAAATAACGTGCAAAAATACTGCGGCCCCCCCCCCGTTCTGTCCCCCCCCCCTATTCGGGAGTCGAGGGGTTGAGGAAAAGCTTCGCAAGTATATGGTAAAAAACGAAAAAGGAAATAAATCGGCTTAGAAAATGATCAATTTGGATGACATTTTAACGTGCAAGAATTCTGCTTCACCCCCCCCGTTCTGTCCCCCCCCCCCGATCGACCCTTCGGACTTTTGGTTTCAGGAGGTGCCGTTTACCTGCCCACAGTGGGATTTGAGGTGATTTAGCCCCGATTCGGCCGCGCATTTTGCACCTTTAGCGATCGCGAACGGGCTCAATTAGCTGCCAAGGGCGCGCATCGACCGGTTTTGGAACAGCAGGTCTTGTCGAACCGAACAGTTGATCGGCGGGCCGAAAAAGTTCGGACCAGCCCCTTTTTGTGGGCGCGAATACCGGGCGAGGCGGGAACTCCCGCGAAAATTCCGAAGTTTTGCGGGTGCGCTCGCGGACACGGCGTTCAGCGCTCGTAGTGCGCAGTGCCACGGTCTACGATCTCGCGTTGGGATGCCGAGTGTTGACCCCGCGCGCGGATCGCGACGTGCTCGCTTCTCCTTCGTTCATGGCCGTCGACCCTCGCGCTTCTTCATCCCAGACCGTCCTCCTCACCGGGGTGGCGGGGTTCATCGGTTCGCACACGGCGCGCGCTCTCCTGACGCAGGGGCATCGCGTCGTTGGCGTCGATAACCTCAACGACTACTATGATGTTCGGCTGAAGGATCATCGGCTCGATCGTTTGCTCGGCGGCGACGGCCAGCGGCTGGGGCCGTCCCCGAAGCAGTCGGCCTTTGCCGGGGCAAAGTTGGATCACGGCGCGTTCTCCTTTCGCGCCCTCGATGTAGAGGACGCGGCGGCAGTGCACCATTTGTTCGCCTCGCAGCATTTCGATGCGGTCATCAACTTGGCGGCGCGCGCCGGTGTGCGCTACTCGGTCGAACACCCCGAGGTCTACGCGTCGACCAATGTGTCGGGCGCGGTCAATTTGCTGCAGGCCATGGCGCGGCATGGCGTGAAGAAGTATGTGCTGGCCTCCTCGTCGTCGCTCTACGCGGGCGCGCCCACGCCGTTTGTTGAGACCCACGACGTCAACCGGCCGCTCTCGCCCTATGCCGCCTCCAAGCTAGGCGCCGAGGCGATGTCCTACGCGTTTCACCACCTCCATGGCATCGATGTTTCGGTGCTGCGTTACTTCACCGTTTATGGACCAGCGAGTCGCCCGGACATGAGTCCGCTGCGCTTCATCAAGTGGATTGACGAGGGCACGCCGATCACCCTCTACGGCGATGGCAGTCAGACGCGCGACTTCACGTATGTGGACGACATTGTGGCCGGGACGATCGCCGCGCTGCGGCCGTTGGGTTATGACGAAGCGCGAACGCGCGAAGATGGCGCGCCTCAAGAGCGCGCCCCGCAGCATGGCGAAGGGATTGCCGGATCGGGGCACCCGGAGGGTCGAGCCGGCTACAACGTCATCAATCTCGGTGGCGGCAATGCGCCAACCGCGATCCGCGACATGATCGCGATCATCGAGACGGCGCTCGGTAAGGCCGCGAGCATTCGGCATGAGCCCTTTCACAGCGGCGACATGATGGACACCGCGGCGGACGTCAGCAAAGCAGCTCGCCTGCTTGACTGGCATCCTACCGTGAAACCTGCGGACGGTTTCCGCCGCATGGTCGAATGGTATGAGGCGAACCGTGTCTGGCTGCGCGACATCAGGCTGTAAGGAGGTTAGCCGCAAAAAGGCGCAAAAGGCGTAAAAAGTCACCGAGCGAGTTTCTGAACTTTTTCGTTCTCGGCTATTGTCGCCGAGTCCGCGCTGATCTCGGTTCGCAATCATACGCGACAGTTGGTGTACCGACTTTTTTGCGCCCCTTGCGCCTCTTTGCGGCAATTACTCTCGGATGAGTTTCCGGGCCTCAGCCACGCAGCCCGCCAAATCCTGAGCCTCCGTATCGATGACGGTGTCGCCGTCTTCGGTGCTTGGTTCTTCGAAGCCTGAGTCCTTGCCGGTGAACTGCTTTACCTGGCCGGCCGCTACCTTGGCGTAGAGACCTTTCGGGTCGCGTTGTTGGCAGACCTCAAAGGAGGCCTTCACGTAGGCGAGGGTGAGGTCATCTGGGCCGATCACCTCGCGGGCGATCGCGCGGAGCTCGCGCTTGGGCGTAATGAAACTGACCAATGTGATGATGCCGGCGTCGGCGAAGAGTTTGGCGACCTCGGCAATGCGGCGGATGTTTTCGCGGCGATCGTCGTCGGAGAAGCCGAGGTTCTTGTTGAGGCCGCTGCGCACGTTGTCGCCGTCGAGCACCTTCACCACCTTGCCGGCCTCGTGGAGTTGGCGCTCGAGTTCGATGGCGATGGTCGACTTGCCCGAGCCGCTCAGGCCGTAGAACCACAAGACCTGTCCACGCTGCCCGAGTTGGGTCTCCTTCTCAGCCCGGGAGACCAAACGGTCGTGAATGGTGTAAATGTTGTCGGGCATGCTTCTGCGGTCAGTTGAACAACCGATCGAGCAGTGCCAAGTCTCCGATCGTCAAAAGAGATCCGTTGCGGTAGTCGGGTTTGCCGTAGGTGAGGAGAGTATGCGAGGGGTGGGTGAGCACTGCTCCGTCGGCGACCTCGACGATGGCTTGGGCGGCGGCCGTATCCCATTCCATGGTGGGGACGTCGCGGAGGTAGACGTCGGCTTTGCCCTCGGCAACCAGGCAGAACTTAAGTGAACTGCCAATGCTCAGGCAATCGGCGTCGGGAAAACGCGTCAACAAGGCTTCGACCTCGGGACCGGCGTGATCGCGGCTGGCGACGATCCGCAGCTTTTCGCCCGGGCGCGTGGTGCGAATCTTGGCGGGCGCGGCCGCTTTCTCTGCCCGCCATGCTCCTGTGGCGTCGGCGCCGTAGGTGACTCCGGTCGCGGGCACATGAACGATGCCGGCAACAGGGCGACCATTTTCCACCAGGCCGATGTTTACGGTGAAGGAGCCAGTCTTCTTGATGAACTCCTTGGTGCCGTCGAGTGGGTCGACCACAAAGAAACGCTTGGCTGTGAGCGTGGCCGCGGAGCGTTCGCCGTCTTCTTCGGACACCACGGCAATATCTGGGAATGCGTCCCGCAGCCGTGAGGTGATCAGACGATGTGAAGCGAGATCGGCTTGCGTGAGGGGCGAGTCGTCGGCCTTGGCGTCGACAGTGAGGGCTTGGCCGTAGAAACGCAGGGTTTCCAAACCGGCGGCCTCAGCGATGGATCGCAGAATTTCGAGCATGGGAATCGGAAAACAAATTGGCCGCCAAAAGGCGCAGAAGACGCAGAAATTGGGACGCCGACTCCGCCGATGATCGGCCTGAATGATTAATGGTTTTTTTGCGCCTCTTGCGCCCTCTTGCGGCTATCCACTATCGGATCATTCCCGCTGCCACCGTTTGCTGGTGAGGCTGCCCGCGGGGCGCCCGCCACATCAGGTCCGTTGGACCGAGTCATTGAATGACTCGCCATCTCCGCGCTGTCGCGCTGCGTCATTTGAAACATTTCTTCGAAATGCATTTTCAAATTCAACGGATCATTCCCGCTGCCACGGTCTCGTTGGAAAACTCATCCACCAGGATGACGGAGCCGGTGATGCGGTTCTTGCGGTAGGAGTCGTAGAAGAGGGGGGAGGAGGTGCGAAGGGTGACGCGGGCGATGTCGTTGAGGACGACGTTTTTGTCGTCCTCGATCTTGTGCAGGGTGTTCACGTCGACCTTGTAGTGGACCTCCTTCACGATCGCGCGGCATTCCTTGCTGGTGTGGCGCAGGATGTATTTGCCGCGGGCAGTGAGACTCTTCTTTTCCGAGAACCAGCAGATCATCAGGTCGATGTCCTGGCCGACCGTCGGCTGGTTGTTGGGCTTGGCCAGCATGTCGCCGCGGGAGATGTCGATTTCGCGGTCAAGGGTGATCGCGACGGAGTGGGGCGAGAAGGCCTCCTCGAGTTCGCCCTCGTCGGCGTGGATGGCCTTGATCTTGGCGGCAAAGCCGGAGGGCAGCACGGTGACGTCGTCGCCCGGTTTGAAGACGCCGCTGGCGACGCGACCCGCGAAGCCGCGGAAGTCGTGCCACTCGTCGGAGTGGGGGCGGATGACGTATTGGACCGGGAAGCGCGGGTCGACGTGGTTGACGTCGGTGCCGATGTAGACGGTCTCGAGGTGATAGAGCAGGGACGGCCCCTGATACCACGGTGTGTTGGCCGATTTCTCGACCACGTTGTCACCGTGCAACGCGCTGATCGGAATGAAGGTGATCTCCGGGACATCGAGGCGGCTGGCGAAGTCCTTGTAGGCGGTGACGATGGCGTTGAACTTGGCCTCGTCCCACTCGATCAGGTCCATCTTGTTGACTGCGACGGTGATGTGCTTGATGCCGAGCAGGGAGGCGATGAAGGAGTGGCGGCAAGTCTGTTCGATGACGCCCTTGCGCGCATCGATGAGGATGATGGCCAGATTGGCGGTGGACGCGCCAGTGACCATGTTGCGGGTGTATTGGATGTGACCCGGCGTGTCGGAAATGATGAACTTGCGGCGCGGCGTGGCGAAGTAGCGGTAGGCCACATCGATGGTGATGCCCTGTTCGCGTTCGGCGCGCAGACCGTCGGTGAGGAGCGCGAGGTCAAGGTGCCCGTCGCCGCGTTGCTTGGAGGTGCGCTCAATGGAGTCGAGCTGATCCTCGAAGATCGTTTTGGTGTCATACATGAGCCGCCCGATGAGCGTGCTCTTCCCGTCGTCGACGGACCCCGCCGTGGTGAAGCGGAGCAATTCCATGGAGGTGTAGTCAGAAGCGGACATATTTGCCGAAAATTGATCGAATGAATGTGGGAAGCCGGAGTCGTGGAGGCAGGTGAATTAAAAGTATCCGGCCTTCTTGCGGTCTTCCATGGCGGTGTCGCTGCGTTTGTCGTCGGCGCGGGTGCCGCGTTCGGTTTGACGGGCGGCAGCGACTTCGGCAATGACGTCGTCGAGGGTGGCGGCGGGGGACTCGACCGCGCCGGTGCAGGTTGCGTCGCCGACGGTGCGGAAACGGACGCGGCGTGTTTCGACGACCTCATCGGCAGCGGGGGTGATGAAGTCGGTGACGGCGAGCAGCGTGCCGCCGCGTTGGATCACCTCACGCTCGTGGGTGAAGTAGATCGAGGGCAGGGGAATTTCCTCCTGCTTGATGTATTGCCAGACGTCCATCTCCGTCCAGTTGGAGAGCGGGAACACGCGGAAGTGTTCACCAGGCGCCTTGCGGCCATTGAAGAGGTTCCAGAGCTCGGGGCGTTGGTTTTTGGGATCCCACTGACCGAATTCATCGCGGTGAGAAAAGAAGCGCTCCTTGGCGCGGGCCTTCTCCTCGTCGCGGCGGGCGCCGCCGAGGGCGCAGTCAAATTGATGCTCTTCGATAGCATCGAGCAGGGTGACCGTCTGCAGGGCGTTGCGGGATGCGTTAGGGCCTTTCTCTTCCTGAACCCGGCCCTCGTCGATGGACTTCTGCACCGAAGCCACGACCAGGTTGGCACCGATGTTTGCCACGAACTCGTCGCGATAGGCGATCGTCTCAGCGAAGTTGTGCCCGGTGTCCACGTGCATCAGCGGAAACGGCATCTTCCCGGGCCAGAACGCCTTCTTGGCCAAATGGGCGACGACAATCGAGTCCTTGCCGCCGGAGAAGAGCAGCACGGGCTTCTGGAACTGAGCCGCGGTCTCGCGCAGAATGAAAATCGCCTCGGATTCGAGATGGCGAAGGTGGTTTACCGAATAACTGGACATTTGAAGAAGGAGCGTGTGTGGCGGGCTTTCGGCGCTGTATCGCGGCAGGAATACAAGGTGGGTAGAGGCCGGATTGGCCGTGAAACGAGCAAAAGAGAACGAATGGATAGCTCGGGAGTGTGAGGCGAGAACGGATCAGCGGGGGTGTCAATCCGTAAGGTTTAGTAAACAAGGTGAAATAGATAACAAGAGGCCAGGGAGGGGCGAGGCGCCGCAGTGCGGAGGCAATTGTCGACTCCGGGTCCTCAGAGAGCCCGTGACCTTGAGCAAAATTCCCTCCTTCCGCAGAAACTTACGTAGTTCAGTTCAAAATGAATTGAACAGGAACATGACCCTTGTTCATCGTCCGGACCATGGCACTCGGGAGATCCCCCGATCCGAGCCCAGGCCGTTTCCCCCACGTGGGACGCGACCCGGCAAAGCCGTAGCTTGGTGCTGGTTCCCAGAGTATGGGATTCTAGGACCAGATCCGTTGCCTCAAGGCTAGCTCACCAGCGACCAACCCTCAGGTCATAGTGCAAAGTTCACCAGTTTGGAATCCCCAGTGACCAGCGACCAACTGCCAACTACCACCATCAGCCTTTCGGAATTCGAGCGCGAGCTCATCGCCATCTTCGTGGACATGATGCAAACCTTGGGATTGCCGAAATCCTATGGTGAAATCTACGGCCTGCTTTATGCCACCCCGGAACCACTCTGTTTTGCGGAAATTAACGAGCGGTTGTCTTTGAGCAAAGGCTCAGTCAGCGGCGGTCTGAAGGCGCTCAAGGAAATAGGTGCGGTGAAATTGGTATCCATTCCTGAAGACCGACGCGAACGCTACGAGCCGGAGTTGGAGCTCCGCAGATTGGTGCTGGCGTACATGCAAGACAGAATCCAACCGCAACTGGAGGCCAACGCCAACCGCATGGGACGATTGGATAAACTGCTTCAACAAACTCGATTTGATCTGGCCGACCGGAAAACCCTTCGGTCTAGGTTAAGCAAACTTGCCAAATGGCGTTACAAGGCAGCGGGGATTATTCCGTGGATTGCGCGGTTTCTCGGCTAAAAGAATGGAAATCCAAAACTAGGGGAATTAACACTATAAGACCGATTCATGAGTAATCTCACCTTGATCGAAGCTCTTGAGAGCGCATTAGCCCGGCAAAAAGCAGTGCTTTCCGTAAACATTTTCGACTACCAGTCGTTCCGTGCACTTGCGACCACGTTCGTCAATCTTCATGCGCCGGTGATCGCGCAGTGCTCAGCGCGTTTGTTTCGACAATATCGGCCGTCAGAGATAGTTGGATGGAAAAACAGTCTGAATCTCGAAGATGTTTGGCTTCATCTTGATCATTGTACGGATCTGTCGCTCATTGAAGCTTGCGCTCGTGCCGGCTTTGACTCGGTCATGTACGACGGCAGCGCGCAGTCGCTCACGTCCAATATACAGGCATCACAGCAAGCGGTTCGGCGCGTGCGCGAAGCCAACTGCAAATGTTTGATCGAATGTGAAATCGGTCACGTAAGGGGCATCGAAGACGGAGTTGGCTCCGATGCGCACCAAGATTCGGGCTTGATCGTGCCTGAAGTGTTGACTTTCTTTGAATCGGTGGCTCCCGACCTACTGGCAGTGGGATTCGGCAACATGCATGGTCACTACAAAGGGGACGAGGTCTTCGACCTCGATCTTGTTGAAGGTGTAGGTAAGGCCCTTGCGACGACGCCGTTGGTGCTCCACGGTGGCTCAGGAATGAATATGACTTTGGTCGAGCGCTTGGTTCAAAATGGGCACTGCAAGATCAACATCAGCACGGATCTGAAAGTGAGGTGGATGAATTTGCTCGCGGATGGCGGGGTTTTGTCTCGTGGCGTCAAATCCCCGCTTGAGTTCACCGAGATAGTTCAAAAAGAACTCGTCCACTTTTTTGACCAACTTCACCAAAAGTATGCTTCATGTTTGCTGTAATTAATTTGGGAATGAAAAGCATCCGGCTCTGCCTGCTGGATCACCGTCATCGCATCACTTTCAAGCGCGCATACCCGCTGAATTCAGTTATTTTCGGCGATGGCGTGGAGCAGGATGGTAACGAATGGTGGCACCTAACCCAGATGCTCTTCCGCGATGCTGAGGCTTCGGGCTGCGAATTAGATGCCATTGAAGCTTTGACGGTATCCGCCTCTGCGTCTTGCCTAGCTTGTGTCGATGTCGATGGGTTGCCCTTGCGTCCGATTATTATGGTCAGCGATCGGCGACACCACGAGTGCAATGGCACAGAAAACGAGCCGATCATGCTGCAGCGGATCCGTTGGATTCAACGCCACGAGCCAGAGGTGTTCGTTGCCACACACCGATTTCTCGCCCCGAACGACTACATCATCCATCGACTAACAGGTATCGCATCGACGGATACGTTGAACGCTGAAAAGCTCGGCTACGATGTTCGCCATGGAGACTACGAGGTGTCCGAAGAGGCGATCCGCAGTCGCCTGCCAAAAGTTCAGTCGATGGGAGAGGTCGTGGGCACGATCAGCGCGTCCGCTGCGTTTGATCTTCGTTTAAAGCCATCTGTGGAGGTCGTTCTATCGAGTTACGATGCCATCGTGTCGGTGCTCGGCAGCGGCGTGTCGGATGAAGGCGTGCTATGTGACGTCTCGGGCACCGTGACCTCAATTCGCCTGCAGACAGCCACTTCGGCACCGCACATCCAAGGGGCCGTTGTATCCCAAGCGATGCCGGAACTCGGATGCCATTATGTGGGCGGCAGCAACAATCTCGGCGGTGGTTTGATTGAGTGGCTGAAGTCGACTTTCTATCAACGCTCGCCGCACGTCTACGACATGATGCAATCCGATGCGCAAAGTGTAAGCGCGCGCGACAGTCGCATCATTTTTCTACCATACTTGCTGGGCGAGCGTGCTCCCATCTGGAATCCTGATGCGCGCGGTGTGTTTTTCGGCGTTGAGCGCATGCATTCGCGAAAACACTTTGTGCGAGCCACGCTCGAGGCGGCTGCGTATTCGGGGCGTACACTAATCGACGCTGTCAGTGAAGCGTATGGCAAACGCCCGACTAAGATCCGCCTAAGTGGTGGGCTCAGTCGCATGGAGATTTGCAATCGGATCAAGGCCGACATTTACGGCATGCCGCTCGAAATAGTTTCCGAGTTTGAAAGCACTGTGCTTGGTGCTTATTTAATGGCATTCCATCAGCGCCTCGGTCTCGACCCGCGCAAGCCAGGCTGGTTGAACTCCGTCGTAAAGGTCAGGGACATAGTTTTCCCTGACGACGACGCTGCCGAGATCTATCGTGATGGCTACAAGATGTTTCTAGAGCTCTATCAAGCACTACAACCAGTTTTCAAGAAGCACCGCAAACGTATTTCTATGCCAATGAAGTCGGAGGACGGTTACCTGGAGAATCTATGATTCCGCCGAGAAAACACCGGATCGAATCCCCCAGACAATGGCGGGATATCATTGCCCGAATCGCCCCCGAACTTCGCGGTTCAGATCTAGTCGTAGTACATACGCCTAGCGCTGCGAGTTATGTGGCTGAGAACTTTGCTTGGGCAGACGGGCATCGCACGTTGGCGGTTCGGCGAGAGCCAGCGTGCGAAGACTTTACTGCTTTGAATTCGATGGCACGAACACCTCGGGTAGTAATCGGCATAGGCGGCGGCAAGGCGTTGGATGCGGCAAAAGCGGTCGCGTTTTGGGGTAACGGCTATAAGTCGGCCGCTGAGCTCGGCAGCGTATTGGCGACTGGCGGCCGTATAGAACAAACTCGTTCGAATCAACTGCTGTTGGTTCCCTCTTTGGCCAGTAGCGGCTCGGAGTCGAGTAAAGCGGCCATACTTTCGGTTGGTGGTCGCAAAACCGGGCTTCGCGGCGCGGGCCTCATGGCGGATGGTGTGGTCTACGATGAGCGGCTTTGGTGCTCGATCAGCCAATCGCTCGCGTGCCACTACGCCTTCGATATCTTTGCGCACTTATTCGAAACGACTGTAAGCCTACGGCGAACGGAGCAGTCACTCGGATTTGCGGCAGAAGGGTTTGCCCGGCTGAACCATTGGCTCTTCAAATGCGATGCCAGTCTCGGGAGTTACATCGAGGCTATGGAAGCGGCATACAACGCGGGTTTGTGCCTAGCTTCAGCTTCCACCTGCCTGCCCCATCGAGTGCAGTATGTTGTAGGACCGGCGACTGGCACCTCTCATGTGGAAGGAATATGGTTCCTTTCGCGGCCATGGCTGAATTTGGTCGAGAAGGAAGCGCCCGATCGCGTGGTTGACGCAGCCCGGATGATGTTGACCGCCGACGCCGGATACCGGGAGTTTCGTGCCACATTTGAGCGCATTCATGCCCGGGCCCGCGATATTGTCCGCAGAGATCGCTTTAAGGACCTAAGCGAACAAACACATGCTATGGCGCGTCAGGTGACCGGCGATCTGTCGGCAGATCCTTGCTTCCGAGATCGAAGCACCCTAGAATACCTCCTTTCCCCATCCAATCATGATTGACGAAATTGTAATACTTGCGGCCGGCACGGGCAGTCGCATGGCTGAAATCACAAAAGACCGGCCCAAGTGCATGGCTCCGTTTCTAGACGGAACAATTTTGAGCCGCTTGCTCGGACAATTGCGTTCATTCGCTCCAGCGAAGATACATATTATTGGCGGTTATAAAATCGAAGTCCTGCGAGAGTACCTCAAGGATCCGAAATTTGAGGGGTTGCCTATTCAACTTTGGGAAAATAACCAGTATGCTACGAGCAACAGTTTACTTTCCGCTGCACTTGCTTTAACAAAGGCTAAAGGGCAACTACTAATTCTAAATTCAGACGTGGTATACGAGCAGGAGTTAGTCGTCAGGATGTATGCGTCCGACATGCCCTGCGCTTTCTCACTAGATCGTTCGGACTACAACGAGGAATCGGAAAAACTAGCGGTAAACGCAGCGGGACGGGTGACCCAGATTGCGAAAACAATCAGTCAAGCGGACGCTACTGGCTGTTCTGCCGATCTTTATCGCATCAATACAGAGATTGAGGATCGCGTGGTATACCGACTGTTGCAAAGGTTTCTCGATCGTCCAAACGCCTACAAGCAACTCTTTGAGGACTACCTTGACCAATGTTTGCTAGTGCAGGACTTCGGTGTGGTGGATGTCACAGCGTTAGAATGGTATGAAATAGACACCGTGGCTGAACTCCAAGACGCAGAAAGTGTTTTTTCGAGAATCATGTAATGGCACGGGCCAGCCAACTACTACGTTAGTTAAAAATCGGATACGTGAAAAATTTTCTATTCGTTCTAATTGCGATTGGAAACTTCCTCTTGCCGAAGCGTCGTCATCTCCTCATACACGCTTTTCCTGATGTCGAAGATCAAATGGTGGCGGTTCTGCGCTGGCTGCGTGATGAGCCATCCCGAAGTATTTCTGTGACCTATCTGGTTTCGGGTGATATCGAGCAGTCAGCGTCTAGAATGAGGCTATTGGTTGGAGCGTTCACCGATGAGATAGAATTTCTGAATAAATTCTCATTGTTAGCGATGTGGCGTTACTGTCGGTCGCGCTATGTCTTCTTTACTCATGGATTGTATGGCTTCATGCCACTGCCTAAGCAGCAATGTGTGGTCAATTTATGGCATGGGATGCCACTCAAGAGGGTGTGGGGAGATCTTCGCGGATCATATGTCCCTCAGTGCACCTGGCTGCTTAGCACATCGAAAATGTTTTCTAACGTCCAAGCTGCGGCGTCAGGATTCAGTAAAGCGAAAATACCTGCAATTGGACTTCCCCGAAATGATCTCTTGTTTTCGCAAACGAAAGCAGTCGACGCCTACGAAGCGGCGGTACGCGAGGGCGTAGAGCAGGTTCTCGTCTTTCTTCCTACATATCGGAAATCAACGACTGGATTCGTAACTCAGGACGGAGAAGAATCTGGTAGCGCTCTCGCGATGTCGGTAGAAGAAGTTGAAACACTAGGAACTTGGCTTAGGCGCAACAACGTCCGACTTCTTGTGAAGCCTCATCCAATGTCGGTGACTTACGGTACCAGTAGAAAAATTGACGAACGAATCTGGCTAATATCAGATAAATGGTTGCATGACCAAGGTCTAACGCTTTACGAAGCGCTGGGGCGTTCCGATGCCTTAATAACCGATATCTCATCTGTATACGTTGATTATCTTAGCCTGCGTCGGCCTGTAATCTTCTTCTTCCCTGATTTTGAGAAATATCGTGAAACGAGGCGTTTCCAGTTGGAGCCAATCGAAGAGTGGCTGGTCGGGCCACTTTGTAGAAACTTAAGCGAACTGTTGGCTTCACTTTCGTGCATGGGCAACTTAAAAGAACCTGACAGCAGCAAAACGATTCAATTGAACAAGTTTAACGAATCTGGCGCGGTGAATCGTCTTATGGAACTGGCAGGTATATGCCCTTCGTATTATGAAGAAATCTAGGATTGGTCATGTTCTGGTACTGTTGGAAGAGAAAGACTTTCTTAAGAAAAGTGATTACTCCGTACCAGGCATACTATTTTGCAGGATATTAAGTCTGCCCGCAACAATCTTTCTTATAAAATTGAGGGTTGCACCTAATGTAATTACAGCAGGCTCATTGCTTATCGTGATGGCGGGTGCGGTTTCTTGGCTTCAAGGTTTCACAGCACTCGCAATATCACTTATGGGGATCGGGGCATTGTTGGACTTCAGCGATGGAATGGTTGCTAGGTATTTGAAGAAATCTTCCGTTATTGGTGGATACTTCGACTATTTCAGTGATCGCGTTAAATCGATTATTATCATTTATTGCACAACTGCAACATTATCTATAGTCTGGATCGATACATGCCTCTATGCGGGAATGCTGATAATAGTTGTGAGGGAAACTGTTCAGTGGTTCTGTCCATATGAGCTAGTTTGCGAAAAATATTCTACAAACCGTTGGGATCTGCTCTTGGGCAAGTGGGGCAAGTTTGGAAACGGATGGTTGAGAAATGATCCTTGGCAACTTGTTGCTGCTGCGATACTGGGACTATTTCTTGGACTGGGGGTTTTTAAGTATGCAATGCTGTACTATTCATTGACAATTCTTGTCGACTTTGTTGCTCTAGTTCGAGCGTACATAAATATTGGGCCCGGAGGTCGCAGAAGTGGTGAAAGGCTCTTGATTAGAAAGAATAACTATAGCGTAAAGCGGCTTTTCTATAAATATTACTCAAAACTCCTTGGGCGCAGCACTCAGTCATGAGCGTCCCGAAACTGCAAATGGACATCAGACGTTCAAGTCTGTTCGGTCCCATTCAAGTTCTGCTAAATACCCTGAGTTATGTGCTGCTTTATCCGATAATAATTCGAGTTTCAGGGTTAGACGTCTTGGGTCTTTGGAGCCTATTGGTTTCAATATCATTATATATTAGCTTAACGGATGTAGGGTTTAGTATCACTATTACACGAAAGTTAAGTGCGGTTGTGGATGAAGGTGGCCTCAATGAGGTGGTTGATGACTATCGAGTGGCCAGAATTTTCTACTATTTGCTAGTAGGTGGATTGGCTGTGATTTGGGTGACGATTCAATATTGGGTGGTTGATAGTTCTTTGCAGGTCTACAGCGCAGAGGCGCTTCGTTTATCAATACTTTTGCTGATCATAGGTACCGGGATTCAATTGGTTGCTCAATTGGACATGGCGACTCTCGTAGGTTTTCACCAAACTTACTACGCAAAAAAGATTGAAACCGTAGTTCCCGCGGTCCGGCTAGTTGTTGGAATATATGCTGCTATGATCGGTCGCCCGCTTGAAGGTTTAGCTATAGCTCTGATTGTCGCCAACTTTGTGAAGATTCCTCTTTTTCGCATGCGCCGGCTTAGTGAATGTCCAACATGGGGGACAGACAATACTGATTTAAGCTTCGCAATGGTATATCGGCGATTGATAAAGATGATCAGTGATGGGAGGCACATTTATGTGATTTCTTTGGGGAGTTTACTCAGGGAACCAATTTTCAGAGTCGTTGTGACATTGACACTGGGGCTGTCGGCTGCCGGGGTGTATGATGTTGCAAAGCGGATCCCGGATCTGCTTAGAAATTTATTGGTGGGTGGCGCCCAGTCATTCCTTCCTGCGTATGGTCACCTCTTGAAGAACGGCATGAAGTCCGAGGTAGAGCAGATAACAAAGATCATAGTCCGGTATCTGACTTTATCGGGGGCTATATTGCTTGGCGCATATTTTCTTCTGGCTGAGGCTATTATTTCATTCTGGTTGCCTGGTGTAAACGATCAGATGGTGTATGGATCGAGAATTATGTGTGTCTGGGCTTCTATAACTTTGGTTAATGTTCCTTATTGGTATTTGTTGCAAGCAGCACATATGGAAAAGAACGTGGCGTGGTCAATGTGGGCACATACCGCCTCTATTTTACTGCTGGTACCAATCTGCCTAAATTTTGAAATGATGCTTTCGGAGATGTTGATCTTTTGGTGTGTTACTTCAGTATTGGCGCAGGGAGTATTATACTACCATGTGCAGAGGGAGTTCGGATTTTGGTATCGAACCGTTTCTCCTGCGGTAATTTCATACTCGGTTGCGGTTATCCTAGTTACGGCGTTTGCCATTTAATAATTGTATGATGTACGATCGCAGAGGCGTTCAAACAGGTCGAAGAATGTTAAGGTTGCCGTTTAGCCTCCGGCTTCTAGAAGTTTTTAAGATTAACAATACAAGAGTCGATGATGATAATTCATCCGGATTCATCGTTGGTTTATGTTTAGTTTTAGGATTTGTATTTGCCTTTCCGGATACCGGGACGTGGTTGACTGGAGGAAACTATTTTAACTCATTCGGTCTGAATCCAGATTTATTTATTTCATTGCATAAAATCCTCGTAACAATTGCGTTCTGCGTTATATTTTCTCTAGCGCTGATGTACGGTTGTAAAGCGGGACCTATTGCGAACTTGGTGCTAATTATTTCGATTGGTTTTTCCGTCTTCTCGGGCGCACGCGCTGCACTCAGCACGGGAGAGCTGCTAGAGGCCTTATCTACAGGAGTGCGACAGTGGGGCGTCTTTGGTGTAGTGACTTGGCTTTTTGCGGCAAATGGACAGGTTTCAGTATGGATGAGGGGTTTTCTACTTGGTGCGGTGGTTGCAGCATTGTTGCGGATGATTATCGCCCCGGTTCTTTTCTACAGCGGTCTATACCAAGCACAAATTTTTGGTGTTAACACTTTAGCCGCTGACTCTGTTTTCTTATTCCAGTGTCGTGTGTGCTTTTTGGCCGGGATTGTTCTTCTATTTACGGTTCCTATTCGACGAAACATGTACATTTCACTATTGGCCGTTCTGCTCGTGGTTGGTGGTCTAATGTTAATGACGGGTAGCTACCGAAGGTCCGATCTCGCGGCTTCCTTGGCGAATAGTATAGTGTTTGTACTTTTGTATGGCTGGTTGTCGGGTCGGTACAGAGTGATTGCTCTCAAAGGGTTTGTTTTGGGTGTCATAACAATTGTCGGCGGTCTAGTTTTTGCGGTCTCCCTATTCAATAGCGATGAGATTTTAGAGCGGTTGCGAAGCTTTTCTACGCGGGATACATCTAACAGCGCCTCCGTTTCTAATGAACTCTATATGGATGATTGGCTAGTGTTACGCGACGTATTGGTGACAACAAGAGGAATGGGTGTAGGCTTCGGTGCTGATTATGGCACGAACTTACGATTGACGAACCTTGCACTTGATGGGTGGAAGAATCTTGCTGTGAGCGAGGTTTATCTCCACGTGCGGACCTATGAATTAATTGCGCGAATGGGGGTTCTTGGCTTCTTTGTGCAAATAGTAATTTTCGGCGTCATTCCAATATATTGTCTATACAAGTTGCGGTCTACTCTGGTACGGTCGCAACATCGTCTACATCTACCTAACGTTAAGGTTCCGTCTCGATTCTGGACTTTGAGCGGTTTTGTTGATCGTTCCGTTTCTGCTCCATCAGTAGGGTGGCATATTGTGGGATTTTGCGCGATGTGTTTTGCTGTAATAACGTACGAAGGTTTCTTCCTCTTTGGTATTCCGTTCTATTATTGGATAAAAGAGGTAGTTTTCATTGGCATGGCTTTGGGTTTTCTAATTCGCGCGTCAACGTCTTCCGGAACGTCCCGTGTCCGTACACAAGAGTAGATGTTAAAATGAAAAGAATACTTATTGTAACGCCCACTCTCGGAGAACGTGTATGCATAGTTGATTCCGTGCAAAGTGTTCGAGATTATCCAGAGGTTGCCCATATTGTTACTTGTCCAAGCGCATCAGCTGAAAACTTAACGAATCTTTTGCCAAGTGAGGTGCATGTCGTCCCGGAATCTCGAACTGGCGGAGTTTACGGTGCGGTTAATGATATAATATTTCGTCATGGCGGGGATTTTGACTGGGTGGGATATATTAATGATGACGACTATTGGCTCCCTGGAATGGCAAAGTTAATTGAGCGTAGTCGATCTTCGAGGGCGGATATTATATATGGGCGCGTCCAGTTTGTTGATTGGAATAAGAATAAGATTGTTGAATCGACTTCAACCAAGTTTTACTGGCTTTTTCCTTTCTTGGCGACGTTCGGGATCTATATATTTACGCAACAGGCTGTTCTTGTGCGACGTTCATTGTTTGTGAGGATGCGCGGATTCAATGAGAAATATAGTATCCAGGCAGACAACGATTTCTGGATAAGGGCGATGCGGTCCAAGGTTAGATGCGATTATGTTTCCGAGGTGTGCGCTGCATATCGACTACATGATCAGCAACTATCGGCAAATAAAGTAGGTTTGCAAGAGCGAGAGGAGATGTTGCGTTCTTTTGGTTTGTATCCTGCGCGATTTCAGTCGCGGCTTGCGTTGCTGTTCTACAGGATGGTGAATTTGCCCCAGTACTTGCGTAGATTCTTGTCAGGGCGTAGTAGCGTCAAAGCTTCTGTTGATAGAGTATGATTGATGGTTTGAAAGGAGTTTGGGCACAGGATCTAGAATAGGTTTTAACCCAGTAGAAACCCAGATGAATCATTGCCATTTTGTTCAATCGGTTGATGGTGAGAATGCAGGTGGTATATTTAGCGCTGCGGCGCAACTCAGCGCATCGCTTTCGCGCACGGGTACAGAATCCAAGTTAGTCGGGATAACACAGAAGAGCACCTTCCGTGGTTCAGCAGTGGGCGGCTATCGTGCGATGGGGCCTGTTAAAGCATGTTTCTCGATTGATTTGCTAAATGATTCGAGGAAGCTGGTGGCCGAATCAAATATTATTCATGGGCACGGGTTCTATACAGCTAGTAACTGGATAATGGGCAGAGAGGCACGTCTTCAGAACAAGCCGTTAGTCTACCATGTTCATGGTATATTCGAACCATGGATTACCTGTAGGTCAGTTTGGAAGAAGCGTATGGCTCGTTTCCTTTTCGAGGATGCTAACTTTCTTCATTCCGGATTGTGGCGGGCCCTGACTTTAAAAGAAGAAGGTCAAATTCGTTCGCAAGGTGTAAAAGCGCCTATTGTAGTGTGTCCCAACGGTATTGACTTGGAGGGTATCGATTCGTTCAGTTTGATGGGCGAGAGGGGTACGTTGAAACGTCACCGTCGTTGCTTGCTGTTTTTGGGCAGGGTCCATGAGAAGAAGGGACTCGATATACTTTTGAATGCCTGGGCTGGAATCGAGAGGTCAAAAAGAATTGATTGGGAAATTAAGATCGTCGGTCCTGATGATGGAGCACGTTTCTCATTATTACGGCTAGCATCAACACTTGGGATTCAGAATGATGTTTCTTTTGTGGACGCTGTTGGTGGATCTGAAAAGTTTGGTGTTTTCGCTAATGCCGATGCTTTTGTGCTTCCTTCTCGTTCAGAAGGATTTTCTGTCGCAATTCTGGAGGCTTTGGCTTTTCATTTGCCCGTCGTGATAACCACAGCTTGTAATTTTCCTGAGGTAGAAGAATCCGGGGCGGGATGGTGTAGTGACGTGTCGATGGAAAGTTTGCGTAGTTCGTTAAAACAACTGCTTAACACTTCAGACGTAGAGCGAAATCAAAGAGGGCACCTGGGGCGAGAATTAGTAGAGAATAATTATACTTGGGCAGTGGTGGCGAGCCAGCTGAACGATGCATGTAGAAGTGTATTTGCGTTATGAGTATCGAGGTTAGGAATGATAAATTCGATCCGCGGAATGGGTTCGATCGTGGTTGTGGCTTAATTGCTTTTATGCTGTGGCATTTGGTCAAAGCAATTGTTTTCATGTCGTCGATTCCCTACCCAGTGCGTTTGAAAGTGCTTCTGCTGAGACTTTTTGGTGCGCGTGTCGGGAGGGGGGTTGTTATTAGGCCACGTGTTAATATTCATTTGCCGTGGAGGCTTACTGTTGGTAATTACTGTTGGATTGGCGAAGATACCGGTATTTTGAATATGGCGCCGGTGGTTCTTAAGGACAATGTTGCAATTGCGCACCGTGTGTATATCGCTACTGGTAATCATAACTTTAAGGATAGCAAAATGTCCTATCTGAATGCTCCTACCACGATTGAACGTGGCGTTTGGATAGCATCATGTGTATTTGTTGGTCCTGGGGTTGTTGTCGGTGAGCATTGCGTGCTTTGTGCGGCTGCAGTGGTTACCAGGTCAACAGAGCCCTGGGCGATTATGCGTGGTAATCCTGCGCAAAGAGTAGGTACTAGAGTTTTGGAAGAATGACACGAATCTTAGTCACCGGAGCAACCGGATTTATTGGTCGGAATTTGACCATAGCATTGATTGACGAGGGGCACGAGGTTGCTGCTTGTGATTGCCGTGAACCATTGGAGTATCAAACGGGGTTAAGATTTTCTCAAATCAATCTTTTGGACACCGTTGGGCTCGCAGACTTCATGGCAAATTTTCGCCCGGAGGTAGTTTTTCACTTAGGCGCGCGTACCGATTTGCTGGGACGATCCGTTGCGGACTATTCTGCCAATATTGAAGGTGTTCAGAATGTAATTCAGGTTTGTGAGAGTACGTCGTCTGTAAGGCGTGTTATTTTCGCTTCCAGTCGTATGGTTTGTCGCATTGACCATATTCCTAGCTCTTACAGCGAGTACTCGCCGCCGAATTATTATGGTGAAAGTAAGATGCAGGGGGAGGCTCTGGTTCGTTCGGCGCAGGTGCCTTTTGAATGGGTCATTGTTCGTCCGACGTCAATATGGGGGCCTGGTTTTGGGATCCCATATCGGAATTTTTTCGACCAAGTTAAAGCGCGCAGATATTTTCACCAGAGAGGTCACAATCCGAATAAATCTTTTGGTTTTGTTGGCAATACGGTCTTTCAGTTGATTTCTTTGTCCAAAGCCCCTTCCGATATAATTAACGGAAGGACATTTTACTTGGGTGACTATGAACCGGTCGCTTTGCGTGAGTGGGCGAATTACATACATCGCAGTTTCGGGTTGCCGGGGAAGATCCCTACAGTTCCAATGTCGGCAATGTGGCTTGCGGCAAAAGTTGGTGATTGTATTAATCTGTTTCGCAATGGCGATTGCGCACCGCTAACGACATTTCGACTGAGGAACCTTGTAGCAGACATGGTATATCCGCAGCTAAATGAGTTGAAGGTTGTGACGGGTGAACTTCCTTATTCTTGGCAGCAAGGTACGGATGTGACGGTGCGCTGGATGCAACAGTCGGGTGCTATTGATTGATGGTTCGGCGCAAATTGCAGGCCAAGTATGTGGAGTTTGCGTGGTAAGTTCCAGAGGGCGTTGCTTTTGACGCTGCTTGGGGTGCGCTAGAGGCGCTGTCTGCTTAGGACGTTATTGTGTGGAGGCCGAGTTTGTTGTTTTTCTTAAAGTTCCCGCCTGCTTTGAGGGCGTCTTAATGGTGGCTAAGTTCTCAGTGATTAAGGGATTTGTTGCACAGTTCGGCGTGGTAGCTTGCTTCGAAGTTGTTCCTTATTTGGCTGACTGAAGCGACAAAGCAATGGGTTATAGGCATCGGACCGTCGTTTGGCGGGCAAGGTTTTTGGTTCCGGTGGGTGCAATAGGGGCGTTTACCTACAAGTTGGGAGAACTTAAGTGTTTTAGAATTGCGCAACAGGTAGGGGAGTTAGGCGTCAAGTGATATTTTAATAAATGGGTTCTAGCTCGATGCGGTAGATGGATTCGATTTCTATAATTGTCGGGATGATGCGTGGGCGGACGAGAACCACAAGGCTCGCTGCTTCGATGGAGTTTTGGTCGTCGGCAATGCTTTCGTCGGAGAATTGGTGGACAAGGTTACCGATTTGCGGTGCAGGTCGCGAAAAAAACATGGGCGAAAAATTCCCGATTGGTTCAAAGTACGACTGCCAAGATGTGCTGGCATTAAGACGGGGCCAAACCCCCCAAAGGGTGCCGTCTTTATCGCGGAGGTTGATTTCGATTTCCTCGAAGCGATTGTGCGAATTCTCTGATTTGGTGAAAGTGTTGGAGTTTGATGAAGCTCCAGAGGTTGATCGACCTTCGCTTTGGTTGAGTCGGACAGGACCGCTGATTGCATTGGGCTCATCTACAACAAGTCTGTACTTGAGGCTGAGTGCGGCGTCGGGCGGAAACCTCCAGTAGGCAGGTAGCGGAAGTTCCAGTTCGGCTGGGCGCAGCGGCTCGGAGGGTAGGTCGTTGATGGTGATTCGCCAGCCGGTGGCCGTTTCGTCGATTTTGGCTCCGTTGGTGCTGAGCCAGCGTCTTGCCGTGCGGTTCTGGTATAGCTCAGCCTCTCCGTACACCCGAGGTCGCGCTATTTGGCGGGCTCGGGTGCTAGCGTTGTCTTCGGCGGTAAAGCTGAAGGTGTCCACAATTTTGGCTCGGAAGCCAGAGGGAGAGGGGTAGAGCCGAGTGGCAAGTCGGGTGGAATGCGGCTGTACACCGTTTAGATTCGCTGTCGCGGAATTAGAAGTTGTCGATCTGGGCGTCGAATCAGCTTTGGCTGAAGGGGTGGCCTGATGAGATAGTGATTCGCGCTCGTCTGCGTTATCGCCTGCTCGTGAATCTGTGTTCCATACTGCCCAAAGCCTGTAGCCTCGAAAATCTTCGTTTGGGAGGTCGGCGGTGAAGTGGAGTTCGCGACGCCCCATCGGGGCAAGGGTGATCGGATTCGAAACGAATGCTAGAGATTCCGCTTTCGCTGCGGCACTGGCGAGCGGGGTGTGGCGGCGGCTACGTGGTGCCGTGGGAGTGGCATCCGAATTCTGTTCGCCGTTTTCTGCGGGGTGTTCGAGGTTTCCAATCTTGGTCTTTTGTTCTCCGTCTCCCGCCGATTGAAGCAAGAACTCCAACGCCGGGGTGACCGCGTATGTTTTGCCGTTCTCCGTGATGGTGATGCGGGTTTCGGCGTTAGGCCAGTCTGGTTCACTGGGCGGGCGGAGAGAAGAGCGCGGAGTATCGGGACGGCGATAGGGGGAGGGGGGCTCGGAAGATGCGTCTTCTTTCACCGCTGATTTGGTGGATTTGCCCGGACGTTTCGCATCTGTAGAAGAGGTGGGGGGGGGGAGTCGCGCCGAAACGTCTTGGCTCTGTGCGACGTTTCCGTTCTCCAGAGCGATAGCTATAGTGCCAGTTACCGGTTCGTCGTTAAAGTTGTAAAGAACGAGGGCGAAACTGCCTGAGGAGGTGGAGCGAGGGGGCTTCGACGAATAGTCGAGTTCCTCATTTTGCGCGGTCGCTGTGCTTACGCGTTCGAGTAAGTGACCATTGTAGCGTTTTACGCTGCGGGTGTCATCGCTGGCGATGAAGTCGATTACCACCTCAGATGGCATGTCTCCATCGGTCAAAAGTGGGAAGGTATCGTCTGAACCGATAGGTAGAGGATGTTTTTGGGTAGAAGGTTCAGCGGAAGGAGTCGTTGACGAGTCGACTTGCTCTCCTTCAAAACTGGACGCCTCCTGCGGTATGATCTCACTTTGTTGCGCGAGCGACCCGGATCGAAGGCCCCCCGGTGCTTCGGCCAACAAACCAAATTCATTCACGCCGCGTTCGTAGTAGGGCATGAAGACAAAGGCCATGGCTCCGGCAATGGTTCCGTCAGTTATGGAAGGTAGGGTGAGCTCGAAGAACCGCTTTTGCCGCTCGCGCCCTTCTAAGGTATAGCGGTCAACGCGGTCGAGCAGACCGTAGCCGTATTCTGTTAGGAAAATGGGAAGTGATCGCCTTGCGCGATCAAGGTCGAATCCAGGGGAAGCCAAAGGCGGGCCCTCGTATCGCAAACTTTTGCTATTTACTGGCAATCTAGACGGATTGCTACTTCCAGAGGAGCGGACTTTCCGAACCGAATCTTCATGCTTTTCTACCCGCTGCGCTTGTTCGAGCGCAGCCACCCAGGCATCGCGCACCCCGCGAAAGTCCTCGGGGTAGCCGTAAAAGTGGTAATTGAAAGCCTCGGTATAGCTCAATACCTCGTTAGCAACTAGCTCCTGCCAGTAGGGGCCGGGAGGCAAAGCCATGGGCGAGTGCATGACGGCGCTTGCTGCGCGTTGATTTTGAAAGTGTGGGCGTGACGCGATATCGGCTGAGCCGGCAAGGTCATTGAGTATTCTTTGATTATTTGTTATCCGATTTTGAGTCCGTTGCGCCTTCTTGCGGCCGTCTAATATGCCGAGGCTGCATGCTTTGTAAAAAGCTGCGAAGGTTTCGGCGTTTTCAGGCACAAACGAGATGTCGGGTTCGTTGTCGATTTCCCAAGCATCAATTAGGTCGCCGTAGGTGAAGGCGAGGTCGTGGGAGCGCTCGTAGGCCTCCTTTAAGTCTATCGGAAGATGCGAGCGATGGGGACGGGTTCCACTTTCCCATGATCGGTACGACCACCGAAGCATGGCGACGACACGGTGGCCCCGTTCACGCAAGGCAGCCAAGTCCGCGCGAACTGTTCCGACCCGGCCCTTGAACGATGCTTCGTTTCCGCGCTCACCCTCGGGTGGAGCCAAAACCGGGGACTCGGCCATATTGCGTATCCGAAGCCAAGTGCCATGGGATCCATTGACAACGAGGTCGTCGAGCGTGGCTTCAGTTTGTTCGGGCGACCAGCCCGTGTCGAATCCAAGATATTTCGATGCAGGCTCTGCCGAGCGCAGCGGAGTGGTTATCCACAAGATAGCGCCCAAGGCGACTGTACGAATGAGTTGCTCTTTTGGAGGTTGCTTCGTTTCAGTCACGGCAATGGCTGAATTGTAATCATGTATTGAACTCGTAGAATAGGTCAAGAATTAGTGCCTCCCCAAGGGGGGCTTGAGCTGGATATTATAATCGGTTTCTTTCAAAAACAGCATGCCTGTTTCGGCATCACGACTACCGCGGTTCTTGTGTAGGAAATATCAGCGCAGATATGGCAGTTATGGCTAAGGTGGTGAGGATTGCTGGATTCTGCAAAGGGAAGTCGACTATTGCGTGAGCGAGGGTAACCCCGCAGGCACCTGCTAGGCCAAGGGCCGGTAGATGAAGCAAACCCCGGTTTCGGACGAAACTCATAAAAGCTAGTAGACCAGCGAAAAAACACATTCCGACTCCGCTCCATCCAGTTTCGATCAGCAATTGCAGGTAGTCATTGTGAGCGTGTTCCCAAAAAAGGTAGTTGTTCGGGGGAGGACGCCAGCCTACGAAAGTAATCTCAGGGTGCTTCGATTGGTACTTTGGGAAAAGAAATCGAAAACCGCCGGCTCCCCAACCGACGACGGGGTGTTCCAACGCCATGTCTACGCCTGCATCCCAAGCCATTTGTCGCGAAAGAACCGAACGATCGGACTTCTCGGTGTCGGTCAGGCGACTGATTCGGTCTAAGGTTTTTTCTGAGTTGACGAGTTTCCCACCGATCAGACCGAACAAGACAACTCCGAGTGCAAATATTCCAATTGCCAGCGGTGCGCGGGCGAAGCCGCCGGAATAAATCAAGCGCCCAAACCCAACTATTGTCATAATAATTAGGAATCCAGCAAGAATGATGATAGCCGCTCGAGAGTATGAAAGGAGCACCGCCACGAACAGTATCATGGAGCCAAACACAAGCAGACTAGCAGGACTGCTGCGCAGTTGTCGGCGCGCAGCGCGCTGACGTGCGTAAACGGCTAAGGAAAGCGTCAACGAAGCGGAGAGCGCGAAGAAGCTCCCCGCATGATTCTTGTAAATAAAGGAGGCGAATGCATAGTTGGGAATGCCGTCAGTCAGCCACAGTATCTTATCTGGAGCGGTGAAGCGCGCGGCGATTCCAGTAAGTCCTAGCACTGTTGCATTGATCACGATTGCGGTTAGCAAGGTTACCAACGTTTTGCGCCGCGAGAACCCGACCCATAGTGCGCAAGCCAAGAGGAATGGGGCGGCCCATATTAGCATTTGGCGCCAAGGGTTCATCATGTTGAACGGAGTCTTCATTCCTGAAGGCAGCCAAGTGATGTGATTCGGGATGCTTCGCATGGCCCAAGTAGTTTCTCGCTGAACGAATTCGTAGGAAGGATTGAGGGCTTGGATCAGGATACATCCAAAAAAGAGCACGGATATCCACCAGATCGGCCAACGCAGGAGCTTGCGGTGGGGGTAATATGTGTACGATTCAGCTCGGGTGTAATTTCCTGCAAAGTGTCGGGGAATAAGCGAAAGGCTGAAGGCAATCACCGACAGACTCAGAGAGGCGAGCTGCGCCCAAGGGCGCATTCCTCCTAGCATCCACGGTAGCGAACAGGCATTTAGCGCAACCACCCATGCTAAAGCTTTCTCCAAAGGGTGAATAGGCAGCGAAGCGCGTTGGTTGCCGCGGAACTTCCGAAGCAGTTGGTCTGGCGACGATGGCATTGTCGGGATAGCCGCAAAAACGCGTGAGTGGCGCAAGAGGAGATTCTGAAAGAAGTGCAATGACGGGTGGGGCCGTGTTTCTCGTCAAAAAGCGTGTCGAGCGGATTGATCTGCTTCCCAAGAGCTGGATTGCCGAAGCGGCAAGAAACGGCCACGGGGGGGCGCTGACCCCGACAAATGGATAGCGGAAACGGCTAGGGTGGTCATCCCTGAAAGGACCCCCGAGATGAAAAGGAAGTGCTCCACTAATGAACAGATCGTCTACGCCCTGAAACAGGCCGAGGGCGGTCGAAAGGTCGCCGACCTGTGGCGTCAGATGGGTGTGTCCGAGGCGACGTTCTGCAACTGGATGAAGCGATTTTCCGGTTTGGGCTCCTCCGAGATCCGAGAGATTCGACACCTGCGCGATGAGAACGCGAAGCTGCTGCAGTTGGTCGCGAATCTGAGCTTGGACAAGCACATGCTCCAGGAGGTGATCGCAAAAAATCTTAGCCCTGCGCGCAAACGCGAGTTGGCGATACGGCTCGTGCATGCCTAACATGTGGCGCAGTTTCGAGCGTGTGAAGTGATGCAGTTGCAGTGTTCGTCGTTTTATTATCAGGCGAAGCCGGATCCGATGGAGCCGGTGCTGCGCAAGCGCCTGCGTGAGTTGGATGGGGTGCAAGTGCGCTTTGGCTATCGACGGCTAGCGACGATGCTGCGCCGTGAGGGCTGGCTGGTGAATGCGAAACGCATCTTCCGACAGTATCGCAAGGAAGGTTTGGGGCTAAGCCGGCGGCACAAGAAGAAGCGGGTAGCCAAGCAAGGCGGTCCGATCATCCCGCCGGTGAAGGCCAATCAACTCTGGTCGATGGACTTCGTAACGGATCGCTTCGAGAGCGGCCGGATGTTCCGGATCCTGGCGCTGACCGATGCGTATACTCGCAAAGCGCTGCGAATCTGGGCCGAAGTCGGTATGAGTGGCACCCACGTCGCCACCCAACTCACGGAGGTCTGTAAGGGTCGTCCTCGGCCAGAGGCCATCCGCGTCGACAATGGCTGTGAGTTTTACAGCAAGGCGATGGACGCATGGGCCTACCAGAACCAGTTGCGCCTCGACTTTGTCCCGCGGGAAAGCCGGTCGAAAACGGCTTCGTCGAGAGCTTCAACGGACGACTCCGCGACGAGTGCCTGAACGTGCACCTGTTCTTCGAACTGGAAGACGCACGCTAGAAACTTGAAGCCTGGCGCAAAGACTGTATTCACTACCGTTCGCATAGCTCTCTGGCCTCGCTGCCTCTGGCAGTCTTCGCCAGGAAGCTATGGAAAACCACCACCGAAACCCGACCATCCTAGCCGCAAGAATTAGAGCCCAACGCTCCAGTCCACGGGGGCAAGGTCCCCCCCCCCCGGACTCTCGTTTTCAAGCTTCAGCGCTTGGGAGACCACCAGTCAGGGGAAACGTCAGAAAGAGACGCATTGGGCGCGCCCGCCCCGCCTATTTTGAGTTCCCTCTTCTCGGATTGACGAAGTGGTAATTTGTTCTTCGGTGATTAGCGCTCGCGATTTTTCACATTGAGAGCCTTTTGTTACGAAGAATGACTGGTGCAAAGAAGTTCACTATGGGCTCGGGATTCGCTTTGCTGGTGACTGCGGTAGGCCTCCTCTTGTTTGGTTCAACGCTTTCACCGGAGAGTCGTTCCTCCATCTCGGTGCTTGGACTTCTGCCCGATCCGCCGCCGGGGTGGATACTGGAGCAACGTTCTCTTGCTGATTCCCCGGAGATGCGGCAGAAGGTCGGCGAGATCCTTAATTTTGATGACGCCGTCTTCGTGGACTACAGGTCGCCTCGCTCCGATCGGTTGTCGGTCTACATTGCCTATTGGGGGGCGGGAAGAATGTCGATCAAGGACGTTGCTAGGCATACGCCGGATGTCTGTTGGGTTGAAAACGGCTGGAAACTGGAGGCGGCTTCGCATCTTTCAACCTGGACTGACGTGACTGGTAGCATTCCAATCGCGGAGTCGCGGGTCTTTTCAGTCGGAGGCACAAGAGAACACGTTCTTTTCTGGCACGTCGTTGGCCGCCAAGCGGTGTCTTATGGAACAATTGGACGACCACCTTGGTATGCAATGCTTGCGGACATTTGGCGAGACGGGATGAATCAGAGGGAGGAGCAGTTTTTTATCAGGCTATCCTCAGCTAGACCCCTAGGTAGCGAAAATCTGCGACCTGTGATAGACCCTTTGGTTGCAACAGTGCGTGCTCTCGTCGATTTTGGCCCCGAGTGATTCCAGTGAGTGCGGTTTCACGCCGATACACAGTTTGGTCCATGAGGGACTGTGACAGGCTCTCCGCGGAGGTAGTCTGATGAAAAGAAAAACCGAGTCAGCAGCTCGGGAGTGCGGAATTGGCACGACCGGCGTCCTGTGCCAAATGCGTAGTGCATAACGCGCTTGCGCTGGCGGGGTGCCCGTGCGTTGCATCGATATCCTGATGATTGCCTATCGATTGAGAGGTTTGGTCACGGCCTACGGGTTCTTCACTCTTGTGGCGTCCAGTTTGTTGTTCATTTCGTTGGCAGAAGCCGTCGACCTGCTGCCACTCATCGACTTGAGCGATAATCTAAACCTTATGCCCTACGTGTTGTCGGTGATCGTAGGAATGTTGGTCAGTGCTCGTACTATGGCCGAAGAAGCGCAGCGACTTCACAGGCTACAATTGCTTGATACGATCTTACTCGCTGGGCGACAGACTCTTATTGTCGCGGCGTGTATTTTTACACTCATGTTTGCGATCAAGGATCGGGCGGTGAGCCGCCTTTTTCTGGGATCCTACCTTGTTCTTTTGTTCCTCTTTCTGTGGTGGAGCCATGCCCGGGTGCCGCGGGAACTCGCGCGGTTGCTGTTTCCGCAGCAGCGGTTGTTGCGGACTTTGTTCGTCGGACGTTTTCAGGCGCTGGAACGCCTAAATGATTGGATTGCGAATCGGGAGCATCTGGGCATCAAACCGGTGGGGCTCGTGAGCAACGAGACGCCTTCGCGTGCTGACACGTTGATCGCGCCGTACGTGGGGACGGTGGAGGAGGCGCGGGGCTATATTCAGGACTTAGGGGTGCAGCAGGTCATTGTGATGGAGCTAATGGAGGATGTGGCCGTCATGGAGCGTTTGGTGGATGCCTGCCAACAGGAGGGGGCGCGCTTGTTAATCTACAACAACTACGCGGACCGAATGGCCCAGTCCTTTGTGCCCATTGAGGAAGGTGGCCATCAGTTCCTTGCGTTGCAGGAGGAGCCGTTGGAGGATCCGATCAACCGGGCGCTGAAGCGTCTCCTCGACATCGCGGTCTCTCTGCCGGTGGTGCTCTTCGTGCTACCGCTGCTGACGCTGTTTGTTTGGCTGGTGCAGCGCTGGCAGTCGCCCGGCCCGGTGTTCTTCTTGCGTCCGCGCGGCGGACAAAACCGACGCTCTTTCGAGATGTTCAAATACCGTTCCATGTATGCGGCGGAGCGAAACGACCAACAGGAAGCGAAACAAGCGTCGACGGCGGATGACCGCATCTACCCGCTTGGGCGATTTCTAAGACGGAGTAGCCTCGATGAATTTCCCCAGTTCATCAACGTCCTGAGGGGCGAAATGAGTGTCGTGGGGCCCCGGCCACATTTGCCCCAGCACGATGAGGAGTTTGCGCTTCAGGAGAATACTTACCGCATGCGCACTTTGGTCAAGCCGGGTATCACCGGTATGGCCCAGACCAAGGGTTTTCGCGGTGAGATTGACGATCCGGCCAAACTCAATCGCCGAGTGTATTGGGATCTCTACTACGTCAACCACTGGAGCTTGACGCTGGATGTCGTCATCATCTTACGCACCTTCTGGCAGGTGTTCTTTCCGCCGAAGAGCGCTTACTAGCGGCAGCGGCGCTACCGGAGGCAACTTCGATGGGCACCGCCATCTTCACGATCGGACGGTGATAGTGCGATCTGCTTCACGAAAGCTTCCCGTGATACCTCTTTTCAAGCGGAAGGACCGCATAGCGATCACGTTGCGTGCCAATGGTGGCACTGGCCGATGTGGATCCGACCGCTTTAGCGGTAGATCTCGTCGTGCTTGGCCATCATACATGCCATCATACGTCCAATTTTCTTGGCCCCGAAACGAAGCGACTCCTGCGTTTCCGATGAGATGTATTTGCATCCTGCGGCAGAGTTAAGCCTAGGCAGTGATTGTTACTCTCACGCCCAATTCTCTGGCACCCGCTCTAATCAGGCTTCTGTCGCCGCTTCGCGTACCGCGCCGCGTCTTGTTGCTGGCCGTCAGAGCCGGTTAGGTCGCTCAAAAACTTGGAGCAGAGTATCGCCGTTTCGCACATACTTACGCTATTTTCGCGCCGATTGATCGACGGTCGCGGCGTACTTGGCCGGTCAGGGAATAGGTTTCTTCCCTCAGTCAAAGCTTGCTCGTGTGGAAAATGGCCTGCTGAAACGAAAATGCGGCTCGGTAGACCTCCAGTTTCTCGAAGTTCAAAAATCTCATACCCTCGGTGCTCATCGCAATGGGAGGAGGTGGACAAGATACCGGAGGCACCGATCGACCGTCTCACCGTCAGCTCGCCTAGCGAGCGCCGTCTGACTTTTCGGCTTCACGATTCACCGGCTGCGAAGCGGTGGCATCCGCTCGCGGTGGCGGTAAAGCAGGCGGGCGAGGCCTATGCTATTCCAGTAGCGTTTGCCGAATTTTTTCGGGTTCGAGAGCGTGCGCAACAGCCAGCCGAGCATGAGTCGGTCGGCCCAAGGAGGGATGTTGGCTTGGCCTCCAGTCACAAAGGCTATGGCGGCGCCAAGGCAGGGAATACCGGGGAGATAACTCAACCGACGCTTCAAGTAGAGCCCCACGCGTTCCTGAATCCCGCCGCCAATGCAGAGCATGACGAGAAGAGGCCGACGGTCCTCTATGCGAGTGACCAATTCCGGGTCGTCTATCCGGGCCGAGCCATAGAATGGCGCCAAATAGATGTCGTCGTTGGTAACGCTGAATCCGTGGGCATTCAGCCAGGCTACATTGCGGTCACTTTCAGCTTGGTTGGGCATTACCCAGAAAGAGGCTCCGGGTTCTTTCATGGCCGGCTCGCGCAAAAGGGCATGGATGAAACGCAGCCCGGAAAGTCGCGGCAGCCTCTCTCCTGTCAACAGGCGCCAGAGCAGGATCATGTAACCCGAATCGGTGATTGCCAGATCGGCGTTCTGCACCGCTTCGCGATATTCTTTGGAGTTTACGATATCGACCGTCATCCCGGGCCCGGAGGGAGCGAGTACCAAGCCACCAGAGACTGTCTTGGCGACCGCCTGTTCAATCGTCCCGACGAAGTAGTCGACACCAAGGATTCGGCGAGTCGGCAGCGGCTGCGCATCTGCGGTGGGACATCGGACGTCCGAGGACGGTGCAGTGCGGGACGCTGCTATGGGGGGGCGGTGCTCCTTTGGCTCGGTCGACATCAGCGACAGCGTGTTGGTCGGTCGCCAAGCTTAAAGGATGAAATTTGACCTGAGCGCCGGAGCGGTGGCAGCGCTGGACGCTGCACTCGCGGACGGTGCTCGCTCCGCGAGCCCGCGGTTGGACCGTGCCGGCTGTGCCGGCCGTCGTAGGCTACCGCAGCGAGCACCGTGGCTGCCATCGGCAGTGCGGAGCTAGCGACTAGCTTGCGCTCGGCCGTTGGTTCGGCTTCTTTAATTTGTGTCTACGTGGATACGCGTGTTAGTCGCGTTGCTCACAGTGAGTCTCTTCGGCTTCCTGTCGTTGCGGGCTTCGCCGTACCTTGGAGAAATCGGTTGGATGCCCGTATGGTTGGGCGAGGCGGTGGACCGGCACGGGATTTTAAGGAACGTACCGGCCTTCGCGGTGCTGTTTGGCGTTTTCGTTTTTGCCCTTAATCGGCGATCCGGATCGGCGTCGTTTGTTTTGGCGGCAGTCCTAGCCGTCTTCTTGGAACTGGCGCAGCTTTGGCTTCCAGGCCGGTCTAGTGATTGGAAGGACGTGCTGGCATCTTGGGTAGGCGCGGGAATCGGTTGGGCGGTGTGGGCTAGCAGTTGCCGGTCGCGAGGCGGCAGAGCCGCAGATGACGGATAATCGAGGTTGCAGCGCGATTCGCGCTGCACGGCGTTCGCGGCTCGAGCTCACTGTTGGACCCTGCCGGCTTCCGTAGGCTAGCAGCGCGAGCACTGTGGCTGCCGTTAGTATTTCCGGCCTCTGGCCTTCGTTGGTGGCCGTACGGTTTTACGTGGCAAAGGTTTCGCGACACGAGGCTTGCCAAGACGGAAAGCGTTTCCCGATCTTACTTGTTTTTATGAAGAAAGCGCTCATCACCGGCATCACAGGTCAGGACGGTTCCTACCTCGCTGAACTCCTGCTCGCGAAGGGATACGAAGTGCACGGCATCATCCGCCGGGCCTCGACTTTCAACACGAGCAGGATCGATCACCTTTACCGGGATCCGCACGTGAACGGCGTGAAGCTGTTTCTGCATTACGGCGATTTGGCCGACAGCGTGCAGATGGTGAAGTTGCTCTACGATCTCCAGCCCGATGAGATCTACAACCTCGGCGCGCAGTCGCATGTGCGGGTGTCCTTCGATGTGCCGGAATACACCGGTGACGTCGTGGGCCTCGGTGCCCAACGCATTCTCGAAGCGATTCACGAAGCGGGGCTGGTTAAGAAGGTGCGCTATTATCAGGCCTCCTCCTCTGAGATGTTCGGCAAGGTGCAGGCCGTGCCGCAGACCGAGACGACGCCGTTTTACCCGCGCTCGCCCTACGCCTGCGCCAAACTTTACGCGCACTGGTTGACGGTGAACTACCGCGAGTCCTACAACCTGCACGCGTCCTCCGGCATCCTCTTCAACCACGAGTCGCCGCGCCGCGGTGAGACCTTTGTGACCCGCAAGATCACCCGGGCCGCCACCCGCATCAAACTCGGCCTGCAGGACGCCCTTTACATGGGCAACCTCGACGCCAAGCGCGATTGGGGTTACGCCAAGGAATACGTCGAGATGATGTGGATGATGCTCCAGCAGGACACGCCCGACGATTACGTTGTCGCGACCAACGAGACCCACACCGTGAAGGAGTTCATCCAGGAGACCTTCAGCCTGCTCGACCTCGATTGGGAGAAGTATGTCAAATACGACGCCCGCTACGAGCGCCCGGCCGAAGTCGAGCTGCTCATCGGCGACCCGGCCAAGGCCAAGAAGCAACTCGGCTGGGAGCCGCAGGTGCGTTTCAAGGAATTGGTCAAGATCATGACCGAGGCCGACCTCGAACTCGCCAAACGCGAAGCCCAGATCGCGGCGCTGCCCGCGCTTTGATAGCCGCAAAAAAGCGCAGAAGTCGCAAAAATCGGGGGAACGCTAATTTTCGCTCATCAGCGCAAATTAGCGTGATTTAATGTTCCTTCCGTTTCGGTGTATTCCGTGTGTTCTGTGGGCCTATTTTAAATACGTTTTATGAAACTCTTTATCGCAGGTCATCGGGGTATGGTGGGCGGAGCGCTGGTGCGGCGCTTTGCCAACGAAGCGGGCGTTGAGCTCGTTACCCGCACGCGGGCCGAACTCGACCTTACCAATCAAGCGGCAGTTGAGTCCTTCTTTGCCACCGAGAAACCCGACGCCGCCATCATCGCGGCGGCCAAGGTGGGTGGTATCCACGCCAACCATACCTATCCGGCCGAGTTCGCCTTCGACAATCTGGCGCTGGCGACCAACTGCATCCACGCGGCCTACCGCAGCGGGGTGGGGCGGCTGCTCTTCCTTGGCAGCTCCTGCATTTACCCGAAACTGGCGCCGCAACCGATGCCGGAGGATTGCCTGCTGACCGGTCCGCTGGAACCGACCAACGAAGCCTACGCCATCGCCAAGATCGCCGGTCTCAAGCTGGCCGAGTATTACCGTCGCCAATACGGAGTCTGCTTCCACTCGGCCATGCCGACCAACCTCTACGGTCCGGGCGACAACTACCACGGCCAGAATTCGCACGTGCTGCCCGCGCTTATCCGCCGATTCCACGAAGCGAAACTCAGCAACCAACCCGAAGTCGTGGCGTGGGGCACCGGTTCGCCCAAACGTGAGTTCCTCCACGTCGACGACCTGGCCGACGCCTGTGCGTTCCTGCTCCGGATGGAGACTCCGCCGGACCTGATCAATGTCGGCACCGGCACCGATGTTTCCATCAAAGAACTCACCGAGATCGTGGCCGAGGTCGTCGGTTACGCGGGCACCATCACGTGGGATTCAAGCAAGCCCGACGGCACGCCGCGGAAATTGATGGATGTCTCCAAGCTCAGCGCCCTCGGCTGGACCGCCCGGATTGCGCTCCGCGAAGGCATCGAGCGCACCTACACCTCGTTCCAAGCTGAACAAGCCGCCGGCATTCTTCGGACCTGAGGTGATATCGCCTCAGTTTTCGAAGCGGAAGACGAGTTCCTCGGGCTTGGCGTAGCCGAGGCGGCGGCGGATGACCAGGGACACGTAGTCGGGGTCACTGCGGAGGCGTTGCAGCATCTCTTCCTGTTCCTTGAGCCGGTCTTGGGCGATGCGCAGGCGCTCCTTCACGAGGCGTTCGGTTTGCTGCCGTTGCTCGTATTCCGCCTTGGTCTGGAAGAACACCGTGGTGGAACCCGCGGCCATCGCCACGAACACCAAGGCCATCACGATCGTCACCAAACGTTGCATGGCGCGACCAAAGTCGCGGGTGGTGACCTTGTCAAAGTGGGAAAGTCTCGCCCGAGGCAATAAGGTGTGAAGGTGGTCGCTGGTCGCTGGTTGCTGGTCGCTGGTCGCTGGGAACTGGTGGACTGGTCTCTGGTCAGCTGGCGGATGGGAGCTGGTTGCTGGGGCCGAGGGGCAACGTGGGTTTTGGGACCACTGATGTCACAAATGGGCACAGATCCGAGGGGCAACGAAGACGCGGTCGGGGATCGCCGCGATCGCGGGACAGGCGTCCGCGTCCACCATGCGTTGATTAGGTGGACGTCGACCTCCGGACGGCGTGAGGGCGGTGGAGTGGATCTGTGTTTCTCTGTGAAATTGCCTCGGCGCTGCGCCCCTCGGGTGTCGCTTCGCTCGGTAGTGGTTAAATTTCGATTGGTCGGCCGGTGGTTTGCGCGAAACCCGTCAACCGGGTGTGAAAATCGTGGGAGCGCCCGCGGGCGGGCGCTTGCGTGGCGGCGATCCTCGGGTTTTGGCGTGCTTTTCGGCGAAAGCCTCACAAGGTGAGCGGCTTATGTATCAAAGTTATTACGGCCTCTCCGAGATGCCGTTTAACATCACCCCGGATCCCAAGTTCCTTTACTTGAGCCCCACCCACCAAGAGGCGTTGCAGCACCTGCTCTATGGTCTGCAGGAGCGCAAGGGGTTCATCGTGCTGGTGGGCGAGGTCGGTTGTGGGAAAACCACCCTGTGCCGCCGCCTGCTCAATGAACTGGAGGACTCTGAGTGGGATACGGCGCTCATTCTCAATCCTCGCGTCAATGAGACTGAGATGCTGCGCGCCATCCTGCGCGAGTTGGGCGAGGAGACCACGCGGGATGTGGGCCTCCACGATTTGATTGCCCACATGCAGGAAGTGCTGCTGCAACGCATCGCGGCCGGGCGGGAGATCGTGCTCATCGTGGATGAGGCCCAGAACTTGTCCTTCGAGGTGCTCGAGCAGATCCGCCTGATTTCAAACCTCGAGACCGACAAGCAGAAGCTCCTGCAGATCGTCCTCATGGGCCAGCCGGAACTGAAGGATATCCTCGCGCTCCCCGAACTGCGGCAACTGCGCCAGCGCATCCTGGTGCACTACGAGTTGAAGCCGCTGACGCGCAACGACGTCGCTCACTACATCCGCCACCGCCTCACCTTGGCTGGCAGTCAGGGGCGGCCCCAGTTCACGAGTTGGGCGGCCCGCAAAATCCACCGCTTCTCCAGCGGCATTCCCCGCATCATCAACAACGTCTGCGACAAATCGCTTCTCGCTTCCTTCATCCGCGAATCGGACGAAGTGACCTACTGGGATGTGAGGCGTGCGATCAAGGACGTCAGAAAGTTAACTTTCTAGGGACTGGTTGCTGGAGGCTGGTCACAATGGGAACTCGGATCTGGAAACTCGAAGCTAGTTGCTGGTGGATCAGGGCATCGAAGAACTCTAGGTCGCAACCCGCTAGCAACGACTTACCCTGAAGATCATGTCCTATAAATCGTTGGAAGTATATCAGCGGGCTCACGCCTCTGGGCTCGCTTGTCACGAACTGAGTCTGCGGCTACCGAAGTTTGAGCTTTACGAAACCGGTAGTCAGTTGCGGCGGGCGTCAAAGTCGGTCTCCGCGAACATAGTCGAGGGGTATGGACGACGTGAATACCCTCAGGACTACCTCCGCTACCTGATTGTGGCGCGTGCTTCGAACGATGAGACGTTGGAATGGCTTACGTATGTCGCGGAGTGTTACGTCGATCTTAAGCCTGCGGTTGAGGCACTCATCGCAGACAATGAAACAGTCGGTCGTATGCTGACTCGGTTGATTCAGTCGCAAAGTGCTTCGACGACTTCCTAACTCCGACTGACCGATCCAGTCAGCAGGCACCAGCAACCACGATCTGGAAAACCAGCGCTCTATCTTCAGCCCCCAGTTTCCAGCTCCCAGCAACCACCACCCAGACCATGAGTTTAATCAACGAAGCCCTTAAAAAAGCGCAGAAGCAGCGTGCGGCGGAGGACGCCGCCAAGTCGGGCGCCGTGCTTCCGCCGGGGGCGGGGGAGTTGAATGCGGGGGGCACGCCGCCGGCTCCACCGCGGCCACCGCAGGCGCCGGCGTCGGGTGGGGCGTTTGGAGACGATGCAGGCGGGGGACGCATCGATCCCTTGGTTGCGGCGCGCACTCGGCGGTCAGGCGGTGGACTTTCGCGGTGGGCTCTTCCGGCTGGCGTGGGGTTGGTGTTGCTGGTGGCAGGGGGCTGGTGGCTGGGACGGGGAGGCGACGGCGATGCCGATGGCGTCGTCGGAAATGCTGACGCGGGTCTGGCGAGCCAGACCCCTACAGCAGACGGTGGGAATGTAGGGGCGTTGCTTGCAACGCCCGGTGAGGGTGAGGCCGTGCGCCAGACTAAGGATGCAGATCTGGCGATCACCGCGGTCGCAGGACAGGGCCAGGCCACTACAGAGGCGCAAGGGCCAATCGAGGAGGTCGCGATTCCGACCGTTTCCATTGGTCCGTCTCAGCCTGCTGCCGCCGCGGTGGAAAGCGTCGAGACCGATACGTCTCCGAAAATTGTGTCGGTGCCGGAGCGCGCTTCGTCATCGCCGCAGAATGAGGTTGGCGGTGTTGAGCCTACGCGGGTGACCTCGAGTCTCCCATCCGCCGCTCCGGTGCCTGAGCCACGATCTCAGACCTTGTCGGCTGAGCCACCTGGCGAGATTCCGACGCGGGCGGCGGGGGGCGGCTTGACCATCCTGAGCGACACGGAAGCGCGGAGCTCGGCGAGGGCGGCCGGTGGCACGGCGGTCCAACCGCAGGAGGTGGTGTTGCGTTATTTGGAGCGTGCTCGTGTGACGGGCGTGCGGCTGTCGACGACCGATCCGAAGGTGCTCTTCAACGACCGCGTGTATCGCCTGAACGATGTGGTCGACCGCGATCTGCAGTTGCGAGTGATCGGCATCGCCGATCGCGAGCTGCGGTTCCAGGACGCGCAGGGGTATGTTTACACGAAGAGCTTTTAGGCTCTTCGTGAGTCTAAAAGTCGAAAAGTCGAGTCTGCGGGAGGGCCCGCGCCCCTGTGTGGGCGAAGAATGGCCGCAAAAAGGCGCAAAAGGCGCAAGAAGGTAGGGACGGACCGCTGGGCCGGCCGTGGTTCGACGGCGGGCATTCGCCGATTTCTTGTGAATTTTGCGTCTCTTTGCGGCTAAAGAAACAAGCCGATTACGGCGCCTTCACGTCGGCGAACTTCCAAGGGAAGTTGTCGAGCGGGGTGGAGTGGTAGTTCGTCACCACGTCTCGGTTGATCAGGCGGACACGAGTGTAGTGGTAGATGGGCATGATGGGCATGTCCTCGAGGAGGATCTTTTCCATCTGGTTGTAGATCGCGAAGCGGGCTTCGTCGGATGGCGCATCGAGGGATTCCGCGAGCAGCTCATCGTAACGCGCATTGCTCCAACCCGTGTCGTTGTTGCCGCCGCCGGTTTCCCAGAGGTCGAGGAAGACGTGCGGGTCGACGTAGTCAGCGATCCAGCCGGCGCGGGAGATCGTGAAGTCGAGGTTGTCCTGGGCGTCGAGGTAGACCTTCCACTCCTGGTTGTAGAGGCCGATGTCGATGCCGAGGTTCTGCCGCCACATCTGCTGGATGGCTTCGGCGATGACCTTGTGCTTCTCGGAGCTGTTGTAGAGCACGTCGATCTTGGGGAACCCCTCGCCGTTCGGGAATCCGGCTTCGGCGAGCAGGCGTTTGGCTTCAGCGAGGTCGGCCTCGAAGGGATGTTCGGAGACGTAGGACAACACCCCCGGCGGCACGGCGGTGTAGGCCGGCGTCTCGTTGGCGAGGGTGACTTTCTCCACCAGGCTTTCGCGGTCGATGGCGTAGGTCAGGGCCTTGCGCACGCGCGGGTCCGTGAGCGGCGGACGCGTGGTGTTGAAACGGTAGAAATAGATGCCGTTGTAGGGCGCGATCTCGAGGTCGTTGGGGCGCTCGGCCTGATAAAACGGAATCTTCGCCAGCGGCACCTCGTTGGTCACGTGAAGCTGCCCCGTGCGGAACATGCGCTCCTCCGTGTCGATGCTTTCGATCGGATAAAAATGAATCTGGTCGAGCTTGACCGTTTCGCGGTCCCAGTAGGTCGGCGACTTTTCCACCACGATCTTGCGGTTGGGCAGCCATTCCTTGAGCACGAAGGGACCGTTGCCGACGAAGTTCTCGGGGCGGGTCCAGCGTGAGCCGCGGGTGGCAAAATCGCCGACCTGCTCAATGACCTTCACCGGCACCGGATACCAGGCGTAGTGATTCAGGGCGTGGAGCAGGAAGGGGGTCGGCTGACGAAGGGTGAGCTCAAGGGTGTGGTCATCGATGGCCTTGAAGCCGGTCTGGCTGAAATCGGTGAGCTTGCCGGCCTGGTAATCCTCGGCGCCGACCACGTGATACAACATGTAGGCGTATTCCGCCGCCAAGGACGGGGTGAGGATGCGGCGATAGGATTCGGTGAAATCGGTGGCCGTGATGGTGTCACCGTTGGACCACTTGGCGTTCGGATTGAGGTGGAAGGTGTAAACGAGTCCGTCGTCCGAGATGTCCCAGGATTGGGCGACGCCCGGGATGATGTTCAGGTCCGGGTCTTCGGAGACCAGACCCTCCAGCAGCGACTTGACGATGCGGTGCTCGATGGTGCCGGTGACGACCTGTGGGTCGATGTCCTGTGGTTCGGCGCCGTTGCCGAAGTGCAGGACCTTGAGGTCGCCATCCGACCCGGCGGAGCCCGAGCCGCCGCAGCCGGCGAGGAGGAAAGGGAGGAGCACGCTGGCAGTGAGCGCCGAGAGCGAACGAAGTTTGGAGGTCAGCATGCGCCCAAGACAGCCAAGAGTGGGCGAGGTTCAAGCGGTTTAGGCAGGCAGCGCGGATGCGCTGCGGTCTAGAGGTCGGAAAGTCTGAATGTCTAATGGTCGAGTCTGCGGGAGGCCCCGCACTCCGTCGGAAGAAAATGGCCGCAAACGGAGCGCGCAGCGCGCAGATGGTGCGACGCGTGCGTCGTGCCCAAGGGGGGGACTGAGGCGGGAGCCCTTCAGGGCAGCCGAAGAAACAAAGACGCAAAAGCCGCAAATGGGTAGGGACGGACCGCTGGGCCGTCCGTGGTTCGGCGGCGGGCCCAGCGGTCCCGCCCTACCTTGCCGGCTCCAGCCACACGTGTTTGTAGGGGTGGTGGTCGAGGAGGGTCGGATGCCAGCCGCGGACCGCCGGATCGATGGCGAAGACGTGGGTGAAGGTGAAGAGGGGGAGGACGGGGGCGCCGTCGAGCAGGCGTTGTTCGGCTTGGCGCAGGAACGCTTGGCGGGCGGCGCGGTCGGTCGTGCGGGCGGCCTGATCGAGCAGGGCGTCGAAAGCGGGATCGGCCCAGCCGGTGTAGTTGTTGCCGCTGTCGCCGCGCATGATGTCGAGGAAGGAAGTCGGGTCGTCGTAGTCGGCGATCCAGACCGAGCGCAGGATGTCGTAGACGCCGCTGCGGCGAGTTTGCAGGACCGACTTGTTTTCCATGTTGCGCAAGGTGACCGTGAGCCCGAGTTCGCGCTGCCACATGGCCTGAATCGCCTCCGCGACCAGTTGGTGGTTTTCGGAGGTGTTGAACAGGATCTCGACGGTCGGTGCACCCGCGCCATCCGGGAAACCGGCGTCGGCCAACAACTCGCGGGCGGCGGCGTAGTCCAGCAAGGGCGGGGTCGGTGGTTCGTATCCGCTGCCGGTGCCGCGCGGCACAAATGCGGCGTGGGGGATCTGGCCGCCGCGCAGGATGTTTTCGACGATGGCGGTGCGGTCGATGGCGAGGTTGAGGGCCCGACGCACGCGGACGTCGGCCAGAAATTCCCGCCGGGTGTTTAGGCGGAAGAAGTAGGTGCCGAGGTAGGGATCGATGCGGAGTTTATTCGGCGCGTCGGCGCGGTAGGTTTCGATCTTGGCGGCGGGCAGGGCGTCGGTGAGGTGGATCTGGCCGGAACGAAAGGCGCGTTCCTCGGTGTCGACGCCTTCGAAGGGATGAAAGTGGATCGCCTGCAGCCGCACGGTGGCCGCGTCCCAGTAGTGCGGGTTGCGGGTGGCGATGATGCGCTCGCCGTGACGCCAATCGCTTAATTGAAACGGACCGTTGCTGACCATGGTGCCAACCCGCGCCCAGGGCGTGTTGCGATCGAGCGGATCGCCCACCGCGCGGATCGAAGGCAGGTGGACGGGATACCACATCCAGTGTTGCAGGAGGGAGAGGAAGTAGGGGGCGGGATAGGCGAGCGTGACCTCGAGGGTGGAGTCGTCTGGCGCGGCGATGCCGACGGTGGAGAAGTCGGTGGTCTCGCCGCGATGATAGGCTTCGGCGCCAGCCAGCACGTAGAGGAGGTTGGCGTAATCGGCGCCGAGTTGGGGGGAGAGCACGCGCTGCCAGGAGGCGATGAAGTCCTGCGCCGTGACCGGGTCGCCGTTGGACCAACGGGCGTCTGCGCGCAGGTGGAAGGTGTAGTGCAGGCCATCGGCGGACACGTCCCAGCGGGAGGCGACGCCGGGGACCGGGGAGAGATCGACAGGGTCTTCGGCGACGAGGCCTTCATAGAGCGCACTGAGCACGTTGTAGTCCGTTGTCCCGGTGGCGAGGTGAGGGTCGAGGTTCGCCAGCGCCGGTCCCATGCCGCGGTGCAGGGTCTGCGTGCGGTTGCCGGACTCGACGTTCGTCTCACGCGGTTTGCAGCCAGCAAAGAGGAGACACGAGATAGCGAGGCAGGCAGAGAGGTAGGACCACGAAGGGAGTCGGAGAGGCACGAAAGGAATGCTGAGAGGCAGACGCGTTTTTTAAACCACTTTCGAGCGAAGCGACACCCGAGAGGCGAAGCGCCGAGGCAATTGCACAGATGAGCACAGATACCGGGAGGCAAAGGGCCGTCGGCGTGGAGGAGGAGAGGCACATGAAACACGCGGCCGGGGATCGCCGCGTTCGCGGGACAGGCGTCCGCGTCCACCTTGCGGTGAGTGGGTGGACGAGGACCTCCGGACGGCGTCTGGCGGTGGAGTGGATCTGCGGATATCGGCGTGATCTGCGGTGCAAACCTCGCCCGTTGGCCTACGCTGAGTGTTGGGATTTCTCATCCACCGCTCGCAGCCGAGCGATGGATGAGCGCGACGGCGTGGGCGGCGATGGCTTCGGCGCGGCCCAGGCTGCCCGCGCCTTCGTTGGTGGTGGCCTTCAAGCCAAGCTGCTCGACGGTGACGCCGGCGGAGGCGGCGAGGCGCGCTTTCATTTCGGCGAGCACGGGCGCGATCTTGGGTTTCTCCGCGATGAGGGACGCATCGATGTTACCGATCTCCCAGCCGCGGGTCCGCAGTTCCGCGGCGACGCGGGCGAGGAGTTTCTGGGAGTCGATGTCCTTGAAGGCCGGGTCGTCGTTGGGGAAAAAGTGGCCGATGTCGGGCAGCCCCGCCGCGCCCAGCAGGGCGTCGCAAATGGCGTGGGTGAGCGCGTCGGCATCGGAGTGGCCGTCGAGTCCGTAAGGCACCTCAAAGCGCACGCCGCCGAGCACCATCGGGCGTCCCGCCACGATGCGATGAATGTCGTAACCGTGGCCAATGCGGAAGGGATTCATCACGGAATAGCCGCAAAAAGGCGCAAGAGGCGCAAAGAGGAAATGCGGTGTTGAGGTAGGGACGGACCGCTGGGCCGTCCGGATGGTGAACCGAACTCTACGTTCGGCGGCGGGCCCAGCGGTCCCGCCCTACCTTAAGACCGACTCAATCCGCGGAGGCGGATTGGAGCAGGTATTCGAACCACGGCAGGTCGTGGGCCGTGGTCAGCTTCGGATTCGGATGGCTGTTCTCGAGGAGCGCGATGGGGTGCCGGAGCAGTTCCACGGCCGCGGCGTCGTCGGTCAGCTTCACACCGCGATTGGCGGCGCGGTTGTAGGCTTTGACGATGAGTTCGCGTTCAAAAACCTGGGGGGTCTCCATCGCCCAAAGCGCGCCGCGGTCGAGGGTCTTGAGATGACCATCATCCCGGTGGAGTTTGATCGTGTCGGTGGCGCGATGGGCGAGCACCACGGCGCCTTCCTTGCGCACGATCTTGTGCAGCGCGATCAGGTGTTCGATGCGCACGAAGGGGCGGGCGCAGTCGTGAATGAACACCTGTTCGATGTCCGCCGGCAGCGCGTCCAAGGCGTTGGCGACGGAGTATTGGCGTTCACTGCCTCCAGGGACGAAGAGGGTCGGCGTCGGAGCCAAGGCAGTGAGCTCGAGCATCTGACGCTGGTCGCGGTAGACGATGACGTAGAGGTCGGCTACGCCACTGGCGGCGAAGGTGGCCGCGCTGTGCGAGAACACCGGTTTGCCGGCCAGCGGGGCGAGGATTTTGTCATCGACGGCACCGGCCATGCGTTTGCCGGAACCGGCGGCGAGAAGGATGGCGGCGGTGCGGGACATGTGGGGAAAAGCTGAAAAGCTAAAAACTGAAAAGCTGAGTTCCAGAGGTGGAGCAACCTTTTGAACAGGGGCTTAGAGTGCCGCAATTGACGGACGTTCCGTCAAACGAATCTGGTGGGGGCTGGTTGCTGGTGGGTGCTAGTTGCTGGTGGGGGCTGGTCGCTGGTGGGCTGGGCGGAGGGGCAACGCTGGTTTAAACCGCAGAATACGCAGATGGGCGCGGATAGCGGGGAGGCAGGGCTGGATTTTGAACCACTGATGTCACAGATGGGCACAGATCCGAGGGGCAACGAAGACGCGGTCGGGGATCGCCGCGTTCGCGGGACAGGCGTCCGCGTCCGCCTTGTGGTGAGTGGGTGGACGCCGACCTCCGGACGGCGTGAGGGCGGCGGAGTGGATCAGCGACTATCTGCGCCATCTGCGGTAAAACGTCGCTTGGTCGGCGGTTGGTACTGGCTGCTGATAACGCGGATGGGCGCGGATAGCGGTGAGGCAACGAGGGTTTTGGGACCGCAGATGTAGCAGATGTTGAGAGGCACCCTGGTTTTTTGAACCACTGATGACACAGATGGGCACAGATCCGTGAGGCAACGAGGACGCGGTGATCCGGACGGTGTTGTGGCAGCCGGCGAAACGGGGGCCTACGCGAGGTTGAGCTCGGTGATGATGGAGCGGGCGGCGGCGGCGGGATCGGGGGCTTTGAGGATGGGGCGGCCGACGACGATGTGCGTCGAGCCGGCGCGGGCGGCGTCGGCCGGGGTCATGATGCGGGATTGATCGCCTTTGTCGGCGCCGACTGGACGGATGCCGGGCGTGACCAACTGGGTATCGGCCGGAAGTTCGGCATGCAGTTGAGCGACTTCGAGCGGGGAACAGACGAATCCGCTCATGCCGGCTTCGACGCCGAGCGCGGCGAGGCGGCTGACTTGCGCGGCGGGGGCGTCGCTGCAGCCGATCGCGGCCAAGGCCTCGGCGTTCATGGAGGTGAGCACGGTGACACCGAGCAGTTGCAGGTCGGGCTTGGTTTCCTGCTGCGCGGCCACCGCGGCGGCCATCATCTCGCGTCCTCCCAAGGTATGGATTGTGAGCATGTCGATGGGCAGGACCGAGAGCGACTCCACGGCTTTGGCCACCGTGTTGGGGATGTCGTGCAGTTTGAGATCGAGGAAGATCTTGAAGCCGAGGTCGGAAACCTCGCGCACCCAGTCCGGGCCGTGGGCGGTGAACATCTGCAGGCCGATCTTCACCCAAGGCAGGGAGCCCTGCAGCTGCTGGAGCAGCGGGCGGGCGGTTTCGCGATCCGGAACGTCGAGGGCGAGGATGAGTTGGGTGGGCATTGGGGAGGAGGAGAACGGAAAAGCTGAAAAGCTAAAATGCTGAAAAACTGAAATCTGGGTGCTGGTCGCTGGTGGACGGTCGCTGGTGGCTGGTGGCAGGTGGGCTGGTGGCGGCGCGGAGCGCCGCAGTTGAAGTGGAAAGTTCAAGTTTAAGAGAGGTGGTGTGTCCGGCTGACGCACTGCGGGTTTGGCGAGCCAAACCCCTACATGGGGCTAGGTGTAGGGGCGTGGCTTGCCACGCCCGACGGCGGTGGAGTGGTGGACTTGGGACTGGTGGCTGGGACCGAAGGGCAGGGGAGCGCCCGCACGCGGGCTGCCTTCATGGTGGTTCGGTTGCTGCCTGGTCGTTTTGCGCTTTTCGGCTCAAGTGGTGGTTTACCCTCGTTTGTCATCCGCCGGGTGCTCAGATTCCGCCGACTGTGGAGAACGCTCAGACCTATTTTTGCCCGGCGAAGATCAATGCGTTTTTGGCGGTGACCGACCGACGGGAGGACGGCTTTCATGAGCTCGTGTCGATCGTGGCCCCCTTGGCATTTGGGGATGAACTGACCGTGGCGCCCCGACCGGAGGCGGGATTCGCGCTGACTTGTGATGATCCGGCGGTGCCGCTGGGCGGAGACAATTTGGTGCTGCGGGCCGCCGAACGCTTTCGCGAGCAGACCGGCTACGCCGGCGGTGCGGCGTTTCATTTGGTCAAACGGGTGCCGATGGGAGCGGGCCTAGGCGGCGGCAGCAGCAACGCGGCGATGGCTTTGCGTGCCTTGAACGAGCTTGCGGACCACGCGCTTGAACCCGAGCAAGTGCACGAACTCGCGGCCGAGATCGGTTCGGATTGCCCGTTGTTTCTGGCCGACGGGCCGATGATCATGCGGGGACGGGGCGAGCATCTGGAGCCGTTGCCGGGACAGGCCGCTGATCGGCTGGCGGCGCTGCGACTGCTGGTGTTCAAACCGGCCTTTGGCATCAACACGGCCTGGGCCTACCACACGCTCGCCGCCGGGGCGCCGGCGGGTTATCTGCCGAAACCGGACGCCGAGGCGTGGGTGAAGGCCTGGTGCCACGCGGCGCGCGCGTCGGTGCACGACTTGGGGTTCAATTCCCTCGAGGTGCCGGCCTTCGGCAAGTTCATCGCGCTGCCGACGATGATTCGGCAGCTCCATGAGGTCCATGGGGTGCGGGCACGCATGAGTGGCAGCGGCAGCGCGTGCTACGCTTTCCTGGAGGACGGCGTCGAGGCAGAGGCGGTCATCGCGACCGTGCGGGAAGGTTGGGGGGACTCGGCGTGGTGCATTGTCACCCGGGTGTTGCGTTCCCATTTGTAAATCCGGATTGACCCCTCCGGGAGGGGGAAGGTTATCGTGGGGAGCCGCCCCCGGGAGGCGCCGCCTAATTTCGTTTTCATCCCCTTATCTCCGCCAAGCCACATGTCCGCAACCGAGCCCAAACCCGAGGTGATTCTGCACGGAATCTCCGCCTCGCCGGGAATCGCTTACGGGCCCACTTTTGTCTACCGCAAGGCGGAGTTGGAGGTGCCGGAGTATCAGATTTCTGAGGACAAGCGCCCTGCCGAAATTGAACGCTTCAATCAGGCGCTGATGGCCACGCGGGGGCAGATCACGGTGATCCGCGATCAGGTGGAAAAGAACCTGGGCGAAGAAGAGGCGCAGATCTTTGACGCGCACCTGATGGTGCTGGAGGATCAGGCGCTCATCTCCGAAACCGAGCGCGAAATCCATACGACCGGCAAGAACGTGGAGGCCTGTTTCAACACGGTCGCGCAGCGTTACATTCGTGCCTTTGCGGAGATCGACGATGAATACCTGCGCGAGCGCGCGGGCGACATTCGCGATGTCGCGTTCCGCGTGCTCCACAACCTGATGGGGCAGACCGCCGAGAGTCTGAGCGAACTGTTGGGGCGTCGCATCGTGGTGGCCGATGACATCGCGCCGTCCGACGCGGCGACGCTCGATCGTTCGTCCGCCCTCGGCATCGTCACCGAGTCCGGCAGCAAGACCAGTCACGCGGTCATCGTGGCCCGCTCCATGAAGGTGCCCGCGGTGGTCGGCGTGCGCGGGGTGATGGAGCAGATCAAGGATGGCGAGGAAGTCATCGTCGATGGCTACGACGGGGTCGTGATCATCCGCCCGAGCAAGCAGACCCTTTATCGTTACGGTGAGCTGCGGTCGGAAAAGCAGAGTTTCGAGAAACGACTGATGGACGCGGTGCACGAACCGTGCGTCACCCGGGACGGCGTGGCGGTGCCGCTGCGCGCCAACATCGAAAAGGCCGACGAGGTGGGGCTGGTCCGCGAACACGCGGCGGAGGGCGTCGGCTTGTTCCGCTCCGAATACCTCTACCTGGCCGCGCCCCGCATTCCGTCCGAGGAGGAACAGTTTGCCGATTACCGCGCGGTGGCGGAGTCGTTTGGCGAGCATCCGGTGGTCATCCGCACGCTCGACTTGGGCGGCGACAAACCCATGAGCGGCGCGCCGCATTTGTTTCCGCGGGAGGAAAATCCGTTCCTCGGGTTCCGTGCGATTCGGTTCTGTCTCGAACACCGCGATATATTCAAAGCCCAACTTCGGGCGATCCTGCGCGCGAGCGCGGTGGGCAACGTCCACCTGATGTTCCCGATGATCAGTGGCACCAAGGAGCTGCGCGAAGCGCGTGCACTGCTGGCGGAATGCCAACAGGAACTCGACGCGGCGGGCCAAGCCTACAATCCGAACATGCCGGTGGGGAGCATGATCGAGATTCCGAGTGCGGCCCTCACGGCCGACCGGCTCGCGCAGGAGTGCGATTTCTTCAGCATCGGCACCAACGACCTCATTCAATACCTGATTGCGATTGATCGGGTGAATGAACGCACGGCGCACCTTTATGAGCCGGCGCATCCGGCGGTGTTGCGCGTGTTGCGCGAGGTGGTGCAGGCGGCGCATGCGGCCGGCATCAAGGTCAGCGTGTGCGGCGAAATGGCAGGGGACCCGGTTTATGTGCCGCTGTTGCTCGGCATCGGGGTGGACGAGCTCAGCATGACGCCACCGCTGTTGCCGGCGGCCAAGTATCTCATCCGCAACATGCGCATGGACGAGGCCCGTGCTTTGGCTGAGCGGACGAAGGAGATGGATTCACCGGAGGAAATCGAGAAGCTGTGCATCGATTTTTACCGGGCGCACATGCGGTCGTAGCTGGGGGGACCGGGCGGGTGGGCAACGCTGGTTTTAACCGCAGATTACGCAGATGGGCGCGGAAAGCGGAGAGGCAGGGCTGGTTTTTGAACCACTGATGTCACAGATGGGCACAGATCCGAGAGGCAACGAAGACGCGGTCGGGGATCGCCACGTTCGCGGGACAGGCGTCCGCGTCCACCTTGTGGTGAGTGGGTGGACGCCGACCTCCGGACGGCGTGAGGGCGGCGGAGTGGATCTGCGTCTATCTGCGAAATCTGCGGTGCCACACTCCGCTGCCGAGGGCGCTCAGAAGTTGGCGCTGGTTTCGAGCTGGGCGCCGGGAGCGAGTTCGATTTCGCCGAGGGTGGTGCATTCGATCTGGTCGTTCTTCCAGATGGAGACCTTCACGGGTGCGGTGGCGGCGTCGGTTTCCCAGCGCCATTTCCCAATCGAAACAAATTGCAGGGGCGTGCCTTCCTCGCGGCTGAGGCCGGGGCCGTCGCCGCGGATGAACAAGCGGTTGCCGATGCCGATGTAGGCGGTGACCGTGAGTCGCGTCAGGCCGTCTGACGAGAGCGAAGGTTCGGGTGGTGGCTCGTCGTCAAATGGCGCGGCTTCGCCGGAAACTTCGTCGGTGTCGGTCTCGTCTGCGACCGCCGTGACTTCGCTGGAGGCTGTTTCGGGTTCGGCCTCAAGCTCCGGCGCGGAGTCTGATGGCTCCTCCTCATCCTCAGGTTCCTCCGTCGGTTCTGCAGCAGTCGGTTCCGGCGGCGCCGCCGCATCCATCGAATCGAAGAGGGAGGGCTCGACGGCTTTGGGGGCGGTCTTGCGCGGCTTCTTCTTGGGCTTGGGCGGTGCTTCCGCCTTTGTTTCCGGTTCCGGCTCCGGCGTAGGTTCCGGCGCGGCCGCGGTCTCTTCGGCTGGTGGTTCCGCAGCCGTTTCCGGATCCGGTTCGGTGGACGCTGGCGCGGCCGGTTCTGGCTCCGGCGTGGGTTCCGGTTCCGGCTCAGGTTCGGGCTCGGGTTTGAGTTCCGGTTCGGGCGCCGACGCCAGTGCCGGTGTCGGTGCGGGAGTTGGAGCGGGCACGGGCGCGACTTTGAGTGCGGCCACTTGCGAATCCAGTTCGCCCAAGCGCGCGCTCAAGCGGGATTCCAAGTCGCCGATCTGTTCGCTCAGTTTTTCCAGGAGCTGGGTGGTGGATTCGGTCGAGCCGGACTGTTCTTCGCGGAGCTGGTCGAAGTCGTTGCGCAGGGCTTCAACCGCGGTGGCGTGCTGGTGGTTCTCCTTGGATTTGGCGGACTGGCGGGCGGCTTCAATCTTGGCCGGGAGTTCCTCCAATGAATGCAGGTTGCGCTTGGTGACCTCGGCGATCTCGTGCAGGCCGTTGGCGGCGATGCTGGCTTGGTCGGCGGCGGCGGAGGTGGTGCGCGTGAGGGCTTCGAGCGCGCCTTGGCGCTCAATCAGCTGCTGCTCCTGCTTCCGTGCGTAGGTGATCAGAAACGGGGCCAGAAAACAGGTCACGCCGAGCCCGGCGCAGGCAATGATTGCCACCACTTGGGCGGTGGTCGGGGTTTCACCGAGCCGGTAGAGCAGGGTGGTCGCGACGCCGAGTAGAATCACGTCGCCGATGATGAAGGGAATTTTGGGGAGCTTCGGGGCGTCGTCGGGGAGTTCCATGTGACGGAGCGAAAGCGAAACGGAAAACCGGTCGCACGGGAACGCTGAATTTTTGCGAAGTGACCAATGGGCGGACCTTTGGGTTGCGCGGCGGGGCGGGGGCACGCAGCTTTTGCCCAGCGACATGAACTTCCCTCACTTCGTGCGCATCGAACAGGAAGCCACCGACGGCTCGACGCAGTATTTTGTGGTCCACACGCATGACCCGAAGATGGCCGTGCGCTTCGCGGCCGAGACGGTGAATGGACGAGTGAAACCGGGCACGATTCAACACATGTCGGTGCCAAATTCGTGGGCGGGGCAATATTCCCAATACGCCAAACTCCTCTCGAAAGCGGAAGCGTTCTTTCGCGAGTCGTTGCTCAGCGAAGACGAGCGCATGGTGCGCAACCGACTGCAGCGGTAGGGCGGCGTCGGCGAGCGCGCCTTGGCTTTCAGTGCAGCGTCCGCCAAGTGCGGCCGAGCAGAGAGATGAGAATGCCGATGCGAATGGCGCCCTCAAAGGTGAGGATCACCAAGATCCACTTCAGGCCGGCGTTCCGGCGCAACGCGTAGCCAATCAGCGAGACTCCGATGAGGATGCACATGTGCACACGCGAGAAAGGGAAGTAGAGCATACCGCCCATCCACAACCAGTAGATGACGAGCATGAACACCCACCAACCCGCCACCCGGTTCGACGGGCCGTCGAGCCGGGGGTCGGTGCCGCGTTTGATCTGTTTCACGCCGACGTGACGTTCGCTCACCACGAGTTGCGCCAGCTCGAAGACCAGGAAAAACGGGGCGGCAAAGACAGCGGACGGAACGGAAAACATGGGTGACTCAGAGGAAACGGGAAAACTCCGCCGCGCAAACGAGGAAATGGCTGGGAGCTGGAGACTGGGAGCTGGTGGGCTGGTTGCTGGGAACAGGGAGGCAGGGATGGTTTTTGACCGCGGATGACGCAGATGGGCGCGGATAGCTGAGAGGCAGGGCTGGATTTTGAACCACTGAGGTCACAGATGGGCGCAGATCCGAGGGGCAACGAAGTCGCGCTCGGGGATCGCCGCGTTCGCGGGACAGGCGTCGGCGGCCACCTTGTGTTGAGTGGGTGGACGCCGACCTCCGGACGGCGTGAGGGCGGCGGAGTGGATCTGCGGCTATCTGCGCCATCTGCGGTCAAACCTCGCTTGGTCGGTGGTTGGTTTTAACCGCAGATCAAGCAGATGAGCGCGGATAGCGGAGAGGCAACGCGGGTATTGGGGCCGCGGATGAGGCAGATGTTGAGAGGCACCGTGGGTTATTAACCACTGAGGTCACAGATGGGCACAGATCCGAGGGGCAACGAAGTCGCGGTCGGGGATCGCCGCGTTCGCGGGACAGGCGTCGGCGTTGACCTTGTGGTGAGTTGGTGGACGCCGACCTCCGGACGGCGTGAGGGCGGCGGAGTGGATCTGTGGCTATCTGCTTGATCTGCGGTCAAACCTCGCTTGGTCGGCGGTTGGTTTTAACCGCAGATGGCGCCGATGCGGTGAGGCCCTCCTCCGCTAGAGGGGGCGGTGGTTCTCCGGCGGTTCCTTTGTGCGATGCGCGTGCGATCGTTGCATTTATGGCGTTGCGGCGGACGGGGCGGGTTTCGCAACGTGGTCGGCCAATGTCCCAGCTTTCACCGACTGATCTGATGGCTGCCTTCCGCGATGCGGGCCAAGGGCAGGTCTTCGCCTTTTACGACGCCCTCGACGCCAACGCGCAGGAAACCTTGCTGGCTGAGGCGGCCGAAATCGACTTGGCCGAGGTCGCGCGTCTCAAGCGGGAGCTGATCGACAGCGATCACGGAGCGGGCGTGGATCTGAGTGATCTGACTCCGGCGCCTTACGAAAAGCGTCCGGAGCAAGGCGGTGACGCCGCAGCTTGGGACAAGGCCCTGGCGGCGGGGGAACAGGCGTTGCGCGCCGGCCGAGTGGCGGCCTTCACGGTTGCGGGCGGGCAGGGAACCCGGCTCGGTTACGATGGACCCAAGGGCACCTTTCCGGTCACGCCGGTGCTCGAGAAAACCCTCTTTCAGGTCTTTGCCGAAAAGATTGGGGCCGCCGGAAAACGCTACGGCGTGGTGATTCCGTGGCTGATCATGACCAGCCATCAGAATCACGAGGCGACCGAGTCGTTTTTGCGGGAGCACGCCTTCTTCGGCCTCGCTCCGGAGCAGGTGCGCTTCTTCCGCCAAGGCCGCATGCCGGCGGTGGACATGAACGGGAAGATCATGCTCGCCAGCCAAGGCAGCATCGCGATGTCCCCGGATGGTCACGGGGGCTCGCTGCGGGCCCTCGATCGCAGTGGCGCGCTCGATTTTTTGGCGGCGCGGGGCATCGACATCATCAGTTACTTCCAAGTGGACAATCCCCTCATCCGGGTCATCGACCCGGCCTTCATTGGCTGGCACGTGCTGCGGGGCTCGGAGATGTCGAGCAAGATGGTGCCGAAGGCTTACGCCGGCGAAAAGGTCGGCCATTTCTGCGAGCAGCGCGGCAAGACGGTGGTGGTGGAGTATTCCGATTTGCCGAGCGAGATGCAGGAAGAGACCGACGCGAACGGTGAGCTGCGTTACCTGGCCGGCAGCATCGCGATTCATGTGCTCGACCGCGAGTTTGTGCGCCGTCTTGCCCAAGGTGGCGAAGGGGTCGCGTTGCCGTTTCATCGCGCCAACAAAAAGATCCCCACGGTGGACGAAAGTGGTGCGCCGGTGAAACCCGACGCGCCGAACGGCATCAAGTTCGAGATGTTTGTCTTCGATGCGCTGCCTTTCGCGAAAAATCCGGTCATCATCGAAACACGGCGGGAGGACGATTTTTCCCCGGTCAAGAATGCCGAGGGCGTCGACAGCCCGGCGACCAGCCGGGCCGATCAATTGCGCCAGTTTGCGCGCTGGGCCAATGCCCACGGCGCCGCGCTTGCGGTCGACGACACGGGTTTGCCGGCGGTCACATTCGAAGTCGCCCCGTCCTTCGGTTACGACGAAGCCTCGTTCGCCGCGTCCTGGGCGGCCGCCGATCCCACACCGCAGATCGAGGCCGGGACGGTGCTGGCGTAGAATCTTAACCGCAGATTTCGCTGATGGGCGCAGATACGGAGAGGCAATGAATGCGGTAGAATGTGACTTCCCGCAGGGCGAATTGAGTCACCGGATCATTGGCGCTGCGATGAAGGTTCTGAATACACTTAAACCGGGACTGGATGAGAAGCTCTACGAGAACGCTTTGGTGATCGAGCTGCGGAAAGCTGGTTTGGATGTGGAGCAGCAGCAGAGCTTCCCCGTCTACTACGAGAGGGAGCTCATTGGACGGCTCGTTCCTGATCTTATCGTCGGCGGAAAGGTCATCGTGGATCCGAAGGTTGCAGAATCGTTCTCCGAAACGCATGTTGCCCAAATGCTGGGCTACCTGGCTGTGACTGGCTTGGACCTGGCCCTTCTCCTCAACTTCAAACACGCCAAGCTTCAGGTGAAGCGTGTCGCCAAAAGCACTTCCTAAAATCTGCGTTCATCTGCGTAATCAGCGGTTCAACTTCATTTCATGAGCACCCTCGAATCCATCAAAGCGGCCGGTGAGGCCGGACAATTGCTTCCTTCCACGGTCGAGAATCTTTCGACCTGGCTTCAGGCCGGTTTGCCGGCGTGGGTGAACCAGAGTGTCGACGAACTGGTGGGGCAGCAGGCCTGGGACGAACTCAATGACCGCTTCTACCGCGACCTTGCCTTCGGCACCGGCGGCATGCGCGGACGCACCATTGGGCGAATTGTGACTTCCGTCGAAGAGGGCACGCTCGGTCCGCAGGGCACGCCCGAGCATGCGGCGGCGGGCTGCAACATCCTCAACGACTTCACCCTGGTGCGGGCGACCGTGGGGCTCTTCCGCTACGTGAGCGGTTTTCTCCAGGAGTCCGATCGTCCCGAGGTGCCGACCATCGTGATCGCGCATGACGTTCGTCACTTTTCGCGTCACTTCTGCGAACTGGCGGCCTCGACCTGGATCCAACTCGGCGGCAATGCGTTCATCTTTGATGGTCCGCGCTCGACGCCCCAACTCAGCTTCAGCGTGCGTTGGCTCGGTGCCCACTGCGGCGTCGTGATCACGGCCTCGCACAATCCGCCGCACGACAACGGCTTCAAAGCCTACTTCGAGGACGGTGCCCAGGTGGTCGCGCCGCACGACAAGGGCATCGTTTCGCAAGTGGGTCAGGTGCCGTTGACGGAGCTGTCCCAGTTCCTCGAGGTGTCGCCCGATCGGGTCATCACTTTGGGCCGGGTGGCCGACGACGCCTACCTCGCGGCGGCGTCCCAGGCTGCGATCGACACCGAGGTCTTCAAGCAGACCAAACTCTCCATCGGTTTCACCAACATCCACGGCGTCGGCGGCGTGGCCTCCGTGCCCCTGTTGGCGCACGCTGGCTGCGACGTCCACGAGGTGCCGGAACAGGCGGGTTTTGATTCCCGTTTCCCCACCGTGAAATCGCCCAATCCGGAAAACGCCGAAGCCCTCGCGTTGGCGGTGAAGATGGCGGAGGAAAAGAACCTCGACGTCATCGTGGCGACGGACCCCGACTGCGATCGCATGGGCTGCGCCGTGCGCGGCAACGACGGCAAGATGCACCTGCTGACCGGCAACCAGATCGGTGCCTTGTTGGCTGACTACCGCATCGGCAAATACAAGGAGCTCGGCTGGATTCCGGCTGAAGGCTCGGGAAAGGTCGCACTCGTGAAGACCTTCGTCACCTCGCCGCTGCAGGACGCGATCGGCAAGGGCCACGGCGTGAAGGTCATCAACACGCTCACCGGTTTTAAGTGGATTGCCTCCAAGATGCGCGGCTACGAGGAGCAGTTGAAGGCAGCGTTGCTCAAGCAAGGCATCGGCCTCGACTACGACGCCACGCCGTTCGCTTCCCGGGCGAAACTGCTGCAGGAGCATTCGACCTTTTATGCCTTCGGTTCCGAGGAGAGCTACGGCTACCTGCCCAACGACTACGTGCGCGACAAGGACGGCAACGCCGCCTGCCTCATGTTCGCCGAACTTTGCGCCGCCGCCAAGGCCAAGGGGGAGTCGATCCTCGATCGACTCGATGCCTTGTATCAGCAGCACGGTTACTTCACCGAAGGCACCATCAACCTCTATTACGAGGGCGCCACCGGTGCGCAAAAGATCAAGCGGATCCTCGATACCTACCGTTCGAATCCGCCGGAAGCGTTCGGCGACGTGAAGGTGACGAAGTTCGAAGACTTCGGCGTGCAGGATATCAGCGACGCTGACGGCGAGCTCATCCCGAAGCAGGACCTCTATTTCGTGACGCTCAGCAACGGCTACTCGTTCGCCGCCCGCGGTAGCGGCACCGAGCCGAAGATGAAGTTCTACGTTTTCGCGCAGGCGCCGGTCGGCGAGGGCTCCGATCTCGCAACCGCCAAGGCGGCCGTGGCCGAGGAGCTGGGCAAGGTGAAGGCCGCGATCGAAGCCGACGCCAAGGCCCGCGCCGAAGGTTGAGCGCCACCGGGGTCACCGACCCCGGCTACAGCGTTCACACGAACCGGGGTCACCGACCCGGGCTACAGCGGAGTCCGGACTGTAGCCGGGCTCGGTGAGCCCGGTTTGCTCGCGTAGTCCGCCACCCGCAAGACCGTGTCCGCGTGCAGCCGCGCGGTTTTGACGCGGTCGCGATTGTAGCCGCCGCCGTAGAGCACGGCGGTCGGCACGTGGTGCTGGGTGACGAGGTCGAGCACGTGGTGATCCCGCGCCGCGAAATGTTCGTCGTGCAGGCGCATTTGGCCGAAGCGGTCGTCCACGTGCAGGTCGGCGCCCGCGATCCAAAAGACAAAGTCCGGGGCAAAGTCCTCGAACGCGGGACGCAGCGTCGCCTCGAGTTGGTCCAGGTAGTCGGCGCCGGTTACGTAGCGCGGCAGGGGCACGTCGAGGTCCCCGGGGGTTTTTTCGGCCGGATAGTTCTTCCCCACGTGGTTGGAGTAGGTGAAGACGTTGGGATCACGTGCGAAAAGGCCGTGCGTGCCGTTGCCTTGGTGGGCGTCGGTATCGATCACGAAGATACGCCACTCCGGCCGATGCGCCTGCAGCTCTCGGATCGCGATCGCGACGTCGTTGAGCACGCAGTAACCCAGGCCACGATCGGCAAAGGCGTGGTGGGTGCCACCGGCGAGGTTGCAGGCCAGACCGTCCTGCATCGCTGCAGCCGTGCCAGCCAGGGTGCCGCCGACCTCAAGCGCGGAGCGGGCCAGCAGGGCCGGGCTGGCGGGGAGACCGAGTCGCACAGCCGCCGCCTTGTCGAGGGTGTTGGCACGGATCGACTGGAGATACTCCGCCGTGTGGATGCGGTGCAATTGCTCTGCGCTCGCGGGGGCGTGCGATTCGATGACGACGCGCGGGTGGGCGGCTTCGCGCAACATCGCTTCCGCGCGCCAGAACTTGTCCATCGGAAAGGGATGCTCGGGAGGCAGCGGGAAAACGTAGTCAGGGTGGTAAAAGCAGCGCATGCGAACGGTTCGCGGAAAACGTGATGTATGGCCGCAGGAAGGCGCAAAAGACGCAAAAGGTAAGCCGGTTCGCAAAATTTGGCCACGTTCAGGCGGGACTTGCGAATGGGTTTGAGCAGATTTCGCTGCGAGCGTGGAAGAGGCGATCTGGACGGAACTGGCGAAGCTCAAACCTGGCACCACGATGTGTCCGGGCATGCTGGCGCGGCGGCTGGGCACGACCTTGTCGAAACTACGGCCGACCTATCGGACCATGGCGGAGCGCGGCGAACTTTGCGTCACCCAGCGCGGCGAACCTGCTGATCTCGCGACCTTGCGGGGACCGTTTCGGATCACGCTGTCGGCAAAGCCCAGGTCCGAGTGAGGCGCACGACCTGCGTGGCGCTCAAACAGGCCAAGCCCGTGGCAACGGCGAAGCCGGTCAGCATGGCGCTGTAACTGACGCCGAACTCCAGCAGCAGACCGGCGAGGGCCGGACCGGCGGCGGAGGAAAACACCGCCAGCGAGCCGGTGAGGCCTTTGATGGTGCCGAGTTGTGCGGGACCGTAGAGTTCGGCCCAGATGGCGGTGAGCACATTGCCGGAGGAACCGGCGGTGAGTCCGGTGAGCACGAAGAACCCTACGCCCATGGCCGGATGCTGTCCCCACGCCAGGAGAAGGAACCCGAGCGTGACCGGCAACGCGACCCACGGCGCGAGCCGGATGGCGCCCAGCCGGTCGATGCGATGACCGGAGGTCAGCGAGGTGCCGGCACGGAAGATCGCAAACAGCGTGAACAGCGAAGCCATGAAGGTGGTGCTCCAGCCCTTGCTGACGGCGATGGGGGCCTGGTAGAGGAACGCGGCCGTCACCAACATGGGGAGAAGCACCTGAATGGGCAGCATCCACCAGAAGCGTGGATCCCGTCCCATGAGTTTGAACGCGTCGACCAATTGGCGGCGCGTTGAACGTCTGGGGCCGGCCTGGAAGTCGGCGGCGACAAAGGTTTCAAACCGCGCGCGGGCGATCAGTCGGGTCGACGCCCACGGCAAGGCGGTGAGATAAAAGACGCCGATGGCGATCCACAGCAGCCGCCAGTCGATCCAAATGAGTAGGGCGGCGGCCAAGGGGGGCAACACGGCCTCGCCGAGCGGGTAGCCCAAGGAGGTCAGTCCGAGAGCGAGTCCGCGCCGGCGTTCGAAGCCCTTGGCCATCGTGGTGTTCGCGATGTGGGTGACGAGACCGGGGCCGCACAAGCGCAGGCCAACGACCGCCAGGAACAGAATCGCCGGGTGCACCGTGGCGGCCATGACCAGGGCGGCGAGACCGAGTCCGAGGAATACCCGCCGGGTGTAGGGCGCGAGCGGGGTGGTGTCATAGGAGGCCGCGGCAAAAGGAAGCATAAGCGCCCCGACGAGAGTGCCGGCGGCGTAGACGGTGCCGAACTGCCCCTCGGTCAGCGGCAGCGCCGCGACCAGCGAAGGCACGAACATCGAGATGAAGAAGGTTTGGCCGACGCTGGTGAACAGCGTGGTGCCGAAACCGAAGGCGGCTTCGACCGGCTGCTCGCGGATGAAGCGCAGATAGCCCATCGCTCAGGCCTTTTGCGGCGTGTCGAGGATGAGGGTCACCGGGCCGTCGTTGCAGAGGTCTACCGCCATCATGGCGCCGAATTCGCCGCCAGGCACCGGGCGGCCGCCGAGGGCGGCGGAGAGTTGCTGGCGGAACGCTTCGTAAAGCGGCTCGGCCTGCGCGGGCGGCGCGGCGTCGTTGAAGGACGGGCGCGTGCCCTTGCGCACGCGGGCGTGCAGGGTGAATTGACTGACCACCAGCGCCTCGCCGCCGGTATCGAGGAGCGAGCGGTTCATGTTGCCGCCCTCATCGGGAAAGATGCGCAGTTTGGCGATCTTGTCGGCCAGCCACTGGCCGTCGGTCTTGGTATCCGGATGTGTGATACCCAGCAGGATCAACACGCCGGGGCCGATCTCGCCGACCACGCGCTTGTCGACGGTGACCTTGGCCTGGGTGACGCGTTGAACGACGGCGCGCATGCCCTCAGAGTGAGCGCACCAGCACCTTGGCGTTGCGGCCGCTGGCCTCGTAGGTCTTCAGGCGGTCGGCGGGCAGGGCGGTCTTTTCGGCCTCGGTGAAACCGCAGGTGTTGGTGAAAAAGCCGGGGTTCTGGGTGGAGAGGGCCAGCAGTTGGGACGCGCCGTGCTCCTTGGCGCGGAGGGCGGCGAACTCCACCATCTTGCGCCCGACGCCCCGCTTGTGGTGGAAGGGCATGACGTAGAGGGAGCCGAGCTCGGCGATCTCCGGGCGGTCCGGGTAGAACTGCAGGGTCACGCAGGCGATGATGTTTTCGTCGACTTCGAAGACGTAGAATTGGTCGATGTTTTTCTCGATCGCCTGCTGGGTGCGATGAAGCAGTTCCTCGCGCTTCACCGCACTGCGGGTGAGGCTGTGGATGAAACGCACGTCGCTGCGGGTGGCCTTGCGGATCTGTTGATAGTCGTTGCCGTAAACGAGGGTGCCGACGCCCTCGCTGGAAAAGATTTCGTTGAGCAAGCCGTCGTAGATGCGGCCGTCGACGAGGTGGACACGCGGGATGCCGCTCTCAATGGCCTTCACCGCATGCACCGCCTTGGAGCGGGCGGCGGCGGCGATCGAATCGGGGGAAGTTTCGAGGGTCTTGGAGAGGGTTTCGACTGAGATGTCGCGGCGGAGCTCGTCGTTGATGAGCAGACCGTCCTGATTGCTCAGGTAGATGACCTTGGTCGCGTCGAGGGCCTCGGCGATTTCGATGGCGAGCAGGTCGGAGTTGATCCGCAGGGTGTGGCCGTTGGGCGCGAAACCGATGGGCTGAATGATCGGAATGATGTCGGCCGCGATGAGGTGGTGCAGGGTATCCTTGTCGATGCGGTCGACTCGGCCGGTGAACTGTTGGTCGACGCCTTTGAGGATGCCCACGGGCAGGGCGCGAATGGCGTTGGTGATGGCGCACTTCAGGCCGTTTTGGGTGAGGCCTTCGAGCACCAGGTGCGACACGCGGGAGGAGGCGCGGACGGCGAGATCCAGGGTGGCCTTGTCGGTCACGCCGGTGCCGTCGGCGTTGGTGATGGCGATGGCCCGCGACTCGGAGAGTTCCTTGAGCTGCACCGAAATGCCATGCACCAGCACGACCTTGATCGTGAGGCTGCGCAGGACGGCGATGTCGACCAGCAGGTTGGACAGGTTGTCATCGGCGATGACCGCACCGTCGAGGGCGACGACGAAGATCTGATCCCGGAACCGCGGAATGTATTTCAGGATGCCGCGCAGATCGGTCGGTTTGATCATCGTGTCGGCGGCGGAATTGGCGGTCGGGGAGGACATGTTGGGAAACGCTGAAAAACTGAAACGCGGAAAAGCAGAAAGGGGGACTACGGTCAGCGGACCTCGAAGGTCCAGCGCCGCGATTCGCGAGCACCAATGAGGGTGCCGTGGTAGGTGCCGGCGGCGAAGGTCTGCGGGGGCACCGTCAGGCGAATGCGGGCAGTGAGGTCGCGGGCCTGCAGTTCGCCGGGTAAGGCGTCGTAGCCAACGATGAACACCGCCTCGGTGCCACGCAGGTAAAGGGTGGAGGCGGCGGGGCGTTCGTCGTGATCCGGTTGCTCAGCGGTCAGCAGGAGCGTGTAAGGCGCGCCGGCGAGCTGGGCGGCGGGGGCGGTCACGGTCTGAAAGGCGGACGGCACGGGAGGCTTGTCGATCAAGACATCAGCCAGCAGGGGCGGCAGGCCACCGGCGATGGCCTGGGTTTCGGCCGGGGTGCCGGAGCCGGCGGCGGGTTCGACGAGGCGTTCGAGTTGCAGGTCGACGCGGCGGAAACCGGCGTCGAGCAGGCGCAGCACCTGAGCGCGGTCCTTGTTATCCTGATACGGCTCGTAGGCCTTGCCGTCTTTGCGATACGCCAGGGTGAGCCAGGTGTAGGGCACGAGGCAGGCCACGATGGCGAGCACGACCCACTTCATGGGCCAGGGCTTGCGATTAAACTGTGGCGGCGGCGTAGGCATGGAGGGCGGATCAAAAATCACATTGCCCCGCGCTGAAAGCGGAAACTCGCCGGGCCGCCGGGCGGCCGCTGAATTGAAGGGGAACGTTGAAGTGGACGCGGGGGCGGCAGGCAGGCGGCGGTAGGGCCGGTGCTTGCGCGGGGCTTAGATCGCGTCGTCGCGGATGGTGTCGATCGCGCGAATGAGTTCGCGGGAGGTGAAGGGTTTTTGCAGGAAACCGCTGGGGCGAACATCGCTGAACTGGTCGGCCGCCTCTTGTTCGGTGTAGCCACTGATGAGCAGCACGGGCAGGTCGGGCTGGAGCGCTCGCAAGCGATGGAACACATCGCGGCCGCTGAGGCCGGGCACCGTGAGATCGAGCACGGCGAGGTCAAATTTGCTGGGGTCAAATTCCGCGGCCGCTTGTGCGCCGTCCTGGTAGGCGGTGACCTGGGCCCCGGCTTGGACGAGGACGCGACTGACCAGCTTGTAGACGGTGGGTTCATCTTCGACCAGGAAGAGGCGCAGGCCTTGCATGGGCGGTAGCGCCGAGGGGGGCAGGGCGGTGTCGAGGCGGTGATCCAAGTCGCCTTCGGCCGCGGGCAGCAGCAATTCGAAGGTGGTGCCCGCACCGGGCTTTGAGTCGACGAGCAGTGCTCCCTGGTGGCTGCGCACGATGCCGAGCACGGCCGACAGACCGAGGCCGCGCCCGGTGAACTTGGTGGTGAAGAAGGGCTCAAAAATGCGCCGCAGGGTGTCGGTATCCATGCCGTGGCCGTGGTCTTCGACCACAAAAGAAACGTAGGGACCGGACCGCAGGTCGGGGTGCCCGACGCCCTGGCTGAGGGTGGCTGCATCCACCTGCCGACTGGAGGTCGTCACGAAGACGGGACCGCCTTCGGGGGGCTGCGCCTCGGCGGCGTTGATGACCAGGTTCATGATGATCTGCCGGAGTTGCGAGGGGTCAACGTCCACGGGCGGGAGGTCGCTGGCGAGGCAGAGGTTCAGGACCGCCTTGGAACCGATCGACGATTTCACCAAAGGCACCAGCTCCTCGACGGCCTTGCTGAGGTCGAGACGCTCGATGACAAATTTGCCCCGGCCGGAGTAGGCGAGCATTTGGCGACAGAGTTCGGCGGCGCGGCGGGCGGCGGTCTCGATCTCGCGGGCGGATTCACTGATGTCGTTTTCCGGCGGCAACCCGTGGGCAATGAGGGAGGCGTTGCCGAGCATGCCGGTGAGCAGGTTGTTGAAATCGTGGGCAATGCCGCCGGCGAGCACGCCGAGGCTTTCGAGCTTCTGGGTTTCCGCCAGCTGGGCCTCGACGCGTTTGAAGGTGGTCACATCGGTGGCGATACCGCCGACCCCAAACACTTCGCCATTCTCGCGCCGCACGGGGAATTTGACCGTGTAGTAGTGGCGCTCCTCGCCGCCGATGTCGTATTTTCCGTCGATGAGGATGTGGGAATCGGACCGCAGCGCGCGTTCGTCGGCCGCCCGCATCTCGGCCGCGACCTCGGCGGGATAAAAGAGGTCATCCGTTGCGCCGAGCACGGTGTCGAGGGGACGGTTGTAGATCTGTTCCAGCTCGCGGTTGGCGAGGATGTAGCGGCCGGTGAGGTCCTTGATCCAGATGGCGTTGGGGCTGTGGTCGAGGATGGCCTGCAGCTCGCCTTGTTGGGTGAGCAAGGCCTGGGTGCGCTCGGCCACCAATTGGTTGACCCAGCGGGAGCGGCGAAAAAAGCCGAGCAACAAGAAGGCGGCCAGCAGCGTCGTCGTAAAGCCGCCGCCGATGATGAGTTCCGACTGGTGGTTGCCGAGGCTACTGATCCACTCCGGTCGGGCCTGCGCGACGAAGAGCCATTCGCGGCCGCCGATGGAAATCACCTGTTGTTCAAAACGAGGCGGTGGGGCCCCGGGAGTAACCGGCGGGTGTTCGAAGCGGGTGTTGCCGCCGCGTCGGTCCGTGGAGAGAAGCAAAACCGGATTTTCCGCGGAGTCGGTTTGGTCGAAGTAGCGGTAGATCGCGTGTTCGCGATTCTCCGGCAAGACGGAGGGTTCGAAGATGCCGCTGGCCCGAAATACCCCCTGCACGAAGCCGCGCAATGGGGTTTCGCCCTCACCGGGCCAGAATACCGGCAGAATGAAGATGATGCCGAGCTCCTCGTTCTCGGCGGTGGATTGGGCGAGCCGAAAGGGGGCGGTCACGACCATATCCCGGGTTTCGATCGCGCGATCCTGGAAGACGGCGGTCGGGGCGGTTTGCACATCGTAGCCGAGCACGATGGCGTTGGATTCAAGCGGGGTGGCGAAGCGGATGACGCGGTAGTTGTCCCGTGGTTCGGCATTGCGAAAACCGTCGGCCTCGGTCCGCCATTTAAATTCGATGGGATATCCGTAGTCGGCACGCATTTGTCGTTCCACCGCCGGCCGGTCGGCGGCCTCGACCTGCTGCACCCACTGCAGGGACTGGAAGCCCTCGTAAGCGGCGAGGATCTCGAAGCACATGCCTTCGAAGGCCTCGCGCGAGAGATCGGGTTGGTAGGCGATGCCCCGGCGCAGGCCCTTGAGGATTTCGGCGAGCAAGCGCACGCGCTCGTTGTTCGCGGCGGTTTGATAGCTGGTGAGGCTGCGGAAACTCTCGTTGATGCGGGCGTTTTCGGCGCGGCGGGCGCGCTGAGCAAACCAGGCACTGAGGCCCAGTCCCAGCGCCACCACGGTCGCGATCACGATGCGCGACTGCAGGGTGCTGAGGCCGAGTCGCAGCGAAGCACGTCGAGGTCCGGGCGCGGGCGCAGCAGGGTTCATCGGGTAGGCAAGGCGTTTTCCTACTCGGCCGACGCAAGCAGCATGCCGCCGCGGCGAACCGAGGCGGAAGCGACGAAAAGGTCTTGGGCGGCGGGCCTTAGGCCGGGTAGGGCAACGGGTGTTTCTGGGTCAGTTGGGCGACCCGGGCCTTCACAGCATCGAGCGCCGAGTCGAGTCCGTCGGTGTCGATGGCCTTGAGGACCGTGTCGATGCAATCGGCGATCTCCTCCATATCGGCTTCGACGAAGCCGCGGGTGGTGACCGCCGGGGTGCCGAGACGAATCCCGGACGCCTGGAAGGGCGAGCGGGTTTCGAAGGGCACGGTGTTCTTGTTGCAGGTGATGTGGGCCAGATCGAGGGTCTCCTGGGCCTTCTTCGCGGTGAGGTCCGGGAGGTTGTCGCGCAAGTCGACGAGAAAGAGGTGGTTGTCGGAGCCGCCCGAAACGAGCTTGTAGCCGCGGGCGATCATGGCGGCGGCGAGCGCCTGGGAGTTTTTCACGATCTGCTGCGCGTAGGTTTTGAACTCGGGCTTCATGGCCTCGGCGAAGCAGACGGCCTTGGCGGCGATGACGTGCATGAGCGGGCCGCCCTGGCCGCCCGGGAACATGGCGGAGTTGATGGCCTTGGCGTGCTCCTCCTTGCAGAGGATGAGACCACCGCGCGGACCGCGCAGCGTCTTGTGCGTGGTGGTGGTGACGAAGTCGGCGTGCGGCACGGGCGACGGGTGCACGCCGGCGGCGACCAAGCCCGCGATGTGGGCGATGTCGGCGAAGAGGTAGGCCCCGACCGATTTCGCGATCTGACCCATGCGCTCGAAGTCGATGACGCGGGAGTAGGCGGAGGCGCCGACGGTGATCATCTTCGGTTTCTCGCGCTCCGCAACGGCGGCGAGCTCCTCGTAGTCGATGAGTCCAGTGTCCTCGCGCACGCCGTATTGCACAAACTGATACAGCTTGCCGGAGAAGTTGACCGGGTTGCCGTGGGTGAGGTGGCCGCCGTGGGCGAGGTTCATGCCCAGAACCTTGTCGCCGGGCTGGAGCACGGCGGTGTAGACGGCGAAGTTGGCCTGCGAACCGGAGTGCGGCTGGACGTTGGCGTGTTCGGCGCCGAAGAGGGTCTTGGCGCGTTCGATGGCGAGATTCTCGACGACGTCGACGTGTTCACAACCACCATACCAGCGTTTGGCCGGGTAACCCTCGGCATACTTGTTGGTCAGCACGCTGCCCTGGGCCTCGATGACGGCAGGGTAGGTGAAGTTTTCCGAAGCGATCAGCTCGATGTGGCTCTCCTGGCGGGAGCGTTCGGCCGCGATGGCGGCGGCGATTTGTGGATCGAGGGTGGCGAGGGAGGCGTTGTTCATGGATGCAGAGAAAGGGAGACGGCGGCCGGGGGCTTATTTGATTTCGCGACGCAGGAAGGCGAGGACCGAGGGAATGGCTTCGACGATCTCGTCGCGGCATTGTTCGTAGAGCGACAGTGGGCCGCCGTAGGGATCGGCGATCTGTTGGTCGGCCTCGGGCGGCATGAATTCGCGCAGCAGGAAGATGTTCTGCGGCGTCGGCTCGAACATGGCGTGAATGATGTCGCGGTGGGACTCGGTCATCACAAAGACCGCGGTGGCCTCGCTGAGCAGCTCGGGGGTGAGGGCCTGGCTGCGGTGCTGCGAAATATCGAGGCCCACCTTCTTGAGCGCGGTGACGGAGTTGGCGGAAGCCGGATCGCCGTCGCGGGCGGCCACCCCGGCGGAAGCGACGCGAAACTGGGCCAGCGGGCCATCCTCGGCTTTGAGGGCGTGGGCGAGGAGCGCTTCCACCATCGGCGAACGACAGATGTTGGCGGTGCAGATGGCGAGGAGGAGTCCGGGTTGCGATTCGGCCATGAAGGGGACGGACTTAGGGCGACTCTGGGCCGGGGGCAAGGCGGGTTTGCGCGTAATCGGGGATCAGCCGCGCCCCAACGCCTTGAGGCCGAGCAGAACCTGCACGGCCCGCTGAAGCATCGGATCGGTGGGCGTGGTTGCCTTCGCCGGAGTCTCGTCAGGGGCGTCGTCCGGAACGTCCTCGGCGGAGTCGGCGGAGTCGGCGGGCAAATCGCCGTTGTGGTGGCGGACGAGGGCCGACTCATCAAAACGTTCCTTGTCCACGGGCGGACGAGTCAGCGCGACCAGATCGGTCCCCGCGGCGATGGCGTCCACCGCCTCCCGGACTTCGGCCGCGGAGACGGCGACGGTGAGATCGCTGGCGAGACCGGCGTCGGCCGGAGCCAGCAGCAGGAGGGTCGGAGCGCGGGCAGCGAGGCGCTCGATCCACGATGCGGCGCTCGGCCCGGCCAGCAGGACAACTTTGGCGGAGGGAACGGGCGAGGTCACGACCGCCGGCACGTCGATGTCGGCCGGGACGAAACGCAGGTCGATGACCGCGCGCTGCGTGGCGGCGAGTTCGGCCGCGGATTCGGCGTCGGTGTAGACGAGTCCGTGGCCAAGATCGACCGGGGCACCGCGGGTGAGCGCGGCGAGCAAGATGGCGGCGGAGAAAACGCCGCCCAGGTGACGTGAACGCCTCATGCGATGCGGCCGAATTGGCGAGCGCCGATGTCGCGGCGGTAGACCTTGGTGACCATGCCGATGGCGTCGCAGGTCTCGTAGGCGGCGTCGGCGGCGGCGCGCAGCGTGGGGGCGAGCGCGGTGACACCGAGGACCCGGCCGCCGGCGGAAACGAGTTGGCCGGCGTCATTGGTGCCGGTGCCGGCGTGAATCACGGCGACGCCGCTGGGCAAGGGTTCGGGAAGTGAAATCGGGTCACCCTTCGGGTAGCTGCCGGGGTAACCGTCGGCGGCAATGACGACGCACATGGCGGCCGAGTCCTCGATCACCTGCAGGTCGAAGCCGGCGAGTTGGCCTTGGGTCGCGCGCCAGAGCAGCTCGAGCACGTCGCAGCCGAGGCGGGGCAGGACAACCTGCGTTTCCGGGTCGCCGAAGCGGGTGTTGTATTCGAGGACCGACGGTCCCTCGGCGGTGAGCATGATGCCAATGAAGAGCGTGCCGCGGAAATCGATGCCTTCGTTGGCAATGGCTTCGACGGACGGCAGCACGATCTCGCGATCGATCCGGGCGAGCAGTTCGGGGGTGACGACCTCGGCCGGCGAGTAGGTGCCCATGCCGCCGGTGTTGGGGCCAGTGTCGCCCTCGCCGATGCGTTTGTGGTCCTGCGAAGTGGGCAGGATGAGGTAGTCGGTGCCGGAAACGACGACGAGAATGGAGGTCTCCTCGCCGGTGAGGCAGTCCTCGATGAGCACGCGGGAACCGGCATCGCCAAACTTGTTGCCCGAGAGCATGTCGCGCACGGCGTCCTCGGCCTCGGCCAGGGTTTGGGCGACGATCACGCCCTTGCCGGCGGCGAGACCGTCGGCCTTCACCACGATGGGCGCGCCGCGCTCCCGCAGGTAGGTGAGGGCGGGTTCGACCTCCTCAAAAATGCCGGCGGGTGCGGTGGGGATGCCGTATTTGAGCAGGATCTGTTTGGTGAGAATCTTGGAGGCCTCGAGTTCGCCCCCGTCCTTTTTCGGGCCGTAAGCGGGGATGCCCACCTTGGCCAGGGCGTCGACCAAACCGAGGGCGAGCGGGACCTCGGGGCCAACGACAACAAAGTCGATCGATTCGCTTTGGGCGAGGGCGACGAGGCCGGGGATATCGTCGGCCTTCACGGCGTGGCAGGACGCGCCGTCGGCGGCCATGCCGGGATTGCCCGGAGCGGCGTGCAGGCGCGGCGCCGCAGGAGAGGCGGCGATGGCGCGAACGAGAGAATGTTCGCGACCGCCGGAACCAACAACGAGGACGTTTTGGGGAAGGTTGCTCATGGATCGAAAATCAATTGGAACGTCGACCCGACCAGTGGCCGGGCAAACGCGCAGGGTGGGAAATTGCCCAAACCCGGACGCAGTCGTCGAGGATTTCGTAGTGAATCACGAAACGGAACCGGTTCGTGACCAGTCGATGGATCGTCGGGTCGTTTGGATCAGCACGCCCTGGTCCAGGAAACTTCTTCAGCTGCTCCAATGCGGCCAAGACGTCCTCCCGCAGCGCCACACCGGCAGTCAAGCGCTGCGCTTCATAGTAAGCGATCTCCTCGAAAAGCTCCTCCTGCGCCAAGGAGACAATTTCAACCGGCATCATTGACCACTGTTCCGCAGGTCACCCTTGAGTTGGTCGAGCGATACGAAGCTCGCCTTCCCTTCCGCCACCAAGTTTTTACGCCGATCAATTTCGGTCCGCCATGATCTCGCATAGTGGCTCTCGCCTCGAAGCAGTTGCTCTTCAAGCAATGCGGCCAGCTCACGCTGCTGTTCTTCGGGCATTTTCAAGGCCGCGTCGGAAATCGTAGCGAAGTCGTTCGGCATTGGCGGAAAGTGGAGTGATTTCGGGAGCGGCGCGAGGTCGGAGTTTGGGTCAGAGCACTTGCAGCTTTTCGCGATAGAATTGCACGACGGCGTTGGGGTCGTCGGTGAAGAGCATGTAGTCGAGCATCCAGGCCGGGGCGCGGCCGGCGGTGACCATGTGGGTGATCTGCTTGCGCAGGTAGCCAAAATAGTCGGCGCCGAAGAAGACCATCGGCACGCGCGGGCGGATGCCGAGCTTGAGGTTGCACAGCTCGATGCCGATCTCCTCCAGAGTGCCGACGCCGCCGACGTTGAAGATGCAAAAATCGGCCACCTCGAACCACTTTTGGCGGAAGTGGCGGGATGACTCCTGGAAGGTGTTGAAGAAGTCCACGCCGAGTTTGGGGGGTTGGGCCTCGAGTTCGAGGAAGCAGGCGCCGGTGAGCGCGCCCTTGGCGCGGGCCTGTTCGCAGGCGAGGCCCATCACGCCGCCACCGCCGCCGGTGAGCACGCCGACGTTGGGCGACATGTAGTCGGTGAGGCTTTCGATGAGCGTGGAGATACTCTTGGTCTGCACTTCGTCGAGGCCGACGGCGCTGCCGTAGAAGGCGAGGATGGTCGACTCCTGGAAGCGGCGCTGCATTTCCTCCCGGAGGAAGAAGCCGTGGTTCTTTTTGTAGCTGTGGAGGAACAGGTCGCCGAGCGAGGGGTTGAACCAATAGACGTCGATGCCGAGGGCATCGAGGGTGTCGAGGCGCCCCTGGGCATTGTGCGAAAGGAAGAAGCCGTGGGTGCGCGAGGCATCGCGGAAAATGAGCCGCTTGAGCTTCAGGTCCGGCAGGCGGGCGAGCAGCTCCACCTGTTCCGGCAGGTTGGGGAAATAGCGCGTAACGAGGGTGTCGGCGTTGGCCGGGGCGTGTTCCAGGGCGTGCAGCAGGGTCGGGTAACCGCAGGTGCCGTCGGTGTCGGTGAGGACCTCCTTCAGACCGCTGCCGTTGCCGCCGACGCTGAGGAAGTGGGACGGGTTCTCCATCTGCGCATGTTGGCCGCGGAGAGATACGCGGAGGCGCGGTTTCGGCGCGTCCTTGGCGGCGCCGGGTTCGGGAGGGCGGGCGTCAAGGCACTCGAAGGTGTCGCGGGCGATGGAGATGAGGCGTTCGCGTTTTTGGGTGAGCGCCTGGGTGCGGGAGTCGTCGCGCTCGGGCGCGCGGAAAATCTCAACCGACACCATCGGATTGACCACCGGCTCGCTGCCTTGGTTGTAAATCTCCAACATGATGTTGGTGCCGAAGGTTTTCACCGGGTCGAGCAGGATGGCGCTGGTGTGGATGCCGAAGTTGCCCGCGCCCTGGTTGAGCACCACGTAATGCTCCTTCAGATACATCGAGCAGCTGGTGAGGACGCCGGAGTGCGGCGGGATGGTGAGCGGCGAAGCGGCGTGGCGCACCTGCACCTTGTCGAGGAAGCTGCGGCCGGCGGTGCCGGAGACGAGCCGCTCGAAGGACGGACGGTCGAGGTCCGGCTTGAGCGTGTAGCGGACGTGGTGCGGCGTGAGGAAAACGTGACCCTCGCGATCGATCGAGATGGTGTTGGGCAGCTTGATCGTGTTGGCGCGAACGGCTTCCCAAATTTCGGCGGTGGTCAGCTTGGCCTCGGGCGGCGCGAAGAAGAGGCGGCCCACCGGGCTGCCGAGGCGCAGCAGTTTGCGCCAGTAGGCGGCGTGCGGGAAACTGTGGTCGTAGATGAAGGCCTCGGCCTCCAGCACGACGCGGTTGCCGTCGATGCGCGGCGGGCCCTCGGTGAGCATTTCAATGCCGATCCGCGCGAGGGTGGAGCGCTCGGAGAACTTGAGGTCAGCGAGGTGGGTTTTGAGGAATTCGAACTCCTTGGCGTGGCGGGGCCAGAAGGCGAGGGTGAGCGATACGGGTTGGTCATCGCTGGCCGGGGGGCGCACGGAAAGGATTTGGCCATCTTGGCTGGTCCAGAAGGAATCGGCGTTCATGGGAAAGGGGGCGGGAAACCAAGGCCAGTTTTGGTCGGCTTACAAGGGAGGAGTCGGAGATTGCAGGCTGGGGGCAGGGCCCGCAGCGTGGCGTCCACCCATGAGCGCACACCCCTTTTGCTGGTCCCCATCACGTCAACTGTCGGCTCTCACCCTCGGCTTCGCGCTTTGGGGCGGAGCCGCCTCAAGCGGTCTGGCCCAGGCAACGGCCGAAACCGCGCCGGCGGCGCCGCAGATCAGCGAAGCGAAGATGCTGGAGGTGTTTGGCTGGATGACCGGTATGCGCACGGGTATCAGTCAGCTCGGGCTGAACGACGAGGAGGCGCAGGCCTTCATCCGCGGCCTGGAAATGGCGCGACGGGGTGAAGAAACCGATGTCGACCTGCAGGCGGTGGGCGGTGCGATCGCGCAGTTCATGCAGGCGAAATTCGACGCCCACATGGCGGCGGAGAAAGCGGCCCAGGTGGAGCAGGCGGCGGCGTTCTGGACGGAACTGGCTGGCAACTCCAACGTGGTGATCACGCCGAGCGGCCTCGGCTACGAAATCCAAGCGGCGGGCGGCGAACGCAAGCCGACGGCCACCGACCGCGTGCGCGTGCACTACCATGGCAGCCTGTTGAACGGAAAAGTCTTCGATTCTTCGGTTGAGCGAGGGGAACCCTACGAAACCGCACTCAATCAAGTGATTCCGGGCTGGACGGAGGGCGTGCAGGCGATCGGCGAAGGCGGCAAGATCCGCCTCTACGTTCCGCCGCAACTGGGCTACGGTGATTACGGCAGCGGTGACATCCCGCCGGGCGCGACCTTGATCTTCGATGTGGAGCTGTTGGCCATCCTGACGCCGGCCGCGCCACCGCCGGCGCCCGCGCCGGCGACACCGTGATCTTCGGAACGTAACCCGGTTGTAACCTGGCCGGGCGGTAATTCGTTTGCGTGCCGGGTTACGCGAAGGAGAAAGGGACCGTGCGCATCACGTTGGTGACCGAAACCTTCCCGCCCGAGGTGAATGGCGTTGCCATGACCTGGGGGCGTTTGGTCACCGGTCTGCGGGAGTCGGGCGATCAGGTCGAAGTGATCCGACCCCAGCAGCTGCACGAGACGCAGGCATCCGGGGTGCCGGCCGGAGAGTGGGTGGTGCCGGGTATGCCGATCCCCTTTTATCGCAGTTTGCGCGTCGGTCTGCCGGTGGTGGGCCGCCTGCGTCGGCGCTGGACCGAGCGCCGGCCCGATGTGGTGCATGTCGCGACCGAGGGACCCTTGGGCTGGGCTGCCCTGCGGGCGGCTCGCGCGCTGAAGATTCCGGTGACCTCAAGCTACCACACCAACTTTCACCAATACGGGGCGCACTACGGGATCGGCTTGTTCCGCTCATTGGCGCTGGCATGGATGCGGCGTTTTCACAACGCGACGCGCTGCACCCTCGTGCCGACCCATCAGATGAGGGACGAACTCGCGGCGGATGGGTTTGAACGGCTCGGCATCCTCTCGCGTGGCGTGGACACGGCGCTGTTTCACCCCGGTCGCCGCGACAACACCCTGCGCGCGAGTTGGGGTGCGGCGCCGGACGACCTGGTCGTGATTCATGTCGGGCGAATGGCGGCGGAGAAAAACATCCGGCTGGCGGTGGAGGGGTTTGAGGCGATCAAACAACGTGATCCGCGCGCCCGGTTTGTATTGGTCGGCGACGGACCGGAACGGGCGGCTTTGGAAGCTGCGCATCCAGATTATCACTACGCCGGCATGCAGCGCGGCGAAGCGCTGGCGGCGCACTATGCTTCGGCCGATTTGTTTTTGTTTCCGAGCGTGACCGAAACCTTTGGCAACGTGGTCACCGAAGCGATGGCGAGCGGGCTGGTCGTTTTGGGCTACGATTACGCGGCGCCGCGGGAGCACATTCGCGAGGGGGAAAACGGCTACCTGACGCCCTATGATGACGGCCGCGCTTTTGTGACGAAGGCAGGCGAAGTCGTCGCGCAGCAGTCAGGTTGGGAACGGGTGCGCAGGGCCGCTCGAGCCACGGCCGAAGGCCTCACCTGGACCGCGATTGTGGCTACTTTTCAGACTGATCTGCGGCGGGCGACGGATCAGCCGGTGGAGTGAAGGTGGTCAGCGAGGTGTAGAGCTCGTTGCCTTGGAAGTCGTTGAAGCCCACACTGCTTTGTCGCCAAGCGACAATGAGCACCTCCGGCTCCATGCGATTCGACTCGTAGAAGTAGAGTTGAACTTTGGCTCGTTGTCGCACGTGCGAAGCGGCGGTGGAGCCGGGCAACGTCACCTGTTCAACGAGCCGATAGGCCAACGCCAGTCGCGAGGTGTCGGGGTAGGCTTGATCGACCCTCAAGCTCCGGACCTGTCCGTCCGGGGAGATAAATCCGTCGAGAAACAGAAAGGCGTCGTAGCGATGGTTGGCGATGTTGTGCCACGTCTTGCCGTAGCGTTTGGACAGCAGACGAGTGGGAGCGTCCGGATTGGACGCGAGGCTGTTTGGCGGACCGGAACGGTTCACCCCCTGGTTCGTGCATCCGTCGAGCAAAACGGCGGCGAGGAAGGCGGTGACGATGAAGCGGGGCGAGGGCAACGCGAGGTTCACGCCCGAGATTGGGCGTGATAGCGACGCAGATCCAGCGTGTAGCGGCCTTCCGGCGGGAAGGAAATTTCGGGAATCCAGCGCGATTGGCCAATGGTGTGGGGCCAGTCTTCCCAACGGGCGGCGTGACGGGCGCGGGCTTCCTTTTCGTCGGTCGGTCGGGTCGCGTAGGGCGTGCCCACGGGGTTCCAGACGTGCCAGCGGGCGGCGGCCACGACGGTGAGCGTCGCCTTGTCGACCCACTCCAGCAGCAGCGGCGCATGAACGGGAATGTGCGGATGGAGCGAAGGGTAGAGGTGGAAGGCGCGGAAGCGGATGCCGCAGGCGGTGGTGTCGTCGGCGGAGCGGAATTCGCAGGGAAAGCCGTTGGCGAGCATGATGCCGCGTTCGAGTAGTTCCGGATCGGATACGGCCACTTCGATGCGGTCCATGCTCGAATCCACGGTGCGGGCGACCGTGCCGGCATTGGGCGACTCGCCGAGCAGCGGCCAAGCTTCGAGCGCCTGGCGGAAGACCACTTCGGCGTCGTGCGATTTTTTGGCCTTGTCCTGGTAGGCGAGTTTAAAGGCGCCCAGTTGGGGGAAGCGCCATTCCCAGTAGGGGCGCAGCCACTCGACGTCGAAAGGGATGTCGTGCGCGGCGAGGTCGGCGGCGATGGCCTGCAGATCCTGCCAGATGAAGGACGGGAGCAGAAAACGATCGTGCAGTTCGCCGGCCCAGCGTATGAAGGGGGTCTTGAACGGATCGCCCACGAGGCGCGCGAAGATGGCGCGCAGGAACAGGCCGATGAGGCTGAGGGTTGCGGCCTCCGGGTGGGTTTCGAAGGCGCGCAGTTCAACCAGACCGAGGCGGCCGTTGGGGGCGTAAGGGTTGTAGAGTTTGTCGACGCTGATTTCGGCGCGGTGAGTGTTGCCGGAACGGTCCATCAGCAGGTCGCGGAAGAGCAGGTCGAACTGCGGGAGGTTCGGCGGGTGGCCCATGCTTTCGGCGCCGGCGCAGGCGATCTCGAGTTCGTAGAGCGCCTCGTAGGTCGATTCGTCGATGCGCGGAGCCTGGGAACTCGGTCCCATGTAGAGTCCGGTGAAGGCAAAACTCAGCGCCGGGTGGTGCTGGAAATAGCGAATGACCGACGGCAGAAAATGCGGGAAGGCGAAGAAGGGGGAGTAGAGTCCATCGGGGCCGCCGAAGACGACGTGGGCACCGCCGCCGGTGCCGGATTCGCGGCCATTGAAATTCAGTTTGCGGGCGATGAGGCCGACCTTGGTCGCGGCGGCGTAGAGGTCCTTGAGCTGGCGATCGTAGGCGGTCCAATCCGGGCAGGGGGCTAGGTTGATCTCCAGGACGCCCGGGTCGGAGGCGAGGCCCATGGTCGGCAGGTTGGGATCGGAAGGTGGGGCGTAGCCGGAGAGGGTGCAGCCGGTGAGTTTGACCGCGGCGAACGCCGCTTCGATCTGCTCGAGCAAGGCGAGGTAAGCGTCGGTGAGCAGCGGCGGCACGAAGACGCTGACCGCGCCGTCGCGCAATTCGACGGTGAGCGCACGGCGGAGGCGACCCTCGGCGAGCTGGCCGAGCGGTAGGCGCAGGCCGGCGAAACCGTCGCCCGGGAAGAGTTGGATCGGTCCATCGAAGTCCGCGCTCCAGTCGTCGGTGATCCAGGCGCCCTCGACGTGGTCCAGCGGCAAAACGTAGCCGCAGGCCTTTTTGCCGGTGGCCAAAGGGCGGATGGTTTTGGTGCCCAGTCCAAGGAGACGGGCGAGTTTTTGGGTGACCGCGCGCGCGTCGAGGAGACGGTGTTTGCCGGGTTTGGTGTCGCCGCGCAGGCGGCGCGGATTTTTCCAGACCGGCACCCCGTCGGCGCGGCGTTGAATGAGCAGGGTCCAGCGCGGGAGCGGTTCGCCGGGGTAGTGCTTGCCCGAGGTTTCCAGCAGGACCGCGCCGCGGTAGGTGTCGCGGATGAGGCGCAGCGCGAGGCGACGGGCGTAGTCGAGCTTGGTCGGACCGAGTGCGGCGGTGGCCCACTCGGCTCCCTCCGGCTGCAGTGGCACAAAGGTGGGTTCGCCGCCCATGGTGATGGCGACGTCGGTGCGGCGGAGGGAGGCTTCGACGGCGGCGGCGCAGGAAGAGATGGAGGTGCTCACGCGGAGGAGGATTGGTGGGAGGTTTGGGAAGCGGAATGGTCGAGGGGCTCGACGACGACCTGGACGTCGAGGTCGGAGTCGACGGGGACGGGGCTGTAATAGTTGCCCTGAATCGGGTTCACCGATTCGGCCTGGGCGTCGTGGGCGACGGGCACGAAGCGGTCGTCGCACCAGATGCCGTGGGTGGGGTCGATGCCCTTCCAGCCGGCGCCGGGCAGGAAGACCTCGGCCCAGGCGTGCATCGCGCCCACGGTGCGGTGGTCATCGCCGTCGGGGGCGTAGAGGTAACCGCTCACAAAACGGGCGGCCAGGCCGAGGGTGCGGCACAGCTCGGTGAACAGCACCGCAAAGTCGCGGCAGGCGCCGCTGCCGAGCCGGAGCGTGGTAAGGGAAGATTGGATACCGCGTTCCTCGCGGCGCACGTAGGTGAGGCGCTCGTAGATCAGGCGGCTGAAGGCGGTGAGACAGTCGACCGTGCCGGTCGGGCGCTCGGTGAAATTGGCGTCGACCCAGGCCTTGAGTTCGCGCTGGGTTTCATCGAAGGGCGGGGCGAGGTAGGGGCCGAGGCCGAACTTGAGGCTGGGTTCGTAGGCGAAGGGCGAGTTGATCGCGTAGTCCTTGAGCACGAAGTCGAAGGGATTGGTTTCGAAGGTTTCGACGTGCGCGTGGGTGCGGATGACCAGGTGATCGGTGTTCTCCGGAAAGAGGGCGGTCCACACCTCGTTATCGAGCGGATCGGCGGTGCGCGAAAGGTGCGGCGCCGGATCGATGGTGACCTCAAAATGGCGCAGGCGCTGACGGGAGTTTTCGCGTGGGCGCAGGTAGAGAACGTGGGGCGAGAGCGAAACCGACTTGGCGTAGCGGTAGCGGGTTTCGTGGGTGATGCGAAGATTCATGGGCGGCGGCGCCGGCAGGGGAAAGGCAGGGAGGCTTAGCAGGGATCGGGCCTACGCGCCACCCGTCGTGATGTCGCGCAAGTCGGCGGCAAAGGCGGTGATGTCGGCCTCGGTGGTGTCCCAGTTGCACATGAGCCGGTAGCGCTCGGGTCCGAGAAAATTGTGAAAATGCCAGCCGCGCTCGTGCATGCGGGCGGCGACGGCGGGCGGCATGTCGATGAAGGCGGCATTGACCTCGGGTTCGAGGAAGGGGGAAACCCCGGGCAGGTCGCGGATGGCCTCGACGAGCCGGCGGGTCATGGCGTTGGCGTGGGCGGCGTGTTTGAGCCAGACGTCGTTTTGCAGGACCCCGGTCCACTGCGAGCTGAGAAAGCGCATCTTGGAGGCGAGTTGGCCGGCCTGTTTGCAGCGGTAGTCAAACTCGCGGGCGAGCTCGGGGCGGAAGAACACGACCGCTTCGGACGTGTTCATGCCGTTCTTGGTGCCGCCAAAGCAAAGCACGTCGACGCCGGCGCGCCAGGTGAAGTCGGCCGGGGTGGCGCCCTCGCGCTCCTGGAGCGCGGCGGCGGCGTTGGCGAAACGGGCGCCGTCCATGTGGACATGGAGCTGATGGGCATGGGCGAGGGTGCAGAGCGCGTTGACCTCGGCCGTCGAGTAGACGGTGCCGAACTCGGTCGACTGCGTGAGCGAAAGCACGCGTGGCTTCGGGTAATGAATGTCGGTGCGTTTGCGGATCACCTGTTCGACGGCGGCGGGGTCGAGTTTGCCGTTGGCACCGGTGGCGGTGAGGATCTTGGTCCCGTTGGAGAAAAACTCCGGTGCGCCGCATTCATCGGTTTCGACGTGCGCGACCTCGTGGCAAACCACGCTGTGGTAACTTTGGCACAGCGAGCCGAGAGCGAGCGAATTGGCGGCGGTGCCGTTGAAAACGAAAAAGATCTCGGCGTCCGGTTTGTCGAAAATGCGCCGGATCTGGTCGCAGGCGCGTTTGGTCCAATCGTCCTCGCCGTAGGAAGGCACGCGACCGGAGTTGGCGGCGGCGAGGGCGGCCCAGGCTTCGGGGCAAATGCCGGAAGTATTGTCGCTGGCGAAGTGATGATGGACGTGATCGGACATATAAGGGTGGACGGATGAATGGAGCTTGTCCGCAAACCGTGCCGGACGAAAGGCGAAGATTTTTGTGGTTTGGCAAGCGCCGCTGTGGTGCCTTGCCAGGGTGTGTTTTGGAAATAAGCGAGACCATCGTGGACCAGTGAAGTGGCTTGCGCCAGGCGGACGCAACGGAGGTGGCCCAGCGGGCCATACCGTTGTGGACAACGCCGCGCCAGCCACTTCACTGATCCACCCTTCGGGCCGGGACGGAGCCCGTGGCGGCCGGCGTTGTTGACCGAAAAGCGGTGCCGACTGGCACAGCTTTCTCGGCTCCGCCTTGTCCTCCACGGGCTGCGTTCCCGGCGATGGACCCTCCTATTTTCAAAACACACCCCAGACCTCCCATGCCCCCGCCGAGCCAGCCATCGCCCGACTTCGCCCCGAACCTTTATCTCGTAGGTTTCATGGGCACCGGCAAGACGACGATTGGTCGGTCCGTGGCGCAGCGGCTGAAATTTCGTTTGCTCGACAGTGATCACGAAATCGAACGGGAGCAGAATCGCACGATCCCCGAGATTTTTGCCGACGAAGGTCAGGATCACTTCCGCCAGCTCGAACGGACGTTCATCGACGCGGGACATCCGTCCGAGCGCTGCGTGGTGGCCTGCGGTGGTGGACTGGTGGTGCAGCCAGGCATGCTCGAACTGCTCAAGTCGCGCGGCGTCGTGGTTTGCCTGCATGCGTCCTTGGAAACGATTCTCGCCCGCACCTCGGCAAACCGGAATCGACCGCTCCTCAACGTGGATAACCCGATGGAGCGGATTCAAGCGCTCTACAAAGAGCGGGAGCCGGTCTACAAGCGGGCGGGCGCGGTGATCCTGACGGACCATCGGCCGACGAGCGACATCATCTCCCACGTGCTCCGGGTGTATCGCCGCGAAGCCGCCGACCTCGCCCGCGCGGCCTCGCGCCATGGCCGCTGACCGCGAAGAACTGCGCGCCCGTTTGCGCGCGCTGGGTTTCGACGTGGTGCGCTTCGCCCGCGTGGATGAGGACAGCGAGAGCCCGGGCAGCGAAGCGTTCCAGCGTTGGCTAAAAGCGGGAAACCAGGCCGACATGGCGTGGATCGAGCGCGGGGCGGCGAAGCGCCTGGATGTGACCCAAGTGGTGGCCGGGGCGCGAAGTTTGGTGATGCTCGGCGTCAATTACGGGATGGAGGAGACCGGGAAGCCGAACGGGAGCGGGCAGGGCATCTGGGCGCGTTACGCGCTGCACGACGACTATCACGACACGATCAAACCGGGTTTGGTCGCGGCCGGTCGGGAACTGGAGACATGGGCCGGCATCGGGCCGACGGATTACCGGTATTACGTGGATACGGGGCCGGTTCTCGAACGCAGTTGGGCGGCGACGGCCGGCGTGGGCTTCACCGGTAAGAACGCGATGCTGATTTCTCGGGATTTCGGCAACTGGCTGTTCCTGGCGGCGATGGTGGTGCGGGCGGAAATCGAACCCGACACCCCGGTGAGTCGGGCCGCGGCGCAGCGGCCGGTGGGCACCTTGTGCGGGCAATGCACCCGCTGCCTCGACGCCTGCCCGACGCAGGCGCTGACGGCGCCGGGCGTGCTGGATGCGCGTCGCTGCATTTCCTACCAAACGATCGAAAACCGCGGCATCATTCCGCGCCAGTTGCGCCGCGGGATCGGCGACCGGCTCTACGGTTGCGACATCTGCGCCGAGGTCTGCCCGTGGAACCGCTTCGCGCAGACCGCGCGGTCCGGGTTGCTGAAGCCCCGGCCCGAGCTGGCGGCTTTGAGTTTGCGCGAAATCCTGCAACTCACCCCCGAACGTTTCGCCGCGGTCTTCAAGGGCACGGCGGTGAAACGCCTGAAGTTGCGCGGACTGCTGCGCAACGCGTGTATCGTCGCGGCGAATACGCGGGCGCTCGAGTGCGTGCCGCGATTGCGCGATCTCGCGGCGGATCACCCGGAGCCGATGGTGCGGGCACACGCGGTGGCGGCGTTGCGGGAGCTGGACGAACACGCGTTTCTTGAGGCGCAGCGGTCGAAGGAAGTGGATCCGATGGTGCGGGCGGAGTTCGACTGACCCGCTCGGGCTGATTGGCTTTTATTAGGCCAAGGAACTCACGGATGGCCCCGGACAAACGAGGTGCACTGATCACCCCGGATCCGTGCCAATCCGGGTCATCGGGGGCTGCTTTTTTAATCGGCAGCACGTCGCACCTGATGCATCAGCGATGCGCGAACTTGGCCTGCATGGCGGTGCGGAAGTCTGCCGGTGGCCGGGTCGGCTGGCCCTTGCGATCGACAAACGCGTGGGTCGTGGAGGCGGTCGCGAGCAATTCGTCGCCGCGGCGCACCTCGTAATCGATGCGCACGCGGATCGTCGGGCATTCCTTGATCACGGTGTGAATCGTGACCTCGTCATCATACACCGCCGGTCGGAGGTATTTGATGTTCAGATCGAGCACCGGCAGGTTGTAGCCGGCGTGTTCAAGATCGCGGTAGTTGAAACCGTGCTCCCGCAGCAGATTGGTGCGGCCGACCTCGAGCCACGGCAGGTAACTGCCATGGTAGACGACGGCCATGGCATCGGTTTCGGCGTAGCGGACACGAACGGTGGTGCGGGACTCGAGCATGGAAAACGGAGCAGGCTGGTCGGGCGCGGACTTAGGAATCGGCCAGAGCTTCGCCAAACAGGACGCGGGCGGAGTGCGACCAGTTGTTGCGCCGGGCCCAGTTCCAGCCGGCGCGGCCGAGGCGTTCGCGCAGCTCGCGATCGCTGATGAGTTTTTCGAAGGCGGCGGTGAGCTGGGCCGGATGATGCGGCGGCACGAGCAATCCGGTCTCCCCGTCGGCCACAGCTTCGGCGACGCCACCGACCGCGTGCGCGACAACGGGCAAACCATGGGCGGCCGCTTCGAGGTAAACCAAACCGAAACCCTCGACGCTGTTGCCGAAGTCGATGCTGGTCATGCCGAAGATGTCGGCCCGGTCGTAGATGCGGCTCAGCTCGTTGTCGGGTATGTCGCCGAAAAACCGCACCGGAAAATCGGCGGTGGTGGCGGCGGCGCGCAGCGTTTGTTCGTAGGAGGGTTTGGCGGTGGAACCGACGAGCCAGTATTCGATCTGGTCGCGGAAGCGGGGAGCGAGGGCCTGCAGCGCTTGGAGGGTGAGCAGTTGGCCCTTGCGGGGATGCAGGCGACCGACGGTGAGGACGATGACTTTGGAGTTTGGCTCGGAGGGGGTTTGCTCCACCACGGCGAAGTCGGAGCGCAACGCGCCGGGCGTGAGCAGGATTTTGGAGCGCGACTCGGGAAAGTGGGTGCGGAGCAGGTCACGCGTGTAGCCGGACAGCACGCTGATGCGGTTGGCGTAACCGATGAGCCGGCGGGCGAGGGGGCGGATAAAGGGATTGCGGTAGAACTTGAGCACCTCCGACCCGTGAAACGTGAGCACGAGGTGCTTGGGGCGAAAGGCGTGAAAGCGCTGCAGCAACATGAGCGTGAGCATCGGCCCCGGCTCCGGCAGATAGACCGTGGCATAGCGCAAGTCGCGCCGGCGGCGAATCAGTTGCCAGGCCAGGCGCAGTTGGCAGGAAAGGTCATGTGTGCCCTTGAGCGGCATGCGCCAGACGCGGAAAGGCCACTGGCCGGCGTCACGGGTGGTCGGAGCCTCCTGCGCCCAGACTTCGACATCGAGGCCGAGTTGCGCGGATGCCTTGGCCATCTCCTCGGTGAAGGTCGCGATGCCTCCTCGCTTTGGGTAAAACTCATGCGTGATGAGGTAAAGCGACTGGGAAGAGAGGGATTTGAGGGCTGGGCTCGACATTGCGAAAGCGGCCGGAAGAGGGACCGCTTGAAGAGATAAGACCGTGCTTTTGGCGCTTAGGCGGGATGAAGGCAACTGATGGTTGAACCAAATGTGAGCGCTCAGGTCTTCAGCGGCTGGCGCTTACGATTCGGTGACAAAACGGTTGCGGTTTTGGCGGTCGGGAGAGCACGCAGGGCTCCAAGAATAGCGTTTACATTCAAAATACCGAAACCTAACTACCCGAAATCATGCCAAAAGGAGACCTCGACGGTCATGAGGGCCAGGTGGCCCCGGAGGCGGCCCCCAAGCCGTTCTCAGTAGAAGATGAGTCTACGCTGCGCGAATCGCTCAAGCGGTGTTCCCCCGCGACCATTGAGGCCGCGATTGCCTTTCGTAAGACTCAGGAAGCCAGCCACTTACCGGCGGTCATCATCGGCGTGATCGAGCGCTTTGTGGAGCCGGACTTGCGGGCGAAACTCAAGGAAGCGGACGATGAGCTGCGCTTGGTCGAAGATCTTGGCATCGATTCCCTCACCATGATGGAAATCGTCATCCTCGTGGAGGACGTGCTCCAGATGCAGATCAACAACGAGGATCTGCGCAACCTGCGCACGGTCGGGGACATCAAGGTGTTCATCGACTGCAAGGTCCGTGGTCTGCCGCCGCCAAAGCCGACGAAGTTTCTCCCGATCGAACAGATTGTGTCGGTCATGCCGATCCAGGCACCGTTCCTGTTCCTCAACGAGGCCTCGATCGTGGGCAACGGCGCGCAGGGCAAATACAAGATCACCGGCCAGGAGTTCTTCCTGCAGGGCCACTTCAAGGACAACCCGGTGATGCCGGCCTCCCTGATGCTTGAGGCGCTCGGACAGCTTGCCGTGCTCTATTTGCTGGAGGGCGCTGGGGCCGATGAAGGCAAGGCGATCGACCCGTCCAAGATTTTCTTCACCTCCTGCGAAGGTGTCCGTTGCCACCGTATCTGTCGTCCGGGCGATCTGCTCTCGATGAGCGTGAAGCCGAAGCGGACGAAGATGCCCTTGGCGACCTTCGAAGGCTCCATTCGCGTCGGCCAGGAAAAGGCCGCCATGGCGGAGGAGATCACGCTCACCTTCGCCTACGCCGATTCCAAGGCCGTGCCAGAGCAGAAGTCGGCTTCGGCCGCGGCCAAACCGGCCGGGCAGGGCAAGAACGACGACGACATGCGCCCGCCGGTGGCGGCCGCCGTCAACGCTTGACCGTCCCCGCGCCCCGCAAGCGGCCCGGGAAAGATTAACGCCGCAGCTGCGGTGGGTTACCGATCCGAATAGCTGAATTTGGGCGGTTCACCGCGTTGACCCGCGTTGGCGCATGACCTTAGCTGGCTCCTCACCCGTGTAGGTGAAGTGAACAGCCTCGGCCAATCATCCGAGTGCGTTCCTTTTTCGAAACGGGTGGATCAGCATCGAATTATGGCGAAAGTATTTCTCACCGGCCTGGGTGTCATCACGAGCATCGGCAACGACACGAAAGAGGTCTCGCAGAGCCTGCGAGAGCTTCGACACGGGGTGGAGCTCTACCCACCATTCGCCGCGGCCGGCATCCCGGTGAAAGTCGCCGCGCCGGTGAAGGGCTTCGACACCGCCTCCCTCGATCCGGAGGATTGGACCTATCCCGCGCGCTACCGGGTGCGGCGCGAATACTTGCGCAGCATGGGTCCCCATGGGCTCTACAGCTATTGCGCGATGACCCAGGCGATCGAGGATGCCGGTTTGTCCGCGGAAGACGTTTCCAACGACGACACGGGATTGTTCGGCGCCTCGGCGGGCTCGCCGAATTTTCTGACCTACTACGTGCAGAAGATGCACAACGAGGGGGTGATGCGCTGCTCACCGCTGGGCATCGTCGCGTCGATCGCCGGCACGGTGCAGTTCAATCTCGTCGCCCATTTTAAGATCAAGGGGGCATCGACCGGATTTGCCTCGGCCTGCGCCTCCTCGTCCCACGCGCTGGGCTACGCCTTTGACGAGATCTCGCTGGGGCGTCAGAAGCGCATGTTCGTGGTCGGCGCGGAAGACGGAAACGTGGAGACGATCCTGCCTTTCGCCGGCATGCGGGCGCTGTCGCTCAACGCCGATCCCGACACCGCCTCGCGCCCCTTTGATCGGGCCCGCGACGGCTTCGTCGGCACGGGCGGCGCCACGGTGCTGGTCCTTGAAAGCGAGGAAGAGGTGCAACGCCGCGGCGTGGTGCCGTATTGCGAAATCGCCGGTTGGGGGCAGGCCTCCGACGGGCACAACGTCGCCATTTCTCATCCGGAGGGCACCGGCCTGGCCAACGCGCTCCAGCGTGCGCTCAAGTATTCCGGCGTCAGTCCGGAGGCGGTGGACTACATCAACGCCCACGCCACCTCGACCCCGATCGGCGACATTTCGGAGGGCAAAGCGATCCGCACCGTATTCGGCCCGTCCGGCTCGCGGCCCGCGATCAGTTCGACCAAGGCGCTGACCGGTCACGGACTCTCACTCGCCGGCGCAATGGAAACGGGCTTCTGCGCGCTGGCGCTGCGCGAAGGATTCATGCCGGGATCGGCCAACATCGAGCACCTCGACCCCGAGGTTTCCGACCTCAACATTCTGCGCGAAACCCAGGCCGAGCGGCCACAGGTGGTGATCAACAACAGCAGCGGATTTGGCGGGGCCAACGTCGCCATCGTCATGCGGGCGGTGCCCTCGGCCAACTGAGTCGATCGCCAAGATCGAAGATTGAAACCGGCGTCGCATAAGCCACGTTCATCCACGTGGCCCGCCGTCGATTTTGGCGTGGTCTGAACACCTCCATGCAACGCCCAGTCAATTTGACCGCTCCGGGTTCTTCCTTCGCCCGTTCCGCATTCGCGTCCATGTCCCGTCGGGGCAGGGCGGTTCGTCCCACTCGGACACCCTCCCGCTAATTCGTGGCGTCCCAACTTCGTATTCTGGTTCTCACCTCCAGCACGGGCGGCGGACACGATGCCCGGGCGAAGGCTTTCGCCGAGTGGTGTTTCGCCCGCTATCGCCACCAGGTCGATGTGCGCATCGAGCAAATGCTGGAGAAGTCCTCGATGGTGAACCGCACCGGGGTGAATTTCTACAACTGGATCCAGGTCAACATGCCGTGGTTCCACAACGCGTTCTATGCCTTTGTGGAGCTGCTCAGTTTCCTCAATCGCAGCAGCGTATCCCTCGGTCGCGGTTATTACCGCGATGTCCTGGAGCAATATCGTCCGCACCTCATCCTCAGTGTGCACGACTGCCTGAACCGCGGTTATTTCCCCTTTGCCCGCCAGGTGCTCGGCGCCGGCAACGTCCGCTGCGCGACCTACTGCGGGGAGTTCTCCGGGGGCTGGGGCTACAGTCGCAACTGGATCGAACCGAGCGTCGACCTCTACATCTCGCGCACGCCGACGGCGCGCGACTATGCGGTGAAGTGTGGAATCCCGCCCGAGCGCGCCATTGTGCGCGGTCACCTCATGCGACCGGCCGCGTCGCGGCAGCACATGGATGCCACGCAGCGGGCGCGCTACCGCCAGAAACAACTGCGCCTGCATCCCGATCGTTTCACCGTCTTCCTCGCCACCGGCACGAATGGCGCCAACAACCACCTCGTGCTGCTCGAAGCCCTGCGCCGACATGCGGACAAGCTGCAGGTCATCGTGGTCTGCGGTCGCAACCAGGAGTGCTACAACCAGCTCGCCCACTGGCGCACCACGCACGCGGAATTGCCGCTCTACTTGGAAGGCTACTCCGACATCATGCACGAACTCGTGATGGCCTCCGATGTGATCGTAACGCGTGGCGGCACCACCACCTGCGCAAAGGCGCTGCACTATGCCTGTCCGATCGTCTTCAACGCCTTCGGTGGCATCATGCCGCAGGAGAAGTTGACCTGGAAATTTTTCCGCAACGGCGCCGGCTCGCACAAAATCGAATCGGCCGAAGATTTCGCCGCGATCATCGACCAGTGGATGGCCAATCCGGCCACCTACGAAAACTACCGCCGGGACTTCGTCTCGCTGCGTTATCCGGATGACCAGACCACGCTCATCGCCGATCTCGTGGGGCTGGCCGAAGCGGCGGCGGGCTGGACCGCCGAGCCCCATGCCTGGCCGGAAGGCGCGGGCGATGGCACGCTGGAAAGCGGTGCCGCCATCTAAGCGCTTGGCCCGTTCCTTGTGAGCAACCAAGTTCGCCCCGTGCCGTCGCCGCCGCCGATCAAGCTCGCCTACCTGTTCACGACGTTTCCGCAGTCGACCGAAACGTTCCTGCAACGGGAGGTGCTGGCCATGCAGGCCCGCGGATTGGATCTGCGGGTGTATTCACTTTTTGGTGGCGGCGGCGATTTTCACGGCATCGCGGTGCGGCGCTTCTCCATGTGGCGCCTGCTGGAGCTCATCTGGATCATCCCGTGGGTGGCGATGACGCGTTGGGATGTGTTCGGCATCCTGTGGCGCGGACTCTGGACCCGCCGCGCGCCGAGCTGGCTCAACTTCTGGGAAAACATGCTCGGTGCCGGTTTCGCCGGGGTGTTTCAGCGCGAGTTTCGCGACGATCCACCGGACCTGATTCATGCCGCGTGGGGTGGGGCGCCCGCGACGGGCGCCTGGATTCTGCGCCGGCTCAACGGTCATCGCTTCAGCGCGGCGGCGCATGCGTATGACATCTACGAACACGGCGGCGACTGGTGGCTCGACGAGAAACTGGTGGACGCGTGTTTCATTCACACCTCCACCGGCATGGGGCGGGCGTCCTTGGTCGCCCGGGGGCACGCCGCCGACAAGGTGCGTTTGATTCGTCGTGGGCTGGAGCGTTTCCCAAATTTCAAAGCGCTGCGCGCCGATCGCTCGGCGTTGCGGCTGGTCTGCATCGCGCGGCTGGTCGCCAAGAAGGGGCTCGATCATCAACTGCGCATTTACGCGGCGATGCGGGACGCCGGCATCGCGTTCCAAGCCCGAATCATCGGGGAAGGTCCGGAGCGCGCTCGGGTGGAGGCCTTGCGCCGCGAGCTCGGGTTGGAGGAACGGGTCGAGCTCACGGGGCACCTGCCGCAACCGGCGGTGTGGGAGCAGCTCGCCTGGGCGGATTGTTTGCTGCACACCGGCGTGGTCGCGCCGAGCGGCGATCGGGATGGATTGCCCAATGTCATCCCGGAAGCGATGGCGGCCGGGGTCGTGGTGCTGACCTCACCGCATGCGGCGACGACCGAGGCCATCACGGCGGGCGAGACCGGTTTTGTGTGTCGCGAGGACGTGCCGGCGGAGTGGCTGACGGCCTTCCGGCAGGTCATGTCCGATGACGCAATCACCGAACGGCTGCGGACTGCGGCGCGACGGTGGACGGAGGAAAATTTTGATGCGCACCGCAACGCGGCGGTGTTGCATGCCTGCTTTGAGGAAGCGGTTGCTTCGTCGTCCCCGCAGCCATGATTTATTTCGACGTCACCAAGTCGGGCAAAGCGCGCCACGCGTCGGGGCTCATGCGGGTCAATCGACGGCTGCGCGAGGAATTGGGTGATGCGATTACGCCCGTGGTGTGGGGCAAGGACCGGCCGGCGTTTCGACCGGACGATTGGTATTTCACCACCGAGACTTTCGATGTCGCGCAGCGGGATGGATTCGAAGCCTTCCTGGCGGAACCGCCCTGCCGTTTGGCGGCGTTGTTTCCCGATGCGATTCCGCTGCACCTGCCGCAGGTCACGTGGCCGCATTCGGTCGCGCGGCATCCCGGTTACATGTCGGCGCTGGCGCGCTTCGAACACGTGTTTGCGATCTCTGCGGCGGTGCGGCGCGATTTGGTCGAGTTTTGGCGCTGGCAGGGACGTCACACCAAAACCGAAGTCTCGGTGCTACCGCTGGGCGCTGACTTCGATGGCTCGCCGCGTCAGCCGCGACGGGTTGAGGTTCCGCCACCGGTGTTGCTCTGCGTCGGCATCGTGGAGCCGCGCAAAAACCAGGGGTTTCTGATCGAGGTGGCCGAACAACTGCGGGCCCGGGGCGTGGCGTTTGAGCTGCACGTGGTGGGGCGGGTGAACCCCCATTTTGGCGGGCCGATCGCGCAGCGGATCAAAGCGGCCGCGACGGACGGCGTGGGCATCAGCTTTCATGAAGCGGCAGCGGATGACACGCTGGCGGCCTTGCTCGGCCGGGCGAGGGCGGTGGTGTTCCCGACCATCGCGGAGGGTTGCGGACTACCGGTGCTGGAAGCGCTCTGGCGCGGGTTGCCATGTGTCTGCACCGACCTGCCGGTCTTGCGGGAGAATACCAACGACGGAGGATGTGTGGTGTTGCCGAAGAATAACGCTGCGGCCTGGGCCGACGGTCTCGAGCGGGTGCTGACCGACGATACGCATTGGCGGGCGCTGGCGGATCGCGCGGCGGAGCGACCCTTGCCGACTTGGGCGGACGCCGCCGCGGAAGTGCGGCGGGTGTTGACGTAGGACTGTCGGACAAGAGTCCGACAGCGCCGTCAGAGCTTTTTCACGGCGTAGGCCATGGCCTCGCCAATGCGGTCGATCTGATCGTCGGTGTGCAGCGCGGAGATGGCGGTGCGGATGAGGTCCTTACCGGGCGGCACCGCCGGGGCGATGGACATGACGGTGAAGACGCCCTTATCGAGCAGGGCCTTCCAGAAACGATACACCGCCTCGCGCGAACCGAGCACGATGGGCACGGCCGGGGTTTCGGAGCCCCACATGTCGAGACCGAGCGAGCGCAGAATGTCGGTGTAGCGCTTGGTGTTGCGCCAGAGGCGTTCGTGGTGCTCGGGCTCGCTCTGCATCACGTCGAGCGCGGCGCTGGCGACGGCGGCCTGGGAAGGCGGCACGGCGGCGCTGAAAATGGTCTGCTTGGAATTGGTGCGCAGATACTCGATGACATCCTTGGAGGCAGCGATGAAGCCGCCGGTGCTGGCCAGCGACTTGGACATGCTGCCGCAGATGATATCGACCTGGTCGTTGAGGCCAAAGTGATCGACCGTGCCGCGACCTTGTTCGCCGAGCACCCCGAAGCCATGGGCGTCGTCGACCACACTGAAGCAGCCAAACTCTTCACCGATACCGATGAGGTCGGGCATCTTGGCGATGTGTCCCTCCATCGAATACACGCCCTCGATGACGAGCATCTTGGCGCGGCGGGAGTCGATGCTGGTGATGACGTCGCGCAGATCCTCCGGGTTGTTGTGCGAGAAACGCTCCACGGTGGCCATCGAGAGACGCACACCGTCCCAGAGGCACGAGTGGATGTTCTTGTCGGCCAGGATCACGTCGCCCTTTTGCCCGAAGGCGGCGACGCTGGTGAGGCAGGAAAGGTAACCCGCGGCGTGGATGTGGCAGGCCTCGCGGTTGAGGAAGGCGGCGAGTTTTTCCTCGAGCTCGGTATGGTAACGGCGCGAGCCGTTGGAGGAGCGAGCGCCCGTCGGGCTGGTGCCCCATTTCAGCATAGCCTGCTGCCCGGCTTCGATGACCTTGGGGTGGAAGGAGAGCCCCAGATAATCGTTGCTCGAGAGCATAATCATGTCGCGCCCGTTAAGGCGGATTTCAGTGCCCTGCTGCGACTCCATCGCCAAGTAATACGGCGCGTATTTCAGGCGCATCTTGGTCGCGTAATCGTCACGCGCACGTTGGAGGATAGCTTTGGGGCTGCGCTTGAAGAACGTAAGAGCCATGCGAAGGGGAGGAAACTAGCCGGGCGAAACGGCGTGGGGAAAGGTCAAATTACGGTGATTGTGGCGAGGTCGGCAGCGTATCGATCCATGCCAGCAACTCGCTCGCGTAGGAGGCCCAGGGACGCGGGCGGCGGGCGCGGGCGGCGGTGGTCAGGTCGCCGAGAAGGGACGGGGATTGCAGGAACGTCACGATGGCCCGCGCCAAGGCGACGGGATCCGCGGTGTCGGTGGTCAGGCAGCCGCCGTCGCGAGCGGTCTCGGCGATGGCGCCACGGTCGGAGCACACGCAGGGTTTGCCGTGCAACAAGCTTTCCCACACCGGCAGTCCAAATCCCTCGAGGAGAGACGGATAGACCGTGAAGGCGCAACGGTCGTAGGCGGCGGAGAGCTCGGCGTCACTGAGCCAGCCGCGGTAATGCAGCGGGCGTCCGTCGGTTTGAAGGCGTCGGAGCATGGCGTGCGCGGCGGCACCGGTCTCGCGTTGCAGACCGCCGATCAATTCCAGCTCAAAGTCATGGCCGGCCGCCCACAACTGTTCGGCAGCTTGAAGGAGCGTGAGGTGGTTTTTCCGGCCCTCGAGTGAGCCCACGCAGAGCACGCGCGGACGTTTGTTCGGCGCGGCCAAGGAGGTGGCGGTGGGCGAGACTTTCAGGTGGTCGGTGCCGAGTGGCAACGCGATCACCGGCGGTTGGTGCTCGGCGCCGGACCAAGCCCAGTAGTCGAGCAGGGATTGCCGGGAATCCTCCGAAACGGCGGCAATGCCGTCGAAGGCGCGCAGCTCATCGAGGTAGCGCGGAAAACGGCCCACCGTGGACGGCGGCGAAAACTCTGGCAGGCGCAGCGGAATGGCGTCGTGGAAGACCGCGATTTTGGGCGCGGTGGTGGCCGCGAAGAGGGCCGGCAGGGCCGCGGCGGTCCGAGCGGTGAAGATCTCGGGAAAAAGGATGGCCCGAGGGGCGGCGGGCAGGCCGGCGACGACGGCCGCGGCGTTGGTGCGGCCGCGTGATTGCCACCAGCCGCGCAGTTGGGCGGAGAGCGGCCAGGTGGTGCCGCGTTTGCCGGTGGGCGTGGGCGCGGCAGCGAGGGAAGCACTTTCCCAGGCTTGCAGCGGTCGCCATGAGCGCGCGTGCGGGTCGTGGGTGATGTCGGTGACCGCCGCAGTTTTATGGAGGGCCCGGCGCAACTCCAAGGCGACGCGCTGCACTCCGGTGCGGGCCCGGGAGTGGCTCGTGTGCGAGAGATCGAGCAGGAGCATGAGGCGGCCCGGCGACGCCTCAGCGATGCCAGAGATTGTATTTGAGGATCGCGTAAATGGCGCGGAAACCGTCGCGCCATCCGATCTTCTTGCCCTCGGCGTAGGTGCGGCCGGCGTAGCTCACGCCGACCTCATAGATGCGGCAATTGAGACGTGCGACCTTGGCGGTGAGCTCGGGCTCCACGCCAAAGCGGTTCTCCTCGACCTTCACCTTGTCCAGGATGTCCCGGCGGAAGAGCTTATAGCAGCACTCCATGTCGGTGAGGTTCAGGTTGGTGAACATGTTGGAGACGAGGGTGAGGAACTGGTTGCCCAGCGAGTGCCAGTAGTAGAGCACGCGGTGGGGTTCGCCGCCCATGAAGCGGGAGCCGAAAACGACGTCGGCCTTGCCGTCGAGCAGGGGCTTGAGGAGGCGCGGGTAGTCCTGCGGATCGTATTCGAGGTCGGCGTCCTGGATGATCACAAAATCGCCGGTGGCGGCCTCGAAGCCGGTGCGCAACGCGGCGCCTTTCCCTTGGTTGACCGGTTGGTGAATCACCTTGGACACGAGGGGCGCGATTTCCTCGTCGAGCACCTTGTCGGTCCCGTCGGTCGAGCAGTCGTTGACGATGATGATCTCGGTCTCGATCTCGATCGGGGCGGCCCGGACGGCGGCGATGAGCGAGGCGACGGTGTCGCGTTCGTTGTAGCAGGGAATGACGATCGATAAGGTGGGCATCGGAAGCGGCGGGAATTGAGGGGGATGCGATGGCCGGGTGCAACGCCGGAGGTTGCGGAGGCAGGCATGGGCCCAAGTGCGTAGCGGCCTGGTGTTCACAGCGGTTGACGCTGGCGGATGACTCGTCCTGCGTAGGGGGCTTCCCGAATTCACCTATGTTGCAACGCGTCTGGTCATGGATCCAAAACCCCGTCGGCAAGGCGGGCGTGCGTCCGGGGCTCGTGTTGCTTTACCTGCTGTCGGCCGGGTGGATCGTCACGAAGATCAGCGAGTATCACGTGCCGCACTTTGGGTTCACCTACCTGATCGGGGTCGGTGAGGAGCCGCCGCAGGGCATCGATTGGGTGAACGATCGCGACGTGGTGGTGTATCGGCATTTCCGTTCGCCCGGTTACGACGCGCAGTATTATGCGCAAATCGCAATCGATCCGGCGCTTCAGGATCCGGTGTTGGCCAAGTCGATCGACAACCTGCCGTATCGCGCGCGTCGCATCCTGCTGCCGTGGATGGCCTATGTGTTCGGGCTGGGGCAGCCCAACTGGGTGCTCAACGTGTTCGCGCTGCAGAACCTCGTCTGCTGGTTCGTGCTCGGGTTGCTGATGTTGCGCTGGTTCCCGCCCACCGACTTCGACCGCGCGGTGCGCTGGCTGGGGATCATGTTGTCGATCGGCGTGCTCTTCAGCGTCTTCGCGGCGCTGGTGGATGCGCCCAGTTTGCTGTTGCTGGCGCTGGGCCTGCGGTGGATCGAAACGGGGCACCCCTGGCGGGCGACGGCGGTGTTGGCGGTGGGCGGACTGGCGAAAGAGACCAACTTGTTGGGCGCGGCAGGACTGGCGCCTGACCAGTGGAAATCGGCGCGCGGTTGGGGCATGGCGATGGTGCGGGGCCTGTTGGTCGCGCTGCCCTTTGTGATTTGGTTTGCGATCCTGCGTTGGCGTTTTGGCGACACCGGCGGGTCGCTGGCGGGCGTGCGCAATTTCTCGCTGCCGTTTGTGGCCTTTGGCGAACGCTGGGCGGAATTGGTCAAGGCCGTCATCGACGGGAGTGTGGCGTGGAAATATCTCGCGGGCGGCTTGGCGACACACATCAGCGTGACGGTGCAGGCGGTCTTCCTGCTCGTGTGGTGGCGTTGGAGCAGCGCGGCGTGGCGACTCACGGTGCCTTTTGCGGTGTTGGCCTTCGTGCTCGGTATCGCGGTTTGGGAGGGACACCCCGGGGCGTCCAGCCGCGTGCTGCTACCCCTGTTGTTTGGCTTCAATCTGCTGCTGCCCAGGGGCCGAAAGTGGTGGGCGCTGCTGCTGTTGGGGAACCTGACGATGTTTTTCGGGCCGACCTCACTGGAACCGCGCACGCGCGAGATTCACACGGTTCTCATCACCAATCGCAGCCAACTTGGCGACGAGACCCCGCGGAGGGAGGTCAGCGTCTCATTCCCGCGTCCGTGGCATCGGGCCGAGAGTGACGGCAACCGGCAGTGGCGCTGGTCGGAGCGCGACGCCGCGATCGTGGTCGAGAACCCCTACAGCCATCCGGTCGTGGTGGAGATTCGCGGTCAATGGGCGGCCCACACCGAACGCCTCGCGCAATTGAAGCAGGCTGACCGGGTGCTTTGGCAGGAGAACCTCACGCGCGAATCGTCAGATTGGCGGGTGACGGGCGTCGTGCTGCAGCCCGGCGAAAACGAGTTGTGGATCACCTCGGACCAGGAACCGGCCCGCTCCAATCCGGCCGACTCACGCTTGCTCTCGGTGCGCCTGCTCCGCTTCTCGGTCAAGGGGCAGGTGCTGCTCGATCAGTGAGTCGACTACGTTCTACCGGTCGGCTGCAAAACGGTCAGCGAGCCGAAACTTTCTGCCAATAAGCAGACAGACCTAGATCTGAGGCGGCTTTTTCGAGCCATGCCCGGTCGATGTCTTCCGCGCTCACGGCGAGCATACTGCGGATATCGCGCAGGTGCTTGTCGCCGCCGCCTTCCCGGTAGAATTCCAGTTTCCACAAGATGACGTATTCGGGCGGAGCGAACGACAGTGGAGCGGAATCTTCGGTCGCGGCAATTGTGGAGCGACGATGCTCCCATGCCCAATCCCAATAAGGGTGAGACCTCGAAGGGTAGCAGTCCGCCTTCATCCCGGTCTCGTGGTGGATGATGTTAAAATGCCCCCGCGACGGGCGGCGAAGCTCGACCGCCAAGACATCGCGCGGTGGCAAGTAGTAGTCGGATTCTGGAAAAGCGTCGGCGAGGTCGTTTAGGTCGGACTCTGCCATGTGCACCACCAAATCGACGTCCAGCGTGAGGCGGGGCTCGCCGTAGTGCATGGAGGCCAGAGAACCCGAAATCATGTAGTTGATTTTGGCGCGTTCCAGCGGGCGCACGAAAAGCGTAATGAGCTCAAGTTCGGGCATGGAGGAAGTGGCGAGCAGTGGCCCGTTGAACTTGTGCCGGATTCCAATCCGGATGCTTCGCGGCAATCGCGGCGCGTTGCATGGCGTAGACCTGCCTCAGCAAGCGATCGGCTATTTCCAGACGCGATGCCGGTCCCATCCGCCGCCACGCTGCGATCTGTTCGGGCGACGCGACGTCGGCTACCGAATCGGAGCTGTCTGACGGGTGGGTCATAGCCTCAAGAGTGCGCAGGCGGTCTTTTACTGAAAAGGTGAAAACGACGGGTTTAGCGGTCCACCTCGGCGAGGTAGATGATGCTGATGCAGCCGTCTTGTTCGGTTTGTTGGCGGGCGCTGATGACCTCGGCCCCGGCGGCGCGCAGCAGCTCGCGCACGCGGGCCTCGGGCAGCGTGTTCATGTGCATGGTGTCGCCGATGCCGGTGAAGCGACGAAACCAGCGACCGGTCCAGCGTTTCAGTCGCTTGTAGAGCGTCGGTGGATACCAGGACCACTTCTTCACCTCGGGCGCGGCGTTGGGCGCAAAGGAGGGCAGTTGGAAATAGATCAAGCCGCCGGGTTTGGTGATGCGGGCAAACTCGCCGAGGTAGCTTTCGATGAGCGGTGGCGGAATGTGCTGCAGGGTGATGAGGCTGAAGGTCAGGTCGAAGTGGTCGTCGGAGAACACGCGCAAGTCGCTGCGGGCGTTGTGCACGAAACGAATCCGTTCAGCCGTATCCGCAGGGCGGTGACGCTCGGCGAGCTCGAGCATGTTTTCGGCCACGTCGATGCCGGTGACGTGGTCGAAGCTGCGGGCCAGGGCTTGACTGAGACGGCCGACGCCGCACCCAAAGTCGAGGGCGGCGCCGCGCCGGAAGCTCGGCCGGTGTCGCTCCATTTCGGCGAGGCAGGCGTCGACCTCATCGCGGCCGGTTTGGAAAAACTCCTCCAGCTGCCACCGGTTGCCGGCTTTGTCCGGGGCGGTGAGCACGGCCCAATACGGATCCTCTTTGGCGAGGCGCTCCCACACCATGCGCAGGCGAAGGATGTTCATCTCAGTCGGGCCAAAGGCGCATCGCGTCGAGGCGCTTGGCGTAGAGTCCGCCCACGACGGCCGGGGCGAAACGTTCGCGAATGGTCCGGGCCGCGTTGGCGCCGAGCCGGGCGCGCAAGTCCGGGTCGGCGGCGAGGCGGCGCATGGCTTCGGCGGCGGCGGCCACGCGGGGATTGGCCCAGATCTGGCCCTGCTGGTAAGGACCATGGGTCTCGGTGAGCTCGATGAGATCGAAGGGCACCGGGCAGCCATTGTTGTCGTCCACAAATTCGGCGGTGGCCGACCAATCGGTGCTGATCACGGGTTTGCCGAGATACATGCATTCGGCGACGGCGAGACCGAAGCCCTCGGAGCGGTGCAGCGAGACGAACACATCGCAGGCGGCCTCCAGGTTGTGCACATCCTCGCGGGACAGCGTTTCGGTGATGAGCGTGGTGTGGGTGAGGCCAGTGAGCGCCTTCTGCAGACGGGCGTAGGTCTCCGGGTTGCGCTCGGGATTCTGCGTTTTGATCACCAGATGCACGCCGGCCTCGTCGGGAAACGCCTGGCGGTAGGCCTCGATCACGGCGTGCGGGTTTTTGCGCTCCTGATAGGAGTTGAGGTCGTAGAGAAAGAGGAAGGTGGTGCGATCGGTGGGCAGTCCGAAGCGGCCGCGTTGGTCTCCGACCGGCTCGGCAAACTCGATGGCGTGCGGCATCACGTGCACGGGCAAGGGCGTCTTCGCCGCGATGGCGTCGCGACAGAAAGCGGACGGCGTCCAGATCTCGTCGTAGAATTCGCAGGCGGCCACCCAGTCGTCGGGAAACTCCGGCAACTCCCAGGCCCAGTAGGCGACGTTGTAACGTTCGTGGCGGAAGCGTTCGCCGTGGTGATGGTCGATGTCGCGCGAGACCGGCGGGTCGATGTGAAACACGTTCACCCGGTAGGGATTGGTCTTCTGCAACTGCGCGGTGAAGGTGTCGTCGCCCATGCGGTTGAGGCAGGGAAGCTTCATGTCGACGAAGGCGTGGTTGAGACCGGCGGCCGCCGTGGCGCGGGCCATGCAACGGGCGCTCTCGCCGATGCCGAGCTCGGCGCGGAACCAACCGACGACGTTCAAACCGAGCGGGTAGTCTTTGGTTTCCCGGCGATTGATGCGCAGCGGACGACGGCGCTTGAAGTCGTAGATGACGGCGTCGTCGGCAAGGATCTGCGAGAAGCGCACGCGGCGGTTTTTGAGCTGCGGCCGATGCGCCTCGAGGTGTTGGCGCCAGCCGGAAGGCAGGGGGAGCGCGCGCGTCACGCGGGCAAGCCAGGCGAGCAGGTTTTCGCGATCGGCGCCGAGCAACTCGACCTCAAAGTCGACCGGTTCGTCGGTGACGATCATCGGCCGGTCGACGCCCGCGTTGAAGTGCCCGTCGGGTAAGGGGAAGTAAGTCGCGGCAACCTGCCCGTTGACCTTGAGGCGCAGGCCGAGTGAACCCTCCGTCTCTGGTCGTCCCTTGGTCGGCGGCAGGACGAAGCCGTTCACGAAGAGGTTTTTTTCCACCGTGCCAGGCGGCAGTCGCAGGGTGAAGCATTCGCGCAGGGCCTGGGTTTCGTGCTGCAGGCTATCGGTGCGCAGGCCCTTGAGCTGGTAGTCGCCGGCATCTTCCGAAGCCGGCGGGCGCGGTAGACCGAGGGTGCGACGCCAGTGCAGCTCCTCGTAGAAGATGGCGCTGCCGATCTCGAGCCAGGCGATGCGGGGCGTTTGGTTGGTGAAGCCGGTGCGGCAGGCGAGGGCGGCAAACAGGGTGCTGAGTGGAACGCTCGAGCGATCGGCGCGCCATTGGGCGATCTTTTGGCGGGCCCAATCCTTGGCACAGAGGTTGATGATGAGGCCGCGCCAGTAACCGAAGAGGTTGCGGCTGTTGGCCTCGTCGTGCGGGCGAGCCGTGCCGCGCGACGCGCTGACGTGGTGGCGCACGACGCTGTTGAGCAGCACGCCGACCCGGTAGCCGCGCTGGATCTGCTCCAGGCACAGGTCGACATCTTCGCCGCCGTTTTTATACGACACGCGAAAGCCGGGTTGCCCTGGAATGATGCCATCGCGGCGTGGCGCCATGAAGACCTCGCGGCGCACCAGGCAGCAAGCCGCGGTGACAGCGGGCACGAACCGCAGGGGTTGGCGCCGGATGCTGGCGGCGGAAGGGAGCTCGCGGATGTGCTCAAGTTTGGCGTTGGCGCAAAACTTGATGCCGGCGTGGTCGATCGTGTCGTCGATCACGCGGCGCTGCACATTGCCGACGATTGCGAGCGACGGGTCTTGGTCGAGTGCGGCGATCATGGGTTCCAACCAGCCGGGCAGGAACTCGAGGTCGCTGTTGATCAGCGCAAAATAATCGCCCGTCGCGAGGCGCGCGCCGTTGTTGTTGGTCTCGGCGTAGCCGCGGTTGGTTTCGTTGAGGACGACCTGAATCGAGGGATCGTCGGCCAGGGTGGCCAACCAGTCGCGGGTGCCATCGGTGCTGCAATCGTCGACGAAGATGATCTCGTGATCGAGCCCACTCGGCAGGGTCTCGCGCAGGGTGCGCAGGCAGGCCTGGGTCAGTGGCAGACCATTGTAGAGCGGGATGATGAACGAGACCTTGGGCACGGTTCGCCGGTGGAAAAACTCAGTCGCGGCGACGCGACCAGTTGCGCAGGTAGGCGCCGTAGGACGATTTGCCGAGGCGTTCAATCTGGGCGTCGAGCTCGGCGTCATCGATCCAGCCCTGTTCGTAGGCAATCTCTTCGAGGCAGGCGATCTTCAGGCCTTGGCGCGATTCGATGACCTTCACGAACTCGGCCGCTTCGAGCAGCGAGTCGTGCGTGCCAGTGTCGAGCCACGCGGTGCCGCGGCCGAGGAGCTCGACGTGGAGTTCACCGCGCTCGAGGTAGAGGCGGTTCAGATCGGTGATTTCGAGTTCGCCGCGGGCGGAGGGCTTGAGCGAACGCGCCAGGGCGACGACCTGACGGTCGTAGAAATAAAGCCCGGGAACGGCGTAGTTGGATTTTGGGGACGCAGGTTTTTCCTCCAGCGAGACGACGCGACCGTCGGCGGCGAACTCGACCACGCCGTAGGCCTTCGGGTTGGAAACGTGGTAGCCGAAGATGGTGGAGGCGTCGGTGCGCGCGGCGGCCGACTCAAGGCAACGCTTGAAGTCATTGCCGTAAAAGAGGTTGTCGCCGAGCACGAGCGCGCAGGGTTCGTCACCCGAAAGGAAGCCGCAGTCGGCGGCGATGAGGAAGGCCTGGGCGAGTCCGTCGGGGCTCGGCTGCTCGGCGTAGGAAAGCTGGAGGCCAAAGGCGGAACCGTCGCCAAGGAGTTTGCGGAACAGCGGCAGGTCCTGGGGCGTGGAGATGATGAGCACCTCGCGAATGCCGGAGAGCATGAGCACCGACAGCGGATAGTAGATCATCGGCTTGTCGTAGACCGGCATGAGCTGCTTGGAGACCGCGATGGTGAGCGGGTAGAGCCGCGTGCCGGATCCGCCGGCGAGAATGATTCCTTTGCGTGACATGGTGGGGAGCTCAGGCTTGGCCGAGGCGTTCGAGTTGGTAGGCGCCGCTGAGGATTTGTTCGGTCCACGGCTCGTTATCGAGATACCATTGCACGGTCTTGCGGAAGCCGGAGGTGTGGTCCTGCTTGGGGGTCCAACCAAGCTCGGTTTTGATCTTGGTGGCGTCGATGGCGTAGCGCAGATCGTGGCCCGGGCGATCGGTCACGAAGGTGATTTGATCGGCGTAGGCTTTGCCGTCGGCGCGGGGTCTGAGCTCGTCGAGCAGGTCGCAGAGCAGGCGCACCAGATCGATGTTCCGCCGCTCGTTGTTGCCGCCGATGTTGTAGGTCTCGCCGATAGCGCCCTGGGCGATGACGGTGTGCAGCGCGTCGGCGTGATCACCGACATACAGCCAGTCGCGGATGTTTTCGCCTTTGCCGTAGACCGGAATGGGGTCGCCGCGCAGCGCTTTCAGGATGACAACCGGAATCAGTTTTTCCGGGAACTGGTAGGGGCCGTAGTTGTTGGAGCAGTTGGTGACGAGCACCGGCAGCTTGTAGGTGTCGGCCCACGCGCGGGCGAGGTGATCGGAGGCCGCCTTCGACGCGGAGTAGGGCGAGTGCGGGTCGTAGGGGGTGGTTTCGGTGAAGAGACCCTCGGCGCCGAGCGAACCATAGACCTCGTCGGTGGAAACGTGGAGGAAGCGGAAACGTTCGCGGGCTTCCCCCGTCAGGGATTCGTAGTGCGCGCGCGCGGCCTGCAGCAGCGTGAAGGTGCCGACGACGTTGGTCTGGATGAAGGCGCCGGGGCCATCAATCGAGCGGTCGACATGGGATTCGGCGGCCAGGTGCATCACCCAATCGGGCTGGAAATCGGCGAACAGGTTCGCCAAGGCCGGACCGTCGCAGATATCGGTTTGGGAGAAACGATAGCGTGGTTCCTGGGTCAGGTCCGCCAGAGAGTGCGGATTACCCGCGTAGGTGAGCGCATCGACGTTGAGCACGGTGTGCTCTGGCGTAGCAAGTAAGTGACGAACGAGGTTGGAGCCGATGAAGCCGGCGCCGCCGGTGACGAGAATTTTCATCGCGAAGAGATTAGGCGGAGGCGGTTTCCCAGTTGGCGAGGGCGTCGCGGATGGATTCGATGACCGGTGTCATCGTGATGCCGGCGACGGCGAGTTTGCTGGAGTCCATCACGCAGTTGGAGCGAGGGGTGCGGGCGGCCTTGGCCATGAACTCGGACTCGTCGCTGAAGAACTCGAAGTCCTTGGTGCAGACGCCCGAAGCCTTGATGAGATCGACGACCTGGCGGGTCGTGATATGGCCGGGGTTGGTGACGTTGTAGGTGCCGAAGGGAATGCGTTTTTCCCAGCAGGCAAAGGTGGCGGCGACAAACTCGTGGAGATGCGAGATCGAGTTCTCCGCCTCCAGCAAGCGCTGGTAGCGGATGAGCTTGGTGAGGTAGTTGCGCGGGTTGTCGCGGTGATCGAAGGGGATGCGCAGACGCCAGATGTAGACGTTATCGACGCCCGCGAGCGCCTCTTCGCCGAGGGCTTTGGTGCCGCTGTAGAAGGAGCAGTTGTCGGTGCGGAAACAGAAGTTCGGCGCGTCCTCCTCGGTGAAGCCGCTGCCGTCGGCCCGTTTGCCGGTGAAGATGCATCCGCTGGAAACGTGACCCCAAGGCACGCCGGCGGCGGTGCAGGCGGCGGCGATACGACCCGGCAGGACGGCGTTGCCGAAGAGGCACTCGGCCTTGTCGTCTTCGCAGGCGTCGACGTTGGGTTTGCCGGTGTAGCCGGCGGCATTGATCAGGAACTCGGGCCGGTCCGCCTGCAGCGCCGCAGTCAGCGTGGCGACGTCGGTGTAATCGACATCGGCCCGTCGCAGGTTTTTGAACGGGATGTTTTTGCGGGTGAGCAGGTCCTGATAGGCCTGCCCCACGTAGCCGGAGCCTCCGAGTAGGTAGATCATGGAAAGCGGTCTAGGCTTGGACGCGCGGCGGGTAGCGCAACCCCGATTTCAGTGCCGATCATCCGCCCGGCGATAGTCGCCGCGACTGAAGTATTTCTCCAGCCAGACGTAGGCGCAGATGAAAAAGTAGCGGGAACCCATCTCCTTGATCTTCAGTTTGGCCACGCCGTATTTGCGGTTCTGCCAGGAAATCGGGACGACTTTAAAAGAGAATCCACGCACGATCGCCTTCAGCGGAATCTCCACGGTCAGGTTGAAATGTGGGGCGATCAGGGGCCGGCAACCGTCGATCACGGTGCGGCGATAGGCCTTGAACGCGTTGGTCGTGTCGTTGAGGCCGTGCTGCATCCCTATGCGCACGAGGAAGTTGGCCAAGCGGTTGACCATCAGTTTCACCCGCGGGTAGTCGACGACCTTGCCGCCTTTGACGAAGCGGCTGCCGAAGGCGCAGTCGTAACCTTCGTTGAGGATGCGCCAGTAGGCGACGGCATCGTCCGGAGAGTCGGACGCGTCGGCCATCATGATCACCACCGCGTCGCCCTGGCTGTGGTTGAGGCCGTAAATGATGGCGCGGCCGAAACCGTGGGGGCCGGGGTTTTGCACCTGCGCCAGCGTGGGCACCTTTTGTTTCAGTTCGGCCAAGACCTCCCAAGTGCGGTCGGAGCTGCCGTCGTCGACCACCACGATCTCGTGGGCGATGCCTTCGCGGGTGAAGGTTTCGTAGATGTCGGTGACGGTGGCGGGCAGCGACTCCTCTTCATCGCGCGCCGGGATGACGACGGAGAAGAGGCTGAGGGGCGGCAGACTGGGATTGGCGGGCGTGCTCAAGGTCGGGCGAAATCAAAACGGGGCGGAAACGTCGAGCCAATCGGGATGTTGGTCGGCGTGCGCGGCGATCTCTTCCAAGATCGACAAGGTGGAGGTCTCGGGCCGCCATCCCCAGATGCGTTCGGCTTTGGCGGAATCGAGCACCATCCACGGAATGTCGAAGGGCCGCGGTTCGGCCTGAGTCGCGACGGGGTGAGCACCGAAACGTTCGTCGCACCAAGCGGTGAGTTGGCGCAGGGACATGGCCGAAGGCGTGCCGCCGGCGACGTTGATGATGCGGTCGGCGGTGGCCGTGGCGGTGCCGGCGGCGAACTGCTTCGCGAGCAGGGGCACGAGGTCGCGCGGATGCAGGCAGTCGCGCACCTGATGGCCCTGGCCATCGAAGCCAATGTATTTGAGCGGACGACGGCGCAGGTGGCTGTTGAGCCAAAAGGCAAAGATACCCTGGTCGGGGCGGCCGAACTGACCGGCGCCGGCCATGACGCCGCAGCGGTTGATGAAGACCGGGAAGTTGAAGGTGGCGCCGTATTCGAGGGCGAGGGATTCGCTGGCGACCTTGGTCGCGCCGTAGAGGGAAACCGGCGCGAGGGTCGGGAAGGTTTCATCGACACCGGCGGCGCTGAGTCCGACGGGCAGGGCGGCGGTCGGATCGGGGCGGAAGGCACCGCGGTGGATCTCGACCTTGAGGTCAGCGAGGGGCGGAATCGAATACACCCGGCTGGTCGAAAGCAGGGTGAAACCGGCACCGTGGGCTTTGCAGAACTCCAGCATGTTGATGGTGCCGGAAAGGTTGTGCTCCACGAGTTGGCGGGAGCTGGTCTTACCGTCGACGCCAGCGAGCACAGAGGGATTGGCGGCGGCGTCGATCACCCAGTCGACCGCCGGCAGCCCCTCGAGATCGGAGGCGGCGCGAATGTCGCCGTGGAAAAGCTGGATGCCCATCGCCTTGAGGCGATCGCGGTTGGTTTCGCTGCCCGGGCGGATGAAGTTGTCGAGGCCGATGAGCTCGTGACCGGCGCCGGCTGCGTGGAAGGCCTCGGCGAGGGTGCTGCCGACAAATCCACAAATTCCGGTGATGAGGATCTTCATGCGAAGTGCTTGCGAGTGAGAGACAAAGGAAGGGCGCCGCGAGGGGCGGCGGCCGGGAAGCGTGCAAGCTGAGCGACCGAACGCGGTCCGGTCGAACGTAAAGTCACAGCGGCGGCGGGCGCTCCGAGCAGTTTCAACGCGGCGCGGCGCGCTGGGCGGCGGCTTCCTCGCGGGCGGCGGCGGTTTCAGCGCGCTTTTCCTCGAGTTCCTTGGCCTTGGCCTCCTGGTAGGCCTTGCGCTGGATCATGCCGATTTCGAGCAGATCGCTGACGAGCATCCGGGCTTCCGTGGCTTTTTCCTCGTTGGTCAGAGCGACGGTCGGAGCGACGCCCGCCATGGGAGCGGGACCTTCCGAATAGGCGGAAACCTGGTAGGTCGAAGCGATCGCAGACGCGTCGAAGGACGGCTGTTTGAAGGGCAAGGTGACCTCGCGACCGGCGTGGCGCACAAGCACGCTGTTGTCGGGCGTCTGGCCGGCGGGAACGTGGATGCCATCGCTGCTTTCCCCGACCTTGATCCAGCGGGTCCGTTTGTCGGCGAGGGTCGTGATGCACACCATGGTCGTGGTGCCCAGCTTCATCTTCCCGCTGTATTCCAGAATGGCGTCGGCGGGCGGCGCGGGGGTCGCAGCGGCTGACGCGGCGCCGCCCTTGCGCGCGTCGAAGGGCGACTGTTTCGGCGGGGTTTGCCCGCACAATGCACCCACCGTGAGGGTGCAGGCCAGAAGGAGAACAGTGGAACGGAAGGCGGGCATACCGGGTAAGACGTGCGAGCGCGACAGAATGCTACGCTCAATCGTCGGGATAGTCGTAAATTTCAATGAGCGCAACGCCCTGCAGGTCGTCAAACCCCGTGACGTGCAGGGAGTAGCTGCCGGGGTCGAGCGTGAGCAGCGTGATCGATTCCTGACGGTAGTTGATGCCGCCTTCGGAAGTGTCATGCGGAATGGGGAACGCGCCGACCTTGGCCATCGCGTCGACCAGCATGGGTTGATGGGCGATGGGGTCGTCCCAGTCGTCCTTGATGCGGATGATCTCGCCCGAGCTGTTGAAGACCTTGAGCAGCGTGTCGTCGAGGTAGCCCTCCACGCCGTAGTCCTGCAGCGTGTCGCCGATGGCGCGGATGAGGTAGGTGCGTGGCCCCGGGCCGTCGACCACCAGGCCGGCGATCATGATGTTGAAGCCCGTGCCGACGAACCCGCGGGTGGAGAGGTTGGCGAGTTCGCTGGTGCTGGCGCCCTCGTCGACATCGTAGGCCTCGACGATGACCAGGCCTTCGTCGGCGGCGGTTCCTTCGACCAAGGCGCTGTAAACGCCGGGCTCGAGGTCGAGCAGGAGCACGGCATCCTTGGAGCCATCGGGGATGGCGAAAGCGCCAGCTTGGCTGCTGGCGTCGCGGATTTCAGCCGGCGTGGCGGTGTTGCCCGTTCCCCAGTCGTCATTCGTGGCAATGGTGCCGCCGGGACCGTCCCGGCGAATGAGCGTGAGGCTGGGGTCGGCGTGCACGCCGGGCAGGTTGTAGGGAGCGGTGCCGAGCGTCGGGCCGACGGCACGGATGAGCACGCGCTTGGTGCCGGTGCCACTGACCACAAAGCCCACCTGCAAGGTCTGAGCACCGGTCCCGGCATAGGCTCGGGTGGAAATGTTGGCCATGGTGGTATCCGGCGAGGTGGTGACGGGATTCACGGTCAGCTCGGCCTCGGAAACCAGGGAGGCGAAGGTGGTGGCCACCAACACCGAGTAAGTCCCGGCGTCGTAGGGTTGAGCGGCGCCGATGAAGAGCTCGGGATCCTGCATCGTGAAGAGGAAGTTGTCCGCCAACAATTCTGGGTAGAACCAGTAGTAGGACAGATTGATGTCACCGCCCTCCGCGGGCGGGGGCTCACCGTCGACCTCGAAGCGGAACGTTGTGATGTCGCCGACGTCCACCGTCTGGTCTTGGAGCGGCAGGGTGAAAACGGGAACTGCCGAACCAATCGCGTAGATGGTGGCCGCGCCTTCGATGTCGTCCGCCGTCAACAGGTCGGTGTCCGAAACGGTCGAGTTCATGATGGCGTCGACGGTCTGGGCGGGCACGTCCTCATCGGGATGGTCGAGGCCGATGAGGTGACCAAGCTCGTGTGTCGCGACCCGGCGAAGGTCGTTGGAGAAAACGCGATCGTTGCCGCGGTAGGAATTCCAGACCACGCCGGTTGATTTGAAGATGATGTCGCCTTCGAAGTATTCGAAAGGCCGGGCCGAGTTCCTGAAGGAGAGGGTGACCCCGATGGCAAACTCACCCCAATCTTCGCCATACACGCTATCGGAGAAAAAGATCTCATTCAGCCCGTTGGCCCGGGCGTGCGGCTCGTTGGATTCAGCTTCGACGAGCTGCGTCCGATCCATGTGTTCGTTCCACTCTGCCATGGACTCACGCAGAATGGCATTCCAACTGGTGGAACCATCCAGCAAGGCGGATGTGATGGTTGGCGCTCCGGCGGAATCGGCATGCAAGACCAAGGGGACTTCGCCCGATGGCCAGCTGGCTCCCCGATAAACCCAGGCGAAGAGCGGCGTTGCGAAGGCGAGCACCGGGATGAGCAAGCGGCGGGTCATCGGTCGGCCTCCTGACGGTTTTGTTGACGCAGGAGTTCGCGGGAGATCGCGCTGGAGAACGCCTGCGAGGTCAGGGCCTGATGGAGTTCGACCCTGCGCTGCGCTCCAGTGGTCTCAGGTTTGATCGCGTCGACACTGGCGAGCGGCGAGCCGTTCAAGCGCACCAAACGCTGGCTGCCATCGACCGGGTCGGTTCGAACCAGATAGGCGCCATGATGGGCGTAGGCGAGGGGGCAGAAAACGCGGCCATTGCTTTTGATGAAGAACCAAGCTCGCTCCCCTTTGCGAAAGGTGGGCATGCCGCCGACCTCCAGGGTTTCGTCACCGACGGTTCCGCCGAGGAACTCGAGGGTGACCTGGTGCGCAGCGATGCCCTTGGCTGTCTCCGTCACTCTCACGGTGTAATAGGTTTTGATGACCCGGTTGCCCGCGGCGTTGGTCACCCAGCGACTTTCCCGATCGACCACGGTGCCTTGCACGATGGTGTCGGACTTCTCGACCAAGCCTTCAAAGCTCGGCGGCAGGACCGAAATGGCGTGAACCGTCGGCGCACTGGCAAGCAGGCCGACGGAAAGGAGGAATAGCGCGGCTGGCAGCCGCTTGAGGATTGATTTCATGGGCTACCAAATAGAACGCGCGTAAGAGGGGTTTTATTTCACGGAACGTGTCCGCCAAGCTTCGACAATCTGGCGGATCGTTTCCTCCAGCGAAACTGAGATATCCCAATTCGGATAGTGTTCCCGCATCTTGCGCAGATCCGAGTAGTAGCAGATGTGGTCGCCGATGCGGTTCTCGTCGACGTAGGTGTATTTTTGCGCCTGGCTCGAGAAGGACTCCGCGATCTTGAAGGCCTCGAGGATGGAACAGCTGTTGGCCTTGCCGCCGCCGAGGTTGTAAACCTCACCGGCGCGCGGGGCTTCAACAAAGGCGGCCATAAAGCGGGCCACATCGAGCGAGTGGATGTTGTCGCGCACCTGTTTGCCCTTGTAGCCAAAAACGCGATACTCGCGGCCCTCGAGGTTGCACTTCACCAGGTAGGAGAGGAAGCCGTGGAGCTCGACCCCACTGTGGTTGGGGCCGGTGAGGCAACCGCCGCGCAGGCAGCAGGTGGGCAGGCCGAAGTAGCGGCCGTATTCCTGCACCATGACGTCGGCCGCGACCTTGGAGGCGCCGAAGAGCGAGTGCTTGGACTGGTCGATGGAAAAGGTTTCGGCGATGCCGTGCTCGTAGGCGGGATCGGCATAGTCCCAACGGGTCTCGAGCTCGGCGAGTTCGATGCGGTTCGGGGCGTCGCCGTAGACCTTGTTGGTGCTCATGTGCACGAAGGGCGACTCCGGGCAGGCTTGGCGGGCGGCCTCCAGCATGTTGAGTGTGCCGACGGCGTTGGTGTCGAAATCGTCGAAGGGAATGGCGGCGGCGCGGTCGTGCGAGGGCTGGGCGGCGGTGTGCACGATGACGTCGGGCTGCACCTTTTTCAGCAGGTCGAGCACGCCCTGGCGGTCGCGGATGTCGACCTCGTGGTGCTCGAAGCCGGGCAGGCCCTCGGCCAGACGTTGCTGGTTCCAACGGGTGTCACCCTGCGGGCCGAAGAAGACGGCGCGCTGGTTGTTGTCGACGCCGTGGACGGTGTAGCCCAGTTCGCGGGAGAAGTAGGTGCAGACTTCGGAGCCGATGAGGCCGGAAGAGCCGGTGACGAGGATCGATTTAGCCATGGACAAAGACGTGAAACCGGCACCGAAACACGGGCGAGTGCCGGCTGGCAAGGCTCAGAGTGCGCCGTCTGCGACCGACGGGCCGGTTCAGGCCCACATGCCCAGCGGAGCGCTGGTGCTGGCGGGGTCGTAGAAGCGCTCGATATTGGGCAGCACGGCGGGCAGGTCCCCCGGCGAGACGCCGAGCCAGAGCGCGAGTTCCGCAAAATAGCTGTCCACGGAGGTCGTCGGAATCAGGCGGCCGCGGCCCGTGTCGAGGTTGTTGCCGATCGAGAGATCCTCGGGGTAGTCGCCATAGATCCGGCCGCCGCGGTGTCCGCCGCCGAGCACAAATTGGTTGCCGCCCCAACCGTGGTCGGAGCCCTCGCCGTTGCTGGAGAGGGTGCGGCCGAAATCGGAGGCGGTGAAGAGCAGCACGTCGTCCTGCAGGCCGAGTTCGCCCAGCGCCGTCCAAAAGGAACCCACGGCTTGAGAGAGGGTTGTGAGCATGCCGGCCTGGGTGGCGAGCACCTCGTCGTGGTGGTCCCAGCCGCCGTAGCGCACGAAGTAAACCTGGCGGCGCATCCCGAGCAGGTCGCGGGTGGCCATGGCTTGGGCGGTGCCGCGCAGACGGCGGCCGAGGTCAGTGTTGGGGAAGCGGGTGGCGACGCGTTTGGCTTTGTTCCAGGCATCGAGAAAGACCGCCGAGGAGTCGATGGCGTTGCGGGTGAGCCGCGCGTAGGTCTGTTTGAGCAGGTTCTGGTAGTTCTGCTCCAGCATGCTGTCGACGGCTTTGCGGAAGAAGGGCTGCGTGGCGTCGTCGTAGCCGGCGAGCAGCGGTGAACCATGCGGGGTGATCGCGTAGGGGATGAGATTCTCGCCCGACTGGAAGACACTGGTGCCGGACAGGGAGATGTTCATCGAAATCTCGTTGCGCTCGTTCACCGACTGAAGGATCTCCGCCATACGTCCGCCCCAGCCGACGCTGCCGCGTTTGTCGGGCGTCGAGGTCTGCCAGTGCATCGACTGGTCGGAGTGCGAGTAAAGACCGAGCGGGAGCTTGGCCGTGTAGGCGTTGATTTGGTCGAGGGTGGTCGGCTCGACCAGGGTGCCTACGTTGGCGACAAAGGACAGGTGGCCGGCGTCGTAGAGGTCGCGGACTTCCGCCATGCCGGGGTGGAGGGCGAAGCGCCGACCCTGCGGTCCGGTGATCGGCAAGACGTCCGGCTGGGCGAGGGAGAGGTTGGCGCGGGCGGCGGCGTAACGCTGAAACTCCTCGGGTTCGCCCGGCGTCAGCATGTTGAAGGAGTCGTTACCGCCATCGAGGAAGAGGCAGACAAGGGCCTTGTAGTCACCAAACGGAGACAAGGTTTCGGCGGACGCGCGACCGGCGGTGGCCAGGTTGAGCAACACCGAATACAGCGAGGTCGAACCAACGGCGGCGCAGCTCGCTTGGCGCAGGAACTGTCGGCGGGAGGTGCGGGGAGAGGATGCGGGGGAAGACATGGCGCGGTCGAATTGACGGGCTACGGGGCGACGGCGAAATCGGGGGATACGACAATCAGACGCATGAGGGCGACCACCCGGTCGCGTGCCGAGGTGTCGGCAGGGAGTTCCGTGGCGGCGGTGCGCAGGATGTCGAGCGTGGCGTCGCTGAGCGCGCCGGCGGCCATCTTGAGGTTGAGCTGTTGCAGCAGCGCTTCGGTGTCATCGGCCAGCGCGATCTCTGCGCTCAGGTCGAGGCGCAGCGTGGCCGGCCCGTCGGGATCGTCGCCAAAGCCGTGCTCGATCATGCGCTGGTAGAGGTTCAGCGTGGTGATCGCGGTGGTGGAGGTGAGAATCTGGAACTCCGGCGCGTCGAGGTCGCGGCGGGCCAGCGCGCCCGCGGGACGATAGTCGGGCAGGAAGAAGTTAAAGACGCTCGGCGAGTTGTAGAAGATCTGACTGATGTCGACGAGGGTCTGGTGGTCATTGACCTTGAAGCTGCCGTCCGCGGAACGGGCGCCGAAGGTTTTGGCGAGACGCACGTAGCGCAGGTAGGGCTCGCGGAGGCGGCCGGCGATTTCGCGGTCGACGGAGGCGCCGGCGTTGCGGGCTTCAGGGTCGAGCAGAATACTCCGCACGACGGCAGCCATATCACCCCGCACACCGGCGCCGTTGTCAGCGAAAGCCTGCGCCACACGGCGAATGTAGCCGGGAGATGGGTTGGAGGTCACGAGCCGTTGAATCAACAGACGGCCGACGAAGGGGCCGACGTTGGGGTGTTGGAAAAGGCAATCGAGCGCGTCCTCGATGTCGTCCATGGCGGTGCGGCCGGGGTCGTCAGCGAAAGCGGGGAGCACCACGCCGTTGAGCAACACTTTCTCGTCCTCGTCGTGTTGCTCGGCCCACATCTTCATCGGTGAACCATGGTCCATCGGCGCGTCGAAGAAGTCGGCGGGTTTGGTGTTGTCCGCGAGGTCACCGCCGTAGCTCAGCCCGGTGAAGACGCGGGCGAAGGCGGTGATGTCGGTGTTGTCGTAAGTGGGAATCTCGTTGCCCGCGTCGTCGAGTTGATGGCTGCCGTCCTCGTTGAGCTCCCAGAGGCCAATGCTGAAGAGCTGCATGATTTCGCGGGCGTAGTTTTCGTCCGGATACCGATCGAGCCCGGGATCAGCCTTCTGGTTACGCAGGTGGCTGAGGTAATACCCCATCAGCGGATCGAGCGAAATGTGCTCGATCATTTCGCGCCAACTCCCGAGCGCGAAACCGCCGAGGTTGTCGTAGTATTGCATCATCTCCCACGGGGCGAAGTTGATCGACTGCTCCGAGATGACGTAGATCTCGGTCAAGGCGGTGGCGAGGCGCTGGCGCAGGCGGTCAGGGGCGGTGAGTTGCGCGCGCCACCACGCGTGGTGGAGGTCAAAATGTTTGCCGGTGGCGATGACGGCGTGGACTTCCTGCCACGTGTTGCTGGGCGGAATCGCTTCCTGCGCGTCAATCCACGGGGCGAAGCCGAGGTCCGTGACTTCGTCGACTTCGGCCATGTCGGCACCGTGGGTGGCCTGCATCAGGAAACGGGCGGCGGCGATGGGCGTCGGAGCCGTGCCGGAAACATCGCGCCCAGCGAAGTGGAACGATTTCGATTGCGAAAGCAGTGCGACGGCATGGGCCGCATCGCCGCCGGCGAAGGTGGCGTCGGACGCCGGGCGCGCGGGGTCGAAACCGAGCAGGCCTTCCTCAAAGTCGCTCAGACCGTCGCGATCGCCATCGAGCAGGCGTTCGGCGTGGGCGACCGCATCGGCTGGGTCGCGTGGGTCGGACCACTGCCGGCTTTCGGTCAGGTTGTCGACGCCGTCACCATCGTCATCGAGATCGGGCGGCAAGTGGGCCGCGTCGTGGTAGAGCGTCCAGAGGTCGTTTACGCCGTCGCCATTCAGGTCGATGATGACGGATTGGGTTGGAGCGGCGGAAAGCGTCAGCGCGACGGCTGGCAGCAGGAGATACGGGGCAAATCGGCGGGGAGTTCCCATGGTCGGCGAAGGGTTCGCAAAACAGCAGCCCAGCTAGGGCGTAGCAAGACTTGGCTCGTTCCGGTGGGGGCGGAGCAGCGCGAGCGAGAGGAGCACGAATCCGACCCCTCCGGTGAGGAACCAAGTGTGGTGTTTGATGAGTTTTTCGCTCGCCCAGGACCACCAGCCGAGTTCGACCGGGGCCGTGAGCGCGAAGAACGCCTGATCGTCGGAGTCGCTGACCTCGAGCCACCACGTGCCGGCTGGGCGAATGACATTGATGGTTTTCCAGCGATCCCGCGAAGGCTGGTCCGGCGTGACTTCGACGTTGCCAGCGTCACTGACGACGCGAAAGCGCAGGGGGGCACTGTCGGCGCCGAGTTCACCCCAAAAGCGGAAGCGCAGCACGGGCAGGGTGGTGTCGGTTTGGGGCCTGCTTTGCCAGCGCCACGTTTCGCGCTGGTCCGCGGTCGGTGTGCGCACGATGACCGGATAGGGGGAAGGGGACAGGTCGCTGACGTCGGTCGATGGCGCCGGCGCAATCGGCACGGTGCGGCGCACCGCGGCGGGCATGATCTGTTGGATGGAGCGATGCGACCAGCGATCAATGATGACCTCGGGCCATTGCAAGGGAAGCTCGGCGGGCGGGGCTTGGCGCAAAACGGTCGGGTCGTCGGTCGCGAGGAACGTCCGCACGTGCGCTTCCTGTTGGCGCATGAGCTCCCCACGTTGCGCCAGCTCCTCGCGCCAGATCGTCCGCGTGGCCCCGATCAGGAGAAAGGCCGAGGCCGCGGACCATACGCCGATCAGCGTCCAGCGCCAGCGTGGTGCGCGCATCGTCGTGAGGGCGACGGCTTGCAGGACGAGGACGAGGTTGAGTTGATCGACATAACGCGAAGCCCAGACATCGCCGTTGGCGCGGAAGTAGGCCGTGGCGATCGCGATGAGGGTGGTCCAAGCCGCCAGGCCAAGGAAGACGCGTTCGGTGCCGTTGAGTTGGTCTTGCCGCAGGAATTTCAGGACGGCGAGCGGCACGGTCACGAGCCACCACGCCAGCCCGAGCACCGTGAGCGGGTAGGGCCAGGCGAGCAGGTGTGAGGCTTGGTTCAAGAATTGCCCGGCCGATTGCGCCATGAGCGCGTCATGGCCGGCGAAGTGAAAACGCCACCACGACCCGAGTCCGACCCAGAGCAGCGAAACCAGCAGGGTGACCACGGGGAAGGCCGCGAAACGGCGCGCGCGCAGGATGTCGATCATCATCACGACTGCGACCGCAGCGGAGGCGACCGAGCCGGAGGACATCGCTCCGAGCGCCAGCAATCCGCACAAATTGCCCCCCACCCAGCGCCAGGAGAAGGTGGAGGCGCCCAGCACGCCCTGCAGTTGCAGCACCGCCAGCCAAAGCACGAAGTAGAACTGATTTTGAAAGCCGATGAGGGTGTTCTCCCAATTCAAAGGCAGCGACCAGAGCAGCGTCATCACGGCGGCCAGCCACCACCAGGCGCGCCGATCCGGGAGCAGGGGCCGCAGCAGACAGAGCAACCAGGGCAGCAACACGGCATGCATGACGGCGCCGACCACCTGTTCGAGGTAGGCGTCCCACTGTCCGTTGAGTTTCACCAGACCGAGCGCGAGCAGTTTGGTGAGCACCACCCGGTGTTCGTTGTGCGGATGCCAGAAATTTCGCCACGAGAGCTGACCCTCGAGCCATGGCCGGAGCACGACCTCGCCCTCGGCGTCGATCTGGTCAATGATGGGCAAGCTGCTGCCGGCGCGATCGATCAGCGTCAACTTCGCTCCCAATACCACCAGCACCAGGCCGAGCAGGAACAAGCGGTCCCACCATCGGGCGTTGCCGGCCGACTTCATTCCGTGGCGCGGTTTTGGGTGACGCGGGCGGGGATGGTGCCGAGCAAGCCGGCCAACAAGAGCGCAAGGCCCACGCCCATCCACCACCAGTGGTATTTGATCGCCTTCTCGGTCGACCACGAGAACCACCCCATCGCCACCGGCGCGGTCAGCGCCACGTTGGCGGCGCTGTCGCGATCGCTGACCTCGATCCACCATTCGCCCGGCGGACGGATCACGTTGATCGTTTTCCACCGGTTGGGCGCGGGCCCGTCAGGCCGCACCTCGACCGCCCAGGCGTCGCTGACGACCCGCAGGCCCAGGGCGGCGCGGGGATCGCCCAGTTCGCCACTGAAACGGAAGCGGAGGATGGGCAGGGTATCGGCGGACTGCCGCTCGCTGCGCCAGATCCAGGGTTCCTGCTGGGTGCCGGTCGGTGAGGCTGCGATCACCGGGTAAGGGGCGGGGGGCAGGCCGGTCAGCAGCGCGGAATCGACCGCCGGGATGGCAATGGGCGGCCGCACCGCCGCCGGCAGGATGTCACGAATTTCCGGATACTGCCAACGCAGCCAGAGCACGTCGCCCGACGGATGGGGCAAGTCATGGGGGCCCTTGCCTTGCAGCAGCTCGGGGCGGGGATCGGCGAGAAAGGCGCGGGTGTTGGCCTCCTGCAGCGCGACCCGCTGTTTGAAGAGCGGCAAGGTCTTGTCCGTGATGTGATCAACGTCGGCACTGAAGGCGAACGCGACCGCCGTCACCCATGCGACGAGCAATCCACCCCGGACGAGGCGAGGCAGCGGCAGCAGGGTGAGCGCGACGCCTTGCAGACTGAGGCCGATGATAAACTGGTCCAGGTAGCGCGAGGAAAGGAGTGCGCCGTGGTAGCGCAGCCAGACGGTCGCGATGGCGATGAGGGCAAACCACACGCCGAGGCCAAGGAAGCTGCGTTCGAAGCCGTCGCGGCGCGGTTTGCGCCACCAACAGAACGCCAAGGTCGCCAGTGGCAGGGCCGCGACCAGCGACCACGGCGCCCAGGCTTGCAGCGGCCAGCTGAGGGTTTGGCTGAGTCCGTCGGCCGCTTCGCCGAGGGACTTCACGCGGAGCGGATCGTGGCCGGGAAAAGGGGTGCGGCTGAGCCAGCCGAGCACGAGCCAAACGAGGGATACGGCGGCCGTGGTGAGGCGGAAGCGGGTGAATTCGCGAGTGCGAATCATTTCGGCGACGACGATGGTGAGCACGGCCGCCGAGGACAGCAGACCCGATCCCATCGCGCCGAGCACCAGCAGGCCGCACGCTTGCCCGGCCCACCAGCGCCAGTCACAGCGGTCGGCGCCGAGCACCCAGTGCAGTTGCAGAAAGCTCAGCCAGATGAGGATGTAGAATTGGGACTGGAAGCCTTGCAGTGTGTTCTCCCACGTCAGCGGCAGGAGCCAGGTCGAGGTGATCACCACCGCGAGCGCGCCGAAACTCCAACCCCGGACCCGCCGGTGTATCCACATGAGCAAGACGGGCAGCAGCAGCGCGTGCAGCACGGCGTTGGCAAACATCTGCACGTAGGCGTCCCATTGGCCGTTGAGCTTCACCAGCGCGAGCGCCTCGAGTTTGGTGAACACGATGCGGTGCTCGTTGTGCGCCTTCCACAAGTCGGTCGCCTGCAGCTCGCCGTTCAGCCAAGGGCGCAGCACAAATTCACCCTCACCGTCGATTTGGTCCCAGCGCGGCACGCTGCTGCCGGCGTAGTCGATCACCCACAGCTTCGCGCCGATCACGAGCAGCACGAGTCCGGTCCAAATCACCCAGCGCCGGATGGTTTCGAGTCGAGCCATGGAGGGGAGCGAAGCGGCGCCGGTCAGGCGCGCGGGGGCGTGGCGAGGGTGAAGTCCTCGTAGAGGCCTGTCAGATTCGGGTTGTAGGCCGGATCGCGGTCCAGTTCACGCGCCCAACGTTGGCGCATGGTCGCGATTTCGGCGGCAAAGCGCTCAAGCTTCTCCGGATTGTCCTCGATGCCACGGCTGGCCGATTCGTGATGATAGAGCTCGGCGAAGGGCGTCCACAGGTTGCGGTAGCCGGCGGCGCGCACGCGCAGGCAAAAGTCGATGTCGTTGAAGGCGACGGCGAGTTTGCGCTCATCGAAACCGCCGACGTCCTCGAACACCTCGCGGCGAATGACCAAACAGGCGGCGGTGACGGCGGAGTAGTTTTGCACGAGGCGCAGGCGGTTGCGCTGGCCCTCCTCGCCGCGACGGTAACCCTTGAACGCGTGACCGGCGACGGAGGTGGAGCCGTTGAGGCCGCCGATGCCGAGGATGACGCCGGCGTGCTGCACCGTGTCATCGGGATAATACAGCATGGCGCCGACCGCGCCGATCTCCGGGCGATTGACCTGCGCGACCATTTCCTTGAGCCAGTCGGCGTCGATGACCTCGAGGTCGTTGTTGAGAAATCCCAGCACGCTGCCGCGGGCGTGCTGCGCCGCGTGGTTGTTGATGGCGGAGAAGTTGAACGGCCCCGGGTAGTCGATGATGCGCACGCCTTCGGCGGCGAGGGTCGTGAAGTATTTCAGGATGGTGGGGTCGTCGGACTCGTGGTTCACGACGATGATCTCGAGATCCGGGTAGTCGGTGCGGCCGCGGAGGGAATCGAGGCAGGTCTTGAGCAGCTCGTAACCGTTGTGCGTCGGGATGATGAGACTGACCTTGGGCGGGGTGGCGGGCAGCGGATATTTGATCCGCCAGTGGCGACCCTCCACCGGCAACAATTCCGCGGATACGTTGGTCGCGGCGAGATGGTCGGTGAGCGCGCGCTGGGCCGCGAGGAAGGGGTAGTCGGCTTTCTCGTCGATCACGAACGCGGTCGAGCCGGGGATCGCGCGCCAGTGGTAAAGCACCTTGGCGATGTGGCGGATCCTGGTCGGATCGAGGTCGGCGGTCGCGCGCAGGGTGAGGTCCCAATCCTGGCTGCCCTCGAGGCCCTCGCGGAACCCGCCGATGGCGCGGAGGCGTTGGGTGCGGAAAACGGAGAAGTGACAGGTGTAGTTTTGGCCGAGCAGCAGGTCCGGATTCCAATCGGGTTTGAAATACGGGTCACTGCGGTGGCCGCTCTCGTCGATCTTGTCTTCGTCGGTGTAGATGAACTCGAGCTCCGGATCGGCTGCGAGGGCGTAAACGATCTCGGCGAGCGCATGTTGCGGCAGCTCGTCGTCATGATCGAGCAGGGCGCAGAAGTCGCCGGTCGCGAGCTCAAGCGCGGAGTTCGAGGCGGCGGAGATGTGGCCGTTGGTTTCGCGGGTGACGACCTTGATGCGCGCGTCGCGTTGGGCGTAGTCGCGCAGGATTTCCGCCACGTGTGGCGCGGTGCTGGCGTCGTCGGCCAGACACAGTTCCCAGTTCGGATAGATCTGGTCACGCACGCTTTCGATGGCGCGGACGAGCCACGGCTTGGGCGTATTGTAAACCGGGACCAGAATCGAAATCAGGGGGCGCGCGGTGACGGGCAGCGCCTCGATGCGCGCACGGTGGTTGATGACGTCGGCGAGCTTGAGCGTGTCGTAGCGCTGCACCCACGAGCGGTAGTCGCGGCGCAGGTTGGCCGGATCGTCGCTCATCACCCGCGTGGCGCGGGCGGCGAAGCGGCGCCATTGGCCATCGGCCGTGAGCGCTTCGAACACCGTTTCGCCTTCCCAACCGGCGGGCAGTTCGTAGTCGGCGGTGAACCCCGCGTGTTCGGCGAAAGGGTGCCCGGGATGCAGACCCGCCACATCGGGACGAGGCACGCCGAGGTCGACCGCGAAGGTGGCTTCGCCGGCCTTGATGCGCATTTGCACGATCTCCTGCTGGTCGGCCGCGACGACCCAACCGCGCATGAGCCCGCGCGCCGGGATCGCTGCCCAGTCGGCCGGCTCGTCGAGGCAATACGGCAAGCCGGGATCGATCGGCATGTGGCCGTTGACGGACGTTTCTTCTGCTGTAGGCGTCGTCGATGCCCCCGGAGTGTCGGTATGGGCGGCCTCCCTCTTCAGCAACGGATCAAGCAGGCTGCGGCGGAGCGCACGGAACGGCGCGGTGAAGACCCAGGAGCCGGATTCGGTGATCCGTTGGACGCGGCCCTCGAGCTGGCGAACCGTATCGCGCTGCACGCGTTCGTTGTGCGCCAGGAGTTCGCGAACTTCGCGCAGGGCGGCGGCGTCCTCCTGTTGACGGCGGATGAGGGCGCTGAGGTCGGCGCGTTCGCGCTCGAGGTCGGCGCGGAGGTTTTCGGCGACGTGTTTCTGCGCGGCCAGTTGCGACGCGGTGTAACGCGCATTGGCGGCGTGGCGATGCGCTTCGGCGCGGGCCGCCGCGAGGGCATCACGCAGCGCGTCTGCTTCGGTCGCCAGGGCCCGGACGCGGCGACCAAGCTCCGGATCGGCGCGGTCGATCAGGACGGCGGTTTCGTGGGTGGTGGCGGTGCCGTCGCGGAAGATACCGCCGGATTTGCTGTGCTGCTCGTAGAACTTCAGGAGTCCGGCGGTATTGGCACTGAGCTCAAAATGACGGCGGGCAAACGCGGCGGCGTTTTGGCCGAGTTTATCCGCGAGGTCGTGGTCGCTAAAAATGCGCTGGCAGGCGGTCACGATCGCGTCGGGGCTGGAGTCGGCCAGCAGCAGGGCGTCTGCGCCGTCCTTGAGTTGGGCGCCGATGTTGGTGGCCGGGATGGCGAGGGGGCGACCTGCCCACAGGTATTCAGGAATCTTGGACGGCAGGCGGTAGGCGTTGAAGTCGTCGGCGGCACCGGGCTGGACGAGCGCGTCGGCGGCGGCGAGCAGACACGGCAGGCGCGACTTGGTCACGAAACCGAGGGTGGTCACGTGGTCGCCGCCGAGATCGTGCAGGGTTTCCTCGTATTCGGCTGGGGTGATGCCGGTGCGCACCAGGCGCGTGGCTTGGCCGGCTTCGTTGAGCTGACGCACGGCTAGCGTGAGGCAGCGAATGTCGGCGAGGTTGGCGAAGGTGACGCTGCCGGTGTAGACGATGAGCTTCTCATCCGGGGTGTGCTGCAAGGCGGCGCGTTCGGCGGCGACCTCCGCGGCGGTTGGCTCGGGGGCGGCGCGCAGGCCTGGCAGGAGCAGATGGTGCGACGTGCCGGCGGGCACGAACTCGGTGAGCCGTTCCGTGATGCAGGTCACCCCATGAGCGAGGCGCAGAAAGTGGCGCGAGCGGACCGGGTGCGACAGGTTGGGCGCGAGTTTGGCGGCGAGCTCTGGGTCTGGCAGTTCGGCGAGATCGGCGATCGGCGTGCGCGCAAAGGCCGCCGTAAGGTGATCCTCGTTGTCCTCGAGATGGATGAAGAGGCGGGCCGCCGGATGATGCGCCAGGTAACGCATGGTGAAGTCGCGCACGTTTTCGCGCGGAGTCCAAGCGTGCACGACGTCGGCCGCATGTCGGTTGGGAAAGTGCGGGGCGTCCTCCAGCAGTTGAGCAAACAAACGCACCGGGAAAAGCGGCGCATCGAGCACGGCGACCGTTTCCGGTTTCTCCGGCACCGCGACCACGCAGGCATGCCCCAACCGCGTGAGCTCGTTGGCGAAGGCTCCGATGTGGTTGAGGCTGTTCGACGTGCAATCGCCGTAGTTGACGAAGAGGATGTTCACGAGGCGGTAGAAGGAAGTGATTTAGAAACCACGAAACACACTAAATACACGAAAAAGTGTCAGGCGCGCGGGAGCGCGGTGATGAGGTCGAGGATGGTTTGCGCGGTTTGGGTCCAACTGTAGGCGGCGGCACGCTTCAGGCCGGCGGTGGCGCGTTCCTGGTGGAGGGCGGGATCGGCGTCGAGTTTGAGCATCGCCTGCGCCCAGGCGGGTGGGTTTTCCGGGGGACACAGCATGGCGGCGCCGCCGGCGACTTCGGGCAGGCTGGCGGCGTCGGACGCGACGACGGGCAGGCCTTGGCTGAAGGCCTCCAGCACCGGCAGGCCGAAGCCCTCGTGCCAGCTGGGTTGCAGCAGGGCAAAGGCGGTGCGGTAGGCATCGCGCAGCGCTCGGTCGTCCAAGTAACCCCGATACTCGACTGGCATCCCGCGCGCGGCGAGGGCGGCGATGCGCGCGTGCACGTCGGCGGATTTCCACCCATGCCCGCCGACGAGGTGGAGCGGTCGCGGCTGGGCGCCGGCGGCATGATACAGCTCGTAGGCGTCGAGTGCGGCGAGGTGGTTTTTGCGCGGTTCGATTGAGCCCACCATCAGCCATGGCGCGTCGGCGTCGCGCGGGGCGGGGTCTTCGACGTTGGTCCAGCGACTGGCGCCGGAGGCAATCGCATGCGGGGTGCCGCTCGATTCCAGCCATCCGGGAAACAGCGTTTCGAAGTCGGCGCGAGTGGACTCACTCACAAACAAGAACGCCGCCGCGCGGCCGAGCGCCTGTCCCAGCTCGCGCTGGCACACGAGGCGGGTGGCATCGGTGGCGAACTGCGGGTGGGTCCAGAACACGAGGTCGTGCACAACATAGATCAGTTTCGCTCCGGGCGTGCGCGGCGCGTGGAAACTCGCGGCGATCACGACATCGGGCGCGCCGGGGAGTTCGGCGGTGCCGGCCTCGATGGCGCGCCACAGGGTGCGGGCCGGCACGGGCAGGGTGTGCAACAGCGGCATCTCGATGCCCTGGCCGGTGAGGTAGGTGCCGTGACCGGGCTCGCCGTTGATCCAGTCACCAAATTGGTGATACAGGATGAACTCGTGTCCCTGCGGTCGGCCGATCGCCACGAGGGCGCGGGCCAAGGCGTCGGCATACCAGGCGCAACCGGCGCGCTGGGCGGAAGTCTGGGCGACATCGAGACCGATCTTCATGGCACCAGGCCGCGCGCGGCGGCGTGAAGGAAGTGATTCAGGCGGCAGGTCTCGGTGTGGAGCGAGAAGTGACGCAGACGGCGGGTGCCGGCGGCGGTGAGTTGGGCGCGCAGTTCCGAGTCGCCGGCGACCGTGGCGAGGGCGTCGGCAATGGCACGCGGATCGGAGGCGTCGAACCAATGGCAGGCGTCGCCACCGACTTCGGGCAGCACAGAGGCGTCGGAGGCGAGCACGGGCAAGCTAAGCTCGAAGGCCTCCAGCAAGGGAATGCCAAAACCTTCGTGCAGGGACGGAAAAACCAGCGCGCTGGCCCGCCGCCACAGTGCGGCAAAGGCGTCGTCGGGCAGGTGGCCGGCGAAATGCACGGCGCCGTCGAGACCGAGGGCCGCACTCATTTCGCGCAGGGTCTGTTGGCGGGAGTCGGCGTGGCCGGTGAGCACCAGGGACCAGGCCGCATCCGTGCCCACTTTATGCCGATAGAGCCGGTAGGCCGTGAGGAGGGTTTCATGGTTCTTGTGCGCCCAATAGTTGGCCGGGTAGAGGAAGTAGTTCTTCTCCGGCAGACCGGATGGCGGCGGCGGCAGTGGATCCGGCGCGACGAGGCGCTTTTGCACCGGAGCGTAAGTGTGAAAACAGCGGGACGGATGGACGTCCCAATGCGCCTGCAGGCGCGCGATGCCGTGGTGGGCAAGCGTCTGCAACCAGGTGGCGGAGCCGATCACGCGCTTGAAGTTGTCCTCGCGAAAATTGACTTCCTCGATCGGCAGGGCGGCGGGCAGGTCGCGATGCAAGGAGTCGACCAGCAGGGCGACGCTGGGCAAATCCGGCCGGGCGAAGGCCGAGGTGCCGAAGGGGCAATAGAGCACGTCGGGCGGGTGGCTTTGAGCGAGGGCGTTGGGCGTCGTGGAGGCGGGGGCAGCTCGATCACCCGAGCGGACACGCCAGCCGCCGGCATCCTGCGTGGCGATCGCGTCGCTGGCGCGCAGGAAAGTCAGTTCGGGCAACAGCGACTCGCGAGCAAGCACCACGTAGCGCTGTGGTTCCCACGACAGGCGCGTCAGCTCGGCGAGCATGGCGTAGACGAGTGGCTTGATGCCGCCGTTGGCTCCGCCGGGTTCCATGCGCAACAGGTCGACCCAGACGGTGACGGGAGTGCGGGCTTGTTCGGCGGCCTGGGCTTCGGCCGCGAGCGCGGCGAGGCGGGCTGATTGCACGGCGCGGGGCGCGGTTTGGCCGGCGGTGGCGCGGGCGCGGGCGGCTTGATGGCGGCGGGCGGCCTCGCGAAGGGCGGCTGCTTCGAGGGCGGCGGTGCGCGGGCCCCAGCGTTCGAGAAAGCTGCGGGCGTTGCGGAACTCGTGGTCGCCGCGTCCTTGGCTGGTGGATACGGCGTGTTTCACCACGCTGCCGGTGGCAACGTAGATGCGCCAGCCGTTCTCGCGGGCGCGCAGGCAGAGGTCGACGTCTTCAAAGCCGTTGGTGTAGCGCGCGTCGAGCCCGCCGACGGCGAGAAACCAAGCACGATCGACCAGGCAACAGGCAGCGGTGACGGCGAGGGCGGGCACGATCGCGCCGGCGGCTTGCCGCGTGGCGAGGTCACCGCGGATGTGGCGCGGATAGCCACCGTCGCGGAATTCGATGCCGGCGTGGTCCACCTCCCCGGTGCGGGTGGTGACCTGGATGTTGCCGATGATGCCGGCGTCGGCATGCGCGTCGCGCACCGCCAACATGGCTGGGAGCGCTCCTGCGGTGAGCTCGACGTCATTGTTGAGCAAACAAAGCCACTGACCGGTGGCGAGTTCGGCGCCAGCGTTGGTCGCGCGTGCGAAGCCGTGGTTGCCGGGCAGGGAGACCACGCGGTGAGGGGCAGTCAGCGAGGCGAGAAAGTCCTTCGTGGCCTGGTCGCTGCCGTCATCCACGAGGATGATCTCATGCGCGATATCGGCGGGCACGTGTTCGCGCAACGAATCCAGGCAGGCCTGGGTAAACGCCAACTGATTGTAGACCGGGATGATAAACGAGACCTGCACGAATCGAGGAGCCGTGCAGCCAAGCTGCCTGACCGCAGCCGGGCAACGCCTTTTGCAGGATCGGTCTCAGCGCGGCATGGCGTAGATTTCGCCGAGAGCGATACCCTCGGAATCGTCCTGCGAGTGGACCATCAGCTTGTAGAGGCCGGGTTCCAGCCACTCGAGCATCGCGGCGTCGTTGCTGTCGGCAGGCAGGGCGAATGCGCCGACCGCCGCCATGGCGGCGGGGAGCTCGTCGGCGTTACGCGCCTGCGACCAGGTGTCGTTGTTGTGAATCTCGCGTCCGGTGGCGTCGTGCAGGGTGATGCGCGGGTTTGGCAGCGGTGTTGCCCCGATATAGGGTTGGAGACCGGGACCGACGCCGCGAAGCAGAACGCGCAGCGGTTCGGTGCCCACCACCACAAAGCCCATGATGAGGGTGCGATCGCCCGGGCCAGTGAGCGCGCGGGTGGAAAGGTTGACCAGTCGCACCGGCGAAGAAGCTCCCCGGTAGTCGTAGAGCTCGGTGAGCACGGGGCCGGTTCGGCCGGTCGCTTCACTGACGTTGAAGGTGTATCGGCCCTCCAAGAGGCTGGTATCCAAGGCGGCGTCTTTTGAGTCTTCCGGCAGGGCGAAGGCGCCGGCTTCGGCGAAGATCTGGGACAGGTAAAACTGCGAACCGCCCAGCCAGGGATTGCCGGTGAACCAGTCATCGTTGCTTTGTGGTCGTGCGTCGGGGGTGAGTGATAGCAGGGAAAAACGAGGGTCAGGCAGAGGCTGGTTGACGCCGAAGTCGGCGAGCGTGGGGCCGACCGCGCGCAGGAGGATGGGCACCCAATATCGTGCGGAACCAGCGGCGGCGTCCTTCTTCAGCACGAAGCCCTGCACCGCCTGCGCGTCGTCCGTGCCCGCAAACGCGAGGCTCGACAGGTTCGACAACCAACTGTCGCGGAGGGTGATCTCCGCGGTCGTGCTTTGTGTGGTGCCAAGTTCGTTGCTCACGAGGACGTCGTAGCGTCCGCTTGCGCGATCCGGATCGGCCGGCACCAGCAACGACGGCGCGTTTTCGCCGACGAGCGGGTGGCCGTTGCGCCGCCACTGGTAGGTGAAGGGCCCCGAGCCGGTGACAGTGACGGACAGCATCGCCCGCTCCGCGCGGTGCAGGATGGCCGAATGCAGATTGCTTTCCGTGATAACAGGAGGCGTGCGCGGACCAAGCGCGGCACGCCAGATCTCGCCGGAGGCGGACGCAGCGAGGAAGACATTGCCGTTGCTGACTACATAGTCCGGCTCCGCTTCATGCATCGGCACCGTCTGCCACTCCGCGCCGTCACGGGAGTAGTTGAAGCGGTTGCCCTCGTAAATGACGGTGACGAAGCGCACGAAGGTGTCGCCGTCGCGAGTGACACAGGTGAACCAGCCATCGTTAAAGCCGAGCGCGTGGTTGCCTTTCAGATCCTGGTTGGTCTCGAACCAATGCAGGCCGTCGGGGGACTGCACGACGCTGCTCCAACGATTGCTGTGCCAGTCGGAGGTGGTCACGGCAGCCACCATCCGGTCGCCTCCTGAGATGACGTTGATCACCCGGTGAGCCAGACGTCGGCCCGAGGGATCGCTGTCCGGTTGGAACGTGTATCCGCGCTGCCATGACGCCCCGTCGGTCGAGACCTCGATGAGTGGCTCCTCCTTGCCGTAAATGGTGGTGGTGGTGCCCACCCGAGCGAGGACCTCGCCGTTGCCGGCGAGCGCAGGCGGAGCGGTCTGATCGGATTGGTTCTCCCAGTGGGTGCCGTTGGTGGAGGTCAGCACTCCGCCATTCCAAGGGAGGAAGAAGGTGCCGTTCAAGTAGGCCGGATGGCCGAATCTGTCGGCGGTGGTTTCGGCGGTCAAAATCAGTTCCCCGACGCGGCCGTCGATCGAGGTGTAGACGCGCAAGGGCGAGCTCGGCAGCTCTGCTGAGGTGGTCCGCCGCTCCAAATAGAAAAAGCGGTCGTGGCAAAACTGGAGCTCAATGGTGTTGCCGCGATCCTCGGGCCAGAATCCGTCGTCGAACCACTGCAAACCATCGATCGAAAGATAGCCGCCGGCGGCGTTGAAGAGACCATTGCCCGCGACCAATCCGGCGGGGCGATCGAGGGGGAGAATGGTGTCATGCAGGTCGATCCAATTCAGGCCATCGGTGGAGACGGCCAGCATGGGGCGATCGCCATCGGTCAGGGTTACGGTTGTCGCGCCCATTCGCGCGGCGCCGAGCAGGCTGCGATCGGGCACGGCCTCCGCGAGCGTGGTCCAGGTGCTCCCGTCGTCCGACGTGAGGTAAGCACCGTTCGCTTCGTCTTCGGCGTAGAACACATTGTCGAGAGCGGTGACCCGCTTGAGGCTGCGGCTGGTGTCAAGCGACCAGGTTTCGCCGCCGTCAACGGAGGTAATGAAACCATCGTCGCCAGGCAGGAGCAGAGTGTCGCCCCGTTGCACAAAATCGTCGCTGTGCGAGCCCAGGTCGTCCGTTTGCAGGATCCGCGTCCAGTCGCGGCCGTCGACCGAGGTATAAAGCTCGACCCCGCGATAGTCGTGTCGTGCGGCGAGGAACCTTGAGCCGGTGAAGTGCAGCGCGGTCACCTCCGGCGGCAAGCCAGTCGCACTCCAGTCCAGCCCATCGGTTGAAACCGATCGACCGTCGTCGAACCCGCTGGTCCACTCGCCGGTGCGGACGAACACGCCGTTGCCGAAGGCGAGGTCGGAGATGACGGTGGAACCGCTGGCGGGAGCGGAGTCGACCGGAGAGTTCAAGGTCCAGGGCCCGGAGCCGGCGCGTCGATAGACTTCACCGCGTTTGCCGAGCGCGACCCACAGCCCGTCGCCGTAGGCCAGGCTCCTGATTTGAGAGTTGGAGGGCAGGTTGGTGGCGGTCCAAGTCAGGCCGTTGGCCGAAGTCAGGAAACGGCCGTGCTTTCCGTAGACGACGAACCGTCCGTCGATCACCTCAATTCGCTCGAGTCCCGACGCGTTCAGCGTCGGATTGATCGCTTCCCATTTCAGGTTCTGCGCGTGGACGGAGGAAACGGCCAGCGATGCGGCGAGGGCTGTGCACACGAGCCATGTATTTCGCATGCCACTTTAGACAGGTGAACGCAGTGAAACCGCTATGCGATCTACGGCGAAAGCGTCAGGCGGGCGATGTAGGACCAGTCGTAGCCGGGGTTGTGGTCGGGGCCGGCGTCGAGGCGGAGCTCAAAGCGGTGATCGGCAGGGATGTTGAAGTGTGCGGTCTGCGGACCTTGGTCTTCTACGCGTGAGCGCGGTTGCACAAAGTCCTCCCAGATCAAGCGGTCACGTCCGTCGGGGCCCTGCAGGTAGGCGCGAAAGCGCACACCGTCGGTGTCGCGTTCTTTCTCCCAAATTTCGGGCATGATGCCATAGACCAGTTCGGCGCGGCGGTCGCGGGAGAGAGGTTCGTAGCGCAGGCCGCCGGGCGGGTGGATGTGCAACACACTGACGTCGCCGGCCTGCATTTGCGCGGGATTGTATTTGGCGAACACCGCGTCGGGCACGGGTTGGGTCTGATGAAACATGGTCGCCATTTCATCCGCGGCCACGGGCTTCCAATCGGCGGTGATGAATTCCAAGCGGGATTCGCCCGGGCCCATGCGATCCGGTCGTTGGGGACGCACGCTTCCGGTTCCCTGCAGGGCCGCGGCCATCGGCTGCAACTCGGCGCGGCGCGCTTCACTCACAAAGATATCCGCATGCGCCGTGGAAAGCACCGGCACGGTGGAGAGACCGAGCTCGCGGCAGCGGTAGTGCACAAAGGCGGTGTCGCCGGCGACGGAATCGAGCGCCACCAGCACCGTGTAGTGATCCGGCGCGAGTGCGGCGAGCGAGGCTTGCCAGGCGGTTTCGTCGGTCTCGTGCGTGCCGCGGATCGCGGTCATGCGCCGCTCCGCATAGAAGGTCACCAAGGGATCCCATTCGCGCCCGTAAACCAGCACCACGTCGTCCGGTTGGCTGAGGGTTTGGATCAAACCGGCCAATTCCGGCACCGGCCGGTCGCGCGCCTGACTGCGCCCGAGGCCGTCGAGATAGGCGTAACCGGCGTGGGCCCAAATCGCGATGCCGGCGAGGCCGGTGGCCAACCAGCCTAGACGCGGGTGGGGGAAACGTTGGCTCAAAGCAACGAGACCAAGTCCGACCGCCAAAATCAAAGCCGGCGCGACCGCGACGTGGTAGTAGTCGTGCACGTAATACAGGTTGGCGAAAGCGATCGGTCCGCTGGCGACAATCACCAGGCACAGTCCGATCGCGACGCGCAACGGACGGCGGCCCCAGACCAAACCGGCCGCCACAAACAGGAGCGTCCAGTGCGGCAAAATCTTGTCCAGATGTTCCCACCAGCGGACCCACCACGCGGGATCCAAGCGCTGCGCCAGCGTGCCCCAGTTCCACTCGGCCAGCGCGCTGGAGGTGAGGAAGTCCGCGTAGGGGTGCGCGGCCTTCACGGCGTCACTCCAATGCGTCCAAACCACCGCGGCCACGATGCCGGGCAGGGTGCAGAACCCCGAGCGATACCACGCCACGCCACCGATACGCCGCCAGCGCGCGACCGTGAGCAGGAAGGCGACGGGCAAAACGACGGCAAAGGTGGTGACTTTGGTGAGGGCGGTGAGCACGCCCAGCAGTGTCGCAGTGAACAACCACGGTCGTTCGAGCTCGCCCCGATGCAGGGCTTCGACCCACGCCGCCAACCACCAGAAGGCGAGACTGGTGGCCCAGGTTTCGATCAGGACGGCGCGCGAGTAGTGCACCCAGAGCGCGGAGAAACAGAGACCGAGCAAGACCACGACGCGCTGTTCGCGTCCGAGTTGCAGTCGGCTTAGGAGCAACCAAACCGCTGGCAGAAGACTGAGTGCGCCGAGTGCGGACACGAGACGGCCCGCCGCGACGATGTCTCCGCCCGTGATGAACGCGACGCCGGCCGTAACGAGCTGGTAGGACGGAAACTCCATTGGCACATTCCATGGCGGTCCCAGCCCGTTGAAGGGCGTGAGCGGAGTGATGCCGTTTTCATGCAGCAGCCGGGCCGTGATGGCGGTCTGCGCTTGGCGGGAGCTGTGCGAATCGGTGAGCGGCAGGCTCCAGCCCCGACTGACGCCCCAGCCAAACCACGCCAAGCCGAGTATCAGCGCAATCAACGCGAGCGGATGGAGCGAGCGCAGTGCTGCGAGGAGGCGTTTCATGTTTCGCTGGTGGCGGAGCGCTGGCCCCAGGCGAACCATGGCGCGAGCACCCAGCAGGAAAGAATCAGCGGCACGGCCGGGCCAAGATAGGCGCCGATGACCGCGGTGAACGAGGTGGCGTCGACCAGCGCGCACACAAGTGACAGCGCGAGGGTGCCGCCCCACAGCGAGAGCAGCAACGCGAGGCGCGAGCGTGACGCAACCTCCCGGCGGGCGCGCCAACCGACGACGCCGGTCGCCACGAGGGCGAACACGCTCAGTGGCCAGCCGATGAGCGCAAACAGTCGATAGATGATGATCCGCGCATGCGTTGGCAGTTCGGGCACTTTTTGTTCCAGCGCCGGTTCGGCGTGGAGGAAGGCGGCGTAGTCGACGATCTTTTCGGGATCGCCGCGCGAGAGCACGGCGCGGGCTTTGAAGTCGGTGAAGCGCACCAACAAATCGATGGCCCGGCCCCACGCGCGCAGCATGCGGTCGTTGTAATCCTCGTGCCACACGGGGAAGAACCCGTGACGCGGGGCGCCGCCGGCGAGGTCACCACGATCAACCGCCGCGTTGATCTCATCGGCGACCTGTTGCCAATACGCCTCGGCGGCAGCGGCGTTGGGATAGTGACCGGCGCGGGAGGCGGCTTGGCGCAGGGCCCATTGATACCAACCGCCGCGGATCTCCTTGAGCGCGCGCGGGTGGTCCGGATTCTCCTCCCAACCGGGACGCGACCAGACGCGGGTCATCTCACCTTCCATCTGCGCGCGCAGCTCGGCGAAGGCCGGACTGTGCGGGTAAATCAGTTCGCGGGTCGCGGCGGTGACGGGAACGCCGGGAATCGGGTCCGGTTGGGTGACGCGCAACATGGCGCCATAGGCCGCCGGAAAACTGCCGTCGCTCACATCGACGCCGATCCACACGCCGTAATGGGCCTCATTCACGGCCCGGAGGGTGGTGCGCACGCCGACGAAACCGAGCAAGGGCACGAGCAAAACGAGCAACCACCGCCAGCGTCCGTCCGTTTGCGCCCGCCACCCCGCCACCACCGTGGTGCCGAGCAGCAGCAAGGCCGTGGGCACAAGCCAGATCCCCTCTTCGCGCGAATACCAAAAGGCGCCGCCCGCCAGACCCGCGAGCAGAGCCCAAGGCAGAGAGCGCCACCACGGCAGGCGCACCCGCGTGAGCAGGCCGATGAGGCCCCCGACGGCGAGCAAGGTGAGCGCCGGTTGAATCCCGGCGCGCAACACCCGGCCGATCAATTCGGCCGAGAACGAGTGAGGCTGAAACACCAGCACCAGCAACAAGGCGCCCCGCACCGTGGGATGTCGCACCCACGGCGCCAACGCAGCGATGAACACCAGCGCGGCCAGCGCATCGAAAAGCACGGTGTTGAACTGCAGCGACTGGCCGGTGGCCGAGGACAAAGCCACGAACACCGAGTAGGCCGGTCCCTTGGCGAGGGTCAGTTGCCAGAACGGTCCCAGCCAGTCGCCGTCACGCACCGAGATCGCCTGATTCAGGAACAGCTGATCGTCGTGCATGGCGTGCGAAAAGATCGTCTGTTCGAAGTCGGAAACGAGCCACAGCTTGGCCGCGATCGCCAGGGCGGCGATCACCACCTGCAGGGAGGTCCGATGCGCGACCGGCCACAACAGGGCGCCCAGCGCGAGCACGGCGCCCAGCGCGGCGCAGATAGCCAGCCACACAAACACCGCGCTGCCGCTGGCGGCGAAGGGTGTATCCAGCGTGATGTGACGCACGAAGAAGGTGAGCGTCGAATCATCCGGCAGATCGATGCGCACGGCCCGGCTCGGGCGCAGGTCCCAGGTGGCGGTGAAGCCGGCGTCGTCGGTCGGCTGCATGACCGCGGTGACGACCCAGTCCTGGTTGATGGTGACGACCGGCAGCTCGGCGGGCGCCGGGTAGACATACCAGCCGTCGCCGCGGGGTTCACCGTCAAAGGTGATGGTGAGGCGGGTGAGCGGCCGACTGCCGCCCGGCAGGATCAGATAACCGTAAGGGTCGCCGTTGATGATGTTGAGTTCCCGCGTGACGGGGTCCCAGGAAAGGTTGTGCAGCTCGGTGAAGGCGATTTCGGCCGGGGCCAAAACCACGTGCATCTGCGTGCGACGCACGCCGGCCAGCACCGCGGCCACCACCAGCAGGATCGTTGCGATCGCCAGGCTGAGTTTACGTCCGCTCATCGGCGCAGTCGCAGTCGCACCATGTCGACGAAGAAGCCGGCCAGGGCGAGCTGCAGCGAAAGAATCAGGCAGGTCACGCCGGGCACGACCCAGCGCAAAATGCGGGAGGGCGAAAGTTCGCCAAAGGACACCTGCTGCCATTGCAGCACCGCTTCGATGGAGAGACCCAGGCCCAGCGCGGCGAGGGCGACTGCGCCGACGATGCCGCGCTCAAGGGTGAAGCCGGCAAACGGCGGTTGGGACTTGGCCCCGGGGCCGCCGGGCGCGAGGCCGGCTTCGTGCACGAAGACCTTCGAGATGACCGCGAAGGCGACGGCTTGGAACCCGCACAGAATGGCGGCGGCGGCGTAGAGCAGGGTGTGCACGTCGAGCACGATGCCGCCGACCGGCAGGGGACCGCGCAGCAGCGCGCCGAAGCCGAACACGCCGGCGCCGAGCAGGAAGAGGCCGGGCAGGAAGAACAACCAGCGCGGACTGAAGAGCAGCATGAACCGCAGGTGGCGCCAGCCATCGCGCCACGGGCGCAGGTGAGGCGGCCGGTCCCGGCCGTCGGGACGCAGGGATACCGGGGTTTCGACCATCTTGAGACCGGAGAGCGAGGCCTTGATCACCATCTCGGAGGCGAACTCCATGCCGCCGGTGCGCAGGTCGAGGCCGGTGAGCGCGGCCTTGCTGCCGCCACGGAGGCCGCAGTGAAAATCGCGGGTGGGGATGTGGAAGAAAAGGCGTCCCAGAAAACTCAATACGGGGTTGCCGATGTAGCGGTTCTTCCACGGCATGGCGCCGGGTTGGATGCCGCCGGCGAAGCGGTTGCCCATCACGATGTCGGCGCCGTTGCGCAAGGCGTCCAACATCGGGCCACACTCGCGAAAGTCGTAGGAACCGTCGGCATCGGCCATGATCACGTAGCGACCGCGCGCGGCCTGGATTCCGGTGTTGAGGGCGTGACCGTAGCCGCGTTGGGCGACCGGCACGACGCGCGCGCCGCCGGCTTCGGCGATGGCTTGGGAACCGTCGGTGCTGCCGTTGTCCGCGATGAGGATTTCGGCCGCGACGCCCAGGCGGGCGATGATGTCCCGGCATTCAGCCAGGCAGCCGGGCAGCGTGAGGGCCTCGTCGAGGCAGGGCATGAGCAGGGTGAGCTCGATGTCGGCGGAGTCGGTCATGTCTGAGAGCGAAAACGGCGACTCAACCACAAGGCGGCGCCACTGAGCAACCACAGGCTGCCCGAGATGAGGGTGGCACCGGCCACAGTGCGGTGAGCGGGCGCGGCGCGTTCCGCGCGCAGGCGGGCGCGCCAGCCGCTGGCCCAGGTCGGATCGTTGGTGAAGACCGGACGCGTGACGCCGAGCCAACCCTCGCGATCGGGGCGTCCGTCGAAGAGGTAGAGCACGGCGGACCAGCCCTGCCAGGCGCGCACGTCGACGGTCCAGGTATACCATCCGGTCTCGGGGTTGGGCCCATCGTAACCGGCCCACTGGGGCTCGCCGCCGTGGGGCGGGACAAATTTCCAGCGCAGGCCGTTGCCGTGGGCGCAAGGGAAGCCGGTGAAGAGCAGGGAGAGATGATTGGCGGTCACCGGAATCGGGTCGCTGGCCAAGGTGCCTTGAAAACCGCTCGGACCGTCGATGGCGGTGCCGTGGGTAAAGGGACGCCAGGTTTCGGGTTCGAACAGGACCGCGCCCGGGGTGCGCGAGGGATCGACGTCGCCCTGGCTTTCGCGATTGAAGCGCAGGTCGGCGAACGAGAGCGTGGGGTCGGCCGGCGCCATGAGTTGGCGGATGCGTTCGGTCGGATCGAACTCCAAAGGCAATTCCCAACGAGACCATAGTGCGGCGAACGCGACTCCGGCGCTGGCGCTGGCGAGCCAAAGTTTCAGGGGAGTCCAGGTGGAGGGACCGGGGTCGACGACCCCGGTTACCGTTGTTCCGCGACCGAGGAGCAGACCGGCGCCGAGGGCGGTGAAACCGAGCAGAGCGAAGGCGATCCGACCGTCGAGGATGAGCGCGGTGAGGCCCCCGAGACGACCGTGGTCAGCGCGGGCCTCAGGCGCGCCGGTTTCGGGCGGCAACAGCGCGCGGAAACCATCGCGATCGAGCAGCGCCTGCACCGAGGGTGGATACGTAAAGAGCAAGGCGCCGCCGCGGTCGAGTGACAGGATCGCCGGGTCACGGGTGGCGATGTAGTCGTGGACGCGTTTAAGGTTGGCGGGGTTTTCGCGGAAGCGGTTGGAGAGGTTAAAACCGGCGTGGCTTTCGGTGGATTCCCACCAGAAGCCGTTGATCGGTGTCACCAGCCAGGCGGCGGCGAGGAGCAGCAGCAGGGTGCGAATCCAGCGCGAGCCCCAAACGCGCCAGAGCAGGCCGAGGGCGGCGGCATTGGCCAGAAAACCGAGGGCGAGAAAGTCGCAATAGCGCGAGGCGAAGGTATAGGTTTCGGCGGCGCGGCCATAGCCGATGGCGGCGGCTTGTCCGCCCACCCACAGCCCGGCGACCAGCACGAACGCGGTGGCGGGTCCCAGGCGGCGACGGCCAAAGGCGTCGATGGCGAGCAGCAACCAAGGCGCCCACAGCAGGAAGGCCCAGGCGGGATGGTCGGTTGGCCACGCAAGTTGGCGGAGCGTAACTTCAACCGCGAGTGGCACGGAGTCGGCCCGGTAGTGCGCGGTGGTTTCGAGCGACGGGAAGAACGTGAAAAACGCGACGATGGTGAGGAGTGCGAGCGCGGCGTTGACCGCATGGTAGCTGCGCGAACCGTCGGTCCGCCACCAGCGCCAGACGCAGAGCGGCAACAACGCGAGGTGGACGAGGATGGCCGAGTGTTGGGTGAAGAGCACGAGCACGCCGAGCACCTGCGCCAACCACCAGCCGGCGTCGCGGGTGGTGCGGGAGCTGAGCAGGTGCAGGTAGCCGACCGAGAGCAGGATTTGCAGGTAGGGCAGCGACTGGATGCCCCAGAGGGTGTTTTCCCAACCGATGGGCAAGGCCATGATGGCGCCGGCGAAGAACGCGTAGATGACCCGCAGGCGTCCGCCGAAACCTGGCAGCACGCCGCGCAGGAAAACCAACACGGCGCTGGCGAGGATGAAGGCGTTGAAGGTCGTCTCGACCAGGTTGTTCCACTGGCCGTTGAGCCGGAGCAAGGCGAACGACAGCATGCGCGTGAGCACCGGCCAGTGGTCGTTGAGCGGCTGAAAGAATGTGCGGAACGAGAAGGTGCCGTCGAGCCAGGGACCGATGAGTTCAACACCGGTGAGTTGCCACTGATCGCGGTAAGGCAACACGGTGCCGAAGATCGCGATCAGATCGAGGTGGGCCGCGAGGGTGAGCAAGGCGCCGCCGAGGGCACAGAACCACAAACCAAGGGGGACTGGGGGGCGGTCGGACACTGCGTTTATTCGATCACGATGTCGGACCACGTGGTCCAGTCCCAAGCCGGGTGGTTGCGGATGCTGATCTCAAAGCGCAGGCGTCCGGCGGGCAGGTCGCTGGTGTCGATGTCGAAGTCCTTGAGGCCGCGATCGTCCTCGTTGGAGAGCGGTTGCAGTTCGCGGGCATAGAGTTCGCGTTCCTCGGAGCCGTCGGCGCGGGTCCAGATGATGCGGAAGAGCGCGCCGTCGGTTTCGCCGCCGTTGCTGTAGGCGCCGGTGGGATAACCGTGGGCGCCGCGCACGTGGCGGGTGCCGGCCGCGAAGGGGAACTCCATCATGCTGGGCGCGTGCATCACGATCGCCTCGCGGCCGTCGATCTCGAGTTTGGAGGGCGGCGTGGCGGCGACAAAGTCGGCCGGCAGCTCGGAGAACATGGAGAACTTTTCGCGTTCAATCTGCTTGGCGTATTCCTGTTTGAGCGCGGTGGGTTCGAGCGCGGACAGCGAGACCAGCGCGCTGCGGGCGAAGAAGTGTTCGTGCTCCGGATCGACAACGATACGGACGGATTGAACGGTGCGGGGCGCCTCGCCACCGTGGGCTTCGAGGTAGGTCTCGAAGTCGGTGATGATCGGGTTGATCTGGAATCCGGCGCGAGCGGAGGTGAGGGGCAGGCGATAGGGGATGATCTCGCCGTCCGAGGCCGTGACCTCGAGGTGCACGAGCGGCGGTTTGTAGAGGAAGCTGCGGGCCTTGCCCACGAGGCTGAAGGGCAGGTCGATCTCGATCCAGAGATGGCGCGCGCCGAATTCGCCGAGGTTGAGGTTTTCGCCCACCGGCAAGTCGAGGGTGCGCAGGCGACGTGGTTGCAGGTCGGCGATGGGTGGGTGGCTGTCGCGACGCTTGAACAGGTAAAAATCCTTCTCGAGCAGGCGGAAGGTGTAGAGGTGCGGGAAGAGCGCCATGAGCTGCGAGTCGTCCATCAGCAGCGGGCGCTCATCGATGGACTGAAGTTTGAGCAGCAGGTATTCGGGCGCGGCGTCGGACGCGATGAAGGCGGCGTTCAATTCGGCGAGTTTGGGCGTGTAGACCGAGTAGCTTTGGAAGACCGGGCGCGGGGTGTAGTTGAAGCCGTTGAAGAGCGCGATGGCCTGCTCGTAGCCGAGCACATCGAGCGAGGCGTCGCCGACGACGAGCTGGGTTTTGTCGAGCTTGGCTTCGCGGCGCCAGTGATCGACCGAACCGTTGAGGTCGCCGCGGAAACGTTGCCAGTCGAAGACGTCCCGGAGGTTTCGCTGGAGCTTCTCGTTGGTGATGTTGGGCGCGTAGTCGATGTTGGACGTAAAGGTGCCGCGCATGCCCGAGAGGCAGAAGAAGGCGGTCGCGACGAGCAGCAGGCGCGGAATCCACCGGGAGCGGGCCAGGGTCTCGCCAAAGAGCGCGGGAAAGCCGATGGCCGGCACGAGCGCGCAGTAAAAGAAACCAAGCATGTGGCCGTCGGCGCGGACGAAACCGTGCTTCCAGTTCAGGAAAAGAAAGGCGGCGAGGATGAGCACCAAAGCGGCCGAACGCAGGCGGTCGGGCTGGGTGAAGGCGTGCCACACGAGATAACCGCCCAGTCCGGCGAAGGTGAGCATGGCGAGCGTGAGTTGGCTGGCGTAACCCGTCTCGCCGCGCGGCGTCGGCAAGCCCATGGCGGCTTGGTAGCCGGAGCTGACGTCGAGCGAATTGAAAACGTAGGCCGGCAGGTTGAGCAGGGATTGTCCGCAGGCGGCCCAGAGAACGAGAAAACCGAGCGCGAAGGAGCCGAGCAGCCACAGGGCGGGGCGCCGCTCGCCGCGGATCCAGCCAAACGCGACCGCGACCACGACGACAAAACCGGCGAAAAGGAGGTTGGTGAATTTGACGACAGCCAGAAAGGCGAGGAAGAGGCCGACGAGCAGGGGGCGCGGGTTGCGCGATTCAGCCAGCGCCTTGACACTGCTCCACCCGCAAAAAGCGATCACGATCATGTGCAGGGCATCGCCGTAGCCGACGCCCCACAGGATGAAGAAGGTGAAGTAGGCGAAGCGCGAAAGGCCGGTGAGCGGCCGGCCCATGCGCACAATCATTGCGGCCGCGATGGCGGAGAACGAAACCTGGAAAACGATGTAGGCCCAGAAGTAGAGACCGACGTAAGTGTTGCCCAAAAGGAAGCCGAGCGGACCGTAGGTGAAGACGACTTCGGTGCCAAATTGGTAGTCGCGGTGCAGGAAGTAGGCGAGCGCCTGACGCCAGGACGAATCGAGTTCAAGCAGCGGCTTCTGCGGCAGCGAGAGCGCCAGCAAGGTGAGCAACAGCCACAGCAGGGTTTCGCCCAGCAGGTAGGGCTTGGGCTGGGTCTGGCCGGGGATTGGCGTGGAAGAAGAAGGCGTGGCCGCGACGGACATGTCAGGCGAAGGATTGAGGGCGTTTCCGATCAGCGTCCATCGGAAGTTATGAAGGCGAGGTCGACCCACTGGGTCCAGTCACTGGACGGGATGCCAGCGGGGCCGGGGTTGATTTCCAGCTCGAGGATGCGTGGTCCGTCGGCGGCAGGCAGCGCGAGGTTCATGAAGCGCGGGCGCTGTTCATAGGCGTCCGTGGTCGGCAGGAGGAGTTGTTGGAGGAGCACCTGGGTGCTGCCGTCGGGCAGAAGCGTGCGAACAATGAACTCGGCGCCGTCGCTGGGCGCGGGGTTGTCGGCCGCGTAGGCCGCCGGCGGCAGGGTATAGAAACCACGGAGCCGTTCGGCCTCCGCTGGAATCTGGTAGCGCAGCAGGGAAGGCGCGTGCATCGCGAAGCGGCGGGTGCCGTCGATGGTTTCGGCGCGCGCTCCCAGCAAGGCCAACACCCCGTGGGCGGGCTCGGCGGCGGACACGATGGGAATGGCAAAAAGATCGGCCTGCTCCGGGGTCACGTCGGTGGTGCTGACCTGCAGGGCCTGGCTGGCGCCGGGTTGCCAGGGCCCGGCACCGAGGCGCACCCAAGGCGTGAGTTCGACGCCATCATTGGCGGCTTCGATCTCGTAGGGGATCGTCAGGTGCACCGCGGCGGTGGTGTTGAGGGGGACCGCGGCGATGAGTTCGTTGCCGGCGGTGAGGGCGAGGCCGGTTACCGGTTGTTCGGCCGATCCCCAACTGGAGAGGCCAAAGCGGCGTGAGCCGGGGGACAGGTTTTGCGGGAAGTGCACGGTGGCGTTGCCGGTGCGATCGATCGCGGTGCGCTGGCTGGGGTCGAGCGCCGGCGCTTCCTCACGGCGCAGGTAGAGACGGAAGCCAATCGGGTTGTATTGGGAGGCTTCGATTTCGACGTAGTGCGCTTTCACCCAATCCTGCAGGCGGGGGAACTTGGACAGCGGATACTTGGAGAATCCGCGGTGCGTGAGCAGCGAAGCGTCGATAAAGACCGGGGGCTTGGATTGCTCGAGGTCGGCCATGAGGTCGTCCATGGCGTTGGGCAGGATGGCGTAACTCGTGTCGATGCCGGGGCCGATGTTGGTCCAGGGAATGAGACCCGTTTGGAAAGAGCAGTAAATGAAGCGCGAGGCCGGTCGGCGCTCGGCCAAGGTGTAGATGTCGGGGTTGTAGCCCCACACGAAAATCGGTGCTTCGGCGGGCGCGTTGGCCTGCACGATGTCGACGATGCGGACGGCCGGATCCTCCGGCAGCGCTGAGAAATTCCGCGCTTCGCGGGAGACCCAGAGTGCGGGCAAAGCGAAGACTGCGGCGAGCACCGCGGTCGGAATCGCTCGCGGCAGGCGCAGGGCGCGGGCGAGTGCGCGGGCGAATCCTGTTGCCGCCAACGCGGCGATCCACGCGAACGGCGCCAGGCATACAATGAGGTAATGATCGTAGCCGCGACCGCCGGAAAGCGCGGAGCCCAGCGACATGGCGCACCAGGTGAGCAGGTAGACTTCCACCGGGCGGGCTCGGCGCATGGCGTCGCTGGGTTGCCATTGCAGCACGCGCCACAGCAGGACGAGCCCAGCGGCGAGCCCGGCGATGAGGAAAACCGGGTAGTGAGTCCACAGTCGCAGAATCCACGGCGACATGGAGGTGAGTTTCTCCGCGAAAGGGATCTCCGGCCCGTAATACTTCACGTTGTAGGTCCAGGCGTAGAGCCAGAAGTCATCCCAGGCCCCCGCGGCGGCGAGCAGGGCTCCGGTGAGGAGCAGCGGCGCGGCGAATCCGGCCAGCAGGGCGAGCCCTTGGCGCGCGGTCTTGGCGAGGGATTGGGTGCCGGTGAGGCCCAGCACGGCCAGCGTGACCAGGGGCGCGCCGAGCTCGAGCAGGGCGGATTGTTTGCTCAGCACCGCCAAGCTCAGCAACACGCCGATGCCCACGCAGCGGCGAATCGACAACGCGGCGTCGCGACCGGTCCAAAATACCGCGGCGGCCGCGGTGGTGAAGAGCACGACGAACCACTCCGTGTTGGCGGAGAACATGTCGCCTTCAAAGAGCAGGTAGCTGGTCGTGGCCCCAAATCCGATCATCGCCAACATGGCGGTGAGACCGCCGTGTTGCCGCCGCACCGTGAGCCCGAGCAGCAGGGCGGTGAGGGCAATCATGCCAGTGATGACAATACGCACGGCCGGCAGGTCGATGCCGGTGACCGCAAAGATCGCGGCGACGACGTAGTAGGTGAGCGGTGTGCGTTGATCGATGGCGTCGCGGTAGATGACTCCGCCGTCGAGCAGAATGTCGGCGACCGAAGCGTGGATGGTCTCATCGACGTTCCAGATCTTCACCGGCCAACTGGGCGCGCGCAGCCAGAAGATCCAGCCGACCACGAACAACCCGATCAGCAGGGCGGGCCAGTTTTTGCGAAGAAACGGGAGGAGGGACGACATGTGGGTGCTAGGCAGATCAAAGACGGCGGCGGCCGTTGTGAATGACAAAGATGGGCTCGGTTTCCGGAAGCGCTGGGTGACGAGGCGGATTAACGGGGCGTGCCCGTGAAAGGCCCCCAGAGCGTCCAATCGTATTCCTCGTCGTTGGCGGGGCCGGTGGTGGTGCGGATGATGAGGCGATCGCCGGGGACGGGAGCGGGCAGGGGCACCTCGATGGCCAAGGGGCCGCGGTGGCTGGGGTTGGTGGCCGGATTCCAGTCCGAGCGGTGGAGCTCGGTCACGCTGCCGTCGGGGGCGAGGCGTTCCACGATGAGTTCGATGCCGTCGGTGACGTGGGGCTCCACTCGGTCGCGCCACGCTCCTTCTTTGAAGGCAAACTGCACCGTGACGGCGCCAAGCGCGGGCGGAAAGTCGTAGGTGAGGCGCGACGGCGCGTGGGCGTCCCACCAGCCCTCCGGTGTGCGGGTGTCGATGATCTCGCCCTCGCCAAAGGTGCCGCTGCGCGGGGTGAGCCGGAGTTGTTGGTCCGGCGTGGTGATGTCGGGGCCGGGGCCGAGCAGCCGGCCGTTGGCGAGAAAGGTCCAGTCACCGGAGCGTTCGTCGAACTCGCCCTCGTCGATCACCAGGTGCAACTCGCCGTCGTTGCGGCGGATGAGCGGAAACTCCACCTGTTGCTCGCCGCGATCATGCGGGTGCACGAACGGGTTCATGTAGCGGCGGAAAAGCACTTCGGTTTCACCGTTGGCGTGATGGTGCTCGAGGCGAAATTCGGCGCCCGTGGTTGGGTGTTCCGGCGGACGCTGCCAGGTGTCGTCGATGAACCCGTAGCGCATCACGATGCCCGTGAAGCCAGGTCGCAGCGGATAGACCGCCCGCGCCGGCGCGTGCATAAACCAGCGGTCGTGATCATCGGAGATCGGCACGCCGCCAACGCCGATTTCGGTGCGCAAGGGACGAATCGTTTGCTCGCCGAGAAGCAGCACCGGGCCCACCGCGTCGGCGACGAGGTCACCGATCCATGTCGGGCCAGCGTCGGAAGCAGAGCCGATGCTCACGCTGCGGGGCAGATTCGCCGGGGCGAAGGTGAGCGACACCAGGTTATCGGCGTAGGTCTTGAGGTCGAAATCGGTCGGGGCCGTGCCCTCTTCCGCGGGAAGCGTCGGGACCACCGAGATGACCGGCGGTTCAGCCGACTGCCAGCGGAACTCAATTCGTTGCGCGGTGGGATTCAGCACCAAGACCACCGCACCGCCGCCGGGGTTGCTCCAGCCCCACGTCTCCCCACGTGGTTCAAGCGTCCATGATCCATAGGTGAACGGCGCGCGTTCCCAGCCGCGTGGCGTGCGAATCTGCGGCTCTTGCAGAAAGGCGGTGCGATCGAGATCAAGACGTTCGGCCACGGCCACCTCCGGACTGCGACGGGTGCCCTCGGCGTCGTTGATCGCAAGGCTGACCGTATCGCGTCCGCGGGACTCAAGGTCGGAGTAGGGAAGCAGAAACGCCACGCCGACCTCTCCGGACGCGGGGAGCTGAATCGATCGCAGCACCTCGTCTCCGGAAATCAGGACGACGGTGGCCGGCGTGCGGATCGGCGAAGCGGATTCCACCCGGATCAGCGCATGAACGAGGTCGTTGTCCTCAAGACGAACGTGGGGGGATGCAATCGTGTCGATACCCGAACGGTCGATTGAAGCGTCCATCACAGGCTGCAAACGGAGGAAGGCTTTGAAGCCATTGGCGCCGAGAGAGGGCACCGAAACCTCCGCGTAGCGCGAGGGTAACCAGTTTCGCATCCACGGTTGGGCCAGCAGCGGATATTTGGCGTAGTGCCGCGCGTTGGAGCTGACGATCACCTTGGGATCGTGCTGAGCGAAATCCGCCGCGAGCTGCTCCCAGGCGTGCGGCGCGACAGCGTAGCTCGTGTCGTTCTTCGGATCGACGTTGGTCCACGGGATCAGCCCGGTGAGAAAATTGGCGTAGCTGAAGCGGGTCGCCGGCAAACGTTGGGCCCAGCCGTAAACCTCCGGATAGTAGCCCCAGACGAACCAGCGGTCGTGGGAATCTGAATACGAACCCGCGAATTCCCGCAGAGGGCCGGCGGCGGGATCGGGGCGGTCTTGAATGTTGCGACGCACTTCGACCGCCGGCCAAACCACGGCGAACCCGCACGCGCCGATCAAAACTCGCCGCGGCCAAGTGGCCGTGCCGATCCGGGCGAGCAACCAGCCGGCGGCCAGGCTCGCGCCCGGCAGGATGTGCAAGGCGTAGTGGGCAAAGGTTCGACCGCTGAGCAGGCAGGACAACCAGCCGACGGCCCCCCAGCCGAGGGTGAGCCAAACCAATACCGGCAGGTCGACCTCGCGGCGGCAAACGGCGCCGATGCGGCGGAAGGCCGTGAAGAGCAGTCCACCAAGCCCCGCCAAGGTCACTAGGAGAATGAACGGCGCGTGCTCCCGCATCAGGTCGAGTGGTAGGGTCCAGACGCTCAGACGTTCAGGTAACGGGACCTCGGGGACGTAGATGGTCGTGTTGTAGGTCCAGGCATACCAACGGAATTCCGCCGCGGCGCCCTGGCTGGCGAAGTAGGCGAAGGCGAGGAGCGTGGGCAATAGGATGCCGAGGGCGCTGCCCGCGAGGAAGCGCAGCCATGCTTTGCGGTCCGGAGTGGTGACGGCGAGAAGCACCGTCAGGACGAGCACCACGCCGTAATCAAGCAGACCGGGCTGTTTGTTTAACGCGGCGAGACCGAAGCAAAGCCCGGTGACGATCCCGGCGCCGACGCCGGGATTTCGCCAATGGCGAGCGAAGACCAGGAAGCCGAGCAGGGAGAAGGCCTCCATGAACCATTCGGTGTGCAGCGCCATCGCTTCCGGCGCACCTTGGATCACAAAAGCCAGCACGGTGAATACGACAGCGGCGCACAGGCCGGTGGTGGCGTCGCCGAGTCGCGCGCCCAGTCGATACAAACCGAAGGCGAAGAGCCCCAGTCCGAGTCCGAGCAATTGGTGCACGGCAGCGAAGTTCCAATCGCCGACAACTGCCAGAACCGCGGCTTTGAGGTAGGGCACCAACGGGCCGCGGTGGTCGACCGCGTCGCGATAGAGCACGTCGCCATCCAGAATCTGTTGGGCGATGGTGAAGGTGACACCCTCGTCGAGGTTCCAAAACACGCGGTCCGTAAATCCGGCGCGCAGACCCCAGCCGGCCAGGACAAGGCCGACCGCGATCACGGCGATGCTCCAGCGTGAGTTGAACTGTGGCGCGGTCATGGCTGCGTTGCGGCACGGGTGGCTGTGAGGTCGGAGATCCACGACCAATCCCAGGCGCCGTTGCCATGGGGGCCCTCGGTGGTCTCGATGCTCAGCAGCCCGCCGACTTGGGCTGGAAGCGTGAAGGTTGAGGTTTGTTGGCCCCGATCCGCCTCGTTGTTCCGGGGGGCCACGTGCCGAGAAAACAGCTCGATCGGTTCGGCGTTTTCGTCGGCACGAAAGTTTACGGTGAAGGTCACTCCGTCGGTTTCACCGCCGCCGGGCTGCCACGCGCCGTCCTCGATGCCGTAGGAAAAGGTCACGTCGCGCAAAAGCAGGTGCGACGGCAGGTCCCATTCGATCTGGCCGGGAGCGTGGAGCAGCCAACCATTGACCGCGTTGCGCATCCACCGCGTGACGTCGTCGTCGAGCAGATCGCGGGCGGCCGCGACGGGTTGATCGTCGACGTAGATTCGCGGCATGGGCTGGGTGGGCGAATCGTCGCCGAAGAACAGAAAGTCCAACTGGCGGTTGCTGCGGCGGCCGGTGAGGAACAGGACCTCCAACTTTCCCGGACCACGCGCGGGCAAGTCCACGACATCGTGTTGGGTGGAGCGAAACCGTCCCTCCTCCAAGACGGCGACGCGTTTGCGCCACAATTCGATGGGCGCGCCGCCGTCGTCGGGCAGCCAGTTCAGCAGCAGGTCGTAGCCATCGCTCAGGTTGTAGAGATGCGGATGCAGGCCGTGGACGAGGTTGAGGCGTCGGACCGAAGGCGCGCAGGGGTAGACCAAACGACCGGGCGCCGCCCAGGTGACGGTGCCCGGAACCTGCTCATGGTTGATGGGCAGGTCGGCGGTGGCCATCGACGCTTCGATCGGAGCGGTGGGCACGCCGTTGAGTTGCAGCAGCGGCAAGGGCCCTCGCTGGCGCTGGGCCTCGGCCAGCGCGGAGCGGTAAGCCAAGGGCGCGGAAGTGGCCAGGGTGCCGTCGGTGCGCTGGCCCACCACGCGCACGGCTTCGCTGTCGCTGAAGACCTGGCTGGTGTTCCACAGATTGACCGCGACCTCGTCGCCCGCGGAATGAGGCAAAGACATGACCACGTTTTCGCCGACCCACACGCTGAAGTGGCGCCAACCCGCGCCGGCGCGAAGTTGGAGGGAATCCGGTTCGTGTCGCCGCAAGGTCACGCCAACGGCGAGTTGCAGGGTGGGGTCGACCGCCAGACTCGACGGGTTATCCAAAGGCACGGGCGTGGCGTCGAGACGACGGTAGAACCGGGTCATGCCCGGCAGCGCGGTGCAGGCAACCTCGGCGTAATGCCGGGTGATCTGATGCCACACCCAGTCGTGGTCAGAAAGTGGATACTTGGCCTGAGCTCGATCCTGTTCCTGATCGGCGATCAAGGCCGGTGGATGGTCGGCAAAGTCGGTGCGGAACTGATCCCAGGCGCCGGGGGAGATCCAGCGGTCCGTCGAAATGAAGGCGTCCATCTCCGACCACGGCACGAGTCCGGTCAGGAAGTTGCTGTAGACAAAACGGGTGGCCGGCAGCCGCTGCGCCATGAGGTGGTATTCCGGGAAGTAGCCCCACACAAAGATGCGTTCGGTCGGCGCACTGAAACGCGCGAGGAGTTCGCCGGTGGGCACGTTCTGACTCTCCCAAGTCTGGGTGAGCTTGAACTGCGTGACCGCACGCGGCGTCGCGGAGACCACGATGGCGACGGTGGTTGCGGCGAGCGAAAGGCGTCCGAGCCAGCGGGGCCAGTCCGAGCGGCGGGCGATTTGGTAGAATTGGGCCACGGTCCAACCGGCGGCGAGGCTCAGGCCCGGGAGCACCTGCACCGAATAGTGGGCGAAGGTGCGGCCACTTAGACCGGTTGAAAGGATGCCGGTGGCGGTCCAACCCAGGATCAGCCACGGCAATACATCCAGTGGGCCTCGCCGAAACAGTCGGCTCACCGCGGTCGCCAAGAGTCCGAGCCCGCCGGCCAAGGCGAGGACATTGATCGTCGGCACGTGCTGCCGCGCCAGGCGGAACGGCTCGGCCATCGCCTGCAGGTAGTCGATGTCGCCGCCAGCCGGGATGTAGACCGCGGTGTTGTAGGTGAAGGCGTAGTAGACGAAATTGGACCAAGCCCCTTGCGCCGCATAGGTGGCGGCGAAGCCCACGACTGGAAGAGCAGCGCCGAGCAGTTGACCGCCGAACAGGCGGGCGAGCGCCCGGCGATCCTCCGGTTGGCGCAGCGCGGCCAGGGTGATGATCACCCAGGTCACGCCGAAATCGAGCAGGGCGGGTTGTTTGCACAGGGCGGAGAGGCCGAAGGCGAATCCCACTGGCAGGCCGACCGCGAAGCCCGGACGGCCGATCGCGCGAGCGAAGCACCAAAAGCCGATGCTGGAAAAGAAGATCACAAACCACGCGGTGTTGGCGGCGGGACCGTCGGGCAGGCCGATCAGCAGATGCATGGCCGGGATGCTGATGAGCGCGGATGCGACGCCGGTGGCTTCGTCGCCGAGCCGGCGGCCGATTCGCCATAGCAGCACCGCGGTCAATCCGAGCATCGCAGCGACGACGCAACGGACGGCCCAGGTGTTCCAATCACCCGCGACGAGAAAGATGATCGCCTTGAGATAGGGCACCAGCGGGGTGCGGTGATCCACGGCGTCGCGATAGAGCACATCGCCTTCGGCAAGCTGCTGAGCGATCGTGAAGGTGACGCCTTCGTCGATGCCCCAGTGCGGCTGGCCGAAGCCCGGCCAGCGCAGACCGACCATGGCGATGACCAGAACAAGGCCCAAACCCAGTCCCAGCGATTGGCGGCGAGACAACATCAGGGGGCGAGTGGGACGGCGGTTGGAATCATGCGGTGGTCAACTCGGGTGGGTTTACCAGCTCGATTCCACGCGGTCGCCTCGGCCAGAGAGACGGCGGGGTTCGGTGCGGCGGTGGTTGCCGTCGTAGTCGAGGACGGCTTCGCGGGCGAGGTCGGCGTGCTTGGGCAGCACGCGGGCGGGGTCGTAGGCGCGCACCACCTTGCTGTAGGCGACCGGCACCGTGGAGGTGCCGTGCAGGAGTTTGTCGAGGCAGGTCTTCATCACCTTGGCGAAACGTATCGGGTCGCCGGGCGGCACGAGGTAGGCCTCGTTCTTGTCGTCGACCATCTCCGGGATGCCGTGCACGTCGGTGCTGACGATCGGGGTTTCGAAGGCCATGGCTTCGAGCAGCACGCGCGGGAAGCTTTCCTCGAAGGAGGTGCAGACGAAGAGGTTGGCGGCGCGGAAGTATTCGTAGACGCGATCGGTCTCGCCGACGATCTCAATGCGGTCCTCCAAGCCGAGGCGTTTGATGTCCTTGATGAGCGAATCCTGGAACTCACCCGGCCGGCCGCCCACGAGCAGGAAGCGGTAGTTGCCGCCGGCGCCGTAGTGCTTGAGGAAGTAGTCGACCGTGCGCAGGAAGACGTGCTGACCCTTGCGTTCGCAGACGGTGCCGATGTTGGCGATGATCTGTTCGTCGGCGCCGTAACCGAGGTGTTCGCGCGCGGCATGGCGCGGGGTGGCGGCCTTGAGTTGCTCGATGCGCGGCAGGTCGATCCAGGACGAGACGAAGCAGAAGTTGTCGTAGTCGTTGAGTTCCTCGTAGTAGGCGCGGGTGGCCTGGCAGAGGAAACACACGCGGGTCGCCTGGCGAAAAGCCTGGCGGGCAACGTGCAGACGGCCCTTGGGCAGGGCCTTGCTGAAGAAACGCTTCAGCGAGGTGCTTTCGTGGATGTAGAACAGCGAAGGCTTGTTGACCGCGGCGGCGAGGTGCACGCCCCACCAGGTGGCGATGGTGTTGCAGATGACGGCGTCGACCGGACCGAGGTCGATCTGTTGCTGCAGGTTGTGGCGCATGACCTCGAGTTGCTCGGCAAACTCGGCGTCGTTGCGCGCGCCGTGCAGGGGATGGCGGTCGAGCAGGATGATGTCCGACCCCATGGCCTCGTAGTGCTTGCGCAGCGGGCCTTCTTCGGCGGACACGATGTCGACCTTGAAGCCGAGCTCGTGGATAAGGAACTTGATGTATTCGAAGAGGAAGAGCGGCGCGCCCTCGAAGTTGAGGTTGTGGGTGACCGCGAGGAGGTGGAGTTGGCCGAGGCGGCCGGTGTGCGCGTAGCGCCGGTCGTCGATGGTGACGTTGCGATTGGCCGGTTTGAGGAAGGGTGACCAGAACGGGTCTTTGATGCCCGGGTAACGTTTGGCGAAGGCGATGTGCTCCTCGGGATGGTAGCCGGTGCCGCGGGAAGCGCTGCCCCAGTGCCAGAGTTCGGCCTGCGGCGTATACACGGTGCGGATACCGTCGGCGTTGAGCCGCAGGCAATAGTCGATGTCGTTGTAGGCGACGCCGAGCGTGTCGACGTCGAAGCCGTGGTATTTTTTGTAGAGCTCGGTGCGTGTCATGAGGCACGCGCCGGTGACGGCGGAGCAGTTGCGCGCGATTTTGTGCAGCTCGAAGGGCGCGTCCTCTTCCGGGCTCAGGCCGGCGAGCGGAACATCGGCCAGGCCGTGCTGCGGGCCGACGATGACACCGGCGTGATTGATGTGGTTGTCGGCGTAAAGCAGTCGGGCACCGACCACGCCGACATCGGGGATGGAGAACCAGCCGGCCATCTCCTCGATCCACCCCGGCTTCAACGCATCGACGTCGTTGTTGAGGTGAAGGATCAGCGGCGTGTCGATGTAGGGCAGCGCGGCGTTGACCAGTCTCGAATAATTGAACGGCTTCTGCGGGTCGACGTCGGGCTGAATGACGCGGCAGTTGATGTCGCGGCGGGCGGCGAGGCATTTGAGGAAGCGCACGGCTTTCTCCTCGCGGGTGAAGTCATCGACGATGATGAGCTTCACGTGCTGCCAGTTGACCGTGAGGAGCAGGGCCTCGATGCAACGTTCCAACAGGTCAATGTGATCGCGCGTGGGGATCACGATCGTGACATTGTGCTGCGCGAGGAAGTCGGCCTTCCAGTAAATTTGGTGAACCGGCAGACCGGCGTTGGTGGCGAAGCCGGGTTGGAAACCCTGGCCGGGCAACTCGCGGCGATTGAGCGCGGTGGAGACCGCGGACTTCATCTGCTCGACGACGGCCGAACCGGCCTCGTAGGTCGGCTGCGGCCAACTGCGGTGGTAGGCGATCGCGGCAACGTGTTTGGTGCGACGCGGATCGACGACAGCCTGCAGGCGCAGGGCGAGGGCCGGGCCGAGCAATTGGTCGTATTCGATCTGGAAACCAAGGCTGGCCTCGAAGGTCGGACGACGCATGGCGACGCATTCACCCGGGTGGGTGCCGGAAAAAATGAGCTCGGGACTCCAGGCGGGTTTAAAAACCGGATCACGGCGTTCGCCGCCGTCGGTCATGTGGTCCTCATCGGCGAACACGACGTCGTAGTCGGAGGCGGCGGCGGGCTCGGCGAGGAGGAGCAGCCCTTCGGGTGCGAGACGGGCGCCGGCCTGGGGGAACATGAGCCAGTCGCCCTTGGCGGCGCCGACCGCGTGGTTCATGGAAATGCAGAAGTTCTCCTCAGGTTGCCCGTGGCAGAAGCGGATGCGCTGCGGATCGGTCGCGACGATCGTCTCGATGTGCGCGGTGAGCGCGGGGTCGGCGTCGGCGCGGATGACGAAGAGCAGTTCCCAATGCGGGTAGATCTGGGCGCGCACGGAGGCGGCGAGTCGGCACAGGCGACCGAAGGTGACCTCACGGGTGTCGACCAAGAGCGAAAAACGGGGCGCGTCGGCGGTGGCCGCGAGGGCGGCGGCGGCCTGCTCAAACTCGGCCCGCAGGCGCGGGCGCAGCTGGTTGTGCTCAAGCCACGCTTGGTAGGGCGAGCGCTGCTGCCAGTCATACCACGGGAGCGGGTCCTGCGACTCTTCCTCGTAGAGCTTCTCCATGCGCTTGGTCTCGCGCCAAAAGCGGAAACCTCCCGTCGCAACCTTCAGCTCGCGGCAGGCATCGGTGATGGCCTGCTTCACGTTGTTGAAGTGCGGCACGTCGTAGGGCGGCAGGCGGCACTCCTTTTCGATACAGGACCATTGGTAAAGGCGCTTGGCGAAAACGAGTTCGCGGGTGCCGTCCTCAAATTCGGCGAAAATCTTCAGCGGCACGGGATCGCCGGCCCATTGGTTGAGGTCGATGATGCCCTGGAAGCGGGACTTTGCGGCCTGCGGGAAGGCGGGGTATTTGGCCCCGACGTCCTCGCGATCGATGCCGTGGGTGAGCTCGTTGAAGTTTACGCCGTCGGTGGTGGCGAGCAGGCGCGCGACCGGACGCTGCTCATGAAAGAGCCAGCCGAGGATGGAGAGCTTGTTGTATTGGGTGTGCGCGAAAAGTTTGGGCTGCTCAAACTGGCCGCGGAAGGGGGGCACCGGCAGGACGTCGACGCACTCGATGGAAAAGTCGCGCACGAGGCGACGGGCCTGTTTGGCGAGCGGGATTTTCGGGTGGAGAAAGGGGTGTTTGAGCAGGCGCAGGTAAAGCAACTCCAGCAGCTCGGGGCGGAGTTTGGGTTTCTTGCGCGAGCATTCACCGGTGCCGGTGACGTTGATGGAAACGCGCCAGAACTCGGCCCACTCGTTGTGCTCGTTGAGGATCTCCAGGCGGATGAGCTTGGCGCCAGCCCACGGCTCGAGGCGGAAGGCAAAACCCGGCGGGCGACCTTTGGTCCAACCCGGGTAGGCGGCTTCGATGTCGTCGCGCGGCATGCCCAGCAGGCCGGTGAACGGCACGTCGTCGATGAAGGCGCGGACGTCGGTGTAGGTGACGCCATTCTTGGAAACAAACCAGCCGTAGATCCAGAAGTGGTCCGGCTTGAGATTCCAGTCCGTCGGTTGTTCGACGTGAAAGAGATAGGATTCGTTTTCGTTCATCCAGAAGGGCAGCCGATCAAAGGAGACCGCGGCCACGCGGCAAAGCTATTCCCCGCGGGGGCAATCGGAGGTTACGGGGGCTGATCATGGGGTGAATTGAGGTTCGGTCCAGCAGGCCCAGTCCATGGTTTGGTCGAAACCCGCGCGAGTGATGAGGACCAGTTCGGCGTCGCCGTCCTCGAAGACGGGCAAACCGGCCTTGAACCAGCGAACGCCCCGGTCCGCCTCCACTTCGGCAGGACGCAACATCATCAGGAACAGGCGACCGGATTCCGGGCCGTGACGCCACCGCAGCTCAAACTCCATGCCCGTGGTGCGCACCGGACTGTTCCAGGCTTCCTCGGGCACACCAAAACCGATGGTGGCGAAATTTGCCCGCGGCGGAATGGGGAAGACCGCCGTGCCGGGCGGTTGCAGCATGAAGGTGTGCTGACCTTCGATGTCGACGACGGGCAACGGGAATTCAACCTTGAGGGCGTCGATTTCGCGGGTGACGGGCACCGTCTCCCCGAAGCGATGCCGGAAAACGGTGAACCGGGCATCATGCTCCAGGTAGGGTCGCCCCCGAAGATTGGGCAGGGCGGCGACGGCGGCGGATTGGTCAAATTCGCGAACCGCGAGGTAGCGGTCGTGCAGCAAGGTGGGATGCAGGCGATTGATCCGTTCGATCTCGAACGGGCGTAGCACCACCCAGTCGGGCGCTAGATAGTCGATCAGCGTCGACCAATCGCCGCCCACGGTGGCGATCGCGTCGGTTACCTCGCGCGAGGAAAGCCCGGGATAGTCGTAGGTCTTGAGACCGGAAAAATAGCCGATGTGGCCAAGCGGCTCCATGAAGACGGTGTCGTCTGGCTGCGCCTCGCCGCGCAACCATTCGCCCAGTCCGCGCCGGGTCACATCGGCGACCACGCGCTGTTCGTGGTAGATCTGCCGGGTGGCTTGGGCGGCCAGCCAGGCCTGCGCGCCGAAGACCACGGCGACGAGTGCGATGAGGATCCGCTTCAGCCGCGGATACGCCTGGGTGGCCGTGTGGAGGCGAGCGCCGGCTCCGGCGAGCGCGAAGCAGGCGAAGACCAGCGGCCCGGGCTGATACCAGGGGAAAAAATACGACGGCGCCGTGCTCAGGTAGACGTGCAGGCCGAAAAAGGTGAAGGATGCGGCGCGCACCCAAGCCCCGAGTCGGACCGGCAACATCCACAACAGCGCGGCGACGAGCGCGACCAAGCGGCCGCCCAGCACCAGGCTCTCCGGCCAGCCCCCGAGTTGCACGTAGGACGGCAGCAGGGCACCGTCGAGCGAGGTGTCGCCGGTCCAGATGCGGCCGGGCAACGCGCGGAGGGTTTCGATTGCCGCCGACCAGGACTCAAAGCGACCGTCGGAGACGCCGCCTTTGGCGGTGATCGTGTGTGGCACCGCGCTGCCGTAATACAAGTGGGCGAAGATCAACCAAGGGAGGTAAAGGACCGTGCACAGCAGGCCGGCCCGCAGGCTGTCCCGCCACCAAGCCCGCCGATCCTCGCTGAAGAGCAGCAAGGCCACGCCGAACAGGCCAACGGTCAAAAAGGAGTCGGGACGCGTCCACATCAGTCCGGCCCAGGCCAGTCCGAGCCGCCACCAGCGTCGCGAGTCGGTGGATACGGCGGCGTGGAGCATGAGGGCTAGAAACCCGATCAACAGCCCGGTCTCCATGCCGTTGATGGTGAAATCGACGCTCTTCACATCGAGCAGCAGAGCGAGCGCGAGCGCGGCCGCGGCGAAGGCGGGCCATTGCAGTCGGCGGGCGGTCAGCACGAGGAGGACGACTCCGGCGGCGAAGGCGGCGCTGCTCATGGCCCGAAACAGCCAGAGCGCGGCCGCGTCGGAGGCGTTGCCGGTCACGAGGCTGCAGAGGGCCGGAAGCAGCACGCCCAGCGGTGAGGTGAAGGTGTGGAGGCGCTCGCCGGGCGTGTAGACGAGCCCTTGCCCGGTGGCGAGGTTGCGGCTCGATTTGAAGGTGATCCAGTAGTCCTCCCAGACGTGCTGCGTGAGGCAGGCAAACCCGAGGCACACCGCCACCGCCGCCCAAAACAGGAGGCGCGTGGATCGATCGGGAAACAGGCGGACGGGCATCGGGCGAGGAACGGCGCGGCGCTGGCGGGGCCTTCAGCCGAAGTAGGTTTCCCGGGCGAGTTCGACGTGGTGGGGGAGCGAGATGCGGGAGTCGTAGAAGCGCGAGATGCGCGCGAAGGCCATGGAAACCATTTTGGTGTCGCCGGCGAAGTGGCGGTCGAGGGCCTTCTTCAAGGTGGCGGCCAGCACGTGGTAGTCGCCGGCTTTGATGAGGTAGGCCTCGTCGTTGCCGGTGAGCATCTCGGGAATGCCGTTCACATCGGTGGAGACGATGGGCATCTTGAACGACGCCGCCTCGAGGAGCACGCGCGGGAAGCTCTCCTCAAAGGACGTGCAGCAGAACATGTCGGCGACGCGATACCATTCGTAGACGTCCTGCGTCTCGTAGATGAGCCGGGTGTTCTGCAGGCCCATCAATTCGATGTCGTTCTCGATGGTTTCGAGGTAGAGGCCCTCGCGGGCACCGACCATGACGTAGAGCAGGGGGCCGTGTTTTTCGATTTCGGCGCCGTGCTGTTTGTGCAGGTGATCGATCGCGCGAATGAAAATGTGCTGACCCTTGCGCTGGCAGACCGAACCGACGTTCACGACGACGGTGGCGTTGGCCGGGATATTGAGTTTTCGGCGCAAGGCGGCGCGGTCGGTCCGAGCGATGTAGTTCTCGATGCGCTCGATATCGATCCAACTGTTGATGAGGCGGAAATTGTCGTAGCGGTTGAGCTCGGCGTAGATGCGGCGGGTGGCCTCGGCGATGAAAACGACGCGGGTGGCCTCGCTCATGGCCTTGTCGATGAGCGGAATGACCTCGTCGGTCGCGAGACGATGTTCCGAGAAGAAGCGGCGCGGCAGGTTGCTCTCGTGGATGTAGAGCGAGTTGGGTAGGCCGAGTTTCTGCGCGAGCGGCACGACCCAGTAGGACAACATCGTGTTGCCCACGATGAGGTCGACGTCCTTCCAGATGTTCAACTTGGCGAGTCGGTCGATGCCCTGGGCGAAGTCGGCGGCGGTCGCGGCTTTGGTCGCGCCCTCGATGTCGATGATCTCGGGCGGCAGGCCGATGGCGGTGAAGTTTTCGCGCAGCGGTCCCTCCATGGGCGCGATCACCTTCACGTCCCAACCGGCGACGTGCTTGAGGTGGCGGGCGTATTCAACGATGAAGAGCGGCGCGCCCTCCAGGTTGAGGTTGTGCGACACGACGGCGACGCGGAGCTTGAGCGGGCGCGACGCGTGGCGGTGGTCGTAGGCGTTGATGCGAAAGGACGGGTTGGCGTATTCGACCGACTCGCTGAAGTGCGGGTCACGAAAACCTGGATACTTCTGCACGAAGGCGAGGTGTTCGGTTTCGGTGTAGCTGATGCCGCGGGTGGCCGACCCGAGGTGCACGAGCGTGGCCTGCGGCGTGTAAACGGTGCGCTGGCCGGCCTGCAGGGCACGCATGCAATAGTCGACGTCGTTGTAGGCGACGCGGAAGTCCTTTTCGTCAAAGCCGCCGAGTTGCTCGTAAAGGGCCTTGCTGGTGAGCAGGCAGGCGCCGGTGACAGCGGTGGTGTCGCGGGCGGCGTGGGGGAGAAAGAGGTAACCGAAGTCGTCCTTGGGCAGACCGACAAAGATGCCGTGGGCGAGTCCGCCGTTGGGGCCGACCCAGATCCCGGCGTGGTTGAGGGTCTCGTCGTGGTGGATGAGGCGCGCGCCGACGACGCCGACGCCCTCGACCGACATCCAGCCAACCATGTCTTCGAGCCAACCCGGTTCGAGCGCCTCGATGTCGTTGTTGAGATGGAGGACAAGGGGGGTGTCGGCGGCGGCGGTGCCGAGGTTGACGAGGCGGGAGTAGTTGAATTCGCCATCGGAGCCGCGGATGGGGCGGAGCACGCTCCAAGGGCGGTCTTCGCGGGTCTCGACTTTGGCGAGCAAGGTCTGGGCGTCGGCTTCGTCGGAGCCGTCGTCGACGAGGATGAGTTTGGTGTGCGCCCAGTTGACGGTGCGGTCGAGGGAGTCGAGGCAGGCGGCGAGGATCTTGGCCTGGTTGCGAGTCGGGATGACGATGGTGACCGGGTTCTGCGCAATGAGCTCGGGGCTCCACTTGAGTTGGTGGAGGCAGAGGGCGTTTTCCTCGAGGTGGCGCGGGATAAAGACCTCGGCGTGCAGGCCGCGGCGTTCGACGGCGTCGGCGATGGCGCGGCGGGCGGCGTCGAAGAGGTAACCTTTTTGGTCACCGCGTTGGGCGGTGGATTCCTCGTGGGCGCGCCAGTGGTAACAAACGAAGGGAACGTGGATGATGTTGGCGTGGTCGATGTGTTCGACGCAGCGCAGGATGAGGTCGATGTCCTGAGCACCCTCGTAGCCCACGCGCAGGCCACCGACCTTTTCCACAATGTGGCGGCGAATGGTGCGCAGGTGATGGGTGTAGTTGTGGGTGATCGCCATCTCGGGATTCCACTCGCCCTTGAACTGCGGGTCGTAGTGGCGGCCGGAGGCATCGATCTTGTCCTCGTCGGTGTAGAGGAAATCGGCGGCCGGGTGGGCGAGGATGGCTTCGGCGACATGCAGGAGCGCATCGGCGGGCAGCAGGTCGTCGTGGTCGAGGAAGGAGACGTAGTCGCCGGTGGCGAGCTCCAGCGCGCTGTTGGTGGCGGCGGAGATGTGGCCGTTTTGGGCGCGGACGGTGTATTTGATACGCGGGTCGCTGGCGGCGGCAGCGGCGAGTTTTTTAACGACGTGGGGCTGCGGCGATTTGTCGTCGGCGAGGCAGAGTTCCCAATTGGTGTAGACCTGTGCCTTCACGCAGGCGATGAGCTCATCGAGGAACTTGGCCGGCGTGTTGTAGGTGGGGACGACGATGGAGATTTTGGGCCCGCGTTCGGAAATGGGCTTGGCGGTCTCGCCGAGGAACTTGAGCAGGCGCGGGGTGAGGCGGTTGTGATGAAACCACAGGTCGTAGGGTTCCTTGCGCTCCCACGGCGTGGGGGGCGGCGGGGTGTTGGCCTTCTTGCCGCCGCGGACCATCTTGTCGGCCAGTTTGGCGCGGGTGCGGCGCACGGAGCCCCAGAGGTCGGCCCAGCTCTCGAGTTCGTAGCCGCCGCGAAAGACCTCGCGCACAAAGGCGGTCATCACGCGGACGAACTGGAAGTGACTGTAGTAGGGGATGGGGCCCGAATTCTCGTCGAGTTTGTTGACGAAGAGGCGCTTGGAGCGGAGCAGCTGGCGGGGCTGGTCGGGGTAGTCGACCCAGATCTTCAGGCAGGCCGGACTGAAGGCGTCGGGGCGAATGTCGACCAGGCCGTAGTAGGCGGACTTGAGGGCCTGCGGGAAGGTTGGGTTGTGGTGGAGCACATCCTCGCGCTCCTTGCCCCAGACGAGCCGGTTCTCATCGACGTTACCGATGGTGGCGTGGAGCTTGGAGATGGTCTGATCCTTGGAGAAAGCCCAGCCGGAGACCCGGAATTTCTCGTAGTGGGCGTTGACCCAAAAATCGGGCAGATCGAGGTAACCGATGAGATCGTTCTCCGGGAGCATCTCGGTCTGGTTGATCGAGATCTCGGCGAGCACGCGGCGGGCTTCGGTGCGGAGGGTGGCGCCGGATTCGGAGTGGAAATGCCGGTAGAGGTAGTAGAGGGATTCGTCGAGGACCTCGGAACGGACGTAGGGCTTGGGTTGGGCGGCCGGCACCTTGTCGCCGGTGATGGTCACATCGCGCCGGCAGAACTCCACCCAACTGCCGTCGCGGAGCATGCCCTCGAGGGTGAGCACTTTGGCGCCAAGCCAAGGGCGCACGTTGCAGCGGAACCCGGATTTCAGGCCCGGCCCGCCGGCGTCAAAGGTATCGCGAATATCGGGACGATGCAGGCCGATGATGCCGTAAAAAAACACCCCGTCGAGGCAGGCGCGCAGGTCGACGATTTCCTCACCGCTCTTGGCCAATACCCATCCGCGGATATCGACGATCTCTTGGGACAGATTCCAATCAATCGGCTCATCGATGAAGTATCGGCAGAAGTCGTTCTCGAACATGAAACCGTCGAATGAAGCGCCCGTAGGGAAGGCAGACAAGCGCGGTTTTGCGTCCGGGCCGGTCGATGGAATTCTTTTGCCAGTGAATGGCGGAAATCGAAATGCGGGTGGTCGCGGCGTGGCGCGAGTGCGATTGCCCGGTCCCGTCGGACGCCTCTGTTGACAGGCCGCGCGGTTTCCTTGCTCTAGAGCGCCTCGCCCCATGGCTGCCAACGAATCGCCCGCACCCACGTCGTCACTCTCTTCCCGTTGGACCTTCGCCCTTTTTGTCCTGGTGCTGGCCGCGCACTTTGGTTTCGCGACCCACAATTTCGAGTGGGGCTTTCTGATCGGACACGAGTTTCGCCAGGCGCAGACGGCGTTGATTTCCGAATACATCGATAAGCAGAACAACTTCGGCATCTACTATGAGACGCCGGTTTTGGGTAAACCGTGGGCCTTTCCGCTCGAATACCCGTTCTACCAATGGGTGGTCGTGCTGGTGAAGCGGACCCTGGATCTGAAGTTGTTTGAGGCGGCGCGAGGTGTGTCTTTGGCCAGCTTCTATCTGGCCTTGCCCGCCTTCTGGCTGCTGCTCGGGTCCTTCGGCGTCAGTGCGGCGCGGCGGTGGGTGCTGCTGGCGGTCACCTTGTTCTGTCCGGCGCTGATTTTCTACTCCCGATCGTTTCTGATCGATCCGATGGCGATGTCCTTCTCGGCGTGGTTCCTGGCGGCCTTTGTGCGCATGATGGATACGCGCAAGTTCACCTGGCTTGGCGTGGTGCTGGTGACGGGAACCCTCGGGGCGTTGATCAAGAGCCTGGTCTTCGCGGTGTGGCTTTTTCCGGCCGCCCTCTACGGTGCGTGGTGCCTGTGGCGCAGCTGGCGGGCGCACGGGCTGGGACGGGAGGTGGGGGCGACCATCGCCTGGGGACTCACGGCGGCGGTGGTGCCACTGGGCGCGTTGAAGTGGTGGATCGGGTTCACGGATGCGATCAAGGAGGCCCACCGTTCCGGTTACATTTTTACCTCCAAGAATCTGTCGGTGGGGAATTTTGGGACCTTCACACTGGGCTCTCGCTTCGAGCCGGAAACCTGGCGGGAGTTGTTCGCGCGCTGGTCCGAGTCGATCGCTTCGCCGGCGGTCGTGATCGGCACCCTGGCGCTGGGGTTGGTATTTTGCCGCCGCCGCCGAGATCAGGGCCTCATCCTGTTGGCGGCAGGTGTCTGGATGTTTGGTCAACTTGCTTTTCCCTACGCCTACGCGTTCCAGGACTATTATTTTTATGCCGGGGTCGCGTTCCTGACCTTCGCCTTTGGATTTGTGGTCGTTGGCGTCTGGGAGCACGGGCGTGGGCCGCTGGTGGTGCGCGCGTTGGTCGCGCTGGTGCCCTGTGTCGGCATGGCGCGGGCCTACACCAAGACGTATTTCCCCATGCAGCAGGTGCAGAGCAACGGTGGATCCGGTTTGGCGGAAGCGCTGCGCGATCAGCTGCCGGCGGAGAGCGTGATCATGGTGCTGGGGCATGATTGGGATGCCTCACTGGCCTACTACTCCAAGCACCGCGCGCTGATGGTGCGCAACGGCCTGGATGCCGACTACGACTATCTGGACGGGGCAATCGGCGACTTGGCGGACGATGACCTTGCGGCCGTGGTGATATCCGGCCGCGCACGGGAAAACCCGTTCACCCGCGACTTCTTGATCGAACGGTTGGGACTGATCGAGACGCCGGCATTTCGTCACCGCGATGCCGACGTTTACCTGCCGCCGCGGCACTACGAGCGGGTGCGGGCGGCGTTGGCGGTTTCGAGCTACAACGACGTGGTGCTCACGGAGAAATACGATTCTGTCGCCGAACAACACCTGCGCACCTATCGCCTGTCGCCGGGAGCGTCGCGGGTGGCATTCCCGATGGTGACACCGGGCGTGCGGCAATACCGCATCAAGTTCGGTTACAACGGCTACCCGGTCGACGGCGCGCGGGCGGTGAGCCTGCATCCGGAAGGAGACCTCTGGCTGAACGTGCCCGGGGGAAGCCACGGAACCGTCGAGTTGAGTTTCGGCCTTACCGATCCCTCGTGGAATCGGGACGTCTCCCACGCGGACAAAACGGACGGCGTGGAGTTTGCGCTCTGGGCGGAACGGAACGGGAACGAGGCTGATCGTCGTCTGGTGTGGTCCCGTTTTCTGGATCCGCGCGCAAATCCGGCTGACCGCGGTCAGCAGCACACCAGTCAGACCTTCGCTTTGGCGGAGGACGAACACCTGGTGCTCTCGACGCGCCCGGGCCCCACCTTGTCGTTTGACTGGGCCTACCTCACGGAATGTCGGGTCACGCTCCAAAACTAACACGATGAATTCCGAACAGCAGCAAAAGGTGAAACGAGGAGCGGGGTGGGCGGTGCTCATACTCGCGCTCGCATGGATGCTCTACTGGGCAGGGGTGAACTGGAGTAGTCCGGCGATGTTGGGACACGAGTTTCGCCAGAGCCAAACCGCGCTCACCGCGCAGGTGATGCAGGACCAAGGATTCAAGTTGGCCTACGAAACCCCGGTCCTGGGCAAACCGTGGTCGATTCCCATGGAGTTTCCCTTTTACCAGTGGCTGGTCGCCAAAATGGCCAACCTGACCGGGACGGAGATCATCGAGGCCGGACGTTTCACCGCCATGCTCGGATTCCTGTTGGGGTTGCCGGCCTGGTGGTTACTCGCGCGTTCGGCCGGTTACTCGCGTTCGGCGAGTGCGGTGCTGTTGGTGCCGATCCTTTTGGCCCCGGTTTACGTTTTTTATTCCCGCACGGTGATGATCGAGTCGACCGCCTGGGCGCTGGGAGCTTGGTTCCTTTGGTCTGTCCTGCGCTACCGTCGGTTGGGCGACGCTATGTCGCTGCTGGGAGCCCTGGTCTTCGGTGCTTTGGCGGTGTTGGTGAAAGGCACCACTTGGGCGGTCTTTTGCCTGCCGTGGGCGGCGTTGTTCCTGATGGATGCCTGGGGCTGGCTGCGCCACCGTCGTGGTGATTGGCGGCGCTTGTTGGTGCAGGCGCTCGGCGTCGGTGTGCCGTTGCTGGTCCTGGGTTTTGCCTGGGTCGCGTTTGCGGACTCCCTCAAGGAACAGAACCCGGTCGCGAACTTTCTCATTTCGCGCGAATTGCGGGAGTTCAACTTCGGCACCTGGCAGGCACGCGGTGACTGGACCCAGTGGAAGCAGCTGGCTGGTCATCTCGCGTCAGGGGTCTTTCCGCTGTGGATACTCGGGATCGGGGTGCTCGGATCGCTGTTTACCGGCCGGACCCGGCGGATGGCTGGACTTGGTCTGTTGGCGCTGGTGGGCGGACCCTTGGTGTTCTTCAACCTGTATTACTTCCACGACTACTACTTTTACGCCAATGGGGCGTTCGCCGGCGGACTGCTGGGCGTGGTCGCGGCGGAAGTTTGGGACCGGCGATCGTCGTTGTGGACCTCCGTATTGCCGGCGACGGTGCTCCTGGCCGGAGTGGGTTTCGCCCAGCACCAAAGCTATCGGTCCGGCTTGCTGGAAACGCAGACCGCCGTCGCCACCGGTGACTACGGCTTGACGCGGATGCTGCGGGAGCTGACGGCCCCCGATGACGTGATCGTGGTGCATTCGCCGAGCTGGGGCTCGTCGATGCCGTTCTTCGCGAAACGGCGGATGCTCACGATCCCGGACTCGGAGATGTTTTTCCACCCCGACCGCGTTAGAGCGAGCGTCGAGCTGCTGAGCGACGAGAACGTGCCGCTGTTGGTGGTGATGGGCGAATCCCGGGTGCAAGGGCAATGGACCACGGAGCGGATCGACCAGCTCAACCTGTGGCCGATCCCGCTGTTTCTGTGGGGGGCGGACGCGCACATCTACGCGCGCATCGATCAGTTTGAAGCTTTGCGCAAGCGCGTGCGCTTGCTCGACATCAATGGTGCCGGTCTCGACAAATCGTTTCGGTTGATCCCGGCGGATCAACGACGCCCGATCGCGGGCACGGAGGACGGCGAACGGGTGAAGGCGTTGCTGGGCATCGACGCGGCCTACGGCGTTTTCCCGTTCGGTTACCACACCGTTGGTTACGAAGGAAAAGACAACCTGCTGGTTCACTCGGTCTCGGAGCTGTTTTTCAAGGTTCCGGCCGGGGCACGCACGCTCTCATTTGGCATACGGGTGAACCCCGACTCCTACCAGCAACGCGACTTCGACGGGGTCTGCGCGCTGGTTGAAACGGTGAAGGCAAACCGCATCGTCGACTCACTGCATTTCGAGTGGTTCTCCCCGCAGGGCGATCAGGCTTGGCGCAACGTGAAGCTCACCCTGCCGGAGGACTGCCCGGACACGATTGTATTTCGCCTGCTGGCCGGGCCTGGCGACAACAAGGCGTATGACCAGCTGTGGCTGAGTTCGTTCGAGTTCGAATGAGACGCCTCAGACGAACTTCAGCTTACGCGCGGCAAACCACACCATGCGCAGCAGTAACCAGCCGTGTCGCCAACGGCTGATGTTGGTCGAGCCGTAGGTGCGATCGCGGTAGCGGATGGGAATGTCCCGGATCTTCAGCCCCAGTCGGTCGGCGCCGAACAACAGGTCAAAGTCGCCGAAGGGATCGAAGTCACCGAAGTAGGAGCGGTTGGCGGCGATGCGCGCGTAGGCCGTGCGCCGCAAAACCTTGGTGCCGCACAGCGTGTCTTTGACGGATTGGCCGAGCAGCCACGAGAACAGCACGCCGAAGGTTTTGTTCGCGATCATGTTCAAGAACTGCATGGCGTGCTTGTCCATTGGATACACCAGGCGGCAACCGTTGGCGAATTCGCAATGTCCCTGGGTGATCGCGCGGAAATACTTCGGCAGTTCCTCCGGCGGCATGGTCAGGTCGGTGTCGAGAATCATGAGCAGGTCGCCCTCCGCCTGGGCGAAACCTTCGCGCACGGCGTTGCCCTTGCCTTTGCCGCTTTGCTGCAGCGCCTTGATGCGAACGAGGGGGTAGGCGGCCTGCACCCGTTGGATCTCCTCCCAGGTGTGATCGGACGAACCGCCCTCGACAAAAATGAACTCGGTCCATTTGCCCATCGGGGGGGTGCGCGTGATGGCCGCCTCAATGTTGCCGGCTTCGTTGCGCGCGGGCACGACGATGGAAACGGTCGTTTCCTCGGGTTGATCGACCGGCGACTGCACCGCTTGGCCGGCCAGCGCATGGTGGTGGACCGGGCGAGCCAGAATGAATTGGGTCAGACAAAACCACGGGGCCAAGGGGGCGAGCCAGCGGTTGATCCATCGCTCCACGCCCCCCCCGGCGTAGGGGAACAGCACCCGCGATTGCGTTTTGACCGGGTCCCAATCGGCGAGGGTAAGCAGGTTGTGGACATCGCGGTCGGAGAGCCAGCTGCTGGCGGGATGGGGGGCGCGCCAACCCAGTTTGCTGGCGAGGCCGAAGAGCGGCCGCCAGAGCGTGTTGGGCAGGGTGATGACCAGGCGGGTCGCGGGTGTGCTGTTCTCCCGGATACGCGACAACAGCGATTGGACATCCGTCACGTAGTTCAGCGTGTCGGAAAGAATAATGTAGTCGAAATTCTCGCTGAGGGTGAGCTCGTTACCGTCGGCGACCTGAAACTCGACGTCACTGGTGTTCTCGCGGGCGAGTTCGATCTGACGGGGCGAGGAATCGACGCCAAGTTTGCGGCGGCAGTGGATGTGTTTGAGCAGTTCGCCGGACCCGCAGCCGATTTCGAGCACACTGCTGTCCTCTGGAATAATCAGGCCAAGGTAGCGAGCCAGCAGCTTTCGGTAGGCCCGGGCGTGCCGGGAAAGCGGTTGGGCTTTGGCCCCGAAGGGGTGGTTGGAAGCGGGTTCGGAGTCGTGCCGCGGCATGGGGGGTCAGGGCGAAGTCAGCGCTGCCGTGACGTTGCGCGCGGCTTGGAGGCGCGCATCACCAGGCGGCTGAAGTTGGGTTTGAGCCAGGAGGAAAGTTTCGAGTCGCGCGACCGTCGCCGACCAATCGAAATGATTTTCTGAATACGTGACGGCACCCTGACCGAGAGTCGCGGCCTGGGCCGGATTATCGTGCAAGCGACGCAGGGCGGCAGCGATGGACGAGGCGTCGGCTTGGTCGAGAACCAGCGCGTCGCGGTCGTCGACCAGGTGGTGACCGAGGTTGGTGCGAGGCAGAATCACCGGCCGCCCGATGGCGAAGAACTCCGGCAGTTTGGAAGGGAAACGGTAGTCGTTGAAGGCGCCCGCGGCGCCGGGCTGCACGAACGCATCGGCCAGGCTCATGAAGTGGGGCACGCGGCGGTGTTTGATGAAACCCAGCTTGATCAGATGTGCGTCCATTTCCGGCGAAACCCGTTTGGCGAACGCAGGTTCGTCACGGCCGGCGCGCACCAGCCAGGTTTTGACTCCAGTCTGGTTCAGCCGCAGCACGGCTGCGTAGAGCTCCACCATTTCGGCGGCGTTGGAGGCATGGGCGTTGCCATGGTAGAAGACGGCGAGCTCGTCATCGGCGATGCCGAGCTGCCGCCGCAGCGAGAGGTTGCGGGGCAGCGGCTGAAAGGGCGTGTCTGCCGCCGGCCACAGCTCGATGGTAGGGATGCCGGCCGGCACAAACTCGGCGAGGCGATCAATGATGACCGTGACCCCGCGGGCGGATTGCAGCACTTCGCTCGCCCGGCGCGGGTGGGTCAGGTCCAGGGGCACCCGGGCGTCCAGGTCTTCGGAGGGAATCTCGTCGAGCGAGTCGTAGGGGACCTGCAAATGGTTCGCGAGCAGCTCACGTTCGTTGTCCTCCAGGTGAAACACGAGTTCAGTCTGAAAACGGCGGCGGGCCTCTTCGCAAAAATGGCGCACGCGTTCCCGGGTCGTCCAGGCATGCACGACGGCGGGGCCGCGACCATCGCGGTAGTATCCGGCGAGATCGCCCAGATCGGCATACTCGACGGCCAGAAACCGGGCCTGCGTCAGGGCGCCGATGGTTTCGGCGTGTTCCGGCACGGCCACAATGCAGTCGTAGCCGCGACCGATGAGCCCATTGGCAAAGGCGGCGACATGGGCCGCACTGTTGGAGGTGAAGTCCCCGTAGAGGACGAAGAGAATGTTGTGCGGGCCGGTCGGCGCCGGGTTTGCCGGGATCGGCGGCGGGGTGAAATCGGCCGGTCGCGCGGTCGGTGGCAGTTCCCACATGTCGCGCGGTGGACGCGGCGGCGCGTAGGTGCCGGTCGGGAGTTTGGCTTCGAGTTCGGGGTCGAGGAAGTAGGTGCGGCCACAGGCGGTCTTCACCTGCAGGCGAATCGGACCGCGGCCGCGAGGCAGGTTCTCCGCGAGGATGAAACCCGAGCGGAGGGCGGCGGGTTGATCGGGGAAGCGGCTCGCCACGTCAGGACGTTCGAGCCCGAACTCAACGGGTAAGGCCATGTCGCCAAACAACAGTTCAACCCGGTCGAGTTTGAATTCGGGATGCCAAACCCAGCCGGACGGCCGCAGGGTTTCCGTGATGAGGCCGTCCGTGCCGGCCGGTTCGAACGCGCCCATCAAGGGGTGTGAGCTCACCGGAACCATCACGCGGCGCACCGGATGCCAGGTGTCGCTGTCGGTGAAGGCGGCCTCGAGCACGGCGGGGTGATTGCCGAAGGGCAGGTAAATCACGAACTGGAAGCCGCTTTGACCGGCGAATTCATCTTCCGGATACAGCGCGGCCACGTCGGCGCGTGGCGGGGTCGCGGTCGGGGCATGGGTTGCGCCGTTGCAGCGCACACGGACGCGGGTGGGGACCGAGCCACCGCGCAGCAAGGCCCATCCCTCGAGGCGGAAGTAGTTTTGGCAGGGCTGCAGCGGGTAGGGCGTCTCCAGCCCGTGGGCGATCTCGGGCGCGGCGGCGTTCATACCTTGGGGCCGAAGAGGGCGCGCCAAGGACGACCCCAGCGCCAGAGGGTGGAGTGAAAGATGGCGTGCAGGCGACCGCGTTCGGCGGCGAGGGTTTCCTCGGCGGAGGAAAGGCGGGCCGTGGTGGCGTTGAGGTCGGTGGAAAGGGTCTCGATGCGTTGGCGCGCATCAGCCAGTTCGGCGTCGCGCGTGGCCAGTTGCGACTCCGTGTCGGTCAGGCGACTCCGGGTTGTTGCCAGTTCCTGCGTGGTGGTGCCGAGGGACTGCTCGTGCAGATTGGCCTTTTCCGCAAAGCCACGCGCGAGTTCGTGGGCGCGATTGATCTCCTGATTGGCCGCCTCAAGGCGTTCGCTGAGGTCTTTGATGATGGCGTCACGCTCGGTGCGGTTGCGTTCGTCGGTGGCTTGGGCGGATTGGATGGCCTCGCCGCGGCGGTCGATTTCGGCGGATTTGCGATCACACTCCTGCTCAAGTTCGCGGATGCGGGTATTGAGCGCCTGATCGAGAGTCATGATGTAGCCGATCTTCTCCTCCAGCACCAACTCGGCCTGACCGAGCAGCGCAACGGCGTCGGCGCGATCGGTGTCCTTGGCTGCGAGGCGATCGTTGAGCTCGAGGATTTGCAGCTCTGCGGCGACGATTTCGCGGCGCAGGGTTTCGAGATCGGTCTGCGAGGAAGTGGGTTCAGCCATGGTCGATCGAGCGGTCGGCGGGGCGGGGTCAGCTCACCCCGCGCAGGGCGCGCAGCATGTTCCAACCCATCTTGAAGATCTTGGGAACATTGATGCTGTTGGTCCCGCCTTGGCGATCCCGGAAACGGATGGGTTCGTAGTGCCAGCGCACCGCGGGATCGCGTTTGAGGGCGAGGGTGAGGGCGACGTTGTGGATATCGAAGTCCGGCGGCACGCGGCGCAGAGCGCGCTCAAGCACTTCGCGGCGCATGAGTCGGTAGGGCACGTTGGCGTCGCGCAGGTCGCGGCCGGTGAGCAGGAAGGTGGAGAGGCGCACGCCGCGCGAAATGAGGGCGCGGGCCAGACCGTCGTCGCGGGTCACGCGCAGACCGAAGACGCAGTCGGCGTCGTGGCGGGCGTTCCACATGGCGGCGAAATAGACCGGGTCGCACTGGCCGTCGGAATCGATCTGGAGAATCCACGGGTAGCCGGCGGCAATGGCGTGATCATAGCCAAAACGACAGGTGCGACCATGGCCGCTGTTGGTCTTGTTGATGACCTCGATGCGATCGCCGAGTGCGCGGGCGGCGGTGGCGAGCACCTCGGCGGTGTTGTCCGTTGAGCCGTCATTGAGGGCAATGAAGCGGTAGTCGACACCGGCGGCTGACAAAGCGTTCTCCCACTCGGCCAGCAGTGCGCCGATGTTGGCGGACTCGTTGTAAATGGGAATGACGAGGGCGAGTTCGGGCATGATCAGCTGGGGGGCAAAGGGGCCGCGGAGAACCGGGGCAGCGCTTGGCGGGCGGCGAGGGCGGCGACGCAGCGACCGGCAAAGTCAAGGGATTCACCGATGACCTGGTCCATGTTGAGGTAGCGGTAGGTGCCGAGGCGTCCGGCGAAGGAAACGCGGGTCTCCGCGTCGGCCAGGTCGACGTAGGTCCGCAGGAGGGCGAGGTCCGGCGCAAGGCGTTTCGGATAGTAGGGGATGTCGGTCGGCTCGGTCTCTTTGGAGTATTCGCGGAAGGCGACGGTCCGCTCGTGGCTCTCCCACGGCGTGAAGTGTTTGTGCTCGTGGATGCGGGAGAAGGGCACCTCGGCGGAGGTGTAGTTGATGACGGCGTTGCCCTGATAATCCCCTTCGGCTTCGAAGCGCTCAAAGGTGACGGTGCGGTAGCCGAGCCGGCCATGACGGTGGCCGAAGTAGGCATCGAGGGGGCCGGTGTAGAAGACGTGGTCGTAGCCGGTGGCCATGGTCGGCTCAAAGGTCTCGCCGAGACGCAGGGTGATCCCGGGGGCGTCGAAGATGCGTTCGATGAGCGCGGTGTAGCCGTCGTAGGGAATCCCTTGATACAAGCAGTCGAAGTAGCCGTCGTCGTAGTTAAAACGGACCGGGAGGCGTTTGAGAATCGACGCGGGCAACTCCTTCGGGTCGCAACCCCATTGTTTGACGGTGTAGCCGTGGAAGAAGTTTTCGTAGAGTTCGCGGCCGAGAAACTTGAGGGCCTGCTCCTCGAAGTTGCGTGGCTCGGTGATGGAGTGGTCGCCCAGCGAGGCGAGATGGGCGCGGGCTTCGGCGGGGCTGAAGCTGCGACCGAAGAACTGGTTGATGGTGAGGAGATTGATCGGCAGCGAATACACGCCGCGCGGGGTGTGGGCCTTGACCCGATTCACGTAGGGACCGAAAGAGGCGAACTGGTTGACGTAGTCCCACACGTCCTGCCGGCGGGTATTGAAAATGTGGGGACCGTAGACATGCACCATGACCCCGGTTGCGTCGTCGCGGGCCGTATGGCAGTTGCCGCCGAGGTGCTCGCGGCTGTCGATGACATCCACCTGCGCATTCGCGCGCGCGGCCAGCTCACGGGCGATGACCGCACCGGAGAAGCCGGCACCAACGATGAGGAAACGAGGTTGGGACATGAGCACTAGATCGACGGACGAAAGCCGAAGCGGGCGGCGAGGGTGCGGCGGGCGCTGCGGCGAAGATAACGGTTGAGAACCGGCGATTGGATCAGCTCATCGGGCGACAAGTCACGTCCGAAGGTTCGTCGGCGCAGATGATCCAGTTCCGCCTGACCGGTCGTGCCAATCAGGGAGGCTGATTTTTGCGTGGAGTGCAGCCGAAAGCCGCCAAGGAAACGGGGAAGATGCACCATCCGGGCGCCGGCGGCCTGGAAGCGCAGCAGCAGGTCCCAATCGATCGCGAACTGAAGGGAACGGTCGATGCCGCCAACCGTATCCCAGATTCGTCGGCGCCAAAAGAGCGTCTCTTGCGGCACAAAATCGTAGAGTTGCAGAACCTCGGGGTCGTGAGGCGGCAGGTGCCAACGGCCGACTTCCTGGCCATCGCGATCAATCAAAACGCGATTGCCATAGATGACGTCGACGTTCGGGTGGCTGGCGAAGTAACCGCGGACGAAGTCCAACGACCCGGGGAGAAGGACGTCATCGGCGTTGAGCCACGCCATCAGATCGTCGGGTCGCCCCGAGGTCTGAGCAAAGCCCTTGGCGATGGCGTCGGCCTGACCTTCGTCCGGCTCACTGACCCAGTGGTGGAGGTCCGCGCCGTGTTGTTCCAGCACGGCGACGCTGCCGTCGGTCGACGCACCGTCGCGCACGTGATGGCGCACTCCGGCGGGGGATGAAGTGCGGACACTGGCAAGGGTGGCGGGAAGAAAAGTGGATTGATTGAAGCTGGGCGTGACCAGATCGAGTTCCGGCAGGTTGGATCTGTCGCCGAGGCTTGGAAACGACTCGGGTTGCAGTGGCCGGGGCGGGTGTTGGGGCTGCAGGGCCAATTGGCCGGCGAGCAGTTCCGCGGGTGAGTCCGCCCCCAGGAGGTAGGGACGTCGCCACCACTTGCCGTCTGCTGTCGTTGCGAAGAAGGCATGCCAAATGCCGTCGGGCGATTGGGCCTCAAGTCGTAGCGTGAAACGGCCGCGTGGAGGTGCGATGTCGATTTGAAAGCCGCAGTTCTTCCCCGGAGCCTGCGGGAAGGCGGCGGTTACATCCGGACGATGGTATCCAAGGTTCCCCGACACGGTGGCATCGCCGATCCAGGCGCGGATTGCTTGCAAAGGACGTCCATCCCGCAGGAAGGCCCAGCCGCGGATGGAGGTTCGTCGCGGCAAGCCCTGCCACGAAGTGGGGGCATCGAGGTGGTGTTGAACCGGCGAACTGTGGTCGGGCGCAGTCAATCTCCGGAGCTGGCTTAGGCAAAATCCAGAATCGCCGCGATAACCCGGTCCTGGGTCGCATCGTCGAGGGTGTTGAACATTGGAAAGCGAATGAGTCGGTCGCTGACATTCTCGGTGACCGGGCAATCGCCCGCGCGGCCACCCCAACGTTCACGGGCGTAGGTGGACAGGTGCAGGGGCAGGTAATGAAACACGGCCAGGACCCCGCGCTCTTTCAAGAATGCGATGAGGCGGGTGCGCGTTTCCAGATCGGGCATGAGCACGTGATACATGTGCCAGGCGGGGTCGCAGTGAGCTGGCACCGTCGGGCGGGTCGCACCGAGCCGGGCGCACCAGTCGGCCAGTTCCCGATGGTAACGCTCCCAGATGTGGCGTCGGCGCTGCTGAATCTGCTCCCGACATTCCAGTTGGCCGAAAAGAAACGCCCCCAACAAGTCGCTCATCACGTAGCTACTGCCCAGGTCGACCCACGAATATTTATCGACCTGTCCGCGAAAGAATTTCGACCGGTCGGTGCCCTTTTCGCGCAGGACCTCGGCGCGCTCGCTCAGGCGGAGGTCGTTGATGAGCAAGGCGCCGCCTTCGCCGCACGAATAGTTCTTGGTCTCATGGAAACTCTGCGTGGCGAGAGCGCCCAAGGTGCCAAGCCAGCGTCCGCGGTAGCGGCCGAACAGGCCGTGGGCATTGTCTTCGACCACCGCGATGCCGTGTTGCCGGGCGAGGTCGTTGATGGTGTCCATTTCGCAGGCAACGCCCGCGTAGTGCACCGGCACGATGGCCCTGGTGCGCGCGGTGACCAGAGCGGGCAACTGGGACTCGTCGAGATTGAGCGTATCAGGGCGGATGTCGGCAAACACCGGTTTGGCTCCACGCAGCACGAAGGCGTTGGCGGTCGAGACAAAGGTGAAACTCGGCACAATGACTTCGTCACCGGGCTGGATTTCCAACAGCAACGCGGCCATTTCGAGCGCGTGCGTGCAGGACGTGGTGACGAGCGCACGGGGGACGCCCAGGGCCGACTGCAACCAGGCTTCGCAGCGACGGGAATAGGTCTGGTCGCCGGCGACCTGTCCGCTGGCCAAGGCGGCGGAGGTGTATTCAAGTTCGCGACCGAGGGGCGCGCAGCGATTAAAGGGAATGCGGTCTTCCATGGTAGGGCTCAGAGCCAATGGTGAAACCAAAGGTCGGCAGACGCGGTGCGGAATCCAGCTTTTTGATACACGCGCTGAGCCGCGACGTTCGTGCCTTGCGTCACGACTCGCGCCTGCGGGCAGGATTGTTCGGCGAAATGGTGCAAGGCCGCCGAAACCAAGTCTTGGCCCACACCGCGTCCGGCGGCGGTGGGGGCTACGGCCAACAAACCGATGTGGCCCGTGCGGTCCTCGTCGCACTGCAGGCTGATCGCGCCGAGGAGGACCGTTGAGGTCGGCCCGGTCGCGACCAACACCGTGTGTTCCGCTAGGTCGCGTGCGATCCACCGTTGGTAGAGCTCGGTGGCTTTCTCCGCCGGGAAACGGGTATCGCGGGAAAAGCGGGTATCGAACGACGTTGCGGCAAAAAGCTCGCGAAGCGCGGGGCTGTCGGTGGTGTCGGCGGTTCGGACCTCGGTCGACGTGCGATGGGGGGGCACCGCCAAATCGCGAGCGAGCTCGAGCCGTAAATCGACAAATTCAAAACCCTGTGCCGTCGCGAGTCGCTGCTGAGAAGTGGCGGCTCCGGGGACCAGCCAATAAAGGCATCGCAGACCGGCGGCCCGGGCCTCATCGCAAATCTCCGCGAGGGCCGCCGAGGACACGTCCGTGGCTTGAATGCGACCAATACCAAAACCAAAAAACTCCGAGTCCCACGCCAGGGTCGACCATCTCTTGGCGGTTGGTTGGTGGTCAGGCATCTGTGACGGAGTCCTCGCGGACGGTGTAGGCCGGTTTGTTCATGCTACGGAAATGCATGCGGGCCAAGTATTCTCCCATCACGCCGAGGGCGAAGAGTTGGGCGCCGGAGAAGATCGCGATAACAGAGGCGAGAAAGGGGAAGCCGGGCACACTGGTGCCGGAGATCAGGTAACGACCGACGACGAAGGCCAACACGGCCAAACCGAACAGGGTGAAGGTGAACCCGATGACGCTGGCAGCTTGGAGCGGCAGCACCGAGAAGCCCGTCAGCATATTGGAGGTGTGGTTGAGCAGTTTGCCCAGGGTGTAGGTCGAGGTGCCTTCCGCGCGGGGCGCGTGACGGACCTGAATGGCCTTGAAGCGGGCTGTGCCCCAGGTGAGCAGCACATCGAGGTTCACAAACGGGTGGTTGTAGTCGGCGAAGCCCTCGCGCACGCGGGTGCGAAAAAGGCGGAAGGCACTGATCATCGAAGCGGTGTCGGCGCCCATGGCCTTCTGCAGGGTGAGCTTGGTGACCAGGGAGGCCAGATCGCGGATGATGCCGTGCGTTTGTTTTTGAGGATAGCCGTAGACCACGTCCAAGTCTCCCTGCAGGGCGGCTAGCAGGTGGGGGATTTCCTCCGGCGGGTGCTGGAGGTCGTCGTCCATGGTGAGTGTAAGGTCGTAGCGCGCGGCGCGCACACCCGCCAACAGGGCGTTGTGTTGGCCATAGTTACGCATGAGGTTGATGCCGCGGACACCAGGATGCTTGGCCGTGAGGTCGGAAATCACGGCCCAGCTGTCATCCGGACTTCCGTCGTTCACGAGGATGACCTCAAACGACCGTCCGTTGGTGGAGATCACGGGAACAAGCTGCGCGATCAGGTCCGGTAAAATCCGCGCGCTTCGATAGACCGGGATCACAACGGAGATTCCGGGGGAAAGCTCGGGAGAGATTGAGGACATGGAAAGTCGGGCTGAGAGATGGCGACGGGCGCGGTGGGTTCTTAACCAGAAGGCGCGCTACGCGTCACGGGGTTTCTCCAGCAGCGCGAAGCAATTGAGACCGGCCTGAAAGGTCTGGAACACGCCAAATCGAAGCTGATTGCGCTCGGCCAGGGCAGCGATGTCGGCTTGGGAGTAGTAGTGTTTGTGATCGGCGATCTCCGGCTCGGAGATGATATGGAGTTTGAACGCCAAGAACTCCAACACGGGTTGAGACCGGGGCGTTGGCGTGGTGAGCAGCAAGCGGCCGCCGGGTTTCAGCACGCGACGAATCTCGGCGATCAGGACGTCGATTTCGTCGAGCGGGATGTGCTCCAGGACTGCGAGCATGGTCACGCAATCGAGCGAAGCGGTTTCAAACTGCAGCCGGTCGACGAAACGCTCGTTGCGAATCTCCAGGTTTGCGCCGATCTGCTGGGGCTCGGCGTCGTAGTCCAGACCGACGCCCTGCGTGAGGCGATCGGCGACCGAGCGCAGAAAGAGGGCCTGATGGCCGCAGCCGAAGTCGAGTAGCTTGCTACCGGCGTCGATGTGACGGGCGACGATGCGGGACCGCCATCGGCAGATGACAAGGTCCAGCAGATTGAAATCCTTGGTTCCGGCCATGGTATCCCGCCAAGGTCAGTTGGAGGACGCGCGCGCGGCCTTCATGCGTTTGACCGTGACCCGCTCCAGTTCCAGCAAGCGTTGGTTCACCGAGCTCAGGATCAGTCCCAAGGACAGGCTGCCAAAGGCCAACACGAACGCGGAGGAAGAAATGAGCGCGGCGCCAATGCGGTCGAAGGGCCGCTCCGAGACCAAATCGACCACGGGCAGGATGCCAAAAGCGACCGCGATCACCCCGAGGATCACGGCAAGACCGCCAAACAAGGTCAGGGGCTTGTAGGACCGCAACAAGAGGAACAGGCGAAGCATCACGCGAATGCCGTCGGGGATGGTGTTCAGCTTGGAAAAACTACCGGAGGGGCGTTCGCCGTAGGGAGCGCTGATCTCTTTGACCACGAGGCCGCGGTAGAGGGTCTGGACCGTGAGCTCGGTTTCCACATCGAAGCCGCGCGAAGTGATCGGGATGGTGCGCGCGCATTCGCGGGTGAAAGCGCGGTAGCCGGAAAAAATATCGGAGATTTCGGCCTCGAAAATCTTGTTGATGATCCAGCAGACGAGCTGATTGCCCGCGACGTGAAACTTGCGAAAGGCCTTGTCGCCATAGGTCTCGAGACGCGCGGCGACGGTCATGTCGGCGTCGCCGTCGAAGATCGGTTGCAGAAGGGCGTGGACGGCGGTGGCGTCGTAGGTGCCGTCGCCGTCGATCATCACGATGATGTCGGCGTCGACCTGCTCGAAAATCGTCGCGACCACGTGCCCCTTGCCTTGCTTGTGCTCGCGGATGACGCGGGCTCCAGCCTCGCGGGCAACCTCGGCGGTGCGGTCGGTGCAGTTGTTGTCGAAGACGAGGATTTCGGCGTCCGGAAGCTCGTGCCGAAAGGCCGACACCACCTGCGCAATGGTCCGCTCTTCCTGATAGCAGGGAATGGTAACCGCGACGCGGGGTTTGGGTTTGGAGGATGAATCGGTCATGGATCGCGGTCGTCCCCGCGGACCGGGAACGTAAATTCGCAAAGGGAAACGAAGTATCGCCGAGGATTCCCGTGTCCAGACTTGGTTGCCCGGTCGTCAGGAAGGGAGCCTTCAGGGAGTCGGGGCGTTCCGTCGAAAAACCAAGCCGATTAGACGAGTCCCTCCCCCGGCGGCCGTGGAGATGATGAGGCAGGCGGCGAGGGGGAACAGGACCAGAAGTTCGGGCACTTCGCGACAGGAGCGCATGACATCGGGAAAACGCCAAGCGCCCCAATACAGCAGCATGATGTGCCACAGGTAGATCGAGAGGGACGCCTGGCCGAACCGCGGGAGCAGTCGGGCCGAGGACTGGAAGCCCAGCGCGACTCCGGCCGCGACCGCGGTCACCGCAGCGAGATCATAGAGGAGAATGATCGGTCGCGCGTAGGCCAGGTCCACATCGCTGCGATTGAAGGCTTCGCCGACCACCGCCGGATCGATCAATCGGGCGTAGGAGAGGGCGATGCTCAGCGCAGCGATCACGGTGGCGCCGATCAGGCAACGCCGCCAGAAGGCGCGGCTCAGCGTTGCGGTGATGGTTTGAAAGTGGAGTCCGGCGAAAAAGTAGAAGAGCCAGAAGGCGCTGAAGGGGCGGCCCCAAACGTAGTAATTCAGCGCGCCACGGTAGCACTGGATCCCGAGGTAGAGGTGAAGCGCGAGGAACGCGAACAGGAGCGCGACCGTGACTTGAGGGGCCGAGAATTTGCCCCCCGGGAGCCGCGCAGCCGCGGTCGGCAGCGCTTTGAGGAGCGGTTGCAGGAGGTAGAGCTGCAGGATCAGCGGGATAAAGTAGAAGGTGGGCTCGATGCCGAACCACAGGACGCGAACGAGAATCCATTCCACCGGCGAGTCCTCGGGCGACAGCCTCTGCCAGGCTTGGTAATGGTTCATCGCGAAGAAGGCCACCACACTGGCGAAGAGGTAGGGCACCACGATCCGTTTCGCGCGCCCGCCATAGTAGCGGGCAAGGCTGGTCTGGCGGCGGCTCCAGCCGGCCAGCAAACCGGCGAGAAACACGAACAAGGGCACCGCAAAGCTAAACACCTGGTTGAGCGCCAGGCCGGTGTAGAATACCGGGTTCCAAGCGTGGCTGCCGTTGGCAAAACTGCCACCGAAGTGCACACAGACCACGCCGAGGATGGCCAGCCCGCGCCATGTATCGACGTAGCTGTTACGCGGTTTGGGGGCAGCGGGAAGCGGGGCGGTCATTCGGTCAGCCCTTCGATTTGCAGCGTGCGGAAAATGAAGTAGAGCGACTCCACGGGCGGGTCGGGTTGGAAAGGTCCGACCTTCATGGGCAGTTCCCAGCCCTGGGCCCGGCCCACCGTTTCGAAATGCTCCTTCACGGCGTCTTCCAGTGAGCCTTCGCGGCCGCGCAGCTCGTCCGCGACCTCCGGGTGTTGCGCGAGGTAGGCGTCGGTATCCACAACCTCGAAGGGCGGGATGTCCCGCAACTCGATCACATTGGTGCCGTCGGCGGCCGGGATGTCGACCACCCGATCAAACCACTCGTGGTGGCCGTGGAGCACCACCCGGTCGACCAGCGTGCCGTTGTGATACACGCCAAGCGCGGCATCCAGACGCACCTGCAGGCGAATGCCCAGCGTGACGCGCAGGGTCTTGAGGTCCCGCGTGGGCGGAATCTCCAAGCGCACGACCGGTTTCTTGGCCCAGCGGAACTGGGGCAGGCTCCATTCATCGTAGGGACCCTCGAGAGACGCGAGTCCGTCGACCTCGACCGGCAGGCGTTTGCCGGGCTGAATGCAGTCCGAAACAAACAAGGCGTTGGCCGAGGGCAGGGGACGGGTGTCCGGCATCGCTTGCAAGGTGCCGTAGGGCAGCACGGCGGAGGAAATCAACTCGTTGGAGGCTTCGTCGCGAAGCTCGAGCACCAGGCCGGTGAATTCACCGGTAATCGAGCCGGGTTTGAAGCCGGTGGCGGTGAAGGATTGGAGGAATTCCCGCGAGTCGTCGGGGCGTCGAATGAAGACGTCGAGCCGGGCGTGATCGGCGGGGTTCAGGCCGACGACTTTCAGGCGGGACTCGGCGTAGCGATCCGGTTCGGTCGCGGAATGGAAAATGGTGAACTGGACCTTCCGGTTGCGGTCGTCCGCCGGGGTCTCGTTGGCATGCGGAGGCAATCCCCAGTAGTCCCAGGCTTCGGTGCCGTGGCCAAAGGTGCCGAGCGGGGCGACCCCAGCAGTCGGTTTATTGGGAAAATCGATGATTTGATAGGACGAGAACGAGGCGATGTTCGCGTAGAGGTTGTAGCGCACGAAACCCCAATGGGAGAGCACGTTGTATTTGGCGGGGTCGATCTCCTCATGAGCGGTGAAGCGGGCACGGTGGCCGATGTTCATCAGCAGGAAGATCCGCTCATTACCGCCGTAGGTGTCGATGTTGACGTCGGTCTGGTCGCGGAGCGCGCGGACCAGTTCGATGGGCAGGGCCGGATAGGGCGGCTTCGGGTTGTCGCCGGCCAACAAGGGTTCGAGGGGGCGGTTGGTGTTCTTCACCAAGTAGTGCCCGCCGAACCAGAGGGTGCACAGGATGGTAAGGATGAACGGCGTGCGCACCGCCCACCGTTGGATGAATCCACCGCGACCCGCCGCCGCTAGGGCGGCGGCCACACACGGCGCCATCACCAGCACGGGCGGAACGAAGTAGCGCTGGATGTAGAGCGACCACTTGTTGAGCAGGAAATAGGCGATGAACCACCCCAGCCCAAGAAGCGCCAGCCACGAGACCGGTTGGCGCAGACGCCAGTCGCGCAGGAAGACCCACAGGGCGCAAAGCACAATGAGCGGACCGGTGTAGCCAAACCAGACGTGGTCCTCGTTCAGGTCCGGCGGAAAAACGTAAAGCGGGGAAAACGCGAAGGTGCTGTTCCAATTCGCGAACAGGTGACTGGACGCCCAATCGTTGAGGCGGCCGGTGACCTCCGGGTTCCAGGTGAAGCGATGCAGCGGCTCGAGGAAAAACTGGAGGGTGTAGGCCTCGCCGGTTTGCCACGCGGCTCCCCAGGAAAAGGGGCGGTTCAAGGTGAAGTCGTAGCGGGTCGTCATCCATTCGCCCGTGGCGGTGAGATTGAAGACGACGAAGGGCAGCGCCAGCACGAGGGCGCATGCGACCGGCAGGATCCATTGGACCAGCAAAGGCCCGAAGCCGCGCATGCCGCGCTCCGCTTGTGCCTGCCTAAACAAGCCCAGCGCGATCAGGACGACGGCGGCGGGCCCGAAGAAGACGACCGTCAGCTTGGTGCCGATGGTCAGCCCGCCGGCGATGCCGGCGAGCAGCGCGTCGGTGCCGGCACGGGTTTTCAGCCAACGTTGGCCACACAGAATGGTGGCGAGCAAGGCGGTCGCGGTGGGCAGGTCATTGGTGGTCGACGAGGCCTGAGCCAGCACCTGCGTGGAGATCAGCGCGACCCACGCGGCGACCAGCGAGGTGTTGAAGTTCAGCCCACAATGACGGCTGATGCGGTGCACCATGAGGCCGGCCGAGATCCAGCTGAGCACGTTGACCAGCGTGACGACTTTCCAGCCCGAGCCGTAGACCAGACAGGCCAATTGGAGCAGATTGTAGTTGAACGGAAAATACGTTTGGCGCGGGTTGCCCGTATCGAAGTGCTGGAGGGAGTCCTGCCCGATGTAGTAGAGGACCCGGGGCAGGTGATAGGTGAGTGAGTCGTAATTGTTCGGCGGATAGACGACGGAGATCCATACGCTCGCGCCGAGGATGACACCCAGCGTGGTGAGCACGAAAACGAGGAGGGGCTTATTGATCTTATCCGCCGCGGTGGGGGCCGTTGGTTCAACCGGCGGGTTCACCCACCGATTGGCGCACCACCATCCGACCAAGCCAATAAGCACCGAGGTGCGGAAGAACCATCCCGGTTGCCCCAGCAGCTCCACCGTGGAGAGGAGCAGCGAGGTCAGCACGATGTTGGACCATGCCAGCACAATGGCCACCACGAGCGCGTCGCCGCGCCCCCGCGTAAATCGCTGCGCACTTTGGTGGCTCAGGAAGGCCAGGAGGAGAAAGTGGACAACGAGGGCCGCCATGGTGGGCTGAAACGAGGGCGAGAAAAGCGGAGGACAGGGTTAGGGAGAGGCGGGAACGCGCTGCAGGTATTGTTCCCAACCGGCGGCTTGGGCTGCGATGCTGAATCGACTGGCGTTCAATTCGCGTCCCGCCGCGCCGAGTTCAGTGAGGGCGGACTGATCGGCGAGCAGCTCACGCACCTGTTGAATCATGGTGGTGTCGTCATCGAGCGGAATCAGGCGACCTGTTCTTTGATGTTCGACGATTTCGCGCACTCCCCCGACATCGAACGCGACGACCGGTCGGGCGCATAATTGCGCTTCCAGGATGGTCTGCCCAAAGGCCTCCTCGCGGGCGGTGCCGAGGTAGAGATCGGCGGCCTGGTAGATCCGCGCCAAGTGGCTTTGGTCGGTGTGGTAGCCCATGCCCAGGAGATCCGGGAAACGGTTGGTATTATGGCCGATCGCGATGAAGCGCACGTCCTCCTTGAGGGCCTGGATGACGCGCTCGAGATGGGCGGTGCCTTTGCGTTTCTCCTGAAAGTTGACGGCGGCGCACAGCACGACCGGGCGGTCATCGGGAATCTGCAGGGCGGCGCGCGCGGCGGCTTTGTCACCGGGACAGAACACGCGTTCATCGGCGCCGAGGTAGACCGTTTCGCAGGAATGGTGGCGCGGGATGGCGCGACGAAATTGATCACGGGTCCAATGGCTGTTGGCGGCCACCTCGATGCCGGCGGCCGGCGCGAAAATGTCGCGGCGCAGGCGCCATTCCGGGGCGATTTGTTCCGGTTCCAGACTGGGGTATTCGGTGGCGGTGGGGCAGCGGTGGTCGCAGCCGGTGAGAAAGAGTTCACAATCGCCGGGATAGGGGCAGCGGCCGGTGAAAAGATAGCCGTCGTGCATGTAGGCGACCACGCGAATACCAAGTTGGCGGATTGCCACCAGCAGTTGCAGTGGCCAGCGGGCGGAATGGAGATTGCCGGCGATGACCACATCGGGGTTGAAGCGACCGATGTCGGTCAGCAGACCCGCGATCACGGTCTCCGGGTCACGCCGCCCCGGGTGGTGCGGACGGCTGGCCCGCAGCATGCCGAGCCAGGTATCCGCCTCACTGGGACGGGTGAGCATCTGGTCGAGGCCGAGATGGCCGGGCTCCCAGGCAAGGGCGCCAACTTCCCAGCCCAGTTCCAACAGGGATTGGATCTGGCGCGCCTGCGCGATGCCGGCGCCGTAGTGGAAACCCAGGTCGTTGAGAAAAAGAACCCGGCGGCGGGTTGAGGACGAAGCGGAAGTGGCGGAGTGATCGGCCATGGATTGATCGTGATACGGCGGCGCTCAGATCAAGCGCAGGTCGAGGCACTCCTCGCGGTGGCGAGCGTGAACCTGACGAAGTTCAGGAAGAAAGGGGAAATCATCGCCGCCGGTTTTTTGGGCGGCGTGCAAACGAAAGAGGGTGGTGATCTCCGGGATACTCAGCGCTTTGGCGCCGACCCGGGCCATGCGCACCCACAGGTCGTAGTCCATGCTGAAGTAGAGGTCTTCCTTCAGCTCGCCACCGGCGCGATCGAAGAGTTCGCGGGTGTAGAACACCTCCGGTTGGTGGAAGAACTTGCCCTTCATCCACGCGCCGTCGAGGTCGAGCAATTGGGCGAGCGGCAGTTCGACGATCTTGCCGCAAGGCAGGGAACACTGGTGAATGTGTTCGGCGAGCAGCTCATGATCGCGCAAACGGGCGCAGCGACCGATCACCATGTCGGTATTGTGGTGACGGAATGAAAGCGCGACGGTGAACAGGCTGCCGGGGGCGAGCCGGTCGTCACTGTTCAACCACGTGACGATTTCGCCAGTGGCGCGGGCGAAACCCTTGTTGAGGGCGTGCGACTGGCCCCGGTCTTTTTCGCTCACCCACCAGGCCAGGCGGTCCTCGTAGCGCCTGATGAGGTCAACGGAGCCGTCGGTGGAGCCACCATCCACGACGATGTATTCGAGATTGGGATACCCCTGATCCAGCACCGAACGCAGCGTCGCCTCGAGGTAGGGCTCCTGGTTGAAGCTGACGGTGATGATGGAAATCTTGGGCCATTCGCCGCCGCCGGGCATGGTGGCGGGGTAGAGGTCGTCGTGGCGGCGCCGCGGCCAGTTGTCGAAGGTGCGTCGGCGGTAGGTCGGGCGCGGCACATCGGTCCAGGCCGTGGCGGGACGATGCAGCAGCAGGCTCTCACCCTGGCTGAGAGCACGCGGGCGGCACTCAGCCTGTTGCCAGCGCTCATCGTCCGGTGGGGCATTGCGGACAAGGATCTGGTGGTAGGGTTGCAGGCGGCCGCGCAGCAGACGCAGGACTTCGTCGGCATCCGCGTGATCGAGGACGACCGCGTCGTAGTCCGCGATGCCGGCGTCGAAGCGATCGCCGAGGTGGCGGTGCTCGGCGCGACCAAATTGCAGGTAGTGGTCCCAACCGCTGCGCAGGCCGCCGTCGCGCACGACCCCGGCGACATCGGGAAAGCGCTCCAAGTAGGCCGCTTCGTTAAACCAGGATTCGAGGCCGGAGAGGTGGCTCCACGCCGAGGTGGTGTGAAAGCGCACGGAAGCATCGCTGCCATTGGCCAGTTGTTCTGGGGCATCAAAGACGTGAACAACGGTGCCCTGCAGGGTCAGTTGCACGATCGTGCGGAGCAGGCTGGGGCGATAGACCGGCACCAGGACCCGATGCAGATGAGAAGCATAGGCGGCGACATCGCCCCGGGTCATGGCCTCGAGTTGGTCGGTGACCTCGGTCGCGAGCCGGTCGCGCAGTTTGGCGGACTCGGCGCGGGCTTCGTGCACCAAGCTCCAGACCTCCTCGATTCGATCCTGGTTGGAGTCCAAGGTCTTCTGGTAGGTCTCCATTTTGACGCAGAACTCTTTGAGCTGGTTCGCCGCCTCGTCGCGGTCGGCCTCGACCTCGCGGAGGAATTTTTTGGTCTGGGCCAGAGCGGCTTCCAGTTCCTGACAACGGGCGTGGTAGGTCGCGCGGGTTTGGCGCAGCGCGGAGTCGCGGGCGCGCACCACCGACCAAAGGGGATCTTCTTGCGAGGGAACAGGTGTCATCAACGGAACCTTAACTACGGGTAAAGCCAGCCAGCTCGTCGAGCTCGGCGAATGGCGCGGGGGCCTCGGCGGGCGGCGTGGAGGCGATTTTTTCGATCTGCTGCCAGCTGGCGGATTCCGGGGGGCGGGCGAGGGTGTTGTTGCCGTTTACTTCCTTCACCTGGGCGAAATTCGTGGCGAAATCCGGCCCGGGTTGGGCGGCGTCGAGTTTTTCACAGATCGCGGCCAGCTCTTTGGCTGGGTTGGCGGTGAAGTTTTCGAGGGTGAATCGCGGCATGGTTTGGATCTGCGCCAGGAAGGCCCGATAGACGTCGACAAATTGCTCCACGCTGAGTTCGGCGCACTCGGGAATATGTTTCACCAGCGAGCGGTAGGTCGCGTGGCTGCGGCGGACGAAGGCACATTCCCGCAGAGTGAAGCCGAGGCGTTCGAGATAGAGTCGTTGCTCCAGCTGGCCACTCGCGCGACCCAGCCAAGGGGAGAGGCCGTCGAGGAAGTTGGCACCGGTCCAGTCGCGAATGATGAGCCGGCGACCTGTTTCGAGCGCGGTTTGGTGTATCTGCGTGACTGCTTCCGCGTAGTCGGAGGGATTGTCCTCTTCGGACGCATCGGCCAAAGGCAGCCCAAACCACTCGGTGGCTTGGCGGAGCGGGGCCATGACCGAACCGGCCGGATTTACCTCGCTGAGCACGAGGTTGTCCGGGTGGCATAACAAACACTGATTGAGCAGCGTCCCGCCGGATCGGGGGAAGCAGTAGTAGACCGAAATTTTCACGGGAAAACTGGAGGCGGGGTGGTGTCCGCCGGATTAAAGTCGATCTCGACCCGGTTGAGCAGGTCGATGGTGCCGTTGACCGGCAGGTCGGGTTCGTAGATCACGCGGAACATACAGGCATCGACCAGGCGGTGGGCGAAGTATTCCTTTCCCTCGCCATCGACCGCGAGCAAACCCGCGTTGATGAAATAGGCGCCGGGCAGGAGTTGGCACTCGAAGGTGAAGCGGACCCGGCAGCGGGTGCCGGCGGCGACCTGGGCGATGCGCTCGGTGGCACGATGGGAAGTCATGCCGGCGAGCTCCAAACCCGTGGTCGTCTTGATCATTGCGCCAAAGCGGACGCCGCTGAGGTCGGTCTCAAACTCCGCCACGTAGTTGTAGTGGTAGGTTTGTCCGCGGGTCAGGTGATTCACCACCTCGCCCGCGCTGTTCTCGATCCAAGGCAGCGACAAACGCGCGCCGACAGCCGGGTAGGAATGAATGGCGGAGTTCTTGGGGAACGCGGCCTCATGCGATTCATCCGATCGCGCCTCGCGGTTCAAGACGGTCGCTTGCCAGTTGCCGGTGGCGGGGGCGCTCTTCTGACGGCTCGGAATCTTCGAAGGCCGACGGCCGTCGGCGGCTTCGGCACCATAAATTTGGCGGTGATACTCGTTGACGACCTGCTTGGGTTCGCCCTCGCACGAAACCTTGCCATTCACGAGCAGCAGCGCCCGATCGCAAAGTTCGATGACCTGGGGCGCGGCGTGGGAAACAAAGAGCAAGCTCATGCCACGGTCCTTAAGATCCAACAAGCGGCGGAAGCACTTGCGTTGGAAGGACTCGTCACCCACGGCGAGGGCCTCATCGACGATGAGCACCTCGGGTTCGATCACGGTTTGCACCGAAAACCCGAGTCGAACCACCATGCCGCTGCTGTAGGTTTTGACGGGTTGGTCGATGAAGTCGCCGATGTCGGCGAAGCTTTCGATTTGCGCGAATTTTTCGTGGGTTTCCTCCCGGGAGAGGCCGAGCAGGGCGGCGTTCAGGTAGACGTTTTCCCGGCCGGTGAACTCGGGGTTGAACCCGCTGCCCAGCTCGAGGAGCGCGCCGATGCGGCCGCGGGTTTGGGCGTGCCCCTCGGTGGGACGAAGGGTGCCGGCGATGATCTGCAGGAGGGTGGATTTCCCGGACCCGTTGCGCCCCATGATCCCCACGCTTTCGCCTGGTTTTACGGTGAGGGAAACATTCTGCAGGGCATAAAAATCGCGGTAGTAGCTCGCGCAGGTCTTGGACAGCCGTTGGTCCCACCAACTGTCGGTCGGCGCGGTCTTGCGCAGCGTCTGGAGGGCCGACCATTTCAGACGCGCCGCCGGCGTCTCCCAGATCCGGTAACGTTTGGAAACGTCGATGGCTTCGATGACGGATGTTTTCTCCATGGCGATCAGCTCAGGCACCCGCGGCAGGTGGTCGGACGATGAGATGGAGGCGTGACATGCGGAACGGAGCAACAACTTGGAGCTGCCCGGGAGAGTAAAGCTTTTTTAGGCTCGGGCTGACCACCCGATTGGGAGCCAGGCAGCTTGCCAGGTTGGGGCGCGCCCGAGGTCATTCGCGCGGGGAGGAACCGGCGACCACCTGATCGTGAATCCAGGCATAGGTGTGCGCCATGCCGGTCTTGAGCGCCGTGGAGGGTTCCCAACCGAGCATCTTGCGAATGAGGGTGTTGTCAGAATTACGGCCGTTCACGCCTTGCGGCGCATCGCGGTTGTAGCGACGACGCAGGGTGATGCCGGCGATTTCCTCGACGATGTCCACGAGTTGGTTGATCGAGACCTTCTCCTCGCTGCCCAGGTTAATGGGGAACGTGATGTCGTCGCTGCGCATGATGGCTTGGGTGCCGTGCAGGCAGTCGTCGATATACATGAAGGAGCGAGTCTGCTCGCCGGTGCCCCAGATCTCGATCTCGTGCCGGCCCGACAGCTTGGCTTCCACGACCTTGCGGCAGATGGCGGCCGGGGCTTTTTCGCGGCCACCGGTGAAGGCGCCGTGCGGACCGTAGACATTGTGAAAGCGGGCGACTCGCGTCGTGAGACCAAAGTCTTCCCTGAAATGTCGGCAAAGTCGCTCGGAGAACAGTTTCTCCCAACCGTATCCGTCCTCCGGCATGGCGGGGTAGGCGTCGTCTTCCTTGAGGCCGGTGAGCGCGGGGTCATGTTGTTTGCCCTCGGCATACACGCAGGCGGACGAGGCGTAGAAAAAGCGCTCCACGCCTTGTTCGCGGGCAGCCATCAACAGATGGGTGTTGATCAAGACGGAGAGCATGCAGAGGCCCTTGTGGTGTTCGATATACCCCATGCCGCCCATGTCGGATGCCAGGTTGTAGACCCACTTGGCGCCGGCCAAGGCCTGCAGGCAGGGCTCGGGTTTGCGCAGGTCAAAGACCTGGTTCTCGGCTTCTTCGAAGACCTGAAACCACTGGTCGAGCGGTTTTATATCCACCGCTCGGATACGGGTGTGTCCGCGCCGCACGAGATCGCCGACCAGGTGCCCGCCGATGAATCCGCCGGCGCCGCATACTACGATCAGATCATCCTTCATCGGGTAGGGAGTTGACGGGTGCTTCCTGGGATACGTCAACGGCGCGGCTTCCGGCGCGGAGTTTTAGCATGGGGAGGCCGCAGCGCGGCGATTTCGGCCAGCCATGTCGCACTCGAGGCGTCGCTGGGCATGCGCCAATCGCCCCGCGGGGAGAGCGCGACCGAACCGACTTTGGGGCCGTCGGGCATGGCCGAGCGTTTGAACTGCTGGGCGAAGAAGCGACGCACGAACACCTCGAGCCACTTGAGGATGGTCGTGCGTGGGTATTGGTCGCCGAATGCAAGCGCGGCCAGATGGGCGATCTTTGCCGGCCGGCAGCCGTGTCGCACGATGTGGAAGAGGAAGAAGTCATGCAGCTCGTAAGGCCCCACGACGTCTTCGGTTTGCTGGAGAATCTCATCGTTGGCGCCCTTGGGCAGCAGTTCAGGGCTGATCGGCGTCGCGGCGATGTCGTGCAGCACCGCGGTGGTGGCGCCGGAAAATTGTTCGTCGGCCGCCCAGTCGATGAGGTAGCGCACGAGGGTCTTGGGGACGCCGGCGTTCACGTGATACATCGACATGTGATCGCCATTGAAGGTGCACCAGCCGAGGGCCGACTCCGACAAGTCACCGGTGCCAACCACGAAACCGCCGACTTGATTGGCGACGTCCATCAGGATCTGAGTGCGCTCACGGGCCTGGGCGTTTTCGTAGGTGACGTCGTGGCGCGCGGGGTCATGGCCGATGTCGGCGAAGTGTTGTTTGACGGCGGGACCGATGGGGATGACGCGCAGGGTGGCGCCAAGTTGCGCGACCAGCTGCTCGGCGTTGCCGCGGGTGCGCTTGGTGGTGCCGAAACCGGGCATGGTCGGCGCGATGATGCCGGATCGGTCCAGACCCAGTAGATCGAACGCATGCACGGTGACCAGCAGCGCGAGGGTCGAATCGAGGCCGCCGGAGATGCCGATCACGACCTTCTTGGATCCGGTGTGGCGCAGGCGTTTGGCCAAGCCGGTGGATTGAATGGAGAAAATCTCGTGGCAGGTCGCCGCCCGGATGGCGGGGTCGCTCGGAACAAAGGGGTGGGCCGGGTTCGGACGCAGGGAACCCAGCGGCGCCGCCGACTTGGGCGGAGCCTTGGTCGAGAGCGCGATGGGCACACGTTCGGTCGGTTCGGACGGAGCGCCGGCCGAGTAGCTGCTGTTGGTTAGGCGCTCATGGCCGAGGCGTTGCAGGTCGATGTCGGCGCAGGTGATCTGCGCGGCGAAGCGGAAGCGCGCGCTCTCGGCCAGGAGGGCGCCGTTTTCGGCGATGAGGCAGTGGCCGGAGAAGACGACATCGGTCGATGATTCGCCGGGGCCTGAGCTGGCGTAGGCGTAGGCGGCGAGGCAGCGGGCCGATTGTTGTCTGACCAAGTCGCGGCGGTAGGGCGCCTTGCCCAACAGTTCATCGCTCGCGGAGGGGTTGAGAATCAGGTTGGCGCCGGCCAGGCACAGGTTGCCGCTGGGCGGGTTGGCGGTCCAAAGGTCTTCGCAGATTTCGACTCCGAGAGTCAGCCGGTGCCCGGCGTCGTTGAACAACAGATCGGTGCCGACCGGGACAAGGCCGCCCTCGAGTTCGACCGCCACGGCAGTGAGCCTGGTTGCGCTCGTGAACCACCGCTCCTCGTAATATTCGTGCGTCGTGGGGAGGAAAGATTTCGGCACGATGCCGAGAACGGCCCCTTCGCCGATCAGGGCGGCGCAGTTGTAGAGCCGGTCGTCAATGACCAGGGGAAGGCCGACGAGCGCGTGGATGGGAAGATCGGCGGTCGCCGCGGCCAAGTGCTGGAGGGCCTCCTTGGCGGCGGAGAGCAGGATGTCTTGGGCGAAGAGGTCGCCACAGGTGTAGCCGGTGAGGCTGAGTTCGGGAAACAGGGCGACGCGGGCGCCGGAACGGACCGCCTGGGTGAGGCAGCGCAGGTGTTCGGCGGTGTTGAACGTCGTGTCACCGACACGCAGCTCAGGCGCGATGGTGGCGAGACGAAGGAAGCCGTGCTGTTCGGGGGCGTTCAAATGCGAAGAAGTTCTGCGGGCGGGGGGGACGCGGAAGACAGCTTTATAGAACGTCAGCGAAGGCTGGGCGCAAGCGGGCGAAAATCCAACGGCCAAGCAGGAAGACCAGCACACCTGAGACCCAAAGGTAGATCAAGTGATGGAGGTTGATCGGCCGGTGCCACAGCAAGGCGTCACGGGACAGTTCGATCGCCAGCAGAAGGGGATTGAAACGCAGGAAAATCCAGATTGATGGCGGGACCTTTGAGGCGGGGAAAAAAATCGCGCTGGCATACATGAGGGCCAGCATCGCGAACTGGGTCAGTTGCTGCAGGTCGCGCCAAAAGACCCCGATCGCGGCGATGGCGTAGGTCACTCCAAGCGTCATGAACCCTAACGGAATAAGAATGATCGGCAGCCAGAGTCCGCTCCAGGCCAGGCCGTGACCAAAAATCAGCACGCCTGCCAGGACCAGTCCGAGGCTGATCATCATGTGGAATGCGGCGGTGGCGACGGAAGCGGCGGGAAGCACACCCAGCGGGAAGACCACCTTTTTCACAAAATTGGGGTTTCCCACGATGATGTTGGGGGCCAGGGCGAAGTTTTCGGCGACAAAATGAAAGAGGGTGAGCCCAAGAAAGATACCCAACGCGTAATCCACCGCGGTTTCGTCCGGCAGCACGCCGAAGCTGCCGTCGAAGATGAAGCCAAAGACCACCACGTAGAGCCCGAGCATCAGCAAGGGCTGGATGAAGGACCAGGCGAGCCCCAGGTGGCTGCCACGATGTCGCAGCTCGATCGAACGCTGGGTGAACTGCCACAGCAAATCGCGGGAAGCCCAGAGGCGGGAAACCTGTTTAGTTGGCGCGAGCGGCGTGGCAGACATCGACTCGAAGACGAACCAGCAGGCGCCATGGTGAGTAAAGCTCAATTTGCCGATGGTTGGTGGACGGCGGGGGCTTGTCATACCGGAGAATGAGCTTGCGTGACGAGTTGCTGGTATGGCGTTGTGCCAGTTCGGATTCACCGTGCTCTCGAGGCGATCGTTTGAAACCCAGACCCATTTCAATGTTGTTCACACCCAGCCGTTTTGCCCGGCGCTTTTTCTCCCGTGTCCTGTGGGGCGCGGTCCTGATTGTAACCGGCCTGCAGGCCCAGTCGGAACTCAATCTGCCGGAGGATACGCTTCCGGACCTGAAACGATTCATCGAAATCGCAGCAGATCGTTCACCGCGGATGATCTTGCGCAGCTTCGATGAAGCCGCTTCCGATGGCGAACTTATCGCCGCCAAGGCCGCTCGCCTGCCGAATTTGGGCATGTTTGGTGACATTTTGAAGGCACGGGAAGACCGGGCGGACTTCGCTGCTCCGCAGTCCGCGAACAAGATCTACTACCGTGCGCAAATGACCCAACCCTTGTTCCAGTGGGGCATCATCTCACGCAATATTGAGAACGCCAAACTGCGCCGGGAAATGGAAGACGGCCGCACCAAGCAGGCTTTCGTCACCATGGCCATTGAGGTCCGGAAAAAGTATCTGGAGCTGATTCTGCTCAAGCAGATGGCCGTCCGTCATCGTTTCAGCATGACCCTGATGGAAGAGGAGCTCGAGCAGGCAATCGAGAAGCGGGAGCTGAACACAATCTCCGAGGCGACCCTGCAGGACGTGCGTCTGAAGTATAAGCGCAATTTGGCAGGCACGGCCTACCACGAAGAGCAGTTGCTCTACACCAAGGGCGTGTTTGCCCGGATGGTCGGGGTCGAGTCGATATCCGATGATGAAATCGCCGACGAGTTCCCCAAAGTCACTCCGGAAAGCGACGCGCGCTTTTTGGCGTCGTTGCTGGCTCGGTTCAGCGAGGATCCGGGGGCTTGGAACTCGGAGCTCAATATTCTCGAACTCGACCTGAAGACCAAACGAAACGACCTGCAGAACAGCAAGGTGAGCCTGCGGCCAAAATTTGGGCTCATGGCGGGCATCTCCCAAGACGAACAGAGCTACACCGCCAACATCGCCCAGCGTTACGAGTATCAATCCATCTTCGGTGGTCTGAGCGTTTCCTGGACCCTGTTCGATGGCTTTGCGAAGCGCGGTTGGGTGCGGGCTGGTCTTAACCGGCTGCGGGCCGGTGAGAAGGCGTTTGAAATGCGACGCGAAAACATCATCGCCGACGCGGAAAGTTTTGCCCGTCAGCTTAAGTATCGCGCGATCGAGGCAGAGGTCGGCGACCAGGAACTGGTCAATGCCCAAAACCACTTCAAATACATGCAAGGTCAGTTCGATCGCGGCGAAGCGTCCGAAAACGATCTGGCGCAGGCCAAGCTCGGCATGGCCGATCGGGAGCGTTCGGCGATGTTGGCCCGCTACGTTTATTGGGAGGCCTTGTTTAACTTTTTAGGGATCATCGAGGCAGATCCGGCGGTCGACCTGATCCCGTCCCATCGCCTATGAAGAAGCTTCTTGCGCTCGTCCTGATCGTGGCGGCGGCTGTTGCCGCGGCGATCTTTCTCAATCGCCCGACCGCGATCGTTCGCGCCGCTTGGCAGGGGCGGGCACTGCAATCCGTGCCTGGCAGCGTGACGGTGCTGGCCGAGTTCGACATGGACTTGAAGTCCGAGGTCGGCGGTCGCGTGGTGGAATCCGAACTGGATCCCGGCAAGGCTTTTGCCGAAGGCGACTTTCTGGTGCAGATCGATCCCAGCGATCTCGAACTGGAGATTGAGCGCATTCAGGGCGAATACGAGGCGGCCAAGGCCAAGATTGAGGTGGGCTCATCGATCGCGCTGGAGTTGGAAACGGCCAAGGAGAACCTGGCCCAATCCGAGCGCCTACGGCGCAGCGGAAACATGTCCGAGTCTGAGTATCGCAAACAGGAGCGCGGCGTGCAGCAGATCGAGCAGAAGCTTAAACTCGAGGAGGTGAACAACGAGCTGCAGCTGGCCAACTACCGCAACAACCTCGCCCAACGCCGGCGCGAATTGGCCAAGATGCGCATCACGGCCCCATTCGAGTGTGTGGTGTCCGAGGTGTATGCCCGACCGGGTGATCTCATCGGTTCCAGTTCGCCGATCGCGCTGCTCATATCGAAGAGCCGCACGGTGGAGGCCCGCATCAGTGAGGAAAACTTTTCCAACATCGCGCTGGGGCAGCGGGCCTCTGTTCGCTTGTTGGGTTACGGCAGCCAGCAGTTCAGCGCGACGGTTTCGAAGGTTCTGCCGGCCGCCGACGCCGAGACCCAGCGCTACATCGTTCACCTCGACGTGGACATCGAGTTGGAACGTCTCGTGCCGGGCCTGACCGGTGAGGTGAGTATCGTCACCGCGGAGCGTAACAACACCACGCTCATCCCGCGCCGCGCGTTGATCGGCGACAAAGTGATGGTGGTGAACAATGGAGTGGTGGAGGTGCGCCAAGTTGAACCCGGCTACGAGAGTCTCAACGAAGTGGAAATCCTTTCCGGCTTGGAGCCGGGGGACTTGGTCATCACCGAGGAAATCGACCTCTATCGCGATGGCGATCGAGTGAACGTGGAAGAGCGCGGTTAATCGCGATCATGTCGCCCAATTTCCGCATCGCGCTTCGGTTCCTGACCGCCAAAAAGCGGGCCATGCTGATGAGCCTCGCCTGCATCGTGTTGGGCGTCGGATTGTTCGTCATCACGCAGGCGACCACGAGTGGCTTCGAGAAATTCTTTATCCGCACGATTCTCGGCACCAACGGCGCCATTCGCATCGCCGACAAGATGCAGGACACCATGGGCGTCATGTTCGCCGGCGGCACTGAGAGCGGCGAGTCGAGCATGCTCATCTCCAACGAGAAGAACCGGAAATACATCGAAGGCATCGATGAGCCGGATTTGCTGATCAAAGCGCTGCGCCCCTTCGGCAACGTGGCCGCGATTTCTCAGGTCGTGACCGGCTCGATCACGGCGGAGAGCTCTTTCAAGGATGAGAGTGCCAAGGTTTACGGCATCGAGCTGGACGATCACATCGCCGTTTCCGACCTCGAGCACCAGATCGTGCGCGGCGACGTGGGGGTCTACCGGGTTTCGCCGCTGGGCATCATGATTGGCAGCGTATTGGCCACGCGTCTTCGGCTTGAGATTGGGGACTCCGTGTCCCTGCAAACCCGGGAGCAGAATCGTCGCTACACCGTGTGTGCGATCTACGAAACCGGTGTCGCCGACATCGACAAGGAACGCATCTACATGCACCTCTCCGAGGCGCGGTCGCTGCTCAAAAAAACCAACGGCGCTTCCTTCCTGCAGGTCGGGCTGATCGAGCCCAACCGGGCACCGGCCGACGCGCTGTTGATGCAGGAAACGCTCAAGCACAGTGCGACAAGTTGGCAGGAGCGGGAGAAGACCTGGCTGGAGGTGTTTCGCGCGCTGCGCATTTCCTCCGGCATCACGGTTTCGGTATTCACCCTCATCGCCGGGTTGGCGATGTTCAATACCCTCGCGATGATCGTGATGGAGAAGACCAAGGACATCGCGATTCTGCGTTCCATGGGCTACACGCGGGAGGACGTCCTGCAAATCTTCATCTGGCAGGCGGTCATCGTGCTCGTGATCGGCACCATTCTGGGCTGCGCCTTGGGGGCGGGCGGCACGTATGCGATTTCCAATGTGCGTGTGCGCATCACAGGTATTTTCGCAACGGATACCTTCATCGTCGCTTGGTCGTGGTGGCACTACCTCTACGCCGTGGTGACCGCGGTTGTGATGGTGATGGTCGCCAGTTTGATTCCGGCTCGCCGCGCCGCGCGGCTTGAGCCGGGCGATGTCATTCGGGGGACCGCGCAATGAGCGACAATACCGTGACCGACGACGTTGTGATTCGTTGCGAAGGTTTGCACCGCTACCTCGGCGAGGACGAGGGGCGGGTGCACGTGTTGAAAGGCGTGTCCTTCGAGGCCAAGCGCGGTCACGTCTACGCGATCGTTGGACCTTCAGGTTGCGGCAAATCGACGCTGCTCTATCAGCTCGGCCTGTTGGACCAACCTGACGGGGGCAAGATTTGGCTGGCGGGCGAGCTCATGTCGAACAGCAGCGACGAGTCGCGCACGGCCGCCCGTAATCGCCACCTCGGTTTCGTGTTCCAGTTTCATTTTCTGATGCTCGAGTTCTCCGCCTTGGAGAACGTCATGATGCCCATGCGCAAGCAGGGCCGCCTCAGTCAGCCCGAGATGGAGGCGAAGGCCAGGTCGCTCCTGGAGTCCGTTGGCCTGGGGGACAAGACGCATCGTCTGGGCACGCAGCTATCCGGTGGCGAACAGCAGCGGGTCGCGGTCGCGCGGGCACTGGCCAACGAACCCTCCGTCATCCTGGCCGACGAGCCGACCGGCAACCTGGACCAGAAGAACTCGGACCTTGTTTTCAATCTTCTGACCCGTCTCGCGAAAGAGAACGGTCAGGCGATCGTGCTGGTGACGCACAATCCGGAGATCGCGCAGCGCTGCGACTTCATCCGTCCGATGCGGGACGGAGAATTCGTCGCCAGCTGATCTGTCAGCCTACCAATGCAGGTAGTCGCCCGGCTTGAGCGCTTGGGCGAACGCGACGAGCAGCTTCACGCAGGCCTCCACGTCGGCGAGGTCCACCATTTCGCTGGGGGTGTGCATGTAGCGCAGCGGGATCGAAACGAGGCCCGTGGCCACGCCGCCGCGTGCCATTTGGATTGCGCGGGCATCGGTGCCAGTGGGGCGCGGGTCGGCCTCGAGTTGATAGTCGATCTTCGCCTTCTTGGCGGCGTCGACGAGGCGTTGAAACACCAATGGGTTGATGTTCGGTCCGCGGCAGAGCATCGGGCCGCCGCCGAGTTTGATTTCACCAAATTTGCGGTTGTCACAGTCGGGATGATCGGTGGCGTGACCGACATCGACCGCGATCGCGATGTGCGGGTTGACCGCGTAGCTGGAGGTCGTGGCCCCGCGCACCCCGATCTCCTCCTGCGAGGTGCCGACGGCGACGACGCGGGCGGCGGGTGACTTCTTGGCTTTGGCGAGCCGAATGAGGGTCTCGCCGACGACGTAGGCGCCCACCTTATTGTCAAAGGCGCGCGCGGTGCCGATGGTGCCGTTCAGCAGTTCGAATTCGTGGTCGTAGGTGGCGCTATCGCCGACGCTGACGCGCTTCATCGCCTCCTTCTTGTTCTTGGCGCCGATATCGATCCACATTTCGTGAATCTCTGGCACCTTCTTGCGATCCTCCGGATTCATCAGATGGATGGCGCGCTTGCCGGTGACACCGCGGACCGGACCGTTGGCGGTGCGGATGATCACGCGGCGACCCGGAATCATGATGCGGTCGTGGCCACCGATGGTGCTGAAGTAGAGGAAGCCGTCGTTGTTGATGTAGGTGATCAGCAGGCCCAGCTCGTCGAGGTGGCCGGCCAGCATGAGCGTCGGGTCGCCTTTCGGGTTGAGCGTGGCCACGCGGTTGCCCAGGGCGTCTTTCTCATAGACGTCGGCGGCGGGCTGCACATGGCGATCGAATACCGCTTGGGTTTCGAATTCGTCACCGGAGGGCGCGCGGGCCGCGAGGAGTTCGGTGAGAAACGCAGGGGGAGAGTATGATTTTGGCATGAAACGAACGGTTGCTTTTGGCCGAGCCTGAAATCGAAAATCGAAAATCCAAAATCAAAAATCCCGATGATCATTTATCCAGCCATCGACATCAAAGGCGGCCGCGCGGTGCGGTTGCTGCAAGGACGCGCCGACCAGGAAACGGTTTACGCAGCCAACCCGGCCGATGTGGCCAAGGAGTTCCAAGCCACGGGCAGCCCCTGGGTGCACGTCGTCGACCTGGATGGAGCGTTCGCGGGATCCCCCCAGAACTTGGCGCGGGTGCAGGCCGTGGTGGAGACAGGCATGCGGGTGCAGCTTGGGGGAGGTATGCGCGATCGAGAAACCATCGAGCGGGCCCTGGCGATTGGCGTAAGCCGCGTGGTGATCGGAACCAAGGCGGCCGAGAGTCCGGAGTTTGTGGCCGAGATGGTGCAGGCCTTCGGTGAAAAGATCGCGGTCGGCATCGACGCGAAGGACGGCAAGGTCGCGGTCAAGGGATGGGTGGATACCACCGGCACCGGGGCGATTGAACTGGCTCAGCAAATGGACCAGATCGGTGTGCGGACGATCATCTACACCGACATCGGCACCGATGGCATGCTAACCGGCCCGAATTTCGCGGCGCAGGAGGAAATGGCCAACGCCGTGTCGGCGACCATCATCGCCAGCGGCGGCGTCAGCCGCCGTGATGATGTGATCGGTTTGACTGAAATCGAAAAACGCCGCCCGAATCTGGGCGGCGTCATCGTGGGCAAAGCCCTTTATGAAAAGCGGGTGGAGTTGGGCGATCTACTCGCAATTGTCGGTTAGCCGGAATGATCCTGAAGCTGCCACCTGATCACCGTGATGGAAAAGCTGCGTGAGCATCTTGGATGGGGTAAGCCTCGCTTCGGCTGGGTGATCGCGCTGGCGGTGCTGGCCTACGTGGTGATCGGCACGAGCTTGTTCAATCGGGCTTATGGTCGGAATGGGGCATCGCTTCATCGATTGGGCTTTGGCTACGGCGTATTATTGCAGGCGCTGGACGAGGATGGGGCTTACCGCGTTTGTGATGTTCACTATCCCGGGCTCTGTTTCTCTGCCCATCGACTGCCGCTCATTCCCTACAGCCTCAAAATGGGCGGAATGCTCTGCGGTGATGATCAGGGCAGAGTGCTTTGGGTCAAAAGCATCCCCTTGGGCGGAATGTTGTTCCTATTGTTATTTCTGACGGCGCATCGAGGAACGGTGCCTTGGACGCGTTGGTTCGCGGGGACCGTGCTGCTTCTCGCAATGCCCAGGTGGGCCGTGGTATTTTTCGAGCTGTCGGTGGAAGAGGCTTACTTGGCGGTTCCGCTCGGACTGCTGTTTTCCATGGTATTGTTTTTGGATCGAGTTTGGTGGTCCACCATTCGAGCAGGCATCGCGACCGGGTTTATTTTGGTGACGCTCCTTTTCCTCAAAAATTCGATGCCCTTTTGGGCGATGGCGGCACCAGTGTTGATTTGGATCATCCACCGCAATGGTAAGGCCATGGCGGTTTCACTGATATTGGTTTTGGCCGGGATGGCCGGATTGGCTGCGTTCAACCAAATCCACTCTGGCAAATTTACGATCGGTTCCTCGTGGGCTGGTTGGAATCTCTTCAAAGGCAACAATCCTCAGACGGCTGAACTATACCCACAATACAGTCTCGATGTCTTGGACTACGAAGGCGCGGTGGCGGCGGATCGACCGCTGGTCGACGAGTGGGACCACGACCGGTATTTCAAAGAACGAGCCAAGGACTTTATTCGGGAAAACAAACTTGAGTTTGCGCAGCTCTGTCTGACGAAGGCTTGGGTTTTTTATGCCGATGTGCGGCCGAACGGAGCGTCCCGTGACGGTAGCGGCGAACGGGGAGCGATGAAAAACCTGCAGCAGGTCTGGATGGTGGCGTTCCGCCTGTTGCTGTGGTGGACCATCGTTCGATCAATGGTTGACCTGTGGCGTTGGCGCAGCGCGCCGCAACTCGTGGGGGTGGCGGGCTTTTACCTCGGTTTCCTTTTTCTTTACTCCGGCTTTCACGTAGTCGGCTTTGCCTACGAGCGGCACGTGGTGCCGATCATGTTTCCAACCTTGCTCGTTTGGTGGTGGCGCAGCTCGGCGCGGGCGAAGTCCGTTATTAGTAGTGGGTCGATTTGAGTGGTTTATTAAGAATTGTTAAATAATATTGCTATTAACTAATATTGCGTAATTGTTTTGGTTGTGCTGTGTCTCGGCAATAGTTCCAAAACGCTCGGGCGGGCAGAATTTGTTGCAATTACGTTGCCGACCCTAATGGAGTCTTTAGTGGGCTCAAGAAAGGATTATTGCTATGGGTAAATATCGGTTGTTGACCCCTCAGTTTTTTGGGTGGTGCGCTTTTGCAACACTGGTTGTCGTTGTCCTTACCAGTAGGCGGGATTTGGTCTATGATGAGCCGGCGTATATTGGGCTTGCCGACCAGTTGGCGAAAAGGGCCACTATGTTAGAGTGGTATTTGGGAAATCAACTTGGTCCAACTGGCCCACTTCATGCCTATCTTCATAATACGATATCGCTCGGGCAAGGGCATCTGCCTGCTCCATGGTTTAGGATTGTTAATCCACTTTTGTTACTAGGCATTGTATACTTAATCGGGGATCTATTTAGAATAAACGGGGAGCCGGATTGGAAAGCTTGGTGTTTAATGGGTTTGCCTGTTACTTGGGTAGTGGCAGGAATGGCTCTCACCGAAATACCGGCGATGGTGGGGCTTGTTCTTGGTATTTGGGCAACGGAGCGCCTGCGCCAGGAGGAGAATATCCGACCTATCTGCATAGCTTCTGGTGTTTTGGTAATAGGAATCATAGTTATGCTATTGGGTCGCCAAACATACCTTGCAGCACTTCCGGCGCTTGCTTGGCGCGCTATCACTAGGCGAAATTGGATGTGGGTTGGGTGGAGCTGCCTCCTAGGGGTTGCCCCCTTAATGGTGTTATTCTATATATGGGGCGGGGTCGTTCCGCCTCTTCTTGGTTACGTCGGCGGTGGCTTGGAGTTTGGTCATGCTTTTTCCGCCTTCTGTTATCTTGGGATATTTATTCTAATATTGGCCCCTGGTATGTTTCTCAAAGCGCCTCTTCGAACCTTCGTTTTTGGCGTCGGAAGTATCGTATTAAACGGTATTTTGTTTCACGAGCAGTTTCTTCCAATGAAGTCAGTCCAGTCTGTCCTGTTGGAAGGGCGCACGGCGGAATATGTGGCAATGGTGGTAAACATTGTATTCGTATTTATTGGTGGTGGTTGTGTCAGCGTCCTTTTAGGCGGAATTGCTGAAAAACCGGCTACTCAGTCTTCTTGTGCTGCGCTCGGGTTATTGCTTCTTTGCGGCGCATGCGCTGCAGTTGTCCACCTGTTCTCGAGTCGATACGTTGGTATGGCGACGCCGTTCTTAATCTTATTCGTTCGTTCGCACATACAGGCAGGAGTAAGCCTAGCCCTGCGAATGCTGGCAGGGGCCGGACTCGGGTTCGCGGCGTTACTGTCCTACCACTATTGATGGTTGCTCAGGGAGCGAATTGATCAGCGATCTCTTCCAGCGGATACGTCAAGATTTCCGCCAAGGTCGGATGATACCACGGTGCTTTGAGCAGATCAAAAACCGTGGCATTCATGGCGAGCGGACCGCTAAAGCAGTGGATGAGTTCGCCCGCTTGCGGACCAACAATTTCCGCGCCGAGAATGCGGCCCTTTTTCGGTTCGGCGATAACCTTAACGTAGCCGCGCTTGGCCTCCATGAGGATCGACTTGCCGTGATCATCAAAGGGGTAGTCGGCGACCAAATACGGTGTGCCGGATTCCTGGAGTTGCGATTCCTGTAACCCGATCGACGCGATGGGCGGATCGGTGAACACGACATTGAGCAAGAGGTCGTGGTTGATGGGTTTCAGCCCCTTCTGACCGTTGGCGTGACGCGCGGCGAGTTCACCCTGCGCTACGGCCAAGTGCACAATGTCGTGCGGTCCACAAACATCGCCACCGGCATAGATATGCGGCTGGGTGGTTTGCTGCCAGCGGTTGGTCTGAATTCGCCCGGCTTTGGTCAACTTTACCCCGGCTCGATCCAGGTCGAGTCCGACCGTGTTTGGGCTGCGACCGAGTGCGTTGAAGAGGTGCTTAGCCTTGCGGGTGATACGCTTGCCGCTGCTGAGGAACGTCACGCTGACACCGTCGTTGGTGGGCTTGATCAACTCGATCTTGGTGTCGGTGTGTAAATCGATGCCTTCGTCGCGGAAGGCTTGTTGCACCACGTCGGACGCGGCGGGCGAGTGGTCTTTGAGAATATTGGCACTGCGTTGAATGAGCACCACTCGCGAACCGATGCGGCGAAGGAACTGACTGAGTTCGCACGCCACGATGCCACCGCCGAGCACGATGACGCTGGGTGGAACGTGGTCGAGTTCGAGCACGTCGTCACTGGTCCAAAATGGAGTATCAGCGAGTCCGGGAACCGGGGGCACGGCGACCTTTGAACCCGTCCCGATGATGAAGTGCTTGCCTTTGAGGACCGTGCCATCGGTCAGTGCGACCGTATGGGGATCGACGAATTTGGCGTGGGAGCGGAAGACCCGGTAGCGAGGTTTGCTCATCGCCTTTTGCCGATACTCGGCGAACTCCCCGATGATGGAGCGCTTGCGAGCGTGGAGCTTACGCATGTCGACGGTGGCCGAAGGGATCTTGAGTCCAAAGGATTTTCCATGCTGCGCGAGATGCAGCACTTCGGTCGAATAGAGCAGGGTCTTCGACGGCATGCAGCCGCGTAGGATGCAAAGTCCGCCGAGTTCGGGCGCCCCGTCGACGATGGCGACTTTTTTCCCCTGATCCGCCGCGACGCGGGCGGCGTTAAAACCGGCGGAACCACCGCCGATGGCGATGAAATCAAAATTCAGTGGACGAGCCATAAAGTTAAGGGGACGGAGAAAACGTTATTCGCAAATCAGCGCCCTTTGCCGAACACCATGAGGTGAATCGTCCGCAGGACGATGGCGGCGTCCATCACGAACGAAAAGTGCCGGATGTAGTAGAGGTCGTATTCGAGTTTGCGCAGCGTATCGTCGATGCTTGCTCCGTAAGAATAGTTGATCTGGGCCCAGCCGGTGATGCCCGGGCGCACCAAGTGGCGAAAATGGTAGCAAGGGATCTGGGTTTCGTAGTCCGCCACCAGCTCGTCCCATTCCGCGCGGGGACCGATGAGGCTCATCTCGCCGCAAAGCACGTTCCACAACTGGGGGATTTCGTCGATCCGGGTCTTGCGCAGGAAACGGCCGACCGCGGTGATGCGAGGGTCGTTCTTCTGGGTGTAGCGGGAATCGGAGGGAGTCGATTCCCGGGGCGCAGAGTTGGGTGGTGACGAAACACGCATGGTCCGAAGCTTGAGCATCGGAAACGGAACTCTATTTCGGCCGATTCGATTTTGGCGGAAGAAAACCGGCCCTCGATCAGATAGCTTGATGGCAATCGCGGCAACGAGGAGCAGGGGCGCGGCGAGGGTGAGCCCCAGCAAGGATGAGGAGACATCCGCCATCCGCTTCAAACGCTCGAAGACCGGGTTTCGGGCAATTTCGAAACCCTTCTGGAAAAGCCAAACGTAGTTGATGCGATAAAGCGGAATCTTCCGCCAATAGGTTTCGTAAAAGAGCTCCAGCGTGAAGGTCGGAACGCCGGTGAAATACAGCTCGGTGAGCTCGTCGGCCAAGCCAGGAGGGATGGAACTCGTGGTTTCCTTGAGCACGACGGCCTCCACATTAATCTGTCCGGATCGAATCTCATCGATCACGGCGCGATACATTCGCAGTGTGGACGTGTCGGCGGAAGCTGAGCTGCGAAAGGGCGGGGGCGTGGCGTCGCTGGTGTAAGCATAGATGACTTTTTGAGCGAAGTCATTCTCCTCACAGGCGGCGCGGAAGGTTTCGCAGGATACCTGATCGCCGAGAAAAAGCACGGCCCGGTCCGATCGCTCATTTTTGAGCAATCGATGGATCGAGCGACGGTAACTCAGGGTTAGAAAGGCGACGCAAAAAAAGCCGAGCGCGATGACCAAGCGGGAGTCCTCGAGGCGTGAACCCGCGGTGATGACCACGTAGGACACGAGCAAGGTGGCCAAAAGTGCGAAGCCCACCGCGACAAAATGCTGCGACGTGTAGTCGGCGCTCATCATCTCGGTTCGCGAACGATACCCGTCGATGAGAAACAATCCGATGAGCGTGAACAGCCACGGAGTCAGCAAAGGTGAGAACAGCCAGTCGCCGTTGCCCAAGATACCGCGCAACTGGCCCAGCACGTTGAAGGTCGCGAACACCACAAAGGTGTCGAGCGCGAGCAGAAGGGCGAGGTGGCCGCGATGGATTGTCATTTCGAAGATGCGGGAGTCTCTTCCGCCGAAACAGGAATTGCGCCGATCTCGCGTAGAATTTGCAACATTCGTCCGGCGGCCGTGCGGGCATTTCCCTCGGTCCGGTAGAACGCAGCCGCCGCTTCGGCGTGCCGAGTGGCGAGGTCAGGCGATTCAACCCACTCACAAATTTCAGTGGCCAGCGCATCCAGCTGGGCTTCGTGGCCGGTCAGACCAAGTTCCCGCGCGCGGATGAGCTTGGCGAATTCGCATTGCGCCGGACCGATGAAAACGACGGGCCGACCCGCGGCACAAATCCCGTAGAGCTTGCTCGGGAAGACAACATCCTCACACCCGGCTTTGAGGGTCACCAAGTGAGCATCGCCGAGTGCGAGCACATCGCTGCGGCGTTCGCGTGGTTGGGCCGGAAAGAAGCGCAGGTGGGTCAGCCCGCGTCGCTTTGCCTCCGCCTCCATCGCCGCCTTTTGGGGGCCCGGGCCGACGAGACAAAACGCAACGCGCGAGTCGTCGCGCAGCGTTTCAGCCAGACCGAGAATCTGATGCAGTGCGTGGACTCGCCCGAAGTTGCCAAAATAGAGCAGCACGAATTTGTCCTCGAGATTCCACTCCTGACGGAGTGCTGCGGCTTCCGCGGCCGAACGACATTCCACACCGTCGGGCGCCCAATTGGGCAGCAAATGAATACGGGAGGGCGGCACGGCGGCAGCTCGAACCAGGTTCGCCATGTCTTCGCCGAGTGTGATGCACGCGTCGGCGTTGCGCCACATAAGATCGCGCGGCCAGGCCAACCATTGTGCGGCGCGGCTGCCGCTCACGCGCTGAATCACTTCGGGGTAGATGTCCTGAATCCAATGAATCACGCTGGCACCGCGAAGTCGGAGCACGGGTTGCAGAAGAATGCCCAGCAAGGGCGGATCGGTCATGATGATGACGGCGTCGCCCCGTTGGGCGGTGCGCAGGGCTTTCCATACGGCCACGATGGCGAAGGTCAGCAGATCCACCGCGTGCGCCACCACACTGCCGGAGTTGCCGAGATGCGTGCCGCGAACTCGCAGCAGCCGAACCCCGTTCTCAACGCTTTCCGGTGGCGTATCATCGCTGAGGCGCGACGTGAGCACGCTCACCGACTGACCTTGCGCAGCGAGGTATTCCGCCATGTCGGTCAGCAGCTGCGAAGTGGCGGTGCTGCTGGGCCGGTAAAAGCGATTGATAAAAAGCAAGCGGCTCACGGCTGCGGTGAAGCGTTGTGCGTTCGACGATATTCGGCCGCCTTGGCCACACCGAGGAATTCGTAGAACGCGAGCAGGCGGCAAAAGACCCAGCCCCGATAGCCGTCGAGAAATCCGCGTCGTAACAGGTAGTGGTAGACAAAACGCAACGTCGGGCGAAACGGCAGGCGGCGGCTGATGCGACGCAAGACCCGTTTCAGCGCGATATCGGACTTGAGCCTGCCCGTGGTGCTCTCCGCGCGGGCGGCGGCGGAAAGATCGAGCTGCGCCTCCCAGCTGGAGTAGCGGTTGTGCTTCTCGACCCAGATGTCGATGGTCGGGAACGCGTAGTGATCGAGTTCTCCCTTCAGGTAGCCAGCCTTACCTTGCAGTTGCACGTGTTCGTGGACCTCGTTGTCACCTGAGCCGGTATCCTCCACGCCGGTGAACTGCTCATAGCGACCAAGCGCATGCCGGAAAAAACGCAGGTTCCAACTCGGGTAGTAGCCGCAGTGCTTGAGCCACCCGTCGAGAAACCAGAAACGACGATTGACGTAGTAGCCTGCGACTTCGGTTGAAGGCGCCGCCAGCAAGGCCCGCAGTTCCTCCACCAACTCCGACGTGAAGCGTTCGTCGGCATCGAGGATGAAAACCCACTCGTGCTTCCAGGTGATGTTGGCCAAGGCCCAATTTTTCTTTTTCGGCAGCCGACCGTTCCATGCGAAGTCGATCACTTTGGCGCCGAGTTCGCGGGCGATGTCGGGCGTGCCATCGGTCGAGCCACTGTCGACGACGATGATTTCGTCGGCCGCCGCGCAGGATGTGATGCAGTCGCGGAGATTGGCTTTTTCGTTGCGGGCCGGAATCAGCACCGAAAGGGGCAGGGGAGAGTCGACGGGCGTGGCCATGTCAGCGAATGAGCGAGTGGTAAAAGTCGATCAGTTTGCGAGCCGCAGCCGACCACGAAAAGGATTCGTTCATCCAATGCGCGCCCCGCTGGCCCATCGCTCGCAGTTGATCTGGTGGCAGCCGCAGGCATTCCTCCAGGCGCGATCGGAACGGAGCCCCCCAGGGCTCACTCCAGCCGGCGCCGCGCTCAGCGAGGTCAGACCAGGGCATTTGATCCGTGACCAATGCCGGCACGCCGTGAGCGAGCGCCTCGGCAACCACCATGCCGAAATTTTCGGAGTGGGTTGGCAGCAGAAAAAGCTCAGCCATCGCGTAGGGCGCCGGAGCGTGGGTGCCGTCGCGAACCGAAATCTGCGCGGCGGCGCCCCGTTCGCGAATACGTTGCTCAAGCTCCGCGACCGAATACTCCTCCGGAATCCCGACCAGGATCAAGGCCCAGTCGGGCGGTCCGATTTGCATCCAAAGGTCGATGAGTTCCAGGACGCGTTTTTTACGATGAAAGCGCGAATAGAACAGCGCCACTCGACGACCTTCCGTCGCGGGAACCGACCGTTCCCAGTGGCCGTGAGCGCGCGCCAGATCTTCGAGCGACGGAAGGGTGACGCCATTGGGCGCGATGCAGATCGGCTGGGGGTAACCGGCGGCTCGAATCGCCTCGGCCTCCGCCTCACTCGTCGCGTGCCAGCCAGAAGCGCTGGCCAAGGCGCCGGGATGAAAAAGCGCGGCGGCCAGACGCTTGCGCCCGCCGTGGTGGGCAAGCGCCCAAGGCATCAACATGCCGCGGGGCGATACGATCAGCGGGACCCGGTCGCGTCGCGCCTTTCGATGAGCGTAATGCAGGGTGCGATGCCACAGCCCGTGATGGTGAACGGCGTCGACGGCCGTGGCGTTGAGTGCCCGTCGCAGTCCCGATCCGCGTCCCGTGAGCATAGGCCAACCGCGGTCGAACACCTCGATTGGCGCTGGTTTGACTCCTGCGGCGTTGGTGCCGGTGGCATCATACCCGAGGGTGAAAACCCCGACCTCGACGCCGAGTGATTGTTGGGCGACTGCCAAGCTCGGCACCGATCGCGCGGGTCCGCCGAAGCGCGATTCGATACTCGTGATCGTGTGACAGACTCTCAAGCGAGTGGCGGTCGTGGTTTGATCGGGCGGCAGGGATTTCCCCAACAGCACATTTCCGCGGGCTGGTCTTTGGTGACAACCGACCGCGCACCGATAACGGCGAGCTCACCAATCGTCACGCCGGCGGCGAGATAACAATCGGTGCCGACCCAAGCATTGCGCCGAATCACGATGGGGGCGGTGACCAAGGGCATCTGCCATTGCGTCAGATCATGCCCACCCGCGCAGGCGTGAACATGGCGGCTCAGGTTTGCGCCGTCCTCAAGGATGACCGGCGCAAGGTTGTAAATGCGGCAGCCAGTCCCGATCAGCGAGGCCGCCCCGAGCGTAAGCTTCCATGGGTGATAGATATCAACGTCGGGCCATACGCAGGCCGGTGCATCCGGGCGGTCAGCGATGGTGGCGCCAAACAAACGCAGCCAGCCATTGCGCCACCAGTTCCACGAAACCGGGGACCACCGCCAAACCGTGCGGGATACCACCACCCACAACGCGCGCCGGATTTTTTCACGAGTCGACCACGGGGAAGGGCTATGTTGACCGAGGAGCTTCATGATGGCGCGGTAGCAGACCGGGCAGTGTGGGTTGGGGAATAACGGCTTTAGGCAGTTGAACTACTGCGGCGGCGCCGGTGGACGGGACTGAGGAGAGCGATGCGGGAACCACCGAAGAGACACGTGGCGAACAACAAACACACGGCCGGATTCTGCAGGGGAAACTCGACCAACGCCAAGCCGAGCACGAGCACGCACCCGACGCGAGCGAAGACCGCAACTTGATCGGAGTGCAGCCGGCGACGAACCCAAACCTGAGGGGTCAGGAACGATGCGAGTGCCAGCGCCAGGCCGAACAGGCCGGTCTCCGCGGCCGTCTGCAGCCAATCGGAGTGAGTGGCTTCGTAGACTTGCGCCTTGCCGTCGTCGCCGCGCGGCACGGTGGAGTATCGTTTGTGCACCAGGTAGAAACTCTGCAGTCCCCAACCGGCGATCGGTTTATCCGCGATCATGCGCAAGGTGTCGGAATAGACGATCTCGCGTCCTTTAAGGTAACGCTTGTCAGGAGGGGCCAGAACGAACTGTTCATGCGTAGCACGCAAGCGCTGCAGAATGACGCGCTCGGCTACAAAGAAGCCGGCGAAGAGCACCGCGGTCGTCAGGGTCACCAGTGACATGGAGGCTTGCCAGGTGAGTCGTTTTTGGCGGCGCAGGCGCCAGGCGAAATGCGCTGCGGCGAATAGCAGGAACATCACCGCCAGCGCGGTGCAGGAGCGCGAAGAGCTCACTGGAATGGCCACGAGGACCAACACCGCGCCGACGAAGGTGAGCATTCCGGGCGAGTGGGTGAAACCGCGTGGGGCTCTTTCCTCGAGGAACCAAAGGGAAAGGCCAACCAGCACCGCGGTGATCATCAAAGCATAGGCGCCCCAATGATTGTGATAAATGAAGGTGCCGAAGAACTGAGGGTTGGGGGAGTCGAAGAACCAGAGAATTCCCTCAGCGTTGCTCAGCTTCTGCAGCGTTCCGACGACGGCAATTAACATGGCATTCAGCCCGATGACCATGAACAACGTCTTGATCGGTTCGCGGCGTTCCAGGTTGAGGGCCAGATTGAACGCGGAGAGAAAGATCGCGAACATGAGCAGTAGCTCGTGGCGGGTTTCCGTCGGCACGGCTGAACTGGGCAGCCAGGCAATCGGTTCGGTGGGGCGGTAGACCAGTTGCTCGTAGAAATTGATAACGGTGAAACTGGGATTGAAGCTGCTCACCAAAACCCAGGTTGCCAAAAGAACCGCCGGCAGCGCCCACCACAAAGGCCACTGCAACGGGCGGCCGAGATTACGCCGGCGAACCACGCCCCAAATCGTAAGCGCACCTCCGCCCACCAATCCCCAAAGCACCATCGGCAGCCACAGTTGGTTGGTGGCGCCACCCAACACCCAGGCGACCACCACATGAAAGATCGCCAGTTGCCAAAACGTGAGACGTTCCAGCATTCCGATTTGGGGCGTTGGCGGGGAGTGGATTTCCGGGCTCAAGAAACAGAAACAGGAGAACGAGAGGTCATGCCCGGGAGCGCATGGCAGGTCAGACCAATTTGGCCAGCATCGTGGTGAGCGCGGCGCCGGCCACGTCGTAACTATAGGCCTGAATGTGCTCGGCGGTACGCCGGCGAATTTCGGCGCGACGAACCGCCAACGTGGCGTGAGCTTGGCGTAGCGTCTGAGTCAGCGCAGCGACGTCGCCGGCGCTAAACTGCCAGCCGGTTTGATCCGGGATAATCAGGTCGGCGGCACATCCGACATGGTCACTCACCAGGGCGGGGGTTCCACAGGCCATGGCCTCGTTCACGATCAAACCCCACGTTTCACCGGGGCCCTGACTTGGAAGCACAACACAGTCGGCTGCGCGCAGGGCTCCCGGCATTTCACTTTGATTGTGAAACGGCAGGACCTTGACTTGTCCCTGCGATTGAGCCGCCGCGGCCTCCAGCGCCGGCTTTATTGCACCATCGCCGAGAAAGCCCAGTTGCGCGTCGGTCAGTTCGGCGCGTCGGAACGCGTCGACGAGGAGGTCGGGTCGCTTCTTCGCCTCGAATTTCCCGACAAAGAGAAACAGCGGACGATTCGGGTCAAAGTTGTGATGTTCACGCCAGGCTGCGGCGTCCTCAGCCGTGGCCGCGGCAAAGCGGGCGTTGTCGATGCAATGAGGCACCGCAAAGAGTCGATTCGCGGGCACCCCGTGTGCCCGGTAGAACGCACGATTGGCGACACCGACGCAGGCAAAGGCGCGAAAGCGGTTGAACAGCAGCCGCAGCACCAGCGCCCGCATGTGACCGGGGCGCTGGCGTCCCAGCAAATGGGTGTCACCGCGCAGAATCAGCGGCGCGCCTTTCCAGCGCCAGGCGAGCTCCATGAGGGAGCGCCAGCCGTAGCCAAAAACCAGCACGGCATCGGGTGACCAGGCGCGCAGCCGGCTTGTCAGAGTGGGGTTGCGCAGACCGCTGAAGCGATGGGTGCCGGGGTCCTTAGCAACATTGGGAACAAACTCGCTTTCATAGCCTGCCAATATATCGATATCCCACTGCACCTTGCGTGCAAATTTGGGGTCGGTTTGCTCCATGATGCCGAAGTCCCAGAGGTAGAACACGCGCAGCGACAAGCCAGCTCGCTGCGTGAGGTGGGAAAACCAAGGCGCGTAATACTGCGTGGGATGCGACGAAACGATCGCGAGGCGCATGGTTTATCGACTCCGGGGAGGGGGGGGATCCGGATACGTCGGCTCATCCGAAGGCACATTCTGGGGGGCTTCGATATCGTGGCTGCCGATTGCCGCCGGTTCACCGGTCACCACGGTTCGGCGGTCAATGAGCAAATAGGACGCGACAGTGACAGCGAACAACAACTGGAAGGTGGAGGTAACGAAGACACTCGCGACCATTTCGAACGAAGTGCCGACTTGAACCGTGAAGGCTAGGATGAGGAAGGCTTGGAGGGTTTTCAGCGCGTAAACGCGGGAGGCTGCCTCAACGCGTCCAAGGAGATAACCCGAAACGATCCCCAGCAGCACCGCTCCCCAGATGGGACCAAAGTTCCCGTAGGCCTCTGCCAGCAAACCCCACGCAATGTAAGTTTTGAAGGTTTGCTCCAGCGTCTGACGGGCGAAATGCACATTAAGCAGTTCCTGCCCGGCGTGCGCGCGGGGCTTGTTGGGCCAAAAGAGGCGGGGGATCAGCAACTTGGGCACCATCGAATACGTTTCACCGCCCAATAACCTGAAGCCGCGATTTTGCACCGCATCGTCCACGAACATGAGAATAGACAGGTTGTTTACACGATCGGAGAGCTGCTGACCTTCCTTTTCACGCTCGCGTCGATGCTCTTCCGGGAAGAGGATCGCCTGATAACTGCGCGTGCTCCATTCTAGGAAACGATCGGGCAGGTCGTTCAGTGATTGCTGAGCTACATTCGTAGTCGGATCCCAGTAAGCTTCGCGCATCTCGAACTTCGTGAGATTGAAGAACGAACAAACCAACCCAAGCGCCACGATGAGTCGGACGGGTGGGCGCTGACGTCCGATCAGGCAGCCCAAGCATGTCGCACACATCAACCCCGTGGCGGATGAGAGCAGGAAACCGGAGATTAGGAGCGCGAACTGCAACCAAAACAGAATCCAGAACCCGACCCGTTGAGAAACATGCATGGTGCCGCTACTGACCGTAAATCCCCCCAGCAAGCCACCTCCCAAGGTGAGGGCCTTTGAGGCCATGTTGGTGACGGAGCTCACGCCGGTGGGCAGCGCTTGGAACAACCAATCCAGCGCTCCGGCCGACAACATGGATTCGTAGGTAATCGAACCGAGCAGCAGCGTGAAACTGAGGCGGACCACCTTGGACGAGTCACGGCCCTCGATCATCCGGAAATTCCAAGCTTCATGATGGCGCGTATCCGGACGGTTGATACCCACGGACCAGCCTACGGCGACCATCAATCCATAAACCAGGATTTCCGTGGCCGCACTTGATATTTGTGCCGGACTCGCCTCGCGGATCGCTTCGTTTTCCGACATGATCGGCAGCGCATAGACGATCACCAGTTGTAGTGACAGCACCAGGACGATGGGAATTCCGGGGCGGCGGCCTCGCATCCATACCAATGCGATCGCGAGTCCGCCGGTGATGATTTTCAGCAAGGCCATCGCATTGTGCCCGTGTTGGTAGAGTACCCAACATACGGTGAGAAAGACGAGGGTCAGAAGAACCGAACGCGATTGGATGGCATAGCGTTGAAATCCGCGGCCGATGTCCCCTCCGCTGAGGTTTGCGATGTTGGAGCCCGGCGGGGAGTGAGTGGGCGTCAGTTGCGGGCGCATGAATCGGAGAGAAAACGTGATAGCCGTCGGGCCATGTTGCGATCGGTGTAGTCCGCGAAGGCCTCCCAGTCGGTAAGGGGAGTGGTAGCGTAGCCGCCAGAGTCGATCCATCGATCACGCACGGAGGCCGCGATCGCGGAGACGGGAGTTTCCTGATCAAAGCCGATTGCGAAGCCACATTTGCAGTGGCGCAACACGTTATGCGCCGGACTGTGGGTGTGGAAGAGCGCCAGCAACGGTTTCTTCGCCAGAATGCACGGATACAATTTCGAGGCAGAGTAGGCCGGGTCGGTTGAACCTGGCACCACAATTGCGTGCGCATCGGTCAAACATCGCAAAGCTTCGCCGTAGGGTAGGCGTTGCGGGTGTTCGTGCACCCATTCACCGACGCCTTCGGCGTCTGCCAAAGGCTTCAGCGTGCATCGCGCCCGCGCCGGTGGGGCATAGTCGGTGCCGAGGAAATGCAGCCTTACGCGGCGCATGGTTTCCGACGTTTTGCGGGCTTCGCCCACCGCCCTGAACAGCCCGCGAGCGGACAAGGCCAAGTCGCGTCCTCCACGGCCAACATAGACCCAGTGAATCAGGCCATCGTTGGGATCAAAGTGGGACTGGCTGGGACCATGTTGCGCCAAGGCATCGAAATCCGCTGCCGCGCCGCCAAACGGGAGTTCCAGCCAAGGGGTGGACTCGAACCATGGGTATCGCTCCAGCAATTGAGTTCGATACGCCGGAGAAACCGTGGTGATTCCATCGACGTTCGCCAGCACGCGGGGTTCGGTGCGTCGGGCAATGGATTGCACCAATCTGAACTTCAGCCGGCCGCCCGGAGGCGTGATTTCAGGATGCTCGCGGTAGTAGGGGTTTACCCAAGGATCCTGGTAATCCATCGCGATGCAGAGTCGGGGATGTCGGCGACGCAGCTCTGGGATGAGGGCATGGACAGGAAACTGGGTGGAACTGAAGTAAACGGTAGTGCCCTGGCCGGAACCAACAATGCTCTCGGACAAGGCCCGGCGTATGGCTCCACGGCAGCGATACCCCAAGGTGCCGAGTCCGGGCACACGGCTCAAAGCCAGTCCCATCGCTTTCACCCGCCGAACCGGAATGTCCGGCGGCAGCGCCGCGGTGAGAAATGGATCCTGGGGCGCCGCCACCTGGTCGGGTTCGACCGCAATGACCAATGGATCCCAATCCGCTTCACGCAGGTAGGGTAGAGACAAACGCACTCGTTGATGGTCGGGCGCATTTGTCGGCGGGAAGTGCGGTGATACGATGATCAATCGATGCATGGTCGGTTCGCGTCTGGTGTCGGATGGAACATCACACAGTGGTCGGCCTACTCTTCGCCGCGCAGCATTGACTCATACAGCTCGAGGTAGCGATCGGCGCAAACTTCGAGGCCAAAACGCGACTCCGCATCATTTCTGCAGGCGGCCCGATCGAGTCGCGGTAGGTGTGGCGAAAGGTCCGCGGCTTGCGAAACATCGTCGAGTATCAACCCCGTGACGCCGTCGCGCACGATCTCTGGCACGGAGCCTCGTCGGGTGCTGATCACCGGGGTGCCGCAGGCCAGTGACTCGGCGAAGACGATGCCAAAAGGTTCGTCCCATTCAATCGGAACGACCATTGCCGCGGCCTGACCCAGCAGGGAGTTTTTCTGGGCGTCGTCGACCGGCCCGACGTATTCAATATCCGAAGAGTCGAGATGCGGGGCGACTTGCTCGCACCAATATTTCTCCCCCTCGGGGGATGTTACGCGATTGCCTGCGATCAGCAATCGCCGGCCAGATGCGCGGGCAATGGCAATTGCATTGTGCGTGCCTTTAATGCGCTCAATGCGACTTAAGAACACGAACGGCGCATCGGCAGCGACCGTGGGCTCGAACGTGAATTTTTCTGGGTCAATGAAGTTCGGGATGGCGCTCCATTCGCCGCGACTCCTGCGTCCTTGTGCGGCGATGTGTTCGCTGCAGCCGGTGAAATGCAACCGCCGTCCGTGCAGACGATCCGACCACGCAACCGTGCGTCCGGTCGGGGCTCTTTGGTAACTCATGATGCGAGGCACGGAACTGGGGAGTAGGGGCAGCAGCCACAGCAAACGGGAGAAACTGTGCACGACGTCGGGTTGGAATGCGCTGACGGCTTTCCGCAGTGCCAGACCATTCCTCCAATGGTCCACTGCTCGAGTGCTGGAAAGGGTCGGCCAAGGGAAAAAGGCATCGTTCGGCACGGTGGATTCGCGATGGGCGACGAGGGCCACTTGGTGGCCGCGGCGGCGGAATTCCTTCACCAGCGAAGCGATGATTCGTTCGATGCCACCATAAAGCCGGGGAGGAACCGGCAGTTCGGCATCGGCTGTGAGCAAGATACGCATCAGCTATGCAGCGAGAGCCCGAGCGGCGAGCGCGGCGTAGCGCTCGAGTTGACGGGATTGATCGAAGTCTTTGGCGGCGGCAAGCGCGGCGGAACGCGCATTTTCAAGTTGAGTCGCGTCGCTGATGAGACGGTTGATTGCGGTGGCCAGTGCAGACGGGTCATTGATTGGCACAACTAATCCGGCCTCGGGCACTTGCTCCAGAATCTCACGGTGACCGGTGGTGGCACTGGCGATGATGGCCAGGCCGGAGTGCAGATATTGGAACAGCTTGTTGGAAACGGTCAGGTCGTTGTTGCGCGAAGTGGATGGTTCGAGCGCAAGACCGACATCGAATCTGGCGGTGGACTCGGTCAATTCACCTGAGCTGACGGTGGGCAGAAACTCAACGCGATCGCGAAGGCCCTCGGGGAGAGTCGAAAGCAGGTGCTGACCATGGCGCTGAGGATCTTCCCCGCGAAGGTGCAGTGTCCAACCACCGGATACGTCCGGCAGGGCCGAAAACAGATTCTCCAGACCACGTCCGGGACCGATGGTCTGGGAAAACCAGTGCAGGCGCGCCGGTCCTGTTTCGCGAGGTGACGTCACGCGGGGTTCGGAGCTGATCGTGTTGTAGATCACCGATGGAGCTGAACCACCATAGGCGCGTTGCATGGCGTTCGCGACCGCGTGGGAGGGCGCGGTCAGATAGACGCACGTTCGCAAGGCGGCGGCCTCCAATTCTTCCAGCCACGCGACGGGACGATGGCGACGTTTGTCTGCGGGAAGGTCCTGCGAGAACCAATCCTCAAAATCCACCCCGACCCGGTGGCCCTCCGCCCGCAGTTTGTTGATGGCCCAGAGCGATCCTTCGGCATGAGCAATCGTGAGATCCGCGCGCTCTTTTCGCGCGTGGCGAAGGAGCGCGGGCACGCCGTAGCCCAACAGTGGGGAAAACTTCGCGCGGGTGCGAAGAAACAGTTCGCGCGCCGCACGGCACTGCAGTCGATAGAACCACCACCGGAGAGCTCGCATCCCGGAGCCCGGCCGATGATCGGCGAAGGGGCGGAAGCACCAGGAGCGATTCTGCATCAACGCGCTATCGCGTTCGATCAGGTGCGGATCCCACCATTGCCCATTCACCGTCACGTCATGACCGGCCGCCGCGAGCGCGTCTGCCTCCTTCCGCGCTCGGGGTGCGGTGCAAAGATGGCGGGCAATGTAGATGGCAACGCGGGCCATGGGCGAATAAACTAGGCGACGGCCGCGGGATGGCGCCATCGATCCGTCAGCCGCTGGATTCGGCGCGCGATCCTCCACCCGGTGAATTTGGCCAGTTTCTTGAAGCGGGGTGGGCCGGATGGGGGCAGATCGCTGCCGCCGAGTTTTTCAATTTGCCGCTCCATTTCGCGGCACAGGTCGGGGTGCTCCGGGTAGTAGGTATAAATGAAGCCCTGCAAAATATTGGCCGCGGACCGCCGACTCGCCGCATCGTCGCGGCGCGCAAGCAAAGAATGGGTTCCCTGTTGCAGCGCGTTGAAGGCGGATTCAACGGCGGTGCGAGAGCGGCGGCCGGAGAGACTGCCATGGATGCCAGATCGATAGAGCAGGGTGGCCTCGGGGCAGAAAAGCACTTGCTCCGCGTTGGCGAGCACCCGGGAGAAAAATTCAAAATCGTCAATCAGGGTCAGCTCTTCGTTCCATGGACCGACGGTCTCCCACAGAGCGCGGGGAAGCAGAAAGATTCCTGGTTGCATCATCGGTTCGCCGTGGTGCCAAGCCTCCACCAACCAATCGGTCCCGGCCATGTCTCGCCACACCGACTCAGGGTTGAGTTGTAGCGTTTCCGGTCGGGAACCTTGGAATCGCCCCCACTGCGCGCTGGCCACCCTGTCGGTTGATGCGCCCAGTCGCTTCACTTGGCTGGCGATCATTTCCGGTGACATAAGATCATCGGCATCGAAGAATTTGATGAAGTCCCCGGTGGCGGCCGCCGCAGCCCGGTTGCGAGCACGGGTGGCACTGCCGAGTGTTTCCGGGAGGACCTTGACGCCGCGTGCCGCGTAAGGTGCCAGCACGGCATCGCTGTCGTCGGTGGAGCCGTCGTTGACAACGATGATCTCCAGATTGGGCCAGGTCTGTGCGAGAACAGAGTCCAACGCCGCGCCAACATAGGCGGCGGCATTGTAGCAAGGGATACAGACGGTGACTTTTGGTGAGTTACTCACCTGTTGAAGAGTAGCACGACGATACCTCGTTCAAGTAATGGCCAGACGCCATGCAGTCTGAAAATACCACGGTTTGCTGTCGGCCACGTAGTGCTGCATCACGCCCACCCGATTTAAAGTCTGCGATCGGGTGGGGTAGGTGATGTAGTCAGTCGCCGGCAACACTTCGGCGCCTTTGCGGGCGGCAAGCATGGCGACGAGAGCCTGCTCTAGGTAATAGCTTGTGCCTTCGCGCGCGAACAGCTCTCGGCACCAATGTTCAAGCTCCGGCCAATCGAGATCCTCACTGCGCAAACCGCATAAGCCGACATTCAGTTGCCGGGGAGGCTCCTCTCCACAAAGTTCGCGCAATAGCGGCCGGGAATAGCCGTAGTTCTCTTCGTAATCGGTCATCAACAGAGGGAGCGGATTATCGCTATCAATCCAGTCTAGTAAGGCATCGGGACGAGCGAAGAATAACATGTCTGAGTCTAGCACCAACTTCCGACCCTTCGTCGCCAAGTGGATGTCCGTAAGCTTACGGATGTTAATATAATCGTCCCAGCGTTGGTGCAATACCGGGAATCTTTTCGGGGGCAGCTGTTGCGCCAAAGTGCGGGTAATGTCGGACTTGCGGACAGTAGATCCCGCGGGGAACAGCCTTCGGAGCTCGGACTCGTTGGAGGAGCTGAGCGTGCCATCATCGACTAATTGGAGAGTAATCCGTCGCTGGGAGCAGTGCGAAAAGGTCCATGCGCAAAACGCGGTCTGATACCAAAATTTTCCGCCAGTGAGAAACCAGAGTTCAACTGGTGCCGCCTTCGGATCAACCTTTGGCGCGGGCAGGGTAAAAACTGCCGCCGCCATACTTTGCTGCCATGCCGGGAGTCGGAAGTAAGCCTGAGGTCCCCATCGCAAGAGCCGCAACAGCTCTCTCTGGGGTCTGCGGTAAAGCACGGATTTTACCGCGCTCAGGCGCAAACGCCAAGACGCTACGGTGGGGATAGAGCCGGAATTTTTCATACGAATATAACGGATCGCGTCGGGCTCAGTCTCGGTAAGAATTTGTTGGAGTTAGTCGACAAGGCGTAATCGAAAATTCGATCACTGCGGTGTCCGGCCGAGCATTTTGACATCGTCGTTAACTAGAGATTCGAGGGCGGAGGGATTGAAGTCCTCCTGGGCGTATCGTTGCGATTGCTGTGCGGCCTGAGTCCATTGAGCCGGTTCCCGTAGGCGAGCCAACAGCTCGGCCACGTTTTCCCTCGTAGACACGGTGGCGTAGAGCCGCCAGTCGCGGGATTCGCACCACCGACCAATAGTGCTTTTCGCCGGTGCCAGCACCATTCCCGGCAGTCCGATTTGGACGAGTTGGGTGAATTTGCTGGGGAAGCAGCCGACGCTCCACGGCATGTCCTCCACCTTGTCCGGAAATGCCACCAGAAACGCTGAGGCTTCATCGCGCAGGCATTCCGCTAACTCGACGGTGCCTTTCACAGTGCCGCGGTAGAGGACGACTCCCGGAAACTCTTTCTCCAAGCTGTGGGCGTTGTCCGTCTGGTGGGTGAAAATGTGCAGTCGACCTCCGGTTGCTTCGAGCTCGTGGGCCACAACGCGAATGGGCGCCAGCACCTCGTTGTAGAGGGAGCCTGCGTATCCAATAACTGGATGGGCCGAAAATTCCGGCCGCCAGGCCGGGGGGGCAGCCTGCGGGATCCGTTGCGGCAGGGGGTAGACCGTCCTGAACTTTTCGCGCAGAGCAGGTTCATCGTAGATCAATTCCGGCGTCACGGTCCAGACGCGCCGAAGGTTGCGGGAGTGCAGGGCGCGAAGGTTTTGACGTCGCAGTCGTGCGGCTCCGGCGGGGTTGCAGTAATGGTGCAGAAGCTCGCCGCGGTCATGGTAGAAATAGAACAGCGGACAGTTACAGCGATCACTGAGCCAGGCCGCGTAACCCACGAGATACTCCGAGACAAGCAACCCAATGATGGCGTGCGGAGGTCGCATCTTCAACCGGGGCCTGACCTCGCGGTCCAGCAAGAGCCAGCGCATCCGGCGAAACGGTTCCGCCGGACGATAAGGTGGATAATACCAGCGGCGCGGAGGGATCGGGATCAGCTCCCAGGTCGCCGGTACTTGGGCGGGGTCAATTCGGTTTTCCGGGCAGACGACACCGATATCGAAGCCAGCCAGTTCCAAGGCGAGCAAGTGGCGGAAAAGGACTACCGAGCTGGCCTGGGTGTCGACGGGCGGAATCTCCGAAACCAGAACAACAAGCGGTCTTGGTGACTGCATGGACTTAGCCGCGCAGAACGTCTCGAATCGCTGGCGGAATCAGCGACTTCAGTTTTCGGAAGATCGTGCGGAAAGGGTGACTGCGGCGATACGCCTTCTGGCGGGTTGCTTGATCCTCCCGCCGCATTTTGCAGTAGGTGGACTCGATTCCTCTTCGTTCGGCGTAACCGTTGGCCAGGACCTGCCGGGAATAGGTTTCGAGAAGGGGGCCCAAGGCTCGTTGGTCATGCACTCCGTTTCGCGTCGCCACGCGGGTGATTTGATCCGGCTTGGCAGGAGAGAAGCCGCTAAAATGAAACATGATCAGGGGAACCTCCGCGTTTGCTGTTCGAATCACGGGGGGATTCCCCGGCAGTAGTGTGCGTTCGTGCAGGTTCCAGAATGCGACATTCACGCCCGGGTGGCGGAGGATATGCGTGCCCTCAAAATACAGCGGAACGTAGTTGAACCAAAGTTGATCCACGAAGAATCCCTGCAGGAGGTCGATGCGGCAGTGCTCCTGCATCCGCTCTTCCCACCATCGCAACAGTTGCGAAGCCGTGTCGCCTCGACACAATCCCAGGTAGCCGAGATTGTAGATGCCGTGGTTAAGGGCCAAGTTTTCGCCCGGCATCTTCCCGTCCAATGGAATCGGCGTGAGGTGGTGCGGCGTGAGCAACACAGCCGCTTCTCGAAGGCCTTGCTCCAAGACTGTGGGATTGGAATATAGGCAGGTGTCGGGATCGAGGTAGTGAAGTTGTTCCACCTCTGGGTGATGCTCGAAGAGTGTTCGGCAGAACGCCGGTTTCAACGCGGTGCAAAGCTCTATGACGTTGTAGCGCAGCGCCAGAGGCTCGAGATTTGGAAGCCCGAGATCCTTTGCCGGCAGAAGCCGAAGGTTGTCAGGCAGGCTCCGCACTTGATCGGGATCCGGTGTATCGACCAAGCCGACATAAAACGTCCAATCCGGCGCATGTCGGGCTACAGACTCAGCCAAAACTGCGGCCTGAGGAAGGTAGCTGTTGGTGCAGACGGTGAAAGCGGCGATCATGGGTGAGAGCGAAGAGCGCAGGCGGGACGCTGTGCCCGCACCACGACCTGCAACCAGCGCATGTCCGAAATCTGACCGAGCGCGAGGAGGTTGAAGACGTGAAAGAGGCGGCGGGTGTAACGGGTGGTTACGCCGCCGATTTGCTGTACCTCGAAACCGTTTTCTTCAAACAGCGCGCGGAAGGATTTGAAGGTGAAGATGCGCAGGTGCGTTTTGTCCATAATACCAGATTTTTTATAAGTGGCCTGGCCGTGCACAATTAGCTCCCAAAGGTTGTTAAATTGGCGAAAATTGGGAACCGAGGAGAGGATGCTCCCGCCCGGTTTCAACAGGGTGCCGGCGTAGTTGAGGGCATCTTCGGGGATCGCCATGTGCTCGAGCACGTCATTGAAGCAGATCAGGTCGAAGGTGGCTTGGGGGAGCTCCAACTCGCGGGAGAACAGATCGACCATAACCCGATCTAGTCTGCTTTGCGCCAAACGGGCCGCCCGTTCATCCGGCTCGACCCCCCAGACTTGGCAAGCTTGTTGTTCCTTGAGCAGTTGACCGAAGCGACCGCCGCCGCAGCCCACATCAAGAACGTGTTCAAATTGCGCGGGCAGGAACGGGAAAAGTTCGCGGCGTTCGTTTTCAAAATAGTCCTGCTCCTTATGTTCGTATCCTTTAAGCGGCGTGTCGTTCATGGTGGTGAGTTGAGGAACAAGTCTGGCGGCTACCCGGGCGCTCCGGTCCAAGTTGAGTCGACGCGGACAATACCAAAACCACGTGACGGTGTATGCTCGTTGCCGGAGGTGTCGACCGCGCCGAAATAGTTGACGGCGAAGGCCTCCTGCAAGGTGCCTCCGTCGCGAGAGTAGCAGCCGACATCAAGCGAATAGGTGTCTCGAAAAAGATGCGGGCAGGTGAAGGAAACGCGGACGCGATTGAGTCCGGGCTTGAGTTCCAAGAGCTCACCGCGGGACGCGGAGTCCAGCGCAAATACCCGGACTCCGTCGGAATTATTGAAGGCAATGGTCAGCCGGATGAAGCTCAATTGGTCCGGGGACACGACGCTCAGTTCCAGTTCCTGCGTTGCGCCCGTCTCCAATCGAGACTCATCGGCCGCCAGCATGCGCGCGCCACTGATTGTCAGTCGCTGGGTGGCGCCAGGTTGATTCAGCTCAATGTTGGCTGCACGCTGCAGCTCAAGGTAGGTCGCAAGAGCCTCGCGAATAGGCCGTTTCCCGGCCGATTGTCCGGCGTTCAAAACCACTCCGTGAGTGCAGAGCTTTTGCACGGTTTGCAGGTTGTGGCTGACGAACAAAACTGAACGGTCGGTGGAGCGAACAATGTCACGAATCTTGTTCAGGCACTTCTTTTGAAACACGGCGTCACCCACCGCCAGGACTTCGTCGATGATCAGAATTTCCGGTTCAAGATGGGCCGCCACGGCAAAAGCCAGGCGCACATACATTCCGCTCGAGTAGCGTTTTACTGGCGTGTCGAGGAAACGCTCCACTTCCGCGAACGACACGATCTCGTCAAATTTCCGCTGAATTTCCAACTTGCCCATGCCGAGTATGGCGCCGTTGAGAAAGATGTTTTCTCGGCCGCTTAACTCGGGATGAAACCCGGTTCCTACCTCAAGCAGCGAGGCAATCCGGCCGTTGAGTGTAATCCGACCCAAGGTGGGGTCGGTGATGCGTGAAAGCACTTTGAGCAAGGTGGATTTACCTGCGCCATTGCGTCCAATGATGCCGACCACTTCCCCTCGGTTAACTTCGAAATTCACCCCACGTAAAGCCCAGAAGTCCTCCTTCGCCGTCTTGCCCCCGCGCCACGATTTCCAGAGTCCGCGGACGCCGGCAGACAAAGCGTCACGAAGCGTGTCGGATGGCCTTTGGTGAGCGATCACGTATCGCTTACTTAGATTTTCGACGATGATGGCGGAATGGGCAGGCATCTAGGAACGAAGCGCAAGTGGGGGCGCCGAAACCGGGCGAACGTCAAATGATGTCCGCAAAGCTCTTTTCGGTTTTACGAAAATACCAAAGCCCCAGCAAATTGAGGAAAACGATGACCATCAGTCCGTTTACCAGACTCATGGCGTCGAGCGATTGGTTGCCGTTCAAAAGGCACCAGCGAAATCCTCCGATGATTCCAGTCATCGGATTAAAGCTCAGCAGTGGTTGCCAAGTCGGGAAATAGTCGGTCCGGAACCCGACTGGTGAGAGAAACAACCCAATCTGCACGAGGAACGGAACGATGAAGCGAAAGTCCCGGAATTTGACCGTTAGTGCCGTAAGCCACAATCCGGCTCCGAATGCTGTGGCCAAAGCCAAAGCAACAAAAACAGGCAGCGCCAACCAATGCCACGACGGGTAAATTCCGAACCAAGCCCCTACGACTACAAACAATCCCAACACGATACAGAAGTCGATCAGGGCGACCCCGAGAGTCGACAACGGCACGATTATGCGGGGGAAGTAGATTTTCGAAATCAAGTTCGAGTTGGATACCAGACTTCCACTGGAGCCCGTCAGCGCTGCGGAGAACAATTGCCATGCGATCAGGCCCGAAAGCACGAGAATGGGGTAGGGCACGCCGCCGGAGGGCATGCCCGCCAAGCGCCCAAAGACCAGGGTGAAAATTGCGGTAGTGATGGCGGGTTGAATGAGGGCCCACGCAGCTCCCAATACGGCTTGTTTGTAGCGGACTTTGATGTCGCGCCACGCGAGGAAGCCGAGCAGCTCACGGTAGCGCCACAAGTCTTTCCAGTAGTGGCGCTCGGATCGGCCGGCCTCGATGACAATGGTTGCGGTTGGGTCGGGGGAGCTCACGCGGAATTCAAAACGAGTTTGCGCCAGCGTTCGGCGAACGCGGCGTAGGAGAAATGTTGCGCGCGCGCTTTGATGCGAGCGGGGTTCCAAATCGTGGTCAGTGCTCTGATCGTGGCGTTCGCCAATTCAGCAACGTCCCCGTATGGCACGGCGATACCTGAGTGTTCGTCAATCACCTCCGGGGCACCGCCAGCCTGCGCGACGATGCAGGGGCGACCTGAGGCCATGGCTTCGAGATAAACCAGACCGAACCCTTCCTTGGCGCTGGGCAATGCAAAGACCCGACACTCCTGGATATCCTCCTGTAAACGTGTGTCGTCGACCGCACCCAGAAACGAGATGCTGGCCGAAGCTTCGTTTAGCCGGGCAAGCGATTCCAGCCGCGCCCGATCGGCTCCATCGCCGACGATTCGCAAAGTAGCGTCCGGGATGGCGCGGCGAATGGCCGGCATGGCCTCAATGAGGTGGTCGATGCCTTTGGTCACGTCGTGCGCCGCCATGCGCGACACCGCGAGTATCGTGGGCGATTGGTTGGGCTCGTTGTTCTGCTCAAGCAACGTGGCGGCGAACTGCGGGTCGAGGGCGTTGGGGAGGACGATGATCTTGGCGCCGATTTTCGGGTAGCGAGAGCCGACGTAGTCCTTGGTATACCGACTGACGCTGAAGACGTGACGCGCTCCTTGCAGTGCCATCTGCAGGGACCACGAAAGCGGCTTCCATACCTCGACGCCGTGCAGCAGGATTTCGTAGCTCAACGAGCGCCCCAGCTTGCGGGCGATCCAGAGGAGAGGTGAGAGGTAGACCTGAGTGCAAACCACGTGTGCTCCAGGGGTCTGCGTGGCTCGCCAAACCGCTTTCCAGCACGCCCACTTGGAGCGATTGCACAGGTGGAGTCGGGCGTGGGTCGCGGCATACCTGGCCAATTCGTTCGCAGGAGCCTCCGCGTCGTTCAACACGATCAGGTCCAAGGGCACCGGATCGGATAGCTCGCTGACAACCTGCAGGTAGTGTCGCGACACCCGGGAGATTCCGCCTTGGTGCCGAAAGATCTCCGGTGCCAGCACAACCCAACGACTCGGGTGAAACTGCCTGGTCTCCAACGACGGCTTCGCCCGGTCACTTCCCGGCGGGGTGACAGAATCAAACGATGTGGTGGAGCGGACCATGCGTCAGACCCGTGGCGTATAGGGGGAAATCCCCTAGACGATAGAGCCGGATTGTTGAAACGTTCGGACCCGATGCGCGAACCTTAAGAAAGACTTTTTGCACAAATACTTAACCTGATTTCCTCCGCCTTCGCCTCGCCGACCAGTTGTTGGATGAGGTTCAACCCAAAGGTGAGGGCCGTGCCTGCGCCGCGCGACGTGGTGATCCGCCCGTCCACCACGACGTCCTTCTCGGCAATAATGGCCGTCAACTCCGTCTCGGTGCTGGGGTGGGCGGTGTAGCGCCGACCTCCCAGCAGTCCACAGTCGTGCAGCACGAGCGGAGCCGCGCAGATGGCCGCGATCCGGCGATCGGCGGCGACTTGACGGCCGACGAGATCGCGCACCTCCGGTGAAGCTCGCAGCCGGCACACGCCCGGGCCGCCCGGCAAAAAGAGCAGGTCGAAGGTGCGCTCCGGCGGCACGGCACCGAGGATCATGTCTGCAACAACCGTGATGCCGCTGCGACCGGTTACCTTGGCATGCGAGCCGAGCGCAGCCGTTTTTACGCTCAGCCCGGCCCGGCGCCAAAGGTCGATCGGGGTGATCGCTTCAATCTCTTCAAAACCCTCTGGCAAAATGGTGAGAACGGTGGCCATGGTGCGGATCAGCTAAGCCATGTCGCCTGATCTTGCCGATGGTTTTTTCGCCGCGAAACGTTTTCTAGTCTGCGGACCGGGCTACGTGGGCGGCGCCGTGGTGCAAGCTTTGCTTAAGCTTGGCGCCAGTGTGGATGTGCTCACGCGATCCGAGGCTCGATTGCGCGCGTTTGAGGCGATGGGAGGGCGCGGATGGGCAGCGGATATCGCCGGGCGCGACTGGCACGGCCAGATTTCGACCGACTACGACGGCATTCTATTTTCCATTAGTTCCGGTGGCGGCGGGGTGGAGGGTTACCGGCACAGCTACGAAGCCGGGATGGCCTCGCTACGAGCATGGGCGTTCACTCGAGCCGTCACCGCGCATTTGGTCTACACCAGCAGCACCTCCGTTTACGATGCGGATGGAGGCGCGGTGGTGGATGAGTCCATGGCGACGGTGGCCACGGACGAGCGGACGGAGGTTTTGCGGGCGGCGGAAGCGATGGTGGCGGACTGGCCAGCGGCATCGACCGTGCTGCGCCTGGCGGGAATCTACGGACCGGGGCGACACTACCTGTTGGATCAACTTCGCGACGGCGCCGCCGTGGTCGCGGGCCGCGGCGATTTCCACCTCAATCTCGTGCATCTCGACGACATCGTGCAGGCCGTGCTGCTAACGTGGCGCTTTCGGGCGAATGCGGCCGGCAAGGTGTTTAATGTCGCTGATGATGGACGAGCTTTGAAAGCAGAGGTGGTGACCTTTCTCGCTCAGCAACTCGGATGCGCGATGCCGGAGTTCAGCGGTGTAAGCGCCCCCGGCAGACGGGCGCAGACCCCAGACCGAGTCATCTCCAATTGGAAACTGAAAGCCGAGTTGGGGTGGCGCCCGGCATTCCCCACTTTCAGGGACGGCTATGCCCGGATTCTAAATGATTGAGAAGTCGCCCACCACCGTGCAGGCCGCCGGCGATCACGTGCGGCTTGAGATTCTGGATGTTCTGCGCGGTCTCGCGGCCACGGCTGTCTGCGTGTATCATTTTCGTCGAGACAATGGTTTGGCACCCGAGATCGTAAACGAGGCGTTCAAAATGGGTTACCTGGGCGTCTACGCTTTTTTCGTCGTCTCCGGGTTCGCTATTCCGCTGTCCCTTCAACGCGTGGCGTTTACCGGACGCAATTTGCTTCGGTTCGGTCAGCGGCGGTTTTTTCGGCTCTATCCGACCTATTTGGTGACAACCTTGGGCGTGGTGGCATTGTGGTATTTATCGGCGATGGCACCTGGTTTCAAAGGCACCGAACCGACGTTTTCCTGGGGAGTGATTTGGGCGAACCTGACGCTGACCGCCGACGTGTTTGACGAGCCTTGGCTCAACCTCGTGGCGTGGACCCTTGCATTGGAAGCCCAGTATTATCTCGCGGTCGCGTTGTCGATGCCGCTCCTGATCCACCGAAAGGTAGTGTGGCGCATGGTCGTTTTGGTGCTGTGGTTTGTCGCGCCGTTGCTTTCTCGTTCGCCAGATTTTCTGCTGAGTCAGGGCGTGATCTTTGGCTTCGGGCTCGCGTGGTATGCCCGCTTTCACGCATTGATTTCTCAACGCGGGTTCAGTTCATTCGTTTTGCTCGGCCTTTTGGTCCAGTCTACACTCGGTTGGCTACAAACGAGTGGTTCGGTTGAATTCTGGCACACATTACCGGTCCTTTCGGCGGCGACAGCGCTTCTCACGTTGGTGATTCTGATGTGGGTCCCAGGTGATCGAAAATGGGCGCGACCGATCGTGTGGGTGGGGAATGTTTCATTTTCACTCTACCTCGTGCACACCGCGATCGGTGGACGGGTGATGAATCTTGCAGAACGATTCGCTCATAAAAGTTGGCACTACGCCTTGGCAATGATTCTGGCGATGGGCCTTTCGACCTTGATTGCTTGGTTTTGTTACCGATGGTTGGAGATTCCGTCCCATCGATATGCCCGGACATTTAACCTCTCGAAGCGCGTTGAGTCTCAACCGTCGGGAGCGCGTCGAGGTGTGGATGAGTGAGCGGCGGTGGTCGCTTTGAATTGAGACTTGGCGAGCATCCCCGAACCAGGGTCGTTTCTTCGACCGGTCGTCTCACGACGGACGAATTCTGGAGGTTCGCGGTGTTGAATTCTTGCGAGGCGAGACCCAATGCTCGACTTGAGGCTTGAAGAACGCTGCGCGATCCCGAGGCATAGCGGTTCACTTTGACTTAACCTTCAACTTTCAACCCAAACCCCTCTCCAAACATGGCCGGTGTCGGTAAACTTCTCAAACAAGCCCAGAAAATGCAGCGTCAGGTCGAGGCCACCCAGGCCGCGCTTGAAGCCAAGGAACTCGACGTCACCAGTGGTGGCGGTGCCGTGAAGATCAAGATCAATGGCATGGGCAAGTTCCTCGCGCTGGAAATCGACCCGGAGTTGCTGAAGGAAGAAGCCTCGCTGGTGAATGAGACGGTGCTCGCCGCGGTGCAGGATGCGGCGGCGCAGGCCAAGACCTACAACGAGGAGCAGATGCAGGCGGCGACCGCCGGCTTCCAGATGCCCGGGTTCATGTAAGGATTTTCGATTTTGGAGTCTCGATTTTGGATTGGGGCGGTTTGCCGCCGGCGTGAAGAATCGAAAATCCGAAATCAGAATTCGAAAATCCCATGACTCCCGCGCTCGAGAACCTGCAGCAGTTGCTGAAGAAGCTGCCCGGTTTGGGCTACCGTTCCGCCGAGCGGGTGGCCTTGCACCTGCTGTTGGAAAAACCCGAGCGTTTACCGGAATTGGTGGAAGCATTGCAGGCGGCGGCCGGCGCGGTTCGACGCTGCGAGCGTTGCGGCAACCTCGCCGAGAGCGAGTGCTGCGAGGTTTGTGCCGACGATTCGCGTGACCACGGCGTTCTTTGTGTGGTCGAGCAGGTGCCTGACCTCATCGCGCTGGAGCGCAGTGGCGCCTATCGCGGTGGCTACCATGTGTTGCACGGCAAACTGTCCCCAATTCATGGGGTCGGCCCGGAGCAGTTGAACATCGCCGGGTTGAGACAACGCATGGAGGCGGGTGAAGTCCGGGAGCTCATTCTCGCCTTGTCCAACGACGTCGAAGGCGAGGCGACCTGTCATTACCTCACCGACGAATTAATCCCGGAAGATCGTGAAATCGCGGTCAGCCGCATCGGTTTTGGCCTGCCCAGTGGGGGCGGCGTTTTGTATGCGGATTCGGTTACGTTAAAGAGCGCGCTGGAAGGTCGACGTTCCTACTCCTGAGCGTGAGTTCGGGATTGCGGGCGCACTGTCAGGCACTACAAGTTCGCCTCAGCTTCACGTGCATTGCGCCGGTAGTTCATCGGTAGAATGCGAGCTTCCCAAGCTTGAGAGGAGGGTTCGATTCCCTCTCGGCGCACCACGCGGCACGTGAAATGGCTCAGCGGGATGACACCGCGGCGTGGTGGTGATCGGCGACGAACTGTTCCATTTCGGCGATGGCCTGCGCTGGCCCGTCCTCGGCGCGCAGTTGTTCGGCCAGCGATTCCGCGCGAGCGCGTCGATTGGGATCTGCCAGCAATTTGTCCAGCGCATGGTGCAGGTTCTCCGGCCACCAGGTTTTGCCGAGGCGCTGGCCGACCCCGAGGCGTTCCATTTCCAGGCCGAAGAAGGTCTGGTCGCCGATGTGAGGCACGACGAGCTGCGGTTTGCCGGCGTGCAAGACACTCGCAGTCGTGCCGGCGCCGCCATGGTGGATGATGGCGCTGGCGTGGCGGAAGAGTTGGTCGTGCGACACTTTGCCGATGACCTTGATATGCGACTCATCACCGAGTCGCGGGAACTGCGCCCAGCCGCGTTGCACGATGATTTTTCGGTCCGCCGGCCAATGTCGCACGAAGCGTTCCATGAACGCGCCGGCATGTTCGTAAACCATGCTGCCAAAGGTCAGGATGGGCACGGGCTCCCCGCCGGTGAACGCGCGAATTTCCGCGTCGAGCGCCGGATCTTCGGGCGCCTGCCAACGGCAATAGCCCGTGAACCGAAACCGTGGGTCGATCTTTGCGCCGGCAGGGCGGAAGAGCGCGTCCGGCAGGGTGACGAGCACGCGATCCGCCGGCTTGGAAAAGAAGTTACGCACTTTGGGCAGACCGGCCGCGCGCAGCGACGGTGCGACGGTGCGGTTGATGACACGATCGACAATCGCGTTGGCCGATTTCCACAACCAGGCGTTCCAGGCGCGTCGCAGTCGGCGGCCGAGCCAGTGGGGGGACGGAATGTTCTCCGGGGGGTAATCGGGCGACGGAATCACGTGGGGCGCAAAAGCGAGCGTGGCGAAGGGCACCCCGTGTCGATCGGCGATGCCTTTGTTCATCGGGAACAGGTAGGATGAAACGAGCAGGTCAGTGTCTCCCATCGCCGCATCCATGCGCCGAATCATCTCCGGAATGTATTTGTGGGCGCCGACGTAGAGCTCGCGCAACTGGTAGATGGGGGTGCGGATCTTCTGCAGGCGTCCCATCCAATAACTGAGGTCTGCCTGTTCCCAGTCCGGGCAGAGTGGGAGGAAGGTGATGCCGGCCGCTTCCACGTCGGTTTGGTAGTGGGGAATCGTCGCGAAGCGAACGTGATGCCCCGCATGCTGCAAAGCGACCGCCAGCGCGATGACCGGGTAGATGTCTCCCGTCGATCCGTGTGAGGTAAGGATGACCCGCATGGGCCACGGTTGGCGGAAGCGAACGGCCGGCGCGAGTCGGGCGTCGTTACTTTTTGGTTACGTGCCGAGTTTTGCGAGGATCCGCTGCAGTTCCATTGCCGGGTCTTCGTGATCCTGCGCGATGGCCAATTCGAGTGCCGCTTGGAGGACGGGACGCGCGGCCGCAGTGTCACCGGTTTGGAGGAGCAGTTTGCCGAGTTGGATACGGGGCATCATCCAATCCGCTTTGGCGTCGGCGCAGGCGCGGTAGTGCGGAATGGCGTCGGCCGGGCTGTCACCGGACTCGATCGCCTGCGCGAGGCTGAAGCGGAACATCACGTTGTGTGGCTGCTGCGCCACGAGCGTTTGAAAGCGGGCAATGCGGTCGGCGGCGGACATGCACGGGAAGCTGGGCCGCGACGCGCCGAGGAGTCAATCGACGACCAGCAGCACGGCGGTGGCGTTGTCGGGCGCGCCGCGCTCGTGCACGAGCTCAATCAGCCCAGCCAGTCGTTCGGCGAGAGCGGCCTCGCCGCCGAGTAGCTCCGGGAGTTCTGCGTCGGGGATCACCCGGGAAATTCCGTCGGAGGCGAGCAACACGAGGTCGCCGGGGCGCAGGGTTTGCTCGGCAACATCGATTTCGGGATCGTCGGGTTGGCCAATGCAGCGGGTGAGCGCGCCGAGTTGGTAGTCGTCGTAACCGGCTGGGGTGGACGCCCCCGATCGAGCCAGGTCGTTGGCGAGGGAATGATCCGTCGTCAGGAGCTGGGTGGCGCCGTCGCGAATCAGGTAACAACGCGAATCGCCCACGTGCGCGAGGTGCAGTTGGTCGCCGCGAACGACGGTGCAAATGAGCGTTGTGCCCATGCCCAGTTGCGGGCTCACGCGCTGGGCGAGTTTTACGACCCGGCGATTGGCCGCGTGAATGAGGGGAATCAGGTCGCTCGACTCGTTCACCTCCGCGACCGCGGGGGTTTGTTCGTCGAGCGCTTCGATGCAGGCTTGGGCGGCTGCCGCTCCACCGGGGAGGCCGCCGATGCCGTCGGCGACAGCGTAGAATCCAACGTCATCCCGGCGGAGAAAGCGGTCTTCGTTTTGGCGGCGAACCCGCCCGATATCAGTGATGGCGGCGGTGCGCAGGGTGATGGAGGGCTTGTCCGACACGGAGGCGCATCGTGGATGTTTGCCGCAGTGGGGCAAGTCGAGTTAGCGGGGCGACCGGACTTGAAGACCGTTTTTACCGAATGTTGTCGGGGTCCGGTGCAAAGGGCAGGAACTGGTGATCCCGGTTTTCGCGATTCATTCGCGTGAGGTCCTTCTGAGGCAGGCACTCCATGAACCAACGGCCGTAGGGTTTGTGCACGATGCGCGAATCCAGCAGGGTCACGACCCCGCGATCGGTCGCGGAACGAATGAGGCGGCCGACGCCTTGGCGAAACTTCATGAGCGCCTCCGGCAAGGTCAGTTCGTTGAAGGGATTGCCGCCGCGGTCGCGGATCCATTCGGTGCGCGCCTCCAGCACGGGATGGGTGGGCACTTCAAAGGGCAGCCGGGTGATGATGACCTGCGAAAGGGCTGCCCCGGGAATGTCGATGCCCGTCCAGAAACTATCAGTGCCCAACAACACGGCCTTGCCGGACTCGCGCATGCGTTCGGCTAAGGCGGTGCGGGAGAGTTCCGCGCCCTGACACAGGAGCGGACGCCCGGCCTGTGCGAGGATTGGCTCCAGCACCTCGGCGACATGCCGGAGGTCGGCGTAGCTGGTGAAGAGGACGAGCGAACCACCGGCGACTCGTTGCACGCAGTAGGCAATGTAATCGGCCAGCACATCGAGAGCGAGTCGGGCCTGGTCGCGGGTCGGCAGCGGAATGTCGGTGGCGACGAAGGCGCGAAAATTGCGGGCAAAGTCGAAGGGCGAATGCTCGATCGCGCCGGGAACCTCATCGGCGCCGATGCGCTTTTTTATCGGGTCAAGTCGACCGGCGAGGGCGAGGGTCGCGCTGGTGCAGACCACCGAGGTGCCGCAACCGAAGAGCTCCTCGCGCAGAAAGGGCGCGATGTCGATCGGGGCGGTGCGGAGCGTGATGATGGTGCGGCGGCGGCCGGAGCGCTCGATCCAGTAAACATGTTGGTCGGCGTCAGCGACGGAGAGGAAGCGGCGCAGGCTGGTTTGGTAGGTGCCGATCCGGCGCGCATGCTCGAGCAGGATGTCGCGTTCGCGACCGTCATCGAGCGCGTCGGCTCGCTTTCGCACGGAGCGGTGCAAGGCCCCCAGCGGCCCCTCCAACCAAGGTTCGGCAAACCCTTCCTCGCGGACTCGCACGATGGATTGCTTCAACAACAGCTTGTCGTGCAGGAACGCGAAGAACTGGGTTGCGGCCTCGAGCGCGTCCTCCACGAGCTGACGGTCGGCGGGACCACCATGTTTGACGAGGACCCCTTTGCGCGTCCGAGGGTTGTAGAGCTGCTTGAGCATCCGGTCGGTCCCGTAGGAGCTCAGGTGCAGTCCACAGTGATCGGTGGCCACGGCCGGCACGGTGTGGGCCTCGTCCAGCACGACGAAATCGTCGGGGAAAAGCACCCCGCGGGAGCCACCGTTTTCGCCGGCGCCGGCGGCGATGTGGGTGAAGAGCAGGGAGTGGTTGACGATGATGACGTGAGCCGAACGCAGACGTGCGCGCGCTCGTTGGTAAAAGCAGGCTTCGTGGTCGCAGTATTTGCGCGAGCACGACGAGGAGTCCGCGTTGACCATTTCCCAGACGTCGGGGGAAGGCGGTGGGGTGAGCTCGTGGCGGAGGCCGGTCTCGGATGAGCCGGCCCAGACGGCGATACGTTGCAGCTCGCTGTGTTCGGCCGTGGCAAAGAGTTCCTGTTTGTCGCGCAGGGCGCTGGCGAGGCGGGTGGTGCACAGGTAGTTGCCTTTGCCGACCAGCACGGCGGATTTGAAGTCGGCGTAGGGCTCCAGCTTCTCGTCACTTGAAAACACTCGGCGGCAGAGGGGCAGGTCCTTTTTATCGAGCTGCTCCTGCAGCGCGATGGTGTGGGTGGAGACGATGAGTTGGCGCTGTTGGTCCACCGCTTGCATGATGCCGGGCAGGAGGTAGGCGAGGGACTTGCCCACGCCGGTGCCGGCTTCGAAGAGCAGGGAATCGTCGGCGGACTGGGCGGCGGCGACGGCGCGGGCCATCGCGTCCTGTTGCGGACGATGTTCGAGTTCCAACGCGGAGGTCAGGACCCCGTCCTCGGAGAACAAATACGGCACCAAGTCCGGCGCCTTGGAGGGGGGCGGCGGAGGGGGCAGGGTATCGTCGTATTCCGAGAGGCCGATCATGGACCGGCGGAGGCTCGGCGGCGCGGCGCCGCGCTGCAATTGTGATTTGCCCGGTCGCGGAAATTCCGGAGGCTGTGCAGCATGAAGCAAGACGAGCAGTCACCGGGATGGGCACAGGCGCTGGTCACGTTTTTGCAATCGACTCCGGGAGTGGAGGCCGTGCGAGTGGATCGGGAGGCGCGCAAGGTCGCGGTGGCGACGCTGGGTGGCGTCGACGAGGCGGTCCTGCAGGAAAATTTGCGGGCGGTGATGGAGGCGCTGGAGCAGCGGTGGGGGGAAGGTAGGTCGGCGTCGGCCTTGCCCGCGGCATATCACTGGCAGACCGAGGCGGGGCGCACGGAAATGTCGGCGCCCACTTGCGCGACGGCGCCCAAGTTTTGGACCTGGCGGGAGTTTGCGTGGCCGGATGAAAGCGAAGCGCCCGACCACGATCATGATCACGGGGAGCACGATCACGACGACCACGACTGGCGGGTGTTGGGCGGCTTGGCGGCGGCTTGTGGCGTCTTCGGCTTGGCGGCTTGGTTGAGCGAGCAATCGGGGGCGATACCGGCGCCGGTGGTTTTGATCTTGGCAGGAATCGCGCTGGTGGCCGGGGGCTGGGACGCGGCGGTGGACTCGTGGGAGAACCTTCGGCGCCGAAAATTGGACATCCATTTTCTCATGCTCGCGGTCGCAGTGGGAGCCGTCGCGATCGGCGCTTGGGAGGAAGCGGTGCTGTTGTTGTTCCTCTTCTCGGCGTCGGGGGCGATGGAAGCCTTTGCGATGGATCGCACGCACCGTGAGGTGGACGCGTTGCTGAAAAGTGCGCCGAAGCATGCCCTCCGGGTGGACGCGCAAGGCAAAGAAACCGACGTTCCGGTCGAGTCCCTGGTGATTGGCGATCGCGTGCGGGTGAAGCCTGGTGGCGCCTATCCCGCCGACGGTCGCGTGGTTTCGGGCCAGAGCGCGAGCGATGAATCGACGCTGACCGGTGAATCGGTGCCGGTCGACAAGTCGACGGGAGATGCGGTCTTCAGCGGCACCCTGAACCTGTGGGGGGCGGTGGTGTTTGAAGTCGAGCGACTTCCCGCCGAGAGCACCTTACAGAAGATCATTCGGCTCATTCAGACCGCGCAGAAGCTGCGGGCGCCGAGCGAGCGATTCACCGACAAATTTGGCGGCACCTACACCTTGTTGGTCCTCGGCATCTGTGCGGTGATGTTCCTGGTGTGGTGGCTCGGATTCGGGCTCAATGCCTTCGTCAATACCCCGGACGTCACCTCGGCGTTTTACCGGGCGATGACCCTGCTCGTGGTGATGAGCCCTTGTGCGCTGGTGCTCTCGATTCCGTCGGCCGTGCTCGCGGCGATCGCGTGGGGGGCCCGTCACGGCGTGCTGTTTCGCGGCGGCGCCGCGATTGAGAAACTGGCGGAAGTGCAGACGATCGCACTGGATAAGACGGGAACGCTCACGACCGGTGAACTTACGGTGGTGGGCTACGAAAGTCTGCCGGCTGGCAGGGAGCAGGAGGTGATGGAGTTGGCGTTGGCGTTGGAGGCCAATTCCCAGCATCCGATTGCCCGCGCCATCGTGCGGGACGCCCGGGCGCGCGGTGTCGCGGAGCGCGAGGTCGCGGAATTCAGTTCGATCACCGGACAGGGTGTGCGGGGGCGGCTGGGTGACAGCAAGGTGCTGCTGGGGCGTCGCGAACTTTTGGATACGGGGCCGCTGGCAAAGTGGGCGGGGGACCTGCCGCCGGCGGCGCCGGAACTGGCGGAGGTGTGGGTGATCAGCGATACGCTGGTCGGGCGGGTGTTGTTGCGGGACGAGATTCGGGAGCAGTCGGCCGAGGTTTTGGCCAAGCTGCATCGCCTCGGGCTGAAGTCGGTCATGCTGACGGGAGACCGTCGGCAGACGGCCGAACAAGTCGCTGCCCAGCTCGGTATCACCGAAACCCGCGCCGGGCTTTCGCCCGAGGACAAGGTCGCGGCCATTGGCGAGTTGAAGGCCAACGGCCGGCGGGTCGCGATGGTGGGGGATGGGGTGAATGACGCCCCAAGTCTGGCCGCGGCTGACGTGAGCGTCGCGATGGGCGCGAGGGGAAGCGACGCGGCCCTCGAACAGGCTGAGGTGATCCTGATGGAGGACCGCATTGAAAACGTGCTCTCGGCGCTGCGCTTGAGTCGGCGGGCCAAGGCCGTGATCCGACAGAACCTGGCGATTTCATTGACCGTGGTCGTGTTGATGGCCCTGGCGTCGATCATCGGGGTCGTGCCGCTGGGCGTGGGCGTCGCCGCCCACGAGGGCAGCACCGTGGTGGTTTGCCTCAATTCGCTGCGACTACTATTCGGTCGAAATTCGGGCTAGGCCCGATCGGGTCTTGTCTTTGGGGGCTGAAAGCGGAACAAAAGCGCTGAGCTGGCCACTCAACCGATAGCTTTTCTTACCCAAAGGAAACCCATGAAACAGATCGCAGTGAGCCTGGCGTGCCTGACCCTTGTTCTGTCGGCCGGGTGCACGTTTCCCTCGAAATCTCGCACGGTTGCCCGCTCTCAGGTAGGCGTGATGCACAATGTGGACCTCGGCCGAGTCGTTCAGGTGAGGCCCGTGGTGATCGATGGAGAAAAGACGCTGCTCGGTTTGTCGGGTGGTGCGGCGGTCGGCGGCGCAGCGGCCTTCCCCGGCGGCGGCGCTGGGACGGGCGATTACGTCGTGCAGGCCGCGGCCGCAGTCGTGGGGGCGGTGGCTGGGCAAGCGATCGAGGAAGTCGCCACGCGAAAGCAAGGTCAGGAGCTGACCATCGTGCTCGATAGCGGAAGCACGGTCGTGATCATTCAGGAAGCTGATGACGGTCTCTACCGCGAGGGCGATCGGGTCCAGGTCAACCACAGTCACAACGGCGAAGCGTCGGTGCGGCTGGCGCTTTAAGACACGAGTCCATCGGACCATGAAACCTTACTCCACCGTCGCGCAGGCGCGCTCGGACTGGTTGCCGTTTGTTTGTTTGGGCATCAGCATCCTGTTCGCCGCCGGTTGCGAGAGCACCGGTGCCTCGTCGTCCCCTTCGGCACACAATCCACCGCCGCTGGTGGCCGAGGTCGCGCCCGTTTCCAACTCCGTCGCGCAGGGCGCCATCGCCGAGGGGTGGGATGGCCGGGGGGCCAAGAAAGTTGAATTCGGTCGAGTCGTGCAGTCAGCCCCGGTGATCATAGATGGACGACGCACGGGAGCAGGCGCCTTGGGCGGGGGGCTTGTCGGCGCCGCCGCCACGGTGCCGAAACGTGCCACGACCGGCGCGCTGGTGAAGACCGCCGGCGCCACCGTTGTCGGTGCCGTGGCTGGCGGGAAAATCGAGGAGATCATGACCCGACAGAAGGGGCAGGAGATCCTTATCCGCCTGGAGGAAGGGAAGGTCGTCACCGTCACCCAAGACGCCAAGCACGGCTATTTCCAGGAAGGCGATTTCGTGAAAATCGTGCACGGTGAGCGGGGCGCGTATGTTTCGCTGACCAACCAAACCGAGAAAGAAACGATCAAACGGGCTGAATCCGAGGTGCGCCGTGAGGGCGCTTGGTATGAACGACGTGAGGACGATTCCCGGTAGTGTGCCGGTCGCGGCTTCCTACTTGACGATGTTCACCCAATCCCCGGCGCGCACCCGTTCGTAGAGCTCGACCATTTCCAGGTTCCGCAGCTGCACGCAACCGCCGCTGGCCGGACGTCCGATGCGGTCCTCGTGATTGGTGCCGTGGATGTAGATGTAGCGTTCGTAGGAATCGACGTTGCCACCTTGATTGGTGCCGGGTTCGAGACCTCGCAGCCACAAAATGCGCGCCGTGATGAGGTTGGCCTCGTTTTCGGCCGCACTGAGTTCCTGGTAATGATGACCGGTGGCAACGCGGCCCTTGAACACCATGCCGGGCGGCTGGCCCGCACCGATTCGCTCCGCGATCGCATGCAGACCGCACGGCGTGCCCAGGGAGTCCCGTTGATTGGAAGGCGGCCGGAGACTGGTCGAAACGACGTAGGTTTTCACCAGCTCCGGCCCCTGGTAGAGGCACAGCGTTTGGTCGTTAATGCTCACGTGAAGCAAACGTTCTGCGGGCTTGATGCCGAGGGCGTCGGCACTTTGCATGGCTAGTTCCCAAGGAGACTCCATCTTGAATAATCAGAGCTACGTAGTCGGAATCGTCGGTGCCTCAGGTGCCGTCGGTCAAGAGCTGGTGCGGCTAATGCACGAGCGAAACTTCCCCCTGTCGCGTTTGCGACTCTTTGCCTCGGCCCGTTCGGCCGGCAAGACCTTGCAGGTCGGGGAACAGAAGATCGTCATCGAGGAGGCCAAACCCGGTGTATTCGCCGATGTCGATGTGGCCTTTTTCGCTGCCGGCGGCGGGGTGACGCGTGCCTTGGCGGATGACGCCGTGGCGGCCGGTTGCCTCGTGATCGACAAGAGCTCGGCTCTGCGCATGCGCGATGACGTTCCGTTGGTGATCCCGGAGATCAATCCCGAGGGCCTCACTTCGCACCAAGGCATCATTGCCAATCCCAACTGCTCGACCGCGGTGATGCTGATGGGGCTCTGGCCGCTGCATCAGGCCTTTGGCGTGAAGCGGATCATTGTTTCGACCTATCAGTCGGTTTCCGGTTCAGGTGCCGAAGCGGTGAAGGAGTTGGAAAACCAACTCCTGGCCCTGGTGCATGGCGATCCGGTCAAAAAGAAGGTCTACGCGCCTTACCAGATCGCCTACAATTGCATCCCCCAAGTGGATACGTTTGGCGAGGACGGTTACACGGGCGAGGAGACGAAGATGGCGCAGGAGTCCCGCAAAATCATGGGCCTGCCCGACCTCAAGGTTTCAGCCACCTGCGTCCGCGTGCCGGTGGAGCGTGCCCACTCGATTTCGGTATGCGCGGAATTTGAACGTCCGGTCGATCTGGCCAAGGCCCGCGCGGCCATTGCCGCCTTCCCGGGCGCGGAACTTGTCGATGAACCGAGCGAGCGGAAGTTTCCGACCCCCTTGGACTTTGCCGAGAAGGTGAAGTGCGGGGTGGGGCGCCTGCGCATCGACACCGCCTTCGACAACGCGCTTTCGTTCTGGGTGAGCGGCGACAACCTCTGGAAAGGCGCCGCCCTGAACGCGGTGCAGAACGCCGAACTCATGGTCGAACGCGGGTGGTTGAAGGCCAAGGCCGGCGTTTAACTTTTTATCCACCACCAACGCTGAAACGGTCCCGCAAATAACCCTTGTCAGGGGGTAGCCTGCACCGCTTAGTTCATCCTTCGGCCCGGACGCCTAGCTCAGTTGGTTAGAGCATCTCGTTTACACCGAGAGGGTCGGGGGTTCGAGTCCCTCGGCGTCCACCAGTGCGGCAGGTTCTCCGAACCGCCGGACCGGACCAGGGCCCCAGCTTCGATTTTTCCTCCACAAACCTCACCACCCATCACCATGCGACACACGATCTCTGTCCTCGTTGAGAACAAGTTCGGTGTTTTGGCGCGTGTTGCCGGCATGTTTTCCGGCCGCGGCTTTAACATCGACTCCCTTAACGTCGCGCCGACCCACGACGCGGCCCTGTCTCGCATCACGGTGGTATTGAAAGGGGACGATTCCGCCCTCGATCTCGCGATCAAGCAGCTCCGCAAGCTCATCAATGTCGTCGACGTCACCGACTTCGACAGCGGTCAGGCCGTGACGCGTGAGCTGCTGCTGGTGAAAGTCCAGGCCGACGCGAAGTCGCGTTCGGAAATCCTGCAGATCTGCGACATCTTCCGCGCTAAGATCGTCAATGTCTCCGCCGATGAGGTCATCATCGAGCTTACCGGCGACGAAGGCAAAGTCGCCGCGTTCCTCAATCTACTTGAACCCTTCGGCATCTCCGAGCTGGCCCGCACCGGGCAACTCGCGTTGACCCGCTGACCCTCCCGAACCCCCACCAATTCCCAAATACCAAACCATGCCCGCCAAAGTATACACCGACAAAGACGGCGACCTCAGCCTCTTTAAAGACAAGACGATCGCCGTGCTCGGCTATGGCTCCCAAGGCCATGCCCACGCCCTCAACCTGAAGGACTCCGGCGTAAACGTCATCATCGGCCTCTATAAAGGCTCCAAGTCCGCCGCCGTGGCCAAGAAACAGGGCTTCAAGGTCGTCGAGACGGCTGAAGCCGTGCGTCAGGCCGACGTCATCATGGTCGGCTTGCCGGACATGAAGCAGGCTGAGATCTACGAGCAGGACATCGCGCCGAACCTGACCAAGGGCAAGACGCTGCTCTTCTCGCACGGTCTCGCCGTTCACTTCGACCTGATCAAACTGCCGGAAGACGTCGACTGCATCATGGTCGCGCCGAAGGGCCCGGGCCACATGGTTCGCCGCCTCTATCAAGAGGGCAAGGGCATGCCGGCGCTCATCGCCGTCGCCCAGAACAAGTCCCGCAAGGCCAAGAAGACCGCCCTCGCTTGGGCCAAGGGCATCGGTTCCACCCGCGCCGGGGTGCTCGAGACGACCTTCAAGGAGGAAACCGAAACGGACCTCTTCGGTGAGCAGGCCGTGCTCTGCGGTGGCGCCAGCGCGCTGGTGCAGGCCGGTTTCGAAACCCTCGTCGAGGCCGGTTACCAGCCGGAGATGGCTTACTTTGAGTGCTTGCACGAGCTGAAGCTCATTTGCGACCTCATGTATGAGTCCGGTATCGCCGGCATGCGCTTCTCGATTTCCGAGACCGCGAAGTATGGTGACATCACCCGCGGTCCGCGTGTCATCAACGCCAAGACCAAGACCGAGATGAAGAAGATCCTGAAGGAGATTCAGACCGGCAAGTTCACCAAGGAGTGGGTCAAGGAGCACAAGGGCGGCCTCAAGAACTACAACAAGTTGCTCAAGGCCGGCGAAAAGCACCCGATCGAGAAGACGGGCGCCCGCCTGCGCGGCATGATGCCGTGGATGGCCAAGAAGAACATCAAGGGCGTCGCTGCCAGCTACTAAGCTTCGGCGAATTCAGTTCTCCCAGCGCGGCTCCGGCCGCGCTTTTTTTGGCTCAGCCAAGGGAGCAGGTTGCTCTTGCTGCGCGGCGTGGGCGTGTTGTGTTGAAGGTTCGCCCGCGAACCCAGACCCACCTTGTCCATGTCGAAACTCACCATCGCCACTCGCAAAAGTCCTCTGGCGCTTGCTCAGACCAATATGGTCGCGGCGAGCCTGCATGCGGCCTTGGGGGTCGAGATCGAGCTCCTGCAAATGGTCACCACCGGGGACAAACAAACGGCATGGTCACTGGAGAAGCGGGGCGGCAAAGGTCTGTTCACCAAGGAACTTGAACAGGCCTTGTTGGATGGCCGCGCAGACCTCGCGGTGCACAGCGCCAAGGACCTGCCGGGTGACCAACCGGAGGGTCTGGCCATTGCGGGGTATTTGCCTCGGGCGGATCCGCGGGATGTTCTGATCATTCGCGAAGGGGTGGATCGCCCGAGGACGATTGCCACGAGCAGCCCCCGCCGTCGTCTCCAGCTGGAGATGCTGTATCCGGACGTGGAATACTGCGAAATCCGGGGCAACGTGGATACGCGTTTACGGAAGATTGCCCAGGATGGCGTCGCCGATGCGACGGTCCTGGCCGCCGCCGGTCTTGCGCGACTGGGGATTGGCGAATGGCCGGGGCTGGAGTTTCGCGTGCTGGGGGTTGAAACCATGGTGCCGGCGGTGGCCCAGGCCGCCATCGCCGTGCAATGTCGCAGAGGAGAGGGCGGAGATTGGGCATCATGCTTCGACCCGACCACACATGCTCGTGTGACCTTGGAAAGAGCGTTTCAGAATCGGCTGGGTGGGGGATGTCACACGGCACTGGGGGTTCATGTGACGGCTGATTCCCTTTGGTTTTTCCACGAATCGGTGGGGTTGAGGAGCCTTCCGCTCAGCGAAAGTGAACTTTTTTCTCCCGAGCAAACCGCAGCTAAGCAATTGCGGCACTTTGGGATCTGCGATTAAGTAGTTTCCTACCTTGAATTAGTAGACCCGTTTGGACTTAAAAAGGCGCATGTCTAGGGAGATTCACCTAGACTTCTGGTTACCAAATGCGCTTTATTCGCAAAAGCTCCCGAACGCTTATGAAACATCGACGAAACGCACTCATCGCCGGCCTCCTCTCGGTCGCCCTCTCGCTGTGTGCTGTGCACAACGCATCCGCAGCTGGTCGTGACCCGACCGTAGGCTACACCCCGAACGACCAAACGGTGGAGGGTGATGCGCCGCTGTTCTGGTTTCACTCGGTGACGGTCACTGCGCCCTCCGGTCTCCAGACTGTCGTGCAGCCGAACTTGGTGTGGCGGGTGATCAGTGCCCCGGACGGCGTCGATGATGCAACCGCGTTGAGTTACCTGGAAGTCATTCAACTGCCGGACAATTCCGTCCTCCCGCCCAGCTGGATCAACACCGGCAAGAACCGGGACGAGGCAGAGGTGACGGCTTGGATCCAAGGTGAGGGCGCTTCGCCGAACGACCTTAGCTTTTCGTCCACCAACCTGAAGCGGGCTATCGGTATCTTTTTCCGCGGTCCCTCCGACGCGGTGGCTGGCGACTATGCCTATGGCCTGCGATTTGAAGGATTCCCGGGTGAGGCGGCCCTCCCGGGCGGCGTGGGCACCGTGCTCAACGACGCGACCTACATCAATGTCTTCATCAACAACCCGATCTCGGGCGAGCCGCCGACGGTGGGCATCGCCTCTCCCGGTGACGGAGAGCAATTCACCTACATCGTGGGTGGCAGCCCGGTCATCGTTCCGATCGAAGTGACCGGCGCGGCCACCGATGGCTACGAGGTCACGGACCTCACGGTTTCCGTAAGCGATCGCGGGACGCTCGGCACCAACGAAATCACTTACTCCGACCTGAACACCACGCTCGCCACTGGCTTGGCCTCATTGGGTTACACGCAGGCGGGCATCTACACGGTGTCTGCGACCGCCACCAACAGTATCGGCGAGGCGACGACCTCCACGGATTTTGAAATCCTTCGCGTGGTGGCTCCCCCGGAGCTCTCCATCGTCAATCCGCTTCCCCCGAGTGTGCAGGTTTACACCTACACCCTTGGCGTCGAGACCGGCGCGACGATCCCATACCTGGTGAACGCCACGACCTTTGCGGACGGCGGAGCAGTGGAGGGCATTCAAACCCTCACGCTGACTCGCGACGGCTCCGTTCCGGTGACCCTCACGGGATGGACGATCGGTGAGCTCGACGCCTATGGCACGGGGAGCGAAGTGCTGCCGGAAGGCACCTACACGCTCTACGCGACGACCTCCACTCCCCACGGGACGGATACGGCTTCGGCGACCTTCCAGGTGCAGGGACTTTTGCCTGAGCCGGAAGTCACCATCACCAGCCCAAACAATGGCGCGACTTTCACGCGTATTCAAGGTGACCCTGCCTCGGTGATTTCGTTCACCTACGAAGGCGGTGTCGCCTATGGTGCGATTGAGAGCGTTTCCGTGACCGTGCTCGACGGCGAGGGGCAGCCGGCCGACTTCGAATTTGAATCCTTCGGCGTTTTGACGGGTTCGATCAACGGTTCCGGCACGATCACGACCTCGATTGCCGATAGCTTCACCATCGAAGTCACCGTGGTCAGCGAAGGCGGCACGGCGACCGACAGCATCACGCTCTCCGTGGTCGAGCTGACGGCGGAACCGCCAGTGATTTCGATTGATACTCCGGCAGACGGCGACGTCTTCACCTTTGAGTTCGGCGGCCCTGGCGCGACGGTGCCGGTGAGCATCACGACCGATACCGACTTTGGCACGATCGACGAGTTGATCGCGTCCCTCAGCACACCGAACGGCCCGCAGACGCTGACCCCGGTTCTTGCCGGCATGGGCACCGTCTCGGCCACTGGCACCGATACGCTCGTGCTGAATGCCCCCGGCACCTACACGATCACTGCCCGCAGTGAGACGGCGTATGGTTTCGCGGCGACCAGCAACAGCTTCACCGTGGTGGGCACCTACCCGGATCCCGTCGCGACCATTCTCACGCCTGATGACGGGCTTGAGGTCACTCGCTTCGAAAGCGATGCACCGACGGAAATCACCTTCACCTTCGAGACCTCGGTTTCTTACGGCACGATCGAGGATCTGATTGTGACGATCAATGGCCAGCCGGTCGTTCCGACCCACAGCGGTTTGGGGCAGGCAGTCGTTACCGGTAGCGCCACGATCACTTCGTCCGAAACCGCGAACTACGATATCTCGGTCACAGGTATCAGCGACCAAAATAAGTCCGCGACTGATTCCATCACCGTTACTGTCACGGAGAAGTCTGATCCGGGCGGCGACGACAACTGCCCGACCTCGGTGGCCTGGAAGGGCGACATTGCTCGCGGCAAGGTGTTCTGCGGCGGCGACGATGCGGTCTTGGAATTCACTCTGCACTGCGATGATTGCAGTTCGGTCACGGACCAGGAAGTCGTCGTGGTCGTCGTCGACGAAGACACCGGCGAAGAATGGTATTTCACCTACGGCGCTTCCGCCGGCGATGATACTTATACGATCGACGGGGTCGTCTATTCGGCGTCCTTCAGCACTGCCGAAGGCGATCACACTTATCGCGTTGAGGTCTATCGCCCCAAAGCGGTCGGTTCAGCCGACATGAATCTGCTTTCGTCCAAGCTCTTCACCACCGCGGCGGATTGCGGCTGCAAATCGGACAAGTCCGGGAAGTCGGGCAAATCCGGTAAGTCGGGTAAGTCGGGCCAGTCCTGCAAGTCAGGCAAGTCGGGCTATTCGGATAAGTCAGGCAAGTCGGGCCATTCGGGCAAGTCCGGTAAGGGCGACAACTGCGACTACGACTGGTGGGGGCACTGCAAGAAGAAGGGCGACCGCGGCCACGATTGTGGTGGCGGCAAGTCGAGCAAATCCGGCAAGTCCGACCACTCCAGCAAGTCGGGTAAGTCCGGTAAGTCCGGCAAGAACGACAACTGCGAATACAACTGGTGGGGCCACTGCAAGAAGCAGGGCGACCGCGGCCATGATTGCGGTGACTCCGGCAAGTCGGGTAAATCCGGCAAGGACGAACAGTCTGGCAAGTCGGGCAAGTCCGACCAGTCGTCGAAGTCGGGTAAGTCCGACCGTTACGGTAAGTCCGACAAGCGCGGCGACAGCTGTGATTACAACTGGTGGGGACAATGCAGCAAGAAGGGCAAGCGCGGTCATAGCTGTGGCGGCTCCGACTCCGGCGGCAAGTCCTCGCACCAATCTTCCAAATCCGGAAAGTCGGGCAAACCCGGCCAGTCGAGCGGCAGCTCGTGGGGCTGGTTCGGTTGGTGGGGCTAAATTCACCCGGCTTTGATTTTCAAAGGGACTCTCGAAAGGGAGTCCCTTTTTGTATCGGCTCTTCAGCGCAATCTGCTCCGTCGCGCACCGCCGTCATCATTTCACCCAGTCCATTGCCCCCATGTCGTCCGCGCCCATTTCCTTGAGCCTGTCCCGTGTCACCTTGCTCAAAACGCTGTGGACGACGGTCGGTGTTTTGGTGGGTATCCATGTTGTCCTTACATTCATCCACTATGAGGTGCGGGAGTTGCCTTGGCTGGTCCGGCAGATCTTCGATGTGGATGAAGAAGACAGTTTCCCGACTTGGTATTCAGCCACGGCCCTGTTTGTGACGGCGGCGTGCCTGGCGGTTCATGCCTGGGGGAAATCAAGTGCCCACGAGCAGGGCTTGTTGCCGTGGAAAGGACTGGCCGGTGGGTTCCTGTTTCTTTCGGTGGATGAAATTGCGGGAATGCACGAAACGCTGAACAGCGTGACTGATTTCTCGTGGGCCGTTCCCGGAGGGATTGTGGGGGCCTTGGTTGGTTTGATGTTCCTCCGGTTTCTGCTGAAGCTTCCGCGCCGCACCGCCATTTGGTTTGTGATTGGCGGCGCGATTTATCTGGGCGGTGCGGTTGGCGTGGAACTGCTGACCGAGCCTTTTCTGGAAAATGATCTGCTCGACACCCTGCCTTACAACATTTGGACCGCCCTGGAGGAGTCGATGGAGATGGGGGGCGTATTGATTTTCCTCAATGCCTTGCTCAAGCATATGGCCGGGGGCTCCGCCAAGCTGGTGCTCCAGTTCACAATGCCCGTAGATCGCAAATGACGGGCAAGCTGGCGGGGAACCAACGTGCCCGCCGCACCAACCCGCTCACCCCAAACGATCCGGCGAGTCGAGTTCGGGCAGCGGCAGGGGTTGACGGAAATCCATTCGCCCGACCAGTTCGAGCAAGCGCTCCTGGAGAACCCTGTTCTGCGCCTCTTCGTCCAACTCGAAACCGGCGGGATCGAGAACCTTCTCCGCCAGTTCGATGCTCAGAACGTAGATATGATTGTTGTGCAGAAAGAGCAGGTTGCCTCGTTTGGCCACGGGTGGGGATCCATCGGGCAGCGTGACCACGCGCTCACCAAACATGGAACCACCTGGCAGCAAGTTGAAGACGAAGAGCGCGCCATGAAGGAGTTCGGGCGTGAAGCGGGCGCTCTCGATCTTAGCCCCCGCGAAGCGCTGGGAAAATTGCGGCTGCACGTGCTCCCGGAAGAACCCGACCAAAAAATCGCGCCGGCCGAGAGTCTCATCGCGACGCTTCAACCCAATATCCAGACCAAAACAGGCGACACTGGCGTGGAGTCGCACGTGATCCTGCAGCGTGACGACCTCGGGGGTGTCGACCACTTCACCCGCCAATCCGATTTGGGCCGGCAATTTGAGTGAGTATTCCCCGCTCGGTGCTTCGTAGCGATTGTCGGCAATGGACCCGTAGAGAAACCCGGTTTGCTGGGCGGAAACGAAGTGGGTCACCGCCAGCGCCCCCGCAAGGGACAGGTGCGAAAGAAGTCGCGTCACGCGCATGACCAATAGTGACCTCAAATCGGTGCCGATTTCAAGCCGTCGGCAGGGTGCGCCAGGCCGCGACTGGAATTGCTTCCGGGCGCGCTTTTCCGTCGAGACTCCACTGGCTCAACGACGCAATCCAAGCTTGGCCATCGTCAGCCAAGCGTCCGCGCAACAGGGCGGCGATCTGCTTGCGGCGCTGTTGAAAGCAACGGCGGATCAATTGGCGTTGCGCGGAGCTGAACAGGAAAGGGGAGGTCTTCCGCACGACATGCAGTAAGTAGGAATCCACGTCTGGCCGGGGATGGAAGCAGGACGCCGGAACCTTGTGGCCCGGAGCGATATCGAACGCAGCTTGGAGGAAGATGGAAATGCCGCCGAATTGTTTGGTGCCGGGCTGAGCCATGTAGCGTTGAGCCGCCTCCCACTGCAACATAAGCACCATGCGGGTCGGGAGCGGGTCCTCCAACATCGCGTCCAACCACGGTGTTGAAATCGCGTAGGGAAGATTGGCGACGACTTTGAATCCGGCGGCGGCAAGGGCCGGGGGCAGACCAGCGCGTGGGTGGTCCATGGCGTCGCCCTCCAGGAGGTTGAGCTGAGCGGAAGTGATCGGCCCCGAAAATTCATCACGCAGGAAGGTCGCCAAACGCGCGTCGCGCTCCACCGCCCAGACCTGCGCCCCGTGATCGAGCAGTTCCTGGGTAAGCGTGCCAAGTCCTGGACCGACCTCGACGACAACCTCTCGCTGTGCCACTCGTCCCAGCTCGACGGACTTTCGAACGATGTTGGCATCCACCAGAAAGTTTTGCCCGAGAGCGCGTTTCGGGTGGTGCCCCAGGCGAGCCAGGCGGTCACGGGTGGTGGAGGGGGTCAGCGACATAACTGCATCTAAAAAAGCGAGATAACCATCACATCAAAATCAATCAAGGATTCCCAGCCCGACTTGACCGCTGAGATTTATGCAAGATGATGGCGCTGTCATGCATCCAACTCTTCTAGCAGTTACTCCGCAAGAATGGCTCTCCACCACGGGTGTGGACTGGGCCATCAAAATCGTTCTGGCCCTCGCGATCTTCGTCATCGGTCGCATGGTGGTCAGCTTCATTACCGGCCTCATCCTCAAGGCCTTCAAAAAGGCCAAGGTCGATGACACACTGGCCGGTTTCCTCGCGAAAATTGCCAATGTTTTGATGTTGGCCGTGGTGGTCATGGCTGCGCTGGAAAAGCTCGGAGTCGAAACCACTTCGCTGGTGGCCATCCTCGGTGCCGCCGGCTTGGCCGTCGGCCTGGCGCTGCAGGGTTCTTTGTCTAACTTCGCGGCCGGGGTGATGATCATCATTTTCCGTCCCTTCACCGTGGGCAACTTCATTGAAGCCGGCGGCACCAAGGGCATCGTCGAGGGTATCAGTATTTTCAATACGAACATGCGCACGCCGCAGAATCAGGTGGTGATCGTGCCCAACGGGCAGATCATGGGCGGCACCATCGTCAACTATTCCGTCAAGGAGACCCGCCGTATCGATCTCACCCTCGGCGTGAGCTACGACGATGACCTCAAGGTGGCCAAGGAAACCATCACCAAGGTCATCGAATCCGACGAACGCATCCTCAAGGATCCGGCGCCCATCATCGGTGTGATGGAACTCGGCGCGAGCAGCGTCGACATCGTGGCCTGGTTCTGGGTCAACTCCCCGGATTTCCTCACCACCAAGATGGACATGACCGAGCGCTTGAAGGTCGAGTTGGAGGCTGCTGGCTGCTCCATCCCGTATCCGCAGCGCGACGTGCATCTCTACCAGGAGGGCAAATCGGCCTAATCCCGCGCCGATTGCACAGCTGCTTGAACGGGCGATCCTTCACGGGGTCGCCCGTTTGTTTTTTCGCTCTAGCGGAACGACTGCAACAGAACGGCCGGGTCCGGCGCCTTCATTAGAGATTCGCCGACCAACACGGCGTTGGCTCCGCAGGCCTTGGCGCGGCCGGCGTCGGCGGCTGTGTGAATGCCACTTTCACTGACGGTGATCACTCCGTCTGGAATCTGTGGAATCAGGCGTTCGCTCAACGCGAGGTCGGTTCTGAAGATCGCCAGATCACGATTGTTGACGCCGATGATTTTGGCCCCGGCCGCCACCGCACGTTCCAATTCAGGTTCGGAATGGATTTCGAACAGAGCATCCAGGCCGGCCGCCGTCGCTGCGGCAAAGAGGGATGCGATATCGGCGTCTGAAAGGGCACGGACGATGATGAGGATGGCGCTGGCCCCCGCTTCGCGCGCCTGCCGCACTTGGATCGGGTGCACCATAAAATCTTTCCGCAGACAGGGCACCGCGGGAGGCTGGGAACGGAACAAAGCGGTGACGCGTTCCAGATCCTGCAGCGTGCCGCCAAAGTAGCGCTCGTCGGTCAGGACGGACAGGCAATCCGCGCCAGCAGTCTGGTAGCGGCCAGCCTGCGTCGGGGCATCGACGCCGGTGGCAATGGCTCCGGCCGATGGCGAACGTCTTTTGATCTCGGCGATCACGGCGAGCGAGCCGTCACCGCGGCGAAGAGCCCCCGCAAAGGAAGGTGCCGCAGGGAGCTGCGCGTTGAGGGTCGACAGCTCGTCGAGCGAAACATCGCGCACGAACGGCGCGACTTCTTCGCGCTTCCAAGCCATGATTTCATCCAGTTTGTCGGCCATAGGGCAAAGGGGCACGAAACACACGCGGCGCGTGAAAACGAGAACTGATTTGGCCGCTTTTTACGCCGGCACCGAAGGTTGTGGTTGTTGGGGCTGCCGCTTTGCCGTTTTCCTCCCTGGGTATGAGTTCTCTCCATGAGCTGCGGACCACCATCGCCCGCCTGCGCGCACCCGATGGATGCCCTTGGGATCAAGAACAGACGCATGCGTCGCTGGTGCGTTGCTTGATCGACGAAGTGAGCGAATTGATCGACACGATCGACCGGGAGGATGTCGACCACATGCGGGAGGAATTGGGCGACGTGCTGATTCAGGTCTACTTCCACGCCCAAATCGCAGAGGAAGCAGGCCAGTTTGACCTCGAGGATGTCGCCCGCGACGTGAACGAGAAACTGATCCGACGGCACCCGCACGTGTTTGGCGACCACGCCCGGCTTGGCACGGCCGGTGAGGTGATCACCAAATGGGAGGAGATCAAAGCCACTGAAAAGAAAAACGGCCCGGCCAAACAAGGCCTGTTCAAAGCGCAGCCGCCGCGCCTGCCCGCCACCATGCTGGCCGAGGCGGTCTGGAAACAGATCCGCAAGCAAAACCTGGTGGTGCCGGATACGGCGCTGAGTGACGCGGTGGCAGCCAAGCGTGCGGGGCTGGATGACGAATCATTGGGGCGGGAGCTGTTCGTCCTCGCCGCTGCGGCCAGGGAGCGGGGGCTCGACCCGGAGGGCGCGCTGCGTCGGCAGTCGGATCGATTGATGCACGATGTCGAACAAGCCCAGCAAAGCGATTGAGCCCTCAGCGGAGGAAGGCGAGGGCGGTCTCCCGGCGGAGGTCGCGTCCGTTTGGCTCGATCCGTTCCTGACGTGGTTGGCGAAGGAACGGCGCTACTCGCCGCACACGGTGCGGAACTACCGCCATGCTTTTGTGCGGTTTTTCGGCTGGCTGCAGGGCGCCGGGATCGAGGCCAAGCCGTTTGACGAGCTCACGCGGCGGGAGATGCGAGACTTCGTGATTGAGTCGCAACGCGCGCTCGACCGTCGCACCCTGCATTTGCATGTCTCGGGCCTGCGGGCGTTTTTCCGTTTCTGGATTTCGCGCGGGCGCATGTTGCGCAATCCCTTCACGGGCATCCCGCTGCCGAAGCTGGAGAAGCGACTGCCACAGTTTCTGACCGAGAGTCAGATCAAGCGCCTCTTGCTCGGCCCTCAGCGCCTGATGGAAAATGAGGCGATCGACCCTTTCACGGCGTGGCGGGATCGTTTGGCGATGGAGCTGCTTTACGGCGGTGGACTGCGCGTGAGTGAAGGGTGCAACCTCCGCTACGCCGCCATCGATGCGGCATCCGGTTGCGCTCGAATTCTCGGCAAAGGCGGCAAGGAGCGACTGTGTCCCTTGGGGCGTGTCGCCATGGCCGTGCTGGAGCATTGGCGCTCGCACCATGCGCCGGATACGCGTCCCGCCAGCACGGTTTTGCAGAACACGAACGGGTCGGCCATGACGCCTCGCCAGGTCCAAGCCATGCTCAAGCGTTATCTGGCGCTCGCCGAGCTGCCCTTGGATCTCACGCCGCACAAACTGCGGCACAGTTATGCCACCCACCTCCTGAACGCCGGGGCAGATTTGAGGCTCGTGCAGGAGTTGCTCGGCCACGCCAACCTGGCAACAACCCAGATCTACACCCATGTTTCCATGGCCCGCCTCAAGGAAGTTCATGCCAATGCGCACCCTCGGGCCTGACCCCGAATAGAACTTGTCACGACGTTTGGGCTGGGGCGATTTCCCGATGCCAGAAATGTTCATACTAATACCGGTCGTAAGCCCTTTACCCTATTTTTCACCTATCCGAATGGATTTGATAGAAATTAGTGAAACGGCCGCGTAACAGTCACCCATGTCCGCCGCTATTTCCGCCCAAACCGAAGTGAACCTCAAACGAGTGATGGTCGTGGACGATCATGTTTCGGTGGTGGAAATGGTGATTCAGTTTCTGGATAGCCTTGGCGGCTTCGAGGTGGTTGGCCAAGCGACCACGGTTGACGAGGGCTGCAAGGTCGGCGCCGAACAGCGGCCTGATTTGGTGATTCTGGACCTCGTGCTCGATCGTGGGGCGGCGGGTTTGCGGCTCATCGACGAATTGCGACGCAACAGTCCGCAGACCAAGTATCTCGTTTACTCCGGCAATCTTACGCTCAGTGCCGTGCGTTCCGCGATGGCGGCGGGGGTCTTGGGGATCGTCGACAAAGGCGCTCCTTTGAGCGAATTGCGCGAGGCCTTGCGTAGTGCGGCTGAAGGCACGCCGTTCTATTCGAGCTCCGCCGCCGATTTCCTGCGTCATCTCGTGCGGGAGAAACGCACCGAAAAGCGCACGGTTGAACTCAGTCCCCGTGAACGCTCCGTGCTGACGATGTTGGCTGAGGGGATGAGCTCAAAGGAGATCGCCGAGAAGTTGGGGCTCAGCATGCACACCGTGGTCAACCACCGGAGCAACCTCATGCGAAAGACCGGTTTGCATCGTGTGGCGCAACTATCTCGTTACGCGGTGGAGATCGGTCTGCTCAATCCGCCGCCGACCGGGTAACCGGCGCAGGGGTGACGCAGCGATCGTCAAAGCGCGGCGATCACTTGGGTCGTGATCTCGCACGCCCGATCAATGGCGGCACCTTCGTGGGCCGTGCTGATGAAGCAGCCTTCGTAGGCGCTGGGCGGGAGGTAAACCCCCTGTGCCAGACATTCCCGGAAAAAGCGGCCGAACAGCGCCGCGTCCGTGGTTTGGGCCGAGGCCAAATCGCGCACGGGCGTATCGGTAAAATAGGTGCAGAACATTGAGCCGACTTGCGGGACCTGCGCAGGTAAGCCTTTGGCCTTCAACGCCGACGCGAGGGCCAACTGGATTTGTTGCCCGAGCGCGGCCAGTCGTTCGTAGGTGCCTGGAGCCTCGAGGAGTTTCAGGGCCGCGATTCCGGCGGCCATGGCCAGCGGGTTGCCGCTCAAGGTGCCGGCCTGATAAACCGGCCCCACGGGCGCGAGACAATCCATGATCTCAGCACGACCACCAAAGGCGCCGACCGGCAGACCGCCGCCGATGATCTTTCCGAGGGTGGTGAGGTCGGGCGTGATGCGTTCGAGCTCCTGCACGCCGCCCTTGGCCAGACGAAATCCGGTCATGACCTCATCAAAAATGAGCACCGTGCCCGCCCGAGCGGTGATTTCCCGCAGGAAATCCAGGTAACCTTCCTCAGGTCGGATAAGGCCGACATTGGCGGGATAAGGTTCCAGGATCACGCCCGCAATCTGATCCAGGTTGGCGGCGAAGGCCTGTTCCAACGCCTCGCGGTCATTGAAAGGCAGCACGATCGTTTCCTGGGCGAACGAGGCCGGCACCCCGGCGCTGTCGGGGTGGCCGTGGGTGAGGGCACCGGAGCCAGCTTTGATGAGCAGGGAGTCGGAGTGGCCGTGGTAACAGCCGGCAAATTTGATGATCTTGTCGCGTTTGGTGAAACCACGCGCGAGGCGGATGGCTGACATCGTGGCCTCAGTGCCGCTATTGCACATCCGCACCTTCTTGATTGAGGGGACAAAGCGCACAATCAGCTCGGCCATCTCCACTTCGTAGGGGTTCGGCGTGCCGAAGGAGGTGCCGCGCCCCAACGCCTCGGCGATGGCCTCGCGAATCACCGCGTGGTTGTGACCGTGAATGGCCGGACCCCAGGTGCAGACAAAGTCGATCAAGTCCTGACCATCCTCCGTGGTGAGCGTCGCGCCCTGGGCGCTTTTCACGAAAAAAGGTGCGCCGCCGACCGAGCGAAAAGCGCGGACAGGCGAGTTGACGCCGCCGGGGATGAGTTCCTGGGCACGAGCAAAAAGGGAAGCGGAGGACATGGTTAGGAGATGTAGCCTTGGGCCAAGGGCAGGCGGCGGCCAACGCCAAAGGCGAGGGGAGTGATTTTCAATCCTGGGGCGGCTTGGCGACGTTTGTATTCGTTGCGATCCACTTTGCGCAGGATGTCCCGCACGGTCGCGGCGGCGTCACCGCGGGCGATGAGTTCGCGCGCCGACAGGCCTTCCTCAATATAGCCCTGCAAGATCCGATCCAGCACATCGTAGGGCGGCAAACTGTCAGCATCGCGTTGCTCCGGCCGCAGCTCGGCGCTGGGTTCTTTGGTCAGGGTGGAGCGGGGAATCCGTTCGCGGGCGCGATTCATCCAACGAGCGAGCTCGTAGACCTGGGTTTTGTAGACGTCGGAGATCGCGGCCAGACCACCGCACATGTCGCCGTAAAGTGTGCAATAGCCCACCGCGAGTTCGCTCTTGTTGCCGGTCGTGAGCAACAGATCACCGCTCTGGTTGGAGAGCGCCATCATCAAGACTCCACGCAGCCTCGCTTGCAGGTTCTCCTGCGTGACGCCGGGAGCGTGCGGATCGATCGCTGACCCGAGCGTGGACTCGCAGGCCGCCACGGCATCGGCGATCGAGAACGAGCGCAAGGTGATGCCGAGGTTGGCTGCGAGATCGGCAGCGTCTTCGACCGAGTGAGTGCTGGAGTGAACCGACGGTAGGGATACTCCGGTGACGTTTTGCGGACCGAGCGCTTCGGCCGCGAGCACCGCGACCACTGCCGAGTCGATGCCGCCGCTCAACGCCACCAGCGCACGTTGAAAGCCGGTCTTGGTCGCGTAGTCGCGAATACCCAGCACCAGCGCGTCGTGAATCGCCGCGAGACCGTCCTCCGCGAAGTCGGCGGCGATGGGCCGTGCGCCGGGAACACAGGTCGCCAAGTCGACCACGGTCTCGTCACTCACGTTGCCGGGCAGTCCAACCAGCAGCTCGCCCTGCGCGTCGACCACCATGGAGCGGCCGTCGAAGATCAACTCATCGTTGCCGCCGACCGCGTTCACGTAGACGACCGGCGCGCCCAAGCGGCGGGCGGCGTCGCGCACGACCTGCTGGCGCAGCGCGAGCTTGCCGCTGTGCCACGGACTCGCGGACAAGTTGACCATCAAATCCACAGGCGACCCGGCCATCTGCGCGATGGGATCGAAACGGTGGCGATAACGCCACCCCACCGGCACGCCGGACCAAAGGTCCTCGCAGATTGAGACACCGATGCGTCGGCCTTGGAAAAAAAATACCGAGGGCGCGGTGAAGGGCTCGAAATAGCGATCCTCATCAAACACGTCGTAGCTCGGCAGCAGACACTTGCGGGCGAAGCCTTGCACGACGCCATCGTGACAAAACGCGGCCGCATTAAAAAACGGCCGTCCGGCCCCATGGGGATTCGCATCCAAGGCCCCGACCAGCGCCGGCACCGGGCCGGTCGCGGCCGCGATCTCCAGCAATGCGCTTTCGGCATCGTCGGCAAAGCGGCGCTGGAAAAGCAGGTCCTTTGGCGGGTAACCCGTGACCGCGAGTTCGGGAAATACGACCAACTCCGCCCCCGCGTCCACCAGACGGCGGTAAGCGCCGATGATCTTGTCCCGATTGCCCGGCAGGTCGCCGACGGTGGTGTTGAGTTGGGCGAGGCCGATGCGCATAAGCGAAGCCTGCAGAAGGTGGTGGCGCGCTCCGGGGCTGACAATCCCGTTCCCGCTCAACCTCCACCACGCCAACCGTGCCGCCGCCTTGCACCCGCGGAGCGCGCGGGTTTCCTTCGGTCACCGTTCTCCTGATGATTCCTCGTTTCGTTGCTGTTCTCCGCATCCCTTTAACGCGCTCATTGCTCGCCGTCATTTGCGGCGGTGCGATCGCCGCTGGTTCGCTGAACGCGGAAACCTACACCCTCGCGTCGGCGCTGGAGGCCGTGGAGGACGCCAACCTCAGCGTATTGCTCAGCCGTGAATCCGTGCTGCAGGCGCAGGAGTCCGCGCGGAACAACCGCGCCAACCTGCTGCCCAACGTGACCTTCGACGCCGCACAGCGCCGCTCTCAGTCCGCCTCCTTCGGCAGCACCGTGGTGCGCTCGGGCATCAACAGTCGTTTCGACATGGGGCTGAACGGTCGGGTGGACCTGCTCGATGCGCAAAACATCGCCAGCCACCAGGCGGCCAAGCTCGGCGTCGACGTGGCCGAACTCGACAGTGAGACCACCCGCGAGACGATTCGCGCGGCGGTTGCCAATGTTTACCTGCAACACCGCCGCAACCTGGCGCGGCTCGACCTCATCGATGCCAACATTGCCCGCGCCGACGCGTTGCTCGACCTCGCGGTGCGGCAACGCGACGCTGGAGTGGCCACACAAATCGACGTGACCCGGGCCCAGGCGCAACTCGCCATCGCCCAACAAGCGCGTCTGCAACAGGAGACGGAGCTCAGCGCCTCGGAATTGCGTTTCAAACGCCTCCTCGGACTCTCGCCCGAATCCGAGGTGTCCCTGGCCCCCGTGCAATTGCGCGTCACGCAAACCGAACCCTCCGCCGCGGCGGCCGAGACGGAGGCGCTGGAAAGACGTTCCGACTTCGAGCGGGCCAATCGTTTGCTCGACCAATCCGCGCTGGAGGTGCGGGCGGCGAAGTTCAATCGGCTGCCGTCTTTGTCGCTCAACGGCAGCTACGGCCGTGCGTCCGAACGTGCCTTTGATGGCAACGACGCCTTGGTCTGGTCGACCGGCATTTCGGTGAGCGTGCCTGTTTTCGACGGCTTGCGCACCGGTTCACTGACGCGCCTCGCGCTTTCGCGTCGTCGCGCCAACGAGCTGCGCCAGGCCGATCTTGCCGATGCCATTGGCGCCGAAGTGCGGCTGGCGGTGCAGAACACCCGCTCGCGTCGCGCGCAGATCGAGGTAGCCCAGACCAGCCTGGCGCTGGCCGAGGATGAACTGCGCCTGGCGCAGATCCGTTTCGAACAGGGAGCCGCCGACAACCGTGAGGTGATCGAAGCGCAAAACCGGCTCGCCGTCGCCAGCGACAATCTCCTGGAGGCAACCCACCAATACAACCTGAGTCGGGTTGAGGTCGCCCGCGCCACCGGCGACGTGCGCGATATTCTCGCCGAGCAGGTGCGATGAACGCGCCGGCGTTTCGTTTTATTCTGGCGTCGGCATCCCCACGTCGACGCGAGTTGCTGAGCCAACTTGGACTCGCCTTCGAGGTCGTAGTCGCGGACGTGACCGAGCACGAGGACAGCACGACGGATCCGCGCGAGATGGTGGCCCACAACGCCGCTTTGAAGGCCGACTGGGTCGCGGCCCGCCATCCCGACGCCTGGGTGCTGGGCGCGGACACCACCGTCTTCATCGACGGCCACGCGCTCAACAAGCCGGCCAACGACGCGGAGGCTCGTGCCATGTTGCGACGACTCAGCGGCCGCACGCACACCGTCTTTACGGGGCTCGCACTGCGGCAGACCACGAAAGGCGTGAAGATCGACCAAGGCGTCGCCAGCGACGTGACCTTCAAGTCCCTCGATGAGGCGAGCATCGAGCGTTACCTCAGCAAGGTGCACACCCTCGACAAAGCGGGAGGCTACGCGATCCAAGAGCACGGGGAACTGATCATCGCCCGGCAGGACGGCTCGTTTTCCAACATCGTCGGGCTCCCGTTGGAAGTCCTGAAACAAATTTTGACGGAGCAGCGTCTCATCGACTGATTTTTGCGAGCGCCGCACTTGTCAAGAGATGCCCAAATCCCGCCGTCCGTCCTCTGTAACCGCCCGTCCATCCGGTCCCGCTTCGCGGCCGGGGGCCGGCTGGGTGCTGGGGCCACGACGATCTCGTTCCGTCCGCGCGGGCATCGCAGGCACCTTGCTGGCCCACGTTATCCTGCTGTGGCTGGCGCCCAAGTTTGAGAACCACTTTCTCGCGGCCGGAAACGCGACGATTGGCACCACGCGCACACCGGAAGAGCGGCGCTTTGATATCGAGATCATGCCCGAGGAGATTCCGCCACAGACCTTCGTGGAATCCAATCCGGATGCGCCCGACAATGTGCCGGACGAGACCGACCACTTCTCCGATCGCAACCAGCAGCTGGCACAGGAGGAGGCGGCGGAGGAGCTCGGCGACATGCCATCGACCGAAGGTGAGGATGACCTCGAGTCGACCGCGATCGTGTCTGGTGACGGGGCCGATCCCGTGCCGCCGACCCCGCCCGAACCGCCGACGCCCGAAGTCGTCGAACCCACCGAAACCACCGAGGAGCAAAGCCTGCCCGCGCTTGCGCAGGATCCGCTCAGCGGAACCGAGGCCGTGCAGGGCGACAACGAGGAGAGTTACGGCACCAACGTGGTGAAATTGCCCGAGAACCCGCAGGCCGAGGTCGCGGAAAAGGTGGAAGGAGTCACCGATCCGGAGCAGGCTTCGCCGCAGGGGCGGAGCTTGTATTTCCGTCCCGACCCCAATCGCCCTGCGAGTCGGCCGACCCTGGCGCAGTCGCAACTGCGGCCGGCGGTTTTTGCCAACCGTGTATCCGGGACGGACAACATCGGGGTGGCTGCGCACAATGCGCTCAAGACCACGTATGGGGCCTACTTCGAAAAAATCATCGGCGTCATCGATCAGGGGTGGCGCTTTGACATCCAAGCCAAGATCGAGCGCCGCCTCGGTTTTCCGCTCGATGGGAGTCGTGTCACCGTCTGGTGGACCTTGCACAAGGATGGTTCCGCCACGATCGACAACGTTGAAGGCAACGCCGGCCCGCTCTGGGACGGGGTCGCGGTCGATGCCATCGCGGCGCCCGCGCGTCACGCCGACGGATTTGGTGAGTGGTCCGATGACATGGTGGCCGTGCTCGGTGAAAGCACGCCGATTCGGATGACTTTTCTTTACCGCTGATGGCGACGGGCAGCAGTGTATTTGCGCAGCACGCTCCGCTGGGGCGCGGGGTGGACGTGATCCGCGAAGATGCCGCCGGGCTCATCGCGTTGGCGAAACCGGCAGGCACCTTGTCCCACCCCAACCACGATGGCGAACGCAGCCGCGCGCTGCTCGATGCGTCCTACGATTTGTCCGCGGAGAGCTACCTGTGGCGCGATGACGCCGCCGGCGGGGTGGAGCGGCGGGCGTGGTTGCTCAACCGTCTCGATTCCGCGACCTCCGGCATCCTCATGGTTGCCACCGACCCCGAGCTGGCCGCGCACATCCGCGCGCTGTTCAAGACCAAGCGTATCCAAAAAGTGTATGCAGCCTTGGTCTTTGGCCGGCCGACCACTCGTCGCGAGGTGTGGCGGGACCAACTCGCGGTGCAGAAGCAGGGGGGGCAGATTCGCACGGCGGCCCGGGGAAATATTCCGGCCGAGTCGGTCATGGTTTGCGCCGAAAGCAACCCACGTGTCAGCCCGCCGCTGAGCTTGCTGCAATTGGAGCCTCGCACCGGCCGCAGTCATCAATTGCGCGTGCAATGCGCGCAGCGCCGTTTGCCGATCGTGGGCGACGCCACCTACGGCGATTTTCGCCTCAACCGGGCGTTTGCCAAACGCACCGGGCAGAAGCGGCTGTTCCTGCATTCCTTCCGCACCGCCTTCGACTACGAGTGGCAGGGGCAGATGGTGAAATTTCAGGCGGAGGCTCCGTTGCCGGAGGGCTTCTCGCTTTCGTCCCGCTAGCCGTCGAAATTCGTCGCAACGCGTGAACAAAACGCTGGAAGCCGCTGACTCATCGCGTCCAGCTTCCTTCACTCCACATGCAGCCCCGCTTCCTGGCCCTTCCGCGTCAGCTTTTGGTCACCTTCCTCGTCGGCACCGTCATGGGCTGCGGAGGAAATGTTCTAAGGGGCGACAGCCCCAAGGCCGATCGAGGCGGGCCTGCGCCGGCGCGGTATCCGACGCTCGCGGCCGACGGTGACGAACCTCAGTTTGGTTTCACCGACCCCGTGCCCTTGGAGCGACTCGCGACGGAGTGGGAGCCGCAACGTGCCTTGCTGGTCGGGCTCTCTTTCGACGAATTGATGAGCGATCGTCGCTACGCGGAGTATCAGGTTGAACTGCTCGCGGTCGCGCATCGCTACGTCGAAATCTACGTCTTCTGCGACGACGACCAAACCCGGGCCTACGCGTTCTTTTTGTCGATGCTCAGGGCTCATTCGGATGGCCAGGCAATCCTCGCCCGGACTCATTTTGTGGACGCGCGCAATGTCATCCGTTGGACGCGTGACTACGGCCCCCTCTTCGGTCGCAAGCCGGATCAGAGTCTGGCGTTGATTGACTTTGTTTACCGTCCCGTTCCGCGGGAGGATGATCTCGCGGTGTCCACCGCCATGGAGTCCTCCCGGCGATTTCGCATCCGGGCTTCGGATGGCATGCCCGGGGATGTGGCGGTCTATTTGCAGCATCGTTTCGACGCGGGCGTGCAAGTAGTGCGACCGCCCCTTTGGATGGACGGAGGCGATTTCCTGCACGACGGGCAGGGCAACATTCTGGTTTCGGGCAAGACCGTGGTGCGCAACGGCGGCGACAAGATGCAGCTCGAAACCCTGTTCCAGCATTACTTCGCGGCCAAGCGACTGCACCTCCTGCGGGCTTTGCCGGGTTCAACCGTCAACCACCTCGACATGATCCTCAAGTTCGTCGACGAACGCACCGCGATCGTGCCGACCTATCAGGACGCAACGACACCGCCTCTTAACGGCTACCGGGCGGAGCTCACTCGCACGGTGAAGTCGGTGTTGCAGGACAATGAGGCTTACCTGCGCAAGCACTTCCCGAACGTCCGCCTGTTGCATCTCCCCATGCCGCCAATCGCGTTTGCGACCCGGGCGGAAATCCTGAGTGCAGCCCGCTCCGAGTTTCTGGGCGCGATTGCCGTGGGTCGCGGAGTGGTGTCCGCACAGGAACTGGCGCAAAATCCGCACGCTGCGACTCCGCGGTGGGAGGAGCGCACCTTGGAGCTCATCCGTCAGGAGGTGGGTCCGGTGGACCTGTCGAGCGAAGCCGGATTTGATGCTTTGATGACGCGCTACGGTCAGCCCTCGTTCGCGCGCTACATGGAGATTTATTCGGAACGGACCACCGGCTACCGTTCCTATCTGAACAGTCTGTTTCTGCATGCGCCCGACGGGCGAACCGCGTTCGTGGTGCCGCGCTTTTCCCCCCGCGATGCGACGGAAGCCGAGCGAATGACCGGGTGGGAGCGGGAAGTGGAGCGGATCTATCGCGAAGCTTATCCGGGCAGCGAAGTGCATTGGATCAATTGTGACGCGATGATCCAGGATATGGGCTTCATCCATTGCACGACCCAGACCGTGCCGGCGTGGAACCTGTGAAAGCGCGGCCGCGCGCCTGAGCCGTTCCGCGGCGTTGACAAGCCACCAACGGTCACTCAGTCGTTTGGGCGATGTTCGTCGCTCCGGCCTTTTTTGCTTATTTTTGGTTTGGCTACCGCCTAGCTGATTAAGCGGCCACGCGAAGACGTTTTTCCCTCCGACAAACCTCATCCGCCGATAGCCGCCCCCGGGCGGCTTTTTTGTTTTCACCACCATGATCCTTCCGAAATCCAACCGTCTCTCCACCGAACAAGTCGCCGAACTCAACGAGATCGTGGCGGGGTTTGGTTGCCGCCTTCAACCGATCATCGGCGCGGTGCGCACCATCTACGCCATCCTCGGCGACGAGCGCGATGAGTTGATGATCAACCGCATCGAGGGTCTCGACTACGTCGACCGCGTGGATCGAATTCAGTCGCCCTTCAAGCTCATGGACCGCCGGTCCGACCTGGCTTCGCACCATGTTAAAATCGGCGGCGTCACGCTGGGGGAAGAGCTCTTGGTCATCGCCGGTCAGTGCACGATCGACCCGAAGAATCCGAACTACTTCTACGAGACCGCGGCGGCCGTGAAGGAAGCCGGCGCCCAGGTCCTGCGTGGCGGCGTGTGGAAGCCTCGCACCAATCCCTACACCTTTCAGGGCGACACCAAGTCGCTCGACATCCTCATGGAGGCCTCGCAACGCACCGGCTTGCCGGTCGACGCCGAGGTGATGGATGAAGAGCACCTCAAGATGGCGCTCGATGCCGGCGTGCACATGCTGCAGATCGGCGCGCGCAACGCGCTCAACTATTCGTTGCTGCGCAGCATCGGCAAAGCGATCGCCGAGCGCGACACCGTGGTGCTGCTCAAGCGCAGCATTCACATGGGCCCGATCAACGAGTTCATCGCCGCCGCCGAATACATCGTGAGTTTCGGTAACCCCAACGTGCTGCTGTGCCCACGCGGCACTTCGCCGGGACTCGACGGCTATCGCAACCATCCCGATGAGAGCATCACCCCGTTGCTCAAGGAAAAGAGTTGGGCCCCGGTCGTGGTTGATCCCTCGCATTCCGTCGGGCGCGCCGCCTACGTGCCGGCTTGCTCGCTGGCGGCCGTGGCCTACGGGGCGGACGGGCTCTGCATCGAGGCGCACGCCGAACCGAGCAAGGGCATCGGCGACGACCCGAAGCAGGCCCTGACGCCGACCGTGCTGAAGTCGACCATCGAGCAGGCGAAACAAATCTGGGCCCTGCGCCATCCGACGCCGGTGGTCAGTTGAGCTGCGTCCGACGCCAGCCTCAGCGCTTTTTCGTCGGGGTGAACTCCGGCAGGCGTTCGCCGCGACCGGAGTGGAGCAGCAGTTTGGCGAAGCGACGCTTCCGCGTGGCTTCCTGCTTGGCACTCTCAACCCAGTGGCGACACATCCGTTGGTAGTAGGGCGCCTGGGCGGCGAAGAAGCGCCATGCCTTTTGGTCGGCCCGGAAGGCGCGCAAACGTTCCCGGACGAATTCGGCCGGTTTGTCGCGCTCAAATGAATACACGCCGGTGCGAGCGGCAGTGCGTTGGGCAAAGGCGGCCCGGCCGGCGGGTTGCATGCGCCCGGCTGCTTCCAGCGCCTCCACTTTGGCGATGTTGACCTTGCTCCAAATCGAACGCGGTTTGCGCGGGGTGAAACGCTGCACATAGCTCGTGTCGTCCCAGCGTTTCCGGATGCCGTCGATCCAGCCCCAACACAGTGCCTCGTCGAGCGCCTCGGTGTAACCCAGGGAGGGTAGACCGGTGGCTTTGCGATGGAAGCCGAGCCAGATCGCCTGCGTCGTGGCGTGGTGACGTTCGAACCAGCGATGCAGCTCGGCGGTGGTGACAAAATAGTGGGGTTCGGTGACCTCCATGGCTCGCATATGCGGGAAGTGCGAACGCGGCTCAAAAGCAATCTTCGCCGACAGGCAAAACGATGCGCGATCGCTCCGGCTCAGCGTGATGCTTCCAGCTCCCGCTCGCGAGGAGACGTGGGGAGGAGATGGCCGATCAGCGCATCGGCGTAAGCGGCCGGCGCATGGTCTGCCAATCCGGGGCCGGGAACCAATTGGATTTGTTGGGATGAGCGCCAGCGTTCGAGCATCTGGTCGAAGAACTGTTGGTGGCTTTGCCAGACGGTTCGCAGTTCGTCCTGCATGGATGGCTCCCGGATCAGACGGCGGTCGTGAGCGATAAACCAGGATTCGCCGACGTGGGCAAACAGCGGCGGGGTTGGCAGGTGAGTCACGAGGTCGTTGCCGTTTTCCACGCGAAACACCGGTAGCGCGTCCTCAACCGCCGCCGTGCTGCCGCTCGTAAAGGTGCGGGGGGCTCCGAACGTGTAAACGGCGGCCACACGTTCGCGTTGGTGCCAACCGTAGAGTTGAGCGAGCGCTCCACCCAGACTGTGGCCAGCCAACCAGAGTGACTTGCGCGGGCTTTCCGCGACGGCCGCGTCCAGGTCGGCGGTGATGGCGGCGAGTGCGCCCACGAACCCGCGGTGAGCAGCGATGCCGTCCTCGATCGCGACGGGAAGGAGGTTGAGATCCGTGAGGGCGTCTTCGGTGACGCCGGGCTCGGTGCCTCGAAAAACCACGGCGACATCCTCCTCGAATTCGAAGACCCAAACCTGACTGCCGGCTCGTTCGATGAAGCGACTGCGGACCAGGTTCAGCGGCGCCAGGCGAGCCCTGACGTCGTCTACCTCCGGTAGATAAACCAACAGGCTTAACTGAGCGAACAGCGCCGCGCGCTCCAAGGACCAGGACGCCGCTGGCACATCGGCAACGGCGGGCGATCCGGCGGCGTGCTGAAAATAGGGGAACGCATAGTCGGGCGCGAACAGTGCGGCGAAACTCCTGCGGGCCGGAGTATCGCTCGGCATCTGGGCGGCGACCGGCAGCAGCAGCCCGCAGAGCAACAGGACGCGACACCACCGGCGCCGATGAGCCGAGGAGGGATAGGTGGCGCGAAGAACCATGCTGTGAATCTCTGCCAAAACAAACGCCCCGCAAGCCAGGGGCTGCGGGGCGTTGAAACTTTCGTGCTGCGGGCTCTTGGCCTCGATCAATTGTCGGTCTCGTCGCGCGGGTCAAAGATGCCGACCAGACTGGTGCTGAGTTGTTGGATGATGATGCCGTAGGTGAAGCTGATGCCGCTGTCCGCGGACAACGCTGCATCGGTCAGCACCAGGGAGCTCGATCCGACTTCGCGGGTGACCGTGTAGTTCGGGTATTGATTGATACCGGTATGGCCCGATGAACCGGAGGCGAGGAAGGCAACGCCGAGCAGGGTGTAGTCGTCGGAGACGAGGTTGTAGGTCAAGACCACCTGTTCCGAACTGCCCTCGGGAAGCTGGGCGGTGATGTTGTTTCCACTGAGGGTGAAGACACCTGGGGGAGTCCCGGCAGCCGGAACGAGATTGGACAGGGTCGCGGTGATGGAGGAGTCGGGGGAAATCACGCCGTTGGTTTGGACGAAGGTCGTGACGTTAACACTGACGGAAGCGGAATACATACTGGTCGAGTTTCAGGGTTGAGGTTGGGAGTTGCTGGCCGTTGAGGTCAAAGGCCGGAGCAAAGGATCGTGGGCGCGATACCCGATAGCTTCGAGAAGGTCGCTCCATTCACGAGCGCGAGCATCGTCGCCAAGCAGGTGTGCCGCCGCGATGGCGGGAACGAGAATACCTTCGTCGCGGGAAGCGCGATCGAGCCAAGGTGTTAGCAGATCCAGTGTCTGCGTCGCGAGGGATTGGCGGCGCGCTTCATCGTCGCGCTCGAGCTGCGCGGCGGTCGCGAGCGACCGCGCGTATTCCACCAGGTGGGGCCGGTCAAATTCTGCATCGCTGCTCCATTGGTCGAGGAGGTCGAGCGCTTGATCGATGGCCTGCCGGGCGGCGCTTGGGTCGAGCGAATTGAGGTGCAGGGCACGCAGGCGCCAAGCGGCGGCAAGGTTGCGCGCGAGTTTCTGCGCCGTGGGCTCCGCCGCGAAGAGTTGCTGCAATTCAGTGAGGACCTCATCGATCCGAGCCCCCAAGTTCGGGTTTCCGCCACCGGCCAATTCCAGCAAGAGTTGTCGCACTTGGGTGCTCAGCAGCGCGGAACTCCACGACTTGTTATCGGGGTCCTGCGCGGTGAGGCTGCGCAGGAGTTCGACCGCTTCGGCATACGCCTCCGCCGCGGCGGAGGGGTTGCCGCGATTGGCCTCCAGGTCACCGAGAAAGTTGAGGCCCAGCGCGTGCTTGAGGCGCCAGTTTGGACGCTCAGCGTCCTCCTGTCGCAGGCGAGTGATCCCTTCGATCATCCGGGTGTAGTGATCGTGCGCGGCTTGATAGCGGCCTTCGCGTTCGGCGGTCCAGCCCAACCAGGATTCCACGTCGACCAGGTCGTATCTCAACACGCGGTTATCCGGGGCAGTCGCCAGTTGTGCGTCGATCTCGCGGCGCTCGGCGGCGAAGCCTTCGGCCGCGAGCGCGTAGTCTCCTGCATAGTAGTCGGCGGCGGCCACGTTGTGATGGCCGTAAATCAACTCCTGGCGGGCCCGAGCGGTCGGCCCTTCGAGGCGGGCGAGCTCAAGGGCCGAGTCCCGGTAGCGCCCATACCACTCCCGGGTGACGGCCGGTTCGCCGCGCAGCTTGGCGACGTAACCGATCCAATACTCCGCCTGGGCCCTTTCGAACAGCATGTCAGGATTATCTGGATACCGGAGCGCCAGCGCCGAGGCGCGTTCGAAGGCGGAGCGAAAAGCGGCCGCGGCGGCGTCGAACCGGGCCTGCTCGACGCGCACCTCGCCCAGTTGGGTGATCGCTCGGGCCTGCCGGGTGAGAGCGGTATCGGTCAGATCCTGCGGTGCGGCTTCGTCGAAGTAGGCCATGGCGCGTTCGCCCACCGCATCCAGCAAGTCCAGTCGCCCCAGCTCCCGCAGGCCGGTGCGGAAATCGCCGATCATGAAGGTCAGCAACTCCTCGGCTTGTTCCTGGCGGCGCTGCGCATCTTCCCGCGCGACGGCCTCCGCCACGCGCGCCGCCTCGGCCGCGTCGCGCTCGGCCACCGCAACGCGTTCGGCGCGGGCGGCGCGGATGGCCTGGGTGGTGGCGACGACGGCCCCGGCGATGATCGAGAGCAATACGGCCGCGGCACTCGCGCAGGCGAGTCGGTTGCGGGCCACAAATCTACGCGTCTTGTAGGTGAGGGAAGGGGGCCGCGCGATGACCGGCTCCTTGCGCAGATGCCGGCGGATGTCCTCGGCGAGTGCGGAGGCCGAATCGTAGCGCCGACTGCGCTGCTTTTCGAGGCAACGCATGACGATCCAATCGAGGTCGCCGGCGAGCACGGAGGTGAGACGTGTCGGCACCGCTCGCCGGTAGGCCGCGACGGTGGTGCGGTCCGCCTCCGTGAGGGTCGACACGGCGGCCGACGGGCGGGGTGGGTCGATCTCGCGAATGATGCGGCGGATTTCGTCAATGCCGGCTTGCTGGAGGGAGCGCGGGTCGTAGGGCGGTTGCCCGGTGAGCAACTCGTAGAGCAACACGCCGAGTGAGTAGACGTCGCTGCGGGTATCGACATCGAGTTCACGCAGCTCGGCCTGCTCCGGACTCATGTAGGCGGGGGTGCCGATGAACTGATGCAGCGCGGTGAGCAGCGTTTGTTCGGTGAGCCGCCCCTGCGTGGCTTTGGCGATGCCGAAGTCGATGATCTTGGGCGCCGCCTCGCCGTCACGTTCGGAGACCAGGATGTTCGAGGGTTTGATGTCGCGATGAATGATGCCCTTCTGGTGGGCGTGCTGCAGCGCGACGCAGATGCGCGCGAACAACTCCAGGCGCTGTGGCATGGCCAGCTTGTGCTGATCGCAATAACGGGTGACGGGCACGCCATCGACGAACTCCATCACAAAATAGGGCCGCCCGTTCGTTGTGGAACCGGCATCAAACACGCGGGCAATGTCGGGGTGATCCATCATCGCCAGCGCCTGGCGCTCGGCTTCGAAGCGGGTGATGACCTCCTTCGTATCCATGCCGAGTTTGATGACCTTGAGCGCCACCTGGCGCCGGACCGGTTCGGATTGCTCCGCCAGGTAGACCATGCCGCAGCCCCCTTCACCCAATTTGCGGATCAGCGTGTAGCGACCGAGTTTGTCGCCGGGCTGCTCCTCGGGGATCTCGGGCGGCCGCTCGATCGCCGGTTGCTCGAGAAAACCGCCGGCGGCCTCAAAGCCGGCGAGCAAGGCCTCGACCCGCTCGCGCAGCGCCGGGTCTTCCCGGCCGATTTGCTCCAGGTATTTCCGACGATCGTCGGGCGAGAGGTCCAGCGCCTCCGCGAAGACTTCGTCATCGCGGTTCATGAAATCGGGCGCGTTTGCCGGTGGTAGAGCATGTCAATCGATGCGAAATCCGGAACCGGAACGGGCCATGGTGCTCACGCATCCCGCAGTCGCTGCACTTCATTGAAGAGCCAGGCCCGGGCGTAGGCCCAGTCGCGTTTGGCGGTGCGCTCTGAGATTCCCAGCACGCTGCCGGCTTCCTCGAGGGTGAGGCCGGCGAAATACTTCAGTTTTACCAACTCGGCCTTGCGGGGATCATGCTGCTCGAACGCGCCGATGGCCTCGTGCACCAACAGCAGTTCCTGATCGTTTCCACTGGGTTCGGCCAAATCGAAACCCGTTTGATCGGCGCTGACTTTGGCGAGGGCGCCGCCATGGCGAATCGCGCGTTTGCGCCGGGCGTTGTCGATCAGGATGCGCCGCATACTTTCGGCCGCGGCGGCGAAGAAGTGGGCACGGTTCTGCCAGGCCGGCTGGGCTTCACCGCCGAGCCGCAGCCAGGCTTCGTGCACCAAGGCGGTGGGCTGCAGGGTTTGACCGGGCGCTTCGCGCGCCATTTTGGAGGCCGCCAGGCGTCGCAATTCGTCGTAGACGAGGGGCAACAACTGCGCCGCCGCGGCCTCATCGCCGGCCTCAATCCGCTTGAAGAGCTGTGCCAACTCAGAGTCGTCCACGAGGCCGGGAGCGTGGGCATCGAAAGCACCGGCGAAAAGAAAAAATGTCGTAAATCAGTTACAATAGGCCGTTTAAGCTGATCAATCTGCTTTGGACTGATGGGTTGTTACTAGGCGATGGCACCTTTCCAGGTCCGGTTACGCTTGGGAGGGTAGTCGCTCCGGTTTCTCGGTGCGCGCGGTCTGCCAACAATCCTTCACCCCATGCAACAAGACATCTGGATTTACCTCGGCGTATTCGCCGCTGCGATCTTCACCGGAATGGCCATTGCCCATTGGCGCATGAACGCGGCTTATCGCCAGCCGAGGTCGCGCCGCCGCAGTCGTTCTCAGCCCCGGGCGATGCGTTCGGCGGCGGGTTCGATTCAGGCGCCGAGCAGCGGTTCGTAAAAACCGCTCTTGCGATAAGCGATCGTCACGTCCTGCACGCCCCAGGCCTGTTCGTGGAACCCGCGCACGATGATGTCCGGCCGGCTTTGCAGGTGGCGCAATAGAAACTCGGGCGAGAGCAGCGACAGGCCGTAGTGGCCCGCGGGGTCTTCGTAGTAGGGCTGAAACGCCGCGCCAGTGCGGGTGTATTCATCGAGCAAGGACACGACGTCGACGTTGTCCGCGTAGTCACCCTCGCCGCGAGCCAGCACCGAACTGAGATAGCGGCCCTGGGTGGAGAACAAAATCACCCCGTCGTCGCAGGCCCAATCGAACAAGCAGTCCAGGGTGCGCAGCGCGACCTCGATCGGCAAATGCGTCAGCAACGAACCGCACCAGACGAGGTCGAAAGACGCGTCGGGGCCCAGGGCGCGCAGGTCTGGTTCGCTGTAAAGGGCGGTCGCACCGAAGCGGTCCCGGCAAAAGTCCACCCCGTCGCGATTGAGGTCGCAGGCGGTGATCTCTGCCTGCGGATACGCCGCGCGCAGCCAGCGCATGACCCGGCCGTGGCCGCAGGGTAAGTCGAGGATACGTTGGTAGCTCGGTCGATTGCAGAGGCGTGCGGCGAGGGTGATGAGTTCGAGCGCTCGTCGCCCGATTTCAAAGTATTGGGCTTCGGCCCCCGGGAACACCATCTCGTCGCGCGGAGAGACCAGCTCGCTGGCGTGAACGTGCGACAGGTCGGTGAGCGGTATCATTGCTGCGTTTCGTAGACTTCGACGAGGACTTCGCCACCAGCGGAGTCGGCGGGCGCGTTGACCATCACACAATAGGGCCCCGGCGGCAGGTCGGCCACCGCCGCGAATTCATCGGCGTCGGCGTCCAAAGCAAACGCGCCGACCTCGGCATTGCCCGCGGCAACGAGCGCAGGGTCGGTTTGCAGCAGCTCCAGGCAGTCCTTGGTGCGGCGGGAAAATCCGATGATCGGATTGGCGAGTGGTCGCTCGATCCCGAAGCGCTGCAGGGAGGTGCTCACGACGCGAATGAGGTAACGTTTGGCGCGAACGGGTCCGCGCGAACGACCCACCACAAAACCGGCGATGACCGGCTGCCCGGGCGCGACGAATCCGCGTGCGGAGTGGTTGGCCAGGGTGTGGCCCGGGTAAACGACGATGATCGCACCTTGCGAGGAACAGGTCTTACCCGACGCATCGGTCCAGGTGGCGTGGTAGCTATCGGTGTCGTCGAGTGAGAGGTCGGCGAGGCGCAGACTCGGGCCGTGCTGGTCCGGCAGGGCGAGGCCGTTTTGGCGCCACTGCAGGTCGGCAAAGTTGGCGGCTTCCGGTGGGAGGGTGAGGGTGACCCGACCGCGGTGCTGTTCGACCGGGAGGCGCAGGGCGGGATCGCTCGCCGACAGCGACAGGGCCTGCGGGCCGGCGACCACCGGATGACTCATGCGACGCGGGAGGAGCGCTGGAGCTTCTTCGCTCATAGCAAGCTGAGCTGGGAGTCGTCGGCGGGTTTCACCGAGATCTTCTTGCGCGGTTTCGCCTGCGGCGCGGTGAGTTCGACGCTGGTGTCGTCGGACTCAAGTTTACCCAGGATCGATTTGGCGCGATCGATGACGGCCGGCGGCAAACCGGCAAGACGCGCGACTTGAATGCCGTAGCTGCGATCAGCGGCGCCGGGTTGGATGCGGTGGACGAAGATGATCTCGTCGTTCCATTCCTTCACCGCGACGCTGTAGTTGCGGAGTCGTGACAGGTGTTTGTCGAGCTGGGTGAGCTCCTGGTAGTGCGTGGCGAAAAGGGTGCGCGGGCCGGCCTCGGCGGTGCCATGCAGGTGCTCGACAACGGCCCAGGCGATCGAAAGCCCGTCGTAGGTTGAGGTGCCGCGACCGATTTCATCGAGGATGATGAGCGACTGGTTCGTGGCGTTGTTGAGGATATTCGCGGTCTCGTTCATCTCGACCATGAAGGTTGAGTTGCCGCGCGCGAGGTCGTCGCTGGCACCGACGCGGGAGAAGATGCGGTCGACCAGGCCGATGCGGCATTTGGCGGCCGGCACCCAGCAGCCGATTTCGGCCAACAGGGTAATGAGCGCGACCTGGCGGATGTAGGTCGATTTACCGGCCATGTTGGGGCCGGTGATGAGGGCGAGCTGTTCACCGGAGGAGGATAGGATCGTGTCGTTGGGCACGAAGCTTTGGTTGCCGCGAATGACCGCGGTGTCCGGCGCCTTGAGCATCTGTTCCACAACCGGGTGGCGGCCCTCGGTGATCTCGAGCACGTCGCTGTCATCAAGCTCGGGTTGGCGGTAGTCCCATTCGCGAGCGAGCACCGCCCAGCCGGCGAGCACGTCGAGTTCAGCGAGGGCGTCGGCGGTGTGACTGAGGGCGACAGATTCGTCGAGGATGGCGGTGATGAGTTCGCCGAAAAGTTCGCGCTCGCGGGCGAGGGCGTTGTCCTCCGCGTGCAGGATTTCCTTTTCCTTCTGCTTGAGCTCATCGGTGATAAAACGTTCCGCGTTCACCGTGGTCTGGCGGCGGATGTAGTTGTCGGGCACCAGCTTCAGGTTGGCCTTGGTGACCTCGATGTAATAGCCGAAGTTGCCGGTGTATTTGACCTTCAGGCTCTTGATGCCGGTGCGCGCCTGTTCGGCGGTTTCGAGTTCGGAAAGCCAGGTTTTGTTGTCACGGGTGAGCGCGCGAATGCGGTCGAGTTCGGCGTCGAAACCCTCGCGAATGGCGCCGCCCTCGGCGATATCGTTGGGCATTTCATCGGCGAGGGCGCGTTGCAACAAGTCGCGCAGATCGGGGAGCTCGGCGATGCGCGCGGGATAGTCGGCGCCGAGGGTTTGGCCGAAGTCGGCGAGTAGGCGGTGCACGTCGGGCACCTGCAGCAGCGTGTCGCGGATGCCACCGAGTTCGCGCGGATTACGCAGGCGGTTTTGCAGGCGACCGAGGATGCGCGGAATGTCGCGCACGGACCCGAGGGTTTCGCGCAGCTCACCGAGCAACATCGGTTCGGCCAAGAGCTCGCCGACGGTGGCGGAGCGCCGGCGAATCTCGGTGAGGTCGAGGCTGGGGGCGCTTAACCAACGCTCGAGCAAACGAGCGCCGGCGGCGGTTGAGGTGCGGTTGATGGCGTGCAGCAGGGAACCTTGGCGCGTGCCGCGCGAGGACTGGAAAATCTCGAGGTTGCGCAGGGTCGCCGGGTCGATGAGCAGGGTGGCCGCACTGCGGTATTCGCGCAGGCCGCGCAGGTTCTCCGGTTTGGCGCAGAGGTTTTCGGTGGCGTAATAAACGAGCGCACCGGCCGGACCGAGTCCGGGGTGTTTTTCGTCGAGACCGAAACCCTCGAGGTTGAGCACGCCCAGCGCGTCGAGCACGGTGCGCGCACCGCCGGCGGTTTCAAAATGATAGCCGGGCAACTCGGTGATGAGGCGGCCGTGGCAGAAGTCGCCGAGCGCATGGCCATCGACGTCGTCATGCGGGGCGTGGCGCCACTTGTCGGCGTCGCCTTCAATGAGGAGGAGTTCGGCCGGTTCGAGGGCGGTGAGGACGGGCAGCAGGTCGTTGACCTGACGGTCGGTGGCGAGCTGAAACTCGCCGGTGGAGAGATCAAGCCACGCGGCGTGGAGACCGTGTTTATCGCGATGCAGTGCGCAGAGGTAGTGGTTGCGCGATTCGTCGAGCTGGTTGGCGGCGAGCGTGGTGCCGGGCGAAAGGATACGGGTGAGGGCGCGCTTGACCAGTTTGCCGGCCTGGGCGGGTTCGGCCTGGTCGCAGATCGCGACCTTGTGGCCGGCGGCGAGCAGCTTGGGCACGTAGTTGTCGATCGCGTGGTGCGGCACGCCCGCCATCGGGTAGTCCTGGCGTTTGGTCAGGGTGAGTCCGCAGACCTGTGAGGCGATCTTCGCGTCGTCGTAGAAGATCTCATAAAAGTCGCCGAGACGGAAGAGAAGCAGCGTCCCTTTGGGCAGTCCGCGCTTCACCTCGAAATACTGCTGCATCATCGGGGTAAGCTTCTTGGCGGCACACATGAGCGACGGAGCGAAACCACGAAACGCGCGGAGTTCACGTGTTTTTTTAACCACGGATGGACACCGATGAGAACGGAAGGCTACGCCCCCGGGGAACTTCCGGCTTTTCAAATCGGGTCTGGGTTCATCTGTGTTGATTCGTGGTTGAGCTATTTTCCAGAGACTTGGGCGGGGAGGGCGGTGCGCCGATGCTGGTGCTGCACGGGATGTTGGGGTCCTCGCGCAACTGGCTGAGCGCCGGCGCGGACTTGGCGGCCCAGGGCTGGCAGGTGCACGCCTTGGATCTGCGCAACCACGGCAAGTCGCCGCACGCGGGGCCGATGGATTACGAAGCCATGGCCGCGGACGTGCTCGCGTGGATGGACGCGCGTGGCTTGGCCGCGGCGGAGATCGTAGGGCACAGCATGGGCGGCAAACTCGGTATGGTCTTGGCCTGCCGGCATCCCGAGCGCGTGCGGCGGCTGGTGGTGGTCGACATCGCGCCCAAGGACTACCTGTCGCATGGTCACCGTGCGGAGTTTGCGGCGATGCATGAGTTGCGACTGAGCGAGCTGCGATCCCGCGCGGATGCGGAAATGAAAATGGAGTCGCGGGTGCCGGATTGGGGCATGCGGAAATTTCTCACCACGAATCTCGAGCGCGATGAATCCGGCAGCGGTTGGCGCTGGTCGATCAACCTGCCGGCGATCACGTCGGCCTTGCCGACACTGGAAAAGAATCCGCTCGGCGAGCAGGAATCGTTCGACGGCCCGACGCTCTTCGTCACCGGCGGAAAATCACGCTACGTGAGCGCCGGCGACCTGGCGGCGATCTCGCGGCATTTTCCGCGCGCGGCGGTGGAGATCATCGCCGGCGCCGGGCACAACCCGCACATGGAGACGCGGGCAGAGTTGGTGCGCCACATTGTCGACCATGCACGGTGATCCCCCGCCGCCGATCAGACCTGGTAGGTCTCGCCGGGGGTGGGATCGAGCACGCTGATCTTTTCGTCGCGCTCGGCGATTTGCCGGGCAAACCACTGGCGGGCTTCGGGGTCACCATGGGTGAGCACGATCGCGCGAGGCGTGGCCTGCAGGGCGAACTCGAGCAACTCCTCGCGCTCGGCGTGACCGCTGAGCTCGAAGCGTTCGACGCGGGCTTTCACCCGGGTGCGCACATGCAGGGTTTCGAAGATGAAGTCATCGCCGGGTTTGCTGGCCATGAGCGCGCCGCCCGGGGTATCGGGGTCGCAGTAGCCCACGAAGCCAATGGTGTTGCGGTGGTGGCCGAGCAGACCGGAGGCAAGGGTGTAGCTCGGGGTGTTTTCCACCATCATGCCGGAGCTCACGATGTAGAGGCCGTTGCGCTCGGGGTCCTTGCCGGGGGTGAGTTTGCGGGGCAGGGACTTGAGTTTCAGCTCCTTGAGAATGGAGCGGTTGAACTGCACGTGGCCGGTCTTGCGACGCACCTCGTCAAAGTAGTCGCAGAGGTCGAGGCCAAGACCGGTGCCGATGATCGGGCAATCGACCAGTTTGCCGAAACGGCGGGCGTCGTGCAGGATGGTGAGGATCTCCTGCATGCGGCCGAGCGCGAAGACCGGCAACAGGAAGGAACCGCCGCGGCCGATGGTGTCGTTGATCGACTTGATCAGGCGATCGACCTCGTGCACACGTTCCTGGCCGGCAGGGCGCTCGGTGAGACCGCGGGTGGTTTCGGTGACCACGGTGTCGAAGTGGCCGGTCGGAAAACGCGCGCCTTGCAGCGTGCGCAGATCGTCGAAGAGCACGTCGCCGGTGAAAAAGATCGCGCGGTGCTTGTGGCGCAGTTCGACGGCGGCGGCGCCGGCGACGTGGCCCGCCGGGTGCAGGACGAGCTCGATTTCGTCCTTCGGGTTCAGGCCGGCGAAGGTTTTGGCCATGCCGAAGTTGAGGCCGATCATGCGCCGGGCGCAGCGGTCGATCTCATCGTGGGTGAAGAGCGGATACTCCGGAATGTCGGCTTCCTCTTTCTGCCGCTTCATGACGTTGGCCGAGTTGTGCAGCATGCGCTCAATGAGCAGGCGGCTGGAGGCCGACATGACCACCGGAGCGTCTGGAAATTCCCGCATGGCGACCGGCAGCGAGCCAATGTGGTCCAGGTGGCAGTGGGTGATGAGGATGAGGTCGACGCGTTGGCCGCGGATTTTTCCGAAGTCGGGCATGGCGGCCCGCCCCACATGCTTGGGGTGCAAGCCGCTGTCGATGAGAAGGTTAACACCGCCGAGTTGGACGAAGAGCGCATTGGCGCCGATGCCGCCGTGGCGGTTGAGGTCGAGTAATTTCATGCCGTAAAGGATCAACGAGAGCCATGCGCCGCCGGGGTGCAAGACCACAAGTTGAGCGGGGGAGGGCTATTCGGCCGCGGGAATCGCCATGTCGAACGGCGGGAGGATCACGTGGATGCGGTTCCCTGCATCGTCCTGACCATGAAAACTGCCGACCACGCGGGCGTTGCAGCCGGTGACGTGGTAGCTGTTGTAGGAAAACGATTCGCCGGGAGCGAGGCGCGGGGTTTCCCCGACGATCTTGTCGCCCTCGATCACGAGGCGTTCGCCATCGGCCTGTTCCACCAGCCACTTCCGACCGAGTAGTTTGACCGTGCGGTCGGACTCGTTGCGGATGGTCACAAAGTAGACGAAGGCGTGCGGCTTATCGGGCGGCAGGCTGGAGCCGCCGTGATGATAAACCAATCGATCAAGGCGAGCGGTGAGTCCGGGAAGTTCCTGCGAAGAGGGCACCTTTCCAAATGGATGGAGCGGAGGCGGTGATGCAACCGGCATTCGCATTCCGGATTTCCATTGCGCCGGGCCGTGCTCAGGCGAAGGTGCGCGGGATGTTCGCCGCCGATTTGCTCCATGTAGTGTTGCTGGCCCTGCTCGGGACCGGTCACTGCATCGGCATGTGTGGTGCGTTCGCGCTGGCGGCCGGCACGGGAGGAGGCGGTCGCGCGGTTTGGTGGTCCCGACAACTGGCCTATCAACTCGGCAAAGGCATCGCCTACGTGTTCGTGGGCATCGCCGTGCTGGCCGCGATGCGACTGATCGAGACGCGCGCACCGGTCGATGTCGTGCGGAACGCGCTTGGCTGGACCGTCGGGCTGTTGATGGTGGCACTGGGCGCCGCGCAATTGTTGGGCCGTCGTTTGCCACAAGGCGTTCAGCGTTGGTGGCAAGGGTCGCGAGCCTGCGGGGTGCTGGCAGGATTGGGCCAAAGCCAGTCGCCCTTCAAGGGACTCTTGATCGGTTGGTTGAACGGATTTCTGCCCTGTGGACTGTCCTGGGCTGCCTTGCTCTACCTCGTCGCGACCCGCTCCGTGGAAACGGTGGTGGCCGGCGGCCTACTCTTCAGCCTGGCCACGCTGCCGGGGCTCGCCGCGACGGCGTGGCTGTTGCCCAAGCTCGGGGCGGAACGCCGGGCGTGGCTCATGCAGGCGGCCGGCGCGGTGCTGATTCTGCTCGGCGTGCTCACCATTCTCCGCGGCGACGCGACGGTGCACCATTGGTTTCACGAACATTTGGTGCTGCCCGGGTAGGGCTTCTTGGCGGCGAAAGCGCCGCGCGGGCACTCCGTTCTTGCCCTCAATTTGGCCGGGGCGCAGAACGGCGTTTCCATGGAAAAATTGGCCCTACTATCGGTGAGTGACAAAAGCGGTCTGGCGGACTTCGCCACCGCCTTGGTGGAGCAGCACGGCTATCGCTTGCTGTCGACGGGCGGCACCGCCCGCCTGCTGGCCGAGAAGGGCCTGCCGGTCACCGAGGTGAGCGAGCACACCGGCTTCCCGGAAATGATGGAAGGCCGCGTGAAGACCCTGCACCCGAAGATTCACGGCGGACTGTTGTGTCGCCGCGACAAGGCCGACCACCTCGACGCAGCGAAGGCCAACGACATCGCTCTGATCGACCTGGTGGTGGTCAACCTCTATCCGTTCGAAGCCACGGTCGCGAAGCCCGACGTCTCCCGCGAAGAGGCGATCGAGAACATCGACATCGGCGGCCCGTCCATGCTGCGCAGTGCGGCCAAGAACCACGAAGCGGTCACCGTCGTGTGCGACCCGGCCGATTACGGCGCGGTGATCGAGGCGCTCGGCGACGACGCCAAGATCCGCCCGCTGCGCCGCAAGCTGGCGCTCAAGGTCTTCCAGCGCACCGCCAGCTACGACGCGGCGATCTCGGCCTACCTCGAGGCCAACGCCGACGAGCCCGACCTGGAGGCATTGAGCGGCTTCCCCAAGAAGCTATCGCTCGACCTGACCAAGGCGCAGGAGCTGCGCTACGGGGAGAATCCGCATCAGAAGGCCGCGCTCTACGGCACCTTCCACGACCACTTCGAGCAGCTCCAGGGCAAGGCACTCAGCTACAATAACATTTTGGACATCACCTCGGCCGCCTACTTGATCGGCGAGTTCGAGCGTCCGACCGTCGCCATCCTCAAGCACACCAATCCCTGCGGCGTGGCGAGCGCGGACACCCTCGAGGAGGCTTGGGAGCACGCTTTCGCGACGGATCGTCAGGCCCCGTTTGGCGGCATCATCATCGTGAACCAAACGATGGGACCGGAGCTGGCCGCGACGATCGCCGGCATCTTCACGGAAGTGATCATCGCCCCGCGCTTCAGCGATGAGGCGCTGGAAATCTTCGCGAAGAAAAAGAACCTGCGCCTCATGATCGCCAAGGACGGTATCGGCGCCGATTCGCTGCAGGAGGTGCGCTCAGTGATCGGTGGCGTGCTGCTGCAGGATCGCGACCGCACCCTGGGCAAGCAGGCCGAGTTCAAGGTGGTCACCAAGCGTCAGCCCACCGCCGAAGAATGGGCCTCGATGATGTTTGGTTGGAAGATCGGCAAACACGTGAAGTCCAACTCCATTGTCTACTGCAAAGGCGAGCGCACCCTCGGCGTCGGTGCCGGGCAAATGGCCCGTGTTGACAGCTCGCGCATCGCGGTGTGGAAGGCCGGCGAGGCCGGACTCGACCTCAAAGGCTCGGTCGTCGCCAGTGAAGCCTTGTTCCCCTTTGCGGACGGCTTGATCGCCGCGGCCGACGCCGGTGCAACCTGCGCCATCCAGCCGGGTGGTTCGGTGCGCGACGCCGAGGTGATCGCCGCCGCCGATGAGCGCGACATGGCGATGGTCTTCACCGGCATCCGCCACTTTAAGCACTAAGAACCAAGCCACAAATTTGTGGTCATCGATTTGCGTGAGGCATTGCGTGCCTCACGCATTTTTTTTATCCGTATGCCCATGTTCTCGCTTCGTCTGCTCACGGTATTTGCGTCCGCGCTGTTGCTGCTCTCAGGCTGCTCGACCGTGCCTGAAACCGGGCGGCGGCAACTCTTGCTCACGTCGGCCGATCAAGAAGCCCAAATGGGCTTGGCGGCCTTTGCGCAAATCAAGGAGGAGGAAACGGTTTCGCAGAATCCGATGCTCAACGACCGGGTCGCCCGTGTCGGCAAACGCATCGCCGCCAGTGTGGGTCGCTCCCTGCCCAACGCCAAATGGGAGTTCGTGGTTTTCGAGTCGGAAGAGCTCAACGCGTTCGCCTTGCCCGGCGGGAAGGTCGGAGTCTACACGGGCATCCTGAAACTGGCTGAAACCGATGATCAGCTGGCAGCGGTGATGGGGCACGAGATTGCTCACGTGACCTCCCGGCATAGCGGCGAACGCATGTCGCAGCAAATGATGGCGGCCGGTGCGACCGTGTTGTCGGAAGTCACCATGGAAGCGAAGGACGTGGATCCGGAGAAGCGGAATATGGTCCGCGCAGCGCTCGGCGTGGGCACAGCGCTCGGCGTGATGTTGCCGTATTCCCGTCTGCACGAATCCGAGGCCGATGCCGTTGGCCTGAAGTTTGCGGCCGGGGCGGGTTACGACCCGCGCGCGGCCATTTCGTTCTGGCAGCGGATGCAGACCGCCAACGAGGGCAAAGCCCGACCGCCCGAGTGGCTTTCGACGCACCCGTCAAACGAGACGCGAATCAAAAATTTGCGCGAACTGGCGCCGCGATATGTGCCGCTCTACGAGCAGGCGAAAAAGAAGTATGACGACGCGGCCATGGGAGAGGGTGAGATTGCCCCCCTGGCGGAGCGCGAAATTGGCGCGCCCTGACCGCGACCGCCAGGTCCAGTGATCGGCCGACCCGGGTCTGCGTGCGTGAGCGTGTGGGCTGAAGCGAATTCTCCTAGCCGCTCGCGAAGCGATGCGTCAGCGTCGACGGCATGTTTGATCCCGTCGAAAAACTGAAGGAATTCATCCGGCACCAAAGCGTGTCCGCCGACTCGGCTTTCGCCGAGGGTATGCAAGGCGCTCAAGGCTTTCTGCACGAGCTCTTCACCTCGATCGGTTTTGAGGTCGAGGTGGTGAAGACGCCCTTGCATCCGGTCGTGCTGGCCAGCCGCGGCGGCGATCCGGCTTGGCCGCATGTGATCATCTACGGTCACTACGACGTGCAACCGGCGGACCCGCTCAACCTTTGGGAAACGCCCGCTTTCGAACCGACGGAGCGCGATGGTCGGCTCTACGGCCGCGGCACGGCCGACAACAAGGGCCCGCTGATGACCCACATCGCCGCGGTGGCGTCGCTGCTGGAACAGGAGCCCGATCTACCGCTGCGCATTACCTTCATGGTCGAGGGTGAAGAGGAGATGGGGAGCCCGAGCTTTGAAGGTTTTCTGCAGGCGCACCGCGAACGACTCGGCGAAGCAGATTTTGTGTTCCTCTCCGACACCGGCATCCCCACCGAAGACCAAGTGGTCATCACCTGCGGCTTGCGCGGTCTCGTGCTCTTCGACCTCGAAGTCACGACCGCCAAGTCCGACCTGCATTCCGGATTGCATGGCGGTGTGTTGCGCAACCCGATTCAGGCGCTGACCGAATTTTGCGCCTCGCTGCACGACGCCGACGGACGCGTCAATGTGCCCGGTTTCTACGACGATGTGTTGGACGTCGAACAATGGGAACGCGACGAACTGAAGAAGTATGGCAGCGACACCGAGGCGTATAAAAAATTCCTCGGTATTCCTGACTTCTACACCGTGAAAGATTTCGGTCCGTTCGAAGCCATTCGCTTCATGCCGACCCTTGATTTCAACGGCATCGGCGGCGGCTACCAAGGGGAGGGGTCGAAGACCGTCATCCCGAGCAAGGCGATGGTGAAGGTGAGCTGCCGGCTGGTGGCGAACCAAGACCCCGACAAGATTCGCGAGCTGCTTTATGCCACGGTGGCCGAACGGATGCCCAAGGATGTGAGCTACCGCATCATCGACCAACATCAAGGCAGCGCCTACGTGGTCGTGCCGCCGGATCGACCGAATACGCCGGCGGATCAATCACCGGTGCTCGCCGACGCGTTTCGTGCGACCGACGAGGCGGTGAAGCAGGTCTTCGGCAAGGCCCCGCTTTACCTGCGCGAAGGCGGCAGCGTGCCGATCATCGCCGCCATCAAGCGGGTGCTCGGTTTGGATTCGGTGATGTTTGGTCTCTTCCTGCCGGAGGACAACCTGCACGCGCCCAACGAGTCCTTTAACCTCAAAGTCATGCAGCGTGGCATGGAGGTGAGTCAGCGCGTCCTGCGGAAGCTCGCAGGCCGGTGAGATGCGCCAGTTCCTGTAGCCGGGGTCGGTGACCCCGGTCACGACGGATTGGCGGTCACCACGTCACCACCGGGGTCGACGACCCCGGCTACAGCAAGGCGAGCCGCGCGCTTGTGTAGGGCCGGTGCATGTGCCGGGCCGCAGTTGAAGGAGGAACCCAGTCACAAACACGAACGCCCGGTCCGCGAGGAACCGGGCGTTCTGCTGAAAGGGGAGGGCGAGGCCGCGTTACTGCTTCAGAATGATCAGCTCGACGCGGCGATCCTGAGCCATCTGGGAGTCGCTGGCGTTCTCAACGGCTTCGAGGTCGCCCTTGGAGGCGGTTTCGAGGCGGGAGGCGGCGACACCGGCGGTTTCGAGGAACTGACGGGCGGAGCCGGAGCGGCGGTCACCGAGACCGAGGTTGTATTCGGCGGTGCCTTTCCAGTCGCAGTGCCCTTCGAGGAGGAGGCGGTGCTGCGGGTTGGCGTTGAGGTAATCGATGGCGGCCTCGAGCTTGATGCGCTCGGAGGTCTTGATGCCGCTCTGATCAAAGTCGAAGTAGACCGGCTCAAGCAGGCCTCTGATCATTTGATCATCCTCGTAGTAGCCGTCACCGCGCAAGGTCAGCTCGCTATTCGGGTCATCAACCAACGAACCCATGCCTCCCGTATCGATGCCCTGGTTCAGCAGGGAATCATTGTAGGCCGCGTTGTTCCCCGCGCCCTGCATGCCCATCGCCGTGGAGCTGGGATCCGGCCGAACCGGCTTCTTCGTGCAGCCCGTGAGAGCGAGGGTTGCGACGGTGAGAACGAGGAGGAATTTCTTGGCAAAGTGGCTCATGAGACGGGAAAGGGGCAGTGTTTTTGACCTTATCGGTTATCGATTTTAGCTCCGCAAGTTATTTAACGGCAGCGTGGCAGACTTTGACCCTTCACTCACGTTTCTTTTCGACAACGGTTCGCTGCGCGCGGCGTCGACCTTGAGCCTGCGGCGCATTGCCCGACGTTTGCAGGATCGTTTGGCGTCGGCGGTGAAGCCGGTCTCGCTGTTGCATTCGAGCGGAGTGGCGGCCGCGGAACTTGATGGTAAACCGGCGGAGCTGCTGGAGCCGGCGCTGCAACACTTCGCGGCGGTGGGTGGACGCGAAGCAGTATTGCTGCCGTTGTTCTTCGGACCAAGCGGAGCCCTCACAGGCTACGTGCCGGAGCGCCTGGCTTCGATCCGCGCCGCGCATCCCTTGTTGGCGGTGCGGTTGGCCGATCCGCTGGTGCTGCCGACGGACGATTCCGCTGACGAGATTGCGGAGGAGATGCGGCAATCGATCGAATCGCTGAAGGCGGGCGACGGTGCCCCGAGGCGACACGTGATCATGGTCGACCACGGGAGTCCGTTGCCGGCCGTGACGGCCGTGCGGGATTTGATCGCAACGCGCCTGGAGGCAGGGTTGCAGGCGAGCCGCGTGCCGGTCACGGCCGCATCGATGGAACGCCGTCCCGGCGCGTCGTATGCCTTCAACGAGCCCTTGCTGGAGCGCGCACTTGTCGAAGCAGTGGCGGCGGGGGCGGAGGAAATCGTCATCGCATTGCAGTTCCTGCAGGCCGGACGACATGCCGGTCCCGGAGGTGACATCGCGGAGATTTGCGCGACGGCCTTGGCAGACTCCCCGCACGTGCAACTCCGCTTCACCTCGCTATTGGGCGAAGGGCCGGCGGTGCTAGGTTTGCTGGAACGGCGCTGGCGCGCGTGCGTGGCCGCCGAAGCCTGAGGGCAAAAAAAGGCCGCCTGGGTCGAGGCGGCCAAAGTAGAGGGAGAAGTCGCGACGCTCAGAGCGTTGTTTTGGACTCGATAAGTCCGATCTCCACCGCGTAGCGCGTAAGACTGGCGACGTCGTGAAGATTCAGCTTCCGCATCAAATTGGTGCGGTGGTTGTCGACGGTCTTCACACTGATGCCGAGCTTGAGGGCGATCTCCTTGGTGCTGTGGCTCTCGGCCACGAGCTGAAGGATCTCGCGTTCGCGATCGGTGAGGAAGTCGGCGGTCGAACTGGCAGCGGGATTGGCGACGACGTTGCGGAGGAGGGCGGCCACCGCGGGGCCAAAGTAGGTGCCGCCATTGGCGACGGTTTCGAGGCCCTTTTTGAACTCAAGCAGGCCGGCGGTCTTCTCCACAAATCCGTGGGCGCCCGCCTCCAACATTTCCCGCACGAGGACCGGATTCTCGTAGCCGGAAAACACGAGGACGCGGATGTTCGGCAATTGCTTGACCAAGCGGCGCAGAAGATCGACGCCGTTCAGCCCCGGAAGTTTGGCGTCGAGCACGAGCAGATCCGGCTTCTTTTCCAAACAAAGCGCCAAGGCCGTGTGGCCATCGCCGCTCTCCCCGATGAGGTCATAACCTGGTTCGGTGCGGAGAATCTCGACCAGCATTTCGCGAATGGCGGTCTGATCTTCGATGATGATGAGGCGTTTCATTTGGAGTATCTAAAATGTCGTAAGAGGGCAGCTGGCAGAAATTACGCAATCGTAAAGCAATTCGTCCTTCGGACCGATGGGGCCATACTTGACCCTAAATCGCTGCGAGATGCCATCAGGAGATGTCCTCACTTCCGCCGCTACGGTGGTGGGTTGACAGGGACTCGAACCCTGAACCTATTGATTAAAAGTCAACTGCTCTACCGATTGAGCTATCAACCCGTCGCCGAAAAGAACCGAATACGTTTCGCCTCGGGAAGGTGGCAAGAAGTTTTTGAACCAGGTCGGACTTTAATGTCTCAAGCTGCTGTGGCGCAGAAATTAACCCCAACCAACGCAAGTCCGGAATCGGCGTAAAAGAACCTGATATGAGCACGGGAACAAATGACCCATCGGAGCGTCTGAACCCCGTAAACTCCATGTCTGCCAGCAAAGCTCAAGAAGTCGCCCTCGACCACGCGCTCGTGCTCCGTTTCAAAAACGGGGACCAGTCCGCGTTTGAGGAAATGGTAAGTCGCTATTGGGATCGAATTTACGCAATGGTTCATCAGCTTCTGCGCAATCCGCAGGATGCTGAAGAGGTGACGCAGGATGCCTTCATTCGCGCCCACCGCGGCCTCGTGAACTTTCGCGGCGACTCCGCTTTTTCGACCTGGCTTTACCAGATTGCCACCAACCTCGCGCGCAACCGCTACTGGTATTGGTGGCGCCGCAAGCGCGACAAGACCATCTCCTTCGACCAACCCGTGGGCGACGACAACAGCACGCCGCTTTCCGAAATTTTCGTCACCGAGGCGGAAACCCCGGAGGATGCGACGGTCACTCAAGAGCTTGTCGACGGCATTGCCGCCGGCATGGAAAAACTTAGCCCGAAACACCGGGAAATACTCATCCTAAGAAACGTGAAAAACCTGACCTACGAGGAGATCGCCGAGATCCTCGACATCTCCATCGGCACGGTCAAAAGCCGCATCGCGCGGGCTCGTGAAAGCCTGCGCAGCAAACTCGGGGAGGACTTTCAATGACCAACGAACGATTCATCGAATTGCTGAATCTCTACATCGACCGCGAACTCAGCGGTCCCGAGATCCAGGAGATCGAAGAGGCCATCGCTGCCAGTCCTGAGCGCCAGGCAACCTACGCTCAGTATTGCAAGATTCAGCGGGCCTGCGAACACCTGCTCGCCAACGACGTCCAGAGCGCGCCGAGGCCCAAACTCGATGCGATTCTCGCGGCCGCCCGGCGCGAAGACGAAGCCGAGGTGGTGGCCTTTCCGGCCGCCTCTCCGGTGGCGCCGGCTGCCCGCCGTGAGTCTCGCCCCCGTTCCGGCTGGGGCTGGGGAGCCCTCAGCGGCATGGCCGCAGCCGCGCTGGCCTTCGGCGTCTACACCGGAACGGTGCAAACCGCGCAGGACACCGAAACGGTTTCGCCCGCCACCGCTGAGGTCGCCACGGTCAACCCGACGCCAACGCTGGCCATCGGTCCCGACGACAATGCCGCCTTGGCCTTTGCCGGCACCGATTCCACCGACTATCGCACGGTGCTCGTGCTCGAATCGGGTGACAATGGCAACGGCCTGCGCCTCGCCAACCCGAGCGCGACGGAAGATCCGTTTGCATGGATGGCGCAGGTGCAGTTCGAACCGATCCGCCCGGTGCGGGTGGATACACTCGAGTTTCGCACCGCATCGCCCATGGAAGTGCGCAACCTGCCGGCGTTCTCCTATCCGTATCCAGGATTGGATGACACGCCGCCGTTGTCCGAATCGGCCGCCTTCCAGTTCCAGCGCTAAGACGCTCGAACGCAGTCCCTCACTTCGAAGCCACGCCCAAGCGGCGTGGCTTTTTTGCGGGCGTCTCCGCGGTGGTTTACCAACCACTCGCCTACGCTCGCAGCCACTTGGAGGGGGATGGCTTAGCGCCCCAGAGCCTTTTTGATCAGTTGCTCGGTCGTGGGCGTGCCGCCCAAGGCGACCATGGCCTGACGCACGGCCTTGTCCGCATCGGCAGTCTTGTAGCCGAGCACCGTCAATGCCGCCACGGCGTCGGCCACGGAGCTTCCGACGGGGGACGCCGCGGCCTCGCTGGCGGAACCTCCGGCAACGGGCGAGGGCGCCGATTTCGCGGCACCCAGGCGATTGCGGAGTTCGACGACCAGACGCTCGGCCGTCTTTTTTCCGATGCCCGGGCACTTGGCGAGGGTCGCAACATCGCCGTCGCGGATGGCATTCTCCAGCAAGGGCAGGGAAAGCCGGCTCATGATGCTGAGCGCAACCTTGGGCCCCACACCACTCACGTGCTCGATGAGCATACGAAAAAAGTCCCGATCTTCCGTGCCGGCGAAGCCGTAGAGCGTTTGCGAGTCCTCGCGATACACGACGTGCGTGTGCAGCTTCACCGTGGCCCCGGCCTGCGGCAGGCGCTCGGCGGTGGTCACCGGGATGTGGACCTCGTAACCGAGCCCGTTGTTTTCCACGACCGCGCGGAGCGGGGTGGCTTCGACCAAGGTGCCGGCGAGGTAGGTGATCATGGCGCGGATTACTGCAGACCGAGCACGTGCTGCATGTCGTAGACGCCCTTGGGCTGGTCCACGACCCACTGCGCGGCGCGCAAGGCGCCTTTGGCGAAGATGGCGCGGTCGGTGGCTTTGTGAGTCAGTTCGATGCGTTCGCCGAGGGCGGCAAACATGGCGGTGTGTTCGCCCACGACATCGCCGCCGCGGAGCGCGTGAATGCCGACCTCGGTTGAGGTGCGTTCGCCGGTGATGCCTTCGCGGCCGTGGCGCAGGGCTTCCGCGCCGAGCTTGCGCTCTTCCAGGATGATTTCCAACAGGCGCGCGGCGGTGCCGCTGGGCGCGTCCTTTTTGAAACGATGGTGCATCTCGATGACCTCGGCATCGTAGTCGGCGCCCAGGACTGCGGCCGCGCGACGGGTGAGGGCGTAGAGCAGATTGACGCCGACAGAGTAGTTGCCGGCCCACACGGTCGGAATCGCGGCGGCCGCCTCGAGCAACCTGGCTTTCTCATCGGCGCTGTGACCGGTGGTGCCGACCACCAGGGCCTTCTGCTGGTCGACCGCGGCGCGGATGACGTCGGCGGTCGCGCTGTGAAAACTGAAGTCGATCACGACGTCGCCTTGCGCGATGCCGGCGGCGAGGTCGTCGCCTTGATCAAGCGAGGCAACGACGTTGAGGGAAGCGGCTGTCGCGGCGGAGTGCAGGGCCTGGCCCATGCGACCAGCGGAGCCCACGATGACCAAGCGGGGAGAACTCACGGGAAATGCAGAATCAGAGGTTGGCGAGGGCGGCAGACAACACCTTGTCACCGTCGGCCGACAGGGGGCAGAGCGGCAGGCGCACATCGGCCGAGCTGATCATGCCGGCGCGTTGCATGGCGACCTTGACCGGGACCGGATTGGGTTCGACGAACAGGGCTTTGAACAGCGGGTAAAGCTTGCGGTGCAGCTTGGTGGCCTTGGCGAAATCGTTGGCGGCCGCGTGGGCGACCATCTTGCCGACTTGGCGTGGCAGCAGGTTGGACGCGACGCTGATCACGCCTTCGGCGCCGACGGACATGAAGGGCAGGGTGAGCGAGTCGTCACCGCTCAATACCGTGAGATCGCGGCCGAGGGCGGCCTTCAATTGGTCGACGCGATCGACCGAGCCGCCGGCTTCCTTGATGTAACAAACGTGTGGATACTTGGCGCGCAGGGCCTCGACCGTCTTCACGCCAATCTCGATGCCGCAACGGCCGGGGATCGAGTAGAGCACGATGGGGCGATCGGTCGCTTCGGCGATCTGGGAAAAATGGGCCACCAACCCGGGCTGGCTCGGCTTGTTGTAGTAGGGCGCCACCACGAGCATGGCATCGGCGCCGGCGTCGTGCGCGGCACGGGTGAGGGCCACGGCCTCGGTGGTCGAGTTGGACCCCGTGCCGGCGATGACCGGCACCTTGCCCGCGACGGTTTCCACCACGAGGCGCACGACATCCATGTGCTCCTCGTGCGTGAGCGTCGGCGATTCGCCGGTCGTGCCCACCGGCACGAGACCATTGATGCCGGCCCGCAACTGCGATTTGACCAGTTTCCGCAGGTCGTCGTGGGCGACGTGACCTCGTGAAAACGGGGTCACCAATGCGGTGATGGTGCCGGTCAATCTGGGTTGCTTCATGGGTGCTTGGGAGGGAAATGGACCTTGCCGAGCAGACCATGCCACTTTAGCACCACCGCAACCCTTTTCTGGAGCGGCCTCCTCTCATGACTCCCCATACCGAGATTTTCAACGACCTGCTCAAACTCGCGGTCGACAGCGGCGTCAGCGACGTCGTCATCAAGTCCAACAAGCCCGGTTTCGTGCGCCTCGCCGGCAAGCTCAAGTCCGTCGACATGGACCCGATCACCGCCGAGGAGGTGCGCGCCTTCGTCGACGAGCACGTGCCGCGCGTCTTCAAGCAGAATTGGGAAGACAACAACCAGGTCGACTTCGCCTACGCGGCCGAAGATGTCGGCCGCTTCCGCGTCAACGCCTTCCACCAGCGCGGCACGCCGAGCATCGTGTTTCGCCACATCAAGAGCCGCGTGCCGGAGTTTGAGGAACTCGGCCTCAACGGCGAACCCTTGCTCAATCTAGCCCAGGCCAAGGACGGCATCCTGCTCGTCTGCGGCGCCACCGGTTCGGGTAAGAGCTCCACCATGGCGGCGATGCTCAACTGGATTAACCGCAACCTCGACCGCCACATCGTCACCATCGAGGATCCGATCGAATACACCTTCATCGACGACAAATCGGTCTTCCAGCAGCGCGAGATCGGCACCGATGTGCCCAACTTCGAGTTGGCGATCAAAGCCGTGCTGCGCCAAAATCCGGACATCATTCTGATCGGTGAGATGCGTGACCGGGAAACCTTTGAGACCGCCATCTCCGCGGCCGAAACCGGCCACTTGGTTTTCTCGACGATGCACGCCGCCACGGTGGCACAATCGCTGACGCGCCTCTTCGAATTTTTCCCGCCGGAGCAACTCGCCCAGGCCCGTCGCCAGATCGCGGGTTCGCTGCGCGGCTTCATTTGCCAAAAACTGATTCCCACGATCGAGGGTGAGGGCCGCGTGCCCGCCAATGAGATCCTGGCCGCCGACGCCACGGTGAAGAACCTCATTCTCGAAGGGAAGAACGACAAGATTCAGAGCCTGCTGGATGCCGGCACCGACTCGCACAGCTTCTCGTTTAATCGTGAGATCATGCGCCTTATCAAAGAGGGCAAGATCTCCAAGGCCGACGGCGTGCGCTACTCGCCGAACCCACAGGCGCTCGAGATGAACCTGAAGGGTATTTTCTTCAACTGATCATGCCCAGCGGCCCGTCAGGCCAAGCGCGACTTCGCGCGGCGCTGGCCGCGCTGGTGGGGACGTGTTGCCTGAGCGCGGGACTGCGTGGTCAAACCCACCGCGCCGCGGAACCAGCCAAAAAGGACAACGTCACGGCGACGGTGCAGGGCTTGGAGAACCTCAGGCTCATGGAAAAGGGCATCGTCACCGATCAATCGGCGAGCGACCTCTCGACCTCGCGCTTGTTGAACAACGCCAGTCTGGATCAGAAAGCCGCCGCGGCGGAAGCCATCCTTCCCATCGTTCCGCAGAATGGTTCCGAAGATGCGGCGCAGACTCTGGAGGAATTGCGGCGCGAGCAATGGGAGAAAGACAACTGGTTGGTCGATGGCATGCGCCGCAGCGAATTGGCCGCCGACGAGGCGGCGTTGGCCGAGGAAATCATGGGGACCGAGGTCGATGCGACTGAACCGGATTCATCCCTGCCAGATTCAGGCTCCGCCGAGCATTGGCTCGCGCTGGCCGTCGACATGCAAAGCAAAGACGACTCCAACCGACGCGATAACGCTGCGGTTAACGAGCCCTCGGGTGGAAAGCAGTCGGTCGTCCGCGAAAATCCCCTCGGCGACTTCATGGCCGGGTGGCTCAGCTCCGACAGTCGGCGATTGATGGCCGATGAAGCCAGCGCCCAGGCAGCCAACGCGGAAAAGACCCTGCTCGCTCAACTTGGTGCCAAGGCGGCAGACCGCGCTGTGGTGGAAGCCGATGGCCTGGCTGCCTTCCTCTCCGCCAACCCTGGCGCCCATCGCACGTCCACCCGCCGTGTCGGCGATCCCCGGGAAACGGCCAACCCGTTTTTGGCGGACTGGCAGGATTTTTCTCTCGGTGGGACCGGTGGGGGCGAGCGGGAGCCGGCATTCACCGTGCCCGGCCTCAACGACCCCGGTCCGGCCAGCGCCAACACTTTGCAACCCATGGCGACGGAGATCCAACTCGGCAACCAGCCCCCGGCCGCCACCTTGAGCAACCCCGCGGACAGTGAGGAAAAAAAGCCCGCTTCGGCTTGGCAGCCACCCGCTCGCGACGACGAAAAATACTTCCCCCGGTTGAACCGCTTTTAGGGCTTGGTTTCATGTCGGGGCGACTCTAGCCCTGATCGTTTACATCATGGCTACAGCGCTTCTTTTCGCCGGACAAGGTGCCCAAAAAGTGGGCATGGGAAAGTCTCTCCACGACGCATCGGAATCGGTGCGGGCTCTCTATGCGGAGGCGTCCGACGTGCTGGGCTGGGACCTCGCCAAGGTCTCGTTTGAAGGTCCGGACGAAGAGCTGACCCAGACCAAGGTCTGCCAGCCGGCGCTCTTCGTGCACGGCATGGCGCTGCACACTATCCTGCAGGAGCAGGGCAAACTCAGCGACGTCACCATGGCGCTCGGCCTCAGCCTCGGCGAACTGACCGCCTACTGCGCCGCCGGCGTTTACGATTTCGCCACCGGCCTGCGGATCGTCGCTGCCCGCGGCCGTCTCATGCAGGAAGCCTGCGAGGCCACCTCCGGTTCCATGGCCGCCATCATCGGCGAAAGCCGCGAAGCCGTGGCCGAACTCTGCGCCGCCAACGACGTGCAGGCCGCCAACTTCAACGCCCCGGGCCAGATCATCATCTCCGGCGAAAAGGGCAAAATCGCCGCCGCCGTCGAGGCCGGCAAAGCCGCCGGCATGAAGCGCGTCATGCCGCTCAACGTCGCCGGCGCCTACCACAGCCGCCTGATGGAGCCGGCGCGTGAGCGCTTTGCCGCGTTCCTCGCCGACATCCCGTTCAACGCGCCGCAACTCACCGTGTTCACCAACACCACCGGCGCCGCCATCAGCGATCCCGCCGCCATCAAATCCGCCCTCGAGCAGCAGGTTGTTTCCTCCGTGCTTTGGGAAGACTGCATGCGCGCCGCCGCCGCCAGCGCCGATTCCTTCTGGGAGCTCGGGCCGGGTGGGGTGCTCGCCGGACTCGCACGTCGCACCGAGCGCGCCTGGTCGGTCACCAGCTTCGCCGAGATGGCCGATTTGGAGGGCTGATCACCGCCCGCGGTCAGCCTCCTTCGCCCAACGCCTTTCACGCCCTCCATGGACGTATCTCTTACTCGCAACTTCTGCATCATCGCCCACGTCGACCACGGCAAGACGACCTTGTCCGACCGGCTGCTGGAGCACACCCGCACCGTTGAGCAACGCGTGCTCACCGCCCAGCACCTCGATGCGATGGACCTCGAGCGCGAGCGCGGCATCACCATCAAGAGCCATCCGGTGACGATGAACTATCCGGCCAAGGATGGGCACATCTATAAGCTCAATCTGATGGATACACCGGGCCACGTGGACTTCTCCTATGAGGTCTCGCGCAGTCTCGCGGCCTGCGAAGGCGCCTTGCTCCTGATCGATGCCGCCCAAGGCGTGGAGGCGCAGACCGTCGCCAACGCTCACCTCGCGTTCTCACAGAACCTCAAGGTCATTCCGGTCATCAACAAGATCGACCTGCCGAGCGCCAACCTCGACCTCTGCATGCAGCAGCTCGAGGACATCCTCATGATCCCGGGCGAGGAGGCGATTCTCGCCAGCGGCAAGTCCGGCATCGGCATTGATGAGATCCTCGAAGCCGTCGTGAAGCAGATCCCGCCGCCGCGCTGGCACGACCATCCGCACACCCGGGCGCTCGTGTTCGATTCGCTCTACGACGCCTACCGCGGGGTCATCGCCTACACCCGCGTCTTTTCCGGCAGCCTCAAGCCCGGTGAAAACCTGCAGCTCATGAGCACGGGACTGAAGAGCGAAATCAAAGAGGTCGGCGTCTTCACCCCGAAGATGACCAAGAAGCCGTCGCTCGATGCCGGTGACGTGGGCTACATCGTTTCCACCATCAAGGACACCGCCGAGATCAACACCGGCGACACCATCACCACCGCGATCAAACCCGCCACCGAGATGCTACCGGGTTATCAGGAGGTGCGACCGATGGTCTTCTGCGGCATCTATCCGCTCGAATCCAACGACTACGAAAAACTCAAGGCTGCGCTCGGCCGTCTGCGCCTCAACGACGCCGCCTTCGTGTATCAGTCGGAGAGCTCGCTCGCGCTTGGCTTCGGCTTCCGCTGCGGCTTCCTCGGCCTGTTGCACATGGAGATCATCCAGGAGCGTATCCGCCGCGAGCACGACGTGGAGATCATCTCAACCTACCCCAGCGTGGTTTACCACGTGTATCCAGCGGGTGGTGACATGATCCTGGTCGACAATCCGGTCATGCTGCCGGACCCCAGCTCGATCAACGAGATTCGCGAGCCGACCATCCAGGCCTCGATCCATATTCCGAATACGGCGATGGGCGACATCATGTCCCTGGTAATGGAAAAGCGCGGTTCGATCGACCACACCGACACCCTCGACGCCACCCGCGTCATGCTCACCTGCACCCTGCCGCTCAATGAAATCCTGGTCGATTTCAACGACCGGCTGAAGAGCATCACCCGCGGCTACGGCTCGATGGACTACGAGCTGGGCGAATACCGGGAAAGCGACCTCGTGAAGATGGATATCCTCATCAACGGTGAGCCGGTCGACGCGTTCTCGAGTATCGTGCATCGCGAAAAAGCGGCAGGAAAGGGCAGGGAGCTCTGCGAAAAGCTGGCCGACATCATTCCGCCGCAGATGTTCAAGGTCGCCATTCAGGCGGCCATCGGCGGCAACGTCATCGCCCGCGAAAACGTCCGCGTCATGCGCAAGGACGTGACCGCCAAGTGCTACGGCGGCGACATCTCCCGTAAGCGCAAGCTGCTCGAAAAGCAGAAAGAGGGTAAGAAGAAGATGAAGCTCATCGGCAAAGTCTCCATCCCGCCCGACGCCTTCATCCAAGTCCTCAAAAACTGAGCGTGCTGATGGCCCACGAAATACACGAAAGCACACGAAAAGGTCCGAACCTCGGTTTTCTTTCGTGTCTTTTCGTATGTTTCGTGGGCATCTCATTGATCCGCCGCCTTTAATTCTCCTTCATCGTGTTTGGTCCTTTCGCTTCCCAAGAACGCAAATTGCGATCCCATGCCAGCAACTGGCTGGAGCTCGCGGAGAAGGTGGAGGATTACCGCCGCGATGTCCTGCCGCCGGCCGACCTGATCGAGCTGCAACGCGGTCAGGAACAGCTCAAGAAACTCGTTCGCGACAAGGCCGACGCCGCGCAACTCAAGGAAGCGATCGAGCAGCTCGAAGCCGTGCTCCGCAAAACCGGCGGCACGTTCTACCCGAAGCGCTCGCTGGTCGAATACGTCGAGTTCTTCCTCGTCGCGGCCATCGTGATCCTCGGCATCCGCGCGTATTTTGTGCAGCCGTTCAAGATCCCGACCAACTCGATGTGGCCGAGCTACAACGGCATGACCGCGCAGACCTTCGAGGATCGGGCCGACGAACCCGGGACCGCGATGCAAGCGGTGCGCTTCGTGACGCAACTCGCCAAACCCGTGCGCATCGACGCGCCGGCCAGCGGTGATATCAGCATCATCCTGCCGCACAAAGAAGTCAGCGGCCGCAAGTGGCTCGTGATTCCAGCCAAGCTCAAGCAGATCGAAATGCGGGTAGGGACCACGCCGGTGCGATTCACCGTGCCGGCTGATTTCGACATCGATCGTTTGCTCACCGATACGTTCTTCCCGGACGAGGACGGCTGGCCGTCACGCAGCGATCCGCGGGTGCAACTGGTGGCCGAACGCGAATACGTGATCGATACCGAGCGTCGGGCCAGAACCGGCGACCGGATCCTGTCGTTCGACATCCTGACGGGGGATCAGCTCTTCGTGGATCGCATCAGTTACCATTTTGTGAAGCCCAGTGTCGGCGACGGTTTCGTTTTCCGGACGAAACAGCTCACGCGACTGCACGCCATGATGCCTGGCGCGCCGAAGGATCAATATTACATTAAACGTTTGGTGGGGGTGCCGGGTGACGAGCTGGAGATCAAATCGCCCGTGCTGTATCGGAATGGTGAACCGATCGAAGGCTCGGATGCGTTCGCGAAAAATTCAGAGCAAATCGACCGATATCCCGGATACCGGAATGTCGGCGACATGGGCCGGGGTGATATCATCACGGTCCCGGAGGACCATTATTTTGCCATGGGCGATAATTCCGCCAGCAGCCTCGACGGACGCTATTGGGGCGCGATCCCAGCCGAAGACGTCGTCGGCCGGCCCTTGTTCATCTATTATCCGTTCACAAGCCACTGGGGCATCGCGCCCTGATTCGGAATTTTGACCACGGATGAACACAGATGGACACAGATCCGCTGTGGTCTCGTCCAATCGCTCTCGCTCAGCGAGTCCGACCCGATTCGCGCGGCAGATATTTGAGGCGGGCTTTACGCCCGACAGCTGCAAGTCGTCTCGGCCTTAGCCTGAAATCGATCCGTGTGAATCTGTGTCCATCCGTGGTAAAAGAGTGCCTGAGCAGCTCAGTTATTCGGCCAGAATCTTTCCGGTCGAATCCTACCCTGCGTAACGCACAATAAACAGGGCTTCCGAAGATGCTGATTGCGAGTGTCTTGCAGCAGTTTATTGCTAGGTGCAAGAAATTTCTACACTTTTCGAGCATGGCCAAGAAGAGTTTCAATGTCCGTGTAGACGAAGAAGTGATCTCCCGACTCGGCGAGGTAGCTGCAGTTGATCATATGCAAGCATCGGCATTCGGCGCCGTTCTGGTTTCGAAATTCTCGGACCTTAAACCCGGATTTGCCCTTCGCGCACTTGCTGCGATCCCTCCGGAATATTTCAAACGGGGTCCTGGACGTCCGCCTTCAGTCGATTCCGGTCGAACCGTAAACGAACGGCAGCCAGCGTCCTCCTGAGCCCATGCCGCCCGAACTCTTTGTTCTTCTCTCCGATGCGATCAAGATACTAGGCGGTGGCTTGGTCGGCCTACTCACCGCGTACCTCCTCGCCCAACACCGAGTTCGGAATGAAATATTGGCAGAGAATCGCAACAGACGCCGCGACCTGATTGAACGAGCTGTTTCAGATTTTTCATCAATTACGAAAGCGTTTTACAGCGAATGTCATCTGGCGAGGGCGGCAGCACGCCATCGGGATGATCCTGCACTGCTTTCACATGCGCGAAATGAGATTTCGAAACGGTACGAAGAAGAATTCAAAAACGTCTCCATGCTCGATCGCTTGAGCTCGCTAGAGAGCTTAGTAGTTCTCGCCGAGATTCCCGAGGCGCAGAAAATCATTAACGACCTTGCGAACCTTCACGGAAAGATCACCGAGTTTTTCTCGCAGGCATTTGAGGTAGACACTTCGTGTTTAAACGAAACCGAGGCACAAGAATTTGGTAACACTCTCCAGTCGCTCCGCGCACGATTCCTCAACCTGGCTCGCGAATCGTATTCCGGGCAGAAGGCCTCTGTGGTGCGACCGAATTGAACCCCGGTCCACGACTGGCCGCCCTGGTCTGGCTCTACACCACCTGAATTATGGCGAAATCAAACCCCAAAGACGCAGCCAAGCTCGCACGACTGTCCATAGACTGCGGTTTTCTAGTCAGTCACCTCATTCGTCAGCACGAGTGGCGAACTGACGAACAAGCGCGGGAAATACTAAGCTTAATTCTCGGTCTAGTAGACGGTAGCCCGCCGAGGCTGAAAGCCGCCCCTGCGGGATGGTACCCCTACCAGCCCGAAAGCGATACATTTGATCCCTCTACGTTAAGTTTCGTAAATCTAGAGGTGCCGGAATCGGTTTGCTTCACAGAAGCAACCCTCAGCGGCTTAAGTGCCCACCAAAGCGTGTTCAACGCGAAGTACGGGATCGGATTCGACCGAAAGTGGCTTTTTGAAAAGGGGGCGAATCCATGCCTGAATATCCGCGAGTCCTTATTGAAGAAAGCTACTCATTCCTCACGTCCCTACCGAAAGGTCTATCACTTCGTTCCGAAGGAACTGCACCCGTACATCAACGTGATCAAGGATAGCTTCGACGCGACCCATGAACGCGAGTGGCGTCATTTCGGAGATTTGGTATTCGAAGTAACCGACCTCTTATTCATATTTTGTCCCGAAGCCGACTTTAAAACTTTCGCTCCACTTCAAACGAACGGTCGGCCGACACTCTTTGACTTATCTTGGCTTGACCGATATTAAAAAACAGCTCCCCTCGGACCCGGAGTTTGTTCGACGAACAAAACAAGTCCTCAGGATTCACTAAGCACCGACCCCCGAGCCATGAACCTCAAGGACATACTTCATCGCCTTCGAACCGCGAAAGATAACATTCTCTTGATTCATTATTCCTGCCAGAACCTCGGGGATCGAGACGATGGACTTTCTCCGCGAATCGCTTCCATCGCGGTCTGCAATTACACAACCTCAATTACGAAAAGCTTCGCTATCCACCTCGTAGCCGAGAGGCGAAACATTTCCCGCGAGCTAATTCGTGACAACTACGACGAGTTGGAGGCCGAACTTTTGTCCGACTTCTTCGAGTTCGTTCGAGACCGATTGAACTGCTTCTGGATTCATTGGAACATGAGCACCAGTACCTACGGTTTTGAGGCCCTTGCCCACCGATACAATGTTCTCACTCGAAAAGAGGCACCAGAAATTGATGACGTTAAGAAGTTCAATTTAATCGATCTAGTTTGCCTCAAATACGGAAAAAATTCGATCGATGACCCGAAGATGAAAACCCTCGCGACGTTGAACGGAGGGCCACCGCGTAACTGGTTGGACGGCCATGAAGAGGCAGAGAATATCGATCGATCGCAGTTCTTGAGGGTTAACCAATCAACAATCGCCAAAGTCTATTTCTTCTCGGAGCTCCTAACCAAATTGCTGGACGGCAAACGCATTCGCACAAGCCACAGTTCACTAGCGCAGAAATGCGACGCGATGCTTGAGCATCCGGTCGCCAAGTTAATCGGACTTTTATCCGCGTTCATTACGATCTACTTCGCCGTTCAAGCGGGGATCTCGCACTTCGGCAGCACCCCTTAGTGAGACCGGATTGATTCGACATAAAGGCCCCTTGTATTCCGGCCGTCTCAAGAAGCTTGTGGATTCTCAATAATCCGGCCTGCTTCAGCGCATGGCAAAGAAGCGCAAAAAGTCACCCGGTGGGGGCGCATTTGGGGGAGCGGCAAAGCGTGGACGGATGCAGGTCAACAACCACCGCCTTTCAAAGGCCGATTGGTCCGAGGTCATTTCCGAAGCGCAGGACAAGACCTTGCGCCTGTTGGAGTCCAAAGAGCCGGACGGCTTTCTCGTGCGCTATGGTCCGGACCTTGGCTGGTTTTTCACCCAGGACGAGTTCCCCGCGATTGCGACCGTAGACGAGAACGGCGCGATGGCGATGCATGCCGGGATGCCGGGTCAAATGCCCGGCATCTGAATTTGCCCCGAAAGCCCCGCACTGCGTCGACGGCCACCGCCAGCCGACCCTATTCTTATCGGCCACGGCTGCCCACCGATCACGGCTTCAATTGCGGCCGTTGCTTGAGGAAGGGGCAGGGCGGAGCAGTTCCACGCGCCCCCGGAACGTATCCAGCAATTCAGCACATCGAGCGTTTGGAAGTCCAACGGTTCACCGTCTAGTTCGACGCATTGCAGGTGCGTTCCGAGAAGGTGCGCCCGGTGCCATACGCGAAGCACTTGGCAGGGCGCCGAACTCGTAACCGACGCGGCCGCCACCTCAGTTCGGTAGCGAATCCGGTGAAACGGGCGGTAGGGTTGGTTCAATTTGACCACGCTCCTGTAACGGGGTGTTTACCCTATTTCTTTCATAGGGTTTCCCAATCCATAGACTTTCCCCGTTGCTGAACTCGACCCGGGAACGCGTAACCCGAGCTATTGCTTGATCCGCCTCAGTGATCACGCGGCCGTCAGAGAGGAAAATATTGAATCGGCCGAGAACGCCGGGGCGGTTGAGAACAGCGATTCCAGCCACATAGAGAGGATTTTCAGGCGCACGGGTCTCAGGAATAGCAGGCACCGGCAATTCGACCATTGTGACCCGTTCGCGCGGGTTCTGCCCAAGAAGCCCCGCCGAGCTATTCGCCTCGGGGACCAAACCAGCGAAGCCATCCCGAATATCACGGACCGCCTCAATACGTCGCTCCCGGACTGGTTGCTCCGATCTAGCCGGTTCAGCGCCGCCACCCACCCAAGCGCCGGCCATTTTCCCAAGTGCCCACGGAATGCCACCGGCAACGATGGCCACCAGGGCGACCCCGGCCGGAAGCATGACCATAATCGGAATGCCTTTAGGCTTCTTTCCCGTGTCCGCCTTGTTGCCGTGGACACCCACGCCGGCGGCCGTGTCGTAGCAGGAGGCCACGCCTTTGGCATCGAGCTGAAAGGCGACCCGTTCGAATGGCACGTCACGGGGGCTGTTGGGCTCCTTGTAGTAGCTCGCACGAACGAATCGATTACGCCCACGAAACGGACCAAACTTCCGCTTCGATTCGTTGATGATCATGGTGAAATCCTCGGCAACCGATCGGAACTGCTTATCGACGTTACCGAGGGCCTGAGTGATACAGATCAGGTCATCACCGAATTTCCGATGCTGCGAGAGGTAGTGCAGGCAGGCGTCACCGGTTTGCGCCCATTTGCGCGCGTTAAAATGAATATGCAGTTCATCGAGGACGATAAGGGCGCCCGTATCCTCTTCAAAGCGCCGCCCGGGCAGGCTGCGATGCTTCCAGAATTCGCGAGCCTCTTCTGTGACGGACATTGTCTTAATTGACTGCTCGTATCGTTGGAAAATTCGTTCGCGCTCGTCGGGGTCGGTCGTTCCGTAATACTCCTGTGAATACTTCACATAGAGTTCGCGCGCTTGGTCGTTGTCATCGAGGAGAATCAAGCGGCGGTTTGGTCCGAACAGTGGGATGTTCCGGCCGGGGGCGACTTGCTGCAGGTATTCATTGAGACGGCCGAGCTTGAGCGGAACGTTCGTTACAACGATGCGATTTCCGAAGAGTAGCTCGCGGATAATCAGCATGACCGCGTAGAGCGTTTTACCGGAACCCGGCTTTCCGTTGATGAAGGAGATAGCCATTTTAGGATGCCTCCGCGCCGTGATCGCCGAGCGACCGAACCCACCGCAGGCCGGTTCTAGTCAGCCGCACAGTTGCGGCGAGCCCCATGCCTGAAAGGAATACAGCGAGGCCATAGCGAGCGACGCTATCCGGGTCCGGGTCCTGTCCGGTTGAGGGATACCAGACGTAGGAATAGCCGGATCCGGTTTCGTAACAGTAATAGGCGTATCCGGTCGTGCTGGCGCCCGGTGTCACGTCCACGGCAAACACACGTTGCCCACCGAGCAGCGTCTCCACTTCGAGCCAGTTCGAGAGGACGGCCGACCGACGGAAATAAACCTGCGTGGACTCGTTAGGTCCGAGGATGGATTGCGAGATTCCGCCGTCGAAATCGAAGTAGACGAGCACGGATTCACTTGTGCCGTTGAACACTTGCACCGGAACGGACGAGGTGGGCGTTTGACCGAAGGCCAGAACCGCAAGGAAGGGAAGGAGCAGAAGCCGAATCATGGCACTATAAAGCGTATCAAAGCAGCCGATACGGCGTGCAGTTGCATGGCGTAGAGTTTGAAGCTCACGCGCGCCAAAAGAGCGGAGAGCATCGTCGCTACGGGAAAGACCTTATCCAGCATCCACGCGGCCTTGCCCGGCATCGTGGCGAGTGGATTTGTGCTGAACACGCTAGCTAGTGCGCTGAACCCGATATCACCGAACGACCAACTCACGAAACCGACAACGGCCGTTCCAATGATAGCCGACATTGCGGCCGCGGCTACTACCGCTGTCAGCTGCCCACCTGTGCCCCCGGCCACCGCGTTGCCCTTCGCCTGTTGGACCACCGTGACGTTTACCACGGATTCGTTGATCGCGTTGTAGAGCCAAAGCCCAAACGTCACCAGCACTAGCCATGCAACAGCGGAGCGAAACCACGCGACAGGGCCTTGCAGTCGGTCCGATCGAAAGGGATTCAGATCGAACACAGCTCCGCCCATCGTGGCAGGTAGGGAGATCGTGAAATCCGGCTCACTGCCTGACACGCCGGCCGATGGATTGACAACTACCGTCGGGAATTTGGAGCCGATACTCGTGGCCTCCGCCTGACCGTCCGACTGCATGTCGTTGATCGTTGGGGTTTGATCGTAGGCGGCTTTCTGCGCGTCGTTAAGTTCGCGTGCGACAGCTTCGCTTTCGGCCGATTGCTCGCCCTGGGCGATCAGCTCATCGAGCTTATCGTTCGCAAGGGAGGCTTTCGTGTTGATGCCATCTAGAAAGAGGTTCGCTTGATCAAGTCGCGACTCCACACCCGAGTTGTTGACCGTGATTGACGACTGCCCACGGCCGGATCGCGCAACGGCTTGAACCACCTGACGGATTCCGTTCTCAAAGGTGCCCGCAGTGAGAGCGGCCGAGGAGTCCCCACCGGCTGCTTTGTAAACCGAATCGGCCGGTGCGGTTGATTCCGACGAGGGCGGGGCGCCGTCTGAGGTCTCTTGCGTTGGTAAGTCTTGGGCGGGTTCGCTAGGCGGTTCCGGCTCCGGCAAGGTGTTGTGGACCGCTTCGACGGTGCCTACTTCAACGTCTTCCGTCCGCGTGAGTTCGTCTGCTGTCACCCAACCGAGGTAGTCGTCATTCCGAACCCCTGCGTAGCCTACGACGATGTTGTAGAACTCGTCCGGGTCATCGATCGGACCGATCATTTTGGAAACCGCCCCACCGGGTGGAATTTCTTCCTCATGGATCGATTCCGAATAATCGGAGGTGTAGACATTAAGCCACGCGGTGAAGTCGGTGGTATTCCGGTAATTGATCGGAATGTAGTAGTTGCTGAGCTCTTCCGCTTCACCGAGAGCGAGGTCTACCGAAAACCCACCTGTGGAGCCGACCCACGACAATCCATCCCAAATCGAACAGCCCACAAGAACGGTCACGACGGGAACTGTCCCTGTGTTGAGAGTGAAGCTTCCGCTTTTGCTTTGGCTGCGATCGTTCGCCGACGTTGCAACGATTCCGTCGACCTGACCGCTGGGCCCGTTTGGTCCCTCTCTCCATGATGCCGCAATCATGATGCCCGCGTGCGCAGGGCTAGCCGGGTTCGTCGCTGAGGCGGTGTAGTTCACCGTAACAAGCCCGCTTTGATCGCGTGTAACAGTAGCCGACCCGGCACACGATACCGACCCCTGCCAACCGTTGCCGGTGCCGTTCAGGCTACCCGCCGAAGCGCTCAGGCATCCAACGGAGAGAGCAGCAACCAGCCGAAGAGGAACCCCGCGCAGAATATGAGATAGAGCATAGCTCATTGAGTTTGAAAGTTGAGCGAGGGGCCCGAAGACCCCCCGCTTGTTGGCGACCCCGCGCTTAGATGCGCTTGATCCACTTCCGGCCGAGGAAGAACCCGGTGACGGAAACGGCGAGGACGACGATAACGCCGAACAGGGTAGTGGCGTCGGCGACCATGGTAGTGATGTCAGACATGCGTATTCGCTTTCTTGTTACTTTGCTTTGCCCGCTGGAGTGACCCTTTCACGGCACGGGCGAAACCGTGAAGGGAAGTTCAACGGGTTCGCCTGAGGTAGCTGCGGATTGCCATCACGCCGACTTTGGCGAGGACGAGCAGTGCGAGCAGCAATGCCGCGAGCATCACGGTTTTTTCCTGCGGGCTCATAGCAGGGCCATTTGACCGTGATCCGCGAGTTTTGCGCGGAGGTCGGATAGAGACGCCTCCGTGAGGCGCTTCTCGCGTGTAAGGGCCTTTACGTGCTCTTCTTTGGCCGCGACGTAGAGGTCCGGTTGAGAGCAGTTAGCCGGGGGCAGCAAGGCCTTCACTTCGGCGTCTGCAATTTGGTCGGATAGCTCTTCCAGCTTCCGCACCAGTCGCGCTTCAAGCGCTTTGTGACGGGGGCTCATGGGGCTCCGGAGTCAGTTAATTTATCTTTTAACAAGGGTAGGGGGGGGGGGGGGGGGGGGGGGGGGGGGGGGGGGGG
>NZ_JBPJGB010000005.1:0-197556 GCF_051209155.1 Actomonas spartinae
CCAACAACGACTGGCAGACCCCGACCCCGGTCTTTGCCGGCCAGCGCACCGCCACCGCCGCCGAGATCACCACCGCCAACTCCACCGTCGGCGCCTTCGCCCTCGAGGACGGCACCAAGGACGCCGGCCTGCTCATCACCCTCGCTCCCGGCGCCTACTCCGTCGAAGTCAGCACCGCCGCCAACGGCGAAGTCGGCAACGCCCTCATCGAAATCTACGAAATCCCAGAGTAAGCCGGGGTTCGGCTTCTCGCCCCCCTATCACCTCCAAGCCCCGGCTGCCTCCCAAGCACCGGGGCTTTGCATGTCTCGATCGTGCCAAACGCCCACCTACGATTGAACCGAGCTGCCTGTTGACATGACCCACCCCGATCCTCTCCAATGGCCAGTTCAGACGAAAAAGTCCCTTGTTATGAATTTGGAAGCCGTATCAGCGTTAGTCGCCAAGAAACCGTCGCTAAAAGCGGCCGTAGCCAAGCTGGAATCCATGGAGCCCGATGCTTATGTGGTCCATCGCAGCTGGGGCTTCGGCCAAATCAAGAGCTATGACGAGGCCGCCGAGCGCCTGATCATCGACTTCAAAGACAAGCCTGGCCACGCCATGGACCCGGCTTTCTGCGTCAACACCATGGATGTGTTGCCCGCCAACCACATTCTCGCCCGCAAGGAAACCGAGACCGAAGTCATCAAGGAGCTCGTCGACAAGAACCCGGCCCAGCTCGTGGTCGAGGCCCTGCAGGCCTACCCGAACAACGCCGCCACCGCGATCGAGCTCGAAATCACCCTCACCCAGGTCGTCGGCGAAACGAAGTTCAAGAAGTGGTGGTCCGCCGCCAAGAAGGTCGTCGCCAAGGACCCGCGCATCGCCGTCCCGGCCAAAAAGACCGAACTTTTCATCCTCCGCGAGACCCCGGTTTCCGCCAAGGACGAGCTCATCGAGTCGTTTGAAGGCACCCGCTCCGCCCGTCGCCGCATCGCCATCGCGGAAAAACTCCTCACCGCCGTCGAAAAGGGCGAGAGTCAGGAGGAACTCCAGAAGGTGCTCGAAGTCGTGACCGAAGCCGTGCGCGAATCCAACCAGCTCGAACACGCCGAGCGCCTCTACGGAGCCGCCATCCGCGACGACCTCGCCAAACTCGCCGAGGTTAACGTGGCCACGCTCGAGCCGTCCCAGGGTGAGATCATCAGCGACGTGCGCGACCTGCCCGATATCGCCGACGCTATCCCGGTGGGTTTCCAAAGCCGTTTCCTCGAACTGATCAAGGATACCCACCCCATCGAGTGCCGCGACGTCGTCTTCAACCTGCTCAAGTCTTCGCAGGGCAAGTTCACCACCGAGTGCATCAATTTCCTCGTCGAAAACGGCTACGCCGACGACCTCGCCGAGACCTTCAAGCGCTGGCAGGTGGAACAAAACCTCCGCGCCCCGGTGCTGCTGTGGATCGTCAAGAACCGCCACTCCAAGAAGTTCGCCAAGCTCCTCAACGACCTCATCACCCCGCGGCTGCTGAGCGCCATCTTCTTCGCCATCGACTACGAGGCCCTGCAGGCCGCTTCCGCCCGCCGCATCCCGCTGGCCGACATTCTCAGCGACGATCCAGATCTCATCGCCGACCTGCTCTCGACGGCCGATCCCGAAACCGCCCGCGACCTCGCCAACACCCTCATGCTCAATCAGGGCTTCGAGGAACTCACCAAGAAGTCGCTGCTCGCCCGCTTCATCAAAATCTTCCCCGCCATCCAGTCCCTCGTGGCCGGCGACGCCGAAGCCAAGGAGGAGGCCCTCCTCGTTTCCCGCGAGTCCTACGAGCGCACCCGCGAGGAATACGACGAGATCGTCACCAAGAAGATTCCGGAGAACTCCAAGGCCATCGCCACCGCTCGCGAACACGGCGACTTGAAGGAAAACTCCGAATACAAGATGGCGAAGCAGGACCAGTCCGTGCTCATGGCCCGCAAGTCCCAACTCGAGAAGGACCTCGGCCGCGCCCGCATCACCGACTTCACCGAGGCCACGACCGACGTCGTCAGCGTCGGCGGCATCGTCTCCCTCAAGAACCTCGGCAACGGCCAAACCCCGACCTACACCGTGCTCGGCGCTTGGGATTCCGATCCGGAGAACCACGTCATCGCCTACAAGACCCCGTTGGGCCAAGCCCTCCTCGGCAAGCGCGTCGGTGAGCAGGTGAAGGTCAAGATCGGCTCGAGCGAGGACGAATACGAGATCACGAGCATCGCCCGCTACATCGACAGCAAGGCCTGAGCCTCGCCTCCCCGCAAATTTCGAAACGCCGGTCCTTGGACCGGCGTTTTTTTGTGCCCTCGACCAGAGGCTGAGTCGTCCGACGAATAAATTTTGGCCGCCATTGCTCATGGGAACATGCCCGGCGCAGCAAGCCGCTGACGACGGCCACACTCGAACCATCCGATTCACTGCCATGATTCCCTCACCCTCTCCCTCCGCAGAAGCGCGCCCGCCCTTCCCGCCCTTCACGCACGAGACCGCCTTGGCCAAAGTCCAAGCCGCCGAAGACGCCTGGAACACCCGCGATCCAGCGAAAGTGAGTCTGGCCTACACGCCCGATTCCGAGTGGCGCAACCGCGACCAGTTTCTGCAAGGCCGCGATGCCATCCGCGAATTCCTCAGCACCAAATGGTCGCGGGAGCACTGTTATCGCCTGCGCAAGAAACTCTGGTGCTACCGCGACAATCGCATCGCCGTGACTTTCGAATACGAATGGCACGACGATCAAGGCCAGTGGTTCCGGTCCCACGGCAACGAAAACTGGGAGTTTGCTCCCAACGGCCTCATGCGCCGCCGGGTGGCCAGCATCAACGATGTGCCCATCGCTGAAACCGAACGCCAATTCCGTTGGCCGCGCCCGTGTCCGCCGGTCGCCGCCGGACCCTCGGACACTGCCTCCGCAACCCGCGACTAATTTGCCCTTGAGCCGACCGGGCGGTCGGTTCATTTCAACCCAAACCACATGTCCTCCGAATCCACCAAATCTCGCAAAGAACAACTCCTGGATGTGGCCTCGCACCTCTTTTATGAGCAGGGCTACCACGCCACCGGTATCAAACAAATCATCGACAAGGCCGGCATCGCCAAAGGCACCTTCTTCTCCCACTTCGAATCCAAAGAGCAGGTCGGCGTCGCCTGGCTGAAGAAGCGCCACCACACTTGGAACACTTGGCTCGACGCCTACCTGGCCGACCAAGACCCCACCCCTGGCGGGCAAATCATGGGTCTCTTCGGCTTCCTTGAGCGGTGGATGCAGGACTGCAACTACCGAGGGTGCGCCTTTCTCAACACCCTCTCGGAGCTGCCCGACGCCAACAACCCCATGCGCACCGAAATCGTGGACCACAAACAAGGGCTGCTCGATCGCATCCACAGCATCACCCGTCGACTGAACCCGGAGGGCGACACCCATGCTTCGCTGGCCATGGCGCGCGCCGTGTTGATCCTCTTCGAGGGCTGCATCGTGGAGATGCAGGTCTTCCGTAACACTTGGCCGGTGGAAGTTGCCCGCGGCACCGCCCGGCAACTCATCGAACGGAATTAATTTCGTTTTTTGGGAAATAACCGACCGACCGGTCGCCTCCCATAAATAATGACCGACCGGTCGGATTCCCAAGCCTCCGAATCGTTCGTTCATGAGCCTTAACCAAATTCAAAATGAAAACCGCCATCATCCTCCTTTCTGATCCCAAGTCCGCGTCCGAAGAATCCCTCGGCCGCCTGTTCAACGGTCTGGCCGCCGCCTACGACTACAAACAAGCCGGTGACGAGGTCACCGTGCTCTTCCAAGGCGCTGCCACCCGCTGGCCGCTGGTGCTCTCCGACGAGGCTCATCCTGCCCACGCCCTCTACGAAGGCGTGAAGGACAAGATCGCCGGTGTGTCCTGCGGTTGTGCCGACGTGTTTGGCGCCAGCGCAGACGCCCAGGTCACCGGCTTGGAGCTCATCCGCGACAACCCGGTTCCGCACACCAGCGGACTGCCCAGCCTGCGCAAACTGCAGGCCGACGGCTTCACCCTGCTCACCTTCTGACCCGTTTTGCCGGGACACAAAGTCCCGGACCTCCACCACCCTCGGGTCGTCGGCGCCAGGCGCGCCTTGGACCCAGCGCCTACGACCCGAGGTTCTCTTCCCTCCCCGCTCCTCATTCGCCTCCCGTCGCCCCCAATTTTCGCTGCTCCCGATGAACGAAAATTTCACCCACTTCGCGTTCAGTCCAACCATCCGCTCGCTACAGGAACGCTACGGCTCCCGCAAAGCCTACGCCCGCGTCGAGACCTCCGGCAGCCGCGCCACCCTCGGTCCCGCCGAAGTTGATTTCATCCGCCAACGCGACGGTTTCTACCTCTCCACTGTCGGTCCCAGTGGTTGGCCTTACGTCCAGTTTCGCGGCGGCCCCGTCGGTTTCCTGCGGGTGCTCGACGAACACACCCTCGGCTTCGCCGACTTTCGCGGAAATCGCCAATACATCAGCGTCGGCAACGTGCGGGACGACGCCCGCGTGTGCCTGTTCCTCATGGATTACCCGCGGCGGCAGCGGCTGAAGGTCTGGGCCGAAGGCAAATGGGAATTCGCCGAGGATAACCCGCAGCTCCTCCAACGCCTCATCGTGCCGGGCTACGTCGGTCAACCTGAACGCGTATTCACGCTCAAGATACGCGGATTCGACTGGAACTGCCCGCAGCACATTCCTCCGCGCTACACTTTGGCCGAGATCCGCCACGACCCCGCGCTCATGCGCGAACTCACGGCCATCCCTTCCGACACCCCGCCCCACCCCTGATTTCGTTCGTTTAACCTCCACCTCCCAACCTCGATCCCTCCACCCAAATGCCCTCCCTCGATCTCGATGCCATCGTCAACGACTTCTACGTGCCGGTCTTTCGCTACGCCGCCTCGTTGACCCGTGAATCCCACACCGCCGCCGACCTCACGCAGCACGCCTTCCTGACCTTGGCTCGAAACCAACACGCCCTGCGTGACCATTCCCGCGCCAAGAGCTGGTTGCACACCACCGTCTACCGCGAATTCCTCCATCAACGCTCCCGTCAGTCCCGCTGGACCCATGACGAGAACCTGCCCGAACCCGCCGACGAACAACTCCCCGTGCCCGGCACCGCCCTCGGCACCGACGAGAAAGCGGCCATCCTGCGCGGACTCGACGCCCTTGAGCCCATGTATCGCGACACCCTCCGCCTGCGTTACCTGCACGGCCTCGACTACCGGTCCATTGCCCGCCGCCTCAACATTCCCATGGGCACCGTGATGTCGCGCCTCTCCCGCGCCCACCGTCGCCTCGCCCGTTACTTCGAGGAAACCTCCTCCGAAGTCGTTGCGACCTGCCTCGCGCGCTGAACCCGTCCGACTTTGTTCTTTCGCACCGCTGCCGTTCCCCGCTAACTCCCCGCTGTGAACGGCACTTGGGATACCCTGAAGCTTCTCTCCGACCCGACCCGCGTCCGCCTGCTTTCGCTGCTGCGCGAGGAGGAACTCTCCGTCAGCGAGATTGAGGAAATTCTGGGCATGGCCCAATCCCGCATCTCTTCGCAACTTGCCCAGCTGCGCAACGCCGAGCTCGTGCGCGACCGCCGCGACGGCAAGCGCGCCTACTACGCGCTGCATCCGCGCCTCGCGGCCGGTGTCGCCCAACTCGTGAACGCCGCCTGCGACGCCGCCGCCGCGAACGAACCTGAACTCAGCGAAGACCGCACCAACCTCGAACGCGTCCTGCAAAAACGCCGCGCCCACCAGGAACAGTATTTCAACCTCATCGCCGGCAAGCTCGGAAAAAACTACTGCCCCGGCCGGTCCTGGGAAGCCATCGGCCACCTCGCTCTCCGACTCGCACCGCAGATCGAAATCGCCGACCTCGGCGCTGGCGAAGGCCTCATCTCCCAACTCCTCGCCCGCCGCGCCGCCAAGGTGTGGTGCATCGACAACTCCCCGCGCATGGTCGAGGTCGGCACCGAACTCGCAAAGAAGAACGGCCTCGCCAACCTCAGCTACAAACTCGGCGACGTCGAAAAGGTGCCCCTGCCCGACGCCTCGGTCGATCTTGCCATCCTCAGCCAAGCACTGCACCACGCGCAGCACCCGCAGACCGCGGTCAACGAAGCCTTCCGCATCCTGCGCCCGGGCGGCCAACTGCTCTTGCTCGATCTCAAGGCCCACAGCTTTGAAAAGGCGCACGAACTTTACGCCGATGTCTGGCTCGGTTTCTCGGAAAACGCCCTGCACGGTTTCCTGCGCCAAGCCGGCTTCGACCAGGTCGAAGTCACCACCGTCAGCCGCGAGGAACAGGAACCTTTCTTCGAGACCCTGCTCGCCTGCGGCTCAAAGCCTGCCTGATCTCGGCAACACCTGCGCGAGGATGGCCTCCGCGATCTGCGCTTTGGGCGCCGGTCCCAAGCGCGTCACCAAGCCCTCGCGATTCCACAACGAGACGGCGTTCGCATCGGCGTCCATACCGATGCCCGGCGCGCTCACATCATTGGCCACGATCCAATCGCAGCCTTTGGCCGCGAGTTTCGCCGGCGCCTTCACATCAAGATCGCTCGTCTCCGCCGCGAAACCCACGAGCAACTGACCCGGTCGCCGCTGCTGGCCCATGGTTTTCAAAATGTCTTCGGTCGGTTCGAGCTGCAGCGCGTGTGGTCCTTTGACCTTCGCCGCTTTGTCGTCACTCCGTTGTGCCGGTCGGTAGTCCGCCACCGCCGCGACCGCGATGAACACATCGCAGGCATCAAAACGCTCCGCGCACGCCGCCAACATGTCCGCCGCGGACACCACGCGCGTCACCGACACCCCTGGCGGCGCCGCCAGCGCGACCGGTCCACTCACCAACGCCACCTCCCCGCCCCGCGCCGCCGCGGCGGCCGAGAGCGCATAGCCCATCTTGCCACTGGAGCCGTTGCTCAAATAACGGACCGGATCGATGTGTTCGCGGGTGGGACCAGCGGTGATCAGAAAACGCATGGGAGAAGGGAGTCAGCAGCGCGGCGGTTTCTTCCGCAAGGCCATCAAGTTTCGTCGGTTTCGTGGGCGTGCAGATCTTCCCAACTCTTGGCCAGGATGATCTCGCCCTTCAGCGCGGCGACCATCGGTTTGAGCGGCGCGAGCGGATTCACGCCCTCGCGCGGCGCATCGATGGCCATCCCCACAAAGACCAGCGCCGATCGCTCTGATTCCCGCGCGATCACTTCCAGTGGCGAACCATTCGAAACAATGATCTCAATCTCGGCCTCGAAGCGCGTGGCCCGCACCAGCTCCTTCATCGCCGCTTCGGTTTCCGCGCGGCCCGCCTCGGTTTCGACGATGCGGCGCACGCGCAACTTGAATGGTTTTCCCGCCGCCTCGTGCTGCCAGAGGTGGGCCAGCGTGAGCATGAAGCTACCGTTGGCCCGGGCCCGCCACCACACGTCGATCACCGGTTCGAGCTGGTAGCTCGGCAGCTCAGCCTCGGCAAAGATCAAGAGGTTGCGCTCGAGTTCCAGAATGCGACGAATCGAACCCAGAAAATCCTTCTCGCGCAGCGCGTCTTCACTCCAGCCCATCAGCACGGTGTTGGGTTCGAGCGCCCCGACACCGGCCACCTGCAACAGCGTGGAAACGCCCTGCTCAAAACTCTCCGCCATAACGGTTTTACCCACCGCCGAAATGCGACTCTCGCGAATGAAGTCCTGCAACTGCCGCTGCATCTTGGCCTGCCGCTTCACCATCGCCGACCAGTCGCCGGTGATCACCTGCGACAGAAACAGCAACCCGCGCCGCGCCTCCAGTCGGTTGGCCAGCTCGACCAACGCCAGCCGGTTGGTCGGGTTGCCCACCAGCACCAGAATCACCGGACGCCAGTTGCGCACGTGCTGCCGCGAGGCCGCGAGCTGCAACAAACCGAAACGCGCCAGCGCGAACCAAATGCCACTGCGCTCGTCGCCCCACGCCGTCTGGTAGCGGCGGCTCTTGAGCAGCGAATACAGCCCAATAATGCACGCCACCGCGACCACCGTCGCCAGCGCGTTGAGCAGGAACATCGCAAACAAACAGCCCGCCGCGCCCAGCAAACAGGGCAGCCAATGCACCTTGAAAGTCGGTCGATAACTCGGGTTGGCCGCCAGCGCACTGAGGCCCGCCACCAGGTTCACCGTGCCATAGGTGGTGAGGAAGAACATCGAGATCACCGGTGCGATCACGTCGAGCTTGCCCGCCAGCAAACACAGCGCCGCCAATCCCGTCGACGCCAGCAGCGCCAGCCGCGGCTCATTGGCCGGACCGTGCCCCTTGCCCAACACCAGCGGCACCACGTGGTCCTGCGCCAGCGCCTGCAGCGTGCGCGGCGCCGCCAACAAACTGGCCAGGGCCGACGACAGCGTTGCCGCCCACAGGCCGACGAAGATCAAGGGCCCCACCACCGCGATGCGCTCCATCACGAGGTTGTTCGTCACCAGTTCCTCCCGATCGGCGTGCAGCGATAGCCAGATCATCTGCAGCGCATAGATCACAAAGGTCACCACCACCGCCAGGATCGTGCCCTTCGGCACGCTCTTGGACGGCTCCTTGAGATCGCCCGACATGGAAACGCCGGACATGATGCCGGTCACCGCCGGAAAGAAGATCGCGAAGACCAACCAGAAACTCGCGCCCTCCGAATAGGCCGGGGAAAAGTTGGCTGACCACGACGGCACCGGCGACCAGCCGATGAAGAACGACACCAGGGAGAGCCCCAGCGCCCCCAGAATGAAATACTGCGCCTTCACCGCAATGTCGGCCCCCACCCACGCGACCACGAAGATCAGCGCCAAGGTCACGATCGTCACCAGCCGCGTTGGCAAACCGGGAATCAAAAACTCCAGCGACTCCGCAAAACCGATGATGTAGAACGCCACCGACACCGCCTGCGCGAGAAACAGCGGCAAACCCACCGCGCCGCCGATTTCCAGCCCGAGGTTGCGCGAAATCAGGAAGTAGGCCCCGCCGCCTTTCACCCGAATGTTCGTCGAGATCGAGGACAGCGACAGACTGGTGAGCAGCGTGATCGCATTGGCGATCAAGAGAATGATCAACGCGTCCTTCAGGCCCGCCTGCCCAACCACCCAGCCGGTGCGCAGAAACATGATGACGCCGAGAATCGTCAGCACGTTCGGCACAAACACCCCGCCAAAGGTGCCAAACTTAACCGGTCCCGACTCGGGCTTCGCTGTCGATTCCTTCATACGTAGGACGGCACGCTAGATCACCGTCCACGCCGGGAAGAAGCGAATTCTACGGGGCGAATCCGCGTGGTCACCGCGGAACAAACTTCCGGGCAGCGCGGCACCGGTCGCGGTCCTCACCCGGAACATCCACCGCCTATTTGGGCTCGATGACAGTTCCCGACCTCGCGCTACAATGCATCCGTCACGTCGTAAATTTCCGCCAACACCACCCCCGATTCCCCGGGCGCCCCATAGACCTGCACGGTGTAGGCCCCCGGCGACAAGGTGATCACCAGCGCGGCATCGGCGCTACCGGGTTGGAGCGCAAAGGCCCCTGCGGCGGTGGCCGCCGCCGCCGCTTCCGCCAAATTGTTCGGTGTATCAGCCCAGTCATCGTTGCCGATGAACTCAACGCCACCGCTGGCGATCGTGATCCGCGGATCCTCCAGAAACCCCGGCACCTCATAATCCTCGAGCGCGGGACCGACACCACGAATCAGCATCGTTCGCGCTCCATTGCCATCGATCACAAAGCCCGCCACCAGCCGGCCGTCAGCGGCGACCAAACCGCGGGTGGCAAGGTTGACCAAATGTCCCGTGCGTCCCGCCGTCGGCACCTCATACACCTCGACCAAGGCGGCGCCATTGCCCCCCACCACCGGCGCCGAGCGGGGGCCACCGGGATGGTCGTAGAGCAGGGCTGCATCCGCGGCCCCGGCATGCAGCGCAAATCCCCCGACCTGCGCGGCCGCCGCGGAAAGTGCGGGGCCTTGACCATCGTCCTCCCAATCGTCGTTGCTGGCGATAACGGTCGAACCCTCCGCCAGTTGCAGCATGGGATTGGCCAGGCGATCCTCGACCCCGAATTCCTCCAGACTCGGTCCCGCCGCCCGCACCAACAGTCGCATGGCCCCTTCCGTCACAAAACCCGGCACGAGTTGCTGCGCGCCTGCGCCGGAATAGGACAAGGACGAAAGGTTGACGAGACGTCCAGTCGCGCCGGCATTCACCACCAGCGTCGCCACGTCGGTCTCCACACTGCCCGCACTGTTGCTCACCACCACGGAGTAAGCGCCGGCATCGGCGGGACTCACCTCAGGCAATTTCAGAAACGCCTTCACTTCATTCACCACGTCCACGCCGTTGTGACGCCATTGATAGGTCAACGCGCCCTGCCCGGCCGCGCCGACCGTGAACTGCGCCGACTGCCCCGCGACCACGGTTTGCGCACGGGGCTGCCAGGTGATGGTCGGCGGTTGAGTCGGCTCGGGGTTGGGCTCGGGTTCCGGTTCGGGTTCGGGTTCGGGTTCACCCCCGCCCGCCGCCGCCCGCACGCTGTTGATCACGCTGCGGAAGGTGTTGATGGGGAAATCCAGCCTGCCGTAACCAAGTTCCGAATACAGCAGTTCCCACTGTTGGTGGGACGCGGAGTCCGCCACGCCGTTGATGATGGCGAAAATCGGCTGCCCGCCCACCTGGAACCGGTTTGCTACCATGCGATTGAAATCGTTGAGCACCAGACCGAGCCCGTAAAAATCCACAAACGACTGTGTCGCGGTTTCCTCGTTCCCCTGCAGGTTGATCGCGACGTGCTTGACCGGCAGCCCGGCCAAATTTCCCCCGGCGTCATTGAAATACCTGACCACGCCCGGTTCGATCTCCGCCGCCGCCGCCTGACAAAATGGGCACCAATGCGCGAACCATTCGAGGAAGATCACCTGCCCTTCCAAATCGTAGAGTTCGACCGGATTGCCGGTCGCTCGATCAATCAGGGTGAAATTTTGCACGATGTCGCCCACTTGGTAAGAACCCGGCACTTGGGCAGGGGACGGCGCTCCGAGCGCAAGGGCGCCCGCGAGCCATAAGCAGCGAAAAAAAACGGTCTGACGCATGACGATAAACTTTCGGGTCAGTAGGTGACGGAGGCCGCGACCTGAATGAGGGTCCAAACACGGTCGCGGTAGAGGTTTTGAAAAAAGTCGAGCCGGGGATTGGTGGGGTCGTGATCGCTGCGCAACTCACCCGCCTGCAGACGGAGGGCCCACCGCTCGCCCTGCCAGCGCACGCCCGTCGCCCAGCGACGACTGTGCAGCCCGGGCGCAGCGCTGGTGAAAAGCAGCGCGTCCTCGATCTCACCGGTGTCCGTGTAGTAACGCCCTTGGACAAACCAGGCCCATTGATCCGTGAGCGCCCAGTCCACCGTGAGTCCGCCAAACCAGGCATGGAATCGCGGATCCTCGGTCGCGCCGCCCAGCACGCCACGCAACACCAGACGCTCCCCCACCGCCCAGTTGAGCGCCGCCTCGCCACCGAAGCGCCACGACCGTTCCGACACCCGCGAGGCCCGCAGCACTATTCGACTCCGCACACTGGGCGACACCACGTTCTCCGTGGAAAGCGTGAACGCCGCGGTGTTGAGCCCCACGCGCCCCCGGCGCAGACCGTCGAAATCGATCTCGTAGCCAGGCGCCACCTCGTCACGACCCAGCGCCGCGGTGAACTCGAGAAAGCCCGACGCCCGCAGATACTCCCAACGCACCCCGGCCCCGGCACTCACTCCCCGTGGATCGGGCGCTTCCCAACGATCGATCGCCGTCATCCCCAACGGTTCGTATTGCTGCCGAAAATACTCCGCGAGCCAGAGTGACCGGTAGTTGGTGAATCCTTGGTAGGCACCCGCGGTGCCGATCCATTCCAAGGTTTCCGCTGACCGCCACCGCACGTTGGTCTGCAAGGCCTCGCTGTGCTCCGACCGCCTCAGCTCCTTGCCCCGAAAGTCGAAGGGCACCGGCCGGTAGTCGATCGTCAGGTCATTGCGCGCCAAGCTCAGTTCGCCGCGCAACGCCCGCGCCGGCACCTCCCAACGCCAGCTGCTCGCCAGCTGGATCAGGTCCACGTCCGACGCCCGCACGCTTTCCCCGGAAAAATCCCAACGTGGCTCCGCCAGCACCGTCGAAACACCGCCGGCCAACCACAGGACGAGTGCGGCCACCCGGCTCATGGCGCCTCCTTCCGCGCCGCCTCGATCACGGCCCGCAGCGCATCCGCGCCTTCGAATCCATTGTGTTGATACACGACCCGCCATTCCGTCCGTTCGCCACGCAGATCAAGCACGGCCAGAAACGGCAGGCTGCGGGCCCCGAGCGCCTCCAACACCTCACCACCTGGATCGTCGCCCACGTGGCTGAGTTCGGCCCGGGCAATGAAGGCCGCGGTTCGATCGGGCCGGGCCGATTCCACGTTCAGCGCCACCACCTGCACGCGGGTCGATTGCGCCGCATAGGGACGGGTGATTTCGGTTTCGATCGTCGCCGAAGCCGGCGCGCACGGCGCACACCAGTAGGCGAAAAAGTCCAACACCAGCAGGTTGCCGGTGTAATCATCGAGCCGCCGCGGCACGCCGTTGTCGCGATCGAGCCACGTGATGTCACGCCAATCGTCCACCTCCGCTGCGTTTGCGCGCACGGCTACGGTCAGGCCGACCGCCAGCACCAGCCACCTGCCCCACCGTTTCACCGACAAGACGTGCAACCCGCGTTTTGGGCGCCGCCAGTCGTGGCGACGCCGGGTTCAATTTGGGCGGCGAGGTTCACCGCCGCATGTCCGGCAGCTGACTCGTCGAAGGTCATCGCCGGCCGTGAAACCAAGCGCTGCTGCGCGATCGGCACCGCGCCACACCCCGTCAGGAGGAAGAGGAGGCCGAACGCGGTGAGAACCACCGCGGCGTGGCGAAGGATTCGGAATAAATCAGGCATGGAACGAACATTGGAGTCCGTTTCTTCCCACTTATTCCCGCGATCGTCGGTCAGCTCATCTCCGCCAGCAGACGACGGAGCGTTTCGTCGACCAGCTTCGGATTCGCCTTGCCGCGGGAGGCTTTCATCACCGGGCCCTTGAAGCCGTTGATTGCGCTCTCCTTGCCGCCGAGGAAGTCGGTGCGGGCCTTCTCGTTGCCCGCGATGGCGTCACGGCACCATTGCTCCAGTTCATCGGTATTGGTCTCGGCCTTCAGGCCCTTGCGCTCGACCACCGCGCTCGGCGTATCGCCGGTCGCGAAGGTTTCGGCAAAAACCTCGCGGGCAATGTTGCTGTTGATCGTGCCGGCTTCGACGAGCTTCACAATGTCGGCGAGGTGCGCCGGAGTGACTTTCGTTTCGGCCAGCGATTGGCCGGCCGCACTCAGTTCGCGCAGGAGGTCATTGATGATCCAGTTGGCCACTTGTTTGGCCTTGTCCTTGCCCGCGGCGGCTACGCCTGCCTCAAAGAAGTCGCTGAGCGCGCGATCCGGCACGAGCACCGAGGTGATCGTGTAGGGCACATCATATTCATCCATGAAGCGGCGCTGCTTGTCGAAGGGGCGCTCCGGGCACTCGGCGGCGAGGCGATTCTTCCAAGCCTCGTCGACCCGCACCGGCATGAGATCGGGATCGGGAAAATAGCGGTAGTCGTGCGCGTCTTCTTTGGTGCGCAAGGATTGGGAGGTGCCGGCCACACCGTCGTAGTCGCGCGTCTCCTGCACGAGCGTCCCGCCGGCCTTCACCACGGCGAGCTGACGCTTGATTTCGTGGGCAATGCCATCGCGCACGTAGGAGATGGAATTGAGGTTTTTCAGCTCCACCTTCACGCCGAGCTCGGTTTGGCCGACCGGGCGGATCGAGATATTCGCATCACAGCGCATCTGGCCCTTTTCCATGTCGCAGTCGGAGATGCCGGCGTAGACCATCATGGTGCGCAAGGCGGTGAGGTAGGCATAGGCCTCCTCGGCCGAAGCAATGGCCGGCTCGGAAACGATCTCCATCAGGGGCGTGCCCGCACGGTTGTAGTCGACCAGCGAGTCGTGGGCGAAGTGCGTGAGCTTACCGACGTCTTCTTCGAGATGGATGCGCGTCAGCGGGATCTGCTTGTGCTCACCCATCACGTTGCGCGACGGACCGGGCAACTCGATCTCCACCGCTCCGCCGATGCAGATCGGCTGGTCGTATTGGGAGATCTGGTAGTTCTTCGGGGAGTCCGGATAGAAGTAGTTTTTGCGGTCCCATTTGCAGACCTCGGCGATGTCGCAGTGCAGCATGAGGCCGGCTTTGATGATGGCGTCGAGCGCGGCTTTGTTCATCACCGGCAGCGTGCCCGGCAACGCGAGCACCACAGGGTCGGTCAGCGAATTTTCGGGATGCCCGTAACCCTGACCCACGCGGGTAAAAATCTTCGACGCAGTCTTAACCTGCACATGGACCTCAAGTCCGATAACAGCTTCGTAATTCATTTCAGAAGGAGGGGCCCACGGAACACACGGAATACACTGAAATAATTCATCCTGCAGGTTCCGTGTGGTCCGTGGGCTTAAAAATCAAAGTTGTGGGCGTTGCTGGCTCCAGTCGTGGGCGGAGTCGTAGGCGTGGGCGACGGCGAGGAGGTCGGCCTCGCGGTAGGGTTGGCCGATGAGCTGAAGGCCGATGGGCAGCCCGCTGGAACTGAAGCCGGCCGGAATCGAGATGCCGGGCAGCCCGGCCAGATTCACGCCGATCGTGTAGATGTCGGACAAATACATCGCCAGCGGATTGGCCGCCTTTTCACCGAACTTGAACGCCGGCGTCGGCGTGGTCGGGGTGAGGATGGCATCGACTTCTTCGTAAGCCTTGAGGAAGTCCTGCCGGATGAGCGTTCGCACCTTTTGTGCGCGCAAGTAGTAGGCGTCGTAGTAACCGCTCGAAAGCACGTAGGTGCCGAGGATGATACGACGCTTCACCTCAGGGCCAAAACCTTCGGCGCGCGACTTGTAATACAGGTCCACCACGTCCTTCGCCTCGGCACTGCGGTGGGTGTAACGGATGCCGTCGTAGCGCGCCAGGTTCGACGATGCCTCCGCCGTCGCGATGATGTAATACACGCTCAGGCAATGCTCCGTGTGCGGCAGCGAAACCTCGCGGATCTCGCAGCCTTGCTCGCGATAAAAGGCGATGGCCTTTTCAATCGCGGCCGCGACTTCGGGATCGAGCCCGGCGCCAAAGTATTCCTTCGGGATGCCCAGTTTCCAGGGGCCCTTCTTTTCCGCCAAAGCAGCCCGATAGTCGGGGATCTCGGTCTTGAACGAGGTCGAGTCACGACGGTCGTGGCCGGCGATCACCTGCAGCATCATCGCGGCGTCCTCAACCGTGCGGGTGAACGGACCGATCTGGTCGAGCGACGAGGCGAAAGCCGCCAGGCCATAGCGCGAGATCAGCCCATAGGTCGGCTTGAGACCAACCACGTTGCAGAAGGCCGCGGGCTGACGAATGGATCCGCCGGTGTCGGAACCGAGCGTGGCGATCGCTTCGCCGGCCGCGACCGCCGCCGCACTGCCGCCCGAGCTGCCGCCGGGCACGCACTCCAGGTTGTAAGGGTTGCACGTCGGCTTGAAGGCCGAGTTCTCCGTCGACGAACCCATCGCGAACTCGTCGAGGTTGGCCCGGCCCCAGAGCACCGCGCCGGCCGCTTTGAGCTTCTCGGTCACCGTTGCGTCGTAGGGCGACACGAAATTTTCCAGCATCTTGCTGCTGGCCGTGAGCGGCTGGTCTTTCACCGCGATGACGTCCTTCAAGGCGATCGGGATGCCATCGAGCGGTCCCCTCGCCTGACCGGCGGCACGACGCTGATCGGACGCCCGGGCCTGGGCCAAGGCATCCTCTACGTTGGTCGAGTTGAAGGCTTGCACGCGTGCGTCCACCGCCGCGGTCTGGTCGATGACGGCCTGGGTCAGCTGGACCGCGGACACCTCGCCGGCGGCGAGTTGGGCGGAGACTTGGGCCAGACTGGAAAAACAGAGATCGGTCGACATACGGCTCACTCCACCACTTTGGGCACGACGATCATGTTCTGGCGCTGGGCGGGGGCGTTGCGCAGCGCCTCCTCCACCGGCAGGCCGGGTTCCGCCACGTCGTCGGCCCAAACATTTTCCACCGCGAAGGCGTGGGCCGTCGGCTCGACGTTGGAGACGTCCACCTGTTTGAGCTGCTCCACGTGTTTGAGCACCTCGCCGAGCTGGGCGGCGTAGGCGGTCTTCTCTTCGGGCGTGAGGGCGATGCGGGCGAGCTGCGCCACGCGGTCAATGTCGAGGTCCGGGGTGTCTGCCATGATCAGTCGATAAGTGCCGCCCGATAAAGGGGGCCGAAGGGGTGAAGGCAACCGGCAAAACGGCGGCCTCATCACGGTGACAATCGGGCGACAGGCGGCGGCCGGCTTGCCCCCCACTGATCGATGGCCTAACGAAGAGCGCATGGTCCGGACCCACCGTGTTCCCTTGGTCGCTGTGCTGAGCCTGTTCCCGATCAAAGTGGCTCAAGCAGAGGCGCCGACCGAAGCGCTGTTCCGCTTTGGTGCGATTGCCGACTGTCAATATGACGACCGCAGCTCCGATCGCCGCAAATACGACCTCTCGCCTGACAAGTTGCGCGCCTGCATTGAGGACTTCAACGGCCAGGACCTCACCCACATCGTCCACCTCGGCGACTTCATCGACCGGGATTGGGACAGCTACGACGTGGTCCTACCGATCGCTGCAATGTCACGCGCGCCATTTCGGCACGTGCTGGGCAACCATGACTTTGAAGTCGCCGAGTCTTTCAAACCCCAAGTGCCGGCCCGCCTCGGACTCAGCTCGCGCTATTATGATTTCACCGTCGGAACGTGGCGATTTCTGGTCCTCGATACCAACGATCTCAGCCTCTACGCCCATCCTCAGGATTCACCGGCCCACGCGCGTTCGTTGGCCTATCACCGGCGATTCGCCAGCGACCAACCGACCTATAACGGCGGCATCGGCCCCGAACAGTTGGCGTGGATCGAAGCAAAACTTCAGGCCGCCGACGAGGCCGGCGAAAGTGTGGTGCTCCACAGCCACCATCCCGTCTACCCGATCGAGGCCCACGCCGCTTGGAATGCGCTGGAAATCGTCGCTCTGCTCGAGCGCCACCCGAGTGTCGTCGCCTATATCAACGGCCATCGCCACGACGGCGCCTACGCTTTCAAGGGCGGAATCCACTACCTCACCCTGAAGGGCATGGTCGACACCACGGAAACCGCCTACGCCACCATCAGCGTGTTTGCCGACCGCCTCGAGGTGCGGGGGGGCGGTCGCCAGGATGACTATTGGTTGCAGATTCCCGCTCGCTCAACGACCGCACGCTGAACCGCCGACCACGCTGCCAAGTCTCGGACCGGGTCACCGCCCATCCTTCCGAAAAGCCGAGGGCGTCTTGCCCACTTTACCGTGGAACGAGCGGCTGAACGCCGCCAGTGACTCGTAACCGCACTCAAAGGCGATCTGGGTGAGCGACAGCTCGGAATGCACCAGGAGTTTGATCGCGCGGTTCAGGCGGTAATGCAGCAGAAAGCTACCCAGGCTCATCCCGGTAAGTTGGCGGAAGCGGCGCCGCAAGTGGCTCTCTGACATCGCCAAGCGCTCCGCGAGGTCGCCGATCCCCAGCCGCTCCTTCAGGTGCCAGGAAAGCAAACGATTCACACGCTCCAGCAAGCCATCGTCCGGCCCCGAGGGCGGCAGCCGCGGCGTCCGCCGCGCGCCGAGGTGCTTGAGCCGGTTGAGCAGGAGCGAAAGCCCGAGCAACAAGGCTGCCCGTCGGCCGCCCCCAGCCGTTTCGACGCCGAGGTAGACCGCGCCGAGCTGGGCGGCCTCCGCCAACTCGGCCTCGCCCAGCGGGATGGGCACGTTGCGAATCGGCGCGAACGCTTCCGGCAATTCCGCCTCGAAGGTAAAAAAGAGCCATCGGATCTCCGCCGCCGCGACGTCCATGTAGAAATGCAGCTGGTAGGGGGAGATGAGAAAGGCCTCGCCGGGATGCAGTCGGAAACTCACGCCATCGATGCTGAGCGTGCCCGCCGTCTCAAAATTGACGATCAACACGTAACGATGATGCGGCCGCGTGGTGAAACCACTCTCATGCAACACCGCCCGCTCCGTGCGCAGAAAGGCCAGCACGTTGTCCGCCCGACACAAGTCCGGCGCCCGCACGCCGTGAAAGTAGTCCCGTGGCACCACCCCAACCATGGGATCCAGCCGGGAACTGAACTTGGCGGCAGCGGGCATATGATCGGATTTATCAAATAATGGATCATATTTGGCAATCTTTGGCTTCCCCAGAAACCGTAGCATGAACGGCGTTGCTCCCAATGACCGACTCGACCACGACGTTCGAACGCATCCCCACCGCTGTTTTTCCGCACAACCAAGCCGCCGTGGCGCACGTCGCCGACGCCATTGAGCGGCTGGTCCGGGAGCGCGCGGACGCCGGTCAGCCCGCCGTGCTGGGCCTCGCCACGGGTTCGACCCCGGTCCCGCTTTATCGGGAATTGATCCGGCGGCATCGCGAGGAGGGACTCAGCTTCGCCCACGTCGTCACCTTCAATCTCGACGAATATTACCCCCTCGAGCCGCAACACCCCGAGAGCTACCACCGCTTCATGCGCGAACAGCTGTTCGACCACCTCGACATTCCCGCCGCGCAGATCCACGTCCCGCCCGGCGACCTGCCGCGCGACGAAGTTCATGCCGCCTGCACCGCCTACGAACGGGCCATCGACGACGCTGGGGGCATCGACATTCAGGTCCTCGGGATCGGTCGCACGGGCCACATCGGTTTTAACGAACCCGGGTCCGGTCCGGCCTCGGTCACCCGCCTCGTCACGCTCGACCGACTCACCCGCGCCGACGCCGCCCGCGACTTTCGCGGTGAGGCCAACGTGCCGCGTTACGCCATCACCATGGGGGTCGGCACCATCCTCCGCGCCCGCCGCATCTTCCTGCTGGCGTGGGGCCGCGCCAAAGCCGACGTGCTCCGCCAGGCCATTGAGGAAATGCCTTCCGACACCGTCCCCGCGAGCTACCTCCAATCGCACGCCGCGTCCGAGGTGATTCTCGATGCGCCGGCCGCGTCCGAGCTCACCCGCCACCGTTCACCTTGGCTCGTCGGTTTTCCGGAATGGTCCACCACCCTCACCCGCCGCGCGGTCACCGACCTTTCCCTCCGGCTCGGCAAGCCCCTGCTCAAACTCGTCGACAAGGACTACCAGGAAAACGGCCTCGCCGACCTCGTCACCAGCCACGGCCCGGCCTACGACCTCAACATTCGTCTCTTCAACGAGGTCCAGCACACCATCACCGGTTGGCCGGGCGGCAAACCCCACGTCGATGACACCCACCGACCGGAACGCGCCGAGCCCGCCCGCAAGCGCGTGCTCGTGCTCAGCCCCGAACCCGCGGATGACATCCTCGCCATGGCCGCCACCCTGCACCGCCTCGTGCAACACGGCCACGAGGTCACCGTCGCCTACCTCACCTCCGGCAACCTCGGCATTCCCGACACCGAAGCGCGCTGGGCCGCGCAGCTCATGCTCGAAGCCAACGCGGCCGAAACCGACTCACTGGCCCGTCGCGTGCTCGACGAATTGGCCCGCAAGAGCGACTTCGATCAGGACTCCGCCGACCTCCGCCAGTTCAAGGCCTACCTCCGGCGCAGCGAAGCCCGGGCGGCGCTCGAGCAATGCGGACTCAACGCCACCGCGGCGCGTTTCCTCGATCTGCCCTTCTACGAAGCCGGCACCTACCGGCGTTTCACCGTGACCTCCGCCGACGTCGAGTCCGTCGGCCGCCTGCTGCACGAGATACAGCCCCATCAAATTTTCACCACCGGCGCCGCGGCCGATCCCAGTTCCGTGCCCGCCCAAAGCTTCGCCGCCTTCGCCCACGCCTTCCGCGACGCGGCCAAACACGCTTGGACACGCGACTGCTGGATTTGGCTTTTTCGCAGCGACGGCCGCGAGTGGCCGCTCGCCGAAATCGAAATGGCGGTGCCATGTTCTCCCGACGAACTCGATCGCAAGGCCCAGGCCATTTACCAACACCGCTCCCAGCGCCACCAGACTCCCGTGACCGATCGCGCCAGTGCCGAACCGTGGGAACAGGCCGTCACCCGCAACCGCACCACCGCCGGCCTCTACGACCGTCTCGGCCTCGCCGAATACGAGGCCATCGAGTGTTTCGTGCGTTGGCACCCGATGTCCGAAGCCTCAACGTCCACCGCCACATGAGCCCCACCCTGCTCGACCGCCTCTTTGTGCCGGACGGCATGCCGGCCACCGCCGCGCTGGGCCGCACCACCCACCTCGCCATTGGCGCGCACCAAGACGACCTCGAAATCTTCGCCTACCACGGCATCGAACAGTGCTTCGATCGCGACGACGCGTGGTTCGGCGGCATCACCGTCACCGATGGCGGCGGCAGCGCCCGGACCGGAGCGTATTCGGATTTCTCCGACGAACAGATGCGCCGAGTGCGCATCGAGGAACAGAACGAAGCCGCCCGCCTCGGTCGCTACGCCTTCCAGGCCCAGCTCGGCGTGCCCAGCCGGATCATCAAGGATCCGGCCGCCCGCAACCCGGTGGTCGAACAACTCGCCACCCTGCTCGACGCCGCGCGCCCCCAGACCCTTTACCTCCACAACCCGGCCGACAAACACGCCACCCACATCGGGGTGTTGCACGCCTGCATCGCCGCGCTGCGCCACCTCCCGATCGCCGCCCGACCGCAGCAGATTCTCGGCTGCGAGGTCTGGCGCGACCTCGACTGGCTGGCCGACGACGCCAAGGTCGCCCTGCCCGTCGGCCGTCTGCCCGACCTCGAGCGCGAACTCATCGCCGTCTTCCGCTCCCAGGTCTCCGGCGGCAAGGATTACGTCGCCGCCACCCTCGGCCGGCGTCGCGCCAACGCGACCTACTTTAACTCGCACGCCGTCGACGCCGCCCCCGCGCTGACCTTTGCCATGGACCTGACCCCGCTGGCACAGGACGACCGCCTCACCCTCACCGATCTGGTTGCCCCCCACCTCGGCGCCTTCCGTGCCGAGGTGCTCAAACAACTCGCTGCTTTCTAAACCCCGTCATGCTTCGACTCCTCCTCGCCCTCTCCCTTGCCCCGCTCGCCGCGGCGGTGGCGCAAACGCCCGCCCTCATGCCGCTGCCCCATTCGATCGAAAGCGGCTCCGGTCGATTCGACCTCAACCTCGTTTTCCGCGTCGCGATCGAAGCTCCGGCCGACAGCCGGATTTGGGAAGGCACAAACCGCGTGCTGAAACGCCTGCGCGACCGCACCGGCTTGTTTCTCCCGCAGGGCCGGGTCTCGCCGCAGGACAGACTCTCCGCCCCCGGTCTGACCATTCGCGTCGAACGAACCGGGGCGCTCGCACTCGGCGAAGACGAGACCTACCACCTGCATATTGCGACCGAGGGCATCACCCTGACCGCCCCCACCGATCTCGGCGCCATGCATGGGCTGGAAACATGGCTCCAACTTTTGTCGGTCGAAGGCGGTCATTTCAGTTTCCCCGCCTTCACCATCGAAGACGCCCCCCGCTTCCCCTGGCGCGGCCTCATGATCGACTCGGCCCGCCACTTCATGCCCATCGGCATGATCAAAAGAAACCTCGATGGCATGGCCGCGGTGAAACTCAACGTGCTGCACTGGCACCTCACCGAGGACCAGGGCTTTCGCGTGGAGAGCAAAGTCTTCCCGCGGCTGCACGAGCTCGGCTCCGATGGCGACTATTACACCCAGGAACAGATTCGCGACATCCTCGCCTACGCCGACGCCCGCGGCATTCGCGTTTACCCCGAGTTCGACATGCCGGGCCATGCCACCGCCTGGCTCGTCGGCCACCCGGAACTCGCCAGCGTGCCCCGCGACTACGAGATCGAACGCAAGTGGGGCATCTTCGATCCGGCGATGGATCCGACCAAGGACAGCACCTACGATTTCCTGGAAAAGTTCCTGACCGAGATGGCCGGCCTCTTCCCCGACCCCTACCTCCACATCGGCGGCGACGAGGTGAACGGCAAGGACTGGAACGCCGCTCCCCATATCAAAGCCTACATGGCGGAGCACGGCATCACCGACCTGCACGAACTGCAGACCCGCTTCAACCAGCGCCTCCTGCCGGTTCTCGAAAAGCTCGGCAAACGCATGATCGGTTGGGACGAGATCTTCCAACCCGGTATGCCCACCAACATCGTCATCCACTCCTGGCGCGGTCGCGAAGCCATGGAGCAGGCCGCCCGCCAGGGTTACCAGAGCATCCTCTCGAACGGCTACTACATCGACCTCATGCAGCCGGCCTCCTTCCACTACCTCAACGACCCGTTGCCCGCCGATACCACCCTGACGGCCGAGGAAGCCGCCCGGGTGCTCGGCGGCGAAGCCACCATGTGGAGCGAACACGTTACGCCCGAAACCGTCGACTCCCGCATCTGGCCACGCATGGCCGCAATTGCTGAACGTTTCTGGTCACCGGTCACCGTCCGCGACGTCGACTACATGTATCAGCGCCTCGACACCATCGCGGTTCAGCTCGAAGAGCACGGCCTGACCCATATCAAGAACCGTCGTATGCTCGCCCGCCGTCTGACCCGCGGCGCCGATCCTGAGCCGCTGATGCTGCTGGCCGATTTGGTCGAACCCCTCAAAATCTACCAGCGCAACGCCGACGATTCCTACAGCCAGTTTTCGCCCTACACCCTGCTCCCCGACATCGCCATCGCCGACGCCCCCGGTGCGCGGGCTTTCAACGCCGCGGTCGCCAAGTATCAAGTTTCCGGTGACAGCGCTGAAATCGAAACCCTGCTGGAACTGTGGCGGTTCTCCTACGTCCTCTTCAGCGAATCCGTCGATGAGGCGCCGACCCTGCGGGAGGCGGTGCCGCTCTACGAACGACTCATGGAACTCGCCGATCTCATCACCGCCGCCCTTGCCGGCGAACCTCCCGCCGACGCCGAGGCCATCCTCGCCCGCGCTCGTCAACCGGTCGCCAAAGTTGAGCTTCAAATCGTCGACGCCATCGAATCGCTACTCTCAGACTAGTTTTCACAGGAGAAAACAGGGGGCAACGGAGGCTTCCCTGCCCCTCTTTGTTCTCTTCGTTTCCTTCTGTAAACCTACCCGGCTGACAGCTCCGTTCCTCTCTATTCCCTCCTGTAAATGAATTAACCATGCCCCTTACCCCGCTCGACTGGGCCATCATTGCCGCCTTTTTTGTCGGCTCCCTGGTCATTGGTCTGGCCGTCTCCAAACGCGCCGGCAGCTCGACCTCCGAATACTTCCTCTCCGGCCGCTCCATGCCGTGGTGGCTGCTCGGCGTCTCCATGGTCGCGACCACCTTTGCCATCGATACGCCGAACCTGGTCACCGACATCGTCCGCCAAAACGGCATCGCCGGCAACTGGGTGTGGTGGGCCTTCCTGCTCACCGGCATGCTCACGACCTTTGTTTACGCCCGTCTCTGGCGTCGCTCGGGTGTGGCCACCGACCTTGAGTTTTACGAGCTGCGCTACAGTGGCAAATCGGCCGCTTTCCTCCGCGGGTTCCGCGCGGTCTATCTGGGCGTGTTCTTCAACGTCATGATCATGGCCAACGTCTGCCTCGCCGCCATCAAGCTCGGCGGCGTCGTGCTCGGCCTCTCTCCCGCCGAGACCCTGGTCATCGCCTCCGTCATCACCGTCCTCTACAGCTCCCTCGGCGGCCTGCGCGGCGTGATCATCACCGACTTCGTCCAATTCATCCTCGCCATGATCGGTTCGGTTTGGGCGGCCAGTCTATTGGTCAACCATCCCGACATCGGCGGACTCTCCGCCCTGCTCGCCCACCCGAACGTCAGCGACAAACTCTCGCTCCTCCCCGACTTCAACGACCCCGCGCTCCTCGTCGGTGTCTTCATCGTTCCGCTGGCGGTGCAATGGTGGAGCGTCTGGTATCCCGGCGCCGAACCCGGCGGTGGTGGTTACGTCGCCCAGCGCATGCTCTCGGCCAAGGACGAGCGCCACGCCGTCGGCGCCACCCTCTTCTTCAACCTGGCGCACTACGCCCTGCGGCCCTGGCCCTGGATCCTCGTCGCGCTCGCTTCGCTCGTCATGTATCCAAACCTGGATACGTTGCAGGCCGCTTTTCCGCACCTGCCAGACACCCTCGTGCGCGACGACCTCGCCTACCCGGCCATGCTCGCCTTTCTGCCCGCCGGCGTAATCGGACTCGTCATCGCTTCCCTCATCGCCGCCTTCATGTCGACGATCTCCACGCACCTCAACTGGGGCGCGTCCTACGTGGTCAACGACGTCTACCGCCGCTTTTGGAGGCCGACCGCCACCGAGGCCGAGCTCGTGCGCGCCGGCCGCCTCACCACCGTGGCGCTCATGGTGCTCGCCGCCCTCGTGGCCCTCGCCCTGGAGAACGCCCTGCAAGCCTTCAACATCCTGCTTTCGATCGGCGCCGGCACCGGCCTGATCTTCATCCTGCGCTGGTTCTGGTGGCGGATCAATGCCGCCACCGAAATCGCCGGCATGATCATCTCCTTCCTCGTCGCGATCTTCTTCGAATTCGGCTACGCCAAACTCGGTTTCGAGCCGCTCACCAGCCCGGTGCAACTCGTGGTGAGTGTCGGCGTGACCACCGTCCTTTGGTTCGTCGTCACGCTTCTGACGCCCCCCACCGACGACGCCACGCTGCAGGCCTTCGTGCGCGCCATTCGCCCCGCCGGTCCCGGTTGGGCACGGGTGCACCAACAGCTGAGAGATGCCGGGGAAACGCCGCCACCGACTGATGGCTCGCTACCGCGCGGCCTACTCAACTTCCTGCTCGGCACCTTCGCGATCTACTTCGCGCTCTTTGGCACCGGCCTCGTGCTTTACGGCCGTCTTGGAACCGGCTTCGCCCTGCTCGCGGGCGCAGTCGTCGGTGCCATCTTCATCGTCCGCTCCATCCCCACTCGCCATGGCTGAACCCCACCCTCCTTCCCGGCTGCTGGCGCTCGACGCGCTGCGCGGTTTCACCATCGCCGCCATGATCATCGTCAACACCCCGGGCGACTGGGGCGCCGTGTATGCTCCGCTGCTGCACGCGTCGTGGCACGGGCTTACGCCCACCGATATCATCTTCCCCTTCTTCCTCTTCATCGTCGGGGTTTCCATCGCCCTCGCCTACACCAAGCGCCTGCAGGCCGGCGCCGACCGCGCGGAACTCAGCCGCAAGATTCTGTTGCGCGGGCTCAAGATTTTTGCCGTCGGCATCTTTCTCAACCTGTGGCCGACCTTCGACTTCACCGGCCTGCGTGTCGTCGGTGTGCTGCAACGCATCGCGATCGTCTTCGTGGTCACCGCCCTTCTCTTTCTCGCCATCAAACGCCGCCGCACGTTTACCGCAATCACGGCCGCCCTGCTCGTCGGCTATTGGTCCTTGCTCACCTTCGTGCCGGTGCCCCGCGACAAGGTCATCAACGAAGCCCTGGAAACCGGCCAAATCGAACGGGCTCTCGGCGCTCATGTGCCGGTGGAGATCACGGCCACCAGCGCCAACGCGATCGCGCCCAATCTCCAGCCCGGCACCAACCTGTCCGCCTGGCTCGATCGCACGCTCGTGCCCGGTGCCTTCTGGGAACGCACCTGGGATCCGGAAGGTTTGCTCAGCACCCTACCCTCCATCGCCACCGCGCTGCTCGGCGTGCTCACCGGCATGGCGCTCATCCGCTTCACGACCCTGCGCGACCGGCTGACGGTCCTCTTTGTCGGCGCCGCGGTCTGCCTCGCGCTCGGTTACCTCTGGAGCCATTCCTTCCCGATCAACAAGAACCTCTGGAGCAGCTCCTTCGTGCTCGTCACCGCCGGGTGGGCCATGCTGGGCCTCGGCCTCGCGACCGCCTTGATCGACGGACTCAACTGGAATGCCTGGGCCTGGCCGGGCCTCGTCTTCGGCGCCAACGCCATCACCGCCTACACGCTTGCCGGCATGCTCGGCATCGTGATCTGGAGCAATTGGTTCGGGGGCGAGTCCCTGCAAAGCCTCACCTTTGCCGCCGCCGAGGCCGCCGGTGCCTCCGCCAAGCTGGCCTCCCTCACCTGCGCCGTGCTCTACGCCGCGGTGATTTTTGTGCCGGTCTGGCTGCTGTATCGGAAGCGGATCTTTATCCGGCTGTGAGGCACCGGGAGCGCGCGCAAGCGCCTCGCCTACATTACGTGTTCGAAACCGCAATGTAGGCCGCCCGCTCGCGGACGCTGCGCTGCCTCTCCAGCCGACGCCTCAGCGCGCCTTCATCAGGCCGCGGAACACGTTCTCGCCGGGATACGGCACGCAGTCCGGATTGGGCGTGTAAACCTCGGCCATGCCGAGCAGCTTGAACGCGTCGTAAAGCGCCGCGCCGCAGTGCGAGAAAGCGACCGCCGCGTGGTGATGGAATCGTCCGAGCAAGACGTGGCGGTAGAAGCGATTGAAGCCCGGCAGGTAGGCCGTGCCGGTCGCGCCGAAGGTGCGCGGATCGAGGTCGAGAAAGTGTCCCTCAATAATGTAGGCGCGCATCTGGTCGCCCACGCCGTGCACCTGCACCACCGTGATCGGCGAGCCGATGAACTGCCCCTCGAGCGTGCCGCGGGTGATGTCCGCCTCCGTATCCGGTTCCATGAGACGCTTCATGATGACCTGATACTTCATCTCCGGGTTCTTGAGCAGCTTGGGCGCCGCGTTGCCGCAGTGGAACATGCCGACCATGTCCTTGATCGGGTATTCCTTCAGGCTGTCGTGCAGGTCCTTCGGGATGCTGTGATTGATGTCGAGCACCGCCACCGCGTTGTCCGATGCATACTGCGCCATGAGCTCGGCGATGAGCGAATAGGCATCGTTTTCGCAGGCGATGGGGAAACCGGCCTGGGCCATCCGGCCGTTGATGTAACACGGCACGTGCTTGAGGCTGAATTCCTGCTCGCTCCAGCACTGCGAGGCGGCACCGGAAAGCTTCAGCCGCTCGCGGAAGTTGCGCATGGCCTGTTCGTAGGCGGAGAGGCGACCGACAAACTCGTCGCCCGCCGGAATGCTCGGCGTCTCCGCCTTCATTTCGTCCGCGATCTTCTTGGCGGCTTCGGCCTCCTTGACTTTGGCGATCTCATTCTGGAGATCGAACAGACCCAGCTCCTCCACCTCGACGCCGATCGAGTTGATCGAAGCCAGGTTGTAGTTGCAGGTCTCGAAGTCGCGGGGGCGCGGACCGAAAAGGCCGAGCGTCGCGTTGCGCATGCCCTTCACGACCTTCACGACCGTGAGGAAGTGTTTGATCTCGGCGACGCCCTCCTCGGCGCTCACGACCGGAGCTTCTGGCAGGTGCACGCGATCCATGAGCCCTCGTTTGCTCACGCCGAGCATGGCGGAGAGCAAACCGCACAGCGCGTCACCGCGCTTCTGCAGCAACGAGCCACAGGACTCTTCGGCGGCCGCGATGATCATGACGGGACCGTCGAAGTTTTTGATGAACCAAGCATCTTCGATCTCCGGCGAAAAGTTGCCGAGGAACAGCACCGCGGCGTCGCAGCCGGCGGCCTTGAGCTGTTTCGCCGCGTCGAGCGCGTGGTCCTTGGTTTCAATGATGGCGCACTCGCCCTCCGGTGTGGTGATGGCGAGCGACTCCGCCTCGGCCGCTTTAAGCAACCGTTGGGTGCGCTCTTCGGAAAGGGCGCGCGGGAAGCAGTTACGCGAAGCCGAAACGAGACCGAGCTTGATGTCGGGAGAGTAAGAACCGAGGGGAAGATACATGGTTGAAGCGGGGTTATGCCGTAGCGACCCCACGGTCGCGCCCAGCGTCACTCCAAACAAGCGCCGGCATCGACTGACCGTTAGGCGGGCCGCGGCAATCTACTGCCGCACCGTGTAACTCGTCTTCGCGGCGATCTGCTCCAGGACCGTGTTGAAGGCCTTGTTGACCTCCTCGTCCTTCAAGGTGCGGTCGGCGGCGCGATAGGTCAGGGAGAACGCGAGGCTCTTCTTCCCTTCCGGCAGCCCCTTGCCTTGGTAGACGTCGAAGAGGTTCACCTCCTCGAGCTCAAAACCTTTCGCCGCGTTGCGCGCGTGCTTGGTGAGTTCTTTGAGCACCGTGCCGGCCTGTTCCGCAGCGTCGACGACGAGCGCGACATCACGCAGGGCGGCCGGTTGCAGACTGAAGGGCTGGTAACGGCTGCGCTTGCCGCCCTTACCGAGGCGCTCAGGCAGGATGGCGAACACACCGGCGTAAACCAGACCCTCGATGCCCTGCGCCTTGAGTTGCGCGAGGTCGAGCAGACCATAGCGGGCGCTCCAGCCGTAGGCCATGTTGCCTTGCAGGGTGGACTGACCGGATTGCCAACCCGCGCTCGCTTCATCGTCGGTCGCGAGGTGCGGCTGGCGGCCGAGGTCGGTGTTGCTGAGGCCGGCCAAGGTCTCGATGAGTCGCTTCGTGGTGTAGAAATCGGCCGGCTCCCGCTTGAGCCAGGTCGCGTCGTCGGATTCAGCGATCATAAAACCCACCGCGGCGCACTCCTGCATGCCGCCGTCCTTGTGCGGCAGAAAGACGCGGCCGGTTTCGAAGAGGTGACTCACCGCGTTGCCGCGGGCTTGGTTGAGTTTGAGGGTGTCGAGCAGTCCACCGATCAGCGACGGGCGCAGGTGCGACTGATCTTCGACGAAGGGATTGGCGAGGCCGAGTGGGTCGACGTTGGCCGCCCCACCCCAGGTCGTGACATCGGCCTTGGCGCGCAGCGTGTAGGTGACGCACTCGTTGAAGTTCTGCCCCACCAGCACCCGACGAGCAGCCCGATTGAACTCAGCCACCGGATCGTCTTCGACCAGCAATCCCGGGCCGGTAACGGTGCGCTCGGGAATCTTGGCGGTGCCATGCACGCGGAGGATTTCCTCCACCAGGTCGATCGGTCGATCGAGATCCTTGCGCCAGCTGGGAATGCGCACGGTCCATACGGCGTTGCCGGACTCGTCCTCCTCCTCGCGGGTAATGAGCAGATCAAGCGCCTCCAGCGCGCTGCGTTGATCGGCATCACTGACTTCGAACCCAAGCCGGGCGCGCACCCAAGCGGGTGCGACGGCGACTTCACGTTCCCACGGCACGTCGTTGCCGACGCGCAGGGTTTCGCCGCAAAGCTGCCCCCCGGCGATCGTCGTGACGAGATGCACGGCCCGGCGAATGACCTCGGGGATCATGTGCACATCGATGCCGCGCTCGTAGCGATACGAAGAATCGGAACTGAGCGAAATCCGGCGCGAGGTGGCGCGGATCAATTGACGGCGGAAAGCGGCAACCTCCAGGACCAGGTCAGTGGTCTCGTCGGTCACACCCGAGTTTTCGCCGCCCATGATGCCGGCGATGACGACCGGCTTATCGGCGTCGGCGATGAGGAGCGTATCCGGAGAAAGCTTACGGTCCTTCTCGTCGAGGGTGACGATCGACTCTCCTTCGCGGGCGCGGCGCACGATGATGGACTGACCGCCGAGTTTTGACGCGTCGAAGGCGTGCATCGGCTGCCCGTATTCGAGCATCACGTAGTTGCCGATATCGACGAGGTTGTTGATCGGACGCAGGCCGACGGCGGTGAGGCGTTGCTGCATCCAGTCAGGCGACGGCCCCACCTTCACGCCGGCGACGACCGTGCCGGTGTAAACGGGGCAACCCTCCTGGTCGTCGACTTGCACGTGTTTGAGCAAATCCGGCCGGGCCGGCGCGGCCGCGGGCACAGTGGTGTCCGGGTAACGCAACTCACGGCGGAACCATGCGGCCAACTCGCGCGCGACACCGAGGTGGCTCTGGCAGTCGGGGCGGTTGGGCGTGATCTCGATATCGAAGACCACGTCGCCAGCCGGCAGGGCATCGTTGATCGGCGTGCCGATCTCCGGGCGGTTGGTGAGGATGAGCAGACCGGAATGGTCCTCGCCGATGGTGAGTTCTTTGCCCGAGCACATCATGCCCTCGGAGGCCTCACCGCGGATTTTCGCCGGCTTGATCTTGAAGTCGCCCGGCAGCACGGCGCCGATAAGCGCGACCGGCACGCGGTCGCCGACCTTGTAGTTTTGCGCCCCGCAGACAATGCGCTTGGTGCCGCCATTGGCGTCGCCCACCGCCACCTGACAGATGCCGAGATGGTCGGAATTGGGATGGGCGTCGCGGGAGAGGATTTCACCCACGACCACGTTCTCCAGCTGCGGCGCGCCGGTGTGCTCAATGCCCTCGACCTCGAAGCCGAGTTGGGTGATCGCCTCGGAAATTTGTTCGTCCGAAAGGTCGGTGAGATCGACGTAATCTTGGAGCCAGGATTTGGAAAGTTTCACAGGAAGAGAAGAGAGAGAATTTTACCACGGATGGACACGGATAGACACGGATTGGAATGCACCATCATGGGATCTGATCCGTGTGCATCCGTGTTCATCCGTGGTTCAAATAATCGGTGGTTCGGCTTAGGCGAATTGGCGGAGGAAGCGGAGGTCGTTCTGGTAGAAGTAGCGGATATCATCGATACCATACATCATCATGGCGATGCGTTCGATGCCCATGCCGAAGGCGTATCCGGTCCACACCGACGAGTCGTAGCCGACATCCTCGAAGACAGCCGGATCGACCATGCCACAGCCCATGATCTCGACCCACTCCTTGTTGACCTTGGGCAGATGCTTGGCGGAGAGATCGACCTCGAAGCTGGGCTCGGTGTAGCCGAAATAGTGCGGGCGGAAGCGGACTTTGGTGTCGGAACCGAGGAGCGACTTGAGCACGTAGTCGAGCAGCGCCTTCAGGTCGGCGACGGTGACGTTCTGGTCGACGTAAAGGCCTTCGAGCTGGTGGAAGTTGGCCGAGTGCGTGGCGTCCACGGTGTCGCGGCGATAAACGCGGCCGGGCGACACGATGCGAATGGGCGGCTTGCCCTTCAGCATGGTGCGGATCTGCACCGAGGAGGTGTGGGTGCGCAGCAGGTATTTTTCACCGTCGACCTTCTTCTTCACGTTGGTGAAGACGGCGTCGTCCGGGAAATAGAAGGTATCCTGCGCGTCACGGGCCGGGTGATCGGCGGGGGTGTTGAGCGCGTCGAAGCAATAATACTCCGTCTCAACCTCGGGGCCCTCGACGACGGTGAAGCCCACCTTCTTAAGGATGCTGCAGATCTCCTCGCGGACGAGGGTGAGCGGGTGATGCGTGCCCGGCAGCGGATCGGGCGACGGCAGGGTCGGATCGATCGCCGGACCGAGCTTGGCGGCGAGTTCGGCCGCCTCGATGCGTTCGAGGGCGGCATCGAGCAGGCTCTGCAAGGCGGTCTTGGTCTCGTTGATGAGCTTGCCCATGGCGGGGCGCTCTTCCTTGGGCACGCTGCCCATTTGTTTCATGAGGCCGGTGAGTTCGCCTTTGGGACCGACGTAGCGGGCCTTGGCGGCCTCGAAGTCGGGACGGCTGGCAAGCGTCGGCAGTTCGGTTTGGGCCTGAGTAACGAGAGCGGAGAGTTGGTCTTGCATGCGGAGAGAGCGCGGCGAAACGAAACGGAGCGGTGAGTGGAAAAGAAAAGAGGACGGTGTCCCGACTGGGACCCGTCCTCCGGGTGAAACAATGGAGGCGAGCCCCCCGGGCTCGCGTTGGTGGTGGTGGCTTAGGCCTGCGCGGAGGCGGCCTTGGTCTTCAACGCGTCCTGGGCTTGTTTGACCACAGCGTTAAAGGCCACTTCGTCGCGGACCGCGAGATCGGCGAGAACCTTGCGGTCCATGTCGATGTTGGCGGCCTTGATGCCCTCAATGAAGCGGGAGTAGCTCATCCCCTGAGCGCGGACGGCCGCGGAGAGGCGGACGATCCAGAGCTGGCGGGCGGTGCTCTTCTTCTTCTTGCGGTCGCGGTAGGCGTATTGCCAGGCGTGATCGACGGCGTCTTTCGCGTAGCGATAGAGCTTCGACTTGCGCGCGAAGTATCCCTTGGCGTGCTTCAGGATCTTCTTGCGACGCTTGTTGGCGGCGGGGGCGTTAGTGACACGAGGCATGTTTAGTCTTTCGTCTTAAGTGTCGGCGGGTCGTCTCGTTGGGTATTACCCGCCTGACAAGTTGCGGTTGTTCGCTGCTGTTCCTACGGGTTAGAGACCGTGCGGGAGACCCCGCTTGAGGTTGGCAGCGCGGCCGGCGTCGACTTGTTTGTCCTGGGAGGCTCGTCGCTTTTGCTTCGAGCTCTTGGTGGCCATCAAGTGACGGAAGCCGGGCGTGCGGCGCATGAGCTTGCCCTTGGCGGACAGCTTGAAGCGCTTGGCGATGGATTTCTTCGTCTTTTGCATGGGAAGAGCGGTCGAACACAGAGAGCGGTCCGTCCCTTGGCAAGGGGAATTTTGAGTCCCCTGCCCCGGGCCGCCATGAAGTGCCCTAAAAGCCTGCGGCGGCGTTGGTTCGGCGGGGATCGGCAAAACCGGTCAGGGTGCCGTCGGGAGCGATTTCGATGGCATTGACGCCACCAAAATAAAGCCCGGAACCCGCCGGCTCCTGCTCGACCACCTTCCAGCCCGCCTCCGCGAGAGCCGCGCGGGTGACGGCATCGAGCCCGGTTTCAAGCGCGATCTCATCAACGTCGGCATTGCGCCAGGCTGGGTTGATGTGCACCCGCACGTCGCCGATCGCGGCCGCCAAGGGACGTTGCCAGACGATGCGATCCAGCAAGACCTGCAGCATGGCCGTCGGGATGCGCGAACCGCCGGGCAACCCGAGCGCGACGACCGTGCCGTCGGGTTCGAACAACAAGGTCGGGCAAATGGTGCTGCGCGGGCGTTGACCGGCGGTCACGAGATTGGGGCTGCTGTCGTCGCGGTAGGAGAAGTTGCTCATGCTGTTGTTCAGCACGATGCCCGTGCCTGGCGCCACGCGGCCGGAGCCGAAGTGCAGGCTGAGCGACTGCGTCGCCGTGACCATGTTGCCCATGCCATCCACCACCACAAAATGGGTGGTCGAGGCGTTGGTATCCTCCAAGGCCGGCGCCGGCACGTGCGCCGGCTCCGATTGCAGCCACGCGCGCTGCTCGGCGAGATAAGCCGGATCAATCAAGGCGCCAAACCGCTCACGACCATCGGGACGGTCCGCCACTTCCGCATAGATGCGCGGCTGCACCCGCCCCCACGCCCGCGCCACGAGGTCGAGATTGGCCGCCGCACGCAGCGGCTCACCGGCATCAAGCAGGGGTGCGGTGATGGCCAACACCGGGAAATACATCGCCGAGCCCGTCGAGGGCGGCGGACTGCTGAGCAGCCGATAACCCGCGACCTCCAGCTCGACCGGCTCGACCACACGCGCTTCGTAGGCCGCGAGGGCGGCGGCGGAGAACCCTCCCCGGCCGCTGACGCCTGCCGCGATCGTGGCCCCGAGCCGGCCATGGTAAAACGAATCGGGGCCATCCTCGGCCAGCAGGCGTAAGGTCGTGGCCAACGCCGGACTTGGTAGCCGCGAACCGATCGCCGGCAGGTCGCCACCCGGCAAATAGATCGCCGCCAGCTCCGCATCGCTCTCAAGGCGATCGCGTCGTTCCTCAAACAAATCGTGTGTCTTGGCGAGAATGGTGAATCCACGCTCCGCCAGCGCATGCGCCGGCTCCACCAGCTCCGCCCACGGGCGACTGGCCCAACGCCGGTGCATTTCCGCCAGCCCGGCCGGCAATCCGGGCACCGCCACCGACGTAAAACCCGTGTTGCGCTGGGCCGAATTCCATTCGCGAGCGGAGGTGACATCGAGATCGATGGGCGCCGCGTCCATGGCATCGACGACGGAGGTGCGCCCGGTCGCCACGTCGCGATAGAGCACCATGAGTTTGCCGCCGAGGCCGGACCCGTAGGGTTCGGCGACGCCCAAGGCCAAGGACACCGCGATCGCGGCATCGACCGCATTGCCGCCCGCTTTCAGCACGTTCACGCCGATCGCAGTCGCCTCGGGATGACCGGCGACGACCATGCCGTGACGACCGTTGACGGGATCAACCGTCACGACCGGGTCAGCGGCCGACAGCGGGACCACCAGCAGAGCAGCCAGGGAGACTATGCGCAGGCAGGGTTTCATCGAACAGGCGGTGCGGTGATACCGGGTCCCGTGCTGACGGGACCCGGCATCGGTTCAAGGGTTGCGTGACCCAGCGACTAGAACTTGCGCGAAAGTTGCACGTAGATCTGGCGGCCCTTCGCACTGTGGTAGCCGGAGTCGAACCCATCAGACGATCCCATAAAGAGCGGCGGATCCTCATCGAACAGGTTGTTCACGCCCACGCGCATCGCCGTGCCGGCGAGCGCCGAATCTTCGCTGAAGCGGTAACCCACCGACGCATTGGCGATCCACTGCGCGTCCACGAGAAGCTTTTGCACCACACCATTGGCATCCGTGGTGTCATAGGAGGAGCTGTTCTCGTAGTCGCTAACGTATTGACCGCTCAGATACGCCGACCAGGCGTCCTTGCGCCAGGAAAGCGAAACAAGACCCTTGGTGCGCGGATTGCCGCCTTGGCGGATCGGATTAGAGACGTTCCCGTCGCGATCGACATCTTCAAGCTTGGAGGTGTAGGTGCCCTCGGCCTTCAGCGTGAAACGGCCGATACTGGTTTCCGGCATGACCCAAATCAACGCCGCGTCGACGCCCTGGATTTTGCGGGAGTCCAGATTGTAGTAGGTGCCTTGAATCTCGATGAGGCGCCCCGGGATGCCGGCCGCAATGTCGCTGGTAGTTTGGGCTTCGCGAATGACCCGCGGATTGCTGCCGCCGTTGGCCGCCCAGAGTTCGGCATCAAGATCGAGTTCGTCCTGCGCATCCGGATTGTCGATCCGGTCGGTCGAATCGATTTGGAAAAAGTCCATCGACAGCGAAAGGCCCTCGACCTTCGGAATATCGAGCACAAAGCCGATGTTGTAGGATTGGGATTCTTCGGCCTGCAGGTTCGGATTGCCGCCGGTCACGACCCGTTTGCTGACGGTGCCCTCGGCGTCTTCCTCGCCCGTGCGGGCGTCGTCGATCAGGCCGTTGTTGCGACGGGCGCGCTGCGGTTGGAAGAGCTCGGCGACACCGGGAGCGCGAAAACCCTCGTTGTAGGAGGCGCGGATCATCAGGCCCTCGTAAACCCGCCAGGACAACGCGGCGGCCGGCTTGAGGGCGTCAAACTCCTCGAAGTCCTCGTAACGCGCGGCGAGGCGCAAATCCATGCTGTAAATACCCGCAACCCGGTTGGTCTCGCTCACAATCGGCAGCAACGACTCGGTGTAGAATCCAAACATCCGGCGACTGGCATCGATGTCGATCTGCTCGGACTGGGCGATGACATCGTCGGCGAGACCGAAGGGGTCGTTCCGCTGTTTCATGCTCTCTTCCCGAACCTCCACGCCCATCACCGTGGCCATCGGGCCAGCGGGCAGGTCAACCATGTCGCCGGAGATCTTGCCATCCCAGCCGGTGATGGTGCCGGTGCCGCGGTCCCAGATATCGATCACGAAGTTCTCGTATTGGGCGGGCGTATTGACGAAGGGACCGCCGAACGGATTGAACGCGTCGGGCGTGTCGAGCGCGAGTTGCGCTTCGAGCAAGCTCTGCGACATGTAGTTGTGATTCTCCTGATAGGTCTTGCCCACCATGTGCAGGACGGCGGTTTCCCAATCCCAACCCGCGGCGAGGCGGCCACGAAGCCCCACCACCCCACGATAGCTTTCCAATTCGCTGAGATAGGAACGCGGTCCGATATCGACCGGACGATAGTTGCGAATCAGCACGTCACGCGGGGTGCCGGAGGGGTTGGCCGTGCCCGGGCCGTAAAAACGGGTGCCGACCGGATTGTAATAGTTGGTCTTGGGGATGATGACGCCATCGGTGCCGGAGGAGATCGGCGTGGCGGCGGTGAGACCGTTGGAGTCGGCCTGATAGAAGGACAACTCGGCGAACAGACTCATGACGTCGCTGATCTCATGATCGATGGTGGTGAACAGGGATACGCGCTCCGTGTCGGGCAGGAGCCAGTCATCTTCCTGAAAGTCATAGATCGCGCTCGGGCCGGTGCTGCGCGCGAGTTCACCCGTTTCGGGGTCGACATGGAAACGACCACGGGTCGAACCGGAGGTCGGGGTGAAACCGGGGACGCCAACCGCACTGCCGCTATCGGTGACCGCCGTGAAGCGGCCATACGGCGACGACGAAGACTGGCGGTTAAAACGACTGTTGGACGCAAACGGCTCGTCGACCAACGGGCGCTTGTCGGCCGAAGCAGAGTAGGCGCGGTCCGAAGAATCGAGGTGCTCGCGCTCGTAGTAGGACAGGAACACACCGAGATGGGTGCGGCCGTCTTCGGACGCAAATCCGCCGGAAAGATCGACGCTGTAGGTGTTGGGCGCCGGATCGCCCCACTCCCCGCGCACCTTGAGTTCCACCCCTTCGAAGTCGCGCCGCAGGCGGGTATTCATGACGCCACCGATCGCGTCAGAACCGTAAATCGCCGACGCGCCGTCACGCAGGATGTCGATCGAGGACACCGCTGCGACGGGAATGGAGTTGAGGTTGACGAATTGAACGGGAGGCGTGCCCGGGGTGACGCCGTGGGCCGACATGCGGCGACCGTTGAGCAGCACCAAGGTGCGGCCCGCGCCAAGGTTTCGCAGGTTGATCGTCGCCACATCACCGCGAGCGTCATTGGGACCGGTCGCGGTGTCGTTGAAGCCGATGTTTTGTGAAAACGGCAGCGCCGAGATCACATCTTCGATGGTCGAAGCGCCGATCGCCTCGATGTCGACCGGAGCAAAGGTGCTGACGGGCACGCTGGCCTCCTCAAGGGACCGCGAAAGGTTGGAACCGGTGACGGTGAAGGCTTCCATCCTCACGACGTCTTCAGAGGGGGCGGTTTGCGCCAGACCCCAGGGGGCCAGCAGACCGCCGAGCACGGCCATGCGGGCACGCGGCGAGTTCATGATGAAGTTCATTGCTAGTTCAGGTGTTCGGTTTGGGGAACGGAGCCACCGAGGGCCGGCGGGCTTCCCGTCGATGATAGAGCAGTTTCGAATCCCATGCCATGGCGTGAAGCTACGTAACGAAACCGGTCCACGCGAGCTTGCCTCCGGTTCGCGGGCGCCTCAACTCAGGCGTCCGATGCCGCCCACCGACCGCAGTTCCGCTCCCCTGCCCCGTTTTGTGATGGTGGACGACTCGGCCACGTTTCGGGAACTCGTGCGGGAAACCCTGGCAGCGCGCTATCGCCCTCTGGTCTTTGAGGGTTACGCCCTCGGCCGCGAAGGCATCGCGGCCTGCACGGCCGCGCCACCCGACCTGCTCATCGTGGACCTCTACCTGCACGACATGGACGGCCGCGACGTGGTGCGCGCGTTGCGTCGTGAGCAGGTGGATACGCGGGTGCTGGCGGTGACCGCCCACCCCGACGCCGGCCTGCCCGCCGACCTGGTGCAACTCGGGGTGGCCGGCTTCGTCGACAAGCATTCCCCGATCGAACAGCTTGAGCGCGCGGTGCAACGCCTGCTGGAGGGCGGCATGTTTTTCTCCGCCTCGGTGCGACCACCGGAGCCACGCTTGGGCGACGAACCCGCCATTCCCACTGCGCAAGCCAACATCCTGAGCGAACGCGAACAGGAGGTCGTGCGGCTCGTCGCCCGCGGATTGGCCTCCAAGGAAATCGGCGACCGCCTCGGCCTGAGCACGCGCACCGTCGAAAAACACCGAGCCCGCATCCTGGCCCGTCTCGGCCTACACGACATTCCCACCCTCGTGCGGTGGTGCCTGCACCGCGGCTTGGGCTGACTCCGCCAACGGCAGCAAGACACGGAAGATGGCTCCCTGCCCCGGTTGGGATTCCACTTCGAGTTGGCCACGATGCAGCGCCACCAGTTCGCGCGTGATGTGCAGGCCCAGTCCCGATGAGTGCTCCCCTGCCGTGGGCTCAGCAGACAATTGAGCGTAAGGGCCAAACACCCGGGCCATATCCGCCGGCGCCAACCCCGGGCCGTCGTCCTCAACCGCTATCGCCAGCCACCGCGCCGTCACCTTGACGTCCAGCGTGATGTGGCCGCCGTTCGGGGTGAACTTCAGCGCGTTGCTCAGCAGGTTGTTCAGGATCTGCCAAAGGCGCTCTCGGTCGACCCGCACCAGCGGGAGCGTTGCGGGCATCACCAACCGAAGTTCTTGAGACTTCGCCAACGCGACCGACTGGAGGTGCTCCACCACTTCCCGAAACAAAGGCCGCAGGTCGAGCTGCTCGGCATGCAAGGTGAGGGCCTGATCCTCGATCGCCGCCGAATCGAGCAGATCATGCACCAACAGGTCCATGCGTGTGGCATCCACCCTCATGCTGGAGGCCAGACGATGTGCAAGCGATCCGGCGGCAGCGTCATGCTCGATCCGCGCGGCGGTCGCTCGCAGGGTCGCCAAGGGGACTTTGAGATCGTGGGACGCAATACGCAGCAAACGGGATTTGAGCGCTTCGGCTTGTTCCGCTTGGTCACGCGCATCCTCCGTGGCCGCCCGGACCCGGCGTTCCTGCCGGAGCCTTTGCCGCTGCAACCACACCGCGGTGCACAAGCCCAGCGCGAGCAGAAGCAAGCCAGTGGTAATGAAGACGTTGAGCAGCCGTCGCCGACGCACCTCGGCCGTCTGCAGGGCCTGATCGCGCCGCAAAAGGTCGATCTCGTGCTCGCGCCGTTCGGTCTCATAGCGGGCGTTCAACTCCGCCACCCGCTGCCTCACCTCCGAGGACCGGGCCGTCTCGATGGCACCGGCCCGCAGCCGTTCAAAGTGCAGCGCCTCGGACCACCGCCCGAGCGCCTCGTGGGTGCGCGCCAGTTCATCGTAGAGGTTGGCCAGGACCTCTCCGCTGCCCAACAGAAGTCCAGCCTCCAGGCCGCGCTGCAAGTGCGCCAGCGCCTCCTCGTTGCGGCCTATTTCCCGCAAAATGCCGCCAATGCGCCGGTGCACGTTGGCGATGTAACGCTTCAAATCGAGTCGCTCGTAGATGGCCTTCGCCTGATCGAGACGCTCCAGCGCTAGTTCCGACTCCCCCCGGGCGTGAGCGATGAGGGCCAGGTTGTTGAGCGAATCCGCGATGCCTCGCACGCTGCCGAGCTCGCGCCGCAAGCGCAGCGCGGTCTCATGATGCGCCGTCGCCCGGGTCAGGTCTCCCGCCCCGAGAAAGTGGTTGCCCATGCTGTTGTGCACGATCGCCAATTGGCGCAGGTCCCCGACGGTTTCCGCCCAACGCAAGGCTTCCGCCAGGTGCTCCCCGGCTTGGGCGGCGTCGCCAAAGCTCTGAAAGGTCAGCCCCAGGCCGGCATGAGCCTTCGACAACAGCAGGGGATCCCCGTCGGAGCGGGCCAGATCCAATTGCCGCAAGTGGGTCTCTATCGACGCGGGGTAGTCGGCAAGGCTCCACTGCAGGCGACCCAGCAGGTAAAGGTATTCGGCGGTGAGTCGGGCGTCGCCCATCTCCGCCGCGGCCGCCAAGCCGTCCCGCACATCACGGATCGATTGGTCATAGTCCCCCAGACGGCGCAAAGCCGAGGCGGCGATCAATTGGGCCTCCAAGCGCTGTGAAGCGGTCGAAGCCGCGGCCTGCGCCGCACGCGCCAGCTCCAGGGCTCGTTTGGAGTCCCGCGACTCCAGCTCCCGCGCCGATCGCAAGATGTCGGTGACGGACTCCATCGACGGCGGTGAAACCGCAGGCTGTGCGCTCGCACTCGTTCCCAACACGCCAACGCCCCACCCTAGCAGCACGAACCCGCGGCGAAGCACCGCCCAAAGGCCCCGGCGGCGAACCGGAGCGCCGACGGTTTCGCCGAAACCAAACGCAAGCGGATGCGCCGAATGCATAGCCCTTGGATTTGAAGCAGACGCGCCTGCGGCGAAAGCGCGAATTACGCCAATTTACTGCAGCAATCAGCCTCGTGAAAAGTTGTGCACAAAAGTCCTCAAAAGGGTTTGACAAGGGTAGCCCCGCGATGAGCTATTCCCCGCTCCATTGCGCGGCTCCCTAGCTCAATGGTAGAGCAGTTGACTCTTAATCAATTGGTTCAGGGTTCGAGTCCCTGGGGGGCCACCATTTTTCTTTCGACCTGGCTCACGGATCGCCCTCGGCGGTTACCCTCCCTTAGGCAGGAAGTTCTTTCCCAATCACTGTCTTCACGATCAGTTCCGGCACACTGGCCTCGCCGATCGGGTCCCACTCGCACGCCAACGCCGGCGTAGCTCAATTGGCAGAGCACCTGTTTTGTAAACAGGCGGTTGCAGGTTCGATTCCCGTCGCCGGCTCCAGCATTTGACCCACGGTATTTCCACACCTTCACTGCCCGATGGTGTAATGGTAGCACGAACGACTCTGACTCGTTCTGTCTAGGTTCGAATCCTAGTCGGGCAGCCATGTCATCTGATCGTCACCTAACGATCCTCGACTTAATCGGTCGAAGGTCGTTGACAGCGCTTGGTGTAAGAAAAACGTCTCTCCTCCCTTTCTTGTGTTCCACCACAGACCCGACAAAACCCACCTCCCCTCTACCCTACGACTTCAGGGGAAACCCCTACGGCGCGTTAACAGTCAATCGGACGGCGCCGGGAACCTGCTGATTTGCGGTTGCGTGCGCCTAAGCCTTGCCCCGCCTTCCTTGGCGCCCTAATTCCCCTAGCTCTTTTTCAACCCACTCACTACTCTCCTCCAAACTACTAATCAGACAACATGACCTCGATCTCCCTTCCGCTCGCCATCACGATGCCCATGAACCTCACTCCGATGGAGTTCTTCAAAGAAGGCGGGTGGATCATGTGGCCCATCATTCTTCTCTCTTTCGTCATCGTGACGGTGGTGATTGAGCGCCTCATCTTCACGGCGCGCGAGTCCGCTTCCCGCGACCCTGAGTCCGTCGAAAAGGTTCTGGAACGTGTTGAAGCCGGTGACTTCGAGGGCGCCATCGCCGTCGGTCGCAAGTCCAAGGACTTCATCGCCCGCATCCTCGTTTACTCCCTCACCCACCGGGAGACCTCGATGGCCAACGCCTTCGCTCGCGCCACCAATCAGGAAATGCAGCGCTACAACCAAGGCATGCCGACCCTCGACACCATCGTTACCGCCGCTCCCTACGTCGGTCTCTTGGGCACGGTTACCGGTATGATGGAGACCTTCGGCGCTCTCGGCGAAGGCACCGACGTGGCCGCCAACGCCGGCCAGATCACCGGTGGTGTGGGTGAGGCGCTTATCGCCACCACCTGCGGTCTCGCCATCGCCATCTTCGGTCTCTTCCCGTTCAACTACATGAACGCCAAGATCGCCCAGGCGAAACACGACGTCTCCGACGCCAACAACGCCCTCGAGCTCATCCTCAGCAAGGACAAGAACAGCACCGCGGTCTAAGTCGAAGTTCATCTTCAACTTACGAATCGCAAAACCCTAAGCCCAAGGCCTCCCAATGGCTAGCTCAGGCGGCGGCACGAACCCCGACGGCAGTAAGCGGGCACGCATTGAGATCATTCCTCTCATTGACGTGATCTTCTTCCTGCTCGCCACCTTCGTGCTCTTCACCCTCTCCCTCAACAAGTCCGAAGGCGTCGCGGTATCGCTCCCTGAAACTGAGACCAGCAAGGCGCGTGATCCCGCCGGCACCGTGACCATCTCGGTCACCGCCGAAGGCACGCTCGCTTGGGACAAGGACTTGATCTCCCTCGACGAATTCCTCGACCGCCTGCAGGCCCTCTATCAGGCCAAGGGCGACGAAGCGGAGATCCTTATCAACGGCGACCAAAATGCGTTCTTCAGTCAGGCTCGTTACGTCTTCGACGAAGTCCGCAAAGCCGGCATCACCAAAGTGAAAATTGAGACCCGGGTCAGTCCCGGAGCTTAATTTTCCTAATAAACGACAATTTCATCCGTATCCAAGCATATGGCCGGTGGCAACAAGACCCAAAAGCTGACGGAGGAGCACGAAAAGAAAGCGCGCATTGAGATCATTCCTCTCATTGACGTGATCTTCTTCCTGCTCGCCACCTTCGTTCTCTTCACCCTCTCCCTGAACCGCATTCAGGCGATTCCGATTAACCTCCCGCAAGCGGTTCCGCCGCGCCCGCAGGAAAACGACGACGACAAGCCGATCACCCTGCAGGTCTCCGACAACGGGAACTACTACTGGAATCAAGAACTCATCACCCTCAAGGAAGTGGAGTATCGTCTCGGCAACTACGCCGCGGAGGAACCGAATCCCCGCGTGCTGCTCACCAGTGACGACCTCGCGAAATACGGTGACACGATCAAGCTGCTCGACCTCGTCCGCCTCGCCGGCATCGAGCAAGTTTCGTTCGAGACCGTTTACCGCCCCACCGGCCGCTAATCCCTAAAGAACTGGATAACATGACCAGAGACCTGATTATTGGCTTATTCGTTTCCGTCGGCCTTCACGGTGGACTGTTTTTCTACGAAAAGCTCGTTCCGCACGAAGAAGAAGTCGTCGCCACCGTCGTGGAGGAGGAGTTCACCATCGAGCTGATGGAGATGCCCCCTCTCGAACCGGAGCCCGAGGAAATCCTCGAAGCCACCGACGACGCTCCGCCTGAGGAGATCGAGTTCGCGCCCCCGATGCAGGCCGACGTTCCGTCGGTCAACGTCGAGGCCGCCTTCATCCAAAAGCTGCAGCCCCCGCCCCCTCCCGGCCTCGAGCGCCCGACCGGCATCATCTCGATTCCGAAGACCAGCGCTTCACGCGCCATCGGCGCGGGCATGAAGGACCTCTTCGACCTGAAGAACCTCGATGAGCAGCCCACTGCCCGCTTCCAATCCAAGCCCGTCTATCCCTTCGAAATGCGCCGCGCCGGCATCACCGGTCAGGTCATTGTCGGCTTCATCGTCGATTCCAAGGGTAACGTTCGCGAGGCCTACGCTGTCCGCTCCAGCCACCGCGAATTCGAACAAGCCGCCATCCAAGCCGTTTCCAAGTGGCGCTTCCGCCCCGGTAAAAAGGGTGGCCGTGCGGTGAACACCCGCATGCAGGTTCCCATCGTTTTCAACATCACCGACGACTAAACCCATGTCTGCTCCCTCTCTCTCGCGCCGCTTGCTGCGCCTCGGTGGACTGCTGGTTGCCTTGACCGTCATCACGCCCGCCGTGATCTCGGCCCAGGACGCGCCCCGCAAGGAACTCACCGAAAAGGTCTCAACCGGCCTGTCCAACCTCCAGGAACTCTTCGATACCAAGCAGTGGGACGTTGCGCTCGCAAACGTCAATTCGCTGCTCGCGACGGTGAAGCCTGAGTCCTACGACCGCACTTTGCTCAATCAGGTCAAGGTCCAGATTCTCCTCAGCCAAGGCAAATACCCTGAGGCCATCGAACCGCTGGAAATCGCCCTTCGCCTCGGCAAGGCCTACGACTTCATCGCCGACCGTCAGCGCCTTGAGTTCACGCAGATCCTCTCGCAGCTCTACTTCCAGGAGGGCACGACCACCAAGGATCCGCGCCTGCAGACCGAATACCTCAAGAAGGCTTACGACACCATCCAGATCTACCTGGCCGAAAACAAGGATCCGAAGGTTGAATCCGTTTCTTACGCGGCGACCATGATCTACACTCAGGCCACCTTGGATGCGGAGAATCCCGACAAGAAGCTCCTCAACGAGGCTCAGGAACTCGCCCAAAAAGGTTTGCTCCTCTCCATCAAGCCCCGCGAAACCTTCTACGTGCTCATCCTCGCTGCCCTCCAGCAGGAAGGTAAGAACAAGGAAGCGTCCGAGCTGCTCGAGCTCCTGGTCACCATCAACCCGACCAGCAAGCAATACTGGCAACAGCTGCAGGCGACCTACCTCAACCTCGCCAATTCCTTTCCGCCCGAGTCACGTGAAGCGCTCGAATACAACGTCCGCACCATCGTCACCATCGAACGGGCCCAGAAACTCGGGATCCTCGACACGCCTCGTGACCATTTCAACATGGTCGGTATCCTGATGAACATCAAACGCTTCAACGAGGCGATCGTGCTGCTCGAAAAGGGCTTGGCCAATGGCAACATCGAGGACACCCAGCAAAATTGGGAATACCTCGCCTCCTCCTACCAGCAGGTGCACAAGGAACTCAAAGCCATCGATGTCCTGAAGCAGACGGCGGAAAAGTTCCCCACCGTTGGTCCGCTGGAATTCAAAATCGCCAACATCTATTACGGCTTGGACAAACTTCCCGAGGCCTACTCGCACGCCAAGAAGGCCCTCGAAAAAGGTGGCGTCGACAACGTCGGAGCCACCCAGATGTTCGTCGCCTACATGGGCTACGAACTGAAGAAGTATGATGAGGCCCTGCCCTTCGCCAAAGCGGCCAAGGATGCGGGTGCCGCTAATGCAGATCGCCTCTACGAGGCCATCGACAATGCCATCAAGGAACGCCAAGCCGCCCTCGAAGCTACGATCTAATCTCTCAAACCCACCCCTTTCATGAACAAAGTCTATATCTTCGTCCCGTTAATCGCGCTGGCCGGATTCACCTTCTACTACATGGGCTTCGCCAAGGAATACGAGGCCCACGAGCAGGAAAAAATCGAGATGGCCAAACAAAAGCGCATCGAAGAAATGAAGCAAGAGGCCGCCGATCGCGAACGTGCGATCAAGGAAGCCTTGGAGCTCAACGCCGCCCGCAAGGCGGAGCGCGCCGCCAAGGAGGCCAAGGACCTCGCCGAGAAGGAAGCCCGTTTCGCCGCCGAGGAAGCCCGCAACGACGCCCAAAGCGCTCGCAACAAGTTCTCGAGCCAGGTCAAGTCCCTCAGCTCCGACATTGAGGAGGTGAAGAAAGAGATCGAGGAAATCGAGGCCGACAAGAAGCGCCTCGATGCCGAGATCGCCCACCTCAACACCTACGTGGCCGCCGCCCAGCAAAACGAGGCCAGCCTGCAAGCCGTGATCCAAAAGATCAGCGAGGCCAACACCGCCCGCGCCGCTGCCGCTGCCGCCGCCGCCGCCGCCCGTAAATAAGCCCAACCTCAGGATTAAATCGTAATGAACAAGTTCTACATCATCGTTCCCGTCATCCTGATGGTGGCCTTTGGTTTCATCTACAAAGACTTCTCCACCAAGCACGCGATTCAGGAAGCCGAAGAAGCCGCCGCCATCGCCGCTGAGGAGGCCGAAGCTGCCGCTCAAAAGGCGGAGGCTGAACGCAAGGCCAAGGAAGACGCCGATCGTCGCACCGCCGAACGCGAAGCCGACGAAGCCGCCAAACTGGCCGAGCGTCGCGCCAAGTGGGAAAAGGCCGGTGCTGAAATCGCCGCCGCCACCGCCGAGTTCAACGCCGAGGCCGACAAGCTCGCCGCTGAAGCCGCCGAACTCGAACTCCAGCTCCGCGCCATTCGCAACGAACGCGACACCAAGGCCGGCGAGGCCTTCGAGCTGACCAAGAAGGTGGAGACCGCCCGCATCGCCAAACGCACCGCCGAGCTCCGCATCCAGCGCATGACCTCCATGATCGCCAAGGAAGCCGAGGAGAGCGCCCTGACCGCGATGCCTGATCTCACGGCCACGACGGATCGCTAAACCGAACCGATATCCTCCCCTCCCACCTCTGCAAACCTCGCGGCCTTCACCGCGGGGTTTTTCTTTGCCCACGTTCGCGGCGTCCATGCGATCTGTCCGCATCGCTTTCTGGTCGGCGCCACGCCCATCCCTCGCCCTACTGCTGCGCGATGTTAACCCACCCAGAATCCCGTGGCCGCCCCCACCGAATTCTCAGCCTGTCGTTCGTTTTGCTCGTCGCGGTTTTGACGACCCTGGCCGTTCAGCCGGACGCCGCCCCACAACCGCTCTACCGCGATCCGATCTACGACGGCGCCGCCGATCCTGTCGTCGTCTGGAATCCCACGACCGAATCGTGGTGGATGTTCTACACCAATCGTCGCGCCAAAGTTCCGGGACTGTCGGGTGTCGCTTGGGTGCACGGCACCCCGATCGGGATCGCCGAATCGCGCGACCGCGGGCTCAGCTGGCACCGCGTGGGCGACGCGGTGATCGACCTACCTGGGGACGTCGAGGGTGCGGAACCCACCTATTGGGCGCCTGAAGTGATCACCGGGCCCGACGGCCGCCATCATATGTATCTTACCGTCGTGCCGGGCATTTTTGAGGATTGGCGCCACCCCCGCAACATCGTCCACCTCACCAGCCCGGACCTCCTGCATTGGACTTACACGTCCACCCTTCAACTAGCCTCCGATCGCGTGATTGATGCCGGCGTGGCCCAACTCCCGGACGGCACCTGGCGTATGTGGTATAACAACGAGCGCGACGGAAAATCGATCTACTTCGCCGACAGCCCGGACCTGTATTCTTGGACCGATCGCGGCAAAGCCACCGGCGTCGGTGAGCGGCCCGGCGAGGGGCCCTACATTTTCCAATGGCAGGGCCATTGGTGGATGCTCGTCGACCTCTGGCGAGGCCTCGGCGTATATCGATCCGATGACCTGCTCAACTGGGCGCCCCAGGAGCAGGATCTGCTCAACACGCCCGGGCAAGGCCCAGATGACGGAGTGAACGGAAGCCACCCCGGCGTCGTGGTCTGTGGCGATCGTGCCTACCTCTTCTATTTCACCCATCCCGGACGCGCCGGCACCATCAGACCCGACGACGGCGACAACCTCGATCGCAGACGGAGCTCCATCCTGGTGACCGAACTCTCCGTGAATGACAAAGGAGAGCTCACCTGCGACCGAGACGCCCCCACCTTCATCGAGCTCATTCCGCCACCATCACCGACCCACCAGCGCTAGCCTCCGGCCTCCTGACCAGACTCCGGCACCAGATTCGGGCGTTGCGCCTAAAAGCGTTCGCCCCCGAAATGCGGCCCGTCGATGAGCTTAACAAAGCGAATACACGCCTGGCGCAATCAACGCGCTTCGGATAAAATTTGCGAACAGCTTGCGGTGCTCGTGCTGGCCGCGCAGGACGATCCGGCCTTCTCCGGCCAAATCAAGCTGCTGCTCAACCTCCCCCCGCTCCAACGGGCTTCGATCATCAACAGCGCGGTGGACGAAATGAAACTGAAGGGTGAACCGGCCGACCTGCGCGCTGCTTTCGCCGTTCTCGCCACCGACGAAGGCGCGACCGTGGCGCGCGGGCTGCTTTAAGCAGAGCGGCCCCACCGCGACGCCGATCGCGTCTTGATTACCACGCCAGCACCGCCTTGCCTGAGCTCCACCGATGGATGACTCGCCCCGCCCCGTTCCACTGCCCCAATTAGAAGCCTGCCGCCTCGCCGAAGGCCCCGTTTGGGATGATGTCACCGGACATTTTCATTGGGTGGACATCACCGCGGGTCGCTTATTCACCATGGATCCGAGCACCGCTGTAACCACCACGTTCGACCTCGGTGGCGCTTGCGGATTTGCGGTCCCGACCAGCCGCGCCGGCATTTGGCTGGCGGCCCGCGGCGCGGAAATCGTTTCGCTCGAGCTCGCCACCGGTCAGATCTCTGTCCTGGCCAACCTGGCCGAAGGCGCGGATCTCCGCTGCAACGACGCGAAGTGTGATCCCCAAGGTCGCCTCTGGGTTGGAACCATGCCCTACGCCTGGGGCGAGTTCACCGGTTCGTTTTACCGCTTTGAGTCCGGTCACTCCCCCGCCCCACAACGCCGCGCTATCGGCTGTTCCAACGGACTGGCGTGGTCGCCCGACGGCACCCGGTTTTACTACATCGATAGCCTCACCTATCAGATCGATTGCTACGACTGGCAGGCTGAACGCGGCGAGCTGAGTAATCCCACCGTCCACATCGCCTTCACCCAGGAACAAGGAATGCCTGACGGAATGTGCATTGATCGCGAGGGCCATCTCTGGGTTGCGTTTTGGGGCGGCGGCTGCGTGCGAAAAATCCACGGCCGCACCGGCGCAATCCTTGCACAAATCGACCTGCCGGTCGCCCACGTAACTTCCTGCGCGTTCGGCGGGCAGGACCTCGACACCTTGTTCATCACCACGGCGTCCGAGGGCCTGGACGATGCCGCTCGCGCCGCCCAACCGCTCGCGGGTCACATCTTCACCTGCCAGCCCGGCGCCGCCGGGCTGCCGGTCGATCGCTTCAACTTCGCCGACTGACCGCTCAGTCCTGCTCCGTTCGCCGCCAGTCGCGCGGCGAGATCCCAAACTCTTTCTTAAAGGCCGCTGATAGGTGGTAGGCCGAGCTGTAACCGAGCCGCTCTGCCAGGTCGTCCAGCTTGATCCGGCCCGATCCGAGCACCCGTCGCGCTTGGGTCAGGCGTAACCGCGACAAATAACGGTGCGGCGGCATGCCGGTTACCCGGCGAAACTCACGGCGAAACTGGGTCGCTGAAACGCCGCACTCCTGGGCCAATTCCTCTGCACTGGGCGGCTCACGCAAGTTCTCCGCCAATCGCCGTTCGGCTCGCCGCACCCATAACGAACGCTCGCCGTCCCGCTCCAGCATCGATCGCCCTCCCAGCAACATGGCCAAAATCTGTAGTCCCATCGCTCCACGCACCGGGTCATGCGAAGACGCATCGTCAGCCAGAAGCCGCTGCAGTAAGCTCGCCCAAAGCGCCTCCAAGGGCACACGCGCCGTCGGTCGAATCACGCGCGTCCCGTTCCCGAGCATGAGCTCCGTCTCCAGCCGTCGCACCACCGGCCCCTCCAACTCAATCCACCACTCCTCCCACCCCGTCGCCTGGTCCGGTCGATACCGATGCCACAACTGCGGCGGCAAGACCATGACCTCCCCAGCGGCGATCGGTCTCAAACCGCCTTGCCGCGCCTCAAACCAACCGCGCCCCTGCCGCACAAAAACCAACTGCGTCGCCCCCAGTCGGCGGCCGTCCTGCCAGGAAAAGCGATGATCCGCCGGATGCCCCGCCGGCGGATAGGCCTCCGCCGCTCCGATTTTCTGTCGCCCTCCCGCCGAAACCGCTACCCCCCAATCGACCGTATGCGGCGAAAAAGGCAGGTAGCGGGCGAAGTCCGGGATCTTGATCATTTTTTGTATGTTTTTGATCAGACTTCGCATTCCGATCAAGGCATCGCTTTGGTAGATTCAGCACCCCGCAACCCCTGCGCCATCCCGCGATTATCGCCTGAACCCGAATTTCTTCGCCGACCATGTCCGAATACCAGCACGTCAACTTCACCTGGGACGACGCTCACGCCGCCTCCCTCGATCCCGTCGCTCGTCTCGTTTATCGCTCCAACATCCTCGGAGCCGATCAACGCATCACCAATACGGGTGGCGGCAACACCTCCTCGAAAATTCTCGAGACCGATCCACTCACCGGCGAAGACGTTGAGGTCCTCTGGGTCAAAGGCTCCGGCGGCGATCTGCGCACGTCCAAGCGCGGGAACTTCTCCTCGCTCTATCAAGACAAGCTCATCGCCTTGCAGAAGGTCTACGCCGCCAAAGCCGAACGCGGACTCAAGACCCCCGCCGAGGACGAGATGGTCGGCATGTATACGCACACGACCTTCAACCTGAATCCGCGCGCATCCTCTATCGACACTCCGCTGCACAGCTTCCTCCCCGGCAAGCACGTCGACCACATGCACCCCAACGCCATCATCGCCATCGCCGCGAGCAAGCGTTGCGAGGAGCTCACCCAGGAGATCTTTGGCGGCGACATGGCTTACGTCCCCTGGATGCGTCCGGGCTTCGAACTCGGCCTCGCCATGCAGGAGATCTCCCGCGCCCAACCCGACGTGAAGGCGATCATGATGGGCCAGCACGGCTTCATTTCCTGGGACGACGACGACAAGGTCTGCTACACTCGCACCCTCGATTTCATCGAAAAGGCCGCCGCCTACATCGAAGCCAAATACGAGGCCAAGGGCGGCGACGCCGCGGCCTTTGGCGGCGCCAAATTCCAAACGCTGCCGGAGACCGATCGCCGCGCCGCCTTCGCCACCATCCTGCCTTGGCTGCGTGGCGCTGTAGCCGGGGTCGGTGACCCCGGTCGCACGACGCCCCCCACCCGCTTCATCGGCACCATTCAGGACGACGAAAAGATCCTGCGCTTCGTCAACTCCGCCGACGCCCCCCGGCTCGCCGAGCTTGGCACCTCCTGCCCCGACCACTTCCTGCGCACCAAGATCAAGCCGCTTTACGTCGATTGGAATCCGCAGACCGAGGACCTCGCCGCACTGAAGGCCAAACTCGCCGCCGGCCTCACCCAATACCGCGCCGATTACGCCGCCTACTACGAGGCCTGCAAACACGCCAACTCGCCCGCCATGCGCGACCCGAATCCGACGGTCGTGCTCATCCCCGGTCTCGGCATGATCGCCTGGGGCAAGAACAAGTCCGAGTCCCGCGTCACCGCCGAGTTCTACAATTGCGCCGTCGAAGTCATGCGCGGTGCCGAGGCGATCGACGAATACATTTCCCTGCCTCAGCAGGAAGCCTTCGACATCGAATACTGGCTCCTCGAAGAAGCGAAGCTGCGCCGCATGCCGCCCGAGCAGGAACTCGATCGCCAGGTCGTGCTCGTCATCGGCGCCGGTTCCGGCATCGGCAAGGAAACCGCCCATCGCCTCGTCAAGGAGGGCGCGCACATTGTCTGCGTCGACCTCAATGCCGACGCCGCCAACGCCACCGCCAAGGAAATCACCGATAACTACGGTCTCGGCATCGGCGTCGCTGGTTCCGGCATCTCCGGCTGCGGTCCGGCCATCGGCCTCGCGGCCAACATCACCGATCGCGCTTCCATCCGCGCCATGCTCGATCAAGTGGTGCTCGCTTATGGCGGCTTCGATCACATCTGCGTGACCGCCGGCATCTTCGTCCCGGCCGACACCACCGGCCACATTCCCGACGACAAGTGGGCGCTCACCTTCGGCATCAACGTCAGTGGCTCCTACTTCGTCGCCGACGAAGCCGCCAAGACCTGGCGCGAGCAGGGTCTGCGCGGCAACCTCGTCCTCACCACTTCGGCCAACGCCGCCGTGGCCAAAAAAGGTTCCCTCGCCTACGACACCTCCAAGGCCGCCGCCAACCACCTCGTGCGTGAGCTTGCCATCGAGTTGTCGCCCCTCGTCCGGGTCAACGGCGTCGCGCCCGCCACCGTCGTCAAGGGCTCGGCCATGTTCCCGCGCGACCGCGTCATCGGTTCCCTCGCCAAATACAACATCCCGTATTCAGAGGATGAGGACACCGAGTCGCTGGTGACGAAACTGGCCCAGTTTTACGCCGACCGCACCCTCACCAAGTCGCCCATCACCCCGGCCGATCAGGCGGAGGCTTACTTCCTCCTCGTCAGCCAGCGTCTCAGCAAGACCACCGGCCAGATCGTCACCGTCGACGGCGGTCTGCACGAAGCCTTCCTGCGCTGACCCTTGATTATTACAGAAGGAAACAAAGGAAAACAGAGAGCCGGACTTTAAACCAATACCTCAAATCGTTCGGACCATCCTTTGTTCTCTTCGTTGGCTTCTGTAAACGCTCGCCTGCCCCCAAGCCCCTCCGTTCACCTCCGTTGCCTCCTGTAAAACCACCCCTCCATTGCGCCGCGGTCGACCTTGGCGCGACCTCCGGCCGGGTCATCGTCGGCACCTGGGCCGACGGTGCGCTCACGCTCAACGAGGTGCACCGCTTTCCCAACGCCATCCGCTCGCTCGGCGGCCACGACTATTGGGACGTGGCTACGCTCTGGCAGGAAGTCGTGACCGGCCTCCATGCCGCCGCCCGCAGTCTGCCCAAAGGCGCTTCGCTCGCCTCCGTGGGTGTCGACACCTGGGGCGTCGACTACGTCCTGCTCAACGAACACGGCCGGCTCGTGTATCCAGTTCACGCCTACCGCGACGCACGCACTCAGGCTGGACTGCAGTCGCTGCTCAACACCCGCGCCGCCCTTGCCCGCATCTACGCGGCCACCGGCATCCCCGCGGTGTTCTACAACAGCTCGTTCCAACTGGCCGAAACCATCGCCAGCGATCCGAGCATCACCGACCTCGCCGCGCGCTGTCTTTTCCTGCCGGACTACTTCAACTACCTCCTCTCCGGTCGCCAGGCCAACGGTCTTTCCATTGCGAGCACCACCCAGCTCCTCGACGTCAAGGGCCATGACTGGTCGCGCGAGGCCTTGGACTATTTTCGGGTGCCGCCGACGTGGTTGAGCACCCCGGTCAAATCTGGCACCAAACTCGGCCGCGTCAAAGATCTGCCCACCCTCGCCCCCACCCAGGTCATCGCCGTGCCCGGCCACGACACCACCTGCGCCTACGACGCCATGCCGGCCGCCGCGGAAGGCGGCGACATCTTCCTGAGTTCCGGCACGTGGTCGCTGGTCGGCTTCGAATCCAAAACTCCGATCCTCGGTCCCGACGCGCTCGCCGCCCGCGTCGCCAATGATCGCACCGGCCGCGGCGAATACCGTCCGCTGATCAACGTCATCGGACTTTGGCTGCTCGAGCGCACCCTCGACACTTTCCCTTCCCGGCCGACCAACGACCGCGAGTGGCGCACGTTGATCAAAGCTGCCAGCGCCTTGCCTGCGCCCAAACGCTTGCTCGATGTCACCGATCCGACCTTCGGCAACCCCGCGTCCATGCGCGCCGCCATCGACGCGCAGTTGAAGCGTCATCGCACCAAACCGCCGCGCGACCTCGCCGGCTACGTGCGACTCATCTGTGATTCGCTCGGCCAGGGCCATGCCGACGTGGTGCGGCGTTTCGAGACACTTTCCGGCCAATCCTTCCGCCGCATCCTCATGGTCGGCGGCGGCGCCAAGAACCAGCTGCTCTGCCAGACCACCGCCAACGCCTCCGGCCTGCCCGTGCACGCATTCCAGATCGAGGGCTCCGCCGTCGGCAACCTCGCCAACCAACTCATCGCGCTCAAGGCCGTCAAAAACCTCGCCGCCTTCCGCGCCTCCCTCTCCACCCAACTCAAAGCGAAAATCTACCGCCCCGTTTCGTCATGACCGCTTCCGCCTACTCTTTTGCCCGCGATGCCTACGCCGCCGTTGGCGTCGACACCGAAAAAGCCATCAAACAGGCCCTCGCCGTGCCGATCTCGCTGCACTGCTGGCAGGCCGATGACGTCAAGGGCCTCGAGACCCGCACCGAGTCCGTTGATGGCGGCGGCATCATGGCCACCGGCGGTTACCCCGGCGCCGCCCGCACCGGCGACGAAATTCGCCAGGACGTCGCCAAGGCCCTGTCACTCCTGCCTGGCAAACACCGCTTCAATCTGCACGCGCTCTACGCCGAAACCGACGGCGTGCCCGTCGATCGCGACGCCCTGCAGCCCGCCCACTTCGAACGTTGGATCGCCTGGGCGAAATCCCAAAAGATTGCCCTCGATTTTAATCCGACCTACTTCGCCCACCCGCTCGCCAACGACGGCTTCACGCTCTCCCACGCTTCCAAGTCCGTGCGCCAGTTCTGGATCGAACATGGCAAACGCTCCCGCGAGATCGCCGAGCACATGGCCACCGCGCAACGCGGCGTCTGCGTGAACAACCATTGGGTGCCGGATGGCGCCAAGGACGTGCCCGCCGATCGCCATGCCCCGCGCCAACGCCTGCGCGACAGCTACGATGCCATCTTCGCCGACACCTCGATCGACGCGGCCAAGTGCGTCGACGCCGTGGAAGGCAAACTCTTCGGCCTCGGTTCCGAGGAATACGTCGTCGGTTCCCAGGAGTTCTACTCCAACTACGCCCTCTCCCGCGAAAAGGTGCTCTGTCTCGACCTCGGTCACTACCACCCGACCGAATCCGTCGCCGACAAGATCTCCGCCCACCTGCAGTTCCACCCCAAACTGCTCCTGCATACCAGCCGCCCGGTCCGTTGGGACAGCGACCACGTCGTCGTGCTCGACGACCAGGTGCGCAACCTCTTCCTCGAAATCGCCCGCGGCAAAGCGTGGAACCGCATCTACGTCGCGCTCGATTTCTTCGACGCCTCGATCAACCGCATCGCCGCCTACGTGATCGGCACCCGCGCCACCCGCCAGGCCATCCTATGCGGACTGCTCGATGCCACTTCGCAGCTCAAGGCCGCCGAAAAATCCGGCAAAGGCCACGAACGTCTCGCCCTCATGGAACTCGGCCGTTCGTTGCCTTGGGGCACGGTGTGGGACGAACTCTGCCGCCGCGCCGAGGTGCCGGTGGGCGCAGACTGGCTCGCCGACGTCACCACCTATGAGCAAACGGTGCTTGCTGCCCGTCGTTGAGCGCAAAGCCTCTCTGTCACTCCGTGATTGCCGATCGCCAACTTCCCGCCGCCGACCGACGCGTGCAGCTCATGGCAACCTGCCTGTGCGACGCCTTCTACGACGACGTTGCCCGCGCCACGGTTGAGGTGCTGGAACACCTCGGCTGCATCGTCGAGTTCCCCGAAGGCCAGACCTGCTGCGGCCAACCCGCGTTCAACGGCGGCGACTGGTCCGCCTCGCGCAAGGTCGTGCGTCACACCGTGAAGACCTTCGCCGGTGATGCCCCGGTGATCGTCCCCTCCGGCTCCTGCGCCGCCATGCTCTTTCACGGCGCGCCGCTCGAGTTCGAAAAGGAAGCCGATGCTGCCGACGTCGCCTCGCTCGGCCGCCGCACCTGGGAACTCGCCGACTTCATCGTCAACGGACTCGGCGTGAAAGCCTGGCCCGGTCGATTCGACGCCAAGCTCGCCTTTCATCGTTCCTGCCACAGTCGCGGGTCCAACAGCGGCGCCGCTGCGCTCGCTCTGCTCGAGTCCATCGACGGCGTGACCGTCGCGCCGTTTGGCGAAGCCGAACAATGCTGCGGTTTCGGCGGCACTTTCTCGGTGAGCTTCCCCCATATCTCGGCCAACATGGGCACGCTGAAATTGGAGAACGTGCGCGCCACCGAGCCCGATTACCTCGTCTCCGCCGACATGAGCTGCCTCATGCACATGGGCGGCCTCGCCGAAAAAGCCGGCGCGCCCCTAAAGACCCGCCACTTCGTCCAAATCCTCCGCGACGCGCTGCCAACCAAATGATTGTTCTCAACCACGAATGGACACGAAAGGCTACACTACCGTTTCGCATCCAAACCGAGTTGGTTACAGCCGAGTCGTCAGCGCGTAGCCGGTAGGCGAAGCGATTCGTGTCCATTCGTGGTTAAAAAGTCCGTTCCATCCTGCCCGTCCCATGCCCGTTCAACCCATTGATGCCTACGCCGCCGCGCTGCCGCCCGACAAGCGGGAGTCGGTTTATCAGAGCACCAAGGGCACGCACGAGAAGCGGACGAAACTGCTGTGGGACCATTTCCTTGATCCCGATGAGCTCCGTCACACCGCCGGCGCGATCAAGCAGCATGTGATCGAAAATCTGGATACGCTGCTCCCGGCCGCCGAAGCCAAACTCCAGGCCAATGGCGTGCAGGTGCACTGGGCCAGCACCGCCGAAGACGCCTGCGCCGCCGTGCACGCCATCATGCAGGCGCGCGGCGCCACCAAACTGGTCAAATCCAAGACCATGGTGAGCGAGGAAATCGAACTCACGCCCTACCTCGAGGCGCGCGGCATGGAAGCGCTCGAGACCGACCTCGGCGAGTTCATCGTGCAGATCGATCACGACCACCCGTCCCACATCGTTCGTCCCATCATCCACAAGAACCGCCGCGAGATCGCCACCAGCTTCGAGCGTGAGGGCCTGGGCGACTACAACGACGAGCCCGAGGTCATCACCCGCCGCGCCCGCGATTTTCTGCGCCAGAAATACCTGCAGGCCGATGTCGGCCTCACCGGCGGGAACTTCATTTCGGTCGAAAGCGGACGCCTCGTGTTGGTGACCAACGAAGGCAACTCGCGCTTCTGCCTCGCCGCCCCCAAGGTGCATATCGCGTTGGTCGGAATTGAGAAACTCGTTCCCCGCGACCGCGACCTCGGCCTGTTGCTCAACCTGCTCGGCCGCAGTGCCACCGCCCAGCAGCTCACGGTCTACACCGAGTTCATCTCCGGCCCGAAGTCCGCCGAACAGCCAGACGGCCCCGAGGAGATGCACGTCGTCTTTGTCGACAATGGCCGCACCGAGGTCCTCGCCTCGGAGTGCCGCGAGATCCTGCGCTGCATCCGTTGCGGCGCCTGCCTCAACGTTTGTCCGATCTACCGCCAGGCCAGCGGCCACGCCTACCGCAGCGTTTATCCGGGACCGGTTGGCGCCGTGCTGTCCCCTCTGCTCGCGGGCAAAAAATTTCCCGAACTGGCCGACCTGCCCAAAGCGTCCTCGCTCTGCGGTGCCTGCAACGAGGTCTGCCCGGTCGACATTCCCATTCCCGACCTGCTGCTGCGTCTGCGCAACAAGGGCAAAACCGAAGGTGCCCCCAAGGCGTCAATCGGCGTGCCGCCCATGGGTGCCTGGGCCTTGATGGCCAGCCAACCCACCGCGTGGAAAGCCGCGCTCGTCGGCGGCAAGGTCATCAACCACCTGCCCACCAAACTCATTCCCTTCCCGCCGCTGCAGGCCTGGACCGCGTCGCGCACGCTGCCCGAGTGGCGCGGTGGCGCCTTCCGCAAGTGGCTCAAAACGCGTTCGTCCAAATCATGAGCTCCGCTCGCGACCAGATCCTCAAGCGCGTAAACGACGCCCTCGCCCCTCTGCCGGAGCGGGCGCCGCTGCCCGATTGGGACCGCGAGCTCGTGCGTATGCGCGAATCCACTACGCCACCCGCCGATCAACTTTGGACTCTCTTCGCCGAACGTCTGCGCGCGGTGAACGGCGAGCCAGTCGACCAGCTCAACACCCTTGTCGACCTGCTGCGCGACCATGGTTGGCTGCATGGCTATTGTGATCCCGCGTTGTGGCCGGAATTGGAAGGGGCGTTCAACGAGAGTTTCACGGTCGAAACGACCTTCGATCGCACGAGGGTCGATGACTACGCCTTCGGCATCACGGCGGCCGCCGGCGCGATCGCCGAAACCGGCACGCTCATTCTCGGCGATCACACGACGTCCACCCGGCTGGCCGCCCTGGCGCCCTGGGCGCACATCGCGGTCGTGCGCGACACGCAGATTGCCCCCGATATTCCCGCCGCGCTCGCTTCCCTGCCGGATGATCCGAATCTGATCTTCGTCACTGGTCCGTCCAAAACCGCGGACGTGGAGGGCATCTTGATCGAAGGCGTGCACGGCCCCGGCCGGCAAATTGCCCTGCGTCTGGGCGCCCCCGCCTGATCCGGGTTGGCCGACGCAACCCGCTGTCGGCACCGCGTTTTAGGCACCGTTTCCGGCACTTGGTCCCACGGCACTCGAACCTAGAGGCGCGCTTGGACCAAAGTGGGGGGCATCAAACCCTCGCTGGCGCCATGATCCGTTCACTTTGCCTTTTCCTCGCGCTCACCATCGCCGCTCCATTCGCCGCCGCTGATCGGCCCGAGTGGGATAATCCTGCCATCATCCAGCTCGGCCACGAGCAACCGCGCACGAGCTTTGCCGCGTTCCCAACCCGGGCCGCGGCTCTTACCAACATCCGCAACCCAGCAGCCTCGCCCAACCTCGCCTCCCTCAACGGCGAGTGGGCCTTTCATTGGTCACCCAACCCGGCTTCCCGCCCGGTCGACTTCCATCAGCCCGACTTCGACGTCTCCGCGTGGGGTTCGATCCCAGTGCCGAGCAACTGGCAATTGCAGGGCCATGGCCTGCCGATCTACGCCAACGCTCGCTACCCCTTTCCCATCGACGAGGCGCGTCCGCCACAGGAGTGGAATCCCGTTGGTTCCTACCGGCGCGACTTTGTTCTGCCCGCCACCTGGAACTTCGATGCGGCGGCGGGAGAACACATCTTTCTGCACTTCGCCGGCGTCGACTCGGCCTTCTACGTTTGGGTCAACGGCCAACGAGTCGGCTACAGCGAGGACAGTCGCACGCCGGCCGAATTTGACATCACGCCCTTCCTCCGCACCGGCCCCAACGTGCTCGCCGTCGAAGTCTATCGTTGGTCCGACGGTTCCATTCTTGAGGACCAGGACTTCTGGCGCCTGAGCGGCATTTTCCGCGATGTCTATCTGTGGCGCTCCGGCGCAAACCGCATCCGCGACGTGCGTCTCCTCGCGGACTTCGACCCGCGCTCCGGCCAGGGTGAACTCAGGATCGATCTTGATCTCGTCACCACCGACACGGGTCTCGAAGCCGAGGTGGAGGTGCTCGAGCCGTCCGGAGCCACCCTCGCTCGTCACACAGTCGCCGCCCGGCCCCTCGATCCTGCCGATCAGGGATGGGATCTCAGCATGTCCCTGCCGCACGTTGCGCCCTGGAGCGCCGAGTCCCCCAACCTTTATCCTGTGCTGGTCACGCTCCGTGATGCGACGACCCGACGCGTGATCGAAGTCGCGCCGTTTGAAGTCGGGTTTCGCCGGGTGGAAATCCGCGACTCCCTCCTGCTGGTCAACGGCGTCGCGATCAAACTCAAGGGCGTCAATCGGCACGAACACGATCCGATCGGCGGCCACGCGGTGAGCCGCGAGGCTATGATCGCGGACATCGCGTTGATGAAACGCCACAACCTCAACGCCGTCCGCACCTCGCACTACCCGAATCAGCCCGAGTGGTATCGCCTCTGCGATCAGGCCGGTCTCTACGTCATCGACGAAGCCAACCTCGAGACCCATGGCTTCGGTCGTCACACCGCCCACAATCGCATCGCCCACGATCCCGCCTGGGCGCAACCGATCCTCGATCGCACCCAGCGCATGATCGCGCGCGACTTCAACCACCCGTCGATCATCCTTTGGTCCACCGGCAACGAGTCGGGCGACGGCCCGAACCTCAAGTCGGTCCGCACCTGGGTGAATGCCCACGACCCCTCGCGGCCGCTCCACTACGAGAACAGCAACCTCGACGTCCCGGGCCTCGACGGCTCCAGCAGCGATCTCATCTCCCACATGTATCTGTCCGCAGCCGACTTCGACACCGAGTTGGCCAAGTGGCCGGACAAGCCGCTCATCCTCTGCGAATACACCCACGCCATGGGCAATTCCAACGGCAACCTCGACGCCTACTGGGATCGCATCTTCTCCCATCCGCGGCTCGCCGGCGCTTTTGTCTGGGACTGGATGGATCAAGGGCTCGTCCAACCCGTGCCTTTCGGGCGCGTCGATCCTTGGGGTCGCGAAACCTTCTTCGCCTACGGTGGCTGGTGGGAGGACCGGGCGGCCGTGCCCAACGACAACAACTTTTGCATGAACGGCCTCGTGGCCGCCGACCGCACGCCGCATCCCGGCCTGCTCGCCCTGAAGCACATCATCCAACCCGTGAGCGCCACCTTGATCGGCACCGCCGCAAAGACGCTCACCCTGCAACTGACCAACCGACTCGACTTCACCAACCTCGACGCACTCGTCGAGCTGCAGTGGACGCTTCTGCGCAACGGCGTCGTGGTTGAAACCGGCCACACCGACATGCCCACCACCCCCGCCCGGGACCAATCGCGGATCACCCTCACCCCGCAAACGGATTGGCCGCACGAACCGGCCGAGATCGTGCTGCAGCTCTCCTATCGCACCAAGCACGCTTCCATGTGGTGGAAGTCCGGATACGAACTCGGCCACGATGAATTCGCGCTTGGCGGCTCCTTTGCCGTCGATGCCCCCGCCGCCCACGGTGCAACCCCCGCGGTCTCGCGCGGAGGCGGACTCATCACCGTCTCCGGCGAAGGTTGGTTCGCGACATTCGACGAAGAAACCGGTGACCTTCGATCCTGGACCTGCGGCGATACGATTCTGGCCGAACGGTCGCAACCGGACTTCTGGCGCGCTCCGACCGACAATGACCGCGGCGCCGGCCTGCGTCTCGATCGGTCAAATCCATCGGGCCGCCTCGCGCCTTCGCTGGTCTGGGCCGACGCCGTCGCGAAACGCGTGGTGACGGCGGTCGAGGTTTCGCTCGACGACTTTGATCACGCTGCGACGATTACGTCCACCGGCACCATGCTCGATGGCACCGCCCAGGTGAGTATCGCCTATCGCGCGCTCAGCGATGGCTCGATCGAGGTAAGCTACGACTACCAAACCGAAACCGACCTGCCGACCATCCCTCGCGTCGGCATGCAGTGGCGGATCCCCACCGGGTTCTCCGCCGTTCGCTGGTATGGTCGCGGCCCCGAACCCACCTACTCCGACCGCGCCTTCTCCCGCCTCGGCGTCTACACCCAAGGCACCCTGGAAAGCTGGACCGACTACTCGCGCCCCCAGGCCAACGGCAACAAGCTCGACGTGCGCTGGCTGGAACTCACCGATGCGCAGGGACGCGGCGTGCGTGTCAGCACGCTGGATGCACCCCTCAGCTGCGAGGTTTCGCCCTACAGCGGGGCTCAGATCAGCGGCGTCAACTACTCGTGGCAACTGGGCCCAAGCGAGGCGACCTACCTGAACATCGATGCCGTGCAAATGGGTGTCGGCGGCGATGACAGTTGGGGCGCGATTCCGCACGAATCGTTTCGTCCCACCGCCAAACGCTACCACTACCGCTACCGACTCGAAACCGTTGGGCTTTGAATCACCGACCGGGCGCGCTCGCACCCGGCACCCAGGTCGCGCCGATCAGCGTCGCGCGCGGGAATTCGTTCACGCCGGTCTCGTTGTTGTGGATTTGGCTGATCACCATGTCCACCGCCGCCTCGCCCACGGCGAAGTTGTGCTGGTTCATGCCCGCGACTTCCGGTCGGGTCGCCCGCCACTCGAGCTGAATCGCCGCGATGTCCTCCGGCACCTTTCGACCGGTGGCTTCGATCCACCGCAGCACGCGGTTGTAGAGGGTGAACACCACGTCGGGTTGGTGGCGATCCAGCCATTCGCGGAACTCCGCCGGCACCTCCTCGGTCGTGCCCGCGCTGTTGAACACCGGCAACTGCCGCGATTTCGGCGCCATTTGCTGGCCAGTGCGAAACCCGGCCGAAAAGCGATGTTCCACCAAGGCGTCGATCACCTCGTCGATCACCAGACCCGGCCGCCGGTAACCGAGTTCGAACGCCCGCTCCACGGCGCGCAACGCGAGGTGGTGATGGTCCACGCAGCAAAACGACAAGGCCGGCGCGCGCGTCCGCACCCCTGTCACCACTGTCGGAAACGACTCCCACAACGGGGTAAACTCCGGCGGCAAGCGATTGGAGTCCATCAGCCCGACCAGGATGATGCCCTTGATGCCGCGGGTCTGCAGGATGCGCCGCAGCCGTTCGGGTTTGTAGGCCGGGTCATGCATCCAAAAGCGGTCGAAGGCGTAGCCGGTCTTTTCCGCCCGACTCTCGCACCCGGCAACGTAGGTCGGGATCGTCGGATGCTTCGACAACGCATCGCGCTGCCGGTTGGCATTGATCAGCGCAAGCTTGGCCTGAAAACCCGATGAGCGCGAGGCTCGCAACTGCGCCATCAGATGCGCGACGACCGCGTTCGGTTGATAGCCCAACTTGTCCGCCACCGCCTGCACCTTCGCCCGTGTGGACGCCGAGATTCGGCTGTCCCCCTTGAGGGCCAGCGAGACGGTGTATTTGGAACACCCAACTTCCCGGGCTATGTCGGCCAGCGTGCAACGCGCCATGCACCCATGCTTGGCGCGCCCGAAACTAACGGTCAAGCAAAGCGCCGATTTTCCCCCCGCAAGTGCAGTCCAATGATTGAACAAACCGCTCCGTGAGGAGATTGGTTTCAACCCCGCCTTCTTTCACCCCGAAATCCCGCTTCCCATGTCTGCCACCTATACTCTCGGTCTCGACTACGGCACCAACTCCGCCCGCGCGCTCATCGTCCGCACCAGCGACGGCAAGGAGTTCGGCTCTTGCGTCGTCAACTACCCCAGCGGTCATCAGGGCATTCTGCTTGATCCCAAGGATCACAACGTCGCTCGCCAGAGTCCGCTCGACCACCTGCACTGCCTTGAGGCCGCCACCAAAGGCGCCTTGGCTCAGGCCTCCAAGAAAAAGGGGTTCAAGGCTGCCCAGGTTATCGGTATCGGCGTTGATACGACCGGTTCGAGCCCGATCCCCGTCGACGCCAACAACCAGCCCCTCGCTGCCCAAAAGAAGTTCGCCAAAAACCTCAATGCCCACTGCTGGCTGTGGAAGGATCACACCTCTTGGCGCGAGGCGGCCAAGATCACCCAGCTCGCCGCCAAACACCGGCCGGAATACATCGCCAAGTGTGGCAACACTTACTCCTCCGAGTGGTTCTGGGCCAAACTTTGGCACTGCCACAACGTCGACCGCGCCGTCTTCGAGGCCGCTTATTCCTGGGTTGAAATGTGCGACTGGCTGCCCGCCATCCTCGCTGGCGTGACCGACCCCAAAGCCGTCAAACGCGGCGTGTGCGCCGCCGGCCACAAGGCCCTCTATGCCGAGGATTGGGGCGGCCTGCCCGACAAAAAATTCCTGCGTAAACTCGCCCCCGCTTTGGCCGATCTCCGTGATCGCCTCTACGATCAGGCCTACGACGCCAGTGCCTCCGCCGGTAACCTCTGTGAGGCATGGGCGAGCAAGCTCGGCCTGCCCGCGGGCATTCCCATCGCCATTGGTGAGTTCGACGTGCACTACGGCGCCATCGGTTCCGGCGTCGAGGAAGGCACCCTCGTCAAAGTCATCGGCACCTCCACCTGTGACGTCGGCGTCGTTTCGGCCAAGAAATCCGTCGCCGACATCCCCGGCATCTGCGGCATCGTCAAGGGCGCCATCCTGCCCGGCTACTACGGCATCGAGGCCGGTCAGTCCGCCGTCGGTGACATCTTCAAGTGGTGGGTTGAGGTCGTCTGCGCCGGCGACGACAAGACGCACGCCGCCTTCACCAAACAGGCTGCCAAGCTCGCGCCCGGCGAAAGCGGTCTGCTCGCGCTCGATTGGAACAACGGCAATCGCACGATCCTGGTCGACCAGCGCCTCACCGGCCTGCTCCTCGGCCAGACCCTGCACACCACCCCGGCCGAAGTTTACCGCGCGCTCATCGAGGCCACCGCCTTCGGCGCCCGCGCCATCATCGAACGCATTCGCGAATACGGCGTGCCGATCAAACGCGTCGTCTGCGCCGGCGGCATCGCGGAAAAGAACCCAATGCTCATGCAGATCTACGCCGACGTCACCGGTTGCACCATGCTCGTCGCCGGTTCCTCGCAGGCCTGCGCCCTCGGTTCCGCGGTGAGCGCCGCCGTGCTCGCCGGCGCCCATCCCGACTTCAAGACCGCCGAAGCCAAGATGACTTCGCTCAAGCCGGTCGAATACAAACCCGAGCCCAAGGCCCGCAAAACCTACAACCAGCTCTACGCCTTGTATCGACAAGTCCACGACAGCTTCGGCGGTGTCACTGAAACCGCCGCCCTCGGCGGGGTCATGAAACAACTGCTCAACCTCAAGGAAAAGGCCCGCAGCGCCTGATCCACTTGTCACGTATTACGTGACAAAGTCCCTCTACCTATTGATATGAAACAACTTCCATCTCCTGAAATCTGGTTCGTCTGTGGTTCGCAGCACCTCTACGGTCCCGGCCCGCTCAAGGAGGTCGCCGCCAACGCCGCGACCATCGCCGGCAAGCTCGACGCGTCCAAGAAGCTTCCCCTCAAGGTTGTCTACAAGGCCCTGCTCACCACGCCGGATGAGATCACGAACCTCTGCATCGAGGCCAACGCCAACCCGGCCTGCGGCGGTCTCATTCTCTGGATGCACACCTTCTCGCCATCCAAAATGTGGATACGCGGGCTCGGCCTGCTCAAAAAGCCCTTCCTCCACCTCCACACCCAGTTCAATCGCGATCTGCCCTGGGGCACGATCGACATGGACTTCATGAACCTCAACCAAGCCGCCCACGGCGACCGCGAGGCCGGGTTCATCCACAGCCGCATGCGCCTCGCCCGCAAGGTGGTCGTGGGCCATTGGAGCGACGGCGAAGTGCAGGATCGCATCGGCGCCTGGATGCGCGCCGTGCGCGGCTGGACCGATTGGCAGGGCGCCAAGTTCGTCCGCTTCGGCGACAACATGCGCCAGGTCGCGGTGACCGAGGGCGACAAGGTATCGGCCGAAATGAAACTCGGTTTCGCCGTCAACACCCACGGCGTCGGCGATCTCGTCGCGGTCGTCAACAAGGTCAAAAAGGCCGACATCGATGCGCTCTGCGCCGAATACGAAAAGTCCTACAACGTGGTCGCCGCGCTGAAAAAAGGCGGCAAGCGCCACGAGGAGCTCCGCTACTCCGCTCGGCTCGAGCTCGGCATCGGAGCCTTCCTCGAAGACGGCGACTACAAAGGCTTCACCGATACCTTCGAAGACCTGCACGGCCTCAAACAACTGCCCGGCATGGCCACCCAACGCCTGATGGACGCCGGTTACGGCTTCGGCGGCGAAGGCGACTGGAAAACCGCCGCGCTCGTCCGCGCCATGAAGGTCATGGGCCACGGCCTCAAGGGCGGCACCTCCTTCATGGAGGACTACACCTACCATCTCTCGCCCAAGGGCCACCAGGTGCTCGGTGCCCACATGCTGGAGATCTGCCCCTCTATCGCCGCCGGCAAAGCCAAGGTCGAAGTCCACCCGCTCGGTATCGGCGGCAAGGAGGACCCGATCCGCCTCGTCTTCGACGCCCCGGCCGGTGAAGCCCTCAACGCCTGCCTCATCGATCTCGGCAACCGCTTCCGTCTCATCGTCAACGAGGTCAAGGCGGTCAAGACGCCCAAACTGCCCAAGCTGCCCGTCGCCCGCGCCGTTTGGGAGTGCAAGCCCGACTTCAAGACCGCCTGCCAGGCCTGGATCCTCGCCGGCGGCGCCCACCACACCGGCTACAGCTACACCGTCACCAGCGAGATGCTGGAGGACTTCGCCACCATCGCCGGCATCGAAGCCGTGCACATTGACGCCGACACCCGCATCTCCGGCCTCAAGCAGGACCTCCGCAACAACGAGGTCTACTACCACCTCAACCAAGGCTTCCGCGCCTAAGCGGACGTCCCTGACCATGCTCCTCGAACTCAAACGCGAAGCCTACGAGGCCAACCTCGCCCTCCCGCGCGAGGGCCTCATCAACCTCACCTTCGGCAACGCCTCCGCGATCGATCGCGACAAGGGTATCTTCGCCATCAAACCCTCGGGCGTCGCCTACGATGACCTCAAACCCGAGGACATGGTGCTGGTCGATCTCGACGGTAACATCGCCGAGGGCCAGATGCGCCCGTCGTCCGACACGCCGACGCACCGTCGCCTCTTCCTTGCCTTCGAATCCGTCGGCGGCGTCGTGCACACGCACAGCTCCCACGCCACCGCCTTCGCTCAGGCCGGCCGCGCCATCCCGATCTTCGGCACGACCCACGCCGACTACTTCTACGGCGACATTCCGGTGACCCGTAAAATGACCGCCGACGAAATCGGCGGCGGCGCCTACGAGTGGGAAACGGGCAACGTTATCGTCGAGGCCTTCGCCGACAAGGATCCGGCGGACTTCCCCGCTGTCCTGGTCAACCGCCACGCGCCCTTCACCTGGGGCCCGACCGTGGCCAAGGCCGTCGAGGTGGCCGTGGCGGTCGAGTGCATCGCGCACATGGCGCTTATGTCGCTGCAACTCGCTCCGCAGCTCCCGACGATCGAAACGGAGCTCCTGAACAAGCACTTCAAGCGCAAGCACGGTCCCGGCGCCTACTACGGGCAGGCCGGCAACTGCTAACGACGTCCGGGCCTCACCCTTTTTTGCGACGGCGGGATTTCGATCCCGCCATTTTCTTTTGCCCGAGCAACCACACGACCAGAGCCCCCGCCACAAATCCCCCGGCATGCGCCCACCAAGCGACGCCACCACCGCCTGAAGTTGAGCCCAACGTGTCCATGCCTTGCGTCACCTGCAGAGCAAACCACAGGACGAGAAAGACGAAGGCCGGCACGGGAAGAACCGGCACCACCCACGGCACCAGCGATACGATCCATCGCGTGGGCAGCCGCACAAAATAGGCGCCCATGACGGCCGAAATTGCCCCGCTGGCACCGACCATCGGCACTTCGCTGCCCGGGTCCGACGCCACTTGGGCGAGCCCCGCAGCGACGGCACCGAACATGTAGATCAACAGAAACCGCGCGCCGCCAATGTGCTCCTCCAACGAGCGGCCGAACACCCAAAGGAACCAAGCATTGCCGAGCACATGCGCCGGTCCGCCGTGCAGGAACGCCGAACTTAGCACCGGAATCCACGCCTCCCAAGTCGTCCAAGCCCGTATCCATCGTTCGGGCACCAGCGCGAAACGCTGCAACCAGTCACCGGCGATTTCGGGCGTGAGCACCATCAGGGCCAGCTGCCCCAGAAAGACTCCCAGGATGAGCACAAGCAGCGTCGCCGTAATCGGGGTGGCGCGTCGTTTACCCAGTTTGTCCCAAAGCGGAAGCATTGTATCCCCCGCGAGCGCCGCTCGCTTAGACGGCGCGATCGCGAATGAAGCCGCGAATGGCGTCAGCCGTAGCCGCCACCGCGTGTTTCACAATCGGACGTTCCTTGAGCGCCTCGAGTGACGGGTGCGTCGCATCCACGCCGATGGCCGAACGAATTGTATCCGGGAACTTCGCCGGATGGGCGGTGGCCAGCACGACGCTCAGCCGATTCGAATCGAGATCGGCGAAACCGCAGGCCGTGTGCGGATCCGCCACATAGCCATATCGGTCGTAGACCGATTTGATGATCCCAGGAATCTCCGCGTCGGTGCAGCGGGAAGCGGAGAAGGTATCGGCGTCGAAGTTTTCGAAGGTGTAGCGCCCGGTCGACTTGAAGGTGCTCATGATCTCCCGCACCCGGGCCGGATCGCGACCGACGGAGAAGTAGAGGAAGCGTTCGAAGTTCGACGCCACCTGAATGTCCATCGAAGGCGCGAGACTCGGAGCCACATCATCGACCTTGTATTCGCCGGTGGTGAAGAGGCGGTAGAGGATGTCGTTCTGATTGGTCGCGACCTTGAAGCCACGGATCGGCACGCCCATGCGCTGCAGCATCCAACCGGCGAGCACATTGCCGAAGTTGCCCGTCGGCACCACAAACTCCGCTTCGTCGCGCCGATCGGCCGGCAGACGCAACCACGCCGAGAGGTAGTAGACGCACTGCGCCAGCACGCGGGCGAGATTGATCGAGTTCACCGCGGAGAGGCGGTGGGCCATACGGAAATCCTGATCGGCGAAGATCTCCTTCAACGCCGTTTGGGCATCGTCGAAGGATCCCTTGATCGCCATCGCGAACACGTTATCCGCGCCGGTGCAGGTCATCTGCCGCTCCTGCAACGGGGCGACGCGGCCATCGGGATAGAGGATGAAGATGGCGGTGCCGGGCTTGCCGAGCAGGCCGTGAATCGCCGCCGCCCCGGTGTCGCCCGAGGTCGCCCCGAGCACGTTGATCGACTGCTGCCGCGTCGCGCACTGGTGCTCGTAAAGGTTGCCGAGCAGCTGCAGCGCAAAGTCCTTGAACGCGAGCGTCGGACCGTGGAAGAGCTCGAGCACCTGCAGGTTGTCACTCAGAGGCACGAGCGGTGCGATCTCCGGGTGGTCGAAGGTGGTGTAGGACTTCGCGACGATCGCGTCGAAGGTCGCCGCGTCAATATCGGTCGCAAAACGGCGGAAGAACGCCGCGCACAGCGCCGGGTAATTCAGCCCGGACATCGCCTGCAGATCCGCCGCGGAAAACTGCGGCAGTTCCTCGGGCAGGAACAAGCCGCCATCCGGCGCGAGTCCGGTGGCGACAGCGTCACTGAAACCCAGCGCGGGAGTTTCGCCTCGGGTGGAGATGAATTTCATGCGGAGAACGGGCGACGCGGCCCGACCGTTTCACTCACTCGGCGTCGAGGCCGAACACCGTGTGCACGATGCGAGCGGCGTCGTCGGCCCGATCGAGATCGATGACGACGGAGATCTTGATCTCGGAAGTCGTGATCAGGTCGATGTTGATGTCGGCGTCGGCCAAGCCCTTGAAGAGATCGGCCGCGACGCCGGAGTGCGTCTTCATGCCGACACCGACCACGGAGAGTTTGGCGATGGCTTCGTGCACCGCCACATGACCGCCGCCGATTTCGTCGAGCACGGGCTCCAGCGACTTCTGGGCCTTGTAGGTGTCGCCCTGGGGGACGGTGAAGGTGAGGTTCGCGATGCCGTTGCGCCCGACGTTCTGCACAATCATGTCCACCACGATGTTGGCGTCGGCGAGCGCGCGGAAGACCTTCGCGGCGGAACCCGGCTTATCCAGGATGTTGCTCACGATGATCTTGGCTTGGTCCTTATCGACCGCGACGCCGCGAACGACGACCTTTTCCATGTGGGGGACTTCTGCTTTCACTACGGTTCCTCGGTTGAAGTTGAAGGATGAACGGACTTCGAAAAGCACGCCGTGTTTTTCGGCGAATTCGACGGAGCGGGACTGCATGACCTTCGAGCCGGACGAGGCCAGCTCCAGCATTTCGTCATACGAGATCTCGTCAATTTTTTGGGCCTTGCTCACGATGCGCGGGTCGGCGGTGTAAACGCCGTCGACATCGGTGTAGATCTCGCACTTGTCCGCGTTCACCGCGGAAGCGAGGGCGATGGCGCTGAGGTCGGAACCACCGCGACCGAGCGTGGTGATGTGGCCGTCCTCATTGATGCCCTGAAAACCGGCGACAATGACCACCTTGCCGGCCTCGAGCTGTTCCTCGACGGCTTGGGCGTTGATGGTGGTGATGCGGGCCTTGGTGTGCGAGCGATCGGTCTGGATGCCGGCCTGGGCCCCGGTGAACGAAACAGCCTGCACGCCCTGGCCGTGCAGCGCCATCGCGGTGAGCGCGATGGTCTCCTGCTCACCGACCGCGAGCAGCATGTCCATCTCGCGGTCACTGGGTTCGGCGCAAAGGGACTTGGCGCGGGCAAGCAGCTCGTTGGTCACCCCGGCGCGAGCCGACACAACCACGACAACCTGGTTGCCGCGAGCCGCCGTGAGTTTGATGCGCTCGGCGACTTTTTTGATTCGTTCGACGTCACCTACGGAGGTGCCGCCGTATTTTTGCACAATGCGTGGCATGGGAGGAGAAAAGGGATCTAGTCGTCGAAATTGGCGACGCGCAGGAGCAACGGCTTCGTGAGCACGGCGCTGAGTTGGCTGAGATTTTTCACCGCGGCGCGAATCGCCTTCTCGTTGCTGCGGTGCGTCGTGAGAATGAGCGAGGCCGCGCCGGCCTTGGCTCCCGCGCGTTGCTGGACGCTGGCGATGCTGACCTTGTATTTGGCGGTGACGCTCGAAATTTTGGCGAGCACACCCGGCGTATCACTCACGTCCATACGCAGGTAGTAGGAGCCTTGGATGTGCTCCGGCGGGCAAAGCGGGCGCTTGTGCTCGACCGGTTCCGGCAGCGGCGCATTGCCACGCAGCAGCAGGGCAATCGCGTCAACAATGTCGCTGATGACCGCGCTGGCGGTGGCGTCCTGCCCGGCGCCCCGACCGATGTAGACCGTCTCGCCGACGACATCGCCGGCGACCGAGATGCCGTTGTAGACCTCGTTGACGTTGGCCAGCACCTTGTCGCGCGAAAGCAGCGTTGGCGCGACACTCACGGCCAGTTCGTTGGTTTGCAGGTCTCGCGTAATGACCGCGAGCAGCTTGATGGCGTAACCGTTCTCGCTCGCGAACTGGATATCGGCCTGGCTGAGTTCGGTGATACCTTCGACCAACATGTTCTTGGTCGGCACCCAGGTGCCGTGAGCCAAGTAAGCCAGGATCGACGCCTTGTGCGCGGTGTCCCAGCCCTCAACGTCGAGGGACTCGTCGGCTTCGGCGTAACCGAGGGCCTTGGCTTCCTTGAGGATGACCGGATACGACAGGCCCTCACGCTCCATCCGGGTGAGGATGTAATTGCAGGTGCCGTTGAGGATGCCGTAGATGCGATCGAAGCGGTTGGCCACGAGCCCCTCGCGCAGGGCTTTGATGATCGGAATGCCGCCGGCGACCGAGGCTTCGAAGAAGTAATGGCCGCCGTGTTGCCGGGCGGCGGCGAAGATCTCGGGACCGTGCTCGCAAACCAAAGCCTTGTTGGCCGACACGACGGTTTTGCCCTCGCGCAGCGCGGCCAGCGTGACGTCCTTCGCCAGCGTGGTGCCGCCGATCAATTCACAAACGATCTGAATCTTCGGATCGGTCGCGACTTCCATCGGGTCGGCGGTGAGGCGGGACTTGCCGACGCGGACGCTGCGCTTTTTGGCGAGGTCGCGCACCGAAGCTTTTTTAAGCACGAGTTTGGCACCAAGGCGCGACTCGAGTTTGGCGCGTGAGCGGGTGATGTGTTTCCACACGCCCTGCCCCACGGTGCCGAGGCCGCAGATGCCGATGTTAACGACGGGAAAATCGCTCATAAGAAGGGTTCAGGCGGGACGCTTTACTTCCGGTCCCAACGATGCTCGGTGCCAGCCAGCAGGCGGCCGATGTTCGCATGGTGGCGCGCCACGACCAGCAGACCGAGGAGCGATGCCATGATGTTCAACGCGAGGCCGAACGACAGGAACCACGGCACCACCGCGATCACGAGCGCGGCGATGATTGAGGCCAGCGAAACATAACGACTGGCGAAGAAGGTGCCGACCCAAGCGACGGCCGCGCCAAGGCACGGGAGCGGCATCAGAATGAACAGACCGCCGGCAGCCGTCGCCACGCCCTTGCCGCCCCGGAATCCGAGAAAGCAGGAAAACGAATGACCGAGCACCGCGCCGACCACGCCGGCCACGCCGCCCAAGTCATAGAGCAGGCTTCCCGGCGCAGCGGCATCCCCGAGCACGATCGGAAACGCAATCAGCGGGCCGATCGTGGCGAAGATGCCTTTGAACACATCCAAGGTGAACACGAGGTTGCCCGGACCGGAACCGAGCACGCGTTTCACGTTGGTTGCCCCCGGGTTCTTGCTGCCCACCTCCAGAATGTTGACCCCCTTCGCCTTGGCCACCCAGTAGCCGAACGGCAGAGACCCCAGCACGTAGGCAACGGCAAAGGCGATGAGGAGTGGGGCCAGCATGGGGAAAGGAGCTTAGGGCGAGGACGTTACAACTGCACAAACTTTGCCAGCTTGATCTTCGCGTGAGCCTTGATCTCGTCGCGCACCTCGGCGGAGGGTTCGCTGTCCACGCGCACCACCATATAGGCGGTTTCACCCTGGACGAGGCGGCTCAGCGACATATCGGCGATGTTGACACCACCACGACCGAGCAGCGAGCCGACCTCGCCGACCATGCCCGGTTGGTCGAGGTTCTCGAGGACGAGCAACTTGCCTTCGGCGGCGACTTCGACCTCGCGACCGTTGATGCCGACGATACGGGGCATCTGGGCCTTGCCGATCAGCGTGCCGAGCGCGCAATGGCTCTTGCCTTGCGCATCCACCGCCTCGACCGAGATGAGCTCGGTGTAGTCGACATCGGAATTGGACTTGGTCACCTCCACCTCCACGCCGAGGCGCTTGAGGAGGAAGGGCGCATTGACCTCATTGACCTCTTCGCCGGAGATGCGACGCAGGTAACCGCGCTGGATGGAGCGGGTCACGGCATTGGCGTCGAGATCGATGATCTTGCCCCAATAGGTGATGCGCAGGGAGTCGATCTGGTCGGGGGAAATCTGCTGCACGAGCGTGCCGAGCTTGGCGCCGAGGTCGAGGTAGGGGCCCAGCACCTTGAGCGCCGCGCTGTCGATCGAGGGCATGTTGACTGCGTTGCGGATGATGCCGCGGGCGAGCACGTCGGTGATTTGCTCGGCAATCTCCACGCCCACGGCGGCCTGCGCTTCGGCGGTGGAGGCGCCGAGGTGCGGCGTGAGGGAAACATTGGGCAACGCCCGCAGCTCGCTGTCATTGGCCAGCGGCTCCTCCTCGAACACGTCGAGACCGGCGGCGGCGACCTGACCGGATTTGAGGGCGGCGATGAGGGCGGATTCCTTGATGATACCGCCGCGCGCGCAGTTGAAGAGGCGCACACCCGACTTGCACTTCGCCAGGGCGGCCTCGTCGATCATGTAGTGCGTATCATCGGTGAGCGGCATGTGCACCGTGATGAAGTCGGCCTGCGCAAGCAGCTCATCGAGCGTGACACCCTCGACCTGCATGGCCTTGGCGCGGCTCGGCGCGAGATAGGGATCGTAGGCCACGACGCGCATGCCGAACGCTTGAGCGCGTTTGGCAACTTCGCCACCGATGCGGCCCATGCCGATAATGCCGAGGGTTTTGCGGAAAAGCTCCACACCGGCGAAGGCTTTGCGGTCCCATTTGCCGGCCTTCATGGAAGCGGCGGCCTGCGGCACGGGGCGAGCGCCGCTGAGAATGTGGGTAAAGGTGAGCTCCGCCGTGGCGATCGTATTGCCCGAGGGCGTGTTCATGACGACGACACCGCGCTCGGTGGCGGCCTCGACATCGACGTTGTCCACGCCGACGCCGGCGCGGCCCACGACCTTGAGTTCGGGGGCGGCTTCGAGCACCTCCCGGGTGATCTTGGTCTCGGAACGGACCGCGATCGCGTGAACGTCTTTCACGAGCTCAAGCACTTGCTCGGGGGAGGAGCCATAGGCCTCCACGACTTCGAAGCCCGGCTGCTCACGCAGATAGGCTACTCCTTTGGCAGAGATCTTGTCGGCAACGAGGATTTTCATGGAGACAGTCGCCTCGGATCGAAGAGGTCCCCCTCCCCGCCCGCAAGGAAAAGCTGAGCCCTCTGTGCCTCGCCCAAAGTGGACGCCTTTCGCAAAAAAATGGCGAACGCGAAGACCGGTTGCCCATTGCCGCCCGATTCATCCAAGCTCGGACATGGAACCCTCCCCCGCTCCGCTCGATCGCCTCGGACGCCAAATCGCGTTCATTGTCGAGGTCGACAAACTCAAGGAGATCTTCCGGCAAACGCTGCTCACCCAAAGCCGTCGCCGCGAAAACGACGCCGAACATTCCTGGCACCTCTGTCTGGTCGTGATCACGTTGGCGGAATACGCCAACCAGCCCGACCTCGACGTGCTGCGTGTGCTTAAGATGTTGATCATCCACGACATCGTGGAAATCGACGCGGGCGACACCTTCGCCTACGACACGGCCGGCATGTCCAATCAACACGAGCGCGAGGCCAAGGCGGCCGATCGCCTCTTCGGTCTGTTGCCGGACGACCAGACTGCCGAGTTTCGGGGCCTCTGGGATGAGTTTGAAGCCCGCGAGACGCCCGAGGCCAAATTCGCCGCCGGCTGCGACCGCTTCCAGCCCATGCTGCTCAATCTTAACACCGAAGGCGCCTCCTGGCGCAAACACGGCATCACGCACGATCAGGTGGTCGCCCGCAATCGCCACATGGCCGAAGGATCGACCGCAATGTGGGAGCGGATTGCGGCGATGCTCGAGGAAGCGGTCGCCAACGGACTGCTCCCGGCGCGGCCTTCCGCCTGAACTCCGCGTTTTGCGCAATCGCGATCAAGCGCGTCGTCCTCCCGTGTGCTAAAACATCGCCGCACTCCACCATGCGGCCCGTCACCCTCAACGACTACAAACGACGCCTCCAACGCGTCATCGAGCACATCCACCAGCACCTGGATGAGCCGCTGTCGTTGAGCACCCTCGCCGGCATCGCACATCTGTCGCCCTTCCACTTTCATCGCGTCTTCACGGGCATGCTCGGCGAGACCGTGCAAGGTCTGGTGCGACGGCTGCGGCTTGAACGCGCCGCCTGGCAACTGCGCGAACACCGCGCCCGCGGTATCCTCGATGTCGCGCTCGACGCCGGCTACGACTCGCACGAGGCCTTCACCCGCGCCTTCGGGCGAGCCTTTGCGCTGAGCCCCAGTCGCTTTCAACGCGACCGCGGCCAATCGCCGCGGCTGCGCGCCCATTCCGGAGTGCATTTTGATCCGCACGGAGTCCCCGCTGGCTTCCGTTCGCGACCACTTCGCCACTTCGCCATGAAAGTCACCATCAAACACCTGCCCTCCGTCCAAGTCGCTTACGTGCGCCACATCGGTCCCTACGATCAAGTCGGCGTCGCCTGGGACGAAATCTGCCAACGGCTCGGCGCCACCGGCCACATCGGCCCCGGCGCCCAGACGCTCGGTATCAGCTACGACGATCCGGAAAACACCCCGCCCGAGGAGCTCCGCTATGACGCGGCCATCACCGTGCCCGACGACTTCGAGGCCCCCGCCGGCGTCCAACTGCAGCGTCTCGCAGGCGGCGACTACGCGGTCTTCACCCACCAGGGGCCGTTCAACCAACTCAGTCGCGCCTATCGTCACGTCATGGGCGAATGGCTGCCTCGCAGCGGCCGCGAGTTGGCCGACACGCCGTGCTTTGAGGCTTACTTGAGCGATCCGGAAAACACACCCGAAGACGAACTCCTGACCGACGTCCATGTGCCCCTCGCTCCCCTGCGCCAACCTTAAACGTCGCCACTCATGCCCGCCACCGACCGCCTCGATCTCTTCAAGTCGTTAAAAACTGAATACGCCCAGCCGCGCACCCCGCGCCTCATCGATACGACCCCCGGCATCTACCTGACCGCGACCGGTCAGTCCGCCCCCGGGTCCGACGACTACGGCGCCCGCGTCGCCGACCTCTATGCCGTCGCCTACACCTTGAAGTTTCGGCGCAAGCTCGGCGATGGCCCGGACTTCGTGGTCGGCAAGCTGGAGTGCCGCTGGCTCGCACTCCCGGAACACCGCGACGCCACCACGGGGTGGCAGTGGCAGCTGCTCATCCGCGTGCCGGATTTCATCACCAGCGCCGAACTCGATGAGACCGTCTCCGTCCTCATCGACAAGAGGAAGCCGGCCACTGTTCGCGAGGTGCAACTTGTCCCGCTGCATGAAGCGACCTGCGTGCAAATGTTGCACATTGGGCCTTATGATCAGGAACCGGAGACCTTCGCCCGAATGCAGGCGTTCGCCGCTGAACAGGACCTGGCCGTGCACGACGCGCCTCACGATATCTATCTCTCCGACCCGCGTCGCGTGGAACCGGCGCGCCTCAAGACGATCCTGCGGCAACCGGTGCGCCAAAACGCTTAAGCTTAGCCGCGAGCTTGAGCGGGGCGACTTTCGCCACTCGCTTACGCTCGCAGCCACATCCCCCTGCTCGACATCCCCGCAACCGCTCGCACGCTGGACAACCGTGCCTGTTCACCGTTTTGAAACCTCCATCGGTCCCTGCTCCATCGCATGGGAGGGCGAACAGATCACGGCTTTCGGGCTACTTTCGAACGGATCTTCCGATACAGAGCCAAACCCACCGGACTGGATTGTCGGCATCGCCGAACGAGTTCACCGCCATCTCAACGGCCAGCCGGAGGATTTCGTCAACCTGCCCTACGCGTGGGACCGCGTCTCCGACTTTCAGCGCCAGGTTTATGAAGCGGCGCTACGCGTGAAATCCGGCCAAACCATCAGCTACGGCGACCTCGCGCGAGCAATTGGCCAGGGCCCGGCCGTCGCCCGTGCGGTCGGCACTGCGCTGGGCCAGAATCCGTGGCCACTGCTGGTCCCCTGCCACCGTTTCATCGCGGCCGACGGCAAGATGACCGGCTTTTCCGCACCGGGTGGCATCAACACCAAACTGCGGTTGCTCGCCCTCGAGGGCAGTCAGCTGTTTGCCGAATAGCTGGCTAACTTTCATCGCCATTCAGGTTGTTTCCCACCTGCCACCATCCAAGCTCGGGCCATGCCTGAACGCACCATGCGGGCCATTGCCAAACTCTCGGCCGGCCCCGGTCTCCAACTCATCGAAGCCCCCGTGCCGCGACCCGGCCTGAACGATGTGCTCATTCGCGTGAAGCGCACGTCCATCTGCGGCACCGATGTGCATATCCACAACTGGGACCACTGGGCCCAACAGACCATCAAACCCCCGCTTATCATCGGACACGAGTTTGTCGGCGAGATCGTGGAAGTGGGTTCCAATGTGCAGGGTTTCGTGCCCGGCGACTTGGTCGACGGTGAGGGGCACATAGTCTGCGGCCGCTGCCGCAACTGCCTCGCGGGCCGCCGCCACCTCTGCCAATCCACTCAGGGCGTCGGCGTCAACCGCGATGGCGCCTTCGCCGACTTCCTCTGCATTCCGGCCAGCAACGCGGTGCACGTGGATCGTTCCATCCCGCTGGATGTGTTGTCCTGCTTCGACCCGCTCGGCAATGCCACCCACACCGCCCTGCAGTGGGACTTGGTGGGCGAAGACGTCCTCATCACCGGCGCCGGACCCATCGGCTGCATGGCCACCGCCATCGCCCGTAAATCCGGCGCCCGCAAGATCGTCGTCACCGACGTCAACGACGACCGCCTCGCCCTCGCCATGCAGATGGGCGCCAGTGCCACGGTGAATGTAGCGCGCGAGGACATCGCCACCTCCCAGAAACAGCTGGGGATGAAAGAGGGCTTCGACATCGGCTTGGAAATGTCGGGTAATCCCGCCGCCCTGCGCGCCATGATCGACAACATGACCCACGGCGGCCGCATCGCCCTGCTCGGGATCATGCCGGAGGCCGCCGCCATCGACTGGAACAAGGTCGTATTTAACATGCTCACGCTGCGCGGCATCTACGGCCGGGAAATGTATGAGACGTGGTATAAGATGACCGCACTCATCCAAAGCGGCTTGGATATCTCGCCGGTCATCACGCACCGCCTCCCCTGCACCGAATTTGAGGAGGGTTTTGAGCTCATGCGCTCCGGCCGCTCCGGTAAGATCGTGCTCGATTGGGAAAACCACTGAACCACCGCCCCCCGGCATGCACCCTGACTTTCAGCACCACCTCACCACCACCCTCGCCGACATCGAGCAGTCCGGCCTCTTCAAAACCGAACGCCTCATCGCCACGCCGCAAAGCGCGCGCATCGCCCTGCAGGACGGCCGCGAAGTCCTCAATTTTTGCGCCAACAACTACCTCGGGCTCGGCAACCATCCTGACATTGTGGCGGCGGCCCATGCGGCGCTTGATCGTTGGGGTTACGGCATGGCTTCGGTCCGTTTCATCTGCGGCACGCAGGAAATCCACCGCGAGTTGGAAGCGGCGCTCAGCCGCTTCCTGGGCATGGACGACACGATCCTGTATTCATCCTGCTTTGACGCCAACGGCGGCGTATTCGAGACCTTGCTTGGCCCGGAGGACGCCGTCATCAGCGATGCACTCAACCACGCCTCGATCATCGACGGCATCCGCCTTTGCAAAGCGAAACGCTACCGCTATCGCAACCGCGACCTTGCCGACTTGCAGGCGCAACTCGAAGCGGCCGACACCGCCGGCGCCCGCTTCAAACTCATCGCGACCGACGGCGTGTTTTCGATGGACGGCACCATCGCACCCTTGGCCGAAATCTGCGACCTCGCCGAACGTTTCAACGCCCTCGTGATGGTCGACGACAGTCACGCCGTCGGCTTCGTCGGGCCGCGCGGCCGCGGCACGCCCGAGCTCTGCGGCGTCGCGGATCGCGTCGACATCGTGACCGGCACGCTTGGCAAGGCCCTCGGCGGCGCCAGCGGCGGCTACGTGAGTGCTCGCCGTGATATCGTGGGGCTGCTCCGTCAACGCTCCCGCCCCTACCTGTTCTCCAACACGCTCGCGCCCGTCATCACGGCGGCCTCGCTCAAAGGACTGGAACTCCTCGAAGCTTCGACCGCGCTGCGCGACAAACTCGAGTCGAACACCAAACACTTCCGCGCCGGCCTCGAACAGCTCGGACTGAAGCTCAAGGCCGGCAGTCACCCCATTGTTCCGGTCATGCTCGGCGACGCGGCACTCTCGCAAAAGGTCTCCGCCCGCCTCCTTGAACTCGGCATTTATGCGATCGGATTCTTCTATCCCGTCGTGCCCGCCGGCGAAGCGCGGATCCGCACCCAAGTCAGCGCGGCGCACAGCGGAGCCGACTTGGATGCCGCCATTGCGGCCTTCGCCACGATCAAATCTGAATTCAATCTCTGAATACGATGCCTCGCGCTTCAACATCTTCGCCCGTCGGTCCGACCAAACTCAAGCAACTCGAGCGCGCCGCCCGCGCGGCCGCGGCGCAGTCCTACTCGCCCTATTCCGGTTTTCCGGTCGGCGCCGCCATCCTCACCGGCGACGGCACGATTGAAAGTGGCTGCAATGTCGAGAACGCGTCCTACGGCCTGTGCAATTGCGCCGAGCGCACCGCCATCTTCACGGCCGCCGCCAAGGGCCAACGGGCCCTGCGCTGCGTCGTCGTTTACACCCCGACCGAAACCGTGACCGCACCCTGCGGCGCCTGCCGGCAGGTCATTTTCGAATTCGGCCCAGACGCACGAGTCGTGAGCATCTGCGACAGCAAGGATCGAATCGACACGACCATCCAGCAGCTCCTGCCCCACGCCTTCGGACCGGGCAACCTGAGCTGACCGGTCGTTGTCGCGCCATCAATCGCGCACCAGTTCGTGGCCGGCCTGCAGCAGCACCTGCTGGGCCTTGGCCAACGCGCCTTGTTGCACCAAGACGTAGTCGGTGTCGAAGGTCGCCGCGGCGAGAATCGGAATGCCCGCCCTCGCCAACGGACTGGCAAAGGAAACGAGAATGCCCACCGCGTCGAAGTCGAAGGGGCCAACCACCTGCAACACCCGCCAGCCGCGCTCCGCCCGCACCTCAGCCGGCACGTCGGCGGCCGGACACATGATGGAAAGTTCGTTCACCGTGCGGGTCACATTGCAGAAGCCAGCGCCACGCGCCCAAGCCGGCTCTTCCGCGTCCGGCGCCAAGCGACACACGGCAAAATTGCCGGACAGCAGGCGGTAACGCAGTGGCTTGGAGGTGTTGGGCATGGCGAGGGACTTATTCGTCGGCCGAAAGAAAATCACGCACCGCCAGCGCGACTTGTTCACGCGGCACTTCGACTTCTTCGCGCTTGGCCAGGTCGCGCAACTTCACCACTCCGCGCGCCAGTTCATCGCCGCCGTAGAGGATCGCGAGGCGCGCGCCGGATTCGGTCGCCGCCTTGAACTGTTTACCGAAGCCGAGTTCGCGCATCGGATATTCGACGCGGAAACCGCTCGCGCGGAGTTCATTGATGTCCGCAAACGCGGCCAGGCGCTCGCTCGCGCCGCCGATGACCACATACACGTCCGGCGACGAAACCAATTCGGGCAGCAGGCCGCGTTGCTCCAGCAGGAGCTCCATGGTCATGTCGCCGATGGCAAAACCAACGGCCGGCAGCGCCGGGCCACCGAGTTTCTGCACGAGGTCGTCGTAACGCCCCCCGCCCGCAAGTGCGCGGAGGTCCCCTTTGCGATCGAAGGCCTCGAAGACGAAGCCAGTGTAATAAGCTAAACCGCGCACGACCCCAAGGTCGACGCTGACAAAATCACTGAGCCCCATGGCTTCGAGCGCGCCCAAGACCTTCCGCCAGTCGTCGAGGCGCGCGGTCAGGTTTTCGCCGCCCAACTCGCCCACGACCGTTTCGAGATCGGCCAAGGACTTGATCGCAAGGAAGGCCTCGATCTTCTCACGTCGTTCGACCGCCAACTCGCCGTGCGCGTCGGTGTAGATCTTGAAGGCGTCGCCACCGAGCCGCTCGTATTTATCGATGGCCTGCAGCATGCCCTTGGCCTGCGCCGGATCGAAGCCGAGCGCCTCGAGGAAATAGAACCACAGGTTGCGGTCGCTGAGGCGCACGAAGAAATCTTCGGCGGCCAGACCGAGTCCGCGCAGGCACTGCACCAACAGCGCGATCAGCTCGATCTCCGCCTCCGGTCCGGCCTCGCCAAAAATGTCGGCGTTGAACTGCGCGAAGCAGCGGCCGCGGCCTTTCTGCATGCGTTCATAGCGAAAGAAATCGGCGATGCTGAACCACTTGATCGGACGCTTCAGGGCGTTGGCTTTCGCCCCCACCAACCGGCAGACCGTCGGGGTCATTTCCGGCCGCAGCGCGACCTCGCGGCCACCTTTGTCGGTGAAGCTGAAGAGCTGCGCCTCGATCTCGTCGCCCGACTTCGCCTTGTAGAGGTCCAACGGCTCCAGCACCGGCGCGTCGTATTCCTGAAACCCGTAGACATGCGCGGCCTGGCGCCAGCAGCGGAACAGATGGTTCCGCCGCGCCAACGCTTCGGGATAGAACTCACGAAAACCGGGCAAGGACTGGAAGGTAGCCATGGGAACCGACGACCTTGTGCGTTCCCTTCCCTCGTCGCCAATCGAAAAATAGGTTCAGCCATTGCGGTGGCTGTGAGCGTGAGCGAGTGATCGGGTCCACTCGCTCACGCTCGCAGCCACAAAAAAGCCGGACCCACGGGTCCGGCTGGAAAATGATCAAGCGACGTGCGGCTCAGTTGATCGTGCCGATGTCGAGCTTCTTGAGCTTTTGCTTGAGGATCTTACCCGACTTGAACTTCACCACCGCGCGCTCGGGGATGACGACTTCGGCGGCGGGCTTGTTCGGGTTGCGACCGATGCGGGACTTGCGACGCTGGACTTCCAGCACACCGAAATTGCGCAACTCCACGTTGCGCCCCTCGGCCAAGGCGTTCATGATGATGTCGAGCGTCATCTGCACCGTCGCCACCACTTCCTTCTGCGGAAAGTTGGTCTTCTCGTAAATCTGTAGCACGATTTCGCGCTTGGTGAGGTTCGGTAGATTCGAGGGCATTTAAGGGTGTTCCTTTCGAAGAAGTAGTTGGTTTATTGACGCGGTATCGTTTTCAGAAGTCTAAAAAGGTCAATCAATTAGGTCGGATTTACTTGGCAAAAATGAGTGAAAAACCTCCACAAGATCCTCTTGAGCAACTCCCTAAGCAGCTTAGGGACCTCTTCAAGGCGTCGCCTTTCGGCGCCGCATTCCAGCCGGGAGGGACCCCGCAGAACACGGGAAGTTCCTCTACCGCACCGAATAAGGAGGACGAGGAGCACGCCGAAGTGCTGCAGCGGATCCGCAATTTTAACCTGCGCCCGCGCGAGATTCGCGACCACCTCGACCGGTTCGTAATCCAGCAGCGCGAGGCCAAGAAGGTCCTCTCCGTTGCCATCTGCGACCACTACAATCACGTGCGCCGCTGCCTCGAGGAACCGCAGCTTCGCGAGCAGGATTACGCCAAACAGAACATCCTGCTCCTGGGCCCCACGGGGGTGGGCAAAACCTACCTCATGCGCTGCATCGCCCGCATGATCGGCGTGCCGTTCGTCCGCGCCGATGCCACCAAGTTTTCCGAAACGGGTTACGTCGGCGGCGACGTGGAAGACCTCGTGCGCGATCTGGTCAAAGCCGCCAACGGTGATGTCGAGCTGGCCCAATACGGCATCGTCTACATCGACGAGATCGACAAGATCGCCCAGAGCTCCGGGGCGGCGGGCGGCGGCGGGCGCGACGTTTCCGGCCGCGGCGTGCAGATCAACCTGCTCAAGCTGATGGAGGAGACCGACGTTTCCCTCACCAGCCAAAACGACATCGCCTCCCAAATGCAGGCCATGATGGAGATGCAACGCGGGGGCAAACCGCGCAAACGCACCATCAACACCCGGCATATTCTCTTCATCGTGAGCGGCGCCTTCGACAAGTTGTCCGGCACGATCAAGAAGCGCCTGCAAAGTGCACAGATCGGCTTCGCCGCCAAGCCGGGCGACGTCGACCGACCCGACAGCGACTACCTGCGCTTTGCCCAGTCGCGCGACATCATCGACTACGGAATGGAGCCGGAGTTTGTGGGCCGACTTCCCGTTCGCGTCGCCTGCCAGGCGCTGGAACCGCGCGACCTTGAGAAGATCCTCCTCACCAGCGAAGGCAGCATCCTGCAGCAATATCGCGCGGATTTCGCCGGGTATAAAATCGACTTCGACATCACGCCCGAGGCCGTGCGCGAGGTCGCCGAGCGCGCCCACCGCGAAAACACCGGCGCACGCGGACTCATGACCGTGCTTGAGCAGACCTTCCGCAACTTCAAGTTCGAGCTGCCCTCCACCGGCATTCGCGCCTTCAAGATCGACGCCGACACCGTCGCCGAACCGGAAAGAACCCTGCGCAGCCTGTTGGAGGACAACGCCAGCGACCAACGCGACGTCCTGCGCGCCGAAGTGCAGGCCTTCGCCGATCGCTTCCAAACCGCGCATGGGTTCACCCTGAACTTCAAAGAGGACGCGATCACCGCGTTGATCGAGCAAAGCTTGGAGACCGACAAAACCATCCGCGCGCTCTGCGAGGAACGGTTTCACAACTTCCATCATGGGCTCACCCTGCTCGTCCGCGATGGCGGCAAGCATGCCTTTGACATCACGGCCGACGTGGTGGCCGATCCGGAGAAAGCCCTGTCTCACTGGGTCGTGGAACGTTTCCGCGACAACGGCTCGGCGCCAACCTCGGAAACTTAGCCCTTTCCACGACAGGCGGTCGGGCGTAAAGCCCGACCCCTTCCCTGTCGCTCCCGCTCGCCATGCCCGATCCACAAGCCGTCAATTCCATGTTTGGCCGCATCGCCGGCCGCTACGACGTGGCCAACCGCCTCTTGAGCGGCGGCGTCGACATTTGGTGGCGCAAACGCCTCATCCGCGCGGTGGCCCGTCACAGCCCGCACGACGTGCTCGACCTCGCCACCGGCAGTGGCGACGTGGCCTTCGCGCTCGCCGACGGATTGCCCGCCGAGACGCCGATTACCGGCATGGATTTTTGTCGGCCCATGCTGGACGAAGCCGTGGAAAAACAAAAACAACGCGGTGGCTACGAGCAGATCACCTTTCGCGAGGGCGACGGGCTGAACTTGCCGATCGGGGATGAAACCTACGATGCCGCGACGATTTCCTTTGGCCTGCGCAACATGGCCGATCGCCACCGTTGCCTCAGCGAACTGCATCGCATCCTGCGCCCCGATGGACGCCTCTGGGTCTTGGAGTTTTCGCAACCCTACCGCTGGTTTCGGCCGCTTTACTACGCCTACCTGAAATACGTGCTGCCGATTATCGCGGGCATCGTGACCGGCGACAAAGGCGCCTACGACTACCTCTGCGGCTCAATCGAAACCTACCCGGGCCACGAAGGCATCACCGAGGAGATGCGCCAGGCCGGCTTTGTGGACATCGAGTGCCACCGCCTCACCTGGGGCATCGTCGCCCTGCACGGCGGCTGGAAGAAGCCGTCCGCCTAGGGCGCGTCTGGGTAAGTCGAGGGCCAGCGTGAGTGGGAAAAGGGCTTCGCGCCAGGCGGCCGCGACGGAGGTGGCCCAGCGGGCCATGCCGTTGCGGACAACGCCGCGCCAAGTTCTTTTTCCACTCACCCTTCGGGCGCGGACGGAGCTGGCGGCATACGGCGTTGTCACTGGACCCCTGTGCCTGCCCACCGGCTGCGTTCCCAGCGCTGGCCCCTCGGCTTTCCCAGGCACACCCTAGTTGAACGACTTGCCGCAGCCGCAGGTGCTCTGCGCGTTGGGATTCTTGATCTCAAACCCCTTCCCCTGCAGCCCGTCGTCGAAATCGATGTTGGAGCCGTCAAGGTAGGCGTAACTCGCCGGGTCGACCACAAAACTCACGCCCGCCGACTCAAGTTGCTGATCGTCGTCCTTCGGCGCGTCGAACGACATGCCGTATTGAAAGCCCGAGCACCCGCCCGTTTCGACAAACACCCGCAGCAGTTGCCCCTCGGTGGCGGACTCCTGATGCATGGATTGGATTTGGCGCGCGGCGCGATCGGTCAGCGTGATCATACGCTCAAGCTGCGCCGCTGACTCCCCCTGTCAAATCCCTCCATGGATGCGAGCAGGTTTCGTGCTAGATGAATTTTTCGTTTCTTGCCACCCCGGGAAACGCCGCTTTGCTGGGCCGCAGTGAACGCCGCAAAGAATCTGTTCAACGAGGTCCACTACGAGATCGTCCGCAAGATCGCCGATGGTGGTATGGGCATCGTCTATGAAGCCGCCCAACTCGGCGCCGGACAGTTTCGCAAGCGCGTGGCGGTGAAACTCATTCGCGAGGAATACTCCGCCATCTCCGAGTTCCAGAAGAACTTTATCGGCGAGGCCCGTTTGGTGGCCGACCTCATTCACACCAACATCGTCCAGACCTACCACCTCGGGTCGGTTCACGGTCAGTATTTTATGGTGATGGAGTTGGTGAACGGCCTGAGCTTGGAGCAGTTCCTCGAGCGGCACCGCGAGCTCAACCGCCCCATTCCGGTCGACATCGCCGTCTTCATCATTTCCCGCATCGCCCGCGGCCTGGCCTACGCCCATCAGAAGACCGATGAACGCGGCCGCCCGCTGGGCATCGTCCATCGCGACATCGGCCCCAAGAACGTGCTGCTCGCCTGGGAAGGCGACGTGAAGCTCACCGACTTCGGCATCGCGAAGGCCCTGGACCTGATGTATAATGAGGAAGGCAAGGTGATCGCGGGTAAGGACGAATACCTTTCGCCCGAGCAGGCCAGTTACGCCGTGACCGACGCCCGCGCCGATCTCTTCCCCCTCGGCATCGTGCTCACCGAACTGCTGCTCGGCCGCAACATCTTCCGCTCCGCCGATCGGCTCGAGTCCCGCCGCAACATCCTGACCATGCCGATTCCCCGCTTCGGCGACCTACGGCCGGACATCGATGAGCGACTCGAAAACATCATCCAGAAAACCCTCCGCCGCGATCGCGACCAACGCTATCAATCCGCGTGGGAAATGCTCACGGAGCTGGAAATGTATCTCTATTCCGACCGCTACGGTCCCACCAACGAAAAGCTCGGCGTCTACCTCCGCGAGCTCACCGGCTATGCTGCGCCCGGAGTCGTCCTGCCCCCGGCCTGAGCGCGCAGTTCCCAGCCCAAATCGAACGCACACTCCTACATGGCAGGACCCGGATTTTCCCAAAGCTTAAGTCAAAGGCAGACGCAGTCGCTGGTCCTTGCTCCGCAACTGCGCCAATCGCTCAAGATCCTGCAGGTCGCCGCAATGGACCTGCGCACCGTGATTCAAGAGGAGCTCCAGGCCAACCCCACCCTCGAGGAACTGCCCATGGACGGCGTGAGCCTCGAGCAGGAAACGAGCGACGCTCACGAGCACGACAACGGCCCGTCCAACGACGACGCTGCCCCGGGCGGGGACGAGATGGATTTTTCCAAGGAGTTTGAGATCCTGACCAAGCTCGATCAGGATTGGCGCGACTACATGTCCAACGCCGGCGGCAGTCAGCCGCACACCAGCGAGGACGACGAGAAGCGCCAACATTTCTTCGACTCCCTCGTCAGCGAAACGTCGCTGCAGGAATACCTCATGAGTCAGGCCGAAATGGCCGATGTCGACGACGCCACCATCGAAGCCATGCGTTACCTCGTCGGCAGCCTCGATGACCGTGGTTTCCTCACCCAGTCGATCCCCGACATCGCGCTGCAGACCGGCCTGCCCCTCGATGCCGTGCAAAGCGCTCACGCGCTGCTCAAGACCCTCGAGCCCGCCGGCATCGGTGCGGCCGACCTCAAGGAATGTCTCGCCCTCCAGCTCGTCGCCAAGGGTCGCGGAGACTCCCTCGCCGCCCGGATCGTCCGCAACCATTTCCCCCTCCTCATCCGTCGCCGCATTCCCGACATTGCCCGCCGCTCCGGCGCGACCTTGGAGGATGTGCAGCACGCCATTGAGGAGATCGGCACCCTCGACCCCGCGCCCGGCCGCCGCTTTGCCGATGACTCCAATCGCGTCGTCACACCCGACGTGACCGTCGAAAAGGACGGCGACGAGTGGAAGATCGAACTCAACAGCGACTACATCCCGCGTCTCCGAATTTCGAATACCTACAAGGACCTCATCGCCAAGGGTTCGCTCAATCGCCAGGAGCGCGACTACCTGCGCGAACGCATCCGCTCCGGTCGCTTTCTGATCAACTCCATCGAGCAGCGCCAGCAGACCATCGAGCGCATCACCCGCGAGATCATTAAAGTTCAGGGCGAGTTCTTCGAGGAAGGCGTCTCCCGCCTGCGACCGCTCACCATGACACAGATCGCCGACACCGTCGGCGTGCACGAGACCACCGTGAGCCGCGCGATCGCCAACAAATACATCCGCACCCCGCACGGCGTCTTCGAATTCAAATACTTTTTCACCCCCGGCTACAAATCCGACGGCGGTGATGCGGTGTCCAACACCAGCGTGAAGGAAATGATCAACGATCTCATCGACATCGAGGATCGCAGCCGCCCTTACAGCGATCAGGACCTGGTCGCCAAGTTGCAGGACAAGGGCATCAAGATCGCCCGCCGCACGGTCGCCAAATACCGCGAGGAGCTCGGCATCCTGCCCAGCAACCTGCGCCGCGAATACGCCTGAACTCAGCGCGCCAACGGCAAACTTGGCGCGATCTGCAGGTCCGCCACAGGCAGGTCCGTCACCACGGGATCCGCCCACGCCGCAAACGCGATCATGCCGGCATTGTCACCGGTGTGCTTCGGTTGCGCCGCCAGAAAGCGCAGTCCCCGACGCTCGGCCATTGTCGCCATCGCGGCGCGCAGCGTCCGGTTGTTGGCGACCCCGCCGGACAGGCCGATACTACGAAACGGCGCCGTCTTGGCCGCCAGCTTGGCTTTGCGCACCAACGCATCGACTACGGCCTGTTGGTAGCTGGCGCACAAGTCGGCCTTGCGGGCCTCCACCTCCACCAACGTCATTTTTTCCAACTGATACCGCAGCGCGGTTTTTAGCCCGGAGAAACTGAAATCGAGCTCGGCCTTTTTGCCGATGCCGCGCGGAAAATCAAAGGCCGCCACATCGCCCGCTTGCGCGATTTTTTCCACCAAAGGTCCGCCCGGGTAACCGAGCCCGAGCAACTTCGCGCCTTTGTCGAGCGCCTCGCCGGCGGCATCATCACGCGTCGAAGAAATGACCTCGATGCGACGCGCCTCATCCATCTTGAACAGCAAGGTGTTGCCTCCCGAAACAATCAGACCGAGGTGCGGCAACAGCTCCGCCATGGCCGCGTCGAATTCCTGCGGCGCGTCGCCGTGCAGGCCGATAAACGGCGAAAACGCGTGCCCGCGCAGATGATTCACTCCTGCCAGCGGCACCCTCAGCCCCAAGGCCAGCGCCTTGGCTGACGCCGTGCCGATCGCGAGACACCCGGCCAAACCGGGACCGTTCGTCACCACCACGCGCGAAACTGCCATCAGGTCGTGCTCCTGCCCTATCCTCGCCAACAGCGGACCGATCGTGCGCAGGTGCTCGCGCGTCGCGAGATCCGGCACCACCCCGCCGTAGTCTTCGTGCAACGCCATCTGGCTGTGCACCCACTCGCCAATCAAACCGCGCGACGGATCAAACAAAGCCACCGCGCTTTCATCGCAGGAACTCTCGAGCGCCAAGATCATCGCGCCACCGCCTCCGTTCTTTGCTCGACCAAGAGCGCCGCGCGCAGGATCTCCCGCGCGGCGTCGAGCTGCCGATCCGGCACGGGCTTGAAACCAAAGCGCTCCTCAAATTCGACCGGATCGGTCAGGTCGTTGCGCGCCCGTTGCAGGGCCACATTGCGATCTTCCTCCGGACTCATGACCACCTCGACGTCGGGATCCACCCCCCGCTCGTGAATCGTCACGCCACCCGGCGTGTAGTAGCGCGCGGTCGTGAGTCGCAAGGCCTCGCCAGCGCTCAAGCGAAACACGGTTTGCACCGACCCCTTGCCAAACGAACGCTCGCCCACCACGGCCGCTTTGTGCGTGTCCTTCAAGGCCCCGGCCAGGATCTCGGCGGCGCTCGCACTGCCGGCGTTGATCAGCACCGCCATCGGCAGGTCGATCGGCTCGGCGGGGTTTTGCGAACGCAACTCTTCCCGATCTTCCGGCCGGCGGCCCTGCGTGTAGACCATCAAATCCCCGCGGGCAAAAAACGGTTCCAGCACATCGGCCGCAGCCGTCAACAACCCGCCGGGATTGTTGCGCACATCGATGACGAGCGCCCGCGCCCCCTGGTCGCGCAGTGCTCCCAGGGCCGCTCTCATTTCTTCCGCGGTCGGTTCGGAGAATTGCACGATCCGCAGGTAACCGAGATCCGCATCCAGCATGTGCACGTCGGTCACACTCTCCACCCGGATGATCTCGCGCACGATGCTCAATTCGATCGGCTCGGCGATGCCGTCGCGACCGAACGCCACCTGCACGGCGGTGCCCGGTTTGCCCCGCATCCGTTCAACCACGTCGTTAAGACTCTTCCCTCGCATCGATTCGCCTTCCACCCGCAGCACCACGTCGCCGCGCAAGATGCCCGCCCGCTCCCCGGGCGTGCCCGCAATCGGCGCGACCACCACCACCTCATCGTCCCGCCGTTCAATCTGCACGCCAATGCCGCCAAACTCGCTGTCGAGGTCCTCCTGCAGGTGCGAATAGTCGGCCGCCCGCATGAAGGACGAATGTGGGTCCAAACCGTCCATGACGCCTTCAAGTGCACGCCGGGTCATCTCGGCCGGCTCCGTCGCCTTCGGGTCGACGTAGTTGTCCTGCACCAACTCCAGCACCTGCCGGTAGTATTCCGCCGAACGCGCCAGCTCGGAATTCCCACGCAGACCGAGCAAATCGATCACGTGCAGCAAGCCCATGGCGATGAGGCTTCCCACCACCATGCCGAGCGAAAGGGACAGAATCCGTTTGAGCATCCCGGCGACTGTGACCAATGCATCGCGCTTGTAAATGGGTTCATCGTCACAACCAGCTTCCCAGCCGCCGTCACCGAAATTCGTCGCCGCCTTCCGCGAGGTCGCGCGGGGCGAAGCCGACGGGTTTGTGAGCTTCGCCCGGTTCATGGAGCTTGCGCTGTATCATCCGCAACTCGGCTTCTACACCCGCGACCAAGCGCGCGTGGGCCGGGATCGTTCGACCCACTTCTACACCGCCAGCTCGCTTGGTCCGATTTTCGGCGAACTGGTCCTCGCCGCTGCCCTGCACCAACTGCGGCAACACGGCGCGGATCCGGAAAGGTATCGTTTCGTGGAAATCGGCGCCGAAGCCGGGTGCACGGTGCTCGACGACATCCCGCACCCCTTTGCCGCCGTGGAGGCGCGCGGTGTCGGCGCGGATCTTCGCGTGGAGGGACCGACGATCGTATTCTCCAACGAACTCTTTGATGCCCAGCCCTGCGAACGATACCTTCGCACCGACGACGGTTGGTTGGAACTCGGCGTAGGCCTCGACTCATCTGAGCAATTGGTCGAAAGGAGCCGACCGGCTCCCGCTTCGGCCGCTCTTCCTCAAGACTGCCCGGCGGGATACCAGCTCGACCTGCCGCGGGCCGCCGATGCGCTGGCGGCCCGAATCGCCGACGCCCCCTGGCACGGACTGTTCATGGCCTTCGACTACGGAAAAACGTGGCACGAGCTCACCCGCGAGACGCCTCAAGGCAGCGTCCGCGCCTATTTTCACCACCAGCAAAGCAACGACCTCCTGGCGCAGCCCGGGGCACAGGACCTCACCTGCCACATCTGCTGGGATACCTTGGGCCAAGCGCTGCGCGAACGTGGATTCACGGTCGATCCGGTGCGTTCGCAGGAAGCATTTCTGGTCAAGAACACGGCTGAAACGCTCGCCCGGATCATGGCCGATGAGGCCGCCGGCATGAGCCCACGCAAAGCCGGGCTCATGCAACTGCTTCACCCCTCCGCACTTGGACAGAAGTTTCAGGTCCTCACGGCCTGGCGAAACGAGGCCTAAAAATCCCCTTGCTTCGGCTTCGGCCAAAGTTTTATCTCCGACCCTTTTAACTGAGGAAAAGCCATGTCCCGAGTCTGTGCCATCACTGGAAAGCGCCCCACCACGGGCAGCATCATTCACCGCAAAGGTGTCGCCAAAAAGAGCGGCGGCATCGGCACGCACGTGACCAAAGTCACGAAGCGCACCTTTCGCCCGAACCTCCAGCGCATCCGCGTCAAGCTGCCGAACGGCACCGTGAAGCGCATGTGGGTTTCGGTTAAGGCCATCAAGGCCGGCCTGGTGCAAAAAGTCTAACACCCGCTGCACAGCCCGCCCCCGCGGTCACACACACTACACTACGAACTACCAAAAAGGCCGCATCTTCGGATGCGGCTTTTTTGTGCCCTCCCCCTCCTTCCCACCGCCACTTACGCACCTATGCGTATGGTGGGGTTGGGCCGCCGGCGCTAGAGTGGCGCCGTGAACTCAAATGACGATGCTCAGGCCCCGGATCAGGCGGTGCTCTTCCGCCACAGCAGCGGTAGCCGCATTCGGCTGATGGCCCGCAGCGCGAGCGCGCTGGGTTTGTTGGTCACGGCTGTGACCGGCATCGCCGTTGCCCGCGCCGGCACGACGCACGGCTTCGCCCAACTCTCCGGCACCTCCCTGGCCGTCGCCGGAATCGTGGCGATAAGCGGTCTGGGCTTCGCTTTGCTCGCATGTCGATTCTCCCGCCAATTTGTGACCCAGCTCGAAATCTGGCCGCGCTCCAACCTGGCCGTGGTGCGCACCGCCGGTTGCTGCCGGGAACAAATCCGCCTGCTTGGCTGGAACGAATTCCGGACCGGCAACCTCAGTCCGCAGGCATCACGACACGATGCGCTCCTGCGCGTTCACACCCGGTCCGGTCAGCGACTCGCTTTCGATCAGGATCATGGTGTGGCTCCGCACGGCTGGGTCGCGCTGCATCGCTTCCTGGAAAAGTGCAGCGTGCCCGAGCTCGGCCATGATGAGGTCACGGTGATTGACTTGCCGGCGGTGAGACAGCGCGCCTGAGCGTTGGCGGCGAAACCTCCCTTCCTTGATCAGACCCGTTTGAAAACGATCGCGGCGTTTTGACCGCCGAAGCCGAGGTTGTTGCTCAGCACCACGTCGACCTTCGCCTCCCGCGCCGTGTTCGGCACGTAGTCGAGGTCGCAGTCCGGGTCGGGCTCGTTGAGATTGATCGTCGGCGCGAGGGTCTGGGTCTCGAGCGTCTTCAAGCAGGCGACGCTCTCGATACCGCCGGCGGCGCCGAGCAAGTGACCGGTCATCGACTTGGTCGAGGACACCGGCAACCTGGCCGCGTGGTCGCCGAAGAGGCGCTTGATGGCCATGGTTTCAAACTTGTCGTTGTAAGGCGTGGAGGTGCCGTGCGCGTTGATGTAATCGACATCCTCGGGCGCGACACCGGACGCCCGCAGCGCGCGCGTCATCGCCATGCCCAGACCCTTGCCTTCCGGGTCAGGCATCGTGATGTGATGCGCGTCGGCGGTCGCCGCGTAGCCGGCCACTTCACCGTAAATGCGGGCCCCACGAGCCTTCGCGTGTTCGAGCGACTCGAGCACGAGGACGCCGGCGCCCTCGCCCATGATGAAACCATCGCGGCCCATCGAAAACGGACGGCTGGCCGTGAGCGGATCGTCGTTGCGCGTGCTCATCGCCTTCATCGAGCAGAAGCTGGCATAGGCGAAGGGCGTGATCGCGGCCTCGGCACCGCCGGCAATCATCACGCTGGCGTCGCCGCGTTTGATCATGTGCATGGCCTCGCCGATCGCATGGGTGGCCGTGGCGCAGGCGGACACGACGCCAAAATTGGGACCGCGCACCCCGTAGTGGATCGCGACCAAACCCGAACAAATGTTGCCGATGAGCGCGGGAATGGTGAACGGCGAAACCTTGCGCGGACCGCCCTCGACCAAACGTCGCAACTGCAGCTCATAAGTGAGCATGCCACCGATGCCGGAACCGACCATCACGCCGATCTCGTCGGGGTTCTCGACATTCAAATCGAGCCCGGAGTCCTCCACCGCCTGCTTGGCCGCAACGAAACCGAAGTGCGTGTAGCGGTCATTGCGACGCGCTTCCTTTGGATCCATGTGATCCTCGACATTCCAGTCACGAACCTCCGCGCCGATGTGGCAGGCAAAGGGTTCGGGATCGAACAACGAAACCGTGTCCACGCCGGGCTTGCCAGCGACGAGGCTCGACCAAAACGAAACCGGATCGTGACCCAGGCCATGCACGGCGCCCATGCCGGTGACGACGACGCGTTGGGAATCAGGCAGATTTTCCATCAGCGAGAAGTGCGGAGAGTGTTGAACAAAGGATAACAAAAAGGGCGTCCCACCGATTGGCTCTCACGAGACCGGCAGGACGCCCAAAAATGTGGCGGGAAGGTTAGCTGTTGCCGGCCTTACCCTTGATGTAGTCGACGACCTGACCGACGGTCTGGAGCTTCTCGGCGTCGGACTCGGGAATCTCACCCTGAATCTCTTCCTTGAACTCCTCCTCGAAGGCCATGATCAGCTCGACTGTATCGAGGGAATCGGCACCGAGATCATCCAGGAACGAAGCCTCCGGAGTGATCTGTTCCTCGTTCACATTGAGTTGGTTAACGATGATTTCCTTAACCCGTTGTTCGATGGTTTTTTGGTCGGACATGTGGAGGTTCTACTAAAGGCGCTGAGGCTTCACATCGCCATACCGCCGTCAACGGTAAAAACCTGCCCAGTCATGTAGGCAGATTCCTCGCTGCAGAGGAAGGTCGTGGCGTTGGCGATGTCGGAGGCTTCACCAAAGCGGCGCATGGGAATGAAATCAACCACTCCCTTCTGCACCTCTTCGCTGAGTTCGGCGGTCATATCGGTTTTGATGAAACCCGGAGCGACCACGTTGACGGTCACATTGCGGCGCGCGAATTCCTTCGCGACGGTCTTGCTGAAACCGATCATGCCGGCCTTGGCGGCGGAGTAATTGGCTTGGCCCGCGTTGCCGGTGATGCCGGACACGGAAGAAATATTGACGATGCGGCCCCAGCGATTCCGGCACATCGGCCAGCCAATCGCCTTGGTCCAGTGGAAGCAGCTGGTGAGATTCGTCTGAATGACCGCGTTCCAGTCTTCCTCCGACATGCGAGCCAGCAGGCCGTCGCGAGTGATGCCGGCGTTGTTCACCAGAATGTCGATTTTACCAAACTCCTTGATGAGCTCAGCCGCCGCGGCCTCGACGGCCGGTCCATCCGACACATCGACTGCGCGGGCGACGGCTGAACCACCGGCGGCATTGATGGCGTCGGCGACGCCGCCGCAACTGGCGGGATTCTTGGAGACGCAGATGAGCTTCACGCCTTGGGCGGCGAGCGACTCGGCGATCGCCTTACCGATGCCTCGGCCGGCGCCAGTCACCAATGCGGTGCGGTCTGTGAACGTCATAGACTGTGCAAACTGCGCGAAGCCCTTCGACCGGGGCGAGGACAAAATTACCGCCATCCGAAGGTCGGTCCAGGCCCACCGGTTTAAGGATTCCCCCCCGCCCCCCGCTTCCCCAACCTGCCGCTCCGTGATCCCTTTGATAACCGGACGACTCATCCGCCATCGCGCGCGTCGCGCCTCCTCGCACCTCCTCGCCGTCGCATTGGCACTCGCCGCCACTGGCTGCCGCCCGCGAGCCACACCAGTCGAGCAGGCCAACGCCGAAAATATCCTGCTCCTCGGCAATGGCGCCGAGCCCTCCGACCTCGACCCACAGACTATCACCGGTTCGCCGGAGGTCCGCATCGTGTTGGCCCTATTCGAAGGGCTGACGCGCTACCATCCCGCGACCCTCGATCCCCTCCCCGGCGTCGCGGAACGCTGGGACGTGAGCGACGACGCCCGCACCTTCACCTTTCATCTCCGGCCCGATGCGGTCTGGTCCGACGGTGTGCCGATCACCGCGCAGACCTTCGTCGAATCCTACCGCCGCATCCTCAACCCGTTGCTGGGCTCCGACAACGCCGAGGGCCTCTATTTTCTCACCGGCGCGGAGGCCTACAACAAGGGGAACAGCACCGACTTTGCCACCGTGGGCGTGCGCGCGATCGACGATCACACCCTCGAATTGCGGTGCCATCAACCGACCCCCTTTCTCGTGCGCATGCTGTCGGCCCGCAGTTGGATGCCTGTCCCCATCCACGTGCTCCAAGCGCACGACGCCATGGAGCGCAAAGGCACCGCGTGGACCCGCGAACAAAATATCGTGAGCAACGGTCCTTTCCTGCTCGCGAGTTGGCAGCCCAACCAAGTCGTCGAGCTCGTGCCCAATCCCAGCTACTGGAATCGCGAGATCGTTTCGGTCGACCGCGTGCGACTCTTTCCGATCGAGAACGTCAACGCCGAGGAGGCCGCCTACCGCGCCGATCAGTTGCACCGCACCTCCACCGTGCCGATCGCCAAGATCGAAACCTACCAACAGGAACGCCCCGACGAGCTGCACATCATTCCCTTCTCCGGCACCTACTATTACGCCTTCAACGTCACCCGTCCGCCGCTGGACGACCCCCGCGTGCGTCAGGCGCTGGCCTACGCCGTCGACCGCAAGGCGATTGTGCGCGAGGTCAGCCGTGGCGGCGAAGAACCGGCCGGCCACTTTTTGCCCGACAACGTCAGCGGCTACGTGTCTCCGGTGCCGGGAATTGACCTGAATCTCGACAAAGCCCGCCAACTCCTCGCCGATGCCGGCTATCCCGGCGGCGAGGGATTTCGTCCCATCACCCTGCTCTACAACTCCTCGGAAAATCACCGCGTGATGGCCGAGGCCGTGCAACAAATGTGGCGGCGCGAACTCGGCATCGATGTGCGCCTCGAAAACCAGGAATGGAAAGTCTACCTCGACAACATGCACCTGGGGAACTTCGACCTGGCCCGCGCCGGCTACATCGTCGCCCCCGACGACCCCACCCGCTTCCTGGAAGGCATGCGCACCGGACACGGGTTCAACATCAGCAAGTGGTCCGACCCCGAATACGACGCCTGGCTCGCCGAATCATTGTCCACCGTCGATACCGCCACCCGCGAGGCGCTGTTTGCGCGCATGCAACAGCGCCTGATCGACGCGATGCCGATCGCGCCGATTTATCACTACACCAACAAATACCTACTGCGGCCCGAGGTGAAGCACTGGTCCGACAACATGCTGGCCGAATACCCGCTGCGCGAGGTCGTGCTCGACCCCTAAATCCGCGCACAAAAAAGGCGCCGCCTCGCGGGCGGCGCCTTTTACAAAACCGGCTCAGTAAACGTCGCGCTGGTAGCGTTTGTCCTTCTTGAGCTGTTTCACCCACTCGGCGGCGTCCTCGACACTCATCTGGCCCTGTTCGGCCGCAATGTCATGGAGCGCTTGGTCCACGTCCTTGGCCATGCGTTTGGCGTCGCCGCACACGTAGAACAGGGCGCCACCCTGCAACCAGGACCAAAGTTCCGCCGCGCTTTCACGCATCTTGTCCTGCACGTAAACCTTTTGCTCCTGATCGCGGGACCAGGCGAGATCGAGCTTCGTGACCGCCCCCTTGGCGGTGTAGTCCTTCCACTCATCCTCGTAGAGGAAGTCGGTCGCGGCGTGCTGGTCGCCGAAGAAGACCCAGTTGCGGCCCTTGGCGCCCACGGCGTCGCGCTCCTGCACAAAGGCGCGGAACGGTGCGATACCCGTGCCCGGGCCCACCATGATCACGTCGCGATCGGCGTGATCCTCCGGCAGACCAAAGTGGGAATTGGACACAAATACCGGCACCGGCGTTTCGCCAACCTCCACGCGGTCGGCCATGAAGGTGGAGCAGACGCCCACGCGCTCGCGGTGGTTGGTCTCGTAGCGCACGATGGCCACCGTGAGGTGCACGCCCTGCGGCGACACCTTCGGCGACGACGCGATCGAGTAGAGCCGCGGCATCAGCTTGCGCATGAGGTCGACCAATTCCTGGGCGTGCAGCCGCGCGCTGGGGAACTCCTGCAGAACGTCGATGTAGTGCCGCTCTTCGAGGTAGCCGCGCAGGACTTCCTTGTTGGCCGGGTTGGTCAGTTCCTCAAGCTTGGCCTTCTCGGCCGGGTCGGTGGCCTTTTCGACCAAGGCGTTGACGAGCTTCGGCGTCGGGGACGCGAGCGCCAGACGGGCGGACAGCGCCTCCCGCAGCGAAATCGGCTCCTCGAGTTTCAGCATCGCCGGCGACACCATCTCGTCGCCCGTGGCGTGGATCGCCTCGAGAATCTGCGCGACCTCCACCGGACGGTTGGTGGGGAACACGCCCAGCGAATCGCCCACGGTGTAGGACAGGTCACTGCCGCTGATATCGACGACAAAATGCCGGGTTTCCTTGGCGGACCCCGGCTGGTTGAGCACCCGGTTCTCGGAAATACGAGCCGGATAAGGATTGGTCTTCGAGTAGGCGGATTCGGCAGCAGGTGCGGACATAAGTGATCGAGTTCATGAAAGCCCGCCGGGGGCGTGCAAGAATGGAATTAGGCGACTTCACAGCCGGATTCGTGCCGTGCAGGGCTTGCGTCCGCGCCGCAAATCCCGACTAACTCGGGGCGTATGACACCTGAGCCTGTTCGCGTGCAAAAATTCCTCGCCGACGCCGGGGTCTGTTCGCGGCGTGCCGCCGAAGCCCTCATCGCCGAGGGCGAGGTCACCGTGAACGGGCAACCCGCCGAGCTGGGCCAGCGCATTGTGCCCGGGGAAGACGAGGTCAAAGTCGAAGGGCGCCGCATCACGCCGCGCGTGGACATCCCCATTACGGTGGCCGTGCACAAGCCCCGCGGACTGGTCTGCTCCAACGACGATCCGCATAACCCGCGCACGGTCTTCGATTTGCTGCCGCCCCAACTCGCGTCCCGCCGTCTTTTCTGCGCCGGCCGCCTCGACAAGGACTCGGAAGGCCTCGTCATCCTCACCACCGACGGCGATCTCGCCAACCGCCTCATGCATCCGCGCAACGTCGTGGTGAAACGTTACCAGGTGAAGCTCGACCAACCCTTTCCCAAGTCCCGTCTGGCTCGGCTCATCAAGGGCGTCAAAATTGAGGACGAATGGTTCAAGGTGGAACGGGCCGCGCTGGTGAACCCGAAAAACAACAACTCGACCGACCTCGATGTCTGGATGCACCACGGCAAAAAGCGGGAGATCCGCCACCTCTTCCTCGCCCTCGGTTTTCCGGTGCAACGACTCCGTCGCTACCAGATCGGCGCCCTGCCGCTGCGGGGAATCCCGTTGCGCGCGGTGAAGCAACTTTCTAGCAAAGACATCGACCGCTTGTTCCAGGTGCCCACCGCGCCCCTGCCGGAGCACCAAGCCGCGGTCATCCGCAAAAAACCGTCCCGAACCCGCCCGAATTCATGACCGCCAAGACGCCGCTCGCCGCCCTGCTCAGTCTGTTCGTCGCCGCCACGCTCGGCGCCCAATCCGCCCAGCGTGCCACTCCGGTCCACACCTCGCCGGAGGTCACCGCGCCCGTAATCCTTCTCGTGAAACCCGGCGAGGACTTGCCCGCCACCGCCATCAGTACGACCGCTCCCGCTGGCTGGACCGCCGTCACCCTGCCCGGTCCGCACGAAGTTTTCGTCAACAACCACGACATCGGCAAAGACCTCGACCTCAAGGCGGACGCCTCGCTGCGCACCGATCCGAAGTCCGACGCCGCCGTGCTCACGCAATACGCCCCGGGAGACGAAATCGAGATCACCGGTCTGCGCGGCCGCTGGACCCAGTTGCGCCTCAAGCGCGACGTCGTTGCCTACATCCATGGCGGCGCGAGTGCGCCCGCCGTGCAACGCACCACCCCGGTGGTGACCAGCACCCCGGTGAGCGACCTATCCACCACGCCGGTTGCTCAATCGCCCGCCCCGGCACCGCGCCCGACGATCGGTCGTCAGGTCGCCCGCAGCGAAAACGAGCGCAACAGCCTCGCGGCCCTGCCCCGTCTTTTTGAAGGCAAGCTCGCCTCCACCCGCGTGCCGCTCCGCCCGCGCCGCCCCTACGACTTCGCCCTCGAGGCCGACGATGGCACCCGCTTTGCCTACCTCGATCTCACCAAGCTCCTCCTCACCGAGCAGATCGAAAAATACCTGGACCGCACGGTCGTGGTTTACGGTGTCGCCCGGCCCGTGCCCGACACCAAGGACATCGTGATCGCGGTCGAATCCCTGCAACTCCGCTAAGCCTCCTTTCATGGAACTCATCAACGGCAACGAAATCGCCTCCACCATCATCGCCGAGCTCAAGGCCGAAGTCGCCCAGCTCGAGGGTCGCAAACCCTGCCTCGCGCTGGTGCGCGTGGGCGACGATCCGGCCTCGGTTTCCTACGTCAAAAAGAAGGAAAAGACCGCCGCGGAAATCGGAGTCGAAAGCCGGGTCATCCTGCCGCCGGTCGACATCGCACAGGCCGACCTCGAAAAGCTGATCGACGACCTCAATGCCGATGAAACCGTCGATGGCATCCTGGTGCAGTCCCCCTTGCCCAAGCCGCTCGACGAGCTCGCCATCTTTCGTCGCGTGTCACCCGCCAAGGACGTGGACGGTTTTCACACCCTCAACCTCGGCAAACTCGCCCAGGAGGATGAGACCGGCTTCGCCTCCTGCACGCCCGCCGGCATCATGGAACTGCTCGCCCGCAGCGAAGTCGACCTGCGCGGCAAACACGTCGTGGTGCTCGGCCGCTCGCTCATCGTCGGCAAACCCGTCGCCCTGCTCGCCCTGCAGAAAAAGGCCGGCGCGAATGGCACGGTCACCATTTGCCACTCGGCGACGGCCGATCTCCCCGCGATCACCCGTCTGGCCGATGTGCTCATCGCCGCCATTGGTCGCCCACACTTCGTGACCGCCGACATGGTGAAGGACGGCGCGGTCGTCATCGACGTGGGCATCAACCGCATCGCCGATGCGTCCAAGAAATCCGGATACCGCCTGGTCGGCGACGTGGACTTCGAACACGTTTCGCCCAAGTGCGCAAAGATCACCCCGGTGCCCGGCGGCGTCGGCCCCATGACGGTTGCCATGTTGATGAAGAACACCGTCAAGGCTCGCCGCCTAAGTGCCGTAAGCTGAGTGTTATCCCGCATTGCGGTCTACCCCCGGACCGTCCCATTCTCCCCTCCGAGATGCCCGCCCCCAAGATTCTCGTCGTCGACGACCAGCTCATCAACGTCCAGTTGCTGAAACGCAAACTGGAGCGCGAGGGCATCACGGTCATCTCCGCCTACTCTGGCCAGGAAGCACTCGATGCGGTCGCCAGGGACAAGCCCGACCTGATCCTGCTCGATGTCATGATGCCAGAGATGGACGGCATTGAGGTCTGCACCCGCCTGCAATCCCGCGAGGACACCCGTTCGATTCCAGTCATATTCATCACCGCCCGGAATTCCAAGGAGGGCAAAATCGAAGGCCTCGCGGTTGGTGCCGTCGACTACATCACCAAACCCATCGACCTCGACGAAACCCTGGCTCGCGTGCAGACGCAGCTCCGCTTCGTTTCGATCAACCGGGAGATGGTCGACCTCCAGCGGCGCCTCGCGGAGGCGCGGCGCGCCGCCACCGTCGGTGCGGTCACGCAAGGCATAGCCCACAATCTCAACAACCTGCTCGGCGTGGTCATCGGCTACCTCGACCTGATCAAGAGCGGCGCCGACAAACCCGACGCGGTGCGACGCAACGCCGAAGCCGTGGAACGCGCCGTCCAGCGCATCGTATCCATCATCAAACAGCTCAGCTCAATGGTGGTGAAGACACGCATGCCGACGGAACGCTTCGCCCTGGCCGAGTTGCTCGCCGGCGCGATCACGCGATTCGAGGAGGAAAACCACGCGGCCGAGGCGATCACTTTGGAAAACACCTTGGAGGACCTCGAAATCGACAGCCACGTCGAGGTTTTCGAAAGCGCCATCAGCGCTCTGCTCGCCAACGCCTGGGAGGCCTACGGCAGCCTGCCGACCAGCGAACGTCGCATTATCCTGCACACCGCGATGAAGGAAGGGGCCGATCAACCCACCTTGGAACTGCGCATCGAGGATCACGGGCGTGGCATCGATCCAGCCATTCGCGACCAAATGTTCGAACCCTTCATCAGCACCAAGCACACCGTCGGCGTAGGCATGGGCCTCACCGTGGCTCGTCACGCCCTGCGCAACATGGGCGGCGACCTCACCCTTCACGACCTCGACGACGGCGGCACCGTTGCCATCGCGCTGCACCCGGTGAACCGTCAGGAGCGCCACCGTGGGTAAGATCGCCTTCGTGGGCGCGGGTCGCATGGCCTCGGCCATGGTCGACGGCCTGCTGGCCAAGAACCCCGCCGATCGCAGCCGCATCGCGTGCTACAGCGCCAGCGGGACCAGTGCGGCCGCCCTCTCCGCGCGCACCGGCATCCCACAGGCGCTCGATCTGCCGGAACTGTTGCAGGAGGCGGACCTTGTGGTGATCGCATTCAAGCCGCAACACCTCGCGGCTGCCGATTCACGTCTGGCGGAACTCACCGCCGGCAAGCTCGTGCTGTCCGTGCTGGCAGCCAAAACGATCGAACACCTTGAGGCCGTTTTCCCGCAGGCCCGTGCGATCGTGCGCACCATGCCCAACACCCCGAGCGCGATCGGAGCGGGCATCACCGGCTGGTGCACGCGGACTCCGCTCACGGAAGCCGATCGCGTGCTCGTGCTCGGTTTGCTCGGCGCGATCGGGCAAGCGATCGAAGTGCCGGAATCCAAAATCGACGCGCTCATGGGCGTGAGCGGTTGCGGCCCGGCTTTCGTTTTTGAATTCACCGCCGCGTTACGCGATGGCGGCATCGCCGCTGGTTTGACGCCAGAGGAAGCAGGGAAACTCGCGACCGAAACCGTGCTCGGCGCGGCCCGACTGATGGCGCGCAGTGAGCAAACGCCGGAGGCGCTCCGCGATCAGGTCACCTCCCCCAACGGGACCACCTTTGCCGGTCTACAGCGCATGGCGGCGCACGATCTGCGCGGCATCATGAAGGAGACCGTCCTTGCCGCCAAAGCCCGCTCGGAAGAGTTGGCGCGCGGCGTCTGACCGGGACGGATTTCACACTCCGCGCAAAAAAACCGCCGCAGCCTGCGGCGGTTTTCGGAGGGGCAAATCAACACTTGGGTGTTACTCGATCGCGAGCAGCTCTTCGGCCGAGTATTGCACGCTGTGCCCAGCGGACGCTTCGCGAATTGCCGCCACCTGCTCGATGCTGATCGGTGATGCCTCGTTGCCCCACTCCGAGCGGATGTAGGTCAGCACGTAGGAAATCTTGTCGTCGCCCCAGTTGTAGCTGCTGCCCGGGCCGAAGGCCGGCATGTTGCCGTTGTAGGTGTTGCCTTTGACTTCGATCGGGCCGGCGAGACCGTGGAGCAGGATACGCGTGACGCGTTCTTCGCTGCCGACGACCCACTCGGAGTCGGCCAGCGGCGGGAAGGCACCGGGCAGGCCCTGGCCATTGACCTGGTGGCAGGCCGCGCAGGTTTGGGTGTAGAGACGTTTGCCCATGACGAGCGGATCAATCTCCTGCACCACTTCGCCGCCACCGTCGGTCTTCGGGTCGTAACGCTCGTCATAGATGAGCGCCGCTTCCTGGATGCCTTCGGTGAGACCGCCGCGGTTGTGGATGAAGTAGATGGAGACGATGAAGATCATCGCCGATACGAATCCGAGGAGGAAGAGCGGCATCGGGGTGTAACCCTCGGTCGGCTCGCTCTTCTCGCGCAGCAGCACGGAGTGGATCTGCTGAATCTGCTCATCGGTCGCGGCCGCTTGCTCGATCTTCGGATCGGATTTCTTGAAGTTGTCTGCGCTCATCTTAGTGCCCCTCCCCTTCGCTGTCGGCTTCGGCTGATTCTTCACCTTCGGCCGCAGTCTCTTCCTGATGAAGCTTGAATGCCTCGGCGTAACCGTAGGTGTCCTTGCGCTGGCTGAGATAAGCCACCAAGGATTTCGCGCGCTCGGTCGGAACAACTTCGTAGCCCTCAGGCGGCAACGAATCCTTCGGCAACGGCTCACCGTCGGTGTAGGTGGCCGGCAGGTTCAGGGCATCAGGACTCGGTTGGCCCACGATCTTACGCATCTCGAAGAGAAAACGATAAGGCGGCATGATGGATCCGCGGGAGGTAAGCTGCGGATCGTAAAGGTGCAACATGTGCCAGGTCGGGTCCGCCTGACGCGCGGCGATGTTCCGGAGATCCGGACCCGTGCGCATGGTGCCGAGCATCACACGCTTCTCGCGAATGTAGTCGCGGGCGACGCTCTGACGCTCACCCCAACCGCGCTCAATGTCCGAGCCGTAGCCCGGACGACGCACCTGTTGGGTGTGGCAGTAAACGCAGCCGAGGTCCTGATAGACCAACTCGCCGCGCTCGGCGATGCCGGAGGTGGCTTCCGGGAACACCTTACCCTCGGTCTGATCGTAAACCGGGGTGAGACTGCCGTAGGCGATCTGGTTGACCAGCACGATGCCGGTCCACGAAAACGCGAGGGCCACAAACACCCCAAGGAAGATAAGCGGAGCGCGATTCATCGGGCGATCTCCATGGTTTCGGGGCTACGGAACAGCGTGGGCACCGAGGCCTCGGCGGTCCGGGACTTGAACAGCATCCAGGCAAAATTCACGGCAAAAGCGATGTGACCGACGGTCATCATGATACCGGCCAGACTGCGGGTCACCAGGTAGCGCTTGGTGAGTTCCACGATGTCCATGAACACCGGATATTTCTCAACATCGTTGAGGGCCAAGCCCTGCTCGATGCCACCGATGGAAAGCGCGCCCACGTAGAGCAGGATGCCGATGGCAGTCGCCCAGAAGTGCATCGTGATGAGGCCGGCGGAAGGCCACTCCTTCAGGAGCAAACGCGGCAGGATGTAGTAGATGCTGCCGAACATCACCATGGTGAAGAAGGCATACATGCCAAAGTGCGCGTGACCGACGGTATAGTGCGTGAAGTGCGTGACCTCGGCCCAACTACGAATCGCCATGGAGGATCCTTGCAGGGAAACCAAGGTGTAGGACATCGCGCCGAACACGATGAAGCGTAGGGTCGGGCTGAACTTCAGCGCGCCGAAGCTGCCGACCATCGTCATGTGGTGGTTGATCGCGGTCACCACGACCGGCACGACCATCATGAAGGAGGCGGCGATACCGGCGGTTTGCACCCAAGCCGGGACCGGCCCACCAATAAGATGATGCACGCCGGCCCAGTTGTAGAAGAAGGCGAGCGACCAGAAACCGAGCACCGAAAGGTAGTAGCTGTGAATCGGCTTACCCAGCACCTTGGGCAGAAAGTAATAAACCGCACCGAGGCCGATCGGCGTGAACCAGAGGCCCAACACGTTGTGGGCAAACCACCAGTTCACCAAGGCCTGCACCGTGCCGCGGGCCGGCTCAAAGATCAGCATGATCTGCGCGATGGAATAGAGCCACGGAAACCAGAAAAGGGCGGCGAGGATATACCACTGCGAGACGTAGATGTGCTGGGACTTGCCAAAGCGGAAGGTGATCACCGCCCAAGCGCCAATCAGCGCGTAGGCCACGAAGAGCAAGGGCGTCGCGTAAGGCGGCATCTCCAGCCACTCGATCGAAGTCGAATCACCGCGGAGGATACCAAACACGCCGATGCTCACACCGATGTTCCAAAAGGCGCCGGCCACGAAGAGCAGCGTCGGGTGGCGCAGCGTCGCCCGCGACAGACGAGCCATGAGCCAGAAAGCGACCGCGAAAGCCGCGTTCACGCTCCAACCGTAAATCACGGTGTTCAAGTGGGCGGTGCGCGCCCGACCAAACGTGAGCCACTCCCAGTTCCCCATGAACTCCGGGTTGTGCATCTTGAACGACGAGATCAGCGCGAACGCGGTTCCCGCCAGCAGCCAGAGCACACTGGAAATGAGGAAAAAGAGAGCCGGCGCTTTGGTGGAAGCGTCGATTTCGCTGAGCTCGGCACGGGTCACCGAAATCGGTGAGGTGCTGGGATCCAGCGACTGGGCGATACTGGGGGCGGATGCCATCGTCGGAATGAAGCGGGATTTAGCGGCGGGACGGGTGTTCCGTCGGGTGGCGACCCGGGAAGAAGTCCGTGGCTTGGCCCACGGGTTCCTGATCGTCAAAAATGGTGGCGGCGTTCTTTTCGAAGTCTTTGAGCTGACCGTTCTTCACCGCCCAGTGCAGGGCATAAGCGGCTGACGCAAGGAACAGCAACGTGAACGGCAGCGCGACGGCGTAGAAAAACCAATCCATCAGGTTAGCGCTTGGCTTGGATATCAGCGAGGGTCAGCTCGATGGCACGATCAACCGGCACATGCACCACGCCGGCGTCTTGATTGACCCAACCGTAGCTGTTGGCTCGCGCATCGGCGGCGCCGCGAATTTCCGCGAGACGACCCTTGCGGCCCTCCTCGGTGAGCTTCCACTGCTCTTCCGGCGGCACGTTGGTGGCCTGGGAGAGCGGCGTAACCGGCGTATGCGCCAGCGCCATGATGATGAGGAAGATGGCGAAGACGCCGATGACGGCGACCGCCAGCGGCCAGGCCGGGGATTGAGCGGGTTGCTGAGCGTTACTCATGGTGGGTCAGGGATTCGCCGATGCGGGGATCGCGGATCGGGATGAGTTTGGCGGTCGGGAAACTCTTGAGGTAGGCCCACAGCCAGATGCCGCCCACGCCAATCACGGCGGTGAGGGTCCAGAGCTGATGAACCGCGAGGAAGGGCAACGGGTCCCCTACTCCGAGGCCGAAGGCATGACCGTCCGCCACCATTTGCGCGGTGACCTTCTTGGAGGGCCAGACGTTGTAGATGATGTCGATCAACACGATGGTGCAGATCCAGGTGGCCATGAACTTCATCCACTTTTTGCTCACCTTGGCCGGGTAGCTGATGAGGCCGAGGAACGGGAAGAAGAAGTGGCCGAAGAGAATCAGCATGCCGACCCACTTCCACTGGTTGGGCTCACCGGTGCTGTTGTTGATTTCGCGCAGGTTATACCAGAAGGTTTCCTCCGGCACGTTGGCGTTCCAGATGAGGAAGTATTGGGAGAAGGTGACGTAGGCCCAGAAGACCGTGAAGGCGAACGACAGCATGCCGATCGAATACCAGTGGTTGTTGTTCAACACGCCCTGGTAGTCGCCGCGGACATACAGCCAGCACATCATGAGCACCCCGACGGCGAGCGCGGCGCGGATACAGTTGGCGAAGAACCACACGCCATACATGGTGGAGAACCAGTGGTAATCCAGGGCCTTGACCCACAGAATCACACAGAGGGTGAGCGTGATCGCGGTGAAAGGAATACCGGCGGCGGACCATTTGCGGCTCGAAATCGTCCACTTGGCGTCGCCGTCACTGTCCTGCGTGAAGGAGTTGCGACGGAAACGGCTGGCGAGAAACACCCAACCGGCAAAAGAAACGGCCGTCGCGATGACGAAGAACTGGATGTTCAACATGCCGGACTTCTTCTGCCACAACACGTCATCCCCCACGGTGCCGTGGCCACCAATGGAACTGAGATCGTAGTCCGGGCTGAAATACTTCCACAGCAGGTGCGGATCGAGGATCGCAAAAACCACCAGAGGCACAAAGAGCAGTCCCATCCATTTGAACGCGGACACGCCGTGCTCGAACTGACGACGGATGACCGTCGACCAGTTGGCGTCGAAAATGTGGTGGATCATGATCAGCATGAGCATGCCGATCGTGAGTCCGGTCCAGAAGGTCATGGCCGTGAGCCACGAGAAAGCGACCTTGGAGCCGCCCGAAACAAAGATACCAACAATCGTGAGCGCGATGCCCACCACACCCACGCCGAGCGCGAGCCCGGCCGGCGTGCTCTTGCTGGCCGGAGCCGCTGCGGCGGCGGTGCTGGTTGAAACAGTGGAGGAGGCAGATGACATGTTAGTTCAACTCCGCTTGGTAAGCTGCCGGCACGTCGGCGAGGCGGCTGTTCTGGGAACGTTGCAGGGCGCGAACGTAGGCGACGACGGCCCAGCGGTCCTCAGGGACCAACTTGTCGCCGTAGCCGAACATGGTGTTCTTGCCATGAGTGATGGTGTTGAAGAGCTCGCCTTCGGTCTGCGCGCGAAAGGCGTCGCTGTGCAGATTGGCCGGGGTGCCCCACCCGTATTGGGTGACGATGCCCTTGCCGTCGGCCAAGGTGCCATGGCACGGCGCGCAATAAATGTTGTAGCGGTTCTGACCGCGGCGGATGAAGGCACCGTCGATCTCCAACGCCGCCGGGTAACCCGCGGCGAACTCGCCGTCGGAACCGCGACCGGTCGTCAGGTGCGCGTCACCGATGATGGTGTCACGGGCCACGGCGCCCGCGGGAATCGGACGGTCGGTGCGGCCATCGGCGAAGAAAGCCGAGCGCTCCTGCGGCAGATACTTGGATTGGCGATCCATGTCCGGGAACACCTCCAGCGGCGGCTTGGTGGAAATGGTGCCCCGGAAGCCGAGGGCGCCAACGGTCAGGACGACCAGGAAAAAGGCGACGAGGTAAACGTAGCGCATCTGGGTCAGGCCTCGATTTCGGTGATGTCTTTGCCCCCGATCGACTCAAGCAGCGACTTGGTCGCCGCCGCGTCATACTTGGGGTCGCGGGATTCGATCACGATGAGGAATTTATCATCGAGACCACGGTGAATGTGCTCGGTCTTGAGCACCGGGTGATAGTGCATCGGCAGGCCGTTGAGAATGAACATGCCGCCGATGGTGAAAAACGCCGTCAGCAGAATGGTGAGTTCGTAGGATACCGGAAACGCGAACATCGGGCTGAAGAGCGGCTTGCCGCCGACGATCAGCTGGTAGTCCTGCGCACCGGTGAACCAAATCATCGACATACCGGTCGTGAATCCGAGGATGCCACCGATGAGGGAGAAACGCGGAACTTTGGAGCGGCGCACGCCCATCGCACCATCAAGTCCGTGCACGGGGCACGGGGTGATGCAGTCCCAGAATTTGAAGCCGGCGTCGCGCACTTTCTTGGCCGCCTCGTAAATATCCGAAGCGGTTTCGAAGGTGGCAATCACGCCATGTGAAGGAGCAGCCATGATCGAAAGGATTGAGTTGCGCTGGGCTTAGTGGTGGCCGTGACCCGCGTGCGGATCGGCTTGCGGAGTGACCGCCTTGATTTCCGCCATCGGCATGATGGGCAGGAAACGAATGAAGAGGAGGAACAGGACGCTAAACACGCCGAAGGTGCCGAAGAAGGTGAAGATCTCGACGATCGACGGGCTGTAATAACCCCAGCTGGACGGCAGGAAGTCGCGGGCCAGCGAAGTGACGATGATCACGAAGCGTTCGAACCACATGCCAACGTTCACGAAGATCGAGAGGATCCAGACGAACATGGTGTTGTTGCGCACCGCCTTGAACCAGAAGAACTGCGGCGTGATGACGTTGCAGCCGATCATCCACCAGTAGGCCCAGGCGTAGTGACCGAAGGCACGGTTGATGAACGCGAAGCCTTCATACGGATTCGCGCCATACCACGCGATGAAGAACTCCATGCCGTAGGCGTAACCCACGATGGTGCCCGTCGCGAGGGTGATCTTGCACATGCAGTCGATGTGATACTGCGTGATCAGATCCTCGAGGTGGAAGATGGCGCGCAGGGGCAGCATGAGCGTGAGCACCATGCCGAAGCCCGAGAAAATCGCGCCGGCCACGAAGTAAGGCGGGAAGATGGTGGTGTGCCAGCCCGGCAGGAGCGACACCGCGAAGTCGAACGACACGATGGTGTGCACGGAAAGCACGAGCGGGGTCGAGATACCGGCCAGGACCAAGTAGGCCATTTCGTAGTTCGACCAGTGACGGTTCGCCCCGCGCCAACCCATGGCGAACAGGCCGTAGAGCCAGGAACGCACCTTGTTGCCGGTCTTGTAGAAACGATCGCGCAGGATGGCGAGGTCGGGGATGAGACCGACATACCAGAAGAGGACCGAAACCGTGCCGTAGGTCGAAACCGCGAACACGTCCCACTCCAACGGCGAACGGAAGTTCTGCCAGATGTAGTTGGCGTTGGGAATCGGGAAGAGATACCAGGCGAACCAGACGCGACCGACGTGGAAGACCGGGAAGATCGCGGCGCAAACCACCGCGAAGATGGTCATGGCCTCGGCGGCACGGTTGATCGAGGTGCGCCACTTCTGACGCAGGAGACACAAAATCGCGGAGATCAGGGTGCCGGCGTGACCGATACCGATCCAGAACACGAAGTTGACGATATCCCACGCCCAGTTGACCGGATTGGCATGACCCCAAACACCGACGCCCGTGGCCACGAGGTAGGTGATGCCAGCGACGGTCCAACTGGCGACGAAGCACGCGAGGACGAAACAGACCCACCACCAAGTGGGGGTCTTGCCTTCAATGATGCCGCAGATCTTGTCGGTAATCCAACTGAAGCTGCGGTCATGTTCGACCAAAGTGGCACGCGGGAGCACCGCGGGCTTCACTTCACTGAGAATCGCCGGGGCGGCGGCGGAATCGGCGTGGGCCATTAGCTAAGTCCTCCCGTGCGAAGGGCGTTCTTCATGATCGAGGTGTGGTCCTCCCCGTGGTCCTCATGGCTGTCGTGGCCGTGGCTCTCGCCATGCCCATCACCATGCGCGGGGTGGTTCTTCGTATTGTATTCGAGACGGCTGAGCGGCAGGTCGACGTAGTCGGGCATTTCCGGGTTCGGGTTGCGCAGCTTGCCGAGGTAGGTCGTGCGGGGACGGATATTCAGGTAACCGAGCAGCGCGTAATCCTGCTCGCGCGCCTTGGCTTTCGAGACCGCGCTTTCCGGATCCTTGATATTGCCGAACTCAATGGCGTCGACCGGGCAAACCTGTTGGCAGGCGGTCTTGATGGTGCCATCCGGAATCACGACGTTGTCGCTGTTACGAGCCTTCGCCTTTTGAGCGATCTTGGCTTGTTGGATGCGCTGCACACAGTAGGTGCACTTCTCCATCACACCACGCATGCGCACGGTGACATCCGGATTCTTCACCATCTTGACGAGCTCGGGCATGCCCTTGTCGCCGACCGGCCCGAGATAGAGCTGGTCGAGCGCGCGGTCATTCCAATCGAAGAAGTTGAAGCGGCGCACTTTGTAAGGGCAGTTGTTGGCGCAGTAGCGCGTGCCAATGCAGCGGTTGTAGGCCATCACGTTGAGGCCTTCTTCGTCGTGCACCGTGGCGTTCACCGGGCAAACCGTTTCGCAGGGAGCCAGTTCGCACTGCATGCAGGCGACCGGCATGATCGAGGCCTGCGGGTCCTCCGGGATCACCTTGTTCTCCGGACCACCAAAGGCGCCGGCCGAAATGTTGCCGTCGGAATAATAACGATCGAGACGAATCCAGTGCATCTCGCGACCGCGCAGGACCTGGTCCTTGCCGACGATCGGGATGTTGTTTTCCGCCTGGCAGGCGACGACGCAGGCGTTGCAGCCCATGCAGGTGTTGAGGTCGATCGACATGCCCCACTGGTGCACACCATCGAAGTTCGGTGTCTCGTAGAGCGAGTTGCCGCGCGGGGTCTCCGCCGCGACCACACTGAGGGGCAGGTCCTTGTCCTTGCCCAGGTTCGCCGGGGCGTGGGACTCGATGCCGAAGGTATCCACGAAGTTCGGCGTGTGATCGAATTCGCCCTTGTTGGCCTCACGCACGATGTCACGGCCTTCCATCGACCAGTGCTCCTGCGTGTTGGCGAGGAGGTAACGCTCACCGGTCAGGCTGATCGTGGCACCGGTGGCATAACCCTGCGTCAGCGACGTGCGAGCCGGGTAGGCATTGAAGCCAGCCCCCTGCCCCACGTGACCCGTGGCGCTGCGGCCGTAGCCGAGCGGCAGGACGACCGTCCAGTTGGAGAGACCAGGCTGAATGTGCAGCGGACCGCGGACGGTGACACCGTTGACGGTGACTTCACCAATGTAGGCGTTCTCTTTGCCCTGCGGATATTCGGCCAACTCCTTGCGGGCGACCTGCAGAGCGGCGCCAGCCGGATCGATACCGAGCTCCTTGCCGAGGCGCGGGCTCACGAGAATCGCGTTGTCCCACGAAATTTTGGTGATCGGGTCCGGACACTCCTGCAACCAACCGTTGTTGGCGAAGCGGCCGTCGTCGACCTTGTGGTCGGTGGTGAAGCGAACTTCGAGGTTGTCCTTACTCAGCGCCGTGTAGGCCGGGATATTGGCGAACAGACCGTGCAGACCGCTCTCATTGAGCTGCACATTGGCGGATTTGTAAGCGGAACCGGCGATCAGACCATCGTGGAGGAACTTGCGGAACGCGTCCTGCGCGTCGCCCCCGGCCAGACCGGTGATGGTATCGAAAACGACAGTGTAGGGATCCGCGTTCTCTGCACCGGCGAGACGGGCCACGACCTCAAGTTCGGTCATGCCGTCGAAGAGCGGGAGGATCATCGGCTGCACCGGCACCACGGTGCCGTCGGCGGTGCGCGCGTCGCCCCACGACTCCAGGTAGTGGGTGGCGGCGATGTGGGTTCCAGCCAGGGCGGAGGTCTCGTCGACGTAGTAACCGTAACGAACCACTTCACCCGCCGCGGCGGCGATACCCGCGAAATCGAGGTCGGCCGGAGCGTTGTAAGCCGGATTGCCGCCGAGCACGACAAGCGTGGAGACCTTGCCAGACTTCGCGGCAGCGGCGAGCGACGCCAGGGAGGCGGCATCGTTTAGCGGCACTTCAACAAAATCAATCGTGTGGCCGATGTTACCGAGCACACTGTTGAGCGCGTAGACCAGAGCGTGGACCTGGGCGGACTGGTGGGCACCGGCGACCACGAGGCACTCGCCACGGTGGGCGGTGAGATCTTTGGCGCAGGCGTCGAGCCACTTGTCCTGATCCTTGAACTCCAGACCTTGGGAAACCTGGTTCAGACGGCTGTCGCCGGTGATCTTACCCAGCAGCGCCGCGGTGAAGGCCAGCATGTGACTGCTGGCGAGGCGCAGGCGGTGGTCGGCCATCGAACCGGTGAGCGAGAAGGTGCTCTCCACCGCGTAGAGGCGGTTCATCGGATCGTCGGCCTTGAGGACCTTGCGGCCCTTGGCGAAGTCACGGGAGTATCCCAGCGCGCCGGATTCGGCGTGCATGAAGTCGGCGTCGATCGCGACAATACGCTTGGCCTTGGCAAAGCGGTAGAGCGGCTTGACGTTTTTACCGAACGCGGCGCGCGCGGCGGCGATCGGCGGGGTGTCCTGGACGGCGTCGTATTCGGCCCAGATCGCCTTGGGCAGCTTCTGCTTAAGGGCCTTGGCGAGACGAGCACGGCTCGGGGACGAGGAAGATTCGGCGAGGATCGCGAGGCCTTCCCCACCCTTGGCGACGGCGGCGCTGTGGATCGCGCTGAGCTTGTCGCGCATGGCGATCAGCGTCGAGGCGGCACCACCGGACGTGTGAGTCGTCGCACGATCCGGATCGTAAAGGTCGAGGACCGAGGCTTGGGCAATCAGCGACGAGGCGCCACCGTAGGGCGCGTAAGTCGGATTGCCTTCCAGCTTGGTCGGGCGGCCCTGATGGGTCTCGGCCAACAGCGGCAACGCGGCGCCACGCAGCGGAAACGCGGTGGCAAAATATTGCGGCATGCCCGGAATGACGCCTTCGACCGACTTGCCATACGGGAGAATGTTGGCTTCCGGACGACGGCAGCCCGCGGCCAGACCCATGCCGCCGAGGGCAAAGGAAGCCGCCATGAGCTTGAAGAAGGAACGACGATCAACGCCGTTCAGATTGTCGGCGCCTTCGGGGAACTCGCGGGCGAGCTTTTCCTGGAAACCGGGAGTCTCCACCAGCTCATCGAGGCTCCGCCAGTAGCGCGGACCGCTTAGCTCACGGGCGGAGGGTTCGGGATGTTCAACTTTGCGTTTCATCGGTGGCAGCCGGAGCAGCTTTGCGGAGGATGGATATTCCAGTCGTGAATGAACTTCTCGCCGTCGGCACGGGCGCCGGCTTCACCGCCGGGGTGTTGCCAGCCGAGGTCAGTCACGAGATCAGGGTTGCGGAGATTCGGAGCCGGGTCGCGGTGGCAGTCCAAGCAGAAGCCCATTGAGAGCGGCTTGGCGTGCGTGACGACTTCCATTTGGTCGATGCGACCGTGGCACTCGACGCAGGACACGCCGCGATTCACGTGCACGGAGTGGTCAAAGTAGACGTAGTCCGGGGCCTGGTGAACACGCACCCACTCAACCGGGTCACCCGACTCGTAGCTCGCGCGAACCGGCGCCAGCAACGGGCTCTGGTTCTTGACCTGCGAGTGACAGTTCATGCAGGTCTGCGCCGTCGGCACCGCCGCGTGACCCGCCTTCTCCACGGTGGAGTGGCAGTAACGGCAATCCAGGCCCAACTCACCCGCGTGCTTCGCGTGGCTGAAGGGCACCGGCTGGACCGGAGCATAACCAACCCGGGTGTATTTCGGGGTGGCATAGTAGGTGGTGGCAGCCGTCACAATCCCGCCGAAGATCACCAGGAAGAGGATGATCTGCAGGGGCAGACGGTTCGCCGATTTCGGGAAAATATGCGACATGGGCCGAACAGGCTTCTGGCGACGAGGCCGGGTTAGACGGAATCCGCGTCGCGTGCGACAGCACGGACCTCGGGTTTGAGCTTGAAGGAGGTCCGTCCCGCGGGATGAACGACCGAGGTGGTCGCGGACTTTGCCAAAAGTTTAGGCGCGAAAAGGGCCCCTGCGATCAGGGCGCCGAATCGGCCGAAGAAGGACTTGCGCGTATGTGGCTGGCTCACGGGTTGTTGAGTGGTCACGGTCAGCCGGTCAAAGAACCGGTCGAGAATTCCAAAGTAAAACAAAAATTCCCATCGAAGTTGACGAATGGGAACTATTAGCGGCGAAGCAGGGATCGCGCCTCATGGCTAATCGCTTGCTACGATTTTCGACGCACATTTGGCGGTGCTCAGGCGGCATTCTTGGACTCGTTCTTAGGCGCACGTCGCAGGGACGGACGACGTTTGCCCGCCACCACGGCCGCGTCGATGACCACCTCGGCGACATCATCGCGGTCCGGCAGGTCATACATGACCTCGAGCATGAGCTTTTCCATGATTGAACGCAGCGCACGAGCACCCGTCTTGAGATCAATGGCTCGCTGCGCGATCGATCGAATCGCGTCCGGGGTAAACCGCAGTCGCGCCCCGTCCATGGCGAAGAGTTTCGAATACTGCTTCACGATCGCGTTCTTGGTGCGCAGCAAAATCTTCTCGAGGTCGGCGATCTGCAGCTGGTCGAGCACCGAAACCACCGGGAGACGGCCGATGAATTCCGGGATCATGCCGAAACGCACAAGGTCCTCCGGCGCGATCTGGCGCATCATTTCGACCGGATCGAGTTCGACCTCCTTGTCGCGGTTGAATCCCAAGGAGCGGGAGCCGAGCCGCTTTTTGATGATTTCGTCGAGCCCCACAAAGGCACCTCCGCAGATGAAGAGGATGTTGGCCGTGTTGATCTGGATGTATTCCTGGTTCGGGTGCTTGCGCCCCCCCTGCGGTGGCACATTGCAGACCGTGCCCTCCAAAATCTTCAGCAAGGCCTGCTGCACGCCCTCGCCCGACACATCGCGGGTGATGGAAACGTTTTCCGTGGTGCGACGGATCTTGTCGATTTCGTCGACGTAGATGATGCCACACTCGGCCTTTTTGACGTCGTAGTTGGCCGACTGCAGGAGACGCAGGACCACGTTCTCGACGTCCTCACCCACGTAACCGGCTTCGGTCAGCGTGGTGGCATCGGAAATGGCAAAGGGCACATCGAGAATGCGCGCCAGCGTGCGCGCCAGCAGCGTCTTGCCGGAACCCGTCGGTCCGGAGAGCAGGATGTTGCTCTTCTCCACCTCCACGCCATCGAACTCCGGCGCGAGCGTGGCACCGTCGGTTTCGGGGCCTTGGCCGCTGTCGAACGCGAGACGCTTGTAGTGATTGTAGACCGCCACCGAGAGCACCTTCTTGGCGTGCTCTTGCCCAATGACATGCTCATCAAGAGTCGCCTTGATTTGGGCCGGTTTGAGGAGGCGAAAAGCGGGTTTGGACTCGATCGGACTCTGCTTGGTTTCGCGGTCGATGATCGTCTTGCAGACGTTGACGCACGAGTCGCAGATATAGACGCCCGGACCCGCGATGATTTTCTTCACCTCGGTTTGGGATTTGCCGCAAAAGGAGCAGAGCGTCATCCGGGACGATTTAGCCATATCGGAGGGTTATCGGCACGTTTTGCTCTGTCGAGGGGGGAAAATGCAAAAACGGACCAAAAATCTTTTGGTCCGTCTTTGAAATATCAGGAAATCTATCGCTCCGGCTTAGGCCGCGGAGGGTTCCGCGAGGTTTTGCGCTTCCCGAGTCGATTCGACCACGTGGTCGACCAGACCGTAGTCCTTGGCCTCGTGCGCGCTCATGTAGTAGTCGCGATCCGAGTCCTTGGCGACCTGCTCCGCCGTCTTGCCGGCATGCTTGCCGATGGTGGCGTTGAGGGTCTCGCGCCAGCGCAGGATCTCCTTGGCGGCGATGGAGATATCGGCCGTCTGGCCCCCAGCCCCGCCGGAGGGTTGGTGAATCATCACGCGGCTGTTCGGGAGCGCGAAACGCTTGCCCTTGGTGCCGGCGGCGAGAAGCACGGTGGCCATGGAAGCGGCCATCCCGATGCAGTAAGTCACCACGTCGCACTGCAGGAAGTTGATCGTGTCGTAGATGGCCATGCCTCCGGTCACCACGCCACCGGGCGAGTTGATGTAGAGGTGGATGTCCTTCTTCGGATCCTCCATCTGCAGGAAGAGCAACTGGGCGATCACGCTGTTCGCCACGCCGTCATCGATGGGCGTGCCGATGAAAATGATGCGGTCCTTGAGAAGACGGCTGTAGATGTCCATCGACCGCTCGCCGCGGCCGGTGTTTTCGATGACGTAGGGAATGTAGTAGGAGCTCACGGGCGTTGGTTTAATCGGTCGCCGTCAGCGTAACTTTACTTAGCTTCCGCCGCGGCTTCTGTGACACTGGCTTTGGAGACCACCAGATCAAGGGTCTTGTCGAAGAGGATTCCTTGCTGAATGGAACGCAACCGGTCGCGATCTTTTGCGAGTTCCTTGACGAACTTGTCCGGCCCCTGACCGCTGCGCATGGCCTGCTGGTAGATGACCTGGTTCATGTCGTTCTCCTCAACCTTCACCTTTTCCTTTTCCGCGATTTTGCCGACGAGGAACTGGCTCTGAACGCGCGTCTCAGCGGTCTTGCGGGCGTTGGCATAGAGTGCCTCTTTCTCGGCCTCGAGTTGCTCAGCCTTCACGCCTTGACGCATCTGCTGGTCGATGAACTGACGCAGCACGCCTTGGGTTTCCTGCTCCACCAAAGACTCGGGCGCGTGAATCGTGACCTTGGCCAGGAGCGCTTCAATGACTTGGCGACGCTGCTCGGAGCGGTTGCGCGACTCCTTCTGCATCTTGATGTGGTTGCGGATATTGGTCTTCAGCGACTCCACATCGTCGGCTTGGTGAGCCTTGGCGAACTCCTCGTTTAGCTCCGGGAGGACGCGTTCCCGCACCTCGAGGACCTCGACTGCGTAGACCGCCTGCTTGCCGGCCAGCGCCTCAACGGCGGAGAACTCGGCCGGGAAAGTGATGGTAACGTCCTTCTTGTCGCCCTTGGCGAGACCGCCGAGCTGGGCGCCCAGACCGGGGATGAGGCCTTCGTTTTCGCCTTCAACCTCTTCCCAAGTCTGCGGGACTTTGCCGTAAATCTGCTTCTCGGGCGCGATTTCGAGGATCGCTTGGCCGTCGATGGTGCCCTCATAGGCGATCTTCACGTAGTCGCCCTTCTGCGAGGCACGCTCGGCTTCCGAGAAATCGGCGCGCTCAGCCCGCATGTTCTCAATGACCTTCTCCACCTCGTCGTCGGTCGCCTCAGTCGGCTCGACGGTCGTGGCGATGCCCTCGTAGTCCGGCAGCTCGAAGGTCGGCTGCACATCGACGCTGATCGTGATGGTGGCGGCGGCGTCCTTGCTCAGCTCACCTTCCTCGACATTGACGACCCCGAGGATGTCGAGCTTCGACTCCTTGATACCATCCTGGTAGGCCTTGGTGACGATCTTCTTGCGGAACTCTTCCTCAATGTCCTTGGCGTAGCGCTTGGTCACCATGGCGACCGGAGCCTTGCCGGGGCGAAAGCCCGGGAGGCGGGCCATTTTGGTAAACTCCGCCACGACCGCTTGGTGCTGGGCGGCGACTTCGGCCTGCTCGAAGGAAACGACCAGGCTCTTGCGGGTTTCAGAAACGTCTTGGGTTTGGATGTTCACGACCGGATTTGCGGTGAAGGATTCGTAGAGAGAATTGGCCAACCTACGGAGTCGGCTTCGGCGCGGTCAATGCCGGATTGCGCCCCGGGTCCGGCTGCACGCTTGCACCAGTCCGGCGGCCCGCCTTGAGTCCGCTGCCCTGTTCGCCGTGCAATCCCTCCGCGAGATTCAAGCCCATCACCCGACCCTGCTGCTGATCGACGCCGCTTCAACTGTGATCCATGTCGGCGTGACCACGAACGACGGCCCCGTCCGCTGGCGGCGGCGCGAGGGCGAAGCCAGTTCCGTGTTCTTCGCTCTCGTGGCCGAACTGGCGGCGAAACCGGACCAGATGGACGGGTTCATCTTCTGCGAAGGTCCGGGCTCCATGCTCGGCATCCGCACCGTCGCTGCGGCCCTGCGAACGTGGGTCGCGCTGTGTCCCCGCCCGATCTGGAGCTACCGCAGCCTTGAGCTGACCGCCCGCGCCCACGGCCAGCCCGGCGACGCCTTCATCTGCGATGCCCGCCGGCAGTCGTGGCATCAGCTCACGGTCTCCCATGGGGCCGGAAACCTCACGCCGATTGAACGGGTGCCGACCACCGCGCTCGGCACCGTGCGCATGCCCACCGGGTTTCGCACGTGGACGCCCCTCCCCGCCCCACCGCCGGAGATCGTGCCCTACGAGCCAGCCCAACTCACCAGCGAGCTGATCGATGTCCCGCTGCTGCGCGACTGTCCCGAACCCGACGCCTTCCAGCTCGAAGCGCCGGATTACGCCCGTTGGTCGCCCCAAGTGCATCGGGCCCCGGAGGCCTCAGCATGAGCGTGCCGCGCACCCAACTGCCTCTGCGCTGCTGGGCCGAAATCGATCTCGCCGCGCTCGAACGCAACCTGCGCCGCATCCGCGCCTCGCTGCCACCGCACATGCGCTACGTCGCGGTCGTCAAGGCCGACGCCTACGGCCATGGTCTGCACCAGGTCGCCGCCCGCCTCATGCACGCCGGCGCCGACCTCTTTGCCGTCGCCACCCTGGCCGAAGCCGCCGCGTTGCGTGAGCTGGGCTCCGGCTGGCCCATCCTCCTGCTCAGCCCCTTGGTCCCGGACGAGGACGATCACATCGCTCGCTACGACGTGGCGGTCACCGTCTCTTCACCGGAGGAGGTTGCCCGCTTTGACGCGGCGGCCGAACGCGCCGGTCGCCCCATCTCGGTTCACCTCAAGATCGACACCGGGATGGGCCGGGCGGGAGTCTGGCACGAACAGGCCGGCACCGTGTATCAAAAAATCCGTGACGCCGCCGGTCTGCACCTCGCCGGCATCTTCACCCACTACTCCAGTTCCGACGACGATCCGCAATTCACCGCCGAACAGCGCCAAAGGTTTCGCGCCGCCTTGGCGACCTTTGACGGGCTTGATCCGGCCACGCTGCTCGTCCACGCCGACAACAGCGCCGGCCTCGAAACGATCGAACGCGCCGGGCCCTTCAACGCGGTGCGCGTCGGCCTGCTCCAATTCGGCATCCTGCCCCGTCCCGGCTCCCTGCTGGCCGATGTGCACGCGGAACCTGTATTCAGTTTTCGAACACGCGTGGGCCTGGTGAAGAGTTTGCCCGCCGGCACCGCCATCAGCTACGGCCAGACACATCGCCTCGACCGCGACGCCCGCGTCGCCGTGCTCACCGCCGGCTACGGGGACGGGATCAACCGTTTGCTCAGCAATCGCGGCGCCGTGCTCATCGGTGCCCGCCGCTGTCCCATTCTCGGCCGCGTGACCATGGACCAGACCATCGTCGACGTGACCCACCTCGACGCCGTCGCCTCGGGTGATGAGGTCACCCTCATCGGCGAACAACATGGCGCGGAAATCAGTGTCGGCGAATTCAGCGCCTGGGCGGAGACTATTCCCTGGGAGACCTTGTGTTCGGTGACCAAGCGGGTGCCGCGCATCTACCGCACCGCGCTGGGCATCTGACAACAACCGAGAGGCCCGCCCAGCAACACAAACGCCCATGACCGACCTCGACACCTTCATTCGAACTCGACCGGTCTACTTTACCGGCGGGGCCATCCTGTTGGCCGCGATCTCATGGTTGGCCGCATGGGGCGGACACTACCCCGCGAACATGACTCCGGATTCGATCGATCAATGGAATCAGGCATTAACGGGGAACTACAACAATTGGCATCCAGTCGCCCACACGCTCGTCATCAAAGCGTGTGCTGCGCTGTGGGCGTCCCCCGCATCCTTTGTCGTGTTGCAGTTTGCCCTCATGCTGCTGCTGCTTATCGCGATCTTACGGGATCTTACGAAGCGCCGCGCGAGTCCCGCCGCTTTGCTGGCGACGGCCCTGTTTTTTGTGCTGCATCCCCTGCCCGGCAACATGGTTTCCACCATGCTCAAGGACATTCTTTTCTCGATCGCAATGGCGTTCTACACCTTGACGCTGGCGCAGTTGGGGCGTCCCGACCATCAGCCGTCGCGCCGGGATGTCGCCACCCTGCTTCTCAGCGGCTGCGGGATTGTTTTGTTCCGCCACCAAGGCATCGCAATCGTCGCGGTCTCCCAACTGGTCCTCTGGTTCCTGTTGCCGACACGCAAGTTGGGATGGGGTCTGCTGGTGAGCTTCCTGATCCTGTTTTTCGGCTGGAATTTTTTCCTCCGCGTCGGGCTCCACGCCCGGAATTCTCCCGTCACGGAGTTGATGGCGATTCCCTTGCAGCAGATCTCGCTGATCTCTGCCAAATCCAGCAAGGTGACGAGCGAGCAACGGGAGGTGTTTGAACGTGTCGCGCCGTGGCGTGTTTGGCAGGAACGCGATTCGCCCCATTCTGTCGATTGGCTGAAGTTTCACCCGGAGTTTTCGGCTCAATCCGTCGTTGATGCGCCAAGACCCTTTCTGCTCGCATGGTGGGAAGCTGCCAAACAAGAACCGGCTCTCGCCCTCCGAGCGACCGTGGATCAGACGGGCGTTGTCTGGAACCCCTTCGTTGAAGCGAGAGCGGTCTACTACAACGGTGTTCAATCCAACACCCTGGGGGTGGTTTATAGCCCTTGGCCGGGACCGTTTTTCGCCCGCTACACCAATCACATTGGCCGCCTGACCGAGCGCCTCCCCTTTTCTTTGGCGTTTCGCCCCTCGCTCCTGAACTTAACGATGCTGTTTCTGGCCTACGTGGCTTGGCGAAGAAACAAAATCCGCGGCCTCCTTCCCTTCATTCCAATCGCGACCTTGCTCGGGACAATCGTCTTCCTCATTCCCACGCCCGATCTGCGCTACTTTTATCCGGTTTATCTTTGCGCCCCCATTCTCCTGTTTCACGCATTGGGCCAAAACGGGGGCGCAACCGCCATATCCCGAACCCAAGATCAGCCCTGCCCTTCTTCCTGAATTCGTGCGCCCTTGAGCCGCCCACTGTTTGCTGGCGCGGGCTCCACCAAGGCCCCGGCCATGGAACGGTTTTAGTTGCGCTCGGGGTCGTCCGGTTCCTCGGCCAGCAGTTTCCACTCGGGGCTCACTTGCGCGAGGACGCGTCGCCACAGGGTTTCGTCCTGCTCCTGATCGAGCAGATTGGAGGGAATGGCGCTCACGGCCCAGGTGTCGTGCTCAAGTTCGTTCTCCAACTGCCCCCCGCCCCACCCCGCGTAGCCCACAAAGGCCCGCATGACGAAAGCATCCCCCTGTGCCGCGGCGAGTTTTTCGGCTTCAGCGGGTTCAATCCCAAAATGCAAACGCAGGCCCTCGCCATCGGGATGGAATCCCAAAGCGCAAATGAGCAGCCGATCGGTCTGCACCGGGCCACCGGCAAACACCGGCACCTCCGCCAAGGCGCCCCCGCCAAACGCTTCATCCAAATCGCCCAAAAACTTCCCGGTCGGCCGGTTCAGCACCACGCCCATCGCGCCCTCTTTGTCATGCGCGGAGAGCAACACGACGGCGCGGCGGAAATTGGGGTCCTTCAATCCCGGATGCGCCAGCAACAGCGAACCGGCCAGATGCTCCTGAGATTCGCCGTTCTCAATCATGAATTAGGGGAAGGGCTGCCGCGGTGGGATCGACTCAGAGTTGCGTCACCTTCACCCCGGCATCCGCCAGCACCTCACCCGCGATGGGATCGTTGCGATAATCGGCGCGGTAACGGATCTCGGCGATGCCGGCGGCCGCCAGGATCTTCGCGCAGTTGATACACGGATAATGGGTCACGTAGGCCACACAGCCGTCCAGCGACGAGCCGCGACGAGCCGCATCGGCCACCGCGTTTTGCTCGGCGTGCACGGTCGCCTGTTCGTGACCGTCGTGCAGCCGCGAAGTGTGCGGCGCGCCCGGCAGAAAACCATTGTAGCCGGCGGCGACGATACGATTGCGACGGTCGCCGCCACTCACCAGCAGGCAGCCCACATGCAGGCGTTCGCAGGGGGAACGGGTCGAGAGCAGCACCGCCGTGGCCATGAAATAGTCGTCCCAGGACGGACGCTGCCCAAACTTGGCCGCGGCTTCGGCGATCAGGTCGACGGGGTTGGTCAGGTCGAGTTCGGCAACGGGTTGCTCCATGACCTTCACCGCTAAGACCCATGCCCGGAAAAATCCACCTCGAAAGCCACCCGCCCTTCCTCCTAAGGTCCCCACCATGGCATCTCTCGACGAACTGGTCGCTTACTGCAACGAACGCACCCGCCTCAGCGCCTATACCGACGCGCCCGGCGCCCGCAATGGCCTGCAGGTCGCCAACAACGGCACCGTCACCAAAATCGGCGCGGCCGTCGACGCCGGACTCGTGCCCTTCCAACGCGCGACTGAGGCCGGCGTCGATTTCCTCATCGTGCACCACGGCATGTATTGGGACATGCCCCAGCTCCTCACCGGGCCGGTCTACCGCCGCGTCAAAACCCTCTTCGACGGTAACTGCGCGCTCTACTCCAATCACCTGCCGCTCGATGGCCACGCCGAGATCGGCAACAATGCCCTGCTCGCCAAACAACTCGGCCTCACCCCGGATCAGCCCTTCATGATCATCGAGGGCGAGGCGGTCGGCTGCTCCGCGCCGTGGACGGGCTCGCGCGAAGCGCTTCAAGCCGCCCTCGAAGCGCAATACGATCGCGTCGTCACCATCACCTGCGGTTCCGCCGCGCCACACCGCATCGCCTTCTGCAGCGGCAGCGGCAACAGCGCCATGAAGGAACTCGTGAAGACCGGCATCGACACCCTCGTGACCGGCGAACTCCGCGAAGAGTGGTTCAATGTCGCTCAGGAAAACGGCCTCAACGTTTTCCTTTGCGGTCACTACGCCACCGAGGTCCACGCCGTGCAGGCGCTTGCCGCCGAGCTTGCCGCGAAGTTCGATTTGCCTTGGGAGTTCATTCGCACCGAAAACCCTCTCTAGGTTCCGTCGCTCCTGTCCGACCTTTCTCCGCCATGAAACGCATCGCCATTCTCAACGGCCCCAATCTCGACCGCCTCGGCAAACGTGAGCCCGAAATCTATGGTTCCACCACCCTCGCCGATCTCGAACGCCAACTCACCGAAGCCTTCGCCAGCCAGGCCGAGCTGACCTTTTTCCAGAGCAACCACGAGGGCGCGCTCGTCGACAAAATCTCCGCCCTCGCCGACGCCGGCATCGATGGCCTCGTGATCAACGGCGCCGCGCTCACCCACACCAGTGTGGCCCTGCGCGACGCGCTGCTCGGTTCCAAACTCAAAGCCGTCGAAGTTCACATCTCCAACATCTACCGCCGGGAGGAGTTTCGCCACACCTCCCTCACCGGCCCCGCCTGCGTCGGCGTGATCACCGGCCTCGGCCTCGAAGGTTACTACGCCGCCGTGCGTTTTCTCCTGCAAGCGTGAGCGACGCCGAGCCCCAACCCTTCAGCGCCTTCGCCAGCGCCGAAGGCGAATCGTGGTGGGTTTGCCACTGCAAACCACGCTGCGAAAAGAAATTCTCCGCCCTCCTCAGCGCCGAACGCATGGCGCACTACCTGCCGCTCTACACCAGCGTGAAGCGCTACGGCAACCGCGAGCGCTCGCACACCAAACCCTTGTTTCCGAGCTACGTCTTCGCCCGCGTGCCCGACGAACGCAAAGCCCGCATCTACCAGCAGGACCTGCTCGCCCGCGTCCTGCCGGTCGGCGACGAGGCGCTGTTCCTGCGGCAACTGGCCGACGTGCAGCGCATCGTCAGTTCCGGCTTTGAGGCCACGGTCCACCCGCTCTTCACCAAAGGTCACCCGGTGCGCGTGGTCGGCGGCCCCTTGCGCGGACTCGAAGGCGTCATCGACGACCCCGCCAATCCCAGCGGCATCATCATCACCGTCGACGTGCTGCAGCAGGGCCTGCATGTCCCGGTGCCTCTGGCCGACCTGAAACTCCTGCCGCGATGAACGATCCCTCCGAGGAGCTCATCCCCCTGCCGCCGGTGCCCGCCCATGCCCGCGAGCGCTTGGACGCGGCCGCGATCGATCGCCTCACCCGCTTCGGCGAAGCCCTCGCCTCCGACGGTGTCATCCGCGGCCTCATCGGTCCGCGCGAGGTCCCGATCCTCTGGGACCGCCACCTCCTCAATTGCGCCGCCATGGCCGAAGCCATCGAACCGAATGCCAAGGTCGTCGACATCGGCACCGGCGCCGGACTGCCCGGCATGGTGCTCGCGCTCGTCCGCCCCGACCTGCATCTCATCCTCGTCGATACGCTCCAACGTCGCTGCGAGTTCCTTGAAGAGATGGTCGCCGCCTTCGGTCTCGCCGACCACGTCGACGTCATCTGGGGCCGCGCCGAAAGCATCGCGCCCTGCGAAGCCGACATCGTGACCTCCCGCGCCGTCGCCGCGCTGAAGAAGCTCGCACCGTGGTGCCTCCCTCACGCCCGCATCGGCGGCCGCCTCCTCGCCATGAAGGGCCAAAAAGCGCCCGAGGAACTCGTCGCGGCCCGCAAGGTGCTGCAGCAATGGGGCGCCGCGAAAGACGCTCGCGTGCTCACCTGCGGCGAAGGTTGGATCGCCCCCGCCGTCACCCTCGTCTCCGCCACCCGCACCAAGTGACGACCCTCGACCTTCGAGGTCGCGACATGCCGCCGCGGCACGAGCGCGGAGGCCGGCTGCCATACGCCAACAACAGCTTGGGATTCGCCAAAGCGAATGGACTCTGCCTCGCTGGACTTCCCCTATCCGGAATCAGCACACGCCATGATTGCCCCCCGATACCCCACACTCCTTCACCCGGCCCTCGTGTGCATGGCCTTCTTGCTTGGTGCTGCCACGGGCCGGGGCGAGGACATCGATCTCACCCGACTCACTCCGGTCTCAGCTGATCAACCGATTCCGATCGCCGACTTTTTTCGATCCAGTCGAATTCGCACGCCCTCCATCAACGACGCCGGCACGCGCATCGCCGGCATCGTGGTCAGCGAAACGGATGAACACCAGTTGATGATCCTGGATGTCGCCACGTGGGAAACCGAGTTCCTGCGCGGGCAAAACGAGAAGGAGGTTTCGCGCTACACGTGGCTCACCGACGATCGGATCATGTTCAACCTGTCCTACCAGAGGCGATACGCCGACAGCATGCTGGTGGCCGAATTGGGCAAACGCACCAAGACCTATTACCTGAATCGCTTCGGCGTCACACGGATCATCGGTGTTCCGGAGGATAATCCGCTGCGGCCCATCGTTTGGATTCGAGGCGGAACCAAGGGCAAGAAAGACCTCGGGCCCGTCGAGCTAAACGCGAAGCTCAACATCGACAACCGTCGCCCGTCGCAGCGCAACCTTTCCGATTGGGATTTCGCTCAATACGTCAACGAGCAACATATCGTCGGGCGATATCCGACATTGGCATCCGACTGGGGACAGGTCGTGGACTACCAATCCGATCGCTCCGGTAATCTGGCCTATGCCTACACCGTGCGAGATGGCGTGCCCCGACTGCACGCGCTCCAAGACAAGGAGTGGCACGCCTCCCCAATCGACCTCGATGCCTACGATATTCACCAAGTCGCCGACACGCCCGGAAACTTGATCGCTTCCGAAATGTTCGCCACCGGCGAACCGGGCAAACTCGTCGAGCTAAACACGCGCTCCGGCGAAACCGGAAAACTCATCTTTCAGGATCCCGCCTACAATTTCACGGGGGCACTCTACCGCGACCGACACACGAAACGCATCGTTGGGGCGATTTATGACCGAGCTGGTCCGACCTCGGTGTGGTTCGATCCATCCTACGAAAAGCTGCAACAGTCGTTGAACGGTTTCTTTCCCGGCCGGGTGGTGCGAATCCGCAGCAGCAACGATCAGGTCGATCGCTTCATCGTCCAAGTCTACTCCGACCAAGCCCCGGCCAGCTACCACCTCGTCGACCTGAAGCAAAAGAAGGTCACGCTGATTTCAGAGACGCGCCCCTGGCTCGATCCGGAACGGATGAACCGCATGAACATCATCCAGTTCAAGACCGCCGAAGGCATTGAATTGGACGCCTACGTCACGCTCCCTCGCGGCGCCTCAAAGGAGCATCCCGCGCCGCTCGTCGTGCTGCCGCACGGCGGCCCTTGGGCGCGAGACTATTGGGGATTCAATCCCGAGGTGCAGTTTCTCGCCAGCCGCGGATATGCCGTCCTTCAGCCTAACTTTCGCGGCTCGACGGGCAGTGCCTGGCGATTCCCGAAAGACGACAACTGGGACTTTTTCAAGATGCACGACGACGTGACGCGGGCCACCAAAGCGTTGGCCGCGTCAGGCTACGTTGACCCCGACCGCATCGCGATCATGGGTAGCTCCTTCGGTGGCTATCTCGCCGTGATGGGCGCCGTCGAGGAACCCGATCTCTACCAGTGCGCGGTCAGCTTTGCGGGCGTGTTCGATTGGGAGGAGATGGTCAAAACCGCCGCCGTCTACCGGCACGAGAATCCCAAACATCAATTGCTCATCCGGCACTTGGGCGACCCGCGTGAAAGGCCCGAGTTCTACGATCGCATTTCCCCCCTACGCCGCGTCGATCAGATTCGCATACCGGTCTTGGTCGCGCACGGGAAGGAGGACCAAGTCGTCTCCGTCGGCGAGTCCCGTCGCTTGATCCGCGAATTGGAGGATCACGGCATCGAGCACCAGGCGTTGCTGCTCAGCGACGAACGCCACGGCACGGCGTTCATCGAGAATTCCGTGGAGCTCTACTCTCACATCGAACAGTTCCTCGCCCGACACCTGTAACGAGCCCCGCGCCCCGCCCCCGCCCCTTTCCCATTTGTCACGTCCCACGTGACAAACTTGGCGGGTCAGAGCACCCGGACCGCGATTTGCGCGAGCACGTGCAACGTCAGGCACGCCGCCAGCGCCGCCGCGATGTCATCAGCCACCACCCCCCAACCGTCGGGTAGGTCTTGCAGCTTACCAATCGGTCCCGGCTTCCAGATATCGAACAGACGGAACAGCGCGAATCCGGCCAAAAAGACGGCCCACGGCGCCGCCCAGTTGGGCAACAACACGGCCACCTCGCGCCAACCGAAGAAGCAAAACGGGATGGCGACAAATTCATCGAGCACCACCTCGCCCGGATCACGCCGCCCGAGCCGGAACTCCGCCTCCCCGCACATCGCCACCGACACGTAGATGCCGACCGCACCAAACAGCAGCGTGCCGAACCAACCGACGTCATAGAAGAACAGGGTGAAATACAACAACCCCGCGACGGAACCCCAAGTGCCCGGCGCTTTGCGAATGCGTCCCACCGGGCCAAGGGTCGCGAAATTCAGCACCATCTGCATCGGCAGAAAGCGCGGCCAGATTGGTTGCCGCAGATTGATCATCGCGCGTTATTCAGTCTGCCAGCACGTGCTGGTGGCGGCGAAGGTAGGACCAGCCGGAGGTCACCGTGAGCACAGCCGAAAGGAAATAAAGACTCAGGCCCACGATGTGCACGATCCGAATCACGATCACTTCGTCGCCTGGAAACAGATCGCCAAAATCCTGGGAGAGCATCCGCGTGCCCATCAACCAGCCAATGGCGTTGAGTTGGGTGAAGGTCTTCACCTTTCCGCTCTTGTCGGCCTCGACCACGATGCCTTTCACCGCGGCAATCATGCGCAGACCCGAGATGGCAAACTCACGGGTGAGGATGCACAGCCAGGCCATCATCGCCGCCAAGGTGAGTTTACCAAAGTAGTCGCCCTCGATCAGCGCGACCATGAGGCCGAGCACCATGACCTTGTCGATCACCGCGTCCATGAAGCGGCCAAACTGCGAAACCTGACCCGACTTGCGCGCGATGTAACCGTCGAGCCAGTCGGACAAGGCCGCGACGATGAACAGCCAAAACGCCAGCGTCGCCGCCAGGTGGAACTCCGCGATCATCAGCCCCACGACCAAAAACATCATGGGGACCCGGGAGACCGTCAGCACGTTGGGCAAATTCCAGCGCATTGCGTCGATTCACGGCGCCCCATTCCGCGCTGGCAACCCCGGAAACGTCACGATTTGCGCTCGCTCCGGCCAAGCCGCTGCCGTCTATTCGCTGCAACCCCATGCGCCACTGCATCTACCCCGGCACTTTCGACCCGATCACCCACGGCCATCTCGATGTGCTCCGCCGCGCCGCCCGTCTCTTTGACACGGTCACCCTAGCGGTCGCGCACAACCCCGGCAAGGGGCCGCTGTTTGAGCCTGCCCAACGCGTGGCCATGATCGAACCCAACCTCGCGGAACTGCCGAACGTTTCGGTCACCACGTTCAGCGGTCTCTTGGTCGATTTTGCGGTGGCACAGGAAGCGACCGCGATCATCCGCGGCCTGCGCGCCCTCTCCGACTTCGAGTTCGAGTTCAACATGGCCCTCATGAACCGCCACCTGAACCCGAAGATTGAAACCATCTTCGTCATGCCAGCCGAGGCTTACAGCTACACCAGCTCCCACCTCGTCAAGCAGGTCGCGCGCTACGGTGGCGACGTCTCCAAGTTTGTGCCGGCCAACGTCGCCGCGGCCCTTGCCGAGGCCTACCGCGGGTAGGAATCCACCCGCTCACCGGGAATTTTCGCGATATTCGTGCCGGCCGTGAGCCGGCACCGGTGCTTTTCGCGCACTAGAAGGCAGCAGTTCCTTCTTCACGCCTTCCACGCCCCTGAGGGTGTGGGTTGACGACACCGCCCCGTCCGGTGGGAACCGGGCGGGGCACCTCCCTCTCCGCTCCTAGTCACCCATAACGGAGTCCGTTGGCCCCGAGGTCATTGCCCTCGGGGCCAACTTGTGTTCACTCGCCGCCATGTCCCTGCTCATCCTCTCCACCAGCCTCAATCCGAAGAGCAAGAGTCGCCTGCTGGCACGCCACGCCTTGGCCACCCTGCAAGCCGATGGAGTCGATTGCGAATGGCTCGATCTCCAAGACCTGCCGCTGCCGTTCTGTGACGGCGGCGCGGCCTACGGCCACCCCAACACCGCTCAGGTCGGCAAAACCCTCGCCGCCGCGCAGGGCATCATCGTCGCCGCGCCGATCTACAACTACGATCTCAACGCCGGCTTCAAGAATCTCATGGAACTGACCGGCAAGGACGCGTGGGAAGACAAGACCGTCGCCTTTCTCAACGCCGCCGGTGGCGCTTCGTCCTACATGTCGGTCATGGCTGCGGCCAACAGCCTCATGCTCGACTTCCGCTGCGTCGTGGTCCCGCGCTTCGTCTACGCTACTCCGGCCGATTTTGACGGCGACCGCATCGCCAACGCTGAGGTGGAAAACCGTGTGGTGCAATGCGCCCGCGCCACCGCCGAGCTGGTGCGTCAACGCAACTCGTAAACTTCCACCAGCACCGTTCCGCCGCTTCCATCCCGGCTGCGGGCTTCGACGGAGAACACCCCCGCCGGCAGGTCAACCACCAGCGCCGCGTCCCGACTTCCTTCCTCCAGGGGGAACGCTCCCACCTGCAGGGCGGATTCGCGTCGTATCGCCGCCAATTCCGGATCGCCCGACCAATCGTCTCCGGTCGTAAACACTTCACTCGTCCCGTCCCGGAGCCAGTTGAGCACCAAAATTGGATCCTCCAGCGCCGTGGTTACGCCGTATTCCCGCAATCCGGGTCCGACCGCCCGCAGCAGGAAACGGCTGGGAGCATTCCCGCCCACGACAAATCCCGCCGCGAGCGCGTCGTCGCCATCGTCGAGCTGGGCACGCACGGAAAGATTGAGCAACGGTCCCGCCTCGGCGGCGCCCACGCGCAACAGGGCCGGCCGGCTCCAATGTTCCCCGGTATCATCCCGCAGTCGCGCACGGTAGGAGCCACCGTCGTCGCCCGTGACTGCGGTCAAGTCCAGCACGGTGCCCGTCGCCCCCGCAATGAGACCGCCATCCTTCCACCAGTCGATCCGCACTTCGCCTGCCCGGGCCACCGCTTCCACCGCCAGGCGGACCGTGCCCCCTGGCGGAACCGTTTGACTCTCCGGATGCTTCAACACCCGCGGTCCGCCGGCGGCGGGGAACGCGCCCTGCGAAGACTGCGCCAAAAGCCATTCGAAAAGCGCATCATCCCGATAAACCTGCGGCCAAATCTCGTGATTGCCGCGGGCAAATTCCGTGTAGCGCAGCCCCGCGCCATCTTCGATGAGCACAAAATCGTCGGACGTGATGAACTGGAAGTCGATCGGCGACAAACCCGCTTCCTCCAGCAGCGCATTCACCACCGTTCGTGTCCCACTCACCGGCATGGAACCGTCGTCGCGCGCATGAAAGGCCCAGACCGGAACCCCGGCCACCCCCTTGGCGGAGAACGTCGCCAACGGTGCCTGCGCGCAGATCGGCACCGCGGCCGCAAATTGCTCCGGATGGGCATGCAGGAGATTCCACGTTCCACCTCCACCCAGCGAAAATCCCGTCAGATAAATGCGCCCCGGATCAATCTCTCGCCCGGCCACCAATGCGTCGATCCGGTCCACGATACGCTGCTGCAGCGCCGCGTTCGACCAGCTCACCGGTGCCTGAGGCACGTAGAGGAAAAAACCTCGCGCGGGCGCCGAGTCCATCAGCGCCCCCATATACCGTAAACTGGAGAGGTTGTCGGTCCCCCCACCCCCACCACCATGGAGGGCGACAATGAGCGGACGTTTGACATCCGCCCAGCGTTCCGGCGCCGGCACAAAAAGGCGCCCCGGCAGGCCGGGCACGCTCACATCCTCGCCGAGCTCCGCGGACTGGGCGGCGGCCACCGCGCCGGTCGCCGCCGGTCCGATCAGGAACAGGCTGCTGAGTAGAATCATCGCGCTGCGCATGGAGGTTTGGAACAATCTCAACGCGCCAACGTTCCCCCAAAATGGGGATAGCAACAAAAAGCCGGCGCCCGTGGCGCCGGCTGTATCCGAATCAGCCCGACAAGGCCCGATTCCGCAGCTCAGAGCGTGCCGCAGAACCGCGCGAGGCGCTCGAGGCCCTTTTCCAGGGTCGCATCCGCCGTGGCGTAGCTGATGCGCAGGAAACCGTCGGTGCCGAACGCGCTGCCCGGCACGGCCGCAACCTTCTCGGTTTCGAGCAGGCGGGCGCAGAAATCCATATCATCGACGCCAAAGCTTGAGACATTCGGGAAGAGGTAAAACGCGCCTTGGGCGAGTTGGCAGGTGATGCCGGGAATTTCGTTGAGGGCGGTGTGCACCAGTTTGCGACGACGGTCGAAGGCCACCAACATCTCGTCCAACGCGGCCTTGGTCTTGTCCCACTCCGTGTAGGCGGCCAAGGCCCCCCACTGGGCAAAGGTCGTGGCGTTGGAGGTCATCTGGCTCTGCAGGTCGGCAATCGCTTTCGCGACATGCTTGGGCGCCACAATGGTGCCGAGACGCCAGCCGGTCATGGAGAAGGTCTTGGCAAAACCGGACACGATCACGGTGCGGGCACGCGCCTCCTCGGAGAAGCTCGCCGGCGAAACATGCGAGACGCCGTCATAGAGCAAATGCTCGTAGATCTCATCCGACATGATCGTGAGGTTGTGCTTCACCGCCACGGCCGTGATGGCCTCAAGCTCCTCGCGAGAGTAAACCGCGCCGGAAGGGTTGGAGGGCGAGTTGAGAATGATCAGTTTGCTTTTGGGCGTGATCGCGGCCTCGAGCATCGCCGGCGTGAGTTTGAAGCCGGTCTCATCGGTCGCGACGACGAACTTCGGCACCGCCCCCGCGAGCTTCACCATCTCCGGGTAGCTCACCCAATACGGCGCCGGCACGATCACCTCGTCTCCCGGTGAGCACAGGGCCAACACCGTAAGGTAGCAGGAAAACTTGCCGCCCGGGCTCACCACCACCTGCGCCGGATCGGTCGGCAGGCCGTAGACATCCGTATACTTGGCGGCGAGCGCCTCACGCAGCGGAGGGATACCGGGGGTCGGGGCGTATTTGGTCTTCCCCTCGCGCAAGGCTTTGGCGGCGGCCTCCTTGATGTGTTCGGGAGTGTCGAAGTCGGGTTCGCCGGCGGCGAAACCACAGACATCTTCACCCGCGGCTTTCAGGGCCTTGGCCTTGGCGTCGACGGCGAGCGTCGGCGAAGGCGAGACATTCAGGGCCCAAGTGGATAGTGGCGCGGAGGCTTGGCTCATGGTCAAAACGGGCCAGACCTTGGAAGCCTTTCAGAAATAATCAAGACCATCGCGGGCCCTCCCCGCGACGGGCTGGCTACGGCCACGCCCGCGATATGGGCAAAAGAAAACCCCCACCGTGGTGGGGGCTTGCGGGAGGTTGGCGGTGAGAAGGTCGCGCCGCGCTTAGCGGGACTTCTTCTTGGCCTTTTTGGCCGCCTTCTTGGCCGGAGCCTTTTTCTTGGCGGCGGGTTTGGCCGGAGCCTTTTTCGCCGCTTTGGCGGCGGGCTTGGCGACCTTCTTCTTGCCCTTGGCGACCTTCGGCTTGGCCGGCTTGGTCACGGAAAGATCATCGAGAGCGGCGCGGAGCAGCTCACCCACGCTCACCTTCTTCTTCTTGGAGGTGCGGGTCAGGACCGTCTTCATGTCGCCGGGGAGGCGGACGGAAATCTGGCGATGCTCTTCGCGGGTGCTTTCGTAGCGATCGAAGTTAAACGAAGCGAGCGCGAGGCGAACGACTTCACTGGTGGACGCCAGACCCATCTTGGCCTGTGCGGAGGTGATCTTTTCGATCAACGAAACAGGCAGGTCAAAAGTGAGGGGGGAGGCGGGGCTGGGTGCTTTTTTGGCCATGGCAGGGTTTGTTTCAACCGGACAAGAACGAAGGTGGACGGCAAAGGCAATCCCGGTGATCGCCACTGTAGCAATGCAAAACTGCGTTCAGACCCGTGTTTGCCGGCCCGCGAGCGCTCGAAAAGCCTGTATTGGGCCTTTCCCTACCACCCGGGCCGCGATTCGCCGGCGCTCAATTGGCCACCGCGGTCAGAACCGCCACGAGTTCGTGGCGCACATTTTGGGCACCGCCGACATAAAAGATCCGCGGCATATCCACATCAAAACTACGCAGCGGCAAGGGGTCATTGGCCAGGAAGACAACGTCGCCGCCCGCCCCCCGAATCATCGCGATGCCCGCGGCGATGTCCCACAATTTCACGTTGTGGTCCACCGCCCCGTCGTAGAGCCCGGCCGCGACGTAGGCGAGATGCAGCGCACTGCTCCCGAGCGCGCGCAACTTGTAGCGCTCCACCAGCGCCTCCGCCTGGCCCGGGTATCTGCCGGCTTCATGCGGACTGTGAAAACCGATGATTGATTTCCGGCTCAAGGGGCGATCGCGCACCCGACACTCGCGCTCGCCATCCCACATGCCGAGGCCGGGACCTCCGTGCATCAACAGCCGGCGGGACGCATCATAGATCACGCCGTAGACCGGCTGGCCGTCGCGCAGCAGGGCCAACGAGATTGCGCACTGCGCCAAACCGGTCGCAAAGTTATTGGTGCCGTCGATGGGATCGAGCACCCAGGCGAACTCGCTGCTCGCGACCAGGGCGGAATCGGTCAGCAACTCTTCGCTGAAGCCCTGATCCTCGGGAAAAGCCGAGGCGAGTTCGGCGAGGATCGCATCGGAGATCGCATGATCGGTGGCAGTCACCCGACTCCCGTCCTCTTTCCATTGGCTGCTTACCCGCCCCAGATCCTGGTGCAGTCGCGAGCGCTGGCCCAGCACCACCGTGGTGGCGGCGTTGATACGTTGCAGCAGAGCAGAATCAGAATCAGGCGGAACGTCGGACATGGAACGCCGACCTTGCGGGAGGCTTGGGGACGATGGCGACAAAAAGGTCGGGCGGCGCCCCCCCTCTCTGTTGCCACCGGGACTACTCGTAATCGTAGAGCGCCGGGTCGCGCCGCGGTGGGCGCAGTCGGGCGCGAAAGCGGTGCCGCGGTTCCTTCGGGTCCGGCGCGTCGCCGCCAGCTGGTCCGCCCATCGGGTCTCCGTAAGGATCCATGCCGTCGCCGCCGGGGTCATCGCCAAAGGCCTCTTCCAACGAATCCGGGTCGGCGCCTTCCTCGAGTTTGCGCACGACCTCTTCCATTTCGCCGTCGAGTTTTTCGCCCGTGAGTTCCGCCATGCGCCGCATCATGCGCCCCATCGCCTTGGGGTCGTTTTCGTCAACGTGCGCGAACTCGCCTTCCATCGCCGCCATCGCCGCCTCCATGCGCGCGTCATCGGGATCGTCGCCCGCTGCCGCGAGGTTCGGCGGCGGCTCGTCCGAACTGCCGCCCTTGGTGATGGCGAAGCCCGAGACCATCTTGCGCATGCGAAACTTCGGATTGTCGGGGCACTTCGGGATCGTCTGCCCTTGGGCCAGGGACTTGGCGTAGAACTGGTAGACGGTGTTGTTGTCGGGACAGTAATACTCGTAGATCGGCATGAGGAAAATCAGGTGAAACGAACCAGCACTGCACGTGCCGCGCTCGTTTTGGCAAGCCTGTCCCCCAGCTCTACTTCAGCGGAATCCAGACCGAGGTGTCCGGATAAAACGCCTGCCAGGCGAACCAGTAGAGCGACACCACCGGCAGGAACTCGCGCGTGCTCATGTCCTGGATCTGCACGTCGCCGCTGGTTTCGTCGTAGATGACCTTCACCGTCTGGGAGCCGATGGCGTCATACATTTGCCCCTTTTCCTTGAGTTTCTCCAAAGGCCACGCCCGCTCGGAGTGCTCACCGCGGTAACCGATCATGCGCTCCTTGGTGCCGAACTCGTTTCGATTGATGTCGAAGGGGAAAATCGTTGCCCGGTCCTCGGCGTAGTTGCCGTAGGGCCATTCGCCTTGGTAGTCGGCCTCCACCCCGGTGTCGGTGGACAAGACCTTGCCCGTCGGGAAAACCGTCTTCCAGGCCGCCCAAGTCATGCGGCGGGTGGGCAGCGGCGTGAGCTCCGTTTCATTGAGGGCCCCAGCCACACTGCTCATCCGCAACTGCGACCAAAGACTCTCGGTCTCGTGGTCATACATGAGCAGACAACTGTTATAGAGCAGCCCCGACACCCCAAAGGTGCGCGGCGCCCCATCGGCACCGCGACCGGGATCAAAGGCCAGCCCCGACCCGCTCAGGGCACTGTAGGTCACCGCCACCGGCACGTCGCCAAAGCGATCGTTCACGATCTCATGCCACACCAACACCCGCAGCGGATAGGCGTGGGTTTCATCGCCGATCGTAACGCTCAACACCTCATCTTCGTCCGTCAGGAAAGCACAGTCGGCGGGGTCGATCCACTTGGGGTCCGTCAAGGCCGGGATGCTGTCCTTGGCCGGCGCGGCCCGCACGATGTGCTCAACCGGGACGGAGGTATCATCGACATTAAATCCGTTGATCGTCGCCGCCGACAGGCACACCGGCGCCAGCGACGTGATCAAGAACCCGAGACGCGAGAAGAATCGGCGCGAGCGTAAAAGGTGTCCAAACTTCAGAGTGGAGGCCATCGGGGTAAAGTGCGTGCAAGTTCGACGCCGAGGGCCAACGACGCGACAGAAATGTTTATAGGGTAAATAACCCTGTCTCAATGGTGAGTCGTTCGCCGCCGATTGGGCCGCCGCTACGGCCCACGCCGGTCCGGGGGCGCCATTCCGCGCCGCCGGCCCGCGCCCGGCACCTCAAGTTGATGCCCGTGACGCACCCCCGCCCCACCCTTGGCATTCAACTGATCCAGACAGCCCGCGAGCCGTCGTCGGCGCTCGTCCGTTTCCCCAAAGATGTCCAACTGCCTCGCGCCATCTTCCACCCCCGAGAGCTTAACACTGATCAAGCGCAGCGGGCGGCGCTGCGTCCACGCCTGTTTCACCAGCACCGGGATGAGCGGGTAAAACGCCGTCTCCAGATCCGCGGCCTCGGGCAGACTCCGGCCCGCCGACTCCTGCGAAAAATCCGGGTAACGCACCAGCACGGTGAGCGTCCGCACCCGTTTGCCGTCCGCCCGCACTTTCGGCAGCAAGTGATCCACCATGCCCTTCGCGATGGCGTGAATCGCCGCCGGCTCACGAATGTCGTGCCCAAAAGTCTCCTGCTGCGAGTAGCTCTTCGCCTCGCCGCGATCCGGATCAACCGGGCGCTCGTCCTTGCCCTGGCAACGCTCGACCCAACTTCGCCAATCGCGGCCGAACAATGACGCCAGCTCGGCCTCCCCACGCGTCAGCACATCGCGGATCTGGTGAATGCCGCGACTCGCCAGCCGCTCCTGCGTCTTTTTGCCGATACCCGGCAGAACCCCGATGTCGAGCGGCGCCATGAACGCCGCCTCCTCGCCCCGCGGCACCACCACAAAACCACGGGGCTTGCGCAGCTTGCTCGCGACTTGGGCCACCAAGCGATTGGTCGCGATGCCCATCGAAACCGGGATTTGTAGCACGTCCCAAATCCGCGCCTGCAGCCGTCGGGTGCAGGCTTCCACCGCCGCCGCATCGCGCAGCCCACAGGGACCCAGGTCGAGGTAACCCTCGTCGATCGAATTCCGCTGCACGAGCGGCGTCACCTCCTCGCACAAATCAAACATGCGCCGCGAAACCTCGCCGTAGTTGCCCTCGTGCGGCAGCATGATCAGGTCCGGACAAACCCGCAGCGCCCGCTGCGTCGGCATTGGGGTGTAGACTCCCGCCGCCCGCGCTTCGTAACTCGCCGAGGAAATGATGCCCCGCTGCCGTCCGCCCACGGCAACTCTTTTGCCCCGCAGTTCGGGCCGCAGGGCCAGCTCGACCGACACGAAAAACGCATCGGCATCGAGGTGGACAATCGCGGCGGGTTTCACCCCCGCATGCAACGCGGGGTGGGCCGCCGCGGTCAAGCCCACCACCCGCGCAACTTTACATCACGTCGGCGCGATCCTGCCGCAGCGAGCGGCGCCACTCGCCGGCGTGCATCTCGGCGATCTCGCGCAATGGTCCGGCGCGACCGTTGGCCGACACCACCACCAGCTCCGTATCCCCGCACACCACCACGCAGAGCTGCAGCTCGTCCGGATCATGCGCATCCGCCGGCGCGAACACCATCACCAGGTCGGAGCCGTCGTGCACCGCCACCACCCGGTGCCAGCCTTCCGACTCCATCTGCGCCGCGGTGACCTGCATCATTTCGACGCGGGTCGCCTCGTCCGGCCGACTCGTGAGCTTGTAGACGCCCACGCTGGCGTGGTTGACCGCCTCGAGCGCCTTCAGCGCTTCGGGCGGAACCTCGTCAATGAAGCCGGCCACAAACCGCACCAGGCCGATCGCCCCCGACCCCACCGAGAACTGCACCTCGGTCGAGGCCTCGCCGGCGATCACCCGGTCGATGGCGGCGCGCACCTCGCCCGCCTCACGGTTCAGCCGAAACATGCTGGCGGCTTCAACCACCGCGACGACCACCAGGGCCGCGAAGCAGATCAAGAACCAATGGCCGAGACGGAAACCGCGACGCGGCGCGCGCGGGGTGGCGGGAGGAGTGGAGGGCGTCGTCATTTCGTGAATACGTCGAGGGTTCGTGGATGGCGGAGGGGTGGTGAAGATCAGCTCTCCACCGCTTCGGGCGAGCGCTTCATCTTCAGCTCGCGCAGCGGCTCGATGTCCAGGGACTCGCCCAGCTTGGCGATCTGCTCGATGGCCACGTCGCCGACCACGTTGACGAACACCGCTTCACCATCGCGGCTGAGGACGGTGACCACGACGCCGTGGATGGCATCGTCGGAGGCCTGTTTCACGAAGACGGCCACGTCATCACCCTCGTGTTCGCGCACCGTGACGACCTTGTTCCAGCCCTCGCCAGTGAGCTTCTCACGCAGGCCATTGATGCGCTCGAGGGTGTCGGCGCGGGTGTCCTCGGTCATGCCGAAGACGTTGACGCGAACGCGCTCGAGTTTGTTGAGCAGCGCCGCGACTTCCGGCTCCTCACCACCGGCGAAGACCGCGGCGAGCTTGAGCAGGGAGGCATTGATATCGACTTCGACGAATTGCTTGCCGGCTTCGGGCGCGAACTTGCCGAAGTCGACATACCCCGGCGAAGCGGCGAAGGCGGAGACAGCGAGGACCGAGGCAACCGTGACGGCGGCGGTGATTTTTTTGAGCGAGGAGATCATGGCGGGAAGGTTGGGTTGAAGGTATGGGCGACCGAACATCAGTCGCGCTTGCCTTCATCACCCCGCTGCCCGCGCCGAGGTTGCAGAAAAGTTTTGCGGCCTCGCTTTATTGAGGCCCCAAGCCGCCGATGGGTGCGACGCCTTCCCAGCGCAACACGACCTCACCCGCCGCGCGGGAGGCCGCCAAATCAACCGCAACGCGCAGCTCCCAATCTCCCTGCCCTTCGCCGTCGATCAGCACTTGGGCCACCCGCCACTCCGCCGCGTCCCGCTCAATGTGGGTGTGCTTGCTGGCCCGTCCCTCCGGGTCGAGCCGCAAGCGACCGAACCCATCAAAGAAGGGGCGCCACGCGTCCTCGATCTCGCGCTCCGTCGCACCGGTGCGATCGGCCATCGCATCGAAGTCGCCGGCATTCGCATCCTGGAGGATCTGATGCACCGCAAACCGGACCAGGCGCGTGAACTCCGTCGGGTTGTGCGTGATATCGACCGGTGTGGAACGGGTCGGCTTCTCGGGAGAATCCTCCGCGACGAAGTCGGGATTCTGCATCCGCTCCCATTCCTCCAACAAACTGGAGTCGATGCCACGAATCAGTTCCGGGAAGTAAACTTCCAACTCCGTCACCGCCTCGGTTTTGAAGCCGGCCGGCACCGTCTGACTCAGGACCTTCCAAGTCTGGGAAAGGTGTCGCAGCAACAACCCTTCGCTGCGCTGCAGGCCGTAGCGTTTCACGTAGTCGGCAAAGGAGTCGTAACGCTCGAACATCTCCCGCGCGATCGATTTGGGGCGCACGTTCTCCTGCTCCACCCACGGATGCTTGGCCGCGAATTCATTGAAGCGTTCGTAGAGGAAATCGCGCAGGGGCTTCGGGTGCTCGATCGCGTCGAGTTTTTCCATGCGTTCCTCATAGGCCACGCCGTCCTCTTTCATCTCCGCCAGTGCTTCGGTTTTCAGGCGATCGACCTGTTTACGAAGAATGGCATCCGGGTCCTCCACGATCGACTCGCAAAGCGTCAGCACATCGAGCGCGTGATCCGGTGACTCCGCATCGAGCAACGGCAGGGTATCGATCAGGAACAAAGAAAGCGCATGGTGCAGCGAAAAGTCCTCCTGCAGCTCCACGTTGATGCGCAGCTTACGGCCACCGGCCATCGGACCACTCGCCCCGTCCAGTTGCCGTTGCGGCTCGACGATGCCGCGTTCAATGAGGCCGCGAAACAACTGCCAGGCGCGCCGGCGCAACTGGGCCTTCTTGTGCGGCGTCTCGTGGCAGTCACGAATAAGGTCCCGCATGGCCCGACAACCGTCGCCGCTGCGCGAGAGCACCAACAACAACATGCCGTGTGACACGCCAAACTGTGAGCTCAGTTCCTCGCACGGTGCGTCCTGAAGTTTCTGATACGTGCGCTCGTCCCACACCACCGCCCCCGGCGGTGCGGTCCGGCGCACAAGTTTCTTCTTCTTTTTCGGGTCGCTCGCCGCCTTCGCTTCCGCCCGTTTGTTTTCGATGATGTGTTCGGGCGCCTGCGCCACGACCAGACCTTCGTCGTCGTAGCCGCGGCGCCCCGCCCGCCCCGCCACCTGCCGAAAGTCCCGCACACTTAGCACCGCGGCTTTGCGCCCGTCGTATTTCCACAACTGCGTGAACACGACGGTGCGGATCGGCACGTTGATACCGACGCCGAGCGTGTCGGTGCCGCAGATGATTTTGAGCAGCCCTTGCTGCGCCAGTCGCTCCACCAGGATGCGATATTTGGGCAGCAGCCCCGCGTGGTGCACCCCCACCCCGTGCCGCAGCCAACGTTTCATGTCCTTGCCGTAGGGACTGTTGAAGCGCACGCCTTCGAGGGCTTCCGCGAGGCGCGCTTTCTCCTCCTTGGTATTGAGGTTGAGGCTCATCCAACCCTGCGCCGACTCCGAGGCGGATCGCTGGGTGAAATAGACGAGATACACCGGCGCCTTGCCCCCCGCCACCAACTCGGCGACACGCTCGGTCAACGGCGTTTCGGAATACTCAAAACTCAGGGGCACCGGTCGCCGGTCGCTCCGCACCGTGACCGACGGCGCGCCGGTCACGCGTGTCATCTCCCGCTCAAAGAAACCGGTGTCTCCCAGCGTGGCCGACATCAGCAGGAAGCGGCTCTGCGGCATCGCGAGCAAGGGCACCTGCCAGGCGAAGCCGCGCTCCGGGTCGCTGTAATAATGAAACTCGTCCATCACCACCACCCGCACGTCCGAGTCCGGACCGCGCGCGAGCGCGATGTTGGCCAGAATCTCCGCCGTGCAGCACAGGATCGGCGCCTCGGGGTTCACCGAGGCATCGCCGGTCATCATGCCCACGTTTTCCGGACCGAAGTCCCGGCACATGGACAAGAACTTCTCATTCACCAGCGCCTTGATCGGGCAGGTGTAGACCGAGCGTTCCCCCGCACAGAGCGCGCGATAGTGCGCCGCCGCCGCGACGAGTGATTTGCCCGAACCGGTCGGCGTGTTGAGGATCACATTGCTGCCGCCAAACAGCTCGAGGATCGCTTCCTCCTGTTCCGGGTAGAGCTCCAGTCCGCGCGCAGACATGGCTGCGAGAAAGCGTTCGAGCACCACATCCGGATCGAATGCAGTGCCCGCTCTCGGCGGTCGCAGCGGGCTTTCCGAATCGGGCATCCGGACATGCACGCAAGCTCACCGACGCTTGGCAATGGCCAAGCTGGTCAGACGCGCCTCAGGACCCGATCTCGCGATCAGCGACCTCGCGACGACGCAGATTGGCTTTCTCGCGGTCGGTGAGCAACTGGCCCATCGGCACTTCCGGACGGGCGTCGGCGCGCGCCTGCAGGATGTCCATTTCTTCGTTGGTCATCAGGCGCATGTAATCGTCGAGCGAGTAGCCGTATTGGTCGCGCGCCGGCTCGGCCCGCACGGTGCCGCGCTCGTAGCGGCGGTTCTCCTTGTCTTTTTCTGCTCCGATGGCGGATCCCACCACCGCACCCGTGGCGGCGCCCACGGCAGCACCAGCCCCGGCCTCGCCGGACTGATTGCCAATGACCGCGCCGATGACGGCACCGGCCAACGCGCCGACCTTGGCGCCCTGGCGTTCATTCTCGCCCGCCGTCTGGCAACCGGAGGCCCAAAGGAGCGCGCTGAGCGTGATCGTGGAGAGAAGGATCTTTTTCATAACAAGCAGGGATGTCTGACCTTTTGTGACGCCGCTGGTTCGGGAAAGATTCACCCGAAACCCAAAATAGTTTCACCCCATCTCCGCGCTTGCCGACCGGCCGCGGCAGTTCTAGCAGCAGTTCATGGGTCGCCAATGGCTGCACGCGAAACGTGCCATCGTTAACAACAAGAAGGGGCAATTTGTCGGCAAGATCGTCAAAGAGCTCTCCGTCGCCGCCAAACTCGGCGGACCGGACATCGACGCCAACCCCCGCCTCTTCGCCGCCGTCGAAAAGGCCCGCAAAGCCAGCGTGACCCGCGAGGTCATCGAACGCGCCATCCGCAAGGGCGCCGGCATCGGCGACGAGAAGATGATCATGGATCAGGTTGTCTTCGAGGGCTACGCGCCCCACAAGGTGCCGGTCATCGTCGAGGCCTACACCGACAACGTGCAGCGCACCACGCCCGAGATCCGCGTCCTCTTCCGCAAAGGCGCACTGGGCCTCGCCGGCAGCAACAAGTTTCTCTTCGAACACGTGGGCATCGTTGAAGCCTCCCACCCCGACACCGCCCTCGACCCCGAGGAGGCCGCGATCGAAGCCGGTGCCAACGAAGTCGAAACGCTCACCAACGAGCAAAACGACGACATCCCCGAGGATCATCTCGGCGCCCGTTTCCTCACCGAGCGCACCGACACCCACACCGTATCCACTTGGCTGACCCAAAACGGCTGGTCCGTCGTCACGGCCGAGATCGGCTACGTGGCCAAAATGTTCCCGGACCTCGACGACGACCAACGCGCCGAGGTCGGCGAGTTTCTGCAGGCGCTTGAGGACCACGACGACGTGCAACGCGTCTGGGCCGCCGTGCGCTGAGCAGGCGCGGCGATCACGGCGCGTTGCGTGCGCGGCGCTATTCCTTGTGCGTGACCCAGAGAACGGTGGCGACGGCCGCGAAGGCGAGCGTGGGCAGGATGACCCAGTTGGCGTGCAGCGGAACGCTCCAGTGTTGGAACGCCCAGTTCACAAACACGCACTTGGCCACGATCACCATCCAGGCGATGGCGAGGAACCAGCGCTCACCCCGGCTCAGCGGCACCGCCGGGAGATGTAAGTTCAGGTGCATGGTGACAGGATACGCCGACCGCCTCAGCCGCGCGCCGCGTCGCTTGGCCAAGCCTGCGCGGGACTTGGCCGGCCCCTGGCCCGCTGAAGGATTACCACCGCACCGCCTCAGGCCGCCAGCAGCTCCGCCGCATTGAGCAGAGCCTGCATCTTCGCCAGATCGATTTCGCCCGGAGCGCTTTCGATCGCAGCGCCGCTGAGCAACACGCTGCGGGCCTGCGCGGCGGTGATCGCGTCCGCGATCGTCTCGGTGCCGAGGCCGCCCGCCAACACCCATTCGCATTTGGCATGCATGGCCTGCAGGCGCGCAAATTCCCCCCAATCGCCGGTCTTCGCTTCGAGGTCCATCGAGTTCGGTCGGTAGCGATCGAGCACCATGCGATCCGCCAGCGGCAAGAACGCCAGATCGAGGATTCCGCCCGGCAACACCTGCGGCGCAAACCACAGCCGCTCCGGCGACACCGTATCGGTCCACAAAGCCACCTCGAAGAACGGGGTTTCGTTGGGGAAATAGATCATGACCTGATCGAACTCATCCCCCGCCACGGCCTCCAGGTCGCCAAAGCCGGGATTGCGCACGAGCGCCACTTTAGTGAGGCCCTCGGGTAGTTGCCCCCACCACGCGGCCCGGTCCGTCGCTTCCACGCAACGCGGCGACGTCGGGGAAACTTCCACCGCGATCGCATCAGCGCCCGCCGCCGCCGCGGCGAGCGCGACCTCGGGCGTGCGCACTCCTGCGACGCAGAACTTAATGGAACCGATCATGAAGAAAGAAGGAGACAGCGTGGCCATCCCCAGGAACTTGTGGGGCGGGGTTCACGCATGCTCCTTTGTCTTCGGCCGCAACCCCACTTGGGTTAAGAACTTCTTCCTAGGTTGTTATCCATCCGGCGCTTGCGCCCAGCGTCGCAGGGCCGCCCCCGTCAGGCTGCGCGGTTCGTCGACGATGCCGCGACGGTCGCCTGCATACACGATCTCGCCGCCGTCGCGCCCGCCCCCCGGCCCCAGATCGATGACCCAGTCGGCGAGGTTGATGACATCGAGGTTGTGCTCGATCACGATGACGGTGTTGCCCGCATCGCGCAGTTTGAAGAGCAGATTCATCAGGTGCTGGATGTCGACCCAGTGCAGGCCCGTGGTCGGCTCGTCGAGGATGTAGAGCGTCTCGCCCTGCTGCCGCTTGGAGAGCTCGAGCGAGAGTTTGAGGCGTTGCGCCTCGCCGCCCGAAAGCGTGGTCGCGGACTGGCCCAGTTGCAGGTAACCGAGCCCCACCGCCGACAGGGTCTCGAGCTTGTCCATGATCCGCGGGATATTCCGAAACAGCTCCATGGCGTCGCGCACCGACATGGCGAGCACGTCGGCAATCGAGTAGCCGTGGAAGAGAACTTCGAGCGTTTCGCGGTTGAAGCGTTTGCCGCCGCAGCTCGGGCATGGCGCGTAGGCGTTGGCCATGAACTGCATGTCGAGTTTGATCGCGCCGTCTCCCTGACAGCGCTCACAGCGACCGCCGCGCACGTTGAAGGAAAACCGGCTCGCCTTGTAACCGCGCACCTTGGCCAACGGAACCTGCGCGTAAAGGTCGCGCAATTGGTCGAGCAGCTTGGTGTAGGTGGCGGGATTGGATCGCGGACTCCGCCCAATCGGCGACTGGTCGACCTGCACCAGCTTGTTGAAGAAATCGAGGTGTTCGATGTGGCGATGCAATCCGGCCACCGACTTCGCCCCGTTCAATTTTTTCGCGGCCGCGGCGGCGAGGATGTCGTTGACGAGCGTGCTCTTGCCCGAACCGGACACGCCGGTCACGCAGGTCAGCAACCCGACGGGAAACCGGGCATCCACGCCGCGCAGGTTGTGCTGCCGCGCTTCGCGCACGGTGAGGAAAGCGCCGGCGGGAGATTTGTTGGCGACCGATTTCTCGACCTTTACGCGCTTGGCAAGATAGGGGCCGCTCACGCTGGCCTTGGTCGACGGCTTCATCAGCTCCCGCGGCGGGCCCTGAAAGAGCACGCGGCCGCCTTCACTGCCGGCTCCCGGACCGAGTTCGAGAATCTCGTCGGCCAAGCGCATCGTGTCTTCGTCATGTTCGACCACCAACACCGTGTTGCCGCGATCGCGCAGTTCGGTGAGCAGCGAGAGCAAACGCTCGTTGTCCGCCGGGTGCAGGCCGATGCTCGGCTCGTCGAGCACGTAGATGACGCCCATCAGGCCCATGCCGAGTTGGGTCGCGAGCCGCACGCGTTGGGACTCGCCGCCGGACAGCGTGCCGTAGTCGCGATCCAGTGACAGGTAACCCAAACCCACCTGTCCCAGAAAACGCAGCCGTTGCTCGATCCCAGTGACGACGTCGCGCAAGGCTTCCTCCTTTGAAAATCGTTCCTGCAAGTCCACCGCGACCTCGTGCGCCGCGCTCACATCGAGGGCGAAGAATTCCGGTAGGTTGAGCGTCCGTTCCCCAGCCCGCACCACCACCGCACCACTGCGCGCGTTGAGGCGGGTGCCGTGGCACTCCGGACACGCGCCGCTGATCATGAAGGTCGAGAGCCGAGCGCGAAAGCCGTCGCTCTCCGTATCGCGCCAGGTTTCATCCAGCGCCGGGATCACACCGGACCACGGCATCGCCTTGGGTTCGCGCATGCGCTTCAGCTTGAAGGCGAACAGTCGCTCCCCCGCCCCGTGCAACAAGGTCTCGCGCACCGTCTCCGGCAGCTCCGCCCACGGCGTGTTGGCGTCGAAGGGCAACTGCTCCGCGAGCTGCTTGAGCAGCGCGTTGTGTTTGATGATGAGATTTTTCCCGCCGAGGCGCCACGGTTTGATCGCACCACCCCGCACGCTCTTGCTCGGGTCCGGCACCACCAGCTCCGGCACGAAACGCAGCTTGCGCCCGAGTCCACCGCAGGTCGTGCACGCGCCTTGGCTGTGGTTGAACGAAAAGTGCCGCGGCGTGAGCTTCTCGAAGACATCGCCGCACACCTCGCAGGCCAGCGACTGGCTGAGCTGAATCTCGCGCCACGGTGCATCCCGATTCGCCTGCGCCAGAATCACCGCGCGGTCGCCGCCTTCGCGAAACGCCAGCTCGAGTGAGTCCGCCAGTCGGCTGCGTTGATCGACGGCTGCGACAAGCCGGTCCACCACGATGTCCACCGGCAGTTCGACCGGCGGCAAACCCGTCGGCAACAGCGCGGGGTCATCCAGCTGTTTCACCTCTCCCTGAAGCCGCACGCGCTGAAAACCGCGTTGGCGCAGGCGGGGCAACTCGTCGCGCAACACACTCGGTTTCGCCCGCAATGCCGGCGCGAGCACCATGACCCGCTGGCCGGCGGCCTCGGCCAGCACCCGCGCCACGTTGTCATCGAGCGAGCGTCGCACGACTTTGCCACCGTCTTTCGGGCAATGCGCCTCGCCGTGCAACGCCCACAACAACCGCGCGTAGTCGGCCACCTCGGTGACCGTCGCGATCGTGCTGCGGGGTGATTCGCCGGCCGTGCGTTGCTCAATCGCCAACACCGGGGAAAGGCCGTGCACGTAGTCGACGTCGGGCCGCGGCAATTGCTCGAGCACCTGCCGCGCCGACGTCGACAAGGACTCCATGTATTTGCGGTAGCCCTCGGCGTAGACCGTATCGAAGGCGAGCGAGGATTTGCCGGAGCCGGACGGCCCCGTGATCACCACCAACTTTCCCCGCGGCAGGCGCAGCTCGAGGTTCTGCAAATTGTGCTCCCGGGCACCTTTGATGTGGATGTGCGTTTCGGCCTGCATGTGGGCAAACGCACAACTTACCCAATTGCCTGCCACCGCAAGGGTTGAATCCAAGCAAATGGGTAACTTCCGGCCCCGTCCGTTCGGGCTTTTACCGCTTGTCTCGCATCACCCAGATCGTAACTTTCGCGTCACAAGATCACGCGGGTAAAACCCCCAACCCATTAACCGGGTGATTGTGTCGCCGGCCCCCCGGGCCGAGCGGCTCGACTCAAGAACCACACAACGTCCATGCAACCATACACCTCAGCCCGAGCCTGGTGGCTCGCGGGTTCACTCCTCACTGCCTCGTCTCTGTCTGCAATCACCTTCACCGCAGGCGACTTGAGTGGCAGCTTCGACACCACGATTTCCGTCGGCGGCATATACCGTCTCGACGATCCGGACCCGAAGCTCATCGGCACCTCCAACGGCGGCCTGGCCAACTCCGTCAACAGCGACGACGGCAACCTGAACTTCGGCAAGGGTTGGGTTTCCAAAGCCTTCAAGGTCACCTCTGAACTTGAGGTCCAGTTGGGCGACACCTTCGGCCTCTTCACCCGCGCCTCTTGGTTCTACGACGACGCGGTTGAAGGTGCCAACAACCTGCGCAAGCCGCTCACGCCGGCCGCCCTCGATTACTCCGGCAATCGCCTCGACTACTTCGACCTCTACGGCGTGTTCCGTTTCGATGTCGGGGACGTGCCGCTGGACATCCGTTTTGGTCGCCAGGTGCTCAGCCTGGGTGAGTCCACCTTCCTGCAAAACGGCAACAACATCATCAACCCGATTGAGGTCGCCAACATCCGCGTGCCGGGCGCCGAAGTCCGCGAGGCTTTCCTGCCCGTCAACATGCTCAAGGTCGCGGCCGACCTCACCGAAAACCTCTCCGTCGAGGCCTTCTGGTTGCTCGAGTTCCGCCACACCGAAATCGAGCCGGCCGGCACCTTCTTCTCGACCAACGATTTTGCCTCCCGCGGCGGCGACATGGTCTACCTCGGTTTCGGCGCCCTGTCCGATACCGGCACACTCGGCGCCATCCCGCGCGGCCGCGACGACGAGGGCAACGACTACAATCAATGGGGCCTCGCCCTGCGCTACCTCGCTCCCGGCCTGAACGACACCGAGTTCGGCCTCTACTTCGCCAAATTCCACAGCCGCCTCCCGCTGATCAATGCCCTCACGCCTTCGCGGGGTATCAGCTCAGCCGAGGTGCAGGGCACGGCTTCCGCCCTCGCGCAGCAGCAGCTCGTCCCGGCCATGCTCGCCAACGGCGTGCCGGCCCAGGCCATCCCCTCCATCCTGCCGCAGCTCCTCGGCGCCGCGCTCACCGATGTGCCGCTCGCCGCCATCGCGCAGCACCCCACCCTCGCCAATTTCGCAGCCTTCTACCCCGGTGCCCAACAGATCGCCGCCGGCGCCAAGCAGCTCGGCCTGCTCTCCGCCGCCGCCACCGCCAACTACTTCATCGAATACCCCGAGGACATCACGATGCTCGGCGCCTCCTTCAACGCCGACCTCGCCAACCTCGGCATCGCCTGGCAGGGCGAGGTCTCCTACAAGCAGGACATGCCGCTGCAGGTCGATGACGTGGAGCTGCTCTTCGCCGCGCTCTCCACCCTCGCCCCTCAATTCGGCGCCAACAACCAGCTCGGCAATTACCTTGGCCAATACCGCCAGATCATCCGCGGCCATCGCCGCCACGATGTGTGGACCGCCCAGAGCACCTTCACCAAGGTCTTCGGCCCCACCCTCGGCGCCAGCTCGCTCACAATGGTCGGTGAAATCGGCGGCCTCTGGGCCGACATTCCGGCGAAGGACGTGCTTCGCTACGAGGTGCAGGGCACCTATACCTCCGGCGACCCCACCGCCATGATCGGCACCGGCAGCACCCTGCCCGCCACGCCCACCAGCTACTTTGCCGACGACTTTGCCTGGGGCTACCAACTTCTCGCCCGCCTCGAATACAACAACGTCTTCGCCGGCGTGAACGTCTTGCCCACCGTCGCTTTCAGCCACGATGTTTCCGGCAACAGCCCGGCCCCCCTCTCCAACTACCTTGAGGGCCGCAAGTCGCTCAGCCTCTCCGCCGAGTTCGTATGGCAGAACGCCTGGTCCGCCGACGTCCGCTACGTCTCCTACTTCGGTGGCGGCGTGCAAAACCTCCTCGGCGACCGCGACTACTTCGCGACCACGCTCAAGTATTCCTTCTAACCCCCCCGAGCCACCTCACCCCTGATATGAAAACCTTTCTTCGACTCTCCGGTGGTCTTCTCCTTTCGACCGCCTGCGCTTCCTTTGCCCTGGCCGAAATCAGCGAAGCTGACCTCGCCCGCCTCGGCAACGACCTCACCCCGCTCGGCGCCGAAAAGGCCGGCAACGCCGATGGCTCCATCCCGGCCTGGACCGGCGGCATCACCACGCCGCCCGCCGGCTACAGCGTCGGCGACCATCACCCCGATCCCTACGCCGGCGACGCGCCGATCGTGACGATCACCCGCGCCAACCTCGGCCAATATCGCGACCAACTCACCGCCGGCGCCATCGCGCTGCTCGAGACCTACGACGACTACAAACTCGTCGTCTACCCGAGCCACCGCAGCGCGTCCGCCCCGCAGCGCATTTACGACGCCACCAAGGAATTCGCCCCCACCGCCCGCCTCGTCAACGACGGCTCCGGCGTTGAAGGCACCATCCGCGGCATCCCCTTCCCGGTCCCGCAAAACGGCCTCGAGGTCCTCTGGAACCACCTCCTGCGCTACCGCGGTGACGCCGCCGTGCGCCGCATCGGTCAGGCCGCCCCGTCGCGCAACGGCAGCTACACCATGGTCGAATTTGAGGACGAGTTCTGGTTCAACTACGCCCGCGACGACATCGGTCCCGGCGACCTCAACAACACCATCATCTTCTTCCAACAGGCCGTGCTCGCGCCGGCCCGTCTCTCCGGCACCATCCTGCTCGTCCACGAGACCCTCGATCAGGTGGTCGAACCGCGCCGCGCCTGGGTCTACAACGCCGGTCAGCGCCGCGTGCGCCGCGCCCCGCAGGTCGCCTACGACAACCCCGGCACCGCCGCCGACGGCATGCGCACCTCCGACCAGTTCGACATGTTCAACGGCGCGCCCGACCGCTACACGTGGGAACTCGTGGGCAAGCGCGAGATGATCGTCCCCTACAACAGTTACAAACTGCACAGCGACCAGATCTCGCCCGACGACATCCTCACCCCGCTCCACATCAACCAGGACCTCGCCCGCTACGAAAAGCACCGCGTCTGGGTCGTGGAGGCCAAACTCAAGGAAGGCACCAGCCACCTCTACCCGCGCCGCACCCTCTACGTCGACGAAGACTCCTGGCAGATCCTCGCCGTCGACCAATACGACTCGCGCGGCGAACTCTGGCGTGTCTCCGAAGCCCACTGCATCAACTATTACGACGCCCAAACCTTCTGGAGCACGCTTGAGGTCCACACCGACCTCATCGCGGGCCGCTACCTCGCCATTGGCTTGGACAACGACCAGCCGATGTATGACTTCAGCATCCAGCGCGACGAACGCGACTACTCACCCGCCGCCCTCCGCCGTTCCGGCATCAAGTGAGCACCGCCAGCGATCAGCGCAGATCCCGTGGGTCGGTTCCTCCGACCGCGGGAACCACCCTGGCCCGCGTCCTGTTCGCGTTGATCGCGCTTTCCGTTGCCACCGGTCTCCACGCCGCCGTCTCCGGCCCGCTGCTGCTCGACGCCACCCTCGCCGGTGATGCCATCATCACCGTCGGCGAGCGCGGTCTCATCCGCCGCTCGACCGACGGTGGCAAAACCTGGACCGACACCCCGTCCGGCGTCGCCACCACCCTGTGCGCCGTGAGCTTTGCCGACGCGCGCAACGGTTGGGCCGCCGGCCACGGCGCCGTCATCCTGCGCACCACCGACGGCGGCTTGTCGTGGAAACTTCAATACACCGGCCCCGACCCCGAGTCTCCCTTCCTCGACCTGCTGGCACTCGACGGTGGTCACCTCATCGCCGTCGGCGCCTTCGGCTCCTACTTCGTCAGCCACGACGCCGGCGCGTCCTGGGACCAGGAGTTCATTCTCGACGAAGACATGCATCTCAACCGCATCACGCGGCTGAACGACGGCACGCTCTTCCTCGCCGGCGAACTCGGCATGCTCCTCCGTTCGACCGACAACGGCGCCTCCTGGGACACGCTGTCGACCGACGAGGACGGTTCACTCTACGGCGTGCTGGAGCTTTCCAACCACACCCTGCTCGCCTACGGCCTGCGCGGCCGCGTCTATCGCAGCACCGACGGCGGCGACACCTGGACCGCCATCAAAACGCCGGGCACCGGCCTGCTCATGACCGGCATCGAACTCGACGCCGCCCACAGCATCATCCTCACCGGCCAAGCCCGCACCTGGTGGATCAGCCGCGACGGCGGCAAGAGTTTCACCGCCCCGACCGACGCCACCTCGGGCATCGCCGAACTGCTTCTCACCCCCAATGGCCAACTCCTCACCTTCGGAGAGCACGGCGCGCAACTGGCTCCGTAGGCAGAATTTTCAGACACAGAGGACACTGAGTTGATCACAGAGCGCACAGAGCCACTCCACCTCCCACTGCACTCCTTTCACCTGTGCCTCCGTGACTTCTTTGCCGCCTCTGTGACTTCTGTGCCCCACCCCTCTTCATGAAGGATCGCATCACCGATCTGCTCGAGAACTTCGTATTCGGTCAGCGCACCAAGTTGGTCGTGTGTTTCGCGTTGCTCACGGTGCTCATGGCGTGGTTCGCGTCACGCACGCACGTTGACGCGAGTTTCAAAAAGTCGCTGCCGCTCGACCACCCTTACATCGAGACTTTCACCGAATACGAATCCGACTTCGGCGGCGCCAATCAGGTTGTCATCGCCCTCATGGCGCGCAACGGGCAGGACATCTTCACCCCGGAGTTTTTCGCCGCCCTCCGCGAAGCCACCGATGCGGTCTTCTTCCTCCCCGGCGTCGACCGGGCCCAGGTGCAGTCTCTCTTCACCCCCAACGTGCGTTACGTCGAGGTGGTCGACGGCGGTTTCTCCGGTGGCAACGTCATCCCGGCCGACTTCACTCCCACGCCCGCCAACTTTGCCAAGGTGAAGGAGAACATCATCAAGTCGGGCAAACTCGGGCAGCTCGTCGCCAACGATTTCTCCGGCGCCATCATCAGCGCCCAACTTCTGGAGGTCGATCCCGCCACCGGCGAGCGCATCGACTACATCGAGGTCGCCAAGGCCTTGGAGGACAACATCCGCGGTCAGTTCTCGGGCTGGGCCGTCGATGTGCGCCTCGGCGTGCACATCATCGGCTTCGCCAAGGTCATCGGCGACATCTCCGACGGCGCGCAGAACGTGCTCTTCTTCTTCGGCGTTTCCTTCGTGATCACCGGCCTGCTCGTCCTCTTTTATTCGCAGTCGCTCAAGCTCACCGCCTTCACCCTCGCCTGCGCCTTCATCGCGGTGGTTTGGCAACTCGGCGTCCTCAACGCCCTCGGCTTCGGTCTCGACCCCTATTCGATCCTGGTGCCCTTCCTCATCTTCGCCATCGGCGTCAGCCACGGTGTGCAGATGATGCGCGCCTACCGCGCCGAGGCCTTTGCCGGTCACAGCAGCGTCGAGGCGGCCCGCGCGGCCTTCCGTCAGTTGTTGGTGCCCGGTGGGGTGGCGCTGCTGACCGATACCCTCGGCTTCGTCACGATGCTCATCATCAAGATCGAAGTCATCCGCGAGCTGGCCATCACCGCTTCGCTCGGTGTCGCGGTGATCATCATCACCAACCTTTTCCTACTGCCCATTCTGCTCTCCTACGTCGAACTGCCCGACCATTACCGCGAAAAGATCTCCGGTCGGCGCACCCGCACCGACGCCGCCTGGAAGAAGATCTGCATCGTCATGCGCCCGGGCGTCTCGGCCACGATTCTGGTGATCTGCGTCGGACTCGGTTGGTGGGCCTTCGGCCAATCCCAAAAGGTTCGCATCGGCGACCTGCACGCCGGCGTGCCCGAACTGCGTCAGACGTCCCGTTACAACGAGGACAGCCGCATCATCACCGACCGCTTTTCCATTGGGGTCGACATTCTCAAGGTCATCGCCGAGGGCGGTCCCAACGCCTGTGTGGACTACGACGTCGTCACGCTGATGGATCAGTTCCAAGGTCACATGAGCCAGGTCCCGGGGGTGCAGTCGATCATCAGCCTCACCTCCGTCGCCAAGACCGTGAACGCCGGCTGGAACGAGGGCTCGCTCAAGTGGCGCATCCTGCCCTCACACCCCCAGGCACTCGCCCAGGCTGTTTCTCCCATCGAGACCTCAACCGGCCTGCTCAACGCCGACGGCAGCGTGATGCCCATCCTCATTTTCCTCACCGACCATCGGGCCGAGACGCTCACGCGCATCACCGATGAGGTGAAGGCCTTCGCGGCCGCCAATCCCTCGGACAAGGTCAAATTCCGCCTCGCGAGCGGCAACGCCGGCGTGATGGCCGCGACCAACGAGGTCGTCGCCGCCGCGCAATACCCGATCGTCTTCTGGGTCTTCGGCGCGGTCATCACGCTGTGCCTCGTCACCTTCCGCTCCGTGCGCGCGATGTTGTGCATCGTGCTGCCGTTGCTGCTGGTGAGCTACCTCGGCTACGCGCTCATGGTCGCCCTGCAGATCGGACTCAAAACCTCCACCCTGCCCGTGGTCGCGCTGGGCGTTGGCATCGGCGTGGACTACGGCATCTACATCTTTTCCCGCTTCATGGCGGCGCGCGCCGAAGGCATGGGGTTTGAGGATGCCATGTTCGAAGCCTTCACCCGCACCGGCAGCGCGGTCGTTTTCACCGGTCTCACCCTCGCGATCGGCGTAAGCACCTGGATTTTTTCGGAGCTCAAATTCCAGGCCGATATGGGCGTGCTGCTCACCTTCATGTTCCTCGTCAACATGATCGCCGCCATCATCATCCTGCCCGCCCTCGCCCGTTGGCTCTTCGCCAAAGTGGGCCAAGATTCTGCTTCCTAGAATCCTTCGTCCGTTGAGACTCTGAGCCCAATGGCCGTATTGGGACTGATCGTGCTTCTTTGGGGGAGCGGATTGCCGTGGGTTCGCGCACGGGACCTGGCCCCTTGGCGGCGCGCGGCGCTGGCGCCCTTTGCGGGCATGCTGTCCCTCTTCCTCCTCGGCACCCTCCTCCACCTCCTGCAGATTCCGGCGGGTTGGTGGTTCCTCGCCAGCGTCGGCGCGGCGGCTTCGCTGTGGCTCTGTCGTGGCGAACTGAATACTTGGGCCCACGACCGGCAGACTCGCGGCTTGCTGCTCCACCTGCTGGTCTGGACCGGCTGGCTGCTCGCGTGTCTCGCGCTTATCCGTCACTACTCCGGCGGCGATTGGACCAATGATTGGATCGGCCACTACCATCGCACCCAACACATTCTGCACCAGGCGCCGGGCGACGAGCGCTTCTTCGCCACCGATCCCTTCCCTTCCCGCCCACCGCTCCTCAACACCATCCTCGCGTTCGTGCTCGCGGCCACCGGCGACACCTACGCGCATTTTCAAGTCGGCATGCTCTGCCTCGGGGCCTTGGCCTTGCTGCCGGCCCGGCTGCTGCTGGCAGAACTGACCTCTGAACACAGTCAACGCGCCGAAGCTTGGTTGCTGGTGCTTTTCATGGCCTCCCCGACCTTGACGCAAAACGCCACGTTTCCATGGACCAAGCTGGGCACCGCTGCCTGGATTCTGTTGGCCGGCGTCGAAACCTGGCGCGGACTACGGCATGGCAGGAGCCGCGACTTGCAGTGGGCCGGAGCCTTCGCTGGCGGCGCTGTGGCCAGTCACTATTCGGCCGCCATCTATCTGGTCGTGGCCGTGGGCACCGTCGCATGGCTCGCCCGGCGCGCGACTCATCGGCGGGCTATTCTCCGCGCTCTGCCGATCGCAGCCGCACTGTTCCTGCTGGTGATGGGCACGTGGCTCACGTGGTCGATCACGCGCTTTGGATGGGTGACCACCTTCGCTTCAAACTCGACCGTGAGCTACGCCCAGGAAGGCGACGCAGTCACTGCGTTCTGGATCAACCTGCAGCGCACCATGCTGCCAGCCGGTCTGCTCCCCGCGGCGGATTCACCGTGGAATCCGCCCGGCAACCCGTGGGCCGCCGCCCGGGACCACGCGTTTCATTTTTACCAGGGCACCCTGCCCGGGTTGCTGGGATCGGGCGGCCTGCTGCTTTTGCTCCTGGGCCATCGCCTTTGGTGGCCGTTCTTGCGGCGCCACGGGATCGCGGCTGTTCCCGCTGCGGCCCTGGTGCTGTTGGGCATCGCGGCGCACACCCAAGCCGGCCCTTGGGGCGTCGCGCACATTTGTTTGCTCACGGTGGCGCTGGTGTTCCTGCCGGCCGCCGCGGTCATGCTGACGCATCTCTCGCTCCGCGCGCGATCGCTGGTCGCCGCCGCGCTGCTTCTCGATTTCACGATGGGCGTGGGTCTGCAACTGATCCTGGAACAGATTCACGTTCCCGCGGAGCTCTTGGTTTTCGCCGACGGCGCGCCGCTGCGCGCGGCTTACGGTCAAACCTTGTGGTTGAACGCTGCCATGCAGGCCCAAGCCGGAACAGAACTGCTCGGCACTTATCTTCCTGAGGCCGTGGCGACGCCACTCACCGTATTACTCGGTGCCACGTTCGTCGGCGTGCTGGTTCGGACGCTGAAGACCACCTGAAGCCCCGACGAGCGTCATGGGCTAGGCCGCGCGCTCCGGACGCTCCAGGTCCAGCATTTCGGCGGCCGCTTCAAACAGGCCGAGAAAGGTCTCCTCCGCGAGACCGAGTTGGCGGCCCTTGAGATGGCCGAAACCCCACTCGCGCCGCAACGGCGTCTGACCGAGCGGCACCGGCACCAAGGAGCCCTCCTCGACTTCCTTTTGCGCCACCCAACGGGCGAAGACGCCCACCCCCAGACCGATCTTCACCAACTCTTTCGCAGCCTCCATGCTCCCCATCTCGATCGGATTCTGCACCGTCACGCCTTCGCCACGCAGGTAATCGAAGACCATGCGGTAGGTGTAGGTGCCTTTGTTGTAGAGCACGTAGGTTTCCTTGCCCCGATCCTCCGCCGAGGGCACCACCTGCGGTTTGCCGGCCCAGCGATGGTTGGGCGCCACATACATCTCCAAGGCATCCACGAAGACCGGCCGAAAATCAATGTCCTCGCGGCTCGGCGGACGCAGCATGAGCGCCAGGTCGATCTCGTTGGCGCGGAGCGCATCGCCCATCCCGGGACTGTCGGCCGGCTCGATGCGGATCACGCATTCGGGAAAACTCTGCTTAAATTCGCGCAGCACGCTTGGCAGCAGGTATTGGCACGCCGTCGTGCTGGCACCCACGCGCAGCCGCGATTGGCCCCAACTGCTCAACTCCTCGATGCCACTGCGCGCATCCTGCATCTCGCGCAGAATCCGGTCGGCGTGCGAAAGCAGGCGCTCGCCGGCCTGCGTGAGGTGCGCCTTCTTGCCCACCCGGTCAAAAACTTTGGTGCCGAGATCGGTTTCGAGCGCCTTGATGGCGTGGCTCACGGCGGACTGAGTGAGAAACAGTTCCTTGGCCGCGCGCGTGAAGCTGCCGTGGCGGGCCAGCGTGGTGAAGGCAAGGAGTTGGCGACTGTCGAGGAGAGCGGGCATACGAATGGGTCGTTGGATGAGCGGAACGAACCATCACCTAGCATTTCATGCGCCAAGCTCATCATCTTGGCACTCCGCTAGCTGAGGCCGCGCCTTGTATGCCACGCCGTTCTACCACCTCAGCCACCAAACGCCCTGTCTCCGGGCTGCGTGTGCGGTTGGGATTCATCGCTCTGGTCGACGCCGCGCCACTCATCGTCGCGCATGAATACGGCTTGTTCAAAGAACAAGGCCTCGAGGTCAACCTCCGCCGGGAACTGGGTTGGGCGACCATTCGCGACAAGATCGCCTTCGGCGAACTGGAGGCGGCTCAGGCCATCAGCTCCTTGTTGATCTCCACCCGTCTCGGTCTCGGCGCGCCCGCCACGCCCTGCCTCACTGCCTGTGTGTTGAGCATGGGCGGCAACGCCATCACACTCGCCAATTCCTGGTGGGACGCCGGCGTGCGCGACGCGCAATCCTTCCACGACGAAATCATCCGTCGCCGGCACGAACACCAAGTCGTGCTGGGCGTGCCCGGCCACTGCTCGACGCATTATCTGCACCTCTGCGAATGGCTTACGTCCGGCGGCATCAACCCGCGGCGCGACGTGCGCATCGTCACCGTTCCGCCCCCCCAGGTTTTTCGCAATCTCTCCGCCGGCACCATCGACGGCTACTGCGTCGGCGAACCGTGGAACTCCCTCGCGGTGCAGCACGGCATCGGCTGGTGCCCGGCCACCAGCGACCAAATCCATCCCGGCGAGCCGGAAAAGGTGCTCATGGTTCGCTCCGACTTCGCGCAGAATCGTCACGAGGAACACCTCCGGCTGATCAAGGCCCTCACTGCCGCCGCCGCCCGCTGCGAGGAGGCAACCTTTCGCCCCGAACTCGTGAAGTTGCTCGCCCGCCGCGAATACCTCAACCAGCCCGCCAAGGTCATCGCTGCCTCTCTCGTCGGTCCGATGCAACTGGGCCAAGGCCGCACCGCCGATCAATCCACCTTCCTCCGCTTCGGTGTCGGCGAGAGCGCGGTGCCCAACCCGCACCAAGGCGATCAAATTCTCGAGAGCCTGCGGCGTCACTGTGTGCTGACTCCCGGCCTGAGCGTGCCTCCCAACCTCAGTCGCGATCTATTTCGCCGCGACCTGCATCAACAGGCCATGAGTCGCGACGAACGGCCCTCCCCGGCCTGATCCCGCCTGGCAGTCTTCATCGCGCAAAAGTGATCGCAGCCCTCAGAGCGCTTTTGCTCACCACCGCGCCGCTCGGACGCACGCGGCCTCTCGCAAGGTCCGCGCGGCGCATTTACCAAACGCATGCTGCCGCCACTTCTCCCCACCGCAGCCAACGGATCGACTCATGTATGAATGATCTGACGCATTTTCAGCGAATCGATACATGTCGCTTTTTGTCCATTTTGGCACGCTTGGCATTTCTGCGGCTAAAACAGGGGGCGACTGCGCAAGCCGCGCACTCATCTGCGACCCGATTCCAACCTGTCTATCCTGCCATGATTCGCTCCCTTCCACGCTTCTCGACCCGCCTGCGTCGCGGTGCTTCGACCGTCCTCGTCGGCCTGTTGGCCGTCGCTGGCGCAGTTCGCGCCCCCGCCCAGCTCACTCCGGAAAAAACCGAACTCAAATTCGGTTTCATCAAACTCACCGATTGCGCCCCGATCGTGATCGCCAAGGAAAAGGGCTTCTTCACCGACGAAGGACTCGCCGTGGAAGTGATCGCCCAGCCCAACTGGAAGACGCTCCTCGACAACGTCATCTCCGGTAACCTCGACGGAGCGCACATGCTCTCCGGTCAGCCCATCGCCGCCACCATCGGCATCGGCACCCAGGCCCACATCGTCACCGCCTACACCCTCGATCTGAACGGCAACGGTATCACCGTTTCCAACGCGGTCTGGGAGCAGATGCAGCTCGAGGACCTCGACCTCGACACGCCCACTCCGGAGCACCCCATTTCCGCCAAGGGCCTCCGCCCGGTCGTCGACGAATACCTCGCCAAGGGCGCCAAGCTCCAGATGGGCATGGTTTTCCCCGTCTCGACCCACAATTACGAGATCCGCTACTGGCTCGCCGCCGCCGGCATCCACCCGGGCATGTATACCGCCACCGACATCGGTGGTCGCACCGACGCCGAGGTCGAACTCTCCGTCACCCCGCCTCCGATGATGCCCACCGTGCTCGAGGCCGGAAACATCCAGGGTTACTGCGTCGGCGAACCGTGGAACCAGCAGGCCGTCGCCAAGGGCATCGGCGTTCCCGTCACCACCAACTACGACATTTGGAAGAACAATCCGGAAAAGGTTTTCGGTGTGTCCAAGGCCTGGGCTGACGCCAATCCCCAGACGCACATCGCCGTCATCAAGGCCCTCATCCGCGCCGGCAAGTGGCTCGATGAGACCGACGCCTCCGGCAAGCTCGTCAACCGCGAGGAAGCCGTTCGCATCCTTGCCCAACCCAACTACGTCGGCGCCGACTACGACGTCATCAAGAACAGCATGACCGGCACCTTCATTTTCCAGAAGACCGACGTGCGCGAGATGCCCGACTTCAACGTCTTCTTCAAATACCACTCCACCTTCCCGTGGTATTCCGACGGCATCTGGTTCCTCACCCAAATGCGCCGCTGGGGCCAGATCACCGAAAGCAAACCCGCCGAGTGGTATGCCGAAACCGTCAAGGACATCTACCTGCCCGACGTCTACCTCGCCGCCGCCAAGCTCCTGCTCGAAGAGGGCCACATCGCCGAGGCCGACATCCCGTGGGACACCGATGGCTACAAGCCGGCCACCGATGAGTTCATCGACGGCAACCCCTACGACGCCCGCGACCCGATCGGCTACATCAACTCCTTCGCCATCGGCAACAAGGACTCCATCTGAGTCCCGCTCCATTCCAGAAAACTCAGTCCGAAGTTAGTCCCTAGCTGTAGTTCATTAGCGGCGGCGGGACCGTAACCAAACGGCCCCGCCGCCCCCTTCCCTCTCCGCCGCGCCGCCTCGCCCTTCCTGTCTCCAGAAATGAAATACAAGATCCTCAAAGCCCTCGATACCGCCGGCCTCCAGGTGTTCGACCCCGTCGTCCGCCTCTGCTACGGCGAGGAACCGAAAGCCCAGCTCAAGAAGATCGGCCAATTCATTGTCATCCCCCTGGTGACGTTCGGGCTCTTCCTCATGTTCTGGAACTACGCCGGACCGCGTCACACCACCAAATCCGGTGAGGTGCCGACCCCCGGGGTGGTGGTCGACGCCGCCAGCGGCGTGCTCACCTTCCACGAACGTGAAACCATCAAGGGCGAGGATATGCTGCGCACCGGCGCCGACCGCGAGGCCGCCCTCGCCGCCGTCGAAGCCCGCATCGCCGAACTCACGCCCCTCGCCGCCACCGCGGCCGAGGAAGTGAAGGCCACCGAAGCCGCCTCCCGCGAACACCTCAAGGAGAGCACGGCCGACATCAACGCCGCCTACCGCGCCAAGCGCCTCGAATACCGCGACACGGCCGCGGCCCGCCAAACCGAATTGAAGGCCCTCGCCGCCCAAGTCGTCGCCGGCGACGCGACCGCCGAACAATTGCTCGCCGCCGTCCAGGCCGACCAGGCCGCCACCGACGCCGAAACCGCCGAGATCCAAGCCCTGCGCGACGAGCGCACCGCCCTCGAGAACGCCAAATACCCGCCCCTCATCGCCGCCCGCACCGCCTCCAACCGCCTCGAGGAGGAACTGCAATTCCTGCGCAAGCGCCGCGACCTCCTCACCGATGACAACCGCGACCTCAAGGTCGCCACCGCTCAAGCCCAGATCGACGCCCTCCGCGCCGATCTCGCCGCCGCGTCCGACCCCGCCGCTGCTTTGAAGGCCGCCACCGCGATTCAGCAGCAGGAGGGTAACCTCGCCACGCTTGAGACCGCCACCTACTCCAAACCCTGGACCCTGCCGGCGCAGATCGACCGCTCCGTGCGCTGCGTGATCTTCGGCTTCCTCGTCGCCTCCGTCATCGCGATCCCGATCGGCATCCTCTGCGGCCTGTCGCGCATCTTCATGGCCGCGATGACGCCGATGATTTCCCTCTTCAAGCCGGTCTCCCCCATCGTCTGGCTGCCCATCATCTTCATCATCGTCGGCGGCTTCATCCCCGATCCCTCCGACAGCGCCCTGCTGCGCTTCTTCGACAAAATCCCCGGCCTTGCCGGCATGGACGTCAATCCGGCCTTCCTCGCCTCCGCGCTGACCGTCGCGATGTGCTCCCTCTGGCCGACCTTGGTCAACACCGCCCTCGGTGTGGCCTCGATCGACAAGGACCACCTCAACGTCGCCCGCGTCCTGCGCCTCGGCTTCTTCGCCCGCCTCTTCAAGATCGTCATTCCCTCCGCACTGCCGCTCATGTTCACCGGTCTGCGCATCTCGCTCGGCGTGGGCTGGATGGTGCTCATCGCCGGCGAGCTGCTCTCCTCCTCCGAGGGCATCGGTAAATTCGTCTGGGACATGTTCAACAACGGCAGCTCCCAGACCTTCGCCCAAATGTTCGTGGTGGTCTTCGTGGTCGGCGCCATCGGCCTCGCCTTCGACCGCATCATGATCGTCCTCCAACGCCTCGTCTCCTTCGACGGCGCACCGACCGCGATCTGATCAGTTTTCTCAACCACAGATTACACAGATGAACACAGATACACTGGCGCCCTCCTCTGCGACCTCTGCGTCCTCTGCGGTTAAACCCGCGCCTTACCTTGAGCTCAAAGGGGTCAACGTCGGCTACGGACCGTCCAACAACCGCACCGAGGTGCTGCACGAGGTGAACCTGCAAGTGCAGGAGAACGAGTTCGTCGCCATCATCGGTTTCTCCGGTTCCGGCAAGTCCACCCTCGTCAACCTCCTCGCGGGTCTCCAACAACCGGATACAGGGGAGGTGCGGATGGCCGGTGAGCTCGTCACCGAACCCGGCCCCGAACGCGGCATCGTTTTCCAGAACTACTCGCTGCTGCCCTGGCTGAGTGTGGCGGGCAACATCGAGCTCGCGGTCAAATCGGTCTTCCCGCAGTTCACCGCCGCCCAACGCCGCGCCCATGTCGCCCGCTACATCGAGATGGTGAGCCTCACCCCCGCGGCCGACAAAAAGCCCCGCGAACTCTCCGGCGGCATGCGCCAGCGCGTGTCCCTCGCCCGCACCCTCGCCATGCAGCCCGGTGTGCTGCTCCTCGACGAACCACTCTCCGCCCTCGACGCCCTCACCCGCGCCAACCTACAGGACGAGATCACCCGCATCTGGGAGCAGGACCGCCGCACGGTCGTGCTCATCACCAACGACGTGGACGAGGCCCTGCTCCTCGCCGACCGCGTCATCCCGCTCACCATGGGTCCGAACGCCACCCTCGCGACCTCGTTCGAGAATACCCTCGAGCGGCCCCGCGACCGCACCGCCATGAATCACGACCCGGCCTTCAAACACCTGAAAGCCGAGATCACCCACTACCTGCTCGAGCTCAACCGCGAGGCCAAGGCCCTGCGCGTCAACCAGACCCTCGCAATGCCCAACGTCCTGCCGGCCGATTTCTCCACCGGCCGCCGCGAGCCCCCTCGCGCGGTCACCCGCGAGGGTATCCGCGAGGCCAATACCCGTTTCAACGACGACTCCGATTCCTCCGCTGCATGAAAAACGATCGCTTCCTCGAGATTTCCAACCTCGTCAAAGCCTACCCCAATCCCTTCGGGGCCGAGGTCAAAGTCGTCGACGGCTTCAACCTCACCGTGCGCCAGGGTGAGTTCATCTCGGTCATCGGCCACTCCGGCTGCGGCAAATCCACCGTGCTCACCATGATCGCCGGCCTCAACGAGATCTCGGATGGCGGTATCGTGGTCGACGGCCGCGAAATCGCCGGACCCGCCCCCGACCGCTCGGTTGTGTTCCAGGCCCCCTGCCTCCTCCCGTGGCTCACCGCCTGGGGCAATGTCATGCTCGGCGTGAAGGAGGTCTATCCCCATGCCACCAAGCAGCAGAAGAAGGACATCGTCGCCTACGCCCTCTCCGCCGTCGGCCTCGCCTCCTCCATGCACAAATACCCGCGCGAGATGTCCGGCGGCATGCAACAGCGCGTCGGCATCGCCCGCGCCATCGCGCTCAAGCCCAAGATCCTCCTGCTCGACGAACCCTTCGGCCGGCTCGACTCGCTGACCCGCATGGAGCTGCAGGATGTCATTCTCGGCATCCTCGACCGCGACCAGATCACCACCATGTTGATCACGCACGACGTCGATGAGGCCATCTACATGTCGGACCGCGTCTGCATGATGACCAACGGCCCCGGCGCCCGCGTCGGTGAGCTCATGGAAATCGACTTCCCCCGCCCCCGCGATCGCGACGCCATGATGACCGACGATCGTTTCTTCGCCTACCGCGAACGTCTGCTCCGCTTCCTCGACGAATGCGAGCACGCCAAAAAGGCCAAGGCCCCCCCGGCCCGCCCCGGCCAACCGGCCGCCCAACCCACTTTCCGTCAACGCATCAGCGGCGCGATTGCCGCGATGTTCTGACCGAAAACCCGACCCGATCCTGCACCGTCAAAATCTGCCTATCATGACCAAGTTGTGTCCAAAAATCTCGCTGGGCGGCCTCGCCGCCTGCGTGTTCGCCGCCTCCGCGGCCACTGCCGCCTCGACGCTCGACGAGGTGTTTTCCGAGGGGAAAGTCTCCCTCAACTCACGTCTCCGCTTCGAATATGGCGACCAACCGGGCGTCGCCGATTCCAACGCCCTCACCTTCCGCAACCGCCTCGGCTTCACCTCCGGCAAGTTCAACGGCTGGTATTTCATGATGGAGGGCGAAGACGTCCACGCTTTCGATTCCGACAGCTACAACCAAGCCGGCCTCAACCCCGGCGGCGCCGGCCAGGTCGTGATCGCCGACATCGAGGGCACCGAGGTCAATCAGGCCTTCTTTGGCTATGCCGGCGACTCCGTATCCGGCAAACTGGGACGCCAGCGCATTGTCCTCGACAACGTGCGTTTCATCGGCGACGTCGGCTGGCGCCAGGACCAGCAGACCTACGACGCCTTCACGATCAGTGGCAAGCCGACCCCCGAGCTCACCCTTTCCTATGGCTACCTGTGGCAGATCAACCGCATCTTCAGTGATGTCCGCGACTTCGAGTCCGACAGCCATATCGTGAACGCCGGCTTCAAGCTCGGTGGCGGCACGCTCTCCGGCTACGCCTACCTGCTCGATTTCGACAACGCCGCCGCGAACTCCAGCGCCACCTACGGCGCCAGCTACAGCGGCGCGGTGAAGATCGATGACACCACCTCGGTGCTCTACCGCATCGAAGCCGCCTCCCAGTCCGACTACGGCAACAGCCCCTTCAACTACACCGCCACCTACTACGTCGGTGAACTCGGGGCCAAGTTCGGCAAAATCACCGCCAAGGTCGGCTACGAAGTGCTCGGCAGCGACAACGGCCAGGGCTTCAAGACGCCGCTCGCCACGCTCCACGCCTTCAACGGCTTCGCCGACCTTTTCCTCGGCACGCCCGGCACGGGTCTCGAAGACCTCTATGTGAGCGTCGGCGGCCCGGTCGCCGGCTTTAACCTCACCGCCTTCTACCACGACTTCTCCGCCGAGTCCGGCGGCGCCGACTACGGCACCGAATTCGACTTCGTCGTGGCCAAAAAATTCGCCAACCGCTTCACCGCGATCGCGAAATACGCCGACTTCAACAGCGACGGTTTCGCCCGCGACACCCAGCGCATCAGCTTCGAAGTCAACTTCGCCTACTGAGCCGTAGGCGCTGTCTAGCCTGCACCGGCGCCCACGGCCCATTCGGTCGTGGGCGCCAAGGCAAACGACACATCCTGTTCATCATTTCGAGCGATTTCATTCGTTGCGTTAATTGCCCAAAGCGAGGCCACGGCACTGCCACTGCTCAACTCCATCCCGTGAACACATCCCTGCCCACGCCGCCGACCGATGGCTTCACCGCCGAACAGAAGGAATACCTCCAAGGTTTCCTCGCCGGCGCCATCGCTTCGGGCCAGTTCGCCGCCTCAACCGACCTAGGCCGCCCGCTTGCGGGCGCTCCCGCGGCATCGGACCCGGCTACCGAAACGGTTTACGGCACCCCCATCGAGGACCTCTGCAAACCCGAGCTCATCAAGCGTGAGCTCAACGGCCTCGACGTGTGGGACCGCCTCGTCGCCCACGCCAACGGCAACCAATTCCCCGACGAAGCCGACTGCTTCCGTTTCAAGTTCTACGGCCTCTTCCACGTCGCCCCCGCCCAAAACAGCTTCATGTGCCGCCTGCGCATTCCCGCCGGCATTCTGACCAGCACCCAGCTGCGGGGTCTCGCCGACCTCGCCGACGACCTTGGCAACGGCCGCCTCGACATCACCACACGCAACAATATCCAACTCCGCGAGTTCGCGCCGAAGGACATCGTCAACGTCCTCACCCGCGTGCAGGACCTCGGCCTCACCTCCAAGGGTTCCGGCGCCGACAACATCCGCAACATCACCGCCACCCCCACCGCCGGCTTCGATCGCGACGAACTCCTCGACGTGCGCCCCTACGCCAAGGCACTGCACCACACCATTCTCAACCAACGCGACCTCTACGGCCTGCCCCGCAAATTCAACATCGCCTTCGACGGCGGCGGCTCCATCTCCGCCGCCGCCGACACCAACGACATCGGCTTCTTCGCCGTCCGCGTGGGCGAAGGTCACGCGGACATCGAACCTGGCATCTACTTTCGCGTTCAGCTCGGCGGCATCACCGGCCACCAGGATTTCGCCCGCGACACCGGCCTCTTGATCAAGCCCGACCAAGCCGTCCCTCTCGCCGTGGCCATGGTCCGCGTCTTCGTCGAGAACGGCGACCGCACCAACCGCAAAAAGGCCCGCCTTAAATACCTGCTCGAAAAATGGGGTGACGAAAAATTCGTCGAGGAGAGCGCCAAGCGCGTCGCCTTCCCGCTCCAGCGCCTGCCGCTCGAGGCCTGCGCACCGCGCAAGCCCGTGCTCAAGCATGGCCACCTCGGCACCTACCGCCAGGCCCAGCGTGGCCTCAACTACATTGGTCCGGTTGTGCCCGTCGGTCAGCTCGCATCGTGGCAGGCCCGCCGCGTCGCCGATCTCGCCGATCATTTCGGCCAGGGCGAGATTCGCCTCACCGTCTGGCAAAACTTCCTCATCCCGCACATCCACGACGCCTTCGTCGCCAGCGTGGAGACCAGCCTCGAGCGCATGGGCCTCACCACCAAGGCTTCCACCTGCGCCGGCTGCGTCATCGCCTGCACCGGCAACCAGGGCTGCAAATACGCCGCCGCCGACACCAAGGGCCACGCCGTGACCCTCATGAAGCACCTGCGCAGTCGCCTCGAGGAGCTCGCCTTCCCCGTCAATATCCACCTCACCGGCTGCGCCCACTCCTGCGCCCAGCACTACTGCGGCGATCTCGGCGGCATCGCCACCAAACTCAAGGACGGCCGCGAGGGTTACCACATCGTGCTCGGCGGCGGCATGGACCAGGAGCAGGGCATCGCCCGCGAAATCTTCAAGGGCGTCGGCCACGACGAGCTCCCCGCCCTCTTCGATCGCATCCTCAATACGTATCAGACTTCCCACGACAGCGGCGAAACCTTCGTTCAATGGACCCGCCGCCACAGCGTGGGCGAACTTCAGGAGCTCTTTTCCGCATGAACCCGACCGTGCCCTTCGTTCCCGACAGCGCCCCCTTCACGCCCGCCCAACGCGCCTGGCTCAACGGTTTCTTTGCCGGCGCCTTCTCCCGCGCGCCGTTGGATCAAGCCACCGCGGCCGCGCCCGCCGCAGCACCGCTGACCATTCTCTGGGGCTCCCAAACCGGCACCGCCGAGTCCCTCGCCAAGCAGGCCGCCAAGAGCGCAACCGCCAAAGGCTTCGCGCCGACGATTGTGGACATGGCCAACGCGTCACCTGCCGAACTGGCCCAACATCAGAACGTGCTCGTCATCACCAGCACCTACGGAGACGGCGAGCCACCGGACAACGCCAAGTCGCTGCACGACGCGGTGCTGGCCGACGGTGCGCCGGCCTTGCCCGCCAGCTTGCGCTACAGCGTCTGCGCCCTCGGCGACACCAACTACGAACTCTTTTGCCAGTGCGGCAAAAACTTCGACGACGCCTTCGCCAAACTGGGGGCCACCCGCATCGCCGATCGCGTCGATTGTGACGTCGACTATGATGACGCCTTCGCGGCTTGGCTCGACACCTCGCTCTCCGCTCTGGGCGCAGCCGGGGTTCCCGCCGCTGAGCTCACACCGGCGGCGGCTGAAACCACCACACCGACCTACGGGAAGAAGAACCCGTTTCCCGCCCCGGTGCTGACGGTGCGCAACCTCAATGGCGCGGGCTCGGCCAAGGAAGTGAACCACGTCGAGTTTTCCCTCGCCGGCAGTGGCCTCACCTACGAAGCCGGCGATGCGCTCGCCGTCATTCCGCAAAACTGCCCCGCACTAGTCGCCGCCGTCCTCACCGCCCTCGGCTGTGATGGCGAAGAGGCGGTCAACACGCCCACCGGGGAGTTGCCACTGCGCACCGCGCTCACCACCGCCTACGACCTCGGCAAGCCCACCAAGGCCTTGCTCGAGACGCTCGGCCTCACCGCTACCGATACAATCCTCGACGTCCTCGATGCCCTCACCGCGGCTGCTCCGGACTCAATCGAAAATCTAAAATCCCAAATCAAAAATCCCGCCTTCCTCCGGAAGCTGTCCCCTCGTCTCTATTCCATTTCCTCCAGCCCCCATGCCCACCCCGACCAAGTCCATCTCACCGTCGGCGCCGTCCGCTACGAGTCCGGCGGTCGCACGCGCAAAGGTGTTTGCTCCACCTTCCTTGCCGAACGCGCCCTGGCCGCTGGCACGGCTGGCGTCTTCGTTCACACGAACAAGGCCTTCCGCCCACCGTCCGATCCGACCAAACCCATGATCATGGTCGGCCCGGGCACCGGCATCGCGCCGTTCCGGGCCTTCCTCGAAGACCGCGCCGCCACCGGTGCCACCGGACGCAACTGGCTCTTCTTCGGCGACCAACACGCCGCGACTGACTACCTTTACGCAGACCAGATCAAGGCTTGGCAGGACACCGGTGTGCTCGCCCGCGTCGACACCGCCTTTTCCCGCGACCAAGCCCAGAAAGTCTACGTGCAGGACCGCATGCGCGAAGCCGGCGCCGAGCTCTGGCAATGGCTCGAGGACGGCGCGCACTTCTACGTCTGCGGCGACGCCAAACGCATGGCCAAGGATGTCGACGCCGCGCTGCACGACATTGTCGCCGCCCATGGCGGCAAGACCGCTGAGGAAGCCGGCGCTTTCGTCAACGACCTCAAGGCCGCCAAGCGTTACGCCCGCGACGTCTACTGACCCCACCCGCGTCGCGTTCCCCATTCACTTTTCCCTCTCATTTCTCCCTCCGAATTGATCGCTCCGGGCAAACCTCACTTGTTGGCGCTGGTCGACGAACTCCTGGCCGAGCAGCAAACGCTGCAGACGCCGGTCGCGCGTTTTTCGCGCGTGCATGAGTCCGCGACCCTGCCCGACCTCGAGCCGGTTTACCGCGATCTCATTCCCCTCACCGCCCCCGGTCCGGGCGAACAATACGCCTTCGAGGTCGACCTCGACTCCTGCTCCGGCTGCAAGGCCTGCGTGGCCGGATGCCACTCGCTGAACGGACTCGACGACGATGAAACCTGGCGCGACGTCGGCCACCTCATCGGCGGCGACGAAGCTCACCCCTTCCAGCAGACCATCACCTCGGCCTGCCACCACTGCGCCGATCCTGGGTGCCTCACCGGTTGCCCCGTGCTCGCCTACGACAAGGATCCGATCACCGGCATCGTGCGGCACCTCGACGACCAATGCATCGGCTGCAGCTACTGCATTCTGAAGTGCCCGTATGACGTGCCCAAATACAACGAGCGCCTCGGGATTGTCCGCAAATGCGACATGTGCCACGGCCGCCTCTCCGAGGGTGAGGCCCCCGCCTGCGTGCAGGCCTGCCCCACCCGCGCGATCAAAATCGTGAAGGTCGCCATCGACCTCAACGGCTCCCGCCCCCGCGTCGATACGTCGGACTTCCTCGCCGCCGCCCCGGATCCGGACTTCACCCGCCCCACCACGCGCTACGTCAGCCGCCGCACCTTGCCCGACAACCTGCGACCCGCCGATGCCGCCACGCCGCAAGTGCAACCGGCCCACCTCCCGCTGGTTGTTCTCCTCGTCGCCACGCAGGTCGCGCTCGGGTTCAGTTTCGCCGCGCCGTTCGCAGCGTCACCCTGGATCGGATACGCCGCCCTCGGTCTCGCGGCCATCGGCCTCTTGGCCAGTGTCGTCCACCTGGGTCGCCCCTTGCGCGCCTGGCGCGTCTTCCTCGGCTTGGGCCGTTCCTGGCTCAGCCGTGAGGCCGTCCTCTTCGGTCTGTGGTTCCCCCTGCTCGCCGCCACCACGCTCTTCCCCGCGCAGGTGCCGGCGCTGCCCGCCGCGCTCATCGGCACGATCGCGGTCTTCTGCTCGGCCATGATCTACATCGACACGCCCCGTCGCTTCTGGCGCGCGCCCGCCACGGCCATCCGCATGGGCGGCACCGTCGCCGTCGCCGCCACCTTGCCTGGACTCCCCCTGCTGGCCGCCGCGCTGCTGCTCGCGAAAGGTGTCTTTGAACACCGACAACGCCGCCAAGCCACCCCCTCCGCCCACCTCCTCCGCACCCAACTCGCCCCAGTTTTCACCGCCCGCTTCCTCCTCTTAATCAGCGCTTTCGGTGCCATTGTAACCTATTGGGTTACAAACTTACTGGCCGTGGGTTTGGTTGCGGCGGTGGCTTGGTTGAGCGGTGAGCTATTGGAGCGCTACCTTTATTTCCGCGCGGTCGACGCCGCCAAGATGCCGGGGGTGGCCGCGTCATGAATCCGGCGCTGCAGCAGATTCTCCGCCCGCTCGAAGGGCCGACCACCGCCGAATTGGTGCAGCAACCCGGGCAATTTGGCCTCGGCCGCGTGCCGGCAAAGGTCGCGCCCGCCGCCACGGTGCGCTCCATCTGTGGCTTTTGCGCCACCGGCTGCGGACTCAAGGTGCACCTCGACCGCGACGGCGCCGCGATCAACCTCACCCCGGACACCGCCTACCCGGTCAATCTCGGCATGGCCTGTCCCAAGGGTTGGGAAGCGCTCACCCCCCTGCAGGCGAACGACCGCGCGACCACGCCGCTGCTGCGCGATCCGTCGAGCGGCACCTTGCGCCCCACCGATTGGTCGACCGCGCTGAGCACCTTCGTGGAACGCATGAGCGGCGTGCAGGAACGACACGGGCAACACAGCATCGCCTTTCTTTCCACCGGCCAGATCCCCACCGAGGAAATGGCCCTGCTCGGCGCGCTGTTCAAGTTCGGAATGGGCGGTCTGCACGCCGACAGCAATACGCGGCAATGCATGGCCACGGCCCACACCGCCTACAAACAGGCCTTCGGTTTCGACGCCCCGCCCTACACCTACGCCGATTTTGAGCACAGCGACGTGTTGGTCTTCGTCGGCGCCAACCCGGCCATTGCCCACCCCATCATGTGGCAGCGCGTGATGCGCAACCCCCACTCCCCGCGCATCGTCGTCATCGACCCCCGGCGCACCGAGACCGCGATGGCGGCGAGCGATCACTACGCGGTCCAACCCAAGAGCGACCTCTGGCTGCTCCACGGCGTCCTGCACGAATTGATCGCCCGCGGCTGGATCGATCGCGACTTCGTCGATGCGCACACCTCCGGTTACGAGGACCTGGTGGAGTTCATCGTGCACTACGCCCCCGAGCGCTGCGCCGTGGAATGCGGCATTCCGGCCGAACGTATTCGCGAACTGGCTACACTGATTCATCGAGGCAAGGCGGTGTCGTTCTGGTGGACGATGGGTGTCAATCAGGGTCACCAGTCGACCCGCCTGACCCAGGCCCTGATCAACCTCGCTTTGGTCACCGGCAACATCGGTCGCCCGGGCACCGGGGCCAACTCCATCACCGGCCAGTGCAACGCCATGGGCTCGCGCCTCTTTGGCAACACCACCTCGCTCTTCGGTGGTCGCAGTTTCGAGAACCCGGACCACCGCCGCGGGGTCGCCGCCGAACTCGGCATTCCGGCGACGACCATTCCGGACCGCCCTTCGATGGCCTACGACCAAATCATCGACGGCATCGAAACCGGCACGATCCGCGGACTCTGGGTCATTGCCACCAACCCCGCCCATTCGTGGATCAATCAGGGCCGCTTCGCCCGCCTGCGCGAGAAACTCGATTTCCTCGTGGTGCAGGACATGTATGCGACCACCGAGACGGCCCGCATGGCCGACCTCGTGCTGCCCGCCGCCGGCTGGGGCGAGAAAGACGGCACCTTCATCAACTCCGAGCGCCGCATCGGTGTCGTCCGTAAAGTCGCCCGCGCCCCCGGCCAGGCCCTGGCGGATTTCTCCATCTTTAAACTCATCGCCGAGGCCTGGGGCTGCGGGGCGATGTTTGAAGCATGGTCGACGCCGGAGGCGACCTTTCAGTCGCTGGCTCGCTTAACGCGCGGCCAACCCTGCGACATCTCCGGCATCACCTCCTACGACATGTTGCAGCAGGCCGGCGGCATTCAATGGCCGTTCCCTGCCACGGCCAATGCGCAACCACCCCGCAACTCCAGCAGTCGGCGCATCGCCGCGGTCGCCCCCGAGCCCGAGCACCCGTGCCCGCAGGAGCGTCGGCTCTTCGCCGACGGTCACTTCTTCACGACCGATGGTCGCGCCCGGTTGATCTTCGAGGCACCGACGAAGCCACCCGAGGCGCCCTGTGCCGATTACCCCCTGTGGCTGAACACCGGGCGCGGATCCTCCGCCCAATGGCACACCGGCACCCGCACCAACAAGAGTGAAGTGCTCAATCGCCTTGCGCCTCGCCAGCTTCACGTCGAACTCAACCCATCCGACGCCGCGCGTCTGGGGGTCGCCGATGGCGCCCTCGTCACCGTGGCCTCGCGGCGCGACCGGCTAACGGCCCGGGCCTTGCTCACTCCCACTGTCGCCGCCGGTCAGGTCTTTTTGCCCATGCACTTTGCGACGGTGAACCGGTTGACCTATCCCGCCTTTGACCCGCATTCGCGGCAGCCCAGCTACAAAGCCTGCGCCGTCCACGTGTCGCCGGCGCCCGCCACTTAGCCAAAGTTCATCTTAAGTCCGCTCGAATCGGGCCGATTCGACTCAGGTGGCGGTGCCCAGGTTTGCCGTCCCTCCCAATCCCATGAGTTCGGCCCAAACCAATCGACTGCGATTTACCCTCGTGATCATTGCCTGCGCAATGGTGCCGGTATTGGCCACCAATGCTTTCATCGCGCAGGCGCGCTACCAAGAGGAGCGTCACCGGGCCGAAACCGCACTCGAGCAAACCGCCCGTTCACGCCACGGCGTGCTGGACCTTTTCCTTCACGAACAAATCGCCGCCGTCACCAGCCTCGCCAGCGATGACCGCGTCCGTGACGCCCTCCTCAACGGCGCTGACCCGGCTCCGGCGCTCGATGCCATTCGCACCTTGCAGGAAGCCCATTGGGGCCCAAGTCATCACATCTTCGTGACCGACGAAAAGGGGCATGTCGTGCTCAGTCCCGGCCATCGCGAGACGGGAAGTTCGCACTCCGGACAGGATCTCTCCGGAAACACGTTCTTGGGCCAAGGCCAACGTGAGCCCATCGTCACCGACTTCCACGCCTTCGCCGAAAAGGACCATAATCACCAACTCTCGATCGCCCCGGTCATCGACGACGCGGGCAAACTTCGCGGTCAGGTCGTGATGGAAATCAGCATCGATTTCATCACCGCCATGCTCAACCGCGGCCTCAAGTTCGGCGAGTCCGGTCGGCTCTATCTCGCCGACCTCAACGGCAACGAAATCACGCACGAGCGTCTCGACCCACAGCCCAAGCTTTCCCGCGAAACGCTTGCTCTCGCCAAGTCACGCGAACACACCGTCGGTCACTTCACCACCCCACAAGGCCAGACCGTCGTGGGCAGCTACCTCAAGCACCCCGATTTCCCCTGGTTTCTTGCCGCCGAAATCGACGAGGCCGAAGCCTTGGCCCCGGCGCAGGCCGCCCTGCAGCGCAGCTTTCTCGTGGCCGCCATCGCCCTCGCGGTCACCGCGATCGGACTTTTGGTGTCCGTCAATCGCATCATCGGCTTCTTCATCATCCGCCCCCTCGCCAGCACTTTCGCCGGCGTGACCGACAGCGTGTCCGTGCTCAAGGACCACGTGCGCATGATGTCCTCCAATGGCGTGCAACTCGCGAGCAGTTCCTCGGCTCAGGCCTCCATCCTCATGGATACGGTTGCCGCCGTGCAGGACCTCGCCAACAAAACCAAGGAGAACGCGACCAGCGCCGCCGAGCTCACCACCATCGCCTCCACCGCCCGCCAGTCGAGTGAAGCCGGCCAAGGCGAAACCCAGGACATGCTCGATCGGGTCCAAAGCCTCGGCCAGGCCAACGCGCAGGTGGCGGAGATCATCAAGACCATCGACGAGATCGCTTTCCAAACCAACCTTCTCGCCCTCAACGCCGCCGTCGAGGCCGCTCGCGCCGGTGAGGCCGGCGCCGGGTTCGCCGTCGTCGCCGAGGAGGTCCGCAGCCTCGCCCACCGCAGCGCCCAGGCCGCCCGCGAAACCGCGGATAAAATCGAAGCCTCCAAGGCCAACATGAGTCAGGGCGAGACGGCATCCCGCCACGTCAGCGACCGGCTCAATGAAATCCTCGGCCACGTCACCCAAGTGGATGAGTTTTCCTCCCGCATTGCTCACGCCACCGGCGAACAGGACAACAGCATCCGCCACGTGAACTCCACCATGGGCCGTCTCGAAACCATCGCCGGCCAAAACGCCGCCGCCGCCGAAGAGACGGCCGCCGCCTCGACTGAAATTCTCCAGGAAGCCAACGAACTCGAGTCGCGCGTGAAGAAACTCCTGTCGCAGTTCGGCTACCACGCCAGCTCGCCCCAGGATCTGCCCGCGGCGGCCACCGCCACGCCCAAGCGCACCGCCAACGCCGCCACGCCCAGCACCGCGAAAGAGAAAGCCGCGGCTGACTACTTCGCCACCAACGTCGAGTTGTTCTGACGCAGTCCCGCTGAGGCCGCCGCGTGCCCCGCTCCGCGCCGCAGCTCAAATGTCACGGGCGGCGCATTGCCAAGTCAGGTCCACTTGCCCACCGTCCGCGCATGCTGCGACGCCCTCTCATGCGCCTGCTCATCCTCGCCGTTCACGGCGCTCTCGCCACCGCCGCCGTGGTGGCCGCGCCGACCGTCATCCTCGTCTCCATCGACGGCGCCCGCTGGGACTACCCCGAGCTGCACGACGCGCCCTTTCTGCGCGAGCTGGCCACCACCGGCGTCCGCGCCGCCCACCTGCGGCCCAGTTATCCGTCCAAAACCTTTCCCAATCACTACACCCTCGTGACGGGGCTGCGGCCGGAGTCGCACGGCATCGTGCAAAACCGTTTCTTCGATGCGGACTTCAACGCCTGGTTCGGCATCGGTCCCCACCCCGCCAAACGGGAAGGCCGCTGGTGGGGCGGCGAACCCATCTGGCTCACCGCGCAACGCCAAGGGCTGCGCACCGCCTCGCTCTTCTGGCCCGGCGCCTCGGCCGACATTCACGGACAACACCCGACCACCTGGTTGCCTTTCAGCGGGAAAATGACTCCGACGGAGCGTGTGGCCCAGGTGCTCGAGTGGATCGATTTGCCGCCCGAAGAACGGCCGCAGTTCATCGCTTTGTATTTTGATCGCGTCGACAGCGCCGGCCACCGCCACGGACCGACCGCTCCTGAAACCCGAGCCGCCCTGCGGGACATCGACGCCGCCCTCCGCAGTCTGCGCGAGGCCCTGCTCGAGCGCGACGTGTGGGCAGACACCACACTCGTCGTGACGGCGGATCACGGCATGACCGACGTTGCCCCGGACAACCTCATCGTGCTCGACGAGCTGATCGATCTCGACGCCGTCGACGTCGTGTTCTCCGGTGCCGCCGGAGGCCTGAAGGTGAAACCACCCGCCGACACCACCGCGCTCGTCGGACAACTCTTCGTCCACCCACACCTGCACGCCTACGCTCGAGCCGACGTGCCGGAACGCCTGCACTACTCGTCCAACCCGCGAATCCCCGACATCGTGTTGGTGCCCGACCTCGGCTGGCACATCACCACGCGCGCGCGCCTCACGGCCGGACACCGGCCCAGTCCCGGCGACCATGGCTACGACCCCATCGAGCCGGACATGGGCGCGCTCTTCCTCGCCACGGGTCCCGGACTCGAACCCGGCCTGCTCCTGCCGCCCGTCGACAACGTGCACGTGTATCCATTTCTTTGTGATGTGCTCGGCATTGAGCCCGCGCCCAACGACGGCGATCATCGCCTGAGGCAGGCCTTCCGCAACCGGCGCGGTCTGGAGACCATGCCGATGACGTTCGAACCGATTGAGCCGCAAGCCGCGAACGACCGAAAGCGGGCGCAAACGCCTGGCCCACATCCTACGGTCGATTCTGCATGGTAGGCTGCCCGCTTGCGCGGCGCTACCTCGCCTCTCGGCCCTCCGCCCCAAAAACCGCCCCATCGAAAGCGGGCGCAAGCGCCTCGCCTAAAGTGTGTTGATCGAGCCGTTCATGGAGACGGCCGACTTCCTCGCCCGCCGAAGCGGGCTGGCATCACCTTGGATCGGCCTACTCCACCCGCGCTTCGCGCCAATCCACGAGCTCCAGCTGCAACAGCTTGCGATCGTTGAAGTGGTTCCACCGCAGGTGCACCGCGAGATCGAGCGGCGTCCGCGCCGGCGGCAGACGGTCGGCCATCTTCCAGGCCACGCCGAACAAACGACGGCCGCGCGAGTCCTCGAAGCTGAAGCGGAAGTGCTGCCCCTTGAAGACATCCGGACGCTGGCGCAGCGCAATCCCACGCAGGCCAAACACGGGCTCGGGATTGCCCTGCCCGAACGGATGCAACGCATCCAATTCATCCATGAGCTTCACCCCGATCTGCTCAGGTTGAATCCAGGCCGAGATCGGCAACTCGCGCTCCTCGATTTCGCCGCCCACGTGCGCCTGCACGGCCGCGGCAAAGGTGCGGCGAAAGTTTTCCAGCTGCTCCTTGGGCACCGCCACGCCAACCGCCATGGGATGACCGCCCCAACTGCCGAGATGCTGATCACAGTCGGCCAGAACCTCGACGAGGTTGATGCCATCGACACTGCGCCCCGAGCCCTTGGCTTGCTCGCCTTCGTTGCCGAGCACGACGCAGGGGCGGTTGTATTTGCGCGAGACCCGACCGGCCACGATGCCGACCACGCCCGGATGCCAACCATCCGCATACAGCACGATGCCGGGTGAATCGGCGTAGAGCGTCTCGATCATCTCCTCCGCTTCGGTCGTGATCTGGCGCTCGATGTCCTGCCGTTCGCGATTGAAGGCGTCGAGTTGCTCGGCGGTTTGGATGCAGAAACGCGTGTCCTCACTCAACATGAGCTCCACCGAAAGCGCGGCATCGGCGAGCCGGCCGCTGGCGTTGATGCGCGGTCCGAGCCGGAAGGAAATGTCGACCGGGTTGATCCCCTGCTCCGGACGCACGCCGGCCACCTGCATGAGCGCGCGGATGCCCGGGCGGTTGGCGCCCTGCAGGATGCGCAGCCCGTAGCGGGCCATGAGACGATTCTCGCCGGTGAGCGGCACGAGGTCAGCCACCGTGCCCATCGCGACGAGGTCCAAATAATCCCGCAACTTGATGCGGTAGGCGACCGGATGGTTCTCGTTGCGCAGGCGCTTGAGCAGACCGTGGGCGAGTTTGAAAACCAGACCGACTGTGCAGAGGTGGCGCCAGGCAGCGTCATCATCGCCTGGATACACGTGCGGATTGATCAGCGTGGCCGACGCCACCGCACCCTCTTTTTCCCGGTGATGGTCGATGATGATGACGTCGATGCCCCGCTCCTGCAGGAAGGCGACTTCATCCTGCGAATTGGTGCCACAGTCGAGCGCGACAAACAGGTGCGGACGGCCGTCCTCCAAGGCGCGCTCGATGGCACTCACGGAGAGGCCGTAACCATCCTCCATGCGCCGCGGCACGATGAAGCGCGGATTCAGGCCGAAGCGACGCAGCAGGCTGACGAGCAGCGTCGTGCTGCTGACGCCATCGACGTCGTAGTCGCCGAGCACGACGATGTCCTCGCGGTTGGCGATGGCCATCGCGAGACGCTCGGTCGCGGCATCGAGATTGGCGAGGAGGAAGGGGTCACCGAGCTCGGCGAGCGCCGGGCGCAGAAATTTCTGCACCGCGGCGTCATCGACGATTTCACGGCGCCACAACAGCTCCGCGAGCACCGGACTCACGCCGGCGCTCCTACTCAGCGCCCCGACCTCTTCAGCCGGGGGCGGCGTGTAGGTCCAGCGCATCGAATGCTTGGTCGGTCAGCTTACTCCGATGCGCGGCTCGAACCCGTCCACTCGTAGGTCGGTTTCACGTCCTGGTGACGCTCCACATGCTTACGGTCACCCTTGTGATACCAGTAGAAGATCGGGCTCGCGATGAAGATGGAGGAGAAGGTGCCGGTGATGACACCGACCAGGAAGGTGAAGGCCAGGTCGTTGATGACACCACCGCCCCAGACAAACAGGGCGAGCGACGCCAGGAAGGTCGTGGCGCTGGTGAGCAACGAGCGGGTGAAGACGCGGTTGATGGCGGTGTTGACGACGTCGCGCAGCTTCATGTCCGGGTTGGCCTTCAGCTCCTCGCGAATGCGGTCGAACACGACGATGGTGTCGTTGATCGAGTAACCGGCGATGAGGAGGATGGCCGCCACCATCGGAGCGGTGAACTGGCGGTCGAACAGCACGAAGATGCCGACGGTCATGAGGATGTCGTGCACCGTCGAGGTGACCGCGCCGAGACCGAAGCCGAACTCAAAGCGGAAGGCGACGTAGAGCAGGATGCCCACGATCGCGAGACCGAGCGACATCAAGGCGTTCCACTGAATCTCCGCACCGATGGACGGACCGATGGAAGACTGGCCAATGGACTCAAAACCTGCGCCCGGGAAGGCCGCTTGGAGCTCCGGCAGCACCTCGTCGCCATGGCCGACCGGAACCTGCACCTGCAGGGTCTCGTTCTCGCCATCGAAGTCGGTCTGGAAGATCGGATTCACTTCGCCGATGCCGGTGCCCTCGAGGGTATCGCGCACGTCGGCGGTGGTGAAGGCCGCGCGGTCGGTGAAGGTGAGGGTCACCTGGTCACCACCCACAAAGTCGATACCGTAGATCCGGTGCCCCTTGTAGGCCACCATGCCAATGCCGACCAAGACGATGAGCCAGGAGACCGCAAAGGCCGGGCGGGCGAACTTGAGGTAGTCGAAGGTGGGAACCTTCGACGGCAGCATCATCGGGAACTTCTTGATGATGTCGCCCTCGATGAAGAACTCGAGGAGGAGCTTCGTCACGATGAGCGCGCAGAACACGGTGGAGAACACACCGATGGTGAGCGTGACACCGAAGCCCTGCACCGGACCGGTGCCGAAGGCGATCATCAGCGAGGACGTGATGAGCGTGGTGATGTTGGCGTCGAGAATGGTGGAGAGCACCTTTTCGTGGCCGGCGAGGAAGGCCGCCTTGAGCGATTTGCCGGCGGTCAACTCTTCGCGGATACGCTCGAAGATGAGAATGTTGGAGTCCACCGCCATACCGACGGTGAGCACGATACCGGCGACGCCCGGCAGCGTGATGGTCGCGCCGATACTGGCGAGGGCGCCGAGCACGATGAGCAAGTTGACCGCGAGGCTGAGCACCGCGAACAGACCGCCGATCGTGTAAACACCGACCATGAACAGCGCGACCAGGATGACCGCGATTTCGGAGGCATCGACACCGGACTGAATGGCGTCGGCGGCGAGCGACGGACCCACCTCGTTCTGCTCGCGGATGATGAGCTCCACGTCGAGCGGGTTGTTCAGCACGTTGGCGAGGTCGATGGCCTCACGCTGGGTGAAAGAACCGGTGATCTCGGCCGAGCCGCCGTTGATGCGCTGCGAGACGCGCGGGGCGGAGTAAAGTTTGCCGTCGAGCACGATGGCGAGCAGGCCGCCCTGCTGCGACTCCTGCGCGATCGTGCCGGTGACCTCGGCGAAGCGCTCGGCGCCTTCGTCGGTGAAACGCAGATTGATTTTGAAACGGCCAAACTCGTCGGTCGTGGCGAAGGCCACATCGATCGACTCACCGGTCATTTCCGGGAGACGCTTCACGAAGTAAGGCACATCCTGCATGGTGCCATCGCGGGCTTCGCGCTCCTCGACCAGAATCTCGTAGCCGGGAGGCGTCTGACTGGCCGGAGTCTCAAGCGGCGACATGAACGGATGCACGCGGCGGAAGTCGAGGCGCGCCGGCTTCTTGACGTTTTCGACCACCTCGGGGTTGTCCTTGGTGCTGACATTCGGCAGCTGCACCTCGATGCGGTTCGTGCCGACCGGACGGATGATCGGCTCGGCGACGCCGAACTGATTCACGCGCTCGCCGATGATTTCGATGGCCTTGGAGAGGTTCTCCTCGCGTTCGTATTCGGAGACATCCCCGGCGACGCCATCATCGGCGACTTCGAGCATGAACGAGACACCGCCCTTGAGGTCGAGACCGAGCTGGAGTTTGCCCTTCGACTGCTTGAGCAGGTGGTCGAGCAGGATGGCGTTGCGCTTGTCGATGTTGTGCAACGACGCCTCCAGCCGCACTTGCGGGAAGTATTGGGTGAGGTCGATGCGTTGTTCGGAACCGATTTGCTTGAGCGCGACGAACACACTGGCGGCTTGGCCGGATTCGGCCCGCTCACGAGCCTGCGCCATGAGGGCGTTGAACTCGCTGGGACGATCCTGAACCTGGTCGACAATGTAGTCGTTGAACTCGGTGTCTTGGAGCGGAAGGATCGAGGAGACGGCCCATGCGCAGATGAACGTCGTCAGCGCGATCTTCCAGAGGTTGCGTTTGAACATTGGTGTTTTGGGTTTGTTGAAAAGGGGGTCGCCGGGACGAGAGGCGGGCGGTGGCTCAGCGCAGTTCTATCCACGACTTCAACGCGACGAGGCGTTGCGAAAGGGGGTTACACGGAGAATCGGAGACGGGGGCGAAACTTACTGGTCGGTCTTCTTCAACACCTGGGTGACGAAGGTCTTGCCGAGCTCCAGCTTGGTGTCGTCCGCGGAGCGGATGACCAGGCGATCTTCCTTTACCGCCACGATGGTCGCGATGACGCCACCGTTGGTGATGATCTCGTCGCCCTTGGACAATTCTTTGACCAATTTTTCGTGCTCTTTCTGCTTCTTGCGTTGCGGCGCGATCATGAGAAACCACATCGCCGCGAAAAGCAGGACATAGAACATGATCATAACGCCGCCGTTGCCGCCGGGGGCGGATTGGGCGAGAAGAGGGAAAAACGAGGTCATTTTCGTCGTTGCGTGTTGCTAGTTTGAAAAGAAGAAACGGGCATCTAACCGTTCTCGAAGTTCAAAAAGCAAGCCAGTAAACCCACCTCCCCTTTTACCCGTTGAAGACCGACTCCGTCTCCTCTTGGTCCACCGCTCAATCCGAAGATTTCTACGGATTCAAACGCTGGGGTTCCGGCCACTTCAGCGTCGATGAGACCGGCAACGTCGCGGTGAGCCCACTGGCCGATGGCCGCAATGTCCTCATCAAGGACGTCATCGACGAAGCGGTCGAGATGGGGCTCAAGGCCCCGTTCGTCATCCGCTTCCAGGATTTGCTCCGTCATCGCGTCCAGCAGCTCAATCAACTCTTTCGCAAAGCGATTGCTGAAGAGGACTACGATGGACGCTACCGCGGCGTGTTTCCCATCAAGGTCAACCAGCTGCGCGAAGTCGTGGAAGAGATCGTGGATGCGGGCGAGGAGTTCGATTACGGTCTCGAGGCCGGTTCGAAGCCCGAGCTCATGATTGCGCTCGCCATGCACGAGGGGCCCAACCGCCTCATCATCTGCAACGGTTACAAGGACCAGGACTACATCCGCATCGCCCTGCTCGGCCGCAAACTTGGCAAACAGATCGTGCTCGTCGTCGAACAGCTCAGCGAACTCGACCACATCATCGAGCTTGCCCAGGAGACCGGCGTGGAACCGCTCATCGGGTTCCGCGCCAAGCTGCTCACCCGCGGCGAGGGCAAGTGGGCCACCTCCACTGGCGACAACGCCAAGTTCGGCCTCAACACGGCCGAAATCCTCTTTGCCGCCGAGAAGCTGCGCAAAGCCAAGCTCACCCACTGCCTGCGCCTCCTGCATTTCCACATCGGCTCGCAGGTGCCCAACATCCTCACCATCAAGAACGCCGTCGTGGAGGCATCCCGCTTCTACTGCCAGCTCGTGAAAATGGGCTTCCCCATGGGCCTGCTCGACGTCGGTGGCGGCCTCGGCATCGACTACGATGGGTCGCGCACGAACTTCGAGAGTTCGATGAACTACTCGATGGCGGAATACGCCCGCGACGTCGTCGCCAATGTGCGCGACATCTGCACCGACATGGGGGTGGATGTGCCCGACATCGTCTCGGAATCCGGCCGCGCCGTCGTGGCCCCCCACTCCCTGCTCGTGCTCGAGGTATTCGAACGTATCAACAAACGTGAGACGCTCGGCGTGAAGCAGCGCCCCAAGCGCAAACACAAGGTCGTGCGCGCGCTCGAAGCCTTGGCCAAAAACAAGTCCGAGCTCGGCCGCCTCGAACGCTTCCACGACGCCGTGCAGCGCAAGGAGGAGGCCTTCTCGCTCTTCAACCTCGGTTACCTCGATCTCGAAAACCGCGCCGCCGCCGAGTCGCTCTATTGGCAAATCTGCGAGGAGATCGCCTCGGAAAACACCGAGTCCGGCTACACGCCCGAGGAGCTGCACGAGCTCTCCTCCGTGCTCGCCGACCAATATGTCTGCAATTTTTCGGTCTTTCAATCGCTGCTCGACCACTGGGCCCTCGGTCAGCTCTTCCCCGTCGCCCCGCTGCATCGGCTCGACGAGGAACCGTCGGTCAATGCCATCCTGGTCGACATCACCTGCGACTCCGACGGCAAGATCTCCCACTTCATCGATTTGGAGGACACCAAGGATCACCTCCGGCTGCACCCGCTCAACGACCAGCCCTACTACCTCGGCGTGTTCCTGACCGGCGCCTATCAGGACATCATGGGCGACCTGCACAACCTCTTCGGCCGCGTGAACGAGCTGCACGTCTTCCTCGAGGAGGACGAAGAGAACGGCTTCTACATCGAGGAGACGCTCCAAGGCTCACGCATCCGCGATGTCGTCGCCGGCGTGCAATACCAGCACACCGACCTCTGCCGCCGCGTAAAGCACCAGATCGACGCCGCCACCAAGCGCGACGAGATCAAACCCCGCGAGGGCGTGCGCTGGCTCGAGTTCTACGAGGAGATGCTCGAAACAAAGACCTACCTGCGCATCGACCACGCCCCGAAAAAGAAGCGCCGCACCAAGCGCTAAGTCGGCAAGGCTCTCCCCCGCGCGGCGGTCACACCGACATTCCTGTCTGTGTCTCTGCCTCGCGGCCGAAGACCATGCCGTCACCGTGCAACGCACCGTCGCGAGACCGCCTGCGCTACCTCCAGGCTACCCCATTCCGACCTTACACAGACATTTCAATCGGAGCCCCCTGCTTACCAGTCGGCCCCCGGCCTCGCCGACCGGCTAACTTCGCAAGCCTCAACTGGGCGATCTCCCCCAAGTTCAATTAGGCCCAATACTACCCAATATCAGCAACGCTTCCGTCCAAATTTAGAATCAATTAGCTCGGTCTCTAATTTCGCAGAACGATGGCAGTATCGTTGAGAGAATCACCGCACGGTTTATCAAAAGAAGTCCGTCGTCATGCCTCGCAAAAATCGCCCCATTCTGTTCGTCGGACCCGGCAGCTCGAGTTGCTTGGAATCGATCCGTCTTCTGAGCCAGGAGCAGGTGGATTATGAACAACATGATGTGTCACGCGACGACGAGGCGCGCACCCGGCTCATTCGCCGCACCGGACGCTGTCAGGTGCCCACCCTGATCTGGGGCCGCGACGTGATTGCCGGCTTTCGGGATTGGGAACTGCGCCGCTTCGTCGACTCGCACCGCGCGGGCTGACTCAGGTCGGGTTGGGCGCAACGGCAGGCAGCCTTGGCCACAGTGGCAGCCGCTGCTCGAAACAAGCGCCCGGCTCAACCCTCGTCAGATGGAGCGAAGGGCCACGGTTGACACGGATAAGCACGGATCTGCGCGCCACATCGTATCCGTGAAAATCAGTGAAGTCCCCGGCTGCAGAACGAACCTCACGGCATGGAAACAGAATATCCCCAATTCGGCCTCAAGGCCACGGGTGCTTGGGATAGCGCCGCGACAACTCCGGCCGGATCTTGTTAGGGTAAAGGTCCTCCCAAAATGCCTTCAGATCGTCGGTCACCTGAATCGGTCGCTGGTTGGGCGCGAGCACTTCGAAACGCACCGGCACCCGCCCGTGGCCGAGGGCGAAGGTCGATTTGATCTCCACCAACTCCTGCACCCGCGCGCTCAGGATCGGCGGACCTTCCTCGGCGTAGCGGATGCGCGCCCGCCGTCCGTTCGCCATCTCGATCCGCTCCGGCAAATAGTCGTCCAACACCGCCAACTGCTCCTGCCGCAACCATTGCTGCAGCACCGGCATCACCGGTTTGTCCTTCAACTCGCGCGCACCGAAACTCCCCAGACAAATCTGCTCAACCAGGATCGCACGATCCTCCGGCGTGATAGGGCTCACCTCCAGCTCCGGGAACCACTCGGCGAGGCGATTCACCCGCACGATCCAACGGTCCACCACCTCGGTCCATTCGCCGAGCTTGATCCGCCCCGCCATGACCTCGCGCGCGAGGATCTCCGCCGCCTCGCTTTCCGGCGGGGTCTCCGCGGTCAGTTTGCTCTCCAGCACCAGATCACGGAAGCGCCGCTCCCGTTTCACCACCACCCGCCGCGTCGACTCGTCGTAAACCGTCGGCATCGCTTCCACGAAGTGCTCCGGAAAGAGTTCATTCAACCACGCTTCCTCGACCGCCGTCGCGAGCGAGAGCAACACGTTCACTTCCCCGCCCCGGCCTTCGATTTCGCTGATCTCTGCTGCGACCAACAACTCGGCATCGGCCAGGATGGATTCACGCGCCAGCACCCCGCGCCGTCCGTGCACCAGTTCACAGCGCAGGGTCGCGCGATCGAGCCGCTTGGCCAACTGATCCGAAAAGCCCGCCAGCACACACTTGCACACATCGTCAGCACTGCCGCGGTCGTCGCCGATGAGCAGACCTTCCTTTTCCGCGATCGACAGGAACTGCTGCAACAAGGGCCCCACCTGCCGCGCCCCCTGCGCGTGGATGCCGAGCCGCTTGCAGGCATCCAGCTGGTAGCGCTGCTCGTGCGCAAACTGCCACGCGCGCATGAGCTGAAAAAAGTCACTGCCGCGTTCGTCGCCCAAGGTGTCTTCGCGCGCCCGCTCCACTTCCCGGGGCACGCCCCGCAGCAAAAAGTTTCGCCCCTGAGTGAGCGCCGCCATCAGGGCCACACTGCGCACGCAACCGCGCGCCTCGGCCTCGATCATCATGCGCGCATAGCGTGGGTGCAGCGGGAAACGCAGCATCTTCTTGCCGATCGGCGTGATCGCGCCGTCGCCGCCGAAACGAATCGCGCCCAAATCCGCCAGCAACTGCTCCGCCCGCGCCAACGCTTTGGGCTCCGGTTTCTCCAACCACGGGAAACTCCCCACCTCATTGATCCCGGCCGCCTTCAAGGTCAGCACCACCTCCGCCAAATCCAATCGATGCACCTCCGGCAATTCCTGCGCCGGCCGGTCGGCGTGTTCGCGCTCACTCCACAGGCGCAGGCATACGCCCGGCGCCGTCCGCCCCGCGCGGCCGGCTCGCTGGTCGGCACTTGCCCGCGAGATCTTCTCGATCAGCAAGGTGTTGATCCCGCGATGCGCGTCGAAACGCGCCATCCGCGCCAGCCCGGCGTCCACCACCGCGGTCACCCCTTCGATGGTGAGCGAGGTTTCCGCCACGTTGGTGGACACGATGATCTTGCGCCGCGCCGAGCGCGACACCGCCGCGTCCTGCCGCTCCGGGGGCAACTCGCCATGCAAGGGAAACACCTCGAAATCACGCAGCGCACGATCCGCTTCGACCGCCGCCACGGTGCGACTGATCTCATACGCGCCCGGCATGAAGACCAACAGGTCGCCGTCGTTCCGCGCGGCGACTTCGGCGCAGGCGCGCGCCGCGACCTCCCACACCGGCTCCCGGTCAAAGTTGGGCGAGCGTGGCAGGTAGCGGATCTCCACCGGATGCGTGCGTCCGGCCGATTCGAGGAGCTCGCACGGTGCGAGATAATCCCGCAGGCGACCGGTTTCGAGCGTCGCCGACATCACGATGATCTTCAGGTCCGGCCGCGTTTCGCGCTGAATCTGCAAGGCCCGCGCCAGCGTGATGTCGCCGTAAAGGTGGCGTTCGTGAAACTCGTCGAAAATGAGCACGCTCACCCCCTTCAATCGGGCGTCGAACGACATCTGCCGCAGCACCACGCCTTCGGTGACAAACTTGATCTTCGTGCGCGCCGAGCTCCGGCCCTCCATGCGTATTTGGTATCCCACGACACCACCCAGTTCGTCGCCCTCCTCGGCCGCCACGCGCCGCGCCAGCAGGCGGGCGGCGAGCCTTCGCGGCTGGAGCACGATCGCCTCCCCTGTATCCAAAAACCCGTGACAAAGGAGCATGCGCGGCACCTGCGTCGACTTGCCCGAGCCGGTCGGCGCGCGCAGCAACAGACGACCGTGGTCGCGCAAGGTGCGCACCAGTGCGGTTTCCAGTTCGTAGATCGGCAGTGAGGAAGGCGACGCGTCCAAGACCGCCACGCTCGGGGAGCCCCGCACGATTTCAAGCCTAGGGTGTGCCAAACGCAGGCGTGAACAACGCACAAGTTATTCACCACTTATTCACCATACCTCTGATGGTGAATAACTTGTGCATATCAAATTCGTGACTTTTTCGCAAAAATCAGCCAGCTTCCTCCTCGTTCCTTGATAGAACAGTCAAGCGCATGACGGCATGAAAAACCCGTCGGAAGCGGAGACTGGGATACGCCCGGGCAACCGGGGAAAGGGGAATCGGAGCTGGTCCGGTTCACCCCCTCATGCTGAGCGCCTCGTGCGCCGCGAGAGGCATATATCACCAGTTCCTCTGGCCGGGGTCGTGCCCGGTCTAGAAACACGAATCAGGAACTGAGCGACAAGCCGCGAAGTCAGAAACCGCGCGCGAGTCGAGTCAGGTGGAGCGGAAGTTTCGAACGCCCCACTGATACGGTGACCCAGAGGGTTCCGGCTGCTACCGTAAGCCAGCCTGTGGAACGAACCTGGACGGACTGCAAACCGTCGAAAGGCCCCACCCGAGAGGGCGGCGGCGCGAAAACAGGAGCGAGACACAGGAGACCGCAGGAGTCTGGCAAAGCTCGTCACGGTCTCGACAAAGGAGCGGCGCGAAAAACGCGTCACCCCATTGCAAGGTGGAAGGCAGCCTGAGAGGTAAGAGGTCAGACCCGTCCCACGGGGCCAACGCCCGGCCAAAAGCCGGGGCCGACCCCGCGAGAACGGTGCCGATGTGAGGGTAACGTCCTTGCAAGCACATCGACACCTCGTTTGGCGAACCGCTCCCGGCAGGGAGAGGTCGAACCAGGCGCAGAGGCCTCACTCAATAAACTCCGGCTGGCAACAGCCAGAGCGATCCCGCCATGAGATCGAAAGCCGCGCATGCCGTGCGGAGTGGCGTCGGGGAGTCTGCAGCCCGCGAAAGCGAGAGCGCCTAATGTCAGACCATCGGGAAAGAGCGCGTGGCGAACGCCCACCCCCCAAATTTGGCCCAGCGAGCTTCGGCTCGTTGGGCCTTTTTTGTGCCCTGCCGACTCCCCCTCCGACCGAACCACAGTCGCCCGCCGCCACCACTTTCGTCGTTTCCACCGCCAGGAAACACTGAAGATTCCGCGATTCGAGCCGAGAAAGGGGTGCATGTATGGCATGGTGAACAAAGCAGTCGAAGGCATGGTCCGGATGCACCACGGGAACGAAACCTGGGAGCGCATCAAGGAACGCTCCGGCGTCGACGAGGAGGTCTTCATCAGCAACCAGGCCTACCCCGACGACCTCACCTACCAATTGGTCGCCGCCGCCAGCGCGGAGCTCGGCGCGCCGGCCGAGCAAATTCTCGAGGCCTTCGGCATGCATTGGGTGAAATATACCGCCATGGAGGGCTACGGCGCACTCATGGACGCCGGCGGCAGCAACCTGCGCGAGTTCCTGCTCAATTTGCCCAACTTCCATTCCCGCGTGGTGATGATCTACCCCAAGCTCCAGCCGCCGCGCTTCACCTGCACCGATGCCGGCGAGACCGCTCTGCACCTGCACTATTACACCCATCGCGAGGGCCTCGCGCCATTTGTGGTCGGGCTCATGCGCGGCCTCGGGGAACACTTCAAGACGCCGGTCACGATCCAGCAAATCGAGCGACGAACCGACGGCGCCGACCACGACGTTTTTTTGGTGGACTGGTCTTGAGCACCTCGCCCCCCAGCCCGCCCGATGGCGCCACGCCGCCTCCTCGCTCCGTGCAATTGAGCCCGGCGGGCTTCGCCGCGCTTTTCCCCTTTCACGTGGTCTTCGATGCCCAGCTCGTCATCCGCGAGGTCGGCGCGTCGCTCGCCCGTATCTGCCCGGCTGTGCTACCCGGCGCGAACGGTCCGGCGGTCTTCGACCTCGAGCGGCCCGACGCCCCCTTCACCTTCGCCACGATCAGTCAATCGCCGGCCGATCTCTTCCTCCTCACCGAGCGCGAGACCCAGGTCAAACTGCGTGGCCAGATGGTCTCGCTCGACGCCGAACGCGTCGTGCTGCTCGGTTCGCCGTGGTTCACCGATCCCGGCGACCTGCGCCGCCATCACTTGAAGGTGGCCGACTATGCCGTGCACGATCCGGCCATCGACATGTTGCACCTGCTGCAGGTGCACCAAGTCGCCCTGCAGGACGCCAACACCCTGGCCGAACGCCTGCGCGCCAGTCGCGACGAGTTGCGCCGCGCCAAGGAAATCGCCGAGTCCGCCAACCGGGCGAAGAGCGAGTTCCTCGCCACCATGAGCCATGAACTGCGCACGCCGCTCAACGCGGTCATCGGCTTCGCCGCCCTGTTGCGGGAAGATCCCGATCCGGCCCAAACCGCCGAATTCGCGCAAGGCATCGAGACCAGCAGCCAAGCCTTGCTCGGCCTCATCAACCGCATCCTCGATCTCACCAAACTCGAGGTGGGCAAGATGCCCGTCGTCGCCCAGCCCTGCCACTTTGGCGAGTTGCTGGAGAACACCCTGTTGTCTCTCCGTCGCACCGCCGAGGCCAAGGACGTGTGCCTCAGGTGGGAAAGCCCCGCGCAAGCCGAGCTGCTGACCGATCCGCGCCACCTGCGGCGCGTGCTGATCGAACTTGTGACCAACGCGATCGCCTTCACTCCCGCCGGTGGCGAGGTGACCGTGACCGTGGCGATGTCGTCGCCCCGCGACGCGGTGCTCAGGGTTCAGGACAACGGCATCGGCATCGCGGAGGAACGACAGGCCGAGCTCTTTCAACCCTTCGCCCAAATCGACGGCGGGCTCGACCGCCGCCACGAAGGCACCGGACTCGGCCTGGCGATCGCCCACCGCTTCGTCACCCTCCTGGGCGGCGAACTGAGCGTCCGCAGCACGCCCGGCGCGGGCACCACCTTTTCCCTTCACTTGCCGACCCTCAGCCCGGAGACCCCGTCATGAGTTCCCCCGCCCCCACGAGCACCTTGCTCGTCGTCGACGACAATCCCCGCTCGCTGCTCATGCTCAGCGCCACCTTGCGCCGCGACGGCTACCGCATTGTCGAGGCCGAGGACGGATTCGCCGCCCTGCAACTTGCCGCCCAAGTCCAACCCGATGCCATCATCCTCGACGTGATGATGCCCGACATGGATGGCTTCGAGGTCTGCCGCCGCTTGCGTTCCGACCCGGCCTTGGAATCCGTGCCCGTGCTCCTGCTCACCGCGCTCGACGATCGGGATTCCCGGCTGGCGGGACTTGAGGCCGGCGCCGACGAGTTCATTTCCAAGCCTTTCGATTCCAGCGAACTGCGCACCCGCCTGCGCACCATCACTCGCCTCAACCGTTTCCGTCGGCTCTCCGAACAAGCCGCCCGCTTTGAGTCGAGCCTGGCCAACGCGCCCGACCCCATCGCGGTCGTGCGGCAGTCCGGCGAGTTCCTCATCGTCAACACCAGCTTCGAAAAACTCGTCCCCGAAGCCCGCCGCCCGGCGACCTTCGAACAATTGTTCACGCCGGAGACCCGGGACACCTGGGTCCGGTGGCTCGATGGGGTGCACCACTTTCATCCCCACCGCCTGCCCTTTGAGACTACCCTGGCGGTCGTGGAGCCCGGCCGCGCCGCGCCGATCGTGGAGATCACGGCCGCGCTCATTCCGTGGGAACGCGATCACGCCTACCAATTCAACCTCCGTGACGTGACGGAGAAGCGACAGCTCGAAGCGAGCCTCATGCAGGCGCAGCGGCTCGACCTCCTCGGCCACCTCGCCGGCGGCATCGTGCACGACGTGAACAACATCCTCGCCGCCGTGAGCGGCAACGCGCAGCTCATGGATTTCGCGGCCGGCGACGACAACCAGGAATACGCCGAGAACATCATCAACTCCGCCAACCAGGGCGTGCGCATGCTGCGCAAGCTCCTCGCCTTCGCCCGCGGTTCCGACGGCGAGTCCGTGGCCACCGACCTGCGCACCATTGCCCGCGAAGTCACCACCCTCATTCGCAAGTCCTTCGGCATGGACTACCAGTTGAAACTCGAGGCCGACGACGAGGTTGCCCCGGTGCTGGTGGAGCCCACTCACATTCACCAGATCCTCATGAACCTCGCGGTCAACGCCCGCGACGCCATGCCCACCGGCGGCAGGATCACCGTGCGCGTCACCACCCGCACCGTGACCGATGCGGCGCCTTCGTTGGTCGCCGCCGCGGTCAAGGCCGGGGCCTACACCGTGCTCGAAGTCGCCGACACCGGCCCCGGCATCCCCGACGAGGTGAGGGCCCATTTGTTCGAACCCTTCTTCTCCACCAAAGGCCCCGACCACGGCACAGGGCTGGGCCTCGCCACCGTGATGAGCCTCACGCAACGGCATGGCGGCCATGTGACGGTCGATACCCAGCCCGGCAAAGGTGCCTGCTTCCAGTGCTTTTTCCCCGCCCTCGCCGCAAGCTGATCCCCGCCGCCTGATTTGCCCCCCCATTCCCCGGGGCGGTGGAGCGCGCCCGTCCGAATGGACCCGTCCGTTTATCAGACCGCGAAACAGCAAGCACTTAGCACAATCTACCCTCGCCACTCCGTAGTTTCCGCAATCGCCTGCCATCTGCAAAAACACCAAGTTTACTGCTCAATCTCACCGCCCCGATGATCAGGCAGGCTCCATATGCGTAAACTTCTCCCCATCGGTATCGCCCTGGCGGCTGGTCTGGCGGGATTGGCGCTGAACACCCTGCGGCCGGTTCTCTTCACCAACATCGAGTGGGCACTCGGCGGCCTGTTTCCCCTGCTCGCGGCCGCACTCTTCGGGCGCTGGGTGGGGCTCGTCGCCGGGCTGACCGCCTTCGTTTTGACGTGGAACTACTGGCTGCATCCTTGGGGGATCACGACCTACGGCCTGGAGGCGTTTGTTGTGGGCCACCTGATGCAGCGGCGCGGACTGCGACTCTTCCGCGCCTCACTCCTGTTCTGGCTGCTTTGGGGCACCCCGGTCGCCGCGGTTTACTTCCTCAACAACTCCTACCTTGGCTTCCCCTCGAACTACTTCGCTTTGGTGAAGTATCCGCTCAACGGCCTCAGCATCGCGCTCGTCGCGCAGGCCATCGCCGACCGTCGCTTCTTTCGACGTTTGCGCGAGAGCTTGGGCCAACCCACGCCGCTGCCCAATCTTCACAGCCTGCTCACCGCCCAGTTCTCCTCTCTGACGGCGCTCCCCATCCTCATCTTCAGCTTCCTGTTCTTCGGCGTCTTGGACGCAAAGGTCACCGAGCAGGCCGCGCAACGACTGAGCTCCAAAGCCGCCGCGATCGAGCGCGAGGTCACCCACATCCTGGACGTCGGCGCCAGCGAGTGGGAGCAGGAGTTCGTCCTCAACCAAACCAACCTGCCCACCGAGGCGCAGCTTCAAGCCTGGCTGCGCAAACGACCGAGCTGGACCGCCCTCACCTTCCAAAGCGCGAACCCCCGCAATCCGCTGGTCTCCGCGCGCATTCCCCACCCACCGGCCAACGCCGCTCCCTTCACCACCACCCTGACTGATCGCGATGGCAATGAAGCCGCGACCGTGCACAGCCATCTGGACCTCGCGGAACTCATCCGCCGCATGCAACTGCCGGAGGAGTTGCTGGACCACGACATGCTCATCCTCGACGCCGAGGGGCACCCCCTTTTGCTGCCCAGCACGATCGGCCCGGAGCTCGTGCCCGACATCCTGCAGACCGTTTTCATCGACGAAGTTGGCATGGGCAAAACCGACTTTACCCACGACCGGTGGCGGCCGGAGACCCTGCGCGTCGAACGCTTCCGCTGCCATGCGCGCCCCATCACCGGCACCAACTGGACCCTCATTCTCGAAGACCCGCTCTGGCGCACCCAATCGGAATCGGTGAAGCTCTTTCTCCTCAGCCTCATCCTCACCCTGCTTGCCGTTGCGTTGGTCAATCTGCTGAGCCGCTCCACGGCCACCGAGATCACCACCCCGCTCCGCCAACTCGCCCATCACACCGCGACCCTCGGCCGCGGCGCCCCCTCCGCCGCCCCCGCGATTGACGCCCCCGTCGCCGTCGAGCTGGGCCAGATCCAGACCGATGTGGTCGCCGCCACCGAAAAACTCAATCAGGCCAACCAACGCCTGGGAGACGCGATCAAGGATCGGGACCGTTCCCACGAGAAACTCGAATCGGTCCTCAAGCAGATGGAGCAAACCGTCCGCGAGCGCACCGCCGACCTCACCGAGGCACTCACCGCCGCGCGCGCCGCCGACCACGCCAAGGGCGAGTTCCTGGCCATGATGAGCCACGAACTCCGCACCCCGCTCAACGTCATGCTCGGCTCGGTCGAGCTCCTGCTGAGCGGCGAATTCGGTCGCCTCTCCGAGCAACAGATCAAGTCGGTCGACGCCATCGACGCCAACGGTCGCCACCTGCTCTCGCTCATCCAGGACATTCTCGACTACTCCAAGGACGAATTCAATCAACTCGCCCTCCATCCCGAGAGCATCGATCCCCGGGAGGAATGCGAACAGGCGATCGCCTTGATCGCTCCCCGCGCCGGCGCCAAAAACCTCGCGGTGCGCACGTCGTTCCAGCACCAGGGCACCCTCATCTGGGCCGACCCCAAACGGCTTCGCCAGATGGTGATCAACCTGCTCTCCAACGCGGTCAAATTCACCCCCGAGGGCGGCACCGTGACACTGCAGGTGCGCCAACCCGCTCCGGGACACCTTCGTATCACCGTTTCCGATACAGGCATCGGCATCGCCCCCGAACACCTCGCCGACATCTTCCTACCCTTCCATCAGATTGATCGCACCCTCTCGCGCCAGTTCGAAGGTTCCGGGCTCGGCCTCACCCTCGTTCGCCGCCTCGCCGAACTCCACCACGGGGAGGTCAGCGTCACCAGCGTGCCAAACGAAGGCAGCCATTTCCACCTCGACCTGCCGGTCGCCCCCCGGGTGCCCGCCGGCAACACCACCCCGGCGCCAACGTCCGGGAGCGCAGACGAGCCCGCGCGCTCGGCGAAGTCCGGCGCCGGGCTCGATGAAACCAGCCCCGTCCGGGACGACGAGACCGTGCTCATCGTCGAGGACAACGCCACCAACGCCGAACTCATCCGCAGCTACCTCCGCATCCTCGGCTTCAAAGGCGTCATCGCTCGCGACGGCGTTGAGGGCTTGGAACTGCTCTGCCAGATCTCTCCCATCCTCGTGCTGATGGATGTGCAAATGCCCCGAATGGACGGCATCGAAGCCACCAAAGCGATCCGTGGCCTGCCCGACCCCCGCCTCTCCACCGTGCCGATCATCATGGTCACCGCCCTGGCGATGGAGTCCGACCGCCAGCGCGCCCTGCGGGCGGGCGCCGACGAATACCTTTGTAAGCCCTTTTCATTGACGGACTTTAGGGAAACCCTCCAGCGCTACCTCCAGCCCCGAAAACGGCCAAATTAATTGATCCGCCTGCCCCGAGTTCCCACAGTGAGCTCCGACCGCGCGCCCCACTCCGTTTCCGCGCCCAAAACCCGTCCCGGCATTCGCCAATCCTCCTCCCACCTTTTCTCCGATGTCCGACCACCCCGCGACCGTCCTCATCGTCGATGACACCGAGCGGTCGCGCGTGCTTCTCCATTCGCTGCTCAAACCCGAAGGCTACCATCTCGTCGAAGCCGTCGACGGCATCGAGGCGATCGAAAAGGCCCGGGAACACTCCCCCGACGTCATTCTGCTCGATGTCATGATGCCTGGCATGGACGGCTTCGAAACCTGCCGCCTCATCCGCGATATCGAAGGCCTGCGCGAAGTGCCGATCCTCTTTCTCACCGCGCTCGACGACCGCAAATCCCGCCTCGAAGGCCTGCAGGCCGGAGCCGACGATTTCATCACCAAACCCATCGATACGGCCGAGCTGCGCATTCGCCTGCGCACCATCACCCGCATCAACCGCTTTCGCACCCTCTACGAAGAGCGCGCCCGGTTCGAGCAGGCGATCAACCACGCGCCCGACGGCGTCATCGTCACCGACCGCGAAGGCAACATCAACCTCATCAACCCCGCCGCGCGCGAACTGCTCTCCCCGGAAGCGCCGGTGAACGGCAAGTTCTGCGACCTGCTCGGGCAGGACGCCGCCGATCACCTGAGCGGGCAACTCAAGCAGGATGCGCCCGCCAGCCGTGCCTCCGTGGTCACCGAGCTGGTCTACGCCCGCCGCATCCCCAACCAGGTTGAAATCGCCGCCGCCCGCCTTCCCGGGGACGCCATCATCTTCAGTTTGCGCGACGTCACGGAGCGCAAATCGCTCGAGGCCCAGCTCATCAGCATGCAGCGATTGGAAGTGCTCGGCCAACTCGCCGGCGGCATCGCCCACGACCTCAACAACATCCTCACCGCCGTCATGGGCACCGCGTCACTCATGGAGCTCAACGCCCGGGAGTCCGACCGCAAGTCGCTCAGCACCATCCTCACCAGCAGCCGCCGCGGCGCCGAGATGCTGCGCCAACTGCTCGCCTTCTCGCGCGGCTCCGACACCGACATCCGCCAAGTCGATGTTGGCGAAATCGCCCGCGAAGTCGCCGACGTCGCCTCGGAAACCTTTCCCGCCACCATCGAAGTGCGCTTCCAGAAAAGCGACCAGGCGCCCCTGCCGACCATCGCCGCCAACGCCTCGCAGTTGCACCAGATCTTCATGAACCTCTGCGTGAACGCGCGGGACGCCATGCCCACCGGCGGCCAACTCACGATCCGGCTCGATCGTCGCATCATCGATGCCCCGGAGAGCCTCACCGCCAGCGCCGAAAGCAAACCCGGCGACTACCTCATCGTCGCCGTCAGCGACACCGGCAGCGGCATTCCGCCGGAGGTGCGCACCCGCCTCTTCGAACCCTTCTTTACCACCAAACCGGCCGGACGCGGCACCGGCCTCGGCCTCCCCACGGTCGCCCGACTCGTGCACCTCCACCACGGTTTCCTGTCGCTCGACAGCACCGTCGGCCAGGGCACCACCTTCACCTGCCACTTCCCGGTCGACGCCCCGTCAGAAGCCTGACGACCGCGCACGATCACCTCCGCGCGCGGCCCCGTCAATGACCCGTGCCACGAAGGCGGTTTTCCCCTCCGTGTAGGCCTCCCGGTCGTGGGGAAACTTCGCCGCCAACCGGCGCTTCAGCACGGCGTATTCGCTCGCGAGCGTAGCATCGGCGCGGAGCCGGTCGCGAAAGGTGATCTGTGCTGACCACAACTCGCTGCCGACCGGCACCAGATGAAGATGGTGCGTTCGAAGCGATGGCCGCGGCTTGCAGAACCAATGCATCACCTCGGCGCGGAAAGGAGCGTAAAGGTAGTTCAGTTCACGAACCGCAAGAATGGCGTCGTGCGAAGCTTCGAGCGACTCGACCCCCGCCATGATGTCGATCACCGGTTTCGCCGCCAGTCCCGGCACCGCCGTGCTGCCGATATGCTCGATCGGCCCTGCAAGCCAAGGTCCGAGAACCCGCCCGAGCGCCTTTTGCTCAGCCCGGAAAAGGCGGGCCCACCCCACGTCATGGGGCACCACTTCAATCGCTGCATCGTCCTCCGCCATGGTAGTTACCTACGTTCTACCCCTCCCCCACCTCGTCAGCCCCAGTCGCGCGACCCGGCGCGGGTTCTGATGCTCGCCGGCCAATGGCGGGGCGCGACTGGAGGATGGCCGACAGATACCGATCTTTGGCTCTCCAGTAGGCGTCGGGGCCCAAAGGGGCGGACTCAGTTTTGATACGGTTGTATTCGGCCAAACGAACGGCGTTGGAACTGAAGTATTCGTGCAAGAACAGCATGAAATCGGATTCCGAGTCTCTTACCATTAGCTGCACTCCGAGAGGGAAAGGGTAAGCGTCATCGTCTCCAAAGCTGGCGAATGACTCTGTCCAATTCTCGGGCTGCTTGATCGCGAAATGGCGCCGCAACACTGAAACAGCAGAGGTGAAGTCCGCCTGCTCGACCCGCAGCAACACATCGACGTCCCCTTTTGTGAGTGCGCCGCAAATCGCAGTTGCGCCGACATGATGAAACTCCGCTTTCGGCAGCAGCGCCGCCAATCGAGCGGCGATCGCCGGGAGATTCGCCTCCACTACGGGTTTCAGATCTTTTGAGAGGATGAGATGCATGCTCGCCTGCTTGACCTAAGTTTCAGCTGAGACCGCGCAACAGCTCAATCCGGGACCTTGGGTGTGTCTGGGAAAGCCGAGGGAATGCGGGCCTGACCCACCAAAGCACCGATGGGAACGCCATTGGCATCCATCCACGCAGATCAGCGCGACCACGGTTCACCCGGGATCCGCACCAATGCACGCGTTACCACAACAACGAGGCCCCTGTCTCCTTGCCGCCTCCGGCGACCATACCCCAACCCTCAAACCGACGTCTCCACGCCTTGGATACGCATCCCCATTTTACGCTTGATCCAAAGCCGCCATATCAACGTTGCAGCTGAGACAGGCCGACTTGTCGCCCTTGTCTCCGGCGATTGGTTCGCACTTTTTCAGGCAATGGCATTCAAAACACCAAAGAATGCTGCGACCGCCAAGGTGACGCCCACCAACTTTCCGAGGCGCTTCAATCGCGAAGCTTCGACAACTTGGAAATACCGCTCAACTCCCTCACTGAAAAAATACCAACAAATCAGTGAATGAACGATGATTCGGCCGGCGAACTTGATGAAATGCGGTGCGGCCTCTGCCGAGGAAAGCCCCGCATTCTCGATCAGTCCGGGAAGCGTGATCAGTGCATTGGCGCTTCGGGCAACCGAGTAGGTGAGATAAAAGGCTCCTAACCACCAACCCCATCTCTTGGCGGTCCACATTCCGTATCCCGCTCCGAGTCCAAGCAGAGCGAGGAACCCGACGGCGAGGTGGGCGACTACCGCGGACACGCCGACGGCTCCAAATCCTTCGGCAAGTCTCGAGGCGAACCCAAGCTGCATGATGAACATCGCAGCGCCTCCGAGAAAATAGAGAACAGCGAGTATGGATATGCCGAGTGGCCGTTTCATATCTTGCCAACGTTTGAGGTCAGACAGAAGGGACAGTGCAGCTGGCCCGAATTGCCTGCGCTGATTTTTTCGACTCTTGTTTCATTGCTGCTGCAGACGCTCCCAAATTGCTTCGATGATCACCATGGACGCGCCGTCAGGATGCTCAACGCCAGTGTCCTTCAGTAACTCCTCATTTCCGCGCCAGAGGCCTGTGCTGTTTCGGATGCCCATGCCCCAACCCATATGGAACATGATCAGCTCATCACGGGGAGTCTCTCTGACCGTCTTCTTATCTTCCTCAGAAAGACTCGCGATGATTCGAGTTGCTGCTTCATCAACCGAACGCGGCCAAGTCGCGGGATCGTCCGCAACGATGGGATTCTCGACGATCGGTGGTTTGCTCACCGACTCGACCTTCTTGTCACATCCGCTCACGAGCACGAGCAGCGAAAGAAAAAATCCAGTGGGTGCACTTTTCATGTAACTACGTCGAACGCTAAAGCTAAGCCGCAACGACCAGCGAAGGAAATGTGCGGATCACTTGGAGGACAACGGAGCGGCCAACGGCGGCCCTGGCCGTCGTTGGCTCCGGCGGTTGGTTAGCCTCTAAATTCTGCGTCATACTGGTCTGCCTTCTTCTTCAGCTTACGGATCTCGGCCAAAGTAACCCCGGCGATCAATATCGTGAACATGAGGAAGGGGATGTTTAGGACCTCCTCAAACGTGCGGAGGAAACCGACCGCGATGTTCAACATGAGCACGAAGAACACTCCGAAAATGTAGTAGATGAGCATAGCGAATCCGGTCGGCTAACGTTTGAAGTCAGACAGGCCGACTTGTCGGCCTTGTCTGCACTGACTGGTTCGACTCTTTTCTTTCCGGTCGGTGGATGCCGAACTTGTAGGTAAGAAACTGTCTGAATTTCTCAACCGCCTCTTCTCTCCTGCACAGCTGATGATCGACGTCCGCGGAGCCTTCGATTCGGTGGTATTCGAACATCACTAAGTCTTCGGAGTATCGGGCATTCAGCAGGAGCATATTCCGCCCCCAAATGATCTCCGGCCGATCCGACACCACAAATCCGTAAAAACCTAAAGAGAGGAAAACCTCGCCTAGGAGATCCTCTTCTTCGAGCCAGTCTACGATATCGATGATGGTGTTCATTCCGCGAACCACGACCCCGCCTACATCTGACCCGCACCACTCGCGGATTCGCTCAACGCTGGACAATGGGACGGTCGATCCGGGATTCATGTCGAACGTTTGAGGTCAGACAGGCCGACTTGTCGGTCTTGTCTGAACCGGTTGGTTCGGCTCTTTTTTCTCTCCGGATTGGAGGTGGAGCTTGAGCCCTTCATGAGAGGCGACAAATCCGAGTCGCTCGTAGAATCTAATCGCTTCAGGTCGATTCTTATCCGAGGTCAACTGCACCATGTGGCAACCTCGCAACTTGGATCGCTCTACAGCCCAAGAGATGAGTTCCCGGCCGATTCCACGTGATCGAAATCTCCGGTCGATCCGCACGCCTTCAATCAACGCCCTCCAACTTCCACAGTAAGTGACAAATGGGATGAAAGTGATCTGAAGGGTGCCAACAACCGATCCGGCAGATTTCGCCACAACGAGCTCATTGTTCGGATCGCGATTGATGGCTTCGAATGCGGAATAGTAGCTTCCTGGAAGGGGCGCTACATCCAACTCTCGAAGGCTCCCGAGAGGATCATCCGAAAGTAGGCGCACGATATCCGGAATATCCTCGCGCGTTGCTTCATGAAATCGAAGGTCGCTACCCATTATCAAGATGTGCTTTCGCCGAACGTTAGAGGTGAGCCGCGAGTCACAGCGCGGAGCGATGTGGCTCGTTGGCTCGACTGGTTGGTTCGACTATTCTTTTAGTGTGCATCGAACTTTCCTCGCACGATCATCCGCATCGTAGGTGACGCGAACGGATAGTGATGACCGCTTTATCGACAGTGGTGCGCCACCCGAACTAAGCGCTAAGAACTCGCTTTTCGCGTCCTTTGTCGCTCCGAGGTCTCCTCGATTTTCGATCACGGTGTTCATCCAAACGCGAATTTCCTCTCTGCTCTTTCCGACCAGCTCTTGGTCGAGGAATCGCGATATCTCCGGTAGGTTCGCGTCGAGAACCGCGCCTACCGGCGCTGCGAACTTCGGAAGAGGAAGGTGTGCTTCAGAAGAGCTAGTGGTCTCAGCTGAGCATGTCAGGCACACGAACAAAAGAATCGGTAAAATCTTAGTTTTCATGTCGAACGTCTGAACTCAGCCGCGAGGCGCGCCAGCGCCTCGTTGGCTGCGGTGGTTGGTTCGCCTCTTTTCTTTCGGAGCTTTCATCCTGAAACCTCGGTATACGGATTCACGCGGATGACGAGCCCTTCAACTACGGCTCCGTCTTTCAGCTCGAGGACTGTGACCCTTCGCTCTCCGCCACGAAACGCTAGAAACATCGTCTTCGAACCCCGCGCAAGGGATTCCGCCCAAGACAACGCTACCGCCTCTTCTCCTTCGTCCGTCAATTCGCTTTCGAGAACATGGTGATCGTCGGACTCAATGCCAGGCACGCACGCACTCGGATGGAAACCATCGTAACCGGACTCCGCGACCGACTTCTGAATCAACGAGCAGTAGTCCTGAAAGGTCATCTCCGGCTAACGTCTGAACTCAGCCGCGAGGCGCGTCAGCGCCTCGTTGGCTGCGGTGGTTGGTTCGACTTTTCATCTCAGGAACAAATTCATCGAAAATACCCCGAAGCCTATTGATGAAATCCATACCCCCCCCTACCAAGACAAGGTAACAAATACCTGTCGAAGTGGTCGTCTGGAATCGCAAATAACATCGCCCATACGGTTTCTCGGCCTGCTCTTCGTCGTTCATGCTCGATTTGCGCAGTGCCCATCACCGCGAAGATGAAGCTCCCGAAAAGCAGGACTACGAATGAGCCGATGGCGATACCTGAAGATCTTTCTGCCATTGCTCGACCCAAGGAGCCGACAATCAATCCCGATAAGGCGCTACTGAGCCAAGTTGCACGAGTCCGCATGCCGAACGCTTGAGATCAGACATGACCGAAGGCGAAGCCGTAGGTCATTGTCTGCGTCGATTTGTTAGGGTTTTCTTTCAACTGTTCGAATCTCCTTCGTCACCGGATCAAAGTGAACCAAATACTTCGTTCGCACCGCGTTGGTCTCAAGTGTAACTGTGTAATGATCGACTCCCTCCGGGCCGTGGTCGAGTGACCATGAAATACCCATGCCGTTAAACTCAGCTTCAGGCTCATTATTTTGGAGATGAGATTCCATCGCTTCCTTGACCTCAGAAAAGCTTGGACCCGGAAGTGCGTTAAACCACGCGAATGTGAAACCTCCAAGTGCCACTACCACGCCAACCGCGATCAGTTTCCACCCGGTCCGCTTCTTTCTCTTCTTTTCATCATCCGTCAAATTGGCCTTCCGCAAGACCGGGAGGTGGTCGACGAGCAAATTGCCAATGCCAAAGGAAAAGAACACGAAGCCGAGGAGGGCGCATACAACTGCTATGAATATTACCGCCATGGTTCCCTAACGTCTAAGCTGAGACAGGCCGACTTGTCGGCCTTGTCTCCGGCGATTGGTTAGCCTCTTTCTTGGTTTCGGGAGGCATGGATGTGCTCTTTCGTGATCTCGATGAACTCACGAACATGAACTTCGGA
>NZ_JBPJGB010000006.1:0-171732 GCF_051209155.1 Actomonas spartinae
CCTCCTCGCCTTGCTTGATCGCGCCCATGACCACGACATAGGCATCGGCGATGGGTTCGGGTGAGGAGACCGAAAACGTGAGCTCCATGACGTCGGCGCCTTCGCCTTCCTCCACGCCCTGCATCCGATCCAGCATCGTGGGGTCGGCGGTGCGGGAGGCGACGTCGAGCAGGGCATCGGCCATATCATCGGTGGCTTCAATCACATCGGCATTGGCTCCGCGGAGGTCGGCACCGACGTCGCTCATGAAGCCATCCGCCACCGGATTATTGAAGTCCATGCCGCCGCGGCCGCCGGCGACATAACCCGCGGGCGGAGCGCCTCCAAATGGACCACCATCGAGACCGGCTCGGGATACCTTGTCGTTCTCCTGATCCACATAGACTGCGCGGGCGATTTGTTGGGAAAACCGGGCTTCGCTGGCCTCCAGACGAGCGGCGTCGGCCTTCTCCTGCTGATAAATGGCCATGTTGTTCTGCGTCGACATGTAGTGCATCTTCTTGTCGTTGCGCAGGGTGTAGGCGCGGTGCTGCTCGAAGTCTGTGATCGTGATCGGCGCGCGGCTGATCTTGGTCAGGTGTTTCCAACTGAAACTGCCTGTGTCGCGCAGCGGAATGGCGGGGCGCCCGGGTTCGTCGATGATCGCTTGGTTGGATGTGATCGCATCGACGCGGCGATAGGTTTTCGCGTCGGAATCGTCCTTGAGCAGGAGGTCGACGCCAACAAAGAGTCGGTAGGGTTTCGCTTCCTGGGCGCAAAGCAGGGCGGCCGAGGCCCCGAAGGCGGAGAGAATCAGGCGGAGAAAAGCAAGCATGGTGCAGAGTTCCGGACGGCCGTGCCGGAAGGTCGAAGACCGGAGTTGCTTGGTTGGTTTTCAGTAAGTGGCGCCCCGACCGGAAACGGGGCCTCCTTGGCGAACGCTTGGTCGGGGAAACAGACTGCGGGTGGTTTCGACGCGGAGATGGTTGGGGGCAATTGGCCGGACCGGGCAGGGAGGGGACCCAGCGAGATCAAGTTCAGCAGGGAAAGCAGGATCTTCATGGGGACAGGGGACGGCAGGTAAGGACCCCGGGCGGCGAATAATCCCTTCACCGCGAACTCGTGCAACCGGACATGGCGACGGCGGGCCACTCGTTCCTGGCCGAAGCCTTCGACAACATGGGGCGCAGCGGCCGCATGGGCTAAATCATTGGCGGTCCGACCCTACCTTAAACTTCAACTTCCAACTTAACCTCGGCCGCGGCTACGGCAGGGGCAAAAAACCGAGGTCGTTGGTCAGGGCGCCGTCGACCCCGCCATCTTGCCAAACCGGATCGGGGCCGGCGGAAAGGTCGGTGAAGACGATGCCCTCCTCGAAGGTGCCGGTCCAGAGGCGACCGGGTTTTGCGGGATCGAAGGCGAGGGTGAGGACATTGGGACTGGGCAAACTGCGGTCGAGCTGGGACCAAGTCACGCCGCCGTCGCGCGAGACCCAAACGCCGACGTCCCAACCGCCGACGGCGAGGGTGCGCGCGTCGGCCGGATCGACCGCCACCGCATAGGTGTTGGCCGTCGCGATGGCGGGTGCGGTTTGGGTCCAGGTGCGACCGTCATCGGTGGAGAGCCACGCCCCGTCACCCTCGGTGCCGACCAACCAGACGCCGCTGCCGGGGGCGCCGTGCCGCACGCGCAGGATGTTGCGGTCGGGCACCGCGGGGACGCGTTGCCAGGAATCCGCGCCATCGGTCGAAACAAAGAGACCGGCGGCGTTGCCGAGGAAAAGGCGCGATGGATCTTGCGGATCGAGCGCGAAGGACCGGGTGAAGTGTTCGGGCAGGCCGGCGTCAACAAAGGTCCAGGTTTCGCCGCCGTCGATGGAGCGCCACGGACCCCAACCGGTGGCGGCGTAGACGCGTTCGGGCGCGGTGGGATCGATGGCGATCTCGTAGACGTCGCTGATGCGCCAGCCGGTGACCATGCGCCAGGTCTGGCCGCGGTCGAGCGAGCGCACGATGCCGTTGCCGCAAGCGAGGAAGATGCGCGCCGGGTTGGTGGGATCGACGGTCGCGCTGTTGACGGCCTGGATCTTGGGACCGAAGGACGACCACACCCCGGCCTCATCCCGCACGAAGATGCCGGCGTCGGTGGGGATGGAGGAATTCTGCTGAGCCTTCGTAAAGGCGGCCGCGGTGAAGAGCTTGGTGGCGGGCGCGGCGGCCAAGCTGAGGTCGGCGCAGACGGAGCCGAAGACCAGCGCGAAACGGGCGAAGGTGGAGAATTTCATGGGGCCGACGGGACGATGCGGGTGGTGGTGGCGGAGGCCTCGAAATCGAGTTCGCGGCGCTCGGCGCCGAATCGCATTTCGAGCTGATGGCTTTCACGGGCGGCTTGGGCGAAGGGACCTTCAAAGAGCGGCCAGTCTTCGTAGGGCAGGGGGGCGCCGTTAATGGTCGGGCGCTGGCCGTAGGTGCCGGAGAGCACGGTGCCGTCGAGGCTGGTGAAGGTCGCGGACGGCGGACCGTCGACCGAGAAGGTCAGCGGCAGGGCTTTGACCGCGGCCTGGAAGGCGGCGTAGGACGGGAAATCGGCCGCGGCGGCGACCTGCACGACGTAACCATTGCGCGGATACTCACTCACCCGCACGCGGTGGCCGGCGCCCCATTCGTCGTGATTGGAGCTGATCCAGGCCCCGGCGCCGCCGGCCAGCAGACCGGTCCAGTCGGATGGACGCCATTCGCCGGGTTGGAAGGGGCGGTAGGCGAGGTAGCTGGGTCCGCCGATGGCGAAGATCCAACCCGACTCGTCCTCGACCACGTTCTTCAGGTCGCGGGAGAAGAAGGTGTTGATGTGTTGGAAAGGCGCGTCGGGCGCGATGTCGTAGAGGCCGATGAGGGCGGACTTGGATTGAAAGACCTGCTCGTAGGGCGAGCCGCTCATGAGTTTGTCGGGCGAGGTGTAGTCGACTTTGGAACGCGCGATGAGGTCGACCACGTCGTCCCATTCGGCCCCGAAATACATCGTGCCTTCGCGCGCCGAGTAGTGCGGGTGGAGGGCGAAGAAGGTGTTGGAGATGCCGAGGGGTTTCGCTTCGAACCAGTTGAGGCTCCACGTCTGCTGTTGGATGGGCTGGAGCAGGCCGCCTTGGCTGGAGCCGAGCAGGTAGTCGGCGGTGACGTAGCTGGTCTTGTAGACCGGAACGGTCATGTGGTCCCCGACTTCGAAGGCGTCGGATCCGGCGTGACGCATGCGCCAGCGGGTGCGTTTCAGTTCGCGGTGTTCGTAGGGCACATCGCGGTAGGTGGCGATGCGTTGCAGGATGGGGGGAGGGGTCCACCCGCTGAGCGCGACGATGAGGGCGGCGCTGTTGAGGGTGGGCTCGTGTTGGCCCCACAGCAGCCAGGCCAACGCACTGGAGGCGCCGAGGGCGGGTTGCATGGCGTGTTTCGGATAGATGCGACTGTGGGCGCCACCGTAGACGCCACCGAGGTCTTCGACGGCAAAGTCGAGCAACTCATATTCGAGCATCATCGTGGCCTGTTGCCGGAGCTCGGGCTCCTCGCACCAGCCAGCGAGCAGGCCGAGGGCGGACACGTAGGGATCGATGTAGTTGGGCGAGTCGTATTCGCCGCGACCGTAGGCGGTGGTGATGCGGATCCAGTCGAGGATGTAGGCCTTGGCCTCGGCGCGGTTCTCGGCGGAAGACTTGCCGTTATACCAAGCCGAGGGCGGCAGGTTCGGCCAGGTTTCGGCGGCGAGGTAGAGGCTGGCGTAATACATCAGCCAATGGTTCTCGGTGTCGCCGCGGAACGGGAAGTAGGTGCGCCAGGCTTCGCGGATGACGGCCCAGTCCGCGGAGTTGAGGTGAGGTTCACCGGCCTTCATCACCAGCACCATGGGATACATCCAGAACATCGCGCCGGTGGGTTGCTTGGTGAGTTCGCGCAGGCGATGCCGCGCCCAGTCGAGGTTCGTGCCTTGGGCGAAGTTCACCGCGATCCAAGGCAAGCTGCCCCACTCGGGGTTGTCGGCCTGTGTGCGTTCGAGGTAGCGCCCGATGAGCTCGGTCCGGCGCGCTTGGAACGCGGCGGAAATTTCACCGTCGCTGGGCGACGTGGGGGGCGTGGCCCGGGCGATGGCGCCGCTGAGCACGGCGAAGGTCAGTGCGAGCGCGAGACCGATCCGGGGGACGTGGGGCTTTCCGGTCATGGTGCGGGCAACTTGAAATCTTCCGGCGACCGGGGGAAGTGAAAGGGGAATGAAAGTTTCCGGCGCTTCGGTGGCGACGCACTGGTGGGGTCGATTGACCAGCGCGCCAGGCCAGCTATGGTCCATCCATGCCGAAAGCCAAAGCTCCCGCGAAGGTTAAAGTGCGTCGTGCCACGCTGCGCGACATCCCCGCCCTCATTAAACTCAACATTGCCGCTTACCCGGTGCTCGCCGACGACAATATCGTCTGGGGCGCGTCCCACCTGAGCAATCACCTGCGCGTCTTCCCGCAGGGGCAGTTTGTGGCCGAGGTGAAGGGCAAGATTGTGGGCGCGGCCTCCACCTTGGTCGTCAACCTTGGCCCCGACCCACTGCGTGATCACACGTGGTCGGGCATCACGGACAGCGGTTACTTCAACAACCATGATCTCAACGGCGACACGCTTTACGGCGCCGATGTCTATGTGCACCCGAAGGCGCGCGGCCTCGGAGTCGGCGCCGCGCTATACGATGCGCGCCGGAAGCTCTGCCGGAAACTCAACAAACGCCGCATCCTCGCGGGCGGCCGGCTTTGGAACTACAAGGACCACGCCGACAAATTCTCGCCGCAGGAATACGCCGAGCGGGTCGTGGCCGGTGAGTTCCGGGACCTCGTGCTCAGTTTCCAACTTCGGGAGGGATTCCAACTGCGCGGCGTCATGCCGAACTACCTCAAGGACCCCAACAGCCACAACCACGCCAGCCTGATCGAGTGGTTGAACCCCGATTACCGTCCGACCAAGACCGGCGCGCGAAAGGTGCGGGTCGCGTGCGTGCAGTATCAGATGCGCAAGATCACGTCCTTCGCCGACTTTGCGCGCCAAGTGACCTACTTCACCGACGTCGCGGCCGACAGCGATGCCGACTACGTGCTCTTCCCCGAGCTGTTCACCGTCGAACTGCTTTCCACCACGCACACCAAGTCGCCGCAGGAAGGCATGAAGCGCTTGTCGAAACTCACACCCAAGGTGGTCGGCTTGTTGCAGAGCCTCGCGGTCAAATACGGTGTCACGATCATCGGCGGCAGTCATCCGACCAAGGTCGGCAAGGAGCTGCAGAACATCTGCACGGTGTGCCTGCCCGACGGCAGCATCCATGAACAGCCGAAGCTCCACATCACCCCGAACGAGCGGCACTGGTGGGGCATCAACGGCGGCAACTCGCTGCAAGTCATCGAAACGCCCGGCGCGAAGATCGGCGTGCTCATTTGCTACGACTCTGAGTTTCCCGAAGCGGCGCGTCATCTCGCTGATCACGGCGTGGAGATTATCTTTGTGCCGTTCTGCACCAACGACCGCAAAGGCTACCTGCGGGTGCGCTATTGCTGCCAGGCGCGGGCGGTCGAGAACCAGGTCTACGTCGCCCTGGCGGGCAATGTGGGCAACCTGCCGGATGTGGAGAACATGGACGTGAACTACGCGCAGGCCGCCGTCTTCACGCCGTCCGACTACGCCTTCGCGCGTGACGGCATCGCGGCCGAAGCGGACTCCAACGAAGAGACCGTGTTGATCTGTGACCTCGATCTCGACGACCTGCATGAAGCGCGCGAACTCGGCACCGTCACGCCGCGACTCGATCGCCGCGAGGATCTCTTCAAAATGACGTCGCACGTTACGCCGCCGGCGGCGCGCGTGATCGATCCGGTCGGGCCGCTCGGCACCCAGCGCGACTGGAGCCGCGAAGCGAATCCGGAAGGCGGTTGAGCGAAGCCGACCACCGGTGGTGCCGGCCCGATTCTGCGGCATTGCCAAAAGCGGTCCGGCGCTTTCGGTTGGTGCGCTATGGTCAAAGGTCAACGCGTCGTCTGCATCAACGACACCTTCTCCGATATGATTCGGGCGCTTTACAAGCAGCTCCCGACGAAGGGGGAGACCTACACCATTCGCGAGGTGTTTCTGGGGCGGGAAAAGGTCGTGAAGGGTGGCGACTCCGCGACCGTGGGTCTGCTGCTGGAAGAGCTGCACAACCCCTCAGATCCCTTCCATGCCGAGCAACAGGAACTGGGATTTACCTCGGAACGATTCGCTCCCTTGGAAGAGTTGCCACCGGAGGAAGCCTACGGTGTCGGCGAAGAAGAGTTTGAGCTCGTGGGACCGGGCAATGGCGCGGGTGGTTCGCCGGACAAGGCGCCGCTCAAGTGGGATCTGAACTGAGCGCAGGCGGGGTGGGGTTTCGCGGCTCGTGATGCAAGGGCTGGAAGCCTCTGCCACGGTGGCCGCGACTTCCAGCCACGCTACGCATCGAGGTCAACGACCTCGGCTACAGCTATCGTTCCGTGTTTTCGTTTCGTGGCCGCTGGTGACGCAGCGTGCACAAAAAAGCAGCCGCCCGTTTCCGGGCGGCTGCTTAGGATGTTTAGTCTGGTGAAGCAGCTTACTTCTTCTTGGCGGCGGCCTTCTTGGCCGGAGCCTTCTTCGCAGCAGCCTTCTTGGCCGGGGCCTTCTTGGCAGCAGCTTTCTTAGCCGGGGCCTTCTTCTTGGCCGGGGCCTTCTTAGCAGCGGCCTTCTTGGCCGGAGCTTTCTTAGCGGCGGCCTTCTTGGCCGGGGCCTTCTTAGCCGGCGCTTTCTTAGCAGCGGCCTTCTTCACCGTCTTTTTGGCTTTAGCCATAGCAGTCTCCTTTTGGGGATCGTTGTGTTGGTTCTGATCATTTGTTCCGCCGACGTTTTGGTCGTTGGAACACTTGGCGCACCATGCGCCGCGTGGCCTGAGCATCAAACACTTGGAATCAATTGCAAGTATCCAGTGATACTTGCTTGCAGAATTCTTGCTGGTCGTTCAGGCGCCCCAAAACCGCGTTTATCCAAAATATGGATACGGCTTGACCAGCATGGTGCAGGCTTGCGCCGGCGCTTGGATTTGTCATCAGCAAGAGACATGAATCTGAGCGACGCCCGCACCCTCATCACCCGTTGTGCCGAAAGAATGGATACCCTCGGGGGCGGAGTGGTCTTCGACGAATGGGCCGTCATCACCCTCGGTGGCGGTGGAGCCAGACTCGCCGCTTATCAGGGGCCGCGGGTCGAGTCGTTCCGCCAGCGCTTCAACGCCGACATTCGTCCTCTGCAGACGGAACTCGAGGGGCGCCGTCTCGAGGTCGGTGAGTTTGCCTTTGTCGCCGACGCTCCCGGCACCGCCTACGATGCCTGCGTGCGGGCGGGTCCGGCGGTCTACCTTTGGTGGAACAACACCAAGGCGACCTTGGAGGATATTCGCGCGCGGGGCTCCTGGTTGCCGGCGCAAAAAGTTTTCGCCGATTTGTGCGAAGTGTTTCGACGCGATCCGGTCGAGGCTTGAGGGGCCCGGTTGCTACGCGATCAAACCCGCGTAGACGAACCACGCGTAGGCGCCGACGAGCACCCCGGCGATCGGGCGGGGCAGGCGACCGATGCTCAGCAGACACGCGGCGTGCACGATCACGGCGCCGGCGAGGATGAACATGGCGGTCTGAAAAAACGCCGGCAGCGGCACCGGCCGCAGCACCGCGAAAAGTCCTAGGCAAAGCGGAATGCAGATGTGCCCGTCGCCGACCTGCGAGGTGTAGACGATGTCCGCGCGCCGCCGCCACGCGTAGTAGAAGGCGAGCAGGGCGTTGGGCAGGACGAGCAGCCAGCCGGTGATCCATCCCAGGCGCTCGGCGGAAAAGAAACCCTCCTCGGCCGCCGTGAGGTAGGCGACGAGTCCGTCGAGACTCTCGTAGATCACCCAGCCGCCGAGCGCGATGAGCAGGAGATCCAAATAGAAGAGCACACCGAAGCGCAGGTCCCGGCGCACGTTGTCCTTGAGCACGTCGTAGACCTGAAAACATTGCCAAAACAGGAACACACCGATGAGCGCGAAGCCGTCCCCCCGATCCAGTTGACCGTCGCGCCCGAGTGCCCAGGTCAGTCCGGTGAAGAACAACACGGCGGCGAGGGTGAGAAGCAGGGCCAGTCGGCTGAGGCGTTGTTCGCGCTGTTGGTTCTTGGCGGCCCCGCGGCCGCGGGACGCGACGATGTGCAAGGGCCAGATGAGGGCGGGCAGGCCGAGCAGCAACGTGAGGTTGGTCGTGTTGTTGACGAGGCTGTTGACCATGATCTCCACCGGTGCGCCGTTGTCGCGCCACAACAGGAATACAAAAACCAGGTTGCCGAGGCCGGAGCAGTAAGGAACCACGAGGGTGCCGAGCGCGGTGCCGGCCAGCCCGTGGTTGAGCATGGCTTCGAGCCGCCAAATCATCAGCCACGACGCCAACAGAAAGAGCGTCGTGAAGGTCACCGGGTGAGCGATGTCGAGCTGGACGATGAGATCGTGAAGCGGATGCACGCGGGGTTGGCTTTACAGCAGGAAACGAAGGGAGCGAAGGACCGGGAGGCAGGTGCCTTGTTTTACAGGAGGAAGCAGAGGAAAACAGAGAAAGGCGGCTTTTCGTAGGAGTGGGGTCGTGGCACCACGACGGCGGATCGAGCGAAGGCGCGTGAGCTCATGCAGCCCTCCGTTGCTCCTTTGTTTCCTCGGTGTAAAACCGCGGTGGAGTGGTGCATTCGCGTCGCCCTCAACGTCGCTCGATCCATTCAGGGGTGGTGTAGGATTCAGCGAGATCGTCGAGCACGTCGTCCCACGTTTCCGGCCAAGGGGTTTCGCTGATTGGCAGGGCCAGCAACTCGGCGAGCGCGCGGGTGAAATCGGCATGGAACCGCTCCCAATCGATCGCCCCACAAGGGCCGCGGGCGATGGAGCCTTGGAACAACAGACCGTGCTTCGATCGCTTTTGCGCCGCGCCGGCGAGCTTGGCGCCGGTGCTGGTGTGGATGACGTCGTGCAACTCCGGTTTGGTGAAACACACCCCGGGGCCGCGCGCTTCGTCGTCGCCGCAGGGTTCGCAAACGTCTTTGAGCGCGGCGGGCGTGTCCTGTTGCTGCAGGCAGTTGGCCACCGCGCGGTGGATGGTTTCGTAGGCGACCGTGGCGCGGGCGTCGCCGAGATCGTGGCCCCGTGGGATGACCAGCGCATACGTCCAGTCGCCCCGATGGTCGACGATGCCGCCGCCGGTGGGTCGACGACAGAGATCGAAGTTCACCGCGTCGTTGTCGGCGGGCAGGTGCTCGCGCACCCAGGCGATTTTCTGACTCGTGCCGAAGGTCACCGCGGGTCGGCGCCATTCATAGTGGCGAAAACGAGCGTGGTCGCGGCGCGGGTAGTGCTGCAGCAGCAACAGGTCGGCCGCCATGTTGGCGGCGGCGGTGTCGGTGCGGTCGGAGAGAAGGTCGAGGGCCATGGGGGGGAGCGGGCGGGCGACGCTGGAGAAACGAGCCGGTTTCAAAACAGGGTAGCAATTCGCGCATGGCGTCAGGCCTTTTTCGCGGCGGCACATCCTGCAAGCCGTGCAGTTTGCAGTTGGCGTGGGCAGTGAAATTTCGATGTTCTTGCGGACGTGCCGTCTGTTACCCCGCCTGACAGTGATGACCCCAAGGCATTTGCCGGTAGCTTGGCTTTGGTCACGGCCTTGTTGGCGGCGGCGTTTGGGTCCGCCGCGCTGATCGCCGCGAACAGCGCTTCCGTCGCGGCGACGTGGGCGACGATGCTGACGGGTGCGGTCGTCGTGGGGGTCGTGGCCTATCGCTTTGCCTTGGGCCGGGCGCAGTCGGATCGTCGCCACCAACAGCGCTTGCACAGTGAATGGGAGCTGCAGCAGATCGCGGTCGAAAAGGCCCTGAGCGAACTCGACGCGGCGCGGGCCGAATTGAAGCAGGTCGAGGCCTTGCGGGAAACGGCTCGGGAGATCGAACAACGGTGTGTGGACCTGCAGTCGCAGGCCGCGCTCGGGCGCATGGCGGGCGGCGTCGCGCACAGTTTCAACAACATGCTCGTCGGCATCATGGGCTACGCCAGCGCGGTCGAGGAGATCAACCACCTCACCCCCGCCGAGATGCGCCAGTATCTCTCGCAGATCAACGCCGCGAGCCAGCGCGCCTCGGGGCTGTGCAACCAACTCATGGTCGCGGCGGGCCGGCGCACGGCGGAACGCGAGGTGGTTTTCCTGCGGCGCTTCCGCACCGAGATCGAGCCGCTGCTCGCCGCCTGCGTGGGGCGTGGTGCGACGCTCACGCTCGAGCTGGCGCCGCACTTGCCGCGGGTGCGCGCCGATCTGGGCGGCCTGCAGGTCGCGCTGGCTAATCTCACCTTCAACGCGCTCGACGCGATCGCCGGTGGGGGCAACCACCTCACACTCACAATCACGCCGGAGACGATCGAGGCTGCGCAAATCGGAATCACCCCGGAGATGTCCATGATCGAACCTGGTCCTCATGTGCTCTTTGCGTTGGAGGACGACGGGTCGGGCATGAGCGATGAGACGCGGGCGCGGGCCTTCGAACCCTTCTTCACCACCAAACCGGGTCGCATGGGACTGGGCCTCGCGGCGATCGCACGATGGGTGCGGCGGCGGCATGGTGGCATGCTCTTGAAACCGGCTCCGGCGGGTGGCACCCGCGTCGAACTGTTCCTGCCGGCGTTGCCGGGCACGGATGATCCCGACGACAACACCCGACCGATCTTCGAGACCTTGTCCGCGGTGCCGGCGGCGTCCGCGGACGCCTCGAGCGCCGCCAAACCGACGGTGCCGCGTCGCGTCTTGTTCATCGATGATGACCAAACGGTGCGCGATCTCGGTTCGATGTTGATCACCCAACTTGGCCTGGAGGTCGTGTGCGCGGCGGATGGTGAAGCCGGCGAAATCGCCGCGCGGGATCAGGGTCCGTTCGGCCTGGCGCTGGTCGACTACTCGATGCCTGGCCGCGACGGCATCGAAACGATCAAGTCGCTGCGCCAACACCAGCCGGACCTGCGCATCGTGCTCATCTCCGGTTCAATCAAGTCGGACATCGAGGGCCTCGAACAAGTCGAACCGCTCGATGGCTTTTTGCAGAAGCCGTTCAACTATTCCGCGGCGAAGACCCTGCTGGAACAGCTCTTTGGCGCGAGCTAGGGCGGCGGTTGCCGATTCCCGCTTAGATCTCGTGGATCAGACCCGGCGGGATGTGCCAGTCGACGCGCCAGCGCGGGCGATCGCTCGCGCCGTGGGTTTTGTCGGAACGGCGCAGGCAAAGCACGGTGGCCTTTTTGAAATGAAAGAGCGTCGGCGAAGCGCGGTTGCTCACGAGGAGACTTGCGAGGGTGCCGAGATGCGGTTCGTGGCCGACGATGGCCAGGTCGTGCACCGGTGGGTAGGCGGCGAGGCGGTCGGCCATGAACTTCGGGTCATCGAACGGGCTGAGACCGTCGGTTTCGACCAGCGGCGCGTCGAGGTCGAGGCCGGTGGCGAGGCCGGCGGCGGTTTCGTAGGCGCGCAGCAAGGGGCTGTGCCAGATCTGGGCGGCGCGCAGGTGACCGTTGGTGCGAAAAAAGGAGGCGACATGTGCGGTCTGCTGGCGGCCGCGTTCGCTCAAGGGGCGCTGGGCATCATCATCCGCGGCGAGCGCGTGAGCGTGGCGGATGAGGAAGAGGCGCATGGCGGCGAGGCTGAAACGAAAAGGCGCCGGAGGCGAGCGCGCTCATTCCTCCGAATCCAGCAAACGGCGCACGTCGTGGAGCAGCGTGCTGAGCGCAAAAGGTTTGGGCAGGGTGAGCACGCGGCGTTTGTGGATGAAGTCGATCGGCGGTGACTCGCGATGCGGCGTGCACAGCACGCGCAAACCGGTCTGCGCATGATGGAGGGAGCGAATCATGTCGATCGTGTCCGTGGACGGATCGGAGGTGTCGGCGATGACGAGGTGGACGGCCTTGGCGAGGCGCTTGATCTCCACGAGCGCGGCGGCCGGCGAGGCGGTGGCGATGACGTCGTATCCGTCGGCGGTGAGAATGCCCTCGACCATCTTGCGCACGACATTGTCCTCCTCGACCACGAGGAGGGACTCGCGGCCGCGCGTGACGGGCAGGGGTGCGAGGGTGCCGATCGCGGGCGAGGCGTCCTCCTCCACCTCGGGCAGAAAGATTTCAAAGGTGGTGCCGACTTCCGGCGAACTGCGCACGACGATGTGACCGCTGCTTTGCTGCACCACGCCGTAGACGAGCGCGAGGCCGAGGCCGGTGCCCATACCCTCGTCCTTGGTGGTGAAGAACGGTTCGAACAACACGGCCTGCGTCGACTCGTCCATGCCGCAGCCGTTGTCGCTCACCGCGAGGGTGACGTAGGAGCCCGGTTGGAGGTCGGTGATGCGGCGGTTGAGTCCGGCGGTGACCCGGCGGCGATCGGTCGCGATCACGACGCGTCCACCTGGGCCGGTCGCATCGCGGGCGTTGAGCACGAGGTTGAGCAACACCTGTTGGAGCTGCGTGGGGTCGACGCGGATGTTGCCGATGTGATCGGCGAGCGCGAGTTCGAGGGAGCGCTCCGGACCGAGCAGGCGGCTGAGGATGTCGATGTTCTCGCGCACCAGGCGATTCGGGTCGATGACGCGCGGGTCGAGCGCCTGGCGGCGGCCGAACGCGAGCAACTGGCGCACGAGGCCGGAGGCGCGTTGGCCGGCCTGGTGGATCTCCTCGACCTCCTTGCGGGCCTTGTTGTTGTCGCCGATCGAGTGCTGCAGGATTTCGCAGTAGCCGTTGATGACGGAGAGGAGGTTGTTGAAATCGTGGGCCACGCCGCCGGCGAGGCGGCCGACCGCATCCAGTCGCTGCGAGTGCACCAGCGCTTCCTGCAGGTGGCGATGCGAGGTCATGTCGCGGTAGGTGCCGATCACGTGGGTGAGTTGGCCAGCGTCGTCGGTGAGGCCGCGCAGGGACCAGGAGGCGTAGAGGGTGCGGCCGTCCTTGGTCTTGATGTAACCCTCGGAGGCGTAGGGTTCGGACTCGAGGATGTGCTGGAACCAACGCCGCTGGGCCTGCACGTCGGGTCGCGACGGATGCAGACGGGTGTGCCCGCGCCCGATCAGTTCCGCGGCGCTGTATCCAGTGATCTGGCACAGTGTCGGGTTGACGTGCCGCAGGGTGAGGCCGCCGCGCTTGAACTCGCAGTCGGCGATGAAGACGCCCTCGGCGAGGTTGTTGAACACCGCCGCCAGCAGCGACGACGGCGGCGACGGAATCGGGGAGGGCTGGGGTTTGGCGGAACGTGAGGGCACCGGAGGGGAGGGCGCGGGGGTTCAGGGCGCCAGGCGTTCGATGATCCAGCCATCGCCGTGGCGGCGGTAGCGCAGGCGATCGTGCAAGCGGCTGGGACGGCCTTGCCAAAACTCGATGGTCGTGGGGGCGACGCGATAACCGCCCCAATGCGGCGGCGGCGGGATCGCCTGCCCGGCAAAGCGTTCCTCGGCGATGCGCCGGGCGGCTTCCAGTGCGGCGCGATCGGGCACGACCTCGCTTTGCGGCGAGGCCCAGGCGCCGAGTTGGCTGCCGAGCGGACGCGTTTCAAAATAGGCGGCGGTCTCGTCGCGGGAGACGCGGGCGACGGTGCCGCCGATCTTCACTTGGCGTTCAAGCGCGAGCCAGGGGAAGACGAGGCAGGCGCGCGCGTTGGCGGCGAGCTCCTGGCCCTTGCGACTTTCGTAGTTGGTGAAGAACACGAACCCCTGCTCATCGAAGCCCTTCAGCAGAACGGTGCGGGCCGACGGCGCGCCGTCGGGCGTCGCGGTGGCGAGCGTCATCGCGTTGGGCTCAATGACCTCGGCGTCCCGAGCTTCCTGAAACCAACGTTCGAATTGTTGGAAGGGGCTCGGGGCAAGGTCCTGCTCGTTGAGTCCGGCGAGCGTGTAGTCTTTGCGCAGCGAGGCGAGATCGGCCATGTTTGTGGCGACCGTGATTAGGGCGTTTCCCTCTGTCAAAACGCATCTATTGGCGAAAAATCGGATTTGTGACCGCGCGCGGTTCACGCAGGCTGCAGTTCTTCGCCATGAGCACCTCCGCCCCCGCCGCCATCCTCGATTCCAGTGCGCCGCGTCTGACCGCCCTGTTGGGTGAGCTGGTGGGCATCGACACCACCAATCCGCCCGGGCGCGACTACGATGTCATGACGCGCCTGTTGGTGACGAAGTTGCAGGAGACCGGGTTGAGCGCCCGTCGGCTCAACGTGCCGCGCGCCGCGCAGAAGGCCGCGCTGCCACCGGCGCAGTGGGACTTCCCGCGCTACAACGTGCTGGGCAAATGGAAGGTGCCCGGCGCCAAGCGCACGCTGCATTTTAACGCCCACTACGATGTGGTGCCGGTATCCGGAAAATGGCGACACAAGGACCCCTTCAGCGGCGTGGTGGACCGGGACTGGATTTACGGACGCGGCACGGCCGACATGAAGGGTTCGATCGCGGCGCTGCTGCTGGCGCTGCGGGCGCTGCGCGAAGCCGGCGTCGCGCCCCGGCTCAACGTCGAAGTCTCCTTCACCGCCGATGAGGAAACCGATTCCGTGCTCGGCGCCGAGTGGTTGGTGAACCACGCGCCCATTTCGCCCGACTACGCGATCGTGATGGAGGGCGGCGAGGGCGATCACGTCTGCTGCGGCCACAACGGTGTCACCTGGCTCGAGGTCGTGGTGCACGGTAAGGCGGCGCACGGTTCCCAACCGGAGCTCGGCGTGAACGCACTGGAAAAGATGTCCGCGCTCGTCCTCGGACTCGAGGACTACAAAAGACGCCTCGCGGCCAGCACCTTCACCGCGCCCGACGGCAAGGTGATGCGGCCCACAATCAACCTCGGCGGTGTGTTCGCGCAGGGGCCGGGCGGCAAGATCAACACCGTGCCGGCGGAAGGCCGTTTCAGCATCGACCGGCGGGTGATCGCGATCGAGACCGCCGCCGCGGCGGAAAAGGACCTGCGGGCCGAACTCAGGCGCGTCGCGGCCACCATCCCGGGCTGTCGCATCAGCATCGAAAAGGTGTCCGAGAACCACCCGTGTTTTAACGCCCCCGAAGGCCCGTTCTTCAGCCGCGTCGCCGAATGTGTCAGCCAGGTGCGCCGCCGCCCGGCGGTGTTCAGCGTATCGTCGGGCTTCAACGACATGCACTTCTTCTCCGCCAAATGCGGCATCCCGACACTCGGTTACGGTCCGGGCGGCAAGGACATCCACGCCATCGACGAACGCGCCCGGGTGAAGGACCTGATCAACACCGCGAAGATATACGCGCAGTTGCTGACGACGTTTGAGGGCTGAGGGCCCTACCCGCGCCGGCTCTTTCTCTTTCTTCCTTAGCTTTCTCTTTATCCCCACTGGCCGTGCGGCGTGCGGATTCCGGGCAACGCGGAGAAAGAGAACGATAAAGAGGAAAGAATAAAGATTGGTGGGCTGCGCCCTTAACCCCACACCCCGGCTTGCGCCCTGGGCCGGGCTCCTGCTTGTTAGCCGGTCTTGTCCACGCCGCTGTTATACGAGTCCCATTGCCACACTCCCTTGTGCAATCATGCCGAGGGTGAGCCCAACGAATACGCCGAGGCCGCGATTCGCGCCGGGCTGAAGGGCATCATTTTCACCTGCCACTGTCCGTTGCCGGATCGCATGAGCGCCTCCGTGCGCATGAATCCGCTGCAATACGAGCTCTACCACCGTATGATCGCCGAAACACGCGAGTGCTACGCCGATCGCGTCGACGTGCGGGTGGGGTTGGAGAGTGACTACATTCCCGGCCTCGAGCCGTGGCTGGAAAACCTGCACGCCCGCCACCCCTTGCATCACGTGCTCGGCTCGATCCACGCGCAGTTGCCGGAGTTTCGCGAGCGCTTCTACACGGGCGACGCCTTGAGTTTTCAACAGGCCTACTTCGACCAACTCGCGCAGGCCGCCGAGACCGGTCTTTTTGATACGCTCGCACATCCCGACCTGGTCAAGAACATGCCGCCGCAGGCGTGGGACTGGGCCCGCATCCGGCCCGACGTCGAACGCGCGCTCGACCGCATCGCCGCGACGGGCGTTGCGATGGAGTTGAACACCAGCGGACTGCTCAAGGCGCTTCCGGAAATGAACCCGGGCCGCGACATGCTCGCGCTCATGCAGGTGCGCGGCATTCCGGTCGTCATCGGCGCCGATGCGCACGTGCCTCACCGGGTGGGGGATCGCTACCGCGAGGCTTTGGCAACGCTCCGCGGCGTGGGCTACACCGAGGTGAGTTATTTCCTCGAGCGGCAGCGCCAGTCGGTCCCGATCGACGACGCGCTGGCTTCGGCGCTGGTGTAGCGAAACGCGCCGACAATCGCGACCGGGGTCACCGACCCCGGCTACAGCCCGGGCTGAAGTTGGCATTTTAGCCGGGCTCGGTGAGCCCGGTGCGTTGCCTCTCGGCGTTCCCAGAATCGTTCGGGGTTCCCCTTATCTGGGACATTATCCGCGGTTCAAATTGCGCGCCGCCGCGCTGCGGAGCTTCTGCGGCAATGGAATCCGTTTAGGATCGGGCCATGAGACGTGTCCGCCGGTTTGTCTCGGTGGTGGCACTGGCGTCGATCGCGCTGGCGTCGGCGGGACGTTTGACGGCCGACGACGCCGATTGCCTGCGTTGCCATGCGGATCCCGAAGTCGCGCAACGCGATGCGCCGGATCTGGCGACGTTTCTGGTGGACGCGCAACACGTGGCCGATTCGGTGCATGGCTCGTGGGAGTGCTTCGACTGTCACGATGCGATCGACCTCGAAGCGAGTCCCCATCGCGCGGTGGATGAGCGCGCACCGGTCGATTGTTTCAGTTGTCACGATCCGGTGGGGGAGTCGCACCGTTTTCATCCGCGCCTCGCGCTGGAGGAGGTGCCGGAGGGGGAGGACACGCGTTGCACGGCCTGCCACGGCTCGCACGACACGGTGTCGCCGAGCGACGATGCTTTCGCCTTCAACCGCGCGACCCAGGTCGTGGCCTGTGGCGTCTGTCACGAGGAGGAGTCGGCGCACTTTACGCATTCGGCGCACGGGCGCGAATTGTTGGCCGGCACGATCGAGGCGCCGGACTGCCTGAGCTGCCACCGCGAACCGGAAGGCTGGCGCAACGGCGACCACCTCGCGGCGCGCAAGCTGGCGGAGGTGCGCAACTGCGAGGCCTGCCATGTGCAGGACGAGGCGGTGGCGGGCCGCACGGTGCTCGGTTCGCGCTTTGTCGCCACGTTTGCGGAGAGCGTGCACGGCGCGCTGTTGCTGACAGGCCGCGAGGACAGCGCGAGTTGCGTCGATTGTCACGGCGCGCACGAGATGAACCGCGCGACGGTGGCCGACGCGCAGACGGCCAAGGTTCACGTCGCGGCAACCTGCGCGGCGTGCCATGAGGAAATCGGCGCAGCCTTCGGGGAGAGCGTGCACGCCGCCGGACTGGCGCGGGGCAACCTCGATTCGCCGACTTGCACCGACTGCCACGGCGAGCACAACATCACGCCGCACACCGATCCCTTGTCGCCGGTGCACGAGCGCAACGTCGCGCAGCAGGTGTGCGCGAGTTGCCACGACTCACTGCGCCTCACGGCCCGATACGGCCTGGCTTCCAACACCTTCAAGACCTTCTCCGACAGTTATCACGGACTGGCCATGCGGGGCGGCGCGGTCGAGGTGGTGAACTGTGCGAGTTGCCACTCGGTGCACGACATCAAATCGCACCTCGACCCGACCTCGACCGTGCACCGCGACAATCTGTTGCTCACCTGTGGTGAGTGTCACCCCGGCGCCAACGCCCGCTTTACCCAGGGGCGGGTGCATGTGCAGGCCGATGCCGCAGCGGAGGCGGGTGACGGCGGACTGGTCCTCTACTGGGTGTCGACCGTCTACACCTTCCTCATCGTCATCGTGGTCGGCGGCATGCTGCTGCACAACGGTCTCGATTTCACCAAGAAGATCCGCCGCAAGCTCGCCATGCAAAAGGGCCTCGTGGCCGAGCCGGTGGTGGCGCATCGCCTGTATCTGCGCATGACGGTGCACGAGCGGCTGCAGCACGGTGTGCTGGTAGTGAGTTTCATGTTGCTGGTGGTCACCGGCTTCATGCTGCGCTTCCCGGAGGCGTGGTGGGTGGTGGCGATCCGCGGGCTGAGTGAAAATGCCTTTGAGTGGCGCAGTCTGCTGCACCGGGTTTCCGGCGTGGTCCTGATCGCGGCGGGGCTGTGGCACGCGGTTTACCTGGGCGGCACCAAACCCGGCCGCGCGCTGCTGCGCGACCTGTGGCCGCGTTGGCGGGATGTGACGGACCCGTGGAAAGTGTTGCGCTACAACCTCGGTCTTGCGCGCGAGAAGCCGGCGTTTGGTCGCTTCAGTTACATCGAGAAGACCGAATATTGGGCCATGGTTTGGGGCACCCTGCTCATGGCGCTGACCGGTGTCGTGCTGTGGTTCGAGAACACCACCATGGGGCTGTTCACCAAACTGGGTTACGACATCGCGCGCACGGTGCACTTTTATGAGGCGATCCTGGCGACACTCGCGATCGTGGTGTGGCACTTTTACTTCGTGATCTTCAACCCCGATGTCTACCCGATGAACCTGGCGTGGCTGACGGGCCGGATGTCGGAACGCGAGATGTTGGAGGAACATCCGGCCCAACTGGAGCAGCTGCGCCGGGAGCCGCCCGAAGAGCCACCGCGGGACGAGTAAACTTTGGCGTGACGTGGTCCGGCGGACTGTGGCCTAGTGCCGTTTGTGACCGCCGCTGCCAACGCCTCTGCCAAACTGCACCTCCTCGGCCTGACCCGGACCGAGTTGGGGGCGTTGGTGGAGCAATGGGGCTTCAAGCCGGTGCATGCGGGCAAGATCTGGCGGCACCTTTACCTGCATGGCCGCACCGATTGGGAGGCGATCTACGGCCTGCCGGTCGCCTTGCGCGAGCGCTTGGATGCGGAGACAACAGCGGAACTGTTGCCAATTGCGCGCGAAACGCACTCGAGCGACGGCTTCACCCGCAAATACCTGCTGCAACTCCGCGACGGGCACAAAGTCGAGACCGTGCTCATGCGCTACTCGGGCCGCGTGACGGCCTGCATCAGTTCGCAGGTGGGCTGTGCGATGGGCTGCGTGTTCTGTGCGACCGGCCAAATGGGCTATACCCGCCACCTCACCACCGCCGAAATCGTCGCGCAGGCGCTGCATGTCGACCGCGTCCTGCGTGAGACGGCCCCGGACACACCGGCCTTGGCGGAGTCCGACCACGAGTCGCCCCACCACCGTCATGAACGCCTGCGCAACATCGTGCTCATGGGCATGGGCGAACCGCTGCACAACTACGACGCGGTCATCAAAGCCACCCAGATCCTGCGCGAACCGGGCGGTCTGGCGCTGGGCGCGAAGAAGATCACGCTCAGCACCGTCGGTGTCGTGCCGGGCATCCTGCGCCTGGCGAGGGAGCGGCAGCCGATCTACTTGGCGGTGTCCCTGCACGCGGCGACTCAGGAAAAACGCGCGGCCATCGTGCCCGCGGCGCGCAAGTGGCAGCTCGATGCGTTGATGGATGCCTGCCGCACCTACGCGGAGACCATGCAGCGCCGCATCTTCTTTGAGTGGACCCTGATCGAAGGGGAAAACGATCGCCCCGAGGACGCGCACGCGGTGGGGCAGCTCCTGCAGACCGTGCCCGGCCAGGTGAATCTCATCCCCTTGAATCCAACATCCGGATACGGCGGCGCCCCCAGCGACAACGCGGCGGCGAAACGCTTCCAGGAGATCCTCGCCACCTACGGCCTGCCCAGCACGATCCGCCAGCGCCGCGGCATCGACATCGCCGCCGGCTGCGGGCAGCTGGCCTCGGCGGAAGGTTGAGGCGACGGATCGCTCAGCGTTCCTCGATCTCGATTCTGCGGAAGCAGAGCAGGCCCTTTTCGCCTTGGATGCCGATGTGGCCGGTGGGGCGGGAAAGACCTTGGGCGTAGAGGATGAGGGTGCCGTTGAGGTGCGTGGTGACGCGGTCACCTTCGCAGGTGATTTCGAGCGTGTTCCACTCGCCGGCCGGTTTGAGCGCGCCGGCGATGGTGGCGTGATTGAAGAGTTCCTCGAAGGGACCGGCGCCGTATTCAATCAGCGCGCCGATGGGGTTTTCGCCTTCGGCGGTGTCCATGCACTGAACCTGGAAGCCGTTGTCGGGCCAGCCGTTCTCGTCGGCATGGCTGGTCGGCGCGGTGCGGATGAAGATGCCACTGTTGGCGCGGGCTTCGTCGAAGCGAACTTCGAGGGTGAGCGTGAAATCGCCGTAGGTTTTGTCGGAACGCAGCCAGCCGGTGCCGCGATTCACGTGGAGCAGGCCGTCCTGCACGGAGAACTGGCCGTGGTTTTGAATGGACCAGTTGCTCAGGTCTTTGCCGTTGAAGAGCGCGGTGGCTTGGTGGTGGTCGGCCCGGGCACCGGGCAGGGCGGAGAGCGTGAAGAGGGCGAGCAGGACGAGGGGGTAACGGGGGTTCATCGGCTTGGATCGTAGGCGGCAACGGGTCGGCTCGGAAGTGCATTGTCGTTGTCCCGTTCACCGGAGTGGCTTCGTTTTGAGCGGATGATCCCCACGCGTCGACGGCTCGAATATGCCTCCGGTTATCTCGCGCTCGGGATGGCGAAGGAGGCGGCGGCGGAGTTGCGGGCGATCGAGCGGGCTGATGCCAACACGCCGGACGTGCAGTTGCTGTGGATCGCGTTGTTTCATGAGACCAAGCAGTGGTCGCGTTTGGCGACGGTGGCCAAAAAGGCGGCGCGGCTGAATCCGGGGGCGGAGCAAGGCTGGATCTCGTGGGCCTACGCGTTGCGCGAGTTGGAGCGGATCGAGGAAGCGCAGGCCGTGTTGCGGGAGGCGGAGCCGCAACTCGCGGAGCCCTGCGCGGTGCTGCACTACAACCTGGCGTGTTATGCCTGTCTCCTGGGGGACAAGCCGGAAGCGCGGCGGCGCCTGGCGCGCGCGATCGAACTGGATGCCGACTACCGCGACAGCGCGCGGACGGACCCGGACTTCATCGCAATGCGCGATGAGTTGGGCTAGCTGCGATTACTCCGGGGAGATGGATACGGACTAGGCCTGACGCCGGGCCTGCACGGCTGAGGCAAGTTGGCTTAGGACCGGCAGGGTTTGTTCCCAACTGAGGCAGGCGTCGGTGATGCTTTGGCCGTAGGTGAGGGGCGAGGCATCGATCGATTGGGCGCCGCCGATGAGGTGACTTTCGAGCATGACTGAGGCGATGGCGCGGTCACCGGCGGCAATGCGCGCGGCCAAGGCGGCGGCGACTTCGGGTTGGCGGGCCGGATCCTTCCCGCTGTTGGCGTGACTGCAGTCGACCATGACGTGCGGCGGCAGCTGGTGTTTGGCCAGCAGGGTGGTGGCTTCGCGCACGTGGTCGGCGCTGAAATTGGGTCCGGCGGTGCCGCCGCGCAGAACGAGGTGCGTGTCGGTGTTGCCGGAGGTGCCCATGATGGCAGGGGCACCCTCGCGGGTGAGGCTGGAAAACCAGTGGGGTTGGGCGGCGGAGCGGATGGCGTCGACGGCGACCTGGAGGTTGCCGTCGGTGCGGTTTTTGAATCCGACCGGCATGGAGAGGCCGGAGGCGAGCTCGCGGTGGATTTGGCTTTCGACCGTGCGGGCGCCGATGCAGGCCCAGCTGACGGCATCGGCGTAGTATTGGCCGAGAGTGGTATCGAGGAATTCGGTGGCGATGGGCAGGCCGATCGCGCTGATGTCGATGAGCAGTTGGCGGGCGAGGCGCAGGCCTTGGTTGATGCGGTAGGAGCCGTCGCGGTCGGGGTCATTGATGAGCCCCTTCCAGCCGACGACCGTGCGGGGTTTCTCAAAATAAACGCGCATGGCGACGAGCAAGGTGTCGGCATGGCGGTCGGCGGCGGCGCGAAGGTTCTGGGCGTAGTCGAGGGCGGCGGCGGGGTCGTGGATGGAGCAGGGGCCCGTGATGACGAGCAGGCGGTCGTCCTCCCCGCGCATGATGGCCGCGATGTCACGTCGAGCGCGGTTGATTTGGCCGGCGGTGACTTCCGGCAGCGGCATGTCTTCGGCGAGCACGCCGGGGGCGATGAGGGGCTTGGAGGCGCGGATGCGCAGGTCTGCGGTCTGAGGCATGGGAGGGCGCCTATTTCGACCGCCGTCCGTCGGAATGGAAACGCTGAATTGCGCGGACTTTTGGGTGTGTCTGGGAAAGACGAAGGGTCAGCGTGAGTGGGAAAAGCGCCTCGTGCCAGGCAAGACGGAGCCGGCGGCAGGCGGCGTTGTCACCGGACCACTGTGCCCACGGGCACAGTCAGCCCGGTTCCGTCTTGCCTGCCACCGGCTGCGTTTCCAGCGATGGCCCCTCGTCTTTCCCAGACACACCCTAGCCTTCCGAGGATGAGCCGCGGCGCGACTTGCGGTGACGGCGGCGAGCCCGCTCGCGCTCCTTTTCACTGGGCCATCGCAGTTCAGGCGGATATTGGATGCGGCGGATGCGCCAGACGGTGATGATCATGGCGACAACGATGGCCAAGGCGATCACCCCGATTGTGAGCAGCAGGTCGTTCACTTAGCGGAGAAAGGTATGAGGGAAGATTGAAGGGTGCCGGCCAGCGCGGCGGTGTTGAGGCAATTTGCATGCAATTACAACTATTTTGGCAATCAAAATGGGGTGTATACCCTATTAAACAAGGGTGCGAGTTGGTGGGTTAAGCGACGCATCGGCTGTGTCGATGGGAGAAGGCTAATGGCTTCCCAAGATCTCGGCTCGATGACAGCCGGCGCAGCGACTGCTTCGCCGGAGGCTTCCGCTTCTGCGCTGGGAAGTCTGGCGCCGGGGAAGGTTTGGCAGGGGCGATATCTGGTTGAGCAAGAGCTGCCGGCCTCGGGGGGAGGCCGGGTGTTTGCCGGGGTGCGGCAGCAGGACGGGGTGCCGGTGCGTTTGCGGCGGTTGGCGGAATCGGCCGATTCGGAGACGCGGCGCGAGGTATGGGCGGCGTTGAGCGATCCGCCGCTGCCGGGCGGCCCGGTTTTACTCGAATCGGTCATCGAGGACGATGGTCGGGTGGAGGTGTGGCAACCGGTCGAGGGGCCGACCTTGGAGGAACGGCTTTCGACGGCGAAGCTGGTCACCGATGACGTGGCGGAGTTGGTGCGGCCGCTGGCCAAGGCGCTGGCGGCGCTGCACGAGCGCGATTTGGTTTACCTGCAATTGAGCGCCGAGCGCGTGGTGCTCTCCGATTCCGCGATGGGCGATGCCCGGCTTACGCGGGTGGAGTTGTCCACCAAGGTGGCGGCGGATGGGAATCTTGTGCCGGTGCCGACGGATGTGACCCGGGTGCCGCCGGAAGGCTTGGGCCTTTACCGCATGAAAGCGGACGACGGGCTGAAAGCCTGGGATTGGTGGACACTGGGTCGGCTCATCCAGGAACTGTGGTTGGGCCACACCGTGATGGCGCACGCGCTGGGGCGGGACCTGCCGCGGAGCAACGACTATGTGCGGCGGCACGCCGAGCAGATGCTCAAGGAGGAGAACGCCAAAGATCCGCGGGCGGGCGGGGTGGAGCACATGACCGATCTGCCGGTGCAAGTGCGGGTGTTGCTGCGAGGCTTGTTGACCTCGGTGCGGGACGCGCGCTGGGGCGCCAAGGAAGTGATGGCGTGGCTCGAAGGGGACGCGCCGTTTGAGCGCTACGACCTGCCGCGGTCCACGGTCTTGATCAAATTTCACGGTGAGCAGCTCACGGTCGCGGACACCGCGCGGCGCTTGCTGACGCCGGAGCATTGGCGGGAGGGGGTGGCGATGTGGGTGGCGGAAAAGCCCCCGGCGGGCTCCTTGCTGGAGGTGTTGGGCAAGACGCGTTCCGCCCTCCACCATGAGCGCGATTGGCTCGAAGAGGTGCAGGCGCTCGAGACCGCCAACGGCTTCAAGTCACTGCCCGCCGAGTATCGCGATGAGATCCTGAGTGCCTTGGCTTGGACTGGCATCGCGGGTAAAGGCACGCGCTACCGGTGGCGGGGGCAGATCGTGGATGCCGATTTGGCCGCTGCCGTGCTGGCCGAAGACGATGGCGTCGAGCGGCTGGCGGCTCTGCTGGACCGGGCGACGATTGCCGCGGTGAAGCGGGTCGACGCCAACACCTCGTGGCAGCTCGACACCTGGGCGCGCCAGATCGAGGAGGTGAAGGCGCTGGCGACAAAACATGAATGGTTGAAGGACACCCCGGAGACGCGGGCGCGGTTGATCGGACTCGCTCTCACGGACGTCGCGGAGCTGGACCGCCGCTTTGCCGAGGCGCGGATCAAATACAAGATCGCCACCGAAGAGGCGGTGCAGGCGATGTTTGGATCGGTGAATCCGTCCAACGCCATGCTGGCCTTGCTGGCCCTGAGTTTTGAGCACGCGGAGGCCTGCGGCTACCTCACGCATGAGGAGTGGCGGGCGCACGAGTTGGCGCGCTTGCGGGCGCGGGGAGAACGCTTGGCGGAGGCGCTGTTGCTGGTCGACGTGCTGCGTTGGCTGCGAATCGGTCAGCCAGTCTTTGGCCCGCGCTGGGTGTGGGCGTTTTCGTTCGGGCTCGTGCTGGGCGCGACCGCTCTCTTCTGGCCTGGGTGGGAGGGTCTGGAGACGATCGCCGCGCTGGGTGCCGGGCTGCTCGTGCTGCGGCGTTTGTTGCGCGGGGTGGTGCGGGAGAACTGCCGCATGGACCCGGAGGAAGCATGGTCCTGGGACGCGGCTTTTGCGGCCTGCAGCAAACACGCGCGGCTGGCGCTCGATGGCGGTTCCTTGGACAAGGCGCAGCGGCTCCGCAAACGTTTGGCTGGCGTGAATCGTGAGATGTTGAAGCTCGGTGGCGAGCCGGCGCCGGAACTGGTGCAAGAGCAGTCGATGGACGAGCGGATTCGCATGGCCGCGATTGGCAGTTGGGTGCTGGTGATCCTACTGATGACCGGTATTTCCTGGCAGACCACGCGACCCGAATGGAGCGTGAGCTGGGCCGGCGGCGAGTGGGAGCGCGAGATCACGGTGCTGCTGGTGAAGTTTGGCCTGATGGAGGAGCCGGAGCCTGAGATCGAAGTCATTCAAATCGCGTGGCCGCACGGGCAAGCCGATGCGGAAGCTCGCGGAGTGACCTACGAGGAACGCGACGTGCCGACGCCGTCGCAAGTGGCCAAGGCGGAGGCCTTCCTTGCCGAAGTGCAGCGGCTCTACTTGCCGGAGACCTTGTCAGGTATCGTTGCGATCGACGTGTCGGAGGAAGGGGTGGGCGGCGCCGAGTTGATTCTCATCGATGTCGTCGCGGGCAAACTTTTCAACGGACTCATTTACGAGATGAACTACGTCCCGTTGCGCGGCACATGGATGAAGATGGCGAATCGCGACGTGCTGTTCCTCGACCGCCCGTGAGGACGGTCGCCGCCGTTCGGGTCAAAATCCCAGGTGGGCGCGGGCGGCGCTTACGAGCTCGTCGTCGGGCAGGTCGTCCAGCGCCGGAGCCTCCGCGCCGGTGCGGGACGCACGGTCGGCGAGCGTGAGGTGGGCGATGGCGGCGGCGGTGCTGGTAGCGGGCGGCGCGAGTTCGGCGGGGAGGGGCGTGAGCTGCGAGGCGGGCAGCACGGTCTTGTCGGCCAGGAAATGCGACAGGGAGGCACCGAGGGTGTGGACCCAGGCGCTTGGCGCGGCGGGCGGGGCGTAGGGCAGGCCGGAGGTTTCCTGCCATTCGAAGAAATAGCGGATCTGCTCGTGGAGCTTGGCCAGCTCGGCGTCGGCCGTGGCGGGCGTCCAGGAGGCTTCGAAGGTCTTGCGCTCGCGGAAGGATTTGACCTCCCAAAGACGGAGCTGGAGCTGGAAATCACCATCGTGTTCGCGGAGCCCGCCGGTGACCACGTAATCGAGCGGGGAGCCATTGGTGTCGATGAGCTGGCGGAGGTTCGCGGCGGTCCATTCCCCGGGGAAGAGCGCGTAGTGGGCCTGGGTCTTCACGCCCACGGCGGCGATGGCGGTGTATTGGCGGGAAAAATACAGGGTTTCGGCCAGCCAGAGCGGGAAGCCGCGCGAAAAGCGACCGAGCGCGTCTTCGGGTTGCTGTTCTTTTTCCTCGAAGTCCTTGAGGCCGACGAGCGCGAGCTGGGCGAAGGCGACCCGTTTGAGCGCGCCCTCCTTGGGCGGCAGCAGACCGGGCAGGTCTTCGACGCCGTAGGCCCAGATTGGTTTGCTGATGGAGACGAGGTTGATTTCGGTCGCGGCCCCGCCGGCGGGACCGCTGGCGCCGCGGCGGCGGGCGTCCATGAGTTCGCCGATGGCGTTGGAGAAGCCCCAGAGGCGTTCCTCAAGCGCGGGATCCTGCAGGGCGAAAAGCAGATCGAGCACGTGTTGGGCGGACTCGGGATCGCGCTGGGCGAGGTAGGCTTGGAGGAGGTTGATGCCCGTGGCCGGGCCATGGCGCTCGGCGTCGTAGCGCGGGGCGATGAGCTCGATGATGGTGGGGATGTTCCCGGTGGAGCCGAGGTCGCCGGAGATGCGCACAAGCACGTCGGGCCTATCACCGGCGGGGGAGGCGAGGATCTCTTCGTAAATCGCCTTGGCGCCATCGAGGTTGCGCACCTCGAGCTGTTCGAGGGCGGCGGCGAGCTTTGGGGCGACGGGGCCGGGGTCGGCGGCCGGAGCGGGCGCGGAGGCAGGCTCCGGAGCGGCTTGGGCGGGAGCCGGAGCGGAGCCATTGACGGCGGGGCGGGACGGTTTGGCGGATTTGCCGAGCAGGCGGTCGAAAAAACCCATGGCTTGGTTTGAAAGGCGACGAGCGTTCGTGGCGACAGGAAATATCGATATTCCAGATACGTTCACTGCCCCAGGGGTGTGTTGGTAACAGACAGGCCCGCGGGGGAATCTCCCGCGTTGATTGCCGATTTTCCCGCCCTAACAGGGATCGATTCGCGTAAGGTTTTCGCAACGGAGCCAGAGGTTCGGCGTTAGCAAGTCGCTAATTGCGATGTTTTTGGAGCAACTTGTGCTACACTCGCACCCCGTCGTCTCGCTGGCCCCCGTGAGCACTTCTGTTTTTTTACCCCCTCCCGACGCAGCCCCAACCCCCATTGAACGATGGCCAAGCAGTTTCCCCAGCATCTTCCGACGGCTCCCCTCTACATTGATAATTCCAAGGCGGAGGAGCTGCTATCAATTTGGCGGAACCAAAAGAGTCTCAATCCCGGGCGAAGCTTGCCGCCGTCCGATCTGTTGAATCCGGACAGCGAGGCGGCTGTGTTTATGCAAGCTGTGCAGGGCAATGTCCTCCGGCCGCATGGGCGCAACTACGTGCGCTTGGTCTTCATTCGCTTTCACGGTGATGCAGTGGGATGGCGAGCGTATTTAAAGGAGGCGTCCGGTTTGGTGACCACGGCCCACCAACAGTGGGTGGACGCTCGGAAGCGCCACGGTGTTGATGGAGACCCGAATCGCCGTTTTGCGGTGCTGCATGTTTCAAAGGCTGGGGTCGATTTGGCCGGCGAGGGAGGCGATCCCAATAAAGTGATGCACCGTCCGTGGTCGCGGCTTCGCGCCTTTCGCGACGGGATGTGGGCGCAGCGCGGGGCGCTGGGCGACGTCGACGCTCAACACCAGGATCTCGAGTGGGAGGACGAACTGTTTAACCCCGAGCGCTCGACCTTTCATGCAGTTTGGTTGCTGGCGCGACACTCCCTGACTGAGACGGATGTGGGAAAGAAAAACGGGCTGGAGAACCTCGACACGGATATTGCCGCCTTGGGCGGTGGCATGGCGGAAGTGGTGCGTCGGGAAGACGGTTTGCTGCCGCATCGAGCCGGCACGAAGGATCCGGTCGAGCCCTTTGGGTTTAAAGACGGCATTAGCATGCCGACCTTCTTTCAGGGACCCGATGTCAGGGGCGCGCTCGTGAATCGAAACTTGGCCGATGTGATGATCGGTGAACCCGCGCGACACGTGGGCGGGTCGTTCATGGTATTGCGCAAATTGCGGCAGCACGTGCAGGCGTTCCGCGATTTCGAAGAAAAACTTCGGCCACATTTGGACAATCCCACCGATCCAGGTCGATTGGTGATCGGGCGTTTTCGCGACGGACGGCCGCTCAATGCTCCGGGCGGCGACCATGAGCCGAACGACGCAGCGACGACCAACGCCTTCGATTTTTCGCAGGACGAGGCCGGGGCACGCTGCCCTTTTCACGCGCATATCCGGCGGTCCAATCCACGAATTCCCGCGCTCGACAAGGTCCAGATCGTGCGCCGTTCCGCGGTTTACGGACTGCCTTCACTCGACTGGCGGCCGGAGCACTCGAAGCTGGGGGATGTGGGTCTGCTGTTTATGGCCTACATGCAGGATATCGGGTCCCAGTTCGTGAAGATGCAGTCCAGTTGGTATTCCGATCGGCGATTTGGTGAGGCTCCAGATTTTGGCGACAGTGATCGGCTGCGAGAGACCCTGACGTGGCCGCCGGAGAACAATGATGAGTGGCGATGGAAGCTTGGTTTGGGGGCCGCGTCGGTGGGCCCACCGGCCTTCCAGCGCTTTGTGACCGCTCTTGGCGGCGTCTACCTTTACATGCCGCCTCTGGCTTGGCTGCGCAACCCACGGGGCTGACCCGCGCCGTTTGACCTGTTGTCCCGTGGATGTCGTTCTGCAGTTTGCTCAAGGAGTCTCCGCTCGGCAGGACTTTTTTTGGTTCCTGGTGGTGTTGGTGGCGGCGATCAACCTGTCGCTGTGGTGGCGGAGTCCCTCTCGTTCGAATCTGGTCCCGGCGGCGGCTGGCGCGGCCATGGTGCTGTTGGTGGGGCTTTCGGCGTGGCTGGCCTTCCTGACGCCGGCGCGCATGCAGCACATGCTGGATGTGCCGCATCGCTGGGCGGATTTCGTGGCCGGGGGGGCGCTTGCGGCGCTACCGGTGGTCTGGGCTTGGCCGGCTCATGGTGCTCGCTGGTGGCGGGCGCTGCTGGTCGTGGCCGGGAGCGGGTTGATCCTGTCGCGGTGGTGGCTGCCCGAGGCGAGTGCGCTCGTTGTGGCAATTGGCATGTTGCCGGCGATGGCGGTGGTCCTGCGGCAAAATCGCGCGGTGCCAGGCGCGGAGGTCTTTTGGCTGGTGGTGGCCGCATGGGGGGCGCCACCGAGTATTGTGGGCTGGTGGCTGCGGGAGCCGTTTCGATCGATTGACCTCGGCCGCTTTGCGCCCGCCAGTGCGGCCTTGATGCTGGTGGCGGTCGCGTGGGGCGCTGTCCGGCTCGGGCGGGATGAATGGCGAGGTTGGCCGCCGGCCCGGAAATCGTGGTTGGCGCGTCGCTCCCGACAGTTTGCGTATGCTTTGGCCGGCTGGTTGACGCTGGGTATTGTGGCGGCCGGATTCGCCGGGCGGTCCGCCCGGCGTTCGTTTGAAGCCTCGGCCTTGTCGCGTATTCGGGCGTATGCCGAGACGTTCCCGACGGGGGAACTCGCCGCCGTGATGAGGTCCGACTGGGTTCCGGAAGAGCTGGAATCGTTTGAGCAACAGACTGGGGTGATCACGCGCTACGCGTTTGTGGACGCCCTGAAAACGACGGCGCAAACGACCGCGCAATTGATTCGGCTGCGGGAGAGTAACCCGGATTTTTCGATGGTGGAGGTTTCCACTTTGGCCGACGGAATGGAATGGATCGTCGCCATGCCCGGGACGGCGCCCGGCTACGAAGGGGTGGTGATGGTCACCCGGACCGAAACGCCCCTCGCGCGCGAGCATTGGGAGCGCCGCGACCCGTGGCAGGAGGGGCCGGTGCAGCTGAGCGTGGGTGAAGCCTTGATGTTTCGCGCTCCCTTGTTGAGTGACGGCGGCGCGATGCTCGGTTGGTTGCAGGCCAGCGTGCCGGTGGGGGAGTGGGCAGGGATGCAGGCGCAAACCCGGCTGATGGCTTTCGGCTTGCTGACAGCGGGCGCGTTGGTGGGCGTCCTGCTTTTCCTGCGACGCGTGCGGGAAGAGGAGGCGGAGGATGCACTGCGGGAGGCGGATCGCGAGCGAACCGCCAATCAGCTGAAGTCGGCCTTTTTGGCCAACGTGAGTCACGAGCTGCGCACCCCGGTGCAGAGTTTCACCGGTTATACGGAGCTGCTGCTGCATGATGAGTTGAGTGAAATCGCGCGTTCGCGGGTCGAAGCGTTGCAGCGGAACGGAGAATTGATGGCCCGCTTGATCAACGACCTGATCGATATCGGTGCGCTGGATTCCGGCGCGTTCAGGCTGGTGGAAAAGCCGGTGCAGCCGGCGGTGCTCATCAGCCAGACCGTCGAAAGCCTGCGCCCTCGAGCCGAGCAAAAGGGGTTGGAGCTGCGTTGCTCTTTGCCGCGCAACCTGCCGGCGTGGGTGCGATGGGACCCTGAACGATGTCGCCAGATCGTGCTCAACCTGTTGGGCAATGCGGTCAAATACACCGCAAAGGGGGAAGTGGATGTGACCGTGAACGCAGCTGCGATGGAGCCCGGCCATTGGCTGCTTGAAGTCGTGGTCAGCGACACTGGTCCGGGCATTCCGTCCGACCAGCTGACGCAAATCTTCAATCCCTTTTCCCGTCTTGATCGCACCGCCACGGTTGAAGGGGTGGGCTTGGGGCTCGCGCTTTCACAACGGTTGGCCCGACGCATGGGCGGAGACATTCGCGTGCAGAGCGAGCTGGGCAAAGGGGCCGCGTTCACGGTGGAGTTGCCGGCCGAAACGGCTGCGCCCCCAGCGCCGGTGGCGCGACCCGGAGCGGGCCTGCATGGCCAGCGGATCTTGGTGGTGGATGACAACCAACTCGTCCGCGACTTGTTTGTGCAGGGACTGCGGCGATACGGGGCAGTGTGCAGTGAGGAGGGGGATGGACTCGCCGCGCTGCAACGGCTCGAAAACGAGCGCTTTGACGGCATGGTGGTCGACCTGGCCATGCCGGGCTGCGACGGGTGTGAAGTCGTCCGCCGGCTACGGCAAGCGGGCAAGTTGCTGAAGGTCGTTGGAGTGAGCGCACATGCCGGACAGGTGGAGCGGGAGCAGGCGCTGAAGGCGGGGATGGATGCCTTTCTCACCAAGCCGGTCGACCTCGCCCAGCTCGCCCACGCCTTTTCGCAGGGCCCGGCTGTGGTGGAGCCGGACGAGGCCTGGCAACGGCTCGTGGTCTCGTGGCAACAGACTTTTCGCGAGGAACTGCCGGCCCGACTGAGCGATCTCGAAACCGCTCTGGAGGCGTCGGAGTGGGAGTCACTTTTCCGGGCCGCCCACCGGCTGAGCAATAGCGCGATGGTCGTAAGGGATCATGACCTCTATGGCGCCTGCGGCGACTTGCAGGAGGCCTCCCGTATGGCTGACCAAACCATGGCGGCCGCCGCGTGGGAGCGTTGTCGCAGCGCGAGCCAACGTTGGCTCGACCCCTCGACAGAGTCCCCGGCCCAGACCTTCCCGTCGTGATCACGACGGGTTACTCACCGAAACCATAACCTACCCTTCGTTTGCCATGAGCACCCACTATGAATTCGCCGCCAAAGCTGAACGCATCCTGATGGTCGAGGTCTCCTACCAAGGAGCGATTCGACCGATGCATATCACCGATCCCTCGAATCAGACGGACGACCTCAATCTCGATCCCATCGAACTCAAAACGGGAGAGCCGGTTGAGTTTTCTATCGCCGCCAAGACCGATCTCAAAGCGGATTCCTGCGGTCTGCTGGCCATCGAGTTTTGGGGTTGGCGCGTCGGGCAGAACTACCGTCCCGTCGTCCTCCAAACCGTGCTCAACAAGAGCTGGGTGTTTGGGCCGCAGGCCCAACCCGAGTATGAACCGCCGGCGGTTGCTCCTGGTGCGAAGCCGAACACCGTCATGCATTATCGATTTGAGCGCACCGCCGACATGAAGGCGGAACTCTCTTGGTGGAACGAAGTGGATGGTTCGGTCGAACGCGGTTCCGTCGAACTCTCCGCCGAAAACGAATTCGCAAACATCGGGCTTAGGCTGGTGGGCGATAACGAAGGCCAACTGAGTTTCGACGAACTCAAATTTGGTGAGTCATCTGCGTCCAAGTTCACCAGCCCGGCACCGAACGTGGATTGAGTTGGTGTCTCTCCTCCTTCCCGACGACCTGCCCGTGCGGCAGGTCGTCGGACGGGAAACCCTCGCGGAGCGAAACGCAACTTGCAGGACATTTTCCCGCTGCGCTTTCGTTCCCTCCTGTGATTATGCAGATGTAATGCAGTAAGTTTTCTCCATGTCAGACCGCGCCCGCATTGTTTTAATCGAGGATCACACGATGGTTCGCCAAATGTTGGCGCAGCTAGTGGTCGATGTCCTGCAACTTGAATTGGTCGCGGACTGCACGACCGTGGTGGAAGGGACGGACGCGGTGCTGAAGCACAAGCCCGACCTGGTTGTGGTCGACTGGATGCTGCCGGATGGACGCGGGTTCGAAGTCCTGCGTGCCGCTGGAACGAAACTCGCCCGCACCCGTTGGTTGTTCGTCTCCTCCAACGAACAGGGCCACCTCGTGCGCGAAGCGGTGCGCTTGGGGGTGCAGGGTTTTGTGATGAAGCGTTCCGATCTTTCGACCTTGCGCACGGCTATCACCCGCGTGCTGGCAGGAGAGACCTTTTATTGCCCGACCGCCTCGGCTCTGTTGGTCGGCAACATGGTCGGTGAGGGGCAGGCCTCCGCCGCCAATCTTTCACCTCGCGAACAAGTCGTGCTGCGAGGCTTTGCGGTCGGCGAGAATCCCAAGGCGATGGCGGATCGCATCGGGGTCAGCGCCAAGACGGTGCAGAACGTGCTCTCCACCATCAAAGACAAGTTGGGGCTCTACGAACCGGCGCAGTTGGTGCACTACGCCATCAAACACGGTTACATCGAGGCACCCTGAGGGGCGCGGCTGACCGCGCGTCGCCGCCACACCGCAACCGCAAGAACGGCGAAGCCGAACACGGTCGCATAGGTGCTCGGCTCCGGCACCGCGGAGAGGGTGGCGGAGAATGAGGTCACATCACCTGAGATGATCCACAGCTTGTTGTTGTCGCGATCGAAGTCGGTGCGGAAGAAGAGCTCGCCGTCGGTGAAGTTGCCGAAGTTCAGCGCGGTCGGCAGGCCGGTGCCGGAAAACACTTGGCGCGAGCTGTCTTCCAGGGTGACGCGGAACAACTGGTCCCCACTCACCGCGAAGGGTGAAGAGACGCCGGAGGTGAAATCGAAATCGATCCGGTCGTCGAAGCTGCTGCTGTCGTTCCGCATCACAACGGTGGTATCAATGGAGGAAAAGGTGTGGGTCCCGTCGATGGTGACGCTGATGCTCGCGGGGCGGTAAGCCGCGATCAGATTGCCGCCGTCCTGGGTCTTGGTTGCGTCCGGCTCGTAGCTGATCGTGCCGGTAAAGGTGGAGACGTTGCCCACGATGCCGGAGCCGGCGAGGGGTGTTTCGTCGGTGGTATCGGTCACGGCACGCACGGTGCCGGCGAAGGTGCCGATGACGGTCTGGGCGGCGGCGGGCAGGGTCAGCAAGCCGGCGCAGAGCGCCAGGCGGAGGCGAGGAATGATCGAAGTATTCATATTAGTGATACGTTTGAACTCCCGTTAGTATAAGGTGCGCGGCGTCCCCGTGGGTGGGAGCATGGTGTCAGGGGAGCGGGAACTCTTCCCGTGTCTTCACCGAATGTTCCCGGCCGGGAGTCCCGCAGGTCGGCTAGGATGGCAGCCGTGAAAACCACCCCAGCTCAGATCCTCTTCGTCGCGATCGCCGTCCTGCTGGGCGGCGGTTGCGGTGGGGTGCAAACCGCCTCCACCGGCGACCTGCGGCCGGCCGCCGCGCCTGTGGCGACGCCGCCAATTGCGCGGGGGGCTATCGCGATCGCCCCGGTGCGCAACCTCACCGATGACGAGGCGGTCGACGACCTGGGGCACTACCTGCACCTCAAGGCCGCCGAGTGGCTGGAGGAGGCGGGTTACGAGGTGATCAGCGACGATCTGTTGGCCGATGCCGACCTTCCCTTTCTCGCGGACTTGCTGCCGGCGACGACCGCGGACACGCCGACCCTGGAGATCGCGGTGAGCGCGTTTGCCGAGCGGGCCGGCGCGACCGTGTCGCTTGGCTTGTTCTCCAAGCAGTCGCAGCACGCCGAGGCACGCGTGCGGGTGCAGTGGCGCGGCACCGCCGGTCCGGTGATCGAGCGCGAGGGGCGCAACCGCAAGGGCGCCTGGGGCGCGATCGCCAAGGTGAACCGTGAGGCCCTCACCCAAGGCGAGGGCTTCTGGGCTTTTGACCAGAGTCTCGCCGGCGGCGCGGCCGGTGAGGCACTCCGAAACGCTTTGGCCGCGTTGGTGGCCGACGACTCTGCCGGGCAGTGATTGCACGGCGAACCCAACCAGAAACCTAACTGAAATGAAAAACCTACCCTCCCTGCGCGCTCGTATGCGCGCCTGTCTGTTCGCCGTCCTGCTCTTTGCCGGGATCGGCTCGATGGCCTCGGCCCAAGTCGTTCCCGGTTCCTTCCCGCTCAATGAGCAGCGCGGTAGTTTCCTGGCCCTGCAGGAAGTCTGGCGCGCCGATGTTTTCAGTGCCGCGACCGGCTGGACGGCACCCCTGTTGGTCGAGTTCTACCAACGCGCCGGGTTCACCATCAGCCAGCAGGATGCGCAAACCATCATTGATTTCGAAACCGCCGGAGACTTCGACGCCTCCCGGGCCTTTTCCGAAGCTCTGTTTTCAGATGTGATCGCCAGCGGCAGCCACAGTGCGGACTCGGCGGATGCGGCCCAAGTGTCCTTTAACCTCATCCAAAACTCGATCTTCGAAAAGGTCGCTCCACTGGCGGCCAAGAAGAAGAAGGCCGAGGAGGGCGCTCCGGCCGGTCCCAATCAACCGCTCTTCGGTGCCGACATTTTCTACGGGGTGACTGACTACGATTTGTTCGGCGAGGTGGAGACCTACGGCGCCAACCTCTCCCTGGCCTGGGGCGGCGAGACTCAGTTCAAGGCGACCTTGCCGGTTTACCAGTCCGACTTCGGCGGCGGCGACATCACGACCTACGGTCTGGACCTGAACGTGCGGCAACGTCTGGCCAACGGTGCGGCGATCGGCGCGCACGCCAATCTCCTGTCGTCTGATGGCGGCGCGGGCAGTTCCGAGTCGTGGACAGCCGGAGTCTACGGTGCCTACGTCATGCGTCTGAAGGACGACACGGTCTTTTCGCTCGGCGCGCTTTTTGACTACTCCACGCCCGATGCGGGTGACGGCATGCTCATCGGGGCGGTGGCCGCCAACCTCGGTTTCGTGGTCGGGGACAACGTTTCGTTGAATCCCTTTGCGATTTACTACCGCAACTTCGAAACCGACGCGGACTGGATCGATCTCGGCGCCGAGTTGCAGTTCAATGTATCCGAAACCTGGGGACTGAATGTCGGCGCGAAGACCACCCTCGAGGCGGCCGGCGTGGATACGGCCTACCAGGTCTACCTCGGCACCCTGTTCCAATTCTGAGGACCCGATCATGACGAATCCAAGTCTACGGTCGACAGTCCTGGCCGGATTGCTGCTCGCTGCCAGTGCGGCGGCCCAGCCGGCGATCTCCGGCCAGGAGCGTGCCATGATGATCGAAGCCGCGCGCACCGATCTGTATGCGCAGCTAGCCCGCCAAGTGAAGGGGCTGCAGATCGACGACCAAACGTTTGTGGCCAACAACGCTCTCGAAGCCAGCGATCGTGCGGCGCAGACCGCCGCGTGGCTGCGCGGCGTCGAAGTCGGCGAGCCGCAGTTCGACGAAGATATCTGCTTCGTCCCCGGTTCCATCACGCTGGACCAGGTCGTTGAGAACCTGAAATCGTGGCGTCGCACCGACGCTTCCGGTCGCGAGATCTCCTACGAGAACATCAAACGTCGCACGGAATACGTCACCCTGAGCGCGGTCGGCACCGGCTCGCGTGCGACGCCACCCCCGACCACCGAGTCGGCGGGCGCCGGGGCCGGGCCGGTCATGCCCAACGATGGTCTGCGCGAAGCGCTGGCCGCGATGTCGGGTCCCGGTCAGCAAAAACTCGGGGCGCTCGAAGCCGCGCGCATCGACGCGCTCGCCAACCTCGCGCGCCAGATCAAAGGGGTGCAGCTCAACGACGAATCGTTCGTGCAAAACATGGCCCTCGACGCGCGTTGGACCGACACCGCGACCAGCGCGCTCGTCAAAGGCGCCCGGGTCGTGCGCTACAAGGCGATGGGGCCGGATCTGGTTTCCTGTGTGATGGAGATCGATCTGGTGCAGGTCGTCGAGAACGTGCAGCGCTCCGCGACGGAGTTTGCCAGCGGACGCGTCGTCGAACGCGAGCGCATCGAACGCTACAATCCCGGCCTCACCACCATCCGCGCCACCGGCTTCGGGGCCATCGGCGATGGGCGGGCCACCTCGGGCGTGCCGATGGGTCGCGTGATCGGAGAAATCCAATGAATACGGAGAACCCACTCATGCCTCGATCCACGGCTCGTCCGCGCCTCGCACTGGGAGTTCTGCTCTCGATCACGTTGCTGGCGCTCAGCGCCTGTCAAAGTCCGGTCGTGCGAGAATACTCCGAAGATACCACGCGGGTGATTTCATCCGAGCAGGCCGTCGGCGGTGCGCCCGCCCCGTCCTCTCGCTGACCTTTTCGGGCGATGGGTTTTTGTCGTTCGTTACCCTCGTCACCGGAGTCGGAAAACCATGCCCGCCCGTCCTTGCGACGGGCGGGTCTGCGACCGCGACTTTGGCTGGGCTTGCTTTGGCTCCTGGGTGGACTGGCATCGCTGGCCGCGCAGGACGCGGCCACGACGGTCATGGTGGATGGCGCGGCGGCGGAAGGGGTGCCCAATGTCGAGGCGGCCTTGCGCACCGATGCGATGCGGCAGGCGCTCACGCAGGTGGCCGGCACGCAGGTCAACCGCTACGCCATCACGGCGTCGCAACAACTTTTGGCCGACTACACCTTTGCCCAGGTCGATGGTTTCGTGGAGGCGGCCGAGGCGATGGGCACGCCGCGATTGGCCGATGGAGTGTGGACGCAGCGCTTTCGCGTGCGAGTGCGGGCAGGGGACCTGAACCGTGAATTGGTGAGCCGCGAAATCGATGTGCAGTTCCTCTACGAAACGGTCGCGCGACCGCGTATCGCGATCGCGGTAACGGAGTCGTGGCAACCCGAGGTGGACGGCGCGTGGGTGGAGCGACCGGGCCAGTTTTCGGTCGCGCGCATCGGCGAATATTTCAAGAGCCGTCATCCCGATTTTGATCTGCGCGACCTCGACCTGCTGCGGGTGAATCAAGGCCAGGAGGTCGACTACGTGCGCGAGGCGCGAGCGAATCAGTTTGATTACCTGGTGGTGGGGGAAACGCGGCTGAGCCGGCGGGCGATGCCGGCGGCGGGCGACAACCCGTGGACGGCGCGCGCGGGCGATCCGGCGGCGGGAGCGGCCCGGCATGCCTTTGCGGCCGCATTGGAATGGCGCGTCGTGGAGGTGGCGACGGCGCGCACGGTGTTCACCTTGCAGGACAAGGTGGAACCCGATGCGACGGCATTGCGCGGCGTCGCGAGCCGCGAGGCCGCGGCGGATTGGGCGCGCACGACGGCGGTCGATGCGCAGACGCCGGTGTTGTTTCGTCGCCTGTTGGCGCAGTGGAATCGGGAGGCGTTCAATCGCTCCTGGGAAATCGTGCTGCGGGGTGCCGAACTGGACCTGCTGGAACTTGGGTCGCGGTTGCGCGAGCGCTCGGGGTTGGAGGCCAGCAGCGTGACCCTGCGTGGGGCGGCGCGGGGCGAGGCGGTGTTTGCGGCGCGCACGAGTCTGGGCAACGACGAGCAAGTGGCGGCGGTTGGCACGGCGCTGGGCAAGGGCTTTCGCCTGGCGGACCTGCGCACGGGCCGGATGGTGTTTGAACAAGTTGGCGTTGCTGGCGGCGCGGCGACAGCTGGCGTGAGGGTGCGCCTCGAACAGGTGCGGTTTGCCGATGCCCGGGCCATCGCGACTGCGTTGGAGGGGGTGCGTGGGGTCGTGGCGGTGGAGCGAGGCCGCATGAGTGGCGGCGTGAGCGAGTTGCTGGTGCGCGGCACGGCGGAGGCGGAGGAGTTGGCGATCGCCGCGGAGGAAGTCGCCCCCGAGCGCGTGCGCGTCATCGAGCTCGGTGAGGATTTGATCGTGCTGAGTGCGGAGGATTCGAAATGAAGGTGCGGCGCGGATTGATGATGGCGCTAGGCCTGCTCGGCGTCCTGCTGGCTCGGGCCGAGTTGCTCAAGGTGCACGTGTTGCCGTTGGCGTTCAGCGCCGAGTCGCGGCGCAACTACGGCGAATGGATCGAACGCCTGGAGGCGGAGGGCTACGGGCAGGCGGTGTGGCAGGAGTTGGAGGAAATTCTTTACGACGAGCCGCAGATCGAGCTGATCCAAAGCCCGCTCTCGGAGCGCGAGTTCACCGACCTGGTGCGGGCCCACGCCGAACGGGACTTGGCCGAAGGCGAGGCCTTGTTTGAGCTGCCGGAGCAGGTGATCTCGATCAACGCCAACGTGTTTCAGCGGGCCCAGGAGTCCTTGTCGCTCATGCGGTCAAGCAAGACGACGGAGTATGAGGTGACGCTTTACCTGCGGTTCTATGACCTGAAGGGAGGGCGACTCAATCGCGCTGTGCCGGCGCGGGGCTCGGGCGTGGCAACCAGTCCAGTGGAAGCGGCACGGATCGCGGTCCGCGCGGCGGCGGCGACCTTGTTGCAGCGATTGCGGTCCCGCGGTGTGTTGGCAGCGGAACCGGATTGATAACATGGCGGGCGTGCCCCGTTGAACGGGTGCGCGAGGAGAAAGCGTGAGGCCAGCACGCTGGGGTTGCGGGAAAGGGAGTCGAAGGGAATCCCGCAAGGCCGAGGTTCTGCGAACCAGACCTAGGACGGCAGGGGCCGCCCCGTGGTTGTCGCGAGGCGGCGGGTGCGCCGATGCCGCGTCATGCGCGGACGATGCTCGTCGGCGAAGATGACTTCGCGGGCGGCGGACTCGGAGCAGAGGCACCTCACGGATAACCAAAAGGTTTGTATCAGATTTCTCATGATGTCGGGCCCATAGACTGCATGGAGCCTGCCAAGTTCGATGAATTTTGGCTGACGGGACATTTCCTGGCGGTGCGGCCAAATTTCCCGGGTGGTTTCTGATAGTATTTTGGGAGGTTGGGTGCGTTTGACCGGGCTTGCGCAGGGTCCGGCGTCTCGCAGGCTGGGTCGAAGCGATGCGAGAATCCGTCCTGAATGACGTCGTGCCCGAATGGCTGCAAAAGGCGGCGGTGCACCAGGACTACGCCTGGTTTCTGGGACTGGTGGTGTGGGGCTTGTTGTGGCTGGCTTGGTGGCGGCATCCGCAGCGCGGGGAGCGATGGGGGTGGATTCCGTCGGTCGGGGCGGTGGCGGTGGGCACGGTGGCGGTGCAGTTTGTGATTTTTGATCCGACCTTTGACTGGTTTCAGGATCGTTTGGTGCCGGGGACGACCAATGTCTACGCGCCGGCCGTGATCGCGGTGGAATGGCTGGGCGACTACCTGCTCACGGCGGGTTGGGCGGCGGTCGCGGCCTGGTGGTGGTGGCGCGGGGCGACGGCGCGAGCCGTGCGGGGTTGGCGTTGGCTGGGCCTGCCGCTCGCGGCCGGGGCGGCGGGGTGGGAATATGCTTCGCCGGCCGGTGGCACCGTGGCCCTGGCTTTGGTGGTGGCGGGCGGCGCGGCGTGGTGGTGGACGAGTTTCCCGCAAGGGCGGAGCCGGTGGGGTTTGGCGGGCGGGGTGGCGTTGATGGTTGGTTCGACGGTGGGGCCGGTTGCGGCCATGGTGGGAGGCCTGCAACGGGTGGCGGCGGCGACGCCGTGGGGTTTGTTTGCGGCGCTGCTGCAGGTGGCCTTGGGCGCTTTTTTGCTGGTGGTGGTGGGCCGCGAGACACTTTCGGCCGGCCCGGTCGACGCGGAGGAGCGGGAGCGGCGGCGTCGCGAGTGGCGGAAGCTGGCGTTCATCGCGAGCGTTTGGGCGGTGCTGGGCGTCGGCTTTGCGCACCGGGTCGGTTTGGATAACCGCAATGAATTGCAGCGTAACCGGCTGCGCTCGGTCGCGGCCGAGGCGATGGTGTTTCGGACCGAACTGCTGGAGCCGCTGGTGGGGGAGCAGTTGCGCCTCGAGCGGGCGGAGTTGAGTCCGACCGAGCGGGAGCCGCGGGTGTTGCGGGCGGAGGTGCTGGCGTCGCCGGCGGCACATGCGCTGCGGCGGGAGTTGTCGCGGATCGTGATGGAAACTCCGTTTCTGGACAGTGCGCGCATCCTGGTGGATCGGGACGGTCTGCTGATCGCCTTGGCCAGCAGCCGGTTGCCGGAGGTGCCGGACCGGGTCGAGGTGGTGCGCGAGATGACTGCGGCGGATGAAGCGGCGTTTGCGGCGGCGGCGCCCTACATCGAGCGCGACATCGTGGGGGAGATCGATGATCACTATTTTTGTCGGGCGCCGATTGTGACGCGGGATGGTCGGGTGCTCGGGTGGTTGGACTACGTGCGGCGGGAGTTTTTCCAGAGTCTCGAGCGCAAGTGGCGGGTGGGGCCGTTAGCGGTGGTGGCCTTGGGTTTGATCGGTGGGTTCATGGTGGTTTTGCAGCGCCGCAGTGTGCGCGCGCAGGAACGGGCGTGGCGCAAGGCGGCGGCGGAGTCGGAGGCGAATCGGCTCAAGTCGACCTTCATTGCGAAGGTGAGCCACGAGTTGCGCACGCCGCTGCAATCTTTGTTGGGCTACAGCGAGTTGCTGGAGCGGGGGGCGGTTGATGCGGCGCAGCGCGAGCGTTTGGGTCGGTTGCGGGAGCACGGCGACCTGTTGCTGCGTATCGTGAATGACCTGCTGGATCTCACCGCGATGGAGGCCGGTCGCCTGCAGTTGATGCCCGCTCCGGTGGAACTGGACCGCTTGGTCGAGGGGGTGGTGGAGGGCCTGCGCCCGGGGGCCGAGGCCAAGGGTCTTGCGGTCGCCTGCGAGGTGGCGGCCGACCTACGGGGAGAGTGGTTCGAGACCGATGCGGCCCGGGTGCGCCAACTGGTCTACAACCTCGTCGGCAACGCCGTGAAATACACCGTGCGGGGGCGCGTGCAGGTGCGGTTGCGACGAATCGACAAGGGCGGCGGCAACGAGGCGCGCCTGCGGCTGGAGGTGTTGGACACGGGTCCGGGCGTGAAGCCAGCGGAGCGGGACGTTTTGTTCGCGCCGTTTTCGCGTTTGGAGGAAACGGCGGGGCAGGAGGGGACGGGATTGGGGCTGGCGATGGTCGCGGCCTTGGCCCGACTGATGGAAGGCGGTGCCGGGGCGGAGAGCGACGGCCTGAGTGGCTCGACGTTCTGGGTGGAATGGCGCTCCCGGGCGGTGGCGGCGCCGGCTTACGAGCGCGAAAAGGCCGGCGCGGGCCTGACTGCCTCCTTGGCGGGGCGGCGGGTATTGGTCGCGGAGGACAACGCCTTGGTGCGCGAGTTGTTTTTGTCGGTTCTGAGCGAGCAGGGTGCGACTTGTGAGAGCGTGGCGGATGGTGAATCCGCGCTGCAGACGGCGCTCGCCCGCCGCTTCGATGCGATGGTCCTCGACGTGGGTTTGCCCGGCATCAGCGGAATTGAGGTGGCGCGGCGCTTGCGGTCGCCGGGGGTCGCGCCGGGGCGGCTGCGGATGGTGGGCGTGAGCGCGCATGCGGGCCAACAGGATGCCGCCCAGGCGCTCGCGGCGGGCATGGACGTGTTTCTGAGCAAGCCGGTTTCGCTGGCGGCTTTGTGCGCGGCGCTGGCTGGGGAAGCGGACCCGCCGCGAGATTCCGGGACGCCGTTTGCTCCGTCGGGCACGCGCAGCCAGCAGCGTTTGGTGGAGCTGTTCCGCGCGGACGCCGAAAACCAGTGGCAGGCGGTGCACGAGGCGGTGCAGTCGGGCGATGCGGTGCGCATCAAACGGACCACCCACTTCCTGGCCAACAGCGCCATTGTGGTGGACGACCTCGAGTTGATGGAGAGGTGCCGGGAGCTCGAACGAGCGGCGTCGGCGCCGGTGTTGGACTCGCCGGTGATCCGTCAGGCGTGGGCAAAGGTGGACCAAGCGATGCGCGCCTGGCGCAACCACGGTGAATAGCGTGCTAGGCTTTGCCCGGACCGAGGGTCCAGTGGGCGGCGCGAGCGATGAGTTGGGCCGCGTTGGTGATGCCGAGGCGCAGCTTGATATGCTCCTTGTGGGCATCGACGGTCTTGGGACTGATCCCGAGCGCGGCCGAAATTTCCTTGGTGGTGCGACCCAGACCGATGAGGCGAAACACCTGCAGCTCGCGATCCGACAAGCGATTGACCGCCGCTTCGGCAGGCTCGGCGTTGGCGGCATCGGCCTCCAGTGCTTCGCGTGAAACGTGGCGGCTGCCGCGCAGGGCGGCGATGGTCGTTTCAATGCCGTCGGTTTTGTGCACAAAGTCGTCGGCGCCGGCGGCCAGGGCGCGACCTCGATAGGTCTCGGGCTCCAGCATGCTGAGCACCACGATACGCAGCTTGGGCGCGAGTTTGCGCAGTTCGCGAATGAGGGTGAGCCCGTCTTCGTCCCCCAACATCAAATCGAGGGCCACGATGTCGGGTTGCAGACTGACCACCGCCTTTTTCGCCTGGCTGGCGGTGGAGGCTTCGCCGCAGACCACCAAGTCGCCACAAGCCGCGAGCTGGGCGGATATGCCGGCCCGCACCAGCGGATGATCGTCAACAAGCAGGATTCGCGCGACAGACATGGGCAAGCGGCAATCGTATCAACGGACTCCGGAATGCAAGTCGAGTGGCGCGCGAGTGCGTAGTTTACTTTTTCTTTGCCAATTAATTGCGGAATTTACCGGCCTATCCATGAGGGGAGCAGGCCTATTCGGATGTGGTTATTAAGGCTAGGAATTTCCCTTATTTTTACAGCTGATTGAAAAATGCCATAGCGGGTCGATTCATTAACCGGTTCGATGGCAACATGAACCTGTCGTCGACTCTATCGTCGGGAAATCATCTCCCGAGCACGTTTCGTTACGTCCAGAAACCTCGATCCGTATGGTCGGCCCGCTTGCGGCAGGTGGCGGGGGTGCTGGCGCTCGGAGCGGCGACGCTCGCACATGCGACGGATCGCTGGGTGCCGGAAAACTGGTTCACCTCGCCGGTGTTTGAGCGGGCAGTTGTCGCCGATCGGGTGACCGAGGCGCCGAACGGGCAGCTCTATGTGTCGTTCTCAAACGGTGCGGCGATCGACGCGGTCCGCGGGGTAGGGCAGTTCGGCGCGCTCATGCGGCTCAACTCCAACGGTGCGCTGGACGATAGTTTCAGCATTGGCTCCGTGCTGACCGACGTGTGGGCGGTGGCCTTCCAGGACAACGGGCAGATCATCGCGGGTGGTCTTGCCGGAGCTGAAAGCCACCAGACCGGCTTGCCGCTCTACCGCGTTTTCCGTTTCAACACCGACGGCTCGCTGGACGACAGCTTCCAATCGCCGGTTTTCCGCGACATCCCGCGCTTCATTACCGTGCTCGGTGACGACTCCATGCTCGTCGTGCCCTCGAGCGGCAACAGCGGCAATGGCGGCATTGCGATCCTCGCGCACCTCAATGCCGACGGTTCGCCGCGCGATGGGTTCACCGAACCCAACCTTGGTGGTGGCGTCATTTTTGCGCCGCCCGTGGTCGATGGCAGTGGCAAGATTTACATCGGCGGCATCTTCGGCGAGGTGAACGGCCAGGCCCGCCCCGGCGTGGCCCGCCTCAACGGTGACGGTTCGCTCGACACCACCTTTGTCCCGGCCGGTTTCAACCCCGACGGTCCGCCGCAACAGGTCCGCGGCATCGGTCTGCAGACGCAGGGCGCCAATGCCGGCAAGGTGATCATCGCCGGCGGCACGATGGTGGTGCCGTCGTCCAGCGACCCGAGCGCCAACCGCCCGCTCATTCGCCTCAACAACAACGGGTCGCTCGACTCCACCTTCAACCTCACCACGCAGGCCGACGCCGGCATGTATGTCCGCCCCCGTCTCCTCGAGGTGCTGTCCGATGACAGTCTGGTGATCGTCGGCGGCGGCGTGGCCCGCTTCTCGGCCGACGGCGTGCAGTTCGCCCCCGAAGTTTACGCGCGCCCCTACTTTAACCAGGAGTTCTTCTGGATGGAGGCGCTGGCCGACGGCAGCGTGATCGTGGCCTCGCAGTTGAACTCGACCATCAACGATGAGGGTTGGCCTTCGCTGGCCAAGTTCCTGCCCTCGGGCGAGATCGATCCGGATTTTGTGCTGACCGAGTTCACCCAGCGCGTTTACCCCGGCGACTTCCACACTTACGACGACGGCAGTTTCCTCGTCTGGGGCAACTTCGACACCGTGAACGGTGAGGAGCGCGCCGGCATTGTGCGTTTCGACAACGCGGGCAACATCGACACCGGCTTCACCGTCGCCGACCTTGCGGCGCCGAACTACGTGACCAGCGCGGGCGTGTCCGACTCGGGCCGCGTGCTGGCGACCACCTACAACCCCTTCAGCTTCGAATCTTCCGTCCGGGTCCTCGATGGCAGCGGCGCGGATGACACCGGCTTCACCCTCGACGCCGGCTTGGGCGACAACCTCGGTGGCATCGACGCCCACCTCTATCGCGACGACTCGATGCTGCTGATGGGGCTCAATCCGCAGCGACTCATCGACGACGCCCTGCTGCTGGAACGGCTGACCCCCACCGGCGCGCTCAGCGACACCTTTGACTCCTCCAGTCTGGCGACGCCGGGTGCGGTGTATCGGAATCCCGATGACACGGTCGAAACCATCACCATCGGGCACTTCAACGTCCTCGCCGAGGACGACCAGGGACGTCTGATCGTGGCCACCACGACGGGCAGCTACGGCCAGCGCGCATCGACCCTCGATACCACCCTGATCCGGCTCAACGGCAACGGCACGATCGACAACACCTTTGTTGCGCCGGTGCTGGCTTGGACCACCTCCACAGGCTTCCCCTTTGTTTACGACGCAGCGGTCGATGCCGTGCGTCAGATTGAGTCGACCGCGGTCGGCTCGCCCTTCCAAGGCGTCGAGATTCAGGATGACGGCAAACTGCTGATCTACGGTCTCTTCACCGAACTCGCCGGCCAATTCAGTCCGGGGCTCGCCCGCCTCAATGCGGACGGCAGCTTCGATTCCAGCTTCAGTGTCGGGAGCGGCGCCGCTTACAACGCCGTGCCGGATCGCGTCGGCCAAGTGACCGGCGTGCACCGCGGCGGGGACGGTCGCATTTGGGTGGCCGGTTACTTCGATACCTTCAACGGCGTCGCGGCGAGCGGACTTATCCAGCTCGAAGCCGACGGCAGCCCGGTGAACGGGTTCTCCGCCGAGCTGGAGCTGCGCCCCTACAACGGCGGCAACATCGATGTGCAAGATCTCGAATGGGACACCAACGTGCTGGTGGGCGGCACCTTTGCCCGCGGACCGTGGCAGGTCTTCCCCGATGCCTTCCAGCGTCTGGCGCAGGTTCCGTTGGTGAATGTCTATGCGCCGCCGCTCAACACCACCTTGGCAGCCGGAGTCCCCGGGGTGCTGCGCGTGGGTTACACCGATCCGCAGGATGCGGTGACCCTGCAATGGTTCCGCAATGGCGAGGCCATCCTCGGCGCCAACAGTCCCGAGCTTCATTTGGCGGGCGACGCCGAATCGGAGGGCACCTATCAACTGCTCATTTCCGGCAGCAGCGAAACCCAGTGGACCAATGCGGTGGAAGTCCGCCTCGGCCCGGGTGGTTCGACTTGGTATGCCGACCCCGCCTTCACCTCGCCGGGCTTCTTCAGTGATCGCCAGGCCGGTCGCGTCACCGTCGATCCCAATGGCGGTTACTACGGCACCTGGGTCAACGGCAGCTTCCTCTCCGGCGCCGACGGCGTCACCACCGGTCCGATCGTCAAAGTCGACGACAACGGTGCGGTGGTTTCGACCTTCAACACCGGCGATGCCTTGAACGAGGCCTGGGCGGTGGTGCCGCTCGACGACGGCAGCCTCTTGGTGGGCGGCGTGGCTTCGACCGAGAGTTCGCTCAGCGGTCAGAAGCTTTACCGCGTCTTCAAGTTCAGCGCGACCGGCGAGCTCGACCCGTCCTACCGTTCCCCGGTCTTCGGCGGCCTGCCCCGGTTCATGACGCTGCAGCCCGATGGCAAACTCATCGTGGTGCCGACGGGCAACAACGGTGCCAACGGCGGCATCCGTTGGATCGCTCGCCTCAACGCTGACGGTTCCCTCGACAACAGCTTCCACCAGGTGTGGCTCAACCAGGTCATCTTCGCTCCGCCGGTCGTCGATCCGGATACGGGTCAGATCTACATCGGCGGCTCTTTCTGGGAAGTCGACGGGGTATGGCGTCCGGGCATCGCCCGCCTCAACGACGACGGCACCCACGACACGGATTGGGCACCGTCCGGCTACACGCCATCGCCCAACGGCCAGCAGATCCGCGGCCTCGCGTTGCAGACGCAAGGCGCCAACGCCGGCAAACTCCTCGTCGCCGGTGGTCCCTTGCCGGTGCCCGACGGGCAGGGTGGGGAGATCGATACGCCGGTCATGCGCCTCAACGCCGACGGCAGTCTCGACACCTCGTTCACCTACGTGAGCCAAGCCACTGCGGGCATGAACCCCCGCCCGCGCCTGCTGCACCTGCTCGCGAACGATCAGTTCCTTGTGGTCGGCGCGACGGTCACCCGCTTCCTCGCCGATGGCGGGGTCGACCCCGACTACACGCAACCGCCCTTTGACGCCGAAGCCTTCTGGTTCGCGGTGGAAGCCGACGGCACGGTCATCGTTCCGCCCGAGCCCTACACCAACCTCGACGGCAACCCCGTTTGGCGGTGGGTGCGCCTCAACCCCAACGGCACGCACGATACTGGGTTCTCCGGGCCGCAGTTCGAGCTGATCAATTTCCCCTTCCGTTTCCTGCCCTTGGCTGATGGCGACATCCTCACCTTCGGCGGTTTCACCAAGGTCGATGGCAACTACCTGCCTGGCATCGTGCGGATGAACTCCGACGGTTCGGTCGACCCCGGCTTCTCCACCCCGAGCATCACCTTGCCCAACGCGGTGGTCTTCGCCGAACTCACGCCCGACGGCGGCATCCTGGCGACCACCAGCAATAGCGCCACCGGCGAACGCGACACGGTCAAACTCTTCGCCGACGGCACGCTCGACACCTCCTTCACCGTCGATTCCGCCATCGGTCCCGGCAGCTACGAAACCAAGGTGCTCAGCGACAACTCCGTCCTCGTCTGGGGGGTCGACGCCCAGCGCGTGATCGACGGCAGTGACGGCTTCGGCCACCTGACCTCGACCGGTGTGCTCGACGAAAGCTTTGGTCCGGAAGGCAACCGGCCCCCGCTCGGCGCCGTCTACCGCAACGGTGACGGTTCGATCAGCTCGGTCACCGTGGGCAACTTCCGCGTGCTCGCGGTCGACAGTGTCGGTCGCTACCTCGCCCGCAGCACCGTGGGCGAGCACTACCAGGGCACCCAATACCTGCCCAACACCATCATCCGTTACCTGGCGGATGGCACCGTTGATCCCACGTTCAACGCCCCGCTCCTGTGGTGGTCCACCTTCCGGAGCTACCCGACCGTGGTCGACGCTCAGACCAACAATGGCGCCCCCGGTCAGGTGGAAGCGAACATCGCTTACACGCCGTTTGCGGGCGCCGTGCCGCAGGCGGACGGCAAGGTGATCGTCTACGGTTACTTCCAGTTCATCGACGGGATCTACACCCCGGGCATCGCCCGTTTGAATGCGGATGGTTCGCTGGACACCTCCTTCAACGTCGGTTTCGGCGCGACCTTCCTCGCCGAACCGGGCCGCGCGGGTTCCGTCACAGCGGTGAATCCCGCCGGCAACGGCCAGTTCTGGGTCACCGGTTTCTTCGACAGCTTCAACGGTCACGCCAGCCCCGGCATCGCCTTGCTCAATGGTGATGGTTCCGTGGATACACGCTTCGCGACCGACATCGAGTTCCGCCCCTTCTTTGCCAGCGGCATGAACGCGCAGACCGTGGCCGATGGCTCCCTCGTGGTCGCCGGCTCCTACGGGGCCTACGGCGCGGCCACCCAGGCCTTCCACCGCCTGCTGCCGCCGGTCGGCTTCGCGGCCAACCTGCCGCCGGTCACCGAATTTGCCGGCAACACCACGGTGACGCTCGATGGCACGGTGGCGGGCGCCGATGGCGTCACCTACCAGTGGAGCAAGGATGGCGTCGAACTCAACGGCGCCACCGATCCCGTGCTCACTCTCTCCGGCCTGACTGCGGCCGACGCCGGCGTCTACAGCCTGATCGCCAGCTTCGACGGGCAGAGCCTCTTCACGTCCACCACCCTCGCCATGATCGGCGGCGACACCGGGCCCGGCCCGATCCACAACGTCGGCGATCTCGCCGGCGGTGACATCAGCGCGCAGGTCCGTGACGCCGTGCTCATCGACGGGGTGATCCATGCGGTCGGCACGTCCGTCGCGCGGATCCCGGCCGGCTTCGATGCGATTGGTGATACCGGCATCTACTGGCGCTCCGACGAGGGCCTGTATGCCTTGCCCAATATCGAACCCGCTTCGGAGGGCTTCCAATTTGTGGTGGCCAGCGCCATGACGCCCGACGCGGCTTACATCTCCACTCGCAGCCGCGCCGATCTCGGCGAGTTGCGCGTGCCGACCCGCGTCAGCACGGCCGACTTCGGCATCGACGAGCTCTCCCGCGCCACCGACTTCGGTGACTACGGTTCGGGCACATCGATCTCCGACGACGGCAACGTCGTGACCGGTTTCTACCGCAACGACCAAGGCAACTTCCGCGGCTTCTATACCTATGTGGACACCGGCGAAGTCGTGACCATCGAACCGACCAATCCGGCCTTCGACGAAACGATCGCCGCCGGCGGGCGCGGCATCTCGGCCGACGGTTCGGTCATCGTCGGATTTATGACCGACTACGATGGCAACGCCGGCCAACGGGGTTTCCGCTACGTCGTCGGCGTAGGCCTCACCGAACTGCCGCTCCTCCCGGGCGGCACCTGGGCGCAGGCGGTCGGCGTTTCGGCCGATGGCGTGACCACGGTGCTGCGCGGTGACTCCGCCGAATATCCCAATGGTGAGATCTACCTGCATCACGCCGACACCGGCGCGGTGGAATCGCTCGGGTCGCCGGGCGTGAACATGTATACGCTCAACATCTTCAGCCCCGCCGCGGATCTCTCGGTCATCTCGCTGGCCTTCCGCGACGTGGACACCAACCAGGGCGAGGTCTACATCCGCAACGCCAACGGCTGGTTCCCGCTCCGCGAGGCGGTCGAAAGTCTCAATGAGCCACTCGACGGTTGGGAGTTCTGGACCGGCTTCGGCGTGTCGCGTGACGCGCGTCTGGTCTTCGGCAACGGCGCGCAGCACGGCACCCGCGCCGGCTTCGTGGTCGAGTTTCCGGCGGGCTACCTGGCGGACTTCGCCGGGGTCGACGCCGCGCCCAACTTTGCCTGGCGCAACCCGCTGCCGCGCGGCGGCACCCTGCTCAGTGTCATCCACGACGGCACCCAGTTCGTGGCCGGCGGCACCGGCTCCCGCATCACGGAGTCGGCCGATGGTATCAACTGGATTGATACGGCTATCCTGCCGGAAGAGCAGGTCAACGCGCTCGCCTTCAACGGCTCGACCTACGTGGCCGTGGGTGGTGGCGGCGCCATCTACACCTCCACCGATCGCAGCAACTGGACGCTCGCCGCGCGCGACGCCAACTATCGCTGGCTGTTCGGCGTGGCCTTCGGCGGTGACCGCTTTGTCACCGTGGGTGACAGCGGCAGCGCCTATGTTTCCACCGACGGTGGCGCCAATTGGCAAGCCACCTCGACCGGCACGAGCCAGCAACTGCGCTCGATCAGCAGCGACGGCGGCGTGTTTGTCGCCGTGGGCAACGGACTCATTCTGCGCTCCACCGACGGCTTCGCCTGGAGCCCGGTCGCGGTTCCGTCCGGTCTCGAGTTCGAGGCCTTCAACTCGGTCAAATACCTCCAGGGTCAGTTCGTGATCGTGGGCGGCTCCGGCGTGGTGCTCACCTCCAGCGACGGCACGACCTGGACCGAGCACCGCGTGCCGAACTACGATTGGTTGACCGGAGTCACCGTAGTGGACGGTGACATCCTGGTGGTCACTGGCTCGGCTCAGGCCCAACGCACGAGCGACTTCAGCAGCTGGATGCGCTTCGAGACGACCTACTCCAGCCCGATGACCAACTTCAACGACGTGACCAGCGCCGGGGGCGTGACGGTTGCGGTCGGTTCCGGTGGCGTGATCCGCCGCTCGATTGACGGTGGCGCGACCTGGTCCGACACCGGCGCGATCAACACGATCAACGAGTTCAACGACATCGCCTGGATCGATGGTCAGTTCCTGGCTGCCGGTTCCAGCGGCGTGATCTTCGCCTCCGCCGACGGGCGCGATTGGTGGCAGGTCAACAGCAACTCCGCCAGCTGGCTGCAGGCTATCGGCCACGGCAACGGTCGCACGGTCATCGCCGCCGGTTGGGGTCACGTGCTCACCACCGACGAAGCCGGCAACTGGTTTGAAACCAACCTCGATGACGGCATCGATAACCGCGACGTCGTCTTCCACGAAGGCACCTTCTACATGGTCGGCCACAACGGCACCTGGCGCGAGTCGACCGATGGCGTGAACTGGTCCACCAGCCAGATCCCCGGCATCGGCCAAAACCTCGTGTCCGTCGCCTTCGGCGGTGGTGCCGCAGTCGTGGTCGGTGACGGTGGCCTCATCCTGCGCTCGACCGACGGCGTGAACTGGAGCGACGTTTCGACCGGTCAAGGTTGGAACCTCCTCAAGGTGCGCTGGATCGACGGCCAGTTCGTCGCCACCGGCGACAACCGCTCGGTGCTTCTCTCCGCCGACGGCGTGGAATGGCGCCAGGCTCCGGTGCCGAACGATTACTTCAACTTCGGCTGGTCTTATCAGGACGTCGCCAAGGGCAGTGACGCTTACTACGTCGTCAGCAGCCAGGGTCGCGTGCTGCGCACCACCAACTGGACCGATTGGACCCAATACGGCGCGTTCCCGGTGAAGCCCAACCTGAAGGGCCTCGCCTTCGGCGCCGGCCGTATGGTGGTCGTGGGCGAGGGGGGTGCCATCCTCACCACCACCTCCGCACCGACCGCGCCGGAACTCGCCTTCCCGCAGGGCGGCCTGCCGGGTCAAATCGATTTCGCCAACGGCGGTCGCGCCTCGTTGGCCATCTTCGTCACGGGCGAAGGCCCGCTCAGCTTCAGCTGGCAAAAGGACGGGGAAACCATTCCGGGCGCCACCACCTCGGTGCTCAATCTTTCGGATCTCTCGGGGGCCGACGCCGGCGTTTACACCGTCATCGTGACGGGTCCGGGCGGCGCCACGATCGAGAGCTCGACGACCCTCGCGGTGGCCGGTCTCGGTTCCGGCAACGGTCCGATCTTTGCGGTCGGCGATGTGCCGGGTGGTTCCTTCTACTCGCAGATTCGCGACGCGGCACTGGTTGACGGTGTGCTCCACGCGGTCGGCACCTCGTCCGGAGTGGCCGTCGATGCGGGCGACACCAACATCTACTGGCGCTCCGACCTGGGCCTCACGGTGGTGCCGAACCTCGAACCAGCCTCCACCGGCTCGGCCTTTGTGACCGGCAGCGCGCTCTCCGCCGACGCCGCTTACATCGCCACCCGCACGCGGGCCAACCTCGGCAACTACCGCCTCGCTGCCCGCGTCGCGACGGCCGACTTCGCCATCGATGTGTTGCCCGACGGTGACAATTTCGGTGGCTACAGCGCCGCGGTCGCTATCTCGGACGACGGTGGCATCGTGGCCGGCTTCTTCTTCACGGCGACCGGCGGCTACAACACGTTCTATACCGACGTCGCCGCCGGCTCGACCACCACGATCGGTCCGATCAGCGGCGACTTCGACCGAGCCTTTGTGGCTGGCGGCCGCGGTCTCTCGGCCGACGGTTCGGTGTTGGTCGGCGACATGGTCGACACGAGCGGCACGGTGCCGGAGCGCGCCTACCGCCACGTGGTGGGTGAGGGTTCCACGCTCATTCCGCTGCCCACGGGCGGCACTTGGAACTCCGGCATCGCAGTCAGTGGGGATGGCCTCACCACCCTGGTGGCCGGCGACTCCGCGAGTGCGCCGCTCGGCGAGGTTTACCTCCATCACGCCACGACCGATTCACTCGAATCGCTCGGCACGCCGGACGACACGAGGGTGCCCAACAGTATCTTCGGCATGTCCGCCGACGCCGCGGTGGTCGTGGTCGCGTTCTATGACGAAAACTTTGCCGATGGCCGCACTTGGGTGCGCAACCAGCACGGCTGGTTCCCGCTCGATGAGGCGATCGTGGCCCTTTCCGGCAGCCTGGACGGCTGGCACTTCGACAATGGCATGGGCGTGTCCCGCGACGGGACGCTCGTCTTCGGCAGCGGTCTGCGCAACGGCGTCCGTGAGGGCTTCGTGGTGCAGTTCCCGATCGGCTATCTCGCCAGCTTCGCCGGCAACGTGGGTCCGATCTACGGCATCGGCGATCTGTCCGGCGGGGATGTGCTCTCCGAGGTGCGCGACGCGACCTTGGTCGACGGCGTCATCCACGCGGTGGGCACCTCGATTGCCGGCGCTGAACCGGGCTCTGGTTCGGTGGGCGACACGGGCGTTTACTGGAACTCGGTCACGGGTCTGGAAGCGTTCCCCGAACTCTCGCCAGACCATTCGGGTCTCACGTTTGTGACGGCCAGTGCGATCACGCCGGATGCCGCGTTTGTCGCCACCCGCAGTCGCACGCAGTTCTTTAATCAGCGCGTGGCCACGCGCATCGCGACGGCCGACTTCGCGATCGATCGACTGCCGGATGGTGCCGACTTCGGTGGCTACAGTGCGGCGACTTCGATCAGTGACGATGGCAACATTCTGGGCGGATTCTATTACACCTCCGGCCAGAGCTTCCGCGGCTTCGTGACCGATCTCAGCGGTCCGGGCACCTCCAGCATCGAGCCGGTGAGTGCCGACTTTGAGGACGTGTTTGTGGCCGGTGGCCGCGGTCTCTCGGCCGATGGTTCGGTGGTCGTTGGCCAGATGGTCGACTACGACGTCGAGCGCGGTGCGCGCGCCTTCCGCCATGTGGTCGGCGGCAGCACCGAGCTGTTGCCGCTCACGCCGGGTGGCGTCTGGAACGACGCCGTCGCCGTCTCGGCCGATGGTCTCACCACCTTGGTGCGCGGTGACTCCACTGCCTTCCCCTCGGGTGAGCTTTACCTGCACCATGCCGGCACCGGCACCATCGAGTCGCTCGGCTCGCCGGATCCCGACATGTATCCGCTCAACCTCATCGGTATGACCGGCGATGCGTCGGTGGTTGTGGCCTCGTTCTACCAGAACGGCACCAACATCGGCGGCACCTTCGTGCACAACTCGAACGGTTGGTTCTCCCTGCAGGAGGCCGTGCTGGGCCTCGGCGCCGGCCTCGGCGGCTGGAGCTTCGATGGCGGCCTCGGCATCTCGCGTGATGGTCGCGTCGTCTTCGGCGGCGGCACCCGCTTCGGCGGTCCGGAACAAGGCTTCGTGGTCGAGTTCCCGGCTGGCTACCTCGCCGCCTTTGAGCCGCAACCGCCGCTCGAAGGACCGGAAGACGACGACGCCATTGTGGGCGCCTGGACCACCGGTGCGGGCAACGAGGACTTCGTTATCGTCTTCGATCGTGACGGTGGCTACGTCCACATCGAAGTGGTTCCGCAGGGCACCGTCGGCGCTCAGTCTGGCTACGAACGTGGTCACTACGCCTGGGCGGCCGATGGCGGCTTTCGCGTCGCGACCGACGTCGACACCAACGGTGACGTTGGCGTGGCGGACCTCACGGGTCGTCAGGATCTCACGATCGCGGTGGTGGGTGACACCCTCACCTTCACGATCCCGGGCGACGAAGTCGTCGTGCTTCAACGTGTGACCGATGAGACGAATCCGATCGTCGGTGCCTGGAACCTCAACCAGAGCCCCGAGAGCGGCGTCGACGGCGACGCGGTGCTGGTGCTCATGGCCGACGGCAAGTTCCTCTTTGCCGAGGAAAACGAAGCCGACGAAGACGGCCAATCCGGCATCGAGCGCGGTTCCTTCACCTGGAACGGCGAGACCGCCGCGTTCAGCGCGTTCAACTTCGACACGGACACCAACGGCACCTGGGGCCTCTCCCACCCGGATGGTCAGACCTTCGTGAGCATCATCGATTACGGTTGGACGCTGAACTACTCCGATGACTTCGGCGGCGGCACCTTCAACCGCATCGCGCCGGAGCCGGTCGACATCCAAACCGGTCCCACGGGCGGCATCTACACCGCCGGGGACGGTCTCACGCTGAGCGTGCAGGCCGGTGGCGACGGCCCCTTCACCTACCAATGGCGCAAGGACGGCGTGGAGATTGCCGGCGCGACCAGCAGCAGCTTCAGCATCGCTGAACTCACGGAAGATGACGCCGGCGTCTATGACGTCGCGATCACTGGTCCGGACGGCACCAGCCTGAGCGATCCCGCTGTGGTTTCAGTCGACCCAGCCGCGCCGCCCGCACGGGTGCTGAGCTCCGCCAGTGCTAACTTCATCCTCAACGACGGTGAGATGGCGGCCCTGCCATTCCGCATCGAGGGCAACGGTGACAAGCAACTCCTGTTGCGGGTCGTCGGCCCGAGCCTGGGTTCCTTCGGCATCTCCGGCGCCCATCCCGACCCGCGCCTGCGTCTGGTCGATGAGCTCGGCTTCGAGGTCATGGCCAACGACGATTGGGACGCCGCCGGCGGTTCCGCGGTCAGCACCGCGGGCACCGCGGTCGGCGCGCTGCCGCTCGGCACCGGATCGGCTGATGCCGCGGTGGTCGCGCTCCTGCCGCCAGGCAGCTACACCCTGCTCATCGACGGCGTCGGCAGTGGCACGGTGTTTGGCGAGATCTTCGATGTCGACGGACCGGCTGCGACCTCGCGCTTGGTCTATCTCGGCGCGGCGACGCACATGGGTGCGGGTGCCGGGCTGCAGCTGGGCTTCCCGGTCAATGGCACGGATCCGACGGACCTGCTCCTGCGCGTGCTCGGTCCAAGTCTCGGTTTTGCCGCGGCGGTGGCGGATCCCTCGCTGGCGGTGGATCAAGGCGGCACGCCGGTGTTCTCCAATGACAATTGGGGCGGCACCACCGATCTCACCGCCGCCTTCGACGCGGCGGGCGCGACCATGCTCGATCCTGCGTCGTTGGACGCCGCCGTGCTCGAGTCCTTCGCGCCGGGGGTCTATTCCGTGACGGCTGCGGGTGGCTCCGGCCTGCAGTTGACCGAGATCTTCGACGTCAACCGTCGTGAGCCAATCGGTGAACCGGTGCTCCTGCTGCCGCCGCAATCGCAGACGGTGGGCGAGGGTGGCACCGCTCGAATCGAGGCCTACGCGACCAGCTCTTCGACCCTGGCCTACCAGTGGTTCAAGGGTGCGATCGAGTTGACCGGCGAAACCAGCCCGGTGCTGGAGATCACGGGCGTGAGCCCGAGCGATGCCGGCGATTACATCCTTAAGCTCACTGACAGCAGTGGCACCGTCTCCGCCGCGCCGGCCACGCTCACGGTGTTGAGCGGTCCGGCGATCACGACCGGACCGGCTGATACCACGGTCGAGTCGGGTGCGACCGCGACCCTCAGCGTGGTGGCGACCAGCTCTGCCGGCGGTGCGATCAGCTACCAATGGTATACTGGCACCAGCGGCGACACCTCTTCGCCGGTGGCCGACGCGACGGCGGCCAGCTTCACCACGGCGGCCTTGTCCACGACCACCAGCTACTGGGTGCGCGTAACCGACGACATCGGCTCGGCCAACTCCGCGACCGCCACGGTTACGGTGTTGGCGGCGTCGGATGTGGTCGCGTCGCACAACCTCATCGGGTCCGGCTTCCAGCCGGGTGGCACGGTCACGATTGAAACCCACGTGAGCTTCACCGGTCCGGCCTCGACCTACGGTTGGCGCGTGCAGCTGCCGGAAGGTTGGAGTTATGCCTCCACCTCCGGAGAGTTCCGCCCCGACGTTCGTCCGAGCATCGGTGCCACCGGTGAGATCGGTTGGGCCTACACGGAGCTCCCGCCCAGCCCGGTCACGTTCACCTATACCTTGAACGTGCCGGAAAGTGCGAGTGAACCGGTGGCCCTCACTGCCGTGGTGCTCTTCCGCGACGGCATCAATCCCGAGCAGCAAATCGTGGTGACACCCAGCCCGCTCATCATCGAGCAGGCAGCACCGTTCCACTCGGCCGACTCCAATCAGGATGGTGCCTTCGATCTCTCCGAACTCTTGCGGGTGATCGAGCTCTACAACACCCGCAACGGCACCACCCGCACGGGTCACTACAAGGTCCAGGCCGGCACCGAGGACGGCTTCGCCTCCAACCCGGATCTCACCAACAACGAATCCGGCAATCTGTCGGTCTTCCACTCGGCCGACTACGACCAGAATGGACAGCTCGACCTCTCGGAATTGTTGCGCGTGATTGAGCTGTATAACTACCGTTCGGGCACGACCCGCACCGGCGAATACCATCCGGCTTCCGGCACGGAAGACGGTTATGCCCCGGGACCGGAGCCCACCTCCTAACTGGCCCTGAACCTCAGAAACCTGCCTCCTCATGAATCGTATCCGTTCCTTGGTCGCTACGGCCTGTCTCGCCTTGTGTTGCGGTGTGCTGGCCCGCGCCGAATCCGTCATCGCGGTCCCCACGCCCGGCCAACTGGCGCCGTCGGGAGGCGAACTCACCCTCGCGGTTTCGATTGACTACGGCACAACGCCGGGGGCGCTCGGCTTGTCGATCGATCTGCCGGAGGGCTGGAGCTTTGCTGGCGTCGTGCCGAGCGAGTCCGCCCCCGGCATTGTCTCCGGCAAGGGGGCCACCGGTAAGGCCGAGATGGCTTGGACCACCGCCCCGGCCGGCGGCGCCGAGTTTGAGCTCAAGTTGAACTATCCCGCGGGCGCGTCCGCGGAGCCGCTCACCGGCACCGCGCAATTGCGCCGCGCTGGCAAGCGCCTCGACCTCGCGCTCACGGTGCCGCTCGGAGAATAGCCCGGATTCACCGCGCCGTGTGTAAGCCCCGCCGTGCCCGTCGCTTGGGTGCGCGCGGGGCTTTCCCGTTTGACCCCATCGCGTCGCCCTCTAGGCAAACCCGTTCCCGCGTATGAACCGCGTCTTTATCAAAACCTACGGCTGCCAGATGAACGAGCGCGACAGTGAGGCTGTCGCGGCGATGTTGCGCGGTCGGGGCTATCGCATCGTGGGGGCCGAGGACGACTGCGACATCATGCTGCTCAACACCTGCAGCGTGCGCGACGCGGCCGAGCAAAAGGCCCTCGGCAAGGCCACCTACCTGTCGCACCGCAAGAAAAAGAACCCCGACTTCGTGCTCGGGATCCTCGGCTGCATGGCGCAAAACCGCGGCGCCTCGATTCTGGAGCAGTTGCCCGACGTCGACCTCATCGTCGGCACGCAGAAATTTCACCAGGTCCCGGACTACCTCGACAACCTGCGCGCGGCGCGCGAGGCCGGCGTGCCGATCGGCAAATCCATCGTCGACATCGATGAGGAGGCCGGTTCGCAGAACACCATCCGCGACCATTTGGAGCTGGAGGAAGAAAAGAAGGTCAGCGCCTTCGTCTCGATCCAGCAGGGCTGCAACATGTCCTGCCACTTCTGCATCGTCCCCAAAACCCGCGGCGACGAGCGCTCCCGGCCAATGGAGGACATCGTGGCCGAGTGCCGTCAGTTGGCCGCCCGCGGCATCAAGGAAATCACGCTGCTTGGCCAGATCGTGACCAGCTACGGCCGCCGCGACTACACGCACACCGACGGCATTTCGCCCTTTGTTCAGCTCATCGAGAAGGTGCACGCCATCGAGGGCATCGAACGCATTCGCTTCACCTCACCGCACCCGCGCGGTTTCAAGCAGGATCTGGTCGAGGCCTACGGCCGCCTGCCGAAGCTCATGCCCTACGTGCACCTGCCGATGCAGAGCGGCAGCGACCGCATCCTCAAGGCGATGAACCGCCCGTATTCGGCATCCCGTTACAAGGAAATCGTCGACGCGCTGCGCGCCGTGACCCCCGACATGTATTTTTCGACCGACATCATCGTCGGCTTCCCGGGTGAGACCGAGGAGGATTTCCAGGAAACCAAGGCCCTCTTCGAGGCCTGCAACTTCGACATGGCCTACATCTTCAAATACTCCATCCGCACTGGCACGGTGGCGGAAGAGTTGGAAGACCAATTGAGCGACGAGGTGAAGGAACGCCGCAACCAGGAGCTGCTCGACGTGCTGCGCGCCAACTCCGGCCGCCGCAACCAGTCACTCGTCGGCACCACGCAGGACGTGCTCCTGGAGGGGCCCGACAAAACCGGCGCCCACTTCACGGGTCGCACCCCGGGTAACCGCGTCGTCATCGTCGACGCCGACCCCCGCCTCGTGGGCGAAGTGGTGCAGGTGAAGATCAACCGTGCGACGGTGAGCACGCTGTATGGCGACCTGGTGCTGGAAGGGGTGGAGGCGTAAGCGCCCCAAGCCACCCTCTTTCTCCTTATTCTTTATCTTTATCTTTCTCCCCGCTGACCGGAATCCTTCCATCTTCCTCCCCGTCTGTCATGCGCCGCCACTTCGATCACGAGAACCTCAAGGTCTACCAAAACGCCGTGGCGTTTTGTGCCTGGGTTACACCGATCATGGAAGCGCTCCCCAGCCGCTTGGCCGCGCGTGACCAACTTGATCGGGCTTCCACCAGCATCGTGCTCAACCTCGCCGAAGGGAACGGCAAGCGATCCTTCCCGGACCGTTGTCGCTATTTCGACATCGCGCGAGGCTCCGCCGTGGAATGTGCCGCTGCGCTTGATGTGCTGGTGGCGCGTGGAGTGATGGATCTCACCGTGGCGGAGGAAGGAAAGGACCAGCTGATCGAAATCGTTTCGATGCTCGGCGGTTTGCTGGCGCGCTTCTCCGGTGAGGGCCGAGTTGCGGAAGAAGCGCAGTCCTACGGTGGGGATAAAGATAAAGAGAAAGAATAAAGAGAAAGATTTCCCTCCCATGTCGCTCACCGTCGCCACCCTGATCACTGGTTTCCTCCTCCTCGCCCTGGGCGTCGTGTTTCTGTTGCCGGCGCCGGCGGTGGTGTCGTCGCTCAAGCGCTTTCCGCGGTCGCGCTCGATGGCCTTCGTCCTCTTCGGACTCGGCGCGGCGTGGTTTCTCTACCGCATCTGGCACCTGTCGGAGGCCGACTTCGGGCAGTTCCGCAAGCAGCTCTTTGTGTTCTTCACCCTCGTTGCGGTCGGCGCCTTCATTTGGGTGCCGGACTTCCTCGCGGTGCGCGGCGCCTGCGTGCTTGTGCTGCTCGGCGCGACCAACCTGCTCGATCCCGGTTACATGAACTGGAACTACGGCGAACTCACCGATGGCGGGCGCATCTATCTCTACAAGATCGCCGTTTTCGTCGCGGCGGGTTTGGCGGTTTATCTCGGCGCGTCGCCTTTCCGGGCGCGGGATTTTCTCAACTGGCTGTATCGCAAACCTGGCCGCGCGCAGCTCGTCGGCGGGTTGATCGCCGCCTACGGCGCGGCCGTCACGGTCGTGGGCCTGACTTACTGATCGCCATGGCCGTCCCCGTTCTCCTCGTTCTCGCCGGTCCGGCCGGCTCCGGCAAAACCACGCTGTGTGAGCGCATGGTCGCGCAGGCTGAGGGCTTCTCCCGCGTCGTGACGACGACCACGCGCGAGCCGCGTCCCGGTGAAGTCAACGGCGTGCACTACCACTTTTTTTCGGCCGAGGAGTTTGACCAGCGCGTGGCCGAAGGGGCCTTCCTCGAGTGGGCTTGGGTGCACCGGAAGAACCGTTACGGCACCCTCGCGTCCTCGGTGCTCGATCCGCTCGCGCAAGGCCAGAACCTCATCATCAACGTCGACGTGCAGGGGGTGGACAACTTCCGCCGCGCCGCGGCGGCGAATCCGCTGCTCGCTCGCCACATGGGCACGGTCTACATCGATGTGCCGATCAACGAACTGCGCGCCCGCCTCGAAGGTCGCGGCGAAAGCGTCGAGGAGATTGATCGCCGGATGATCACCGCCGAGCGCGAGCAGCAGGAGCGCGAAAAGTTCGACTACGTGATCACGAGCGCCTCCAAGGAGGCCGATTTCACGGCGTTGCTCGATATTTGGCAGCGCCTGCAGGATCGCGTGCGAGCGGCGGGCTGAGGGGGAGGCATGGACCCACCGAGGCGGGAAGCCTCGGACACGCCGGCAGCGGCTTCGAGCCGCGGTGGACACGTTACACCCGGTCGCGTGGATTGTGCTCAAATGCGCCGAAACAAAAATTGCGCAGCAATCGGGTTTGCATTTCAGGACCCCAATATGTTGGGGTGGACGTTGCCGCTCGACACAACCTGTGGGAGCGGGCGGCACTCGTCCTACCCCGTTCAGCTTTACCGTGGAGTCCTGTCGTCATGAATCTTGATCCGTCCTTGTCCGTGCCCTCTTCCTCGTCCGAAACCGCCTCCGATAGAGGGCGATCGCCGGCGCCGGTGCGGCACGACTTGAACGGTTTGCAGGACTACATCGCGGTGTCCCGCTATGCGCGCTACGACGAAACCAAGCGTCGGCGCGAGACCTGGACCGAGGCGGTGGAGCGCGTGCGCAACATGCACCTGGGCCATTACGCCGATCGTTCGCTGCTGGAGGTCGCGGCGGAGGCGCTGCGCAACAACGAGGTCGATGCGCGCTCGCTGGCGCGACTGGGCAACCTCAACTCCTTGCACGACGCGATCACCGATGCATTCGCGGCGGTGGCCGAGAAGCGCGTGCTGCCCTCCATGCGCAGCCTCCAGTTTGGCGGCGAGGCCATCCTCAAGAAGCACACGCGCATCTACAATTGCGCCTTCATGCACATCGATCGCCTGGAGGCCTTTCGCGAAAGCCTCTACCTGTTGCTCTGCGGCTGCGGGGTGGGCTTTTCGGTGCAGCAGCAACACGTTGCCCGCCTGCCCGCGCTGGCCCCGCGGCCCGCGACCGATGCCGGCGCGACGACTTGGGTCGTCGGTGACACCATCGAGGGCTGGGCCGACGCGCTGCATGAACTGGTGACCTCCTATGTCGAAGGTCGTCGGGTGGTCTTTGACTACTCCGACATCCGGCCGGCCGGCGCGCCGCTGCGCACCTCGGGGGGCAAGGCCCCCGGCCCTGAGCCGCTCATGCATGCCTTGCGCAAGATCGAGTCGGTCCTGCAGGGCGCGGCCGGTCGCCAGCTCAAGCCGATCGAGGCCTACGACTGCCTCATGTGGGGCGCCAAGGCGGTGCTCTCCGGCGGTATCCGCCGTTCGGCTACCATCTGTCTTTTTTCGGCTGATGACGCCGAAATGTGCGCGGCCAAGACGGGCAACTGGTTCGACGTGAATCCGCAGCGTTCGGCCTCCAACAACTCCGCCGTGATCGTGCGGTCCGAGGCGACCCGCGAGCAGTTCAACAGGCTCTTCGAAGCGCAGAAGCAGTTTGGTGAGCCGGGCTTCTACTTCGTGGAAGACGCCGACCATGGCGCCAATCCCTGCGTCGAAATCGGGCTGAATCCGAAGCTCACCGTCACGCCCGAGGTGGCGGACCGCTTGCGCGAGCTCGGCTACGAGGGTGAGCTCAACAACGGCGACACGCTGACCGGCGTGCAGTTCTGCAACCTCACCACGCTCTCCTCGGCCGCGGCCGATTCGCCGGCGCGTTTCTATGAGCTCTGTGCGCAGGCCGCGCTCATCGGCACGCTGCAGGCCGGCTACACCGACTTTCACTACCTCTCCCCGGTTTCCCGGCTCATCACCGAACGCGAGGCGCTGCTCGGCGTGTCGATCTGTGGCGTGCTCGACCGCCCCGACGTCCTGCTCGATGCCGAGGTGCTGCGCCAAGGCGCCGAGGTGGTGAAGACAGTCAACCTCATCGTCGCCCGCGCACTGGGCATTCATCCGGCAGCGCGCACGACCTGCGTGAAACCGGAGGGCACCGCCAGCCTGCTGCTCGGCACCTCCAGCGGGGTGCACCCGCATCACGCGGTGCGCTATTTCCGCCGCGTGCAGTCCAACAAGCTCTGCCCGGTCTTCCAGCATTTCAAAAAGCACAATCCCCACATGGTGGAGGAGAGTGTTTACGATCCGCACGGTCGCACCGAGGTCATCACCTTCCCGGTCGAGGGGCCCGAGTTTGGCATCTACCGCGAGGACCTCGACGCCCTTACGCACCTCGACTACATCCGCCACGTGCAGCGCAACTGGGTGCAGGCCGGCCGCCGCCACGAGGAACACTCCAAGGGGCTGCATCACAACGTGTCCTGCACCGTGACGGTGAAGCCGGACGAATGGGATGCGGTGGCCGACGCGATCTGGAATCACCGCGACTCCTTCACCGGCGTGGCCCTGCTGCAGGACTGCGGCGACAAGGCCTACGCCCAGGCACCGCGTGAGGCGGTGATTTCGGCCGCGGACGTCGATCGTTGGAATCGCCTGCAGTATCGAGAAGTTCGTTACACCGAGCTTTGCGAGGACGAGGACATCACCGAGCTCAAGCAGGTGATCGCCTGTGCCGGCGGCGCCTGCGAATTGGCCTGAGACCACGCTGGTTATTGTCGGGCTTTGCGCCCGGCCTGCTCATGTCTCGAGCTGTTTCAGCGCATCCGCCAGTGAGTTCAGGGTGAACGGCTTGGACAGGAAGCTGGTGTGCGCGTCGATCTCAATCAGCTCTTGCACCGACTCCGCCGAGAAACCGGTGGTCAGCACGATGGGCAGCTTGGGCCAGACCTCGCGCAGACGGCGCTGCACCTCGATGCCCGACATCTGGGGCATGGTGAGATCGAGGAAAACGGCCTGCACATCTTCGAGCGCGTTCACTTGCGCGACGATCTCTTGCGGATTGTTGAACACGCGGCAGAGGTAACCGTAGCGTTCGAGCATGTTGCTCAGAGTGCGACTCACCGGCTGCTCATCGTCGACGATGAGCACCTTGCCGGGCTGGCGGGGGCGCCAGTCCGACGAGGCAGAAGGCATGCTTGGGGCCACGCTAACCCCGGTCGGAACCGGCAGATAGATTTCGAAACGCGTGCCGACGTCGGGTGCGGAGATGACTGCGATACCGCCGTTGTGGAGGCGGACCACGTTGTAGACGATGGAGAGGCCCAGGCCGCGACCGGCGAACTTGGTGCTAAAGAATGGATCGAAGATGCGGTCGAGCGTCGCGTTGGTGATGCCGTGCCCTTGGTCTTCGACCGCGATCAACAACCACGCGGTGTCGGCACTGATCTGGTCGGGCGACACCCGCAGGTTGTCCGGCAGCTTTTCGACCTGGCGCCCGATCACTTCAATGGTGCCAGAGCGATCGCCCATGGCTTCGGCGCCGTTGAGCACGAGGTTGGTGAACAGTTGCTGGAGGCGACCGGTGTGACCGAGCACCGGCGGCAGCTCGGGCGGCAGATCCAACCTTACCTCGATGCGATCGGTGAAGGAACGCGGAGCCAGTTTGGCCGAGGTTTGCAGGAGGTCGCTCAGGTTGACGGGCTTGAGTTCGAACTGACCGTTCTCCGCGTAGGTGAGCATCTGCTCGCAAAGGGTGGCCGCGCGCTGACTCGCTCCCCGGATTTCGCGGAGGCAGGTTCGGTCTTCTTCCCGCAAGTGGTCCTGTCCCATCATGAGCTCGGCGTTGCCCATGACAATGGCCAGCAGGTTGTTGAAATCATGGGCGATGCCGGCGGCCAGCACCCCAAGGCTTTCAAGTTTTTGGGCCTCCTGCATGCGTCGTTCCGCCTTTTGCCGGAACTGCTCCAGTTCCCATTTTTCCGAAGCGTCGCGAAAGATGATGATGGCCCCGTTGATGACGCCGTTTTCGTCCCGGATCGGGGCGATGGAGTCGTCGATGCGTCGCCGGTCGCCATCCTTGGTGTCGATTTTGAAAGCGTTGTCGAAGTGCAGGGACTCACCCTGTTGCAGGACGGGGTCGATCGGATCCGACACCCGTTGGTTGTTTTCGTCCCGCAGAACGAACACCTGCTGATACGGCTGGCCCAAGGCGCTTTGGCGGGACCAGCCGGTGATACGTTCGGCGATCGGATTGATGAAGGTGACACGGCCGGCGAGGTCGACGGTGATGACCCCGTCGCCGATGCTGTGCAGGGTGGTGCGCAGCCAGCGCTCCATGCGCCGCAACTGCGAGTCCGACTTGTGCCGATAGATCGCCGTTTCGATCGAGGCGCGCAGCTCCTGGTCTTCGAACGGTTTCACCAGATACCCGTAGGGACTCGTGCGTTTGGCGCGGTCCAGCGTGGCCGGGTCGCTGTGCGCGGTGAGAAAGATCACCGGCAGGTCAACCTCCTCTCGGAGGCGGGCGGCGACTTGGATGCCGTCGTCGCCACCGGCCAGGTGAATATCCATCATCACCAAGTCGGGCTGTTCACTGGCGACTTGCGCGAGGGCATCGGCGGCGTTGTCCACCGTGCCGACCACACGGTAGGCCTGACGCTGGAGGGATTCGCGAATGTCTTCGGCGAGGATAGCCTCGTCTTCGACGACCAAAATACGGACGGGAGAGGTCGTGGGCATAGGAGGAGTCGTGGACATGGAAGGGTGGGTTAGGCCTGGCGGTCGATGCGGCGCGGTTCGTCCCTGACGTCGTAGGCGAATTCCAAGCGATAGTGTGCGGGTTCGCCAGGTTTGGGCGACGTCAAATCGCCGCGGATCTGTTTGCTGAGCAACGAGATCAAACGGTTTCCCAGGGAAGTTGACTGGGTCGGATCGTGATCGGGAGGAATGCCGGGGCCGTTGTCGGCCAAGGTGAGCACGAGGTGACCGCGACCGACCTCGGTGAGCGTAAGCTGAACGCGAAGCTCGTGGCCCGGGCGCGCGCCGTGCTTGTGCGCGTTGGTGAGCATCTCGTTGACGATCAAGCCGAGCGGAATCGACTGGTCGGGGGTCAAAGAAACCGGAGCGAGGTTCAAATCGAGTGCCACCTTGATGTCCTGCGACTGGAAGCTGCGGGTCACGCCCTGCGCCAGTTGGGTGAGGTAGACATCGATCTGGACCCGGGCGAGGGACGTATGCGCGTAGAGCATCTCGTGCACCATCGCCATCGTGCGGACCCGGCGCTGACTTTCCTGGAATTGCTCCAGGGCCAACGGGTCATTGATGCCGGCGGCCTGGAGTTTCAGCAGGCTCACCACCAGTTGCAGGTTGTTCTTCACCCGGTGGTGCACCTCGCGCAGCAACACCTCCTTTTCGGTGAGCGATGCGGCCATGCGTTCGACCGATGCGCGACGCTCGGTGATATCTTCGAGCACCCCGACAAAGCCGACGACATGGTGGTCGCGCCGAATGGGAGTGGCGGAGGAGTGCACCCAACGCACCGCGCCGTCGCGGTGTTGAAACCGGAACTCCAGTTCGAAGTCGCTCAACTGCGCCATCGATTCGCTCCAGGTATCAAAGACGTTTTGACGGTCGTCGGGGTGCAGGGTTTGCCCCCATTCGTCGCCCACGGCTTCCTCGGCGCTCAGCCCGGCAATGCGTTGCCAGGAGGAGTTGGTGTAGGTGCAGCGACCATCGGCGCCGGTTTCGAACACTCCCACGGGGAGCGCGGCGGTGAGCGTGCGGAAACGTTGTTCGCTCGTGACCAGGGCGAGTTGGGCGCGCTTGGTTTCGTCGACATCCTGGAAGGTGCCGAGCAAGCGAAACGGTTTGCTGTTCTGGAACTCGGCCTCCCCGACGGCGCGCACCCACCGTTCCTGGCTGGTGCCGGTGATGATCCGCAGGGTCTCGTCCCAGCCCACCCCGTCGGCGATGGCTCGGTTCACGCAGGTGGAGATGCGCTCGCGGTCGTCGGGGTGATAAAAGTTGATGGCCTCGGAAACCGCGACCGGTGTCCCGGGTTCCACTTCGTGAATGCGGTAAGTCTGCTCACTCCACGTGAGGGTGTTGGTGACCAGGTCCAGTTCCCAGCCGCCGATGGCGGCGATGCGCTGGGTCTTTTCCAGCAGTTCGCTGACGTGTTTGCGGTCGGTGATATCGAGGTTGCCGCCGACATAGCCGACGACCTTGCCGTCCCGGCGTGCGGCGGTGCCGATGGAGTGAACCCAGCGGATTTTGCCGCTCTTGGTTTTGAAGCGGAAGTCGTGGGAAAACAGGGTGTCGGTCGCGACGGCCTGCTCCCAAGCCGCGAACAGGCCTTCGCGATCCTCCGGATGGACCGCTTCGGCGTAGCCGCGTCCCAGACTTTCCTCGAGCGTCATCTCGGCGGTGTCCTGCCAGGCTTGATTGGTGTAGAGGCAATAACCTTCGGCATCGACCTCCCAAAGCCCGACCGGTAGCGTAGACGCCAGCGTGCGGAAGCGAGCCTCCGAGGCAGCCAAGGCGAGTTGGTTGTGTTTGATCTCATCGATGTCCTGCACCGAGCCACTGACCCGATAGATGCCCGAATCGGTCACTTCCCCCCGCCCTGTCACCCGCAGCCAGCGCGTGGGCTCGCCGTCGCCATGCTTGGTCCGTAACTCGAGATCAAAGGAGGAGCCGTCGGCCACGACGCGGTCCAGGTGCTCACGCAGGCGCGCGGCGTCCTCGCTGCGGTAGAAGGCGAGTTTTTGTTCGATCGTGGCGGAGAGGGTGTGGGTCGCCCGATGAATGCGGGCGGCCTCCTGCGTCCACGTTACCCGACCCAGCGGAACGATGTATTCCCAACCGCCGACCCGGGCCAGGTGTTGCGATTCGTTCAGCAGCTCGGTGCTGCGCTTTTGGGCGGTGATGTCGGTGCGAATGGAGATGTAGCGCTGGGGCTTCTGCTCCGGATCGAGCACCGGCACGATGGTCGTCTCGACCCAGTAATAGGTGCCGTCCTTGGCCCGGTTGCGGATCTCGCCGTGCCAGACCCTGCCGCCGGCGATGGTGCGCCAGAGGTTTTGGAAAAACTCCCGGTCATGGGTGCGGGAGTTGATCATCCGGTGGTTCTGGCCGATCAGTTCGCTCCGGCTGTAACCGGAGATGTCGCAGAACTTTTGGTTCACCTCGGTGATGGTGCCTTGGACATCGGTGATCGCCACGATGGCATGGTCGTCGAGCGCGCGGTTGAGGGAACGGACCTCGGCCAAGGTGTCGTTGAGGCGGGTGCGTGCGGCGTGCAGTTCGCTGTTGTCCGTGGCCACCCCGAGGTAGCTCAGGATCGCGCCGTCGGCATCCCGGATCGCCGTGACCGACAGCAGGACGGGGACCGCGGAGCCGTCCTTGCGCACATAGCGCCACTCGTGGGTGTTGGGGAGCCCGAGGTCGGTCTTGGCCACAAACACGCGGAATCCGGGTTCGAGCGTGGCGCCGAGCTCGAGCGAAAATTGCGCGGCGCGCTCGACGACTTCCTCCGGATCGTGGAACACGGCCGGGGTGGCTTTGCCCACCAGTTCGCTGGCGCGATAGCCGAGCAGTGATTCCGCGGCTGGATTGAAGACTTGGATCGTTCCAGAGAGGTCGGTGACAATGATCGCGGCCCCGGAGCTTGCGACCACGGCATCGTGGACCTGCGCAGCCGTGGCCAACTCGGAGGTGGCCGCATCCGCCCGCGCCGCCTGGGACCGATAGTGAGAACCGAGCGTGGCGATGATGATGAAAAGCAGGGTGTCGATGACGACGCCGGTGCCGGCGATGAGGGCGGGCTGTTGGGTCGAGGTGGCGTCGTCAAAGCGGGAGTTGGTGGTGAATTCCAGTGTCCAGGGGTGACCGGAGATCTCGACGCGACGTTGCTCGCGGTAGGTGGGCTCCGTCGCGGGGTCGGTGCCGTCGACGCCGTTGCCGGTGGTGTCGTGCAAAAAGGCATCGGGCCCGGTGTTCGCGCCATCGTAGACCCGCACGTCGACCTCCCGGCGCGTGTGATCGAGGATGCCACGCATAAGATCGCTCATGCGAAAGGGGGCGTAAACGTAACCGAGCAGAGCGGCTCGCCGTTGGGTGACATTGTTGAGCGCGGCGCCGGTCCGATAGAGCGGCAGGTAGGTCAGCACGCCGGGTTGCACGTCCGAATCGATTTCCTGCAGCAGGATGACCTTGGCCGACATCGCGGCCTCGCCGGTGTCGCGGGCGCGCTCCATGGCCGCGCGGCGCACCGGATGAGAGAACATGTCGTAGCCGAAGGCCCGACGATTGCGGGTGTCGAAGGGTTCCAGAAACTCGATCGAGGTGTAGACCTCGCGTTCACCCGCCGGGGTGACCGCGAAGTCCGGGAAACCGTCGGCGCGCACCCGCGCTTCGAAACCGGGCACCTCGTCGGGCTCGAGGACGCGAGCGAAGCCGATGCCTTGGATGCCGGGAAAGTAGTCCTGGACCCGCAGTTGCTCGACGTAGAGGCGCCAGTCGTCGCGGGTCACGCGGTCCGAACTCGCCATCAGACCCACGCCACCACGGAGCACTTGCTCATACTCCAGCATGCGTTTGCGGATGAGGGTCTCGGCCTCCTCGGCCGCGAAATCAAATCGTTCCTTCGCCCGCCGTTCCGCATAGCCGCTCGACACGCGCCAGCCTAGGAAGGTCACGCCGAGAGACGTGAGCAGGATGATCCACGCCGTCGCGCTGTGGTGGAGAATCTTTCGCATGAGTGCGTGGAGGGGGAAGGGGGCGAAAGTGAAGGAGGGATTACGCCTTTAAGGCAAGCGACTTGAATTTGAGGAGAAACGCGCGGAAATCAAAGCGCTTGAGTAGGTTAAACCCTCCTCCATCGGACGCCCGCGGGAACACTTGAGGGCGAGGGCGGGCAAGCCGGTCGGGGGGCGCGGGCCCGGTTTTCTCCGAGGGATGCAAGTCCTGTCCCGCGCGGGCGAATTGCAGGGCGGTCGGCGGCGGTCTTCGTTGGGAGGATGCCGATTACCCCGCTCGCTCGCTTCCGCCCTTGGTTCGCTCTCCTCCTGCTGCTTGGCGGTGGGATGGCGCCGTGGCTGCGGGCGGAGTCCGCGCCGCTGGTCGTGCCGCGTTTCACCCACCCGGGCGCGGGTCAGACCTATTATTTCGTGCTCGCCGACCGTTTCGCCAATGGCGACCCGACCAACGACTCCGGCGGCCTTGAGGGCGGACCCGATGTCACGGGTTTCGATCCGACGCGCATCTCCCATTACCACGGCGGCGACTTCGCCGGGCTCACCGCCCACCTCGATTACCTGCAGGAGCTGGGCGTGACGTCGGTTTGGGTGACGCCGCCGTTCAAGAACAAGCCCATGCAACAGGGCACCGCCGGTTACCACGGTTATTGGATTACTGATTTCCATTCGATCGATCCGCACCTCGGCAGCAACGACGAGTTTCGCGCTTTTGTGGCCGCCGCCCATGCCCGCGGGATGCGCGTCACCATGGACATCATCGTCAACCACACGGCCGACGTCATCCAGCTCGCGGGCGATCATGCGTATCGGGAAATCAAGGACGCGCCCTATCGCGATGCGGCGGGCGAGGTTTTTATGTCTCGGGCGGTGGCGTTCAACGGCCTCAACGATGCCGCCGCCTTTCCGGCGCTCGCGGCCGATGTGAGCTTCCCCTACCGGCCGTGGGTTCCCGCTGGCGAGGAGACCGTGAAGCACCCGGCCTGGCTGAACAATCTCACGCTTTACCACAACCGCGGCAATACGACCTTCGTGGGGGAAAACTCCACCCACGGTGACTTCGCGGGCTTGGATGATCTTTTCACCGAACACCCGCAGGTCGTGCGCGGCTTCATCGACATCTTCACCTGGTGGCAGCGCGAGTTCGGCGTGGACGCCTTTCGCATCGATACGGTGCGGCATGTGAACACCGCCTTTTGGCAGGCCTTTGCGCCGGCGATTCGCGAGCTGGCGCGGCAGCTCGGCCGGCCCGACTTCGTGCAGTTCGCCGAGGTCTACAACGATGCCGGCGACCCCGCGGTGCTGAGTGAGTTTTCCACCAACAGCATGCCGATCGACACCACGCTCGACTTCGGTTTCTTCGTCGCGGCGCGCAAGTTTGTGGCCGAGGGCGGCACGGCCGCAGCGCTGGCGGACTTCTTTGCGCGCGACGATTATTACGTCGACCACGACAGCAACGTGCACACCACCACCACGTTCCTGGGCAACCACGATGCGGGGCGTTTCGCCTACTTCCTCGCCGAGGCCAACCCGGGCGCGTCCCGTGAGCAATTGGCCGACCTGGTGAAACTCGGGCACGGTCTGCTCTACTTTGCCCGCGGCCAGCCCGTCATTTACTACGGTGATGAACAGGGCCTCATCGGCCGCGGCGGCCACGACATGCGCGCCCGCGAAACCCTCTTCGCGGCCCAGGCCCCGCTGTTTCGCGACGCCGACCTGCTCGGCACCGAGCGCACCGGCGCCGACGACAAATACGATCGCAGCCACCCCTTCTACCGCCTCTTCGCCGAGCTCGGCCGCCTGCGCGCCGAGCACGTCGCCCTGCGCACCGGGGCGCTTCTGCCGCGCCTCGGAGATGAACCGGGCCTGGCCGCCTTCTCGCGCCTGGAGCGCGGCGAACGCATCGAATACCTCGCCGCCTTCAACAACTCCCGCAGCGTGACCTTGCGGTCGTCCCTGCCCACCAGCCAGCCTGCCGGGGCCGGTCTCGATCCGCTCTTCGCCAGCGATGGCTCGGCGACGACGTTGGTGACCGATGATGGCGGCCGTGTGACGGTGGAGCTGGCGCCGCTGCAATTCGCGCTGTGGCGGGCGTCACAGCCGCTGCCCGCATCGACCGAGCCGCTGCGCATCGCTTTGGCCAAACCGGCGGGAGCCGCGAAGCTCAAATTCAGCGTGCGGGAGGTTGATGGCTTGTTGTTTCCGAGTCGGCAGGAAATCGCGGCGGAAGTGAGTGGCGACGACGGCTACGCCGAAGTCACCTTTGCGCTCCAGCGCGCGTCGCGTCCCGGCCAAACAGAAATCCTCGGCGTCGACGACACTGCGCCCTACCGCGTCTTTTGGAGTCGGCCGGCCGATCTTGCTCCGGCCGACGAGCTCACGTTCATCGCCACTGTATCCGATTTGCGGGGACGCATGGCGACGTCCAGCGTCGCCGGTCTGCGTGTGGAGGCCTCCGATATCGCGTTCGGTGTCCCGGGATCGTCGGTCCCCACGATAAGCGATTTGACGGATCCGGTCTGGGATACGGCGAAGTGGGACGGCGCGCGCTTGTATGTCGATGCGCAGGGCACGCCGCCGTTGGAATACCAGTGGTTGCGCGACGGGGAGTTGATTCCCGGAGCAGATCGCGATCGCGTGGTCACGTCCTTGCCTGGCACCTACCGGGTATTGGTAAGGAACGTGGCCGGCACCGTCATCAGCGCGCCGATCGAGGTGCGCTGATGGGGATCGCAGATCGGATTTATCTGCCCGGTGGTCGGGTGTGTGCGTCCTCCAATTGCGACAATAGCAGGCCGAGGGCGCCGCCCGAGACCATGATCTCGCGGAGCGAAAGCGCCAGGGAGACGGTCATGAGCATCACGCTGATCACGAAGATGCCGGAGCCGACCGACCCCAGATCGAAGAACAGGCACACCATGGCCAGGGTGCAACCGATGAGGCTGGCGACGCCGCAGATCTGCATCCAGCGAATGAGGGCGAGGCGGCGATGGATGAGCAGAATCTGCTCGCGGGCCAGCGGGTCGCCGCCCGCGCGGAAGTCGGAGTGCAGTTTCCGAATGAGCGCGGCCAGGTGTAGAAAACGGTTCGTGTAAGCGAGGAACAGCAGGCTGATCGCGGGAAAGAGCAGGGCGGGGGTCGAGAGCGAGAGGTCCATGACAACGGGCAACCGGCAGCATGGGCGCTCACCCCACAAAGTCACGCCGTCAGGCCGGCGTGAGCGGCTCGTCCCACCCGAGGTGCGCGCGGCCCGCGGGGCTGAGCATGTCCGCCGTCCAAACCGGATCCCAGACGAGCGTCACCCGGGCCTCGGTGATGCCGGGCACGGTTTCGGCCGCCGCCTTGACCCCGGCCAGGATGATGTCGCCGGCCGGGCAATACATCGATGTGAGTGTCATGACGATTTTAGCGGTGCCGTCAGTCACGCTCAGGTCGTAGATCAGTCCGAGGTCGGCGACGCTGAGGCCGAACTCGGGATCCGGCACCCGGGCTACGGCGGCGTGAACGCGGTCAATGAGTTCGGGCGAGGTCATGTCGGGGGAGGACGGGGGCATGGGTCGGAGCGCCGGCCACCGGTCGCCAGAGGTGGCGGAGCAGGTGGGCGGTATTGAAGAGATAAATACCGAGGGCGGCAGTGAGCAGCAGAGTGGCCGCGCCGATCAGCGCCGGTGTATCGGTCAGCACGCCCGCCGCCAGCAGCGCGATGGCCGCGGTGTGGCCAAGACCCCAGACCGCTTCGCGCGCGGGGCGACCGAGCTGATGGGTTTGGGGCACGGGTTGCCGACCAACTTTCGGGCCGTAGGCTTTCATCCAGATGAGGAAAGGCAGGATCTTGCCGAGCATGCCAAGGATGGTCAGCGGCAGCACGCCACCGACCACCACGATGCCGTAGGCCAACGCGGCGCGCAGACGGAGTTCGTCCGATTCGGTGGCGAAGATCAGAACGAGGCCGCCGCCGGTGGCGATCGCACCCAGTGTGAGACCGCCGAGGAAGTTGAGCACCGGGTATTCCCAGCGACGCCGACGACGGGAGGTGAGGGTGGAGCGCAGGGCCGCGGCGCTTAGGAGGAACGCGATCGCCAGGACGACGGCTCCGCCTTGGGCAACGTGGGAACCGGCCCCGGCGAGGCCTGCGATGAGCACCGTCAGGCCGACTTGCGCCGTCAGCAGGCCGGCCAGGGCGAGGCGCGGGCGGCGCACCTCGGCCAGGGTGAACATGGGCACCAGTTGGAAGGTCACGCCCTGCAGCAGTCCGCCGAAGAAACCGACCACGCCGGCGTGCGCATGCGCGCGCAGCAGTCCGAGCACATCGGCCGGCAGAAAGGGCGTGTGGCGGTTCCAGGCCAGCACAGCGCCGGAGCAGGCGGTCAGCGCGAGCCAGCCGGTGGCGATCGGCAGGGACCACGCCGCGGCGTCGCGGCGACGTGAGCGGCAAAAGGTGCGGGCGACGGTGCCGTGGAGCAACGCGGTGCCGAGCGCGACCGCGCTGCCTGCCATCGCCGCGGCCGCGTAGGCGCCGTGGAAGAACGCGGTGACCAAGGCGGGCAGGCCGAGGCTGTGCAGGCCGAGATGCCACCACACCGCGCCACGCCGCGCGCGCAGCGGCGTGCCGAGGATGACCGGCGCCATTTGGTAACAGGCGCCGATGCAGATGGCGCCGAGACCGCCGGGCAGCCACAAGTGGGCCACCGCCACCAGACTCGGGTGAAAATGCGGCAGCCGCAGCCACGACGGATGCCAAGCCAGCGCGAGCGCGCCGGCCGCCAAGCTGAGCAGCCCGAGGGCGAAGAATGCCAACGGCAACCAACCGCCGCCGACCAGCGGCATCGCGGTTGAGTTAGCGCCGGGAGATCTCGGTGCGCCAGCTGCCATCGGGCAATTCCGAGCTTTGGTGCTCCAATCCGCGCCGATCGAGTTCGGGCAGCAGGTGGAGTGGATTGCGGTCGGTGCGGGCGAGGAGGGTGGCGCCGGGCGCGAGTTCCTCGGCGATCTCCAGAATGGCGATCATTGGCTGCGGCGGTTCGAGTCCGCGCAGGTCCAGTTCCTCGTCTCGGATTTCGACGCGCACGGTGTTGCCGGACGGCGTGTGTCGACGGTGGTGGTGCCCGCCGCAGGAGCCGGGCAACGGATGTGAGGCGGCAGGATCGGTTTCGCGGAGGCGCTCGATGCGCACGCGGAACAGGTCCGGTCCCTGTTGTTCATAGGACCAGTCAAAAGCGTCCGGATAGAGCGCGGCAAATTGGTAGTAGAGCGGCACCGGATCGTGGTCGTTGATGAGAACAACGCACTCGCCGACGGCGAGGTCGTGCCACTGTTTGAAGATGGTGGCGTGCTTGTCGCGGCAAGAGATGCTGCGGACATCGAGGAGGTTTGGGTTGGATGGATTCATGGTTGGGAAGAAGTGGGTTCGGCGGAGAGCGTGAGCAGCAGGGTGAAGGCGCCGTGGCTGGCCCGCACCGCGTGCGGCTGGTTGGGCGGCAGATGCATGAGTTCACCGGCGGCGAGTCGCGCCCATTGGTCGTCGACGCAAAAGTCGCACGCGCCGACCACCACCTGCACGAGTGCGCGGCGATTGCTGGTGTGCGTGGTGAGCTCTTCGCCGTCGGCAAAGTGCATGGTGACGACGCGCACGTCGGGCGTGCTGAGCAGGGTGCGGCTGAGGATGCCGACCGACGGAGCATCGGATCCGGTCGGCAGGGTGAGCGCTGTGCTGCCGGCGCGGGCGGGAGAAAGGGGGACGGGTTTGGACATGGGATTGGGGTCAGGAGTCGGCGAGTTGTGTGCGGATGGCGGCGAGCAGTTCGGCGGACTTCCAATGGTTGCCGCGCCAGACCTCGACGATGCGACCGTCAGGTCCGACGAGCGCGGTGCACAGCGTGTGGTTGAGGGTCACGCCGTCGCGTTCGTTGAAGACGGCGAAGGCGCGGGTGAGGAGGTCGATCTGGATCGATTTGCCGGTGGCGAAGCGCCAGGTGTCGCGATCCGCCCCGAGCGCCGCGCCGTAGGCGGCGAGGATTGCCGGGGAGTCGAAGTCGGGATCGAGTGTGATGCTGAGCAGGCCAACCTTTGGCTTCAGAGCCGCGTCGGCCTGGATGGCGGCCTGCAACTCACCGTAGCGCAGGGCCATGGCGGGGCAAAACTCCGGCACGGGGCAGCGCGTGAAGATGAAGGTGATGACCGAGTAGCGGCCTGGCCACGCGCCCGGCGTGATGGGTTCACCTTGTTCGTCGATCAGCGCGACGGCGGGCACGAGATCGCCTTCACGCAGGCGGGAGGAGCGCGGGCGGACGACGGCGGTCGGGGAGGGGCGAGCGGAGCTGCGGTCGAGCACCTGAAAGGCGGAGGCCCGTGACTGTGTGTCGCTCACTTCAAACTGGAATTGCACGCGGTCGCCCACCTGTAGGTCCGCGGTGGCGGTGCGATCGGCAATCTCGAACGCCATGGTCATGGCCGGCATGAAGCCGGGCACCGGATCATGCGCCACGACCGGGCGACCGTCATCGAGCAGCGCTTCAACCGTGCCGGTGATGGTGTAGTTGCGGGCCTGGGCACAGAGCGCCGCGGTGGCGGCGAGAACCCAGGTGAACAGGAGCAGGGGACGTCGGTGCGAGTGCATGCCGCCATCATCGTCGCAGACGGCCCCGGGCGCCTTGATGTGGGTCAAGGCGCGGTGGTTTTGGCGCGATTTCAGGAAATGTCCGCGGAAGTGCCGGGGGCTTGATGCACATCAAGGCCGGCGGGGGGGCGAGTGACGTAGAGTGGGGCATCGCCATGAAAACCACACCGACTCTTATCCTCGCCGCCGCCTCCCTGGCGGTGCTCCTTGGCACCGGCTGCGGCCGGTCCGATTCCTCCTCCGCCTCTACGGCGGCGACCCAGCCCACCGCTGCGGCGCCCGCCGCCAAGGTGAATGCGCCCGCCGAAGGTCGTGCCATCGCCGTTACGGCGAATGACGCCATGAAATTCGACGTAACCGAGATCACCGCCCATCCGGGCGAGGCCCTCGCCGTCACGCTCACGAACAACGGCACCATGCCCAAGTTCTCCATGGGCCACAACTGGGTGTTGCTCGCGGCCAACGTGGACGTGAACGCCTTCGCCATGGACGCCGCCCAGGCGGTGAAGACCGACTACGTGCCGGCCGCCGCGACCGGCCAGGTGCTCGCCGCCACCAGACTGCTGGGGCCGAAGGAGAGCGACACCGTGCTCTTCTACGCGCCGAAGCAGCCCGGCCGCTACGTCTTCCTCTGCACCTTTCCCGGCCACTTCCAGGTCGGGATGAAGGGCATCCTCGTTGTCCAGTGACCCCCGCTCTCCCCGAACCACATCCCCCCCCCGATATCATCATGAAAGCTCACCCACGCTTCTTCCTTCCCGCGGTGCTCGCGGGTCTGCTCGCCGGCCTCACCGGTTGCGCCCCGGCCGGTGACTCCGGCTCGGCCGGCACCGCCGTTGCCGCCGGCGGCGACTCGCCGGCCGAACGCACCTACGTCGCGCCCGGCGAAAAGGACGAATACTACCTGTTCTATTCCGGTGGCCACAGCGGCCAGGTCTTCGTGGCCGGCATGCCGTCGATGCGCCATCTCTCCACCATTCCGGTGTTTTCTCCGTATTCAGGAACCGGCTACGGGTTCGACGAGGAGTCCAAGGCCATGCTGGGCGACTACACCTGGGGCGACGTCCACCACCCGGGCCTCTCCAAGACCGATGGCAACTACGACGGGCGCTGGCTCTTCGTGAACGACAACGCCAACAACCGCATCGCCCGCGTGAGTCTGCGTGATTTCAAGACCCACCAGATCCTCGGTCCCATTCCCAACTCCAGCGGCAACCACGGCTCGTCCTTCGTGACCGACAATTCCGAATACGTGCTCGTGGCCACCCGCTTCTCCGTGCCTCTGCCCAAGGGCCGCTACGCCGAGCTCGACAACTACGCCGACGAATTCAACGGCATCGTGAGCGGCATCAAGGTCGACCCGACCTCCGGCGAGATGAGCGTGGGCTGGCAGGTGCTGACTCCACCCTTCAACTGGGACCTCGGTTCCACCGGCAAGGGCCCGAGCGCCGGCTGGGCGTTCTGGACGTCCTACAACACCGAGATGGCGCACGGCGTGATGGAGGCCAACTCCACCCAGCTCGATCGCGACTACGCCGCGGTGGTCAATTGGAAGGCGGTCGAACAGGCCGTGCGCGACGGCAAGACCATCGATCTCGATGGGGTGCCCGTCATCGATCCGGCGAAGGTGCCCGGTTTGATCTACTTCCTGCCGGTGCCGAAGTCCCCGCACGGCATCGACACCGATCCGTCCGGACGCTGGATCGTGGCCTCGGGCAAACTCCAACCGGTGGTGTCGGTCTTCGATTTCGAAAAAATCCAGGCCGCCATCGCCGCCCAGGATTTTGAGACCACTTTCCGCGGCATCCCGGTCATCCGCTACGAAGCCGCCCTCGAGGGCGAGGTGCCGGTCGGCCTCGGTCCGCTGCACACGCAGTATGACGGCAAGGGCAACGCCTACACCTCGCTCTACATCGAGTCGGTCGTGGCCAAGTGGACCATGCCGCCCTGGAGCGCCGAGCAGAAGGCCGACCTCAACGCCGTCGTGACCGACAAGATCGATGTGCACTACAACATCGGTCACCTCGTCATCGGCGGCAGCGACACCCGCCAGCCCTACGGCGATTATCTGGTCGCGATGAACAAGCTCTCCAAGGGGCGCCACCTTTCCGTCGGTCCGGCGCAGCCCGAGTCGAGTCAGTTGATCGACATCACGGGCCAGAAGATGCAGATGCTCTACGAGGCCTTCACCGAGCCCGAGCCGCACTTTGCGCAGGTCATCAAGGCCGACTTGGTCAAGCCGATCGAAGTCTACCCGAGGGCGGAGAACACCGATCCGAACGCGATCTGGAGTGCCGAGGAAACCGGCGTCAGTCGCAACGGCAACATCGTCGAGGTGAAGATGATGGCCATCCGCAGCCGCTTTGTGCCGGACCACATCGAGGTCAACGAAGGCGACGAGGTGGTGCTCCACGTCACCAACGTCGAGCAGACCCCCGACATGATTCATGGTCTCGCGATCGCGGAGCAGAACGTGAACATCATCTTCGATCCGGGGGAGACCAAGACCGTGCGCTTCCAGGCCACCAAGACCGGCGTGTTCCCGTTCTACTGCACCAACTTCTGCTCGGCCCTCCACCAGGAGATGCAGGGCTACATCTCGGTGAAGCCGAAGAACGACTGACCCCCTGTAGGGCCGGCGCTTGCGCCGCGCCACCCGTGCCGCCCCACCGCGTCACGCCGACCAGGCGCCGGCCCTACACCTTTCAAACCGCGGCACGTCGCAAGCGACGGCCCTACCTCAAACGAACCTCCCCGCCATGACCTCCCTCTTTCGCCGCGAATACCTCTTCCTGCGCCGCCCGCTCAACTTGGGATCGCGCCTGTTGCTGCTGCTCGCCGCCGGGGCGATCGTGGCGGCCATTTTCCTGCCGCTCTGGCAGATCCACCTCGTGGCCCCGCAATACCGCGAGGGCCTCGCGCTGAACATCTTCGCGCACAAACTCGTCGGGGGCAACGGCGGCCAGGACCTCGCCGAGATCAACATGCTCAATCACTACATCGGCATGAAGCCGCTGGTGCAGGCCGACTTTGTCGAGATGCAGTGGCTGCCCTTTGCCTTCGGCATCTTCGCCCTGTTTGCCCTGCGTGCCGCCGTGTTGGGGCGCATGGTGAGCCTGGTCGACCTGCTTGCGCTCTTCCTCTACTTCACCGCGTTCTCGCTCGGGAGCTTCTACTTTCGGCTCTACAGTTACGGCCACGCGCTCGATCCGCATGCCCCCATGACCATCGAGCCCTTCACGCCGGTGATGATCGGCAGTCAGCAAATCGCCAACTTCGTGCAGACCAGTCTGCCACAGTCGGGGGCGCTCGCCATGGGCCTTTTCCCCATTCTCGTGCTCGCCGCCATGTGGCTCTCGCGAAAGGAGGAGGTGTGAACCTGCGCCTGGGCATCGCGCTCGTCGCGCTTGGCCTGGCGGTAGCCGGCCTCGTTGAGGCCGGACCGGGGTCAACGACCCCGGCTACAGCAGCCGGCGACCTGCTGCGCGACCGCCTCGCCGCGGCGCCGAACGGTGCCGTGCTCACGGTCGCTCCCGGAGTCTATGCCGGCCCCTTCGTGCTCGACCGGCCGGTCAAACTCCGCGGCGAGCCCGGCGCGGTGCTCGATGGCGGAGCGACGGGTCATGTCGTCGCCATCACCGCGCCGGATGTCGAGGTATCCGGATTTACCCTACGCAACTCCGGCCGCGACCTCGGCGCCGACCACGCCGCGGTTCATGTCGCGGCCGACCGCGCGATCGTGCGCGGCAACCGCATCGTCGACTCCCTGCACGGCATCTATGTCCGGCGCGCCGCGGACGGGGTGTTCGCCGACAATGTCATCCTCGGCGACGGCGCCGCGGTGGTGGCGGTGTCCGATCCGCTCGTGCGCGGGCTGGTGCCCGGCCAGGATGAGTTGTGCGGCATCCCGACCGCGCAGGATCGTCGCGGCAACGGCATTCACCTGTGGAACTCCGCCGGCCACCTCATCAGCGGCAACGTCATCACCGGCACGCGCGACGGCGTGTATTTCTCCTTCACCGATCGCACGCGGGTCGAGGGCAACACCATCACCGGCGTGCGCTACGGCCTGCACTACATGTATTCCGACGAAAACGTCTTTGTGGGAAACACCTTCCGCGAAAGCGCGGCCGGCGCGGCGCTCATGTATTCCAAGCACCTCGAGCTGCGCGACAACCGCTTCTTCGCCAACCGCAGTCAGCGCGCCTACGGGCTGCTGCTCCAGTCGGTCGACGACACTGTGATCGCCGGCAACCGGATCGAGGGCAACACGCTCGGCCTATACCTCGAGAACGCCAACGCCAACCACGTGCGCGACAACCTGGTCGCCGCCAACTACGTCGGGGTGCGGGTGAGCGACAGCTCGGCCGCCAATGTCTTTGCCGGCAACCGCTTCACCCAGAACCTGCATCCGGTCGAAACCTCCGGCGCCAACGCCGCCAACGTCTGGTCGGATTCGGGCCGCGGCAATCACTGGGAGGGCGCGCTCACCCTCGACCTCGACCGCAACGGGGTGGCCGACGTGCCGCACCACGAGGTCGATCTCTTCGGTCGGCTGCGCCGCGATTTTCCCGCCATCGGCCTGCTCTCGGCCAGTCCCGGCGAGCGCCTGCTGCGTTTCATCCAGGGCCGCATCGGCCTTCGTCACCGCGCCCGCGTGACCGACCCGGCGCCGCTCGTTTCCCAGCCCTAAACCCGCCTGACTTGTCATGATCTCCATCCGTCACCTGCAAAAGTCCTTCGGTCGGCGCGCTGTCCTGCGGGACCTGAACCTGAGCTTCGCGCCCGGTCGCGTCAGCTTGCTGCTTGGCGACAACGGCGCCGGCAAGACGACCTGCCTGCAGCTGCTGGCCGGCCTGCAGCGGCCCGATGGCGGGGAGTTGATCCTCGCCGGCTGCGACCTGCGGCGCCAACGCCGCGAGGCCCTCGCGCGCACCGCCTACCTGCCGCAGGTGCCGCGCTTCCACCCGCGTCTGACGCCTGAGCACATCACGGCGTTTCACGCGCGCCTGCGCGGACGCTCCGCGGCCGATGCCGCGGCGGCGCTCAGACAGTGGGGCCTCGACGACCATCGGCGGGTGCCCTCGGCCAAGCTCTCGGGCGGACTGCGCCAACGCCTCGCGCTGGCGGTGTTTTCCCTCGCGCCGGTGTCGGTCCGCCTGCTCGACGAGCCAGGCATGAGCCTCGACCCGGTGTGGCGCGAACGTCTGCGCGACTACCTCGCCGCCGAGGCCCGCGAGCGCGGGGTCACCGTGGTGATCGCCACCCACCTGCTGGCGGAATGGAACGGTTACGCCGATGCTTGCCATGTGCTCGCCGCCGATTCCTCCGTGCGCGAAGTTGCGCCCGATACCCTTGTTCCCGTGTTCGCCAGCGCATGAGGCGAACGCACTGCACCACAACTTTCAGACACGGATCACACGAATATTCAAGGATACCAAAACCACGCAGGGGACGAGAGTGACGGTTCTGTCCGTGCTCATCCGTGTGATCCGTGGCTAACGCCTCCCTGCCTCTCCGCTTCGGTCTCTTCGTTGCCGCCTGTAAAAACCTGTTCGTTCCGCCCGTCATGAAAACATCCGCATCATTGCTTTCGTATCCATCCCGTTGGGGCGTCGTGATGGCTTCTGCCAATCGCGAATGGCTTGGTCATCGGCTCAATCGTTTCCTGCACGCCCACCTCGCGCTCGTTGCGGTCGTGGGTCTGCTGCCGCTGCTCACGCCCGGCGAGGCGTTGGTGCGGGGCGCGACGTGGTGGCTCATGCACGCGGTGCTGTATGCGGTCTCCCTGTCGGCGCTGCTGCTCGGCCTGAGCTCGGCGCACGCCGAGGCGGATGAACGCGAATGGCTGCTGGTCCAGCCGGCCGGGATCGCGCCGTGGCTGGCGGGCAAGGCGTTGATGCTGGTCGGTCTGGTGACCGTCGCCGCGGGACTGCTGGTGCTGCCGACGTGGCTGGCGGGCGGCGGGTCCGCCGGACTCGGACTGATGGCCGGAGCGGCGGCCGCGGTGAGCGCGGTGTTTGTCCTGCTCGGTTTCGCGGTGGGCTGCTGGGTCAAGGATGGCGTGACCGGGTTGATCGCGGCGGTGGCGGCGTGGTTTGCGCTGCTCTACGGCACCGACCTGCTGTTGTTGGGCTTTGCCGGCGCGCCCTGGTTGCAGGCCAACCCCGACGTGTTTGTCGGCGTGTTGATGGTGAACCCGCTGGATGTGTTTCGGGTCGGCGTGCTCTTCGCGGTCGAGCGGGCGGCCTTCAGCGGTCTGGCGGCGGGGCCGTTGGCCGGCTGGTGGCACGCGCATCCGACCCTGTGGCTTGGCGTGCTGAGCGCGCTCTGGTCAACCGTCCTCGGTTTTATCGCCTGGCTCGGAGCCCGCCGCCCGCTGGCGTGAGGACGAGGCGGAGGGGCAACGCGGTTTCTTACCACGGATAAACCCCGATAAACACGGCCCGGTTCCGTTGCGGTGCGGACCCATGGATACCGCGCGTCGCCGGTAGGCGAAGCCATCCGTGTCCATCTGTGGTTAACAACCGTTTCAGTGCTTGGCCCGTCGTCAGGCGGTGCCGTTGAGGTAGGCTTGGAGGCCGGGGCCATGGAGAATGGTGACGCGGGGTCCGTCGACCTTGATGAGTTGTTCGTCGCGGAAGCGGGCGAGGGTGCGCGAGAGGGTTTCGCTGGTGACCCCGAGTTGGCCGGCGAGGATTTTTTTGGTGACCGGCAGCTCAAAGACGGCCGGACAGCCGAGCCGGGCGGCCGGGCTTTGGTCGAGCAGCCAGTTGGCCAGGCGGGCCTCGATCTGGCGTCCCTTCAGGTCCTGCAGCAGCTGGACGAGGTGTTTCAGGTGCAGGCTCATGGAGCTGAGCATCTGCAGGGAGAGTTTGGGTTTTTGACCGATCAGGCGGATGAACGGCGCCTTGCGCACGAGGATGACCTGAGTGTGTTCGAGCGCGGTGGCATTGGCCGGATAGGTTTCGGCGGTGGCGAGCGTGACCTCGGCAAAACTCTCCGGCGGATGGAAGAGGCAGATGATCTGCTCGCGGCCGTCCGGCGTGAGGCGCGAGATACTGATCCGTCCGGCGTGCATCACGTAAAAGCCTTCGGCGGTTTCGCCCTCGCGAAAGAGCAGTTCGCCCTTGTCCAAGGTCTTGAGCGTGCAGCATTCGGCCACGTCGGCCAGATCCGCGGTGGGCAGGTCGGCAAACAGGGGGCAGCGCCGCAACGTGGCGGTGAGGGCGGCGCCGCGGAGATCGTCGATGCGGATGGTGGTCGGCAAGGCAGCGGGGACTATCGCGCTGGCGATTGAGGTGGATCAAGGACGGATGCGGGGCGGTGTGCTAGGATGCGCGCATGACGACCCCGCCGCTTGAAGTTGATGTGCGCCCTCTGTTTGAGGCCGATCGTTCACCATTGCCCGTCATTCTCGCGGCGGTGGATCGCCTTGCCCCCGGTCAGGCCCTGCGCCTGCTCGCCCCTTTCGAACCGCGACCGCTCTACGCCCGCCTGGCCGCCCGCGGCTACATGGCGGAACCGATCATGCACGCCGACCACTGGGAGATCCTGTTCCGGCCGGAAGGCTGAGGGAGGAGTTTACCGATTCGCTTCAAATGCCGTCGGGGCGTTCGTGGGGCGTGACGCCTTGGATGCCCTGGACCGGGGCGGTGACGGCGGGGGCGGCGGGGGCGCGCAGCATGATGGCGAGGGCCTGGGCCTGGCGGCTGTAATCGATCGACTCGGCGAGGATGCGGGCGGCTTCCTGGTCGGCGTGGAAGCCAGCGGAGTTTTCGCTGCTGATGAAGTCGAGGCGCCAGGTGGCTTTGTTCTGGAGTTCGTGCAGGCCTTTGAGGTCGTTCTCGGCGATGCCGACGGCCTGGGCCTCGCGAATGGCGTCGAGCATGTCGGTCACGGCGGCGGCGGCCCGGTCGATCAGGGCGCGGGTGCGGCCCTGAATGGTGGCGACCTTGTCGCGGAGTTCGTCGGCGTCGACGTTGTGGCAGGTCTGGCAGGAGTTGTTGAGGGTGAGCATGGGACTGCGCACCCAGTGGCTGCTCACCTTCATGGCGCCCTGGCGTTCATAGGGCATGTGGCAGTCGGTGCAGCTCACGCCGCTGCGGGCGTGCACGCCCTGGCTCCAGAGTTCGAACTCGGGGTGCTGGGCCTTGTAGGTGGGCGCGCCGGTTTCGCCGTGTTTGTAGTCCATGAAGGCGCTGCCGTCGGGGAAAGTGTGGTTGTCGTAGGTGCGCTCGATCTGTTCGATCTTGAGGCCGTTTTCCCAGGGGAAGAAGAGGGTCTCCTTGGAGGCGCAGTAATACTCCACGTGGCATTGGCCGCAGACGAAGCTGCGCATCTCGCGGCGGCTGGCGTCGAGGTTGGGATCGTAATCCTTGGCGCGGTTACCGAGGCGCCAACGTTCGACACTCGGCAGGTGGGGCACCGGGTCGTCGCTGCGGGCGAGAGCGGCGATGCCGTTGACGAAACCGGGGCGGGTGACGCGCAACTGCATGGTGTCGGGGGCATGGCAGTCGATGCAGCTGACGGGGTGGGCTTCGGAAAGCTGGTGCGGATCGGAGGGGTCGGCGGCACCGCCGGGCATGAGGGTTTCGGTTTCGCCGGGGGTGCCGTCAGGGGTTTTCAGCAGTTCGGCATGGGCGTCGCTGTAGTTGAGCGTGCTGGCGACGCGGAAGCCCTCCATGACGGCGGGCCAGTTGAAATCGGCGGCGAGGGCATCGGCGGAGGCGTCCTGGCCGAAAGACTCCAAGCCCAGGCGGCGGTAGGTTGGGATGATGGAGGCGTGGCAGTGCAGGCAGGCGCCGCTCTGGGTGCGTTTGGTGACGCGCTCAGTGACCTCCTGATCGTGCAGCATGTAGGCGTGGCCGCGCAGTTCGCGGTAATCGATGCTGAAGGCGTAGCCGGCGTAGAGGCGCTTTAGCCAGGGGTGCTCCTCGAGCTTGCTCTGCGGCATCGCGGAGGAGCCGCCGAACTCGGTGTGCGAGCTGTCGACGGTGCGTTTGTAGGTGTCGAACTGATACGGCCAGTTCATGCCCCAGGGCACGGGGTCGGTGGAGATTTCCGTGACCTCGGCGACGCGGACGAACGGAATGCGGGCTTCCTGCCGGTGTTCGAAGATGGTCACGAGCAGCGCGGTGATGCCGAAGGTGACGACGGCGGTGCCGACCATGACCATGAGCGGCAGGGTGAGGCGGCTGCGGCGTGAGGGGGATGGAGGGGGGGAATCGGTCATGGCGCGGGGGTGGGGAAGGGTTCAGCGGTGGGCGTGGCCGACGTCGCTGTGGCAGTGGACGCAGGTGAGCATTTCCTGAGCGGGAGTGGGGGGGGGCATCTGGTGCACGACCTCGGCGTGACATGACATGCAGGCGGCCTGGGTGACGCGGCGATTGCGCGGTTTGATCTGGATGGGCTCCGCGAAGTTGCCGGTGGTGAAGGCGAGGGAATGGAAGAAGCCGTTGTCGGCCTTGGTGATCCACTTGCCGATGGGGTGGTGGGAGAGGTGGCAGTCGTTGCAGACCGCGACATGGTGGTGGCTCGAGTTCTGCCAAGTGTCGTAATAAGGCTCCATCACGTGGCAGTTCACGCAGGTGGTGGGGTTGTTGCTCAGATAACTGGCCCCCTGACCGTAGCCGAAGGTGAACGCGCCCAGACCGCCCGCCAGTCCGAACGACAGGGCGAAGAGCACATAAAGTCCGCCGGCCAGAGCGAGCGGATGGACTTTGCGCTTGGGCTTTTTCATGGGAACCGACTGGCGGGGAGGCCAGTGGGGGGCGGTTCAGGCAGCAACTACGGGGGTTCTTCCTTTGGTAACCGCATGGGCCCCGCGCATTCAAGGCAGGGATGCCCCCATCTATGAAAACTTTTCACCGGTGGTGGCCTTTACGTGTCGGCGGAGGGGCGCTAACACTGCGCTTGGGTCGGCGCACCCCTTCGCCCCCCGCAACCCCGTAACCCCATGTTTCTGCTTCCCCGCATATCCCGGCGGCTCGGCGTGTTTTTGTCCGTGCTGCTGGCCGCCAGCGCGACCGGTGTGGCGTCGACTGTGTCCAGCCCGCGGGGGCGTGACTGGCTGCAGCAGTATTACCAAAACCCCACGCCGGAGCGCTTTGTGCCGTCGATCTATGAAATGACGCGGACGCGGTATTTTGCGCTGCCGGGTCAGGCGATGGTGGGGATCGGCTTCATGGCGAGCCTGTTTCAGGCGAACCCGGGCCGGGTGGACGAGTGGCTGTTGTATTGCCGTCGCTTGCCGGAGGAGGAGTGCCGCATGGTCGTCGCGGCGCTGTGGTATGCCGGTTATCCGAAGGGCGAGGAGTATCTGCAGATGCACGCCGAGTTGGCGCGGGATGAAAACCTGCGGGCCTTGCTCGACCGGATCCTGGCAACCTCTCCCTCGCTGGCGGAACTCCCCATCGACTCGAAGTCGGCGCTCTATCTGTGCTGGGGCCGGTTCCTGGCCACGGGTGATGAGGCGATACTGAGGCGGATCTTCACGGCGATCCCACGGTTGGAGAAACTGACCGTGCGGGACCAGTGGTGGCTGGCGTGCGCCATGGCGCGACATGAGATGGCGGTGAACTGGTGTCGGCGTGAGCTGGCGCAGGAGCCGGCGGACATGCGGGCTTCGCTTGAACTGGTCCTGGCGGCAGCCGATGCGCGGTTGGTGGCGTCCAAATAAAGACCGCGCTCCCTGACGGGATGCGCGGTTCGAGGGGCTGGGGTTGCGGCCAGGTCGGCGTCAGTTCGTCGGCAGGGACTGCAGGTAGGCGATCACCGCCTGCGCTTCCGGCTCCGACAGCCGAAAGGCCGGCATCGGTGGCAGCGGCAGGGAGCCGTCCGGGCGACTGGCGTGGGTCAACAGGTGTTGCACCGCCGCCGGATCCCGACCGCCCAGCTGGGCAATGGACGGGGCGACCGGCGACCAGGGCATTTCCACCAGTGGTTTGAAGCCGAGCACGCTGCCTTGCAGCGTTTTGGTGGGGTCGAGCTGGCCGGTGGGCAGTCGCGGCGTGTGGCAATCGCCGCAGAGTGCCACGTCTTCGACGAGATGTCGTCCGCGTTCGATGAGCGTGGACGAGGCGCTTGGGTTCACCGCGGAAGCGGCGGACAGGGGAACGCAGACGGCGGCCAACAGGGCGCCCGCGGAGATCAGGATGGGATGGGTTTTCATGGTTGGTTGATCCGCCGGCGGGTCACGTGACCGGTCGGCGGGAGAGCCGGCCTGCTTCGCAGCCGGCGTGCCAAGGAAAGCCAGTTGGTGTTAGTTGATATCCATCAAACGGATACAATGAAGCGCAGCGTGATCCCCGCCGATGCCGCTGTGTTTGGTTTGGGAAACGGGCGTTCCAAATTCGGAACGATTCCGGAACCCGCCATGAAAAAGCCGCGCTTCGCGGAGAAGCGCGGCGGAAATGCCGAAGGGGTGCCGGGGGGGGACTCAGGTGCCGGGCTCGGGGCCGGTGGCGAACCCATCGGTGGTGAGCGCGTTGCGGTGATATTCGCCGGTGCGGGTGGTGCCGCTGCGATAGTTGTAAAGCTCGATCACGCGCAGGAGCTCGGAGAGTGAGATCGCGGCATCGCGGTCGGAGTCGGCGGAGTGAAAGCGAGCGAGGTTGGCGGGCTCGCCGGGCACCGTGTCAGGGTCCGGACCGTAGCCATCGGCGGTGGCGGCGTTGACCAGGTAACGGCCGGTGCGGGTGGTGCCGTTGCGGGTGTTGTAGAGTTCGATGAGGCGCAGCAGTTCCGAGAGGTTGAAGAAATGGTCCCGGTCGTAGTCGGCGTCGTGGAAACCGGCATTGGCAGCGATCGCCAGCACCTCGTCGAAGCTCACGGCGAAGGCGGCGTCGCCGTCCAGTTGGCCGCCGGACACGCGGACGATCTCCACCGCGGAGGAGTCGAAGGCGCGGTCGGGGATCCAGGTGGCGACGGCCGGCAGTGATGCGATTTCGAAAGTGGCGAAGGCGGAGCCGCCCGCGGTGTCGAAGAGCCGCACTTCGATCGAGGTGGCGGTGTTTGCGGCCAGCGCGGTGGCGGTGAGCGAGATCGCGTCGGAATCGCTGAGGTCGAGGGGGGCGGCGGAGCTGTGCACCTCGAGGTAGGACTCGGCATCGTTGGTCACGCCGGTGCCGGTGACCTCGAGCACCCCGTCGCCTTGCACGAACGCGGCGGCAGGGGAGGTATCGCCGGTGGCGGAGCCATTGCCGGCCCAGGTGCCGACGTAAAAGGTGTAGCCACCCATCAACGCCGAAAAATCGTGGAGCGTGCGCTCGGCCAACACCGGTGATCCTGCCAAGGCGGCACTGCAAAAAATCGTGATCAGCCGGGGGCGTTGCATGGCGCTCAAAGGGTGTAGGGGAGGGGGAGGACCAGCGGGGTGTCGCCCGCAGCACCGCTTTGCCGAATGATGCGGATCGGGGTGCCCGCTTGAATCACGACGTTGTCGCGATTGGTGGTGTCACCCGGGGTGCGTTGCCAGTGGGTGCCGTTGTGGAAGTAGGTCACCCAAGAGGCGCCGGCGGCGACCTGTAGGAAGTCCACCGCGAGGAGGTTGGTGTCGGCGACCCAGCCGGCGAGGTGATCCTGCAACGCAAGGTCGCCGAGGGAAATGGTCACCGGAAAGCCGGTGTGCGTGTAGGTGTTGCCCGTGTTGGCCACGGGGGTGTTGGTAGGAGTCACCGGGACGGCCCCGACGAGGGTCATGGCGAAGCTGCCCGATTTGCGCACGACGGCGATCATGCCGTTGGGCGGGAGACGGGTGTTGCCGGCGTTGGTGGTGGAGCCGTCGGTCGATTGCCATTGGCTGTTCGCGGTGCTGTAGAAGTAGCTGACGCGCGCCTGTTCGCCGATGGCGATCACATCGGCGGAGGCGGGGTCCTCGCCGCCTTGGAATGTGTCGCTGCCAAACAGGGTGTCGAGCGTGTCGACCGGGAGCAGTTGGTAGGCATCGCCAGCGCTGACGCCGAGGGCGGCGAGGTCGCGTCCGGTGACGGTGACGGTGTCGGCGGTGTTGGCCGTCACGGCAAGTCGGGCGCCGCTGCCGCTGCCGGAGACCAGCAGCATGTCGTAGGGAAACTCGGGCTGGGCGAGTGCGGAGTCGGTCCAACCGGCGCCGCTTACCGTCAAGGTGCTGCCATCGACCGCCGCGATGGTTCCGCTGGTTTGTCCACTTGCTGCCGGACGATCGCTCAGAGTGAGGGCGAGCGGCGTGGTGACCGGCGCCGATGCCGTGCCCCCGTCGATCGTAATCACTTCCACTCCGATGGGCGGGGTGTAGGCCACCTCGCCCCGGGCAGCCACGGCAGAAATCGCGGCGGTGATGAGTAGACGAATACGAGAAAAAGTCATCACGAACGGAGTCGGGCTAGTGGGGTCGAGATCCTGATTCGATGCGTGATTCGGGCAAGCATAGAAAGACCGCTGAATTTGGAGCAATTTTCGTAAAAATAGAATTATCAATAAAATATGATGATATCAATTTGCGATTCAGCTCAAAAAGAAGCCGCGCTCCGGGTGGGAGCGCGGCTGAATTGTGAAAGCGATTAATCGTGGAGGACGAACCGCTGGGCTTAGGCCTCGAGTTGCGGGCGGTTCTTCTCCGGCCAGTCGACGTGGTAGAACTTACCGCGGGGTTGGTCCACGCGCTCGTAGGTGTGGGCGCCGAAGTAGTCGCGCTGGGCTTGGAGCAGGTTGGCCGGGAGGCGGGCGCTGCGGTAGCCGTCGTAGTAGGCCAGGGAGGAGGCAAAGGTCGGGGCAGGGATGCCGTGGGTGGCGGCGAGGGCGACGACCTTGCGCCAGTTTTCCTGGGCGGCTTGGATGGTCTTGTTGAAGTAGGGATCGAGAAGCAGGTTGGCCAACTTCTTGTCGCGGGCGAAGGCCTCGGTGATCTTCTGCAGGAAGCCGGCGCGGATGATGCAGCCGCCGCGCCAGATCTGGGCGATCTGACCGAAGTTGAGCTTCCAGTCATACTCCTTCTGGGCTTCGCGCATGAGCTGGAAGCCCTGGGCGTAGGAGCAGATCTTGGAGCAGTAGAGGGCGTCGCGGATGGCTTCGATGAGGGCCTTCTTGGAGCCCTTGTATTTGGCCTTCGGGCCCTTGAGCTTCTTGGACGCGGCGACGCGCTCTTCCTTGATGGCGGAGAGGCAGCGCGAGAAGACGGACTCGGCGATGGTCGGGGCGGCGACACCCATGTCGAGGGCGTTGACGCTGGTCCACTTGCCCGTGCCTTTCTGGCCGGCGGTGTCGAGCACGACGTCGACGAAGGCCTTGCGGGAGGCCGGGTCTTTCTGGCCGAGGATGTCGGCGGTGATCTCGATGAGGAAGGAGTCGAGGTTGCCGCGGTTCCACTCGGCGAAGATCTCGCCCATTTCCTTGGCCTTGAGGCCGAGCAGGCCCTGCATGAGGTCGTAGGCCTCACAGATCATCTGCATGTCGCCATACTCGATGCCGTTGTGGACCATCTTCACGTAGTGGCCGGCGCCGTTCTCGCCGATGTAGGCGGTGCAGGGCACACCGCCCTTGACGGGCTTGCCGGGGGCGGCGCCTTCGAGGGGCTTGCCGGTGGTCTTGTCGACCTTGGCGGCGATGGCTTTCCAAATGGGGGCGAGTTCCTTGAACGCCGCCTTGTCGCCGCCCGGCATGAGAGATGGGCCGAAGCGGGCGCCTTCTTCACCGCCGGATACACCGGAGCCGATGAAGCGCAGGCTCTTGGCTTTGAGGTCCTTTTCGCGGCGGATGGTGTCGGTCCACAGCGCGTTGCCGCCGTCGATGATGATGTCGTTCTTGTCGAGCAGCGGGATGAGTCCATCGATCACGGCGTCGGTCGCACGACCGGCCTGCACGAGGATGATGATCTTGCGCGGCTTGGCCAAGGAGGCGACGAAGGCCTCCAAGGTCTCGGTGCCGACGAGGCCGCCGGGCGTGTCCGGGTTGGCGGCGACGAACGCTTCGGTTTTCGAGGCCGTCCGATTGTAGACGGAGATCTGGAAACCGTGGTCGGCGATGTTGAGGGCGAGATTCTGACCCATCACGGCGAGGCCGATGAGTCCGATGTCAGAGTGTTCTTTGGGCATACGCGAAGGGCCAACGTGCAATATTTCGCGGGGTGTGGCTATCGCGAAATCCGCACCGCGATTGATAAAACGCGCAAGCAGCAGGGCGCCTCATCATAACCATGAATCGCCCGCCGCCTGCGACCGCTGCGCAGGGCTAGCGGCTGTTGGCGTATTGGTTTTTGGTCGGCAGGAACTGCGCGAGGATCTCGACAAACGGCGTGAGCACGCGGGGCTCATTCCTCTCGTAGATCCATTGAAAGCCGACCGTGCTCACGAAGAGAAACACCAGCAGGCTGAGCACGTAGCGGTTCATCTGCGCGGCGTGGCGCACCAGCACGAGCGCCAGGATACCCCCCAGAATGATCAACAGCACGTTGATCCAAAAACGCTGCGGCACATCCTGCAGCTTTTCGAGAGTGGTCATGGCCAGCAAGAGCATGGGTAGGTTTTTATAGGGAATAGACCTCCGCCTGAACAGGGCAATGGAGCGTTTAGGGAAAGTTTGACCAATTATTTGCTGATCGGTTCGGGCATTGCGCGCGGTCGGCTGCGAAACCAAGGTGGCGGTCTCATGCAAGACGAGCGCCCGCAGATGAAGAAACCGAGTTTTCCGGTGTCGGATCGATTGCGGGACTATCTGCGCAACTACCGGCGCGAGCGCAAGCTGCCGGTGAGTTACGAGCGGCTGCTGGCTTTTGAGGAGTCCTGCCCTCTGCCGGACTCCCGGGGCGAGCCGACCCTATGGGACAGCGTGATCTACAGCCGCCTGGAGATGGGGCCGCTGCACGATGACTTGAAACGGGTTTACGCGCTGCTGCGCACCGACGGCGACATGTCGGTGATGCAGCACCTTTATGTGGATCGCATCGATTACTGTTCTTTCGGCAACTCGGCGCCGTTTCGCATCCGCATTGTCAATGCCTTCAACGACAACGCCGACTACTTTTACATCAAACGTGGAGACGCCTCGCGGGTTTACGGTCTCGAGCTTGAGCATCTGCTCTCGCCGAATCGCATGAACTATTTCACCAGCGGCGGCACCTTGGTGGAGGAGCACGTGGCGGGGGTGCCTGGGGACGTGTTTACGACCAAGTGGCTGGTCGGCCGCGACCTCAAGCCGGTGCGCGTGGCGAAGGAGTTGGTGAAGTTCAACGAGCGCTGCTTTGTGCGTTTGCTCGGCGATATGCGCGCCTACAACTGGGTGGCGGTGGTGACGCCGGACTTCGAGAGCTCGCAGTTGCGCATCCGCGCGATGGATTTCGATCAGCAGAGCTACGAAGGGCGCATGAACTTCTACCGTCCGCAGTTTTTTAAGGAGAACCGCGAGCTCGCCATGTTTTGCATGAAGCACCTGCGGGTGGAGACGGCGCAGCAATACCAGCGGGAGGAACACGTCGCCATCCTGCACCGCGCCGCCATCACCGAGGCGAAGTTGGGTGAGTTGCTCGCCGCCATGATGTCGGATCGCATCGCGCCGGACGACCACGTGAAGGAGTTGCGCGAGGGCCTGGCCGATTATTTCAAGCGCGACGCCTACCTGAGCTGTGTGTGCATGGGCGAGCTTGTGCGCGAGAATCTGGAATCGATCCGCCTCGAGGTCAGCGCGCCGACGCCATTGGTGCGGTCGCCATAGCGCGGGTGCTCAACCGGCGGGGTCGAACTTAAGTGGGCGCTTGAGCCACCCCCGGACCTTCTCGCCGTTCTTTTTGGCCGGGCGAAAACGCGCTCGATTGAAGCGCGTCGATGGGAAGGCTCGGTGCGGGCGTGTTTGGACTTTGGATACAAAAATCGCGGCCACCGCAAAGGGGCCGCGATCGACAGGAGAGAGTGGGGCGGCGCCCCGATCGACGCTCAACTGGCCGGGGAGAACTTCACCGGCAGGCGCAGCCGGGTCGTGACCGGCTGACCGGATATCTTGCCCGGGCGGAACCGCCAGGCCTTGACGGCGGCGAGGGTCGGCGCCTCGAAGTCGGCCAGCGTGGATTTCACCACGATCACATCGTCGACGGCACCTTGGTCGTTGATGACGACGTCGAGCAGCACCATGCCGCTGACGTTGTCCTGCTTCAGCTGGACCGGGTATTCGGGCGGCGGCGTGCGCAGCGGTTGCGGGTTTTCATCCACCTTGGTGTGGATCGTCGGCTCCGCCGTGAGGACGGTGCCGAGACTGAACAAGGCGATGGTGAGGAGATTTCGACAGAACGATTGCATGTCGTGGCCGAAATTCGGCCGGTTGGGACGGGGCTTGAGGCGATCGCGCGCCCGGTCATGGTCTAACAAAGGACCGGGTGATGTTTCCGGGCCACCTGGGTAGTGCCCTCCCGGATACCCGGGAAAAAAGCCGGATCAGGCTGGGGGGGCGCCGTCGGCGAAGTCGCCGCGGGTGGCGCAGTTGATCCAGGCGGTGGCGCCGCTGGAGTAGTGTTCCTTTTTCCAGATCGGCACGCGGGCTTTCAGTTCATCGATGATGAAACGGCAGGCGTCGAAGGCCGGGCCACGGTGGGCGGCGGCGACGCCAACCCAGACGGCGATGTCGCCGATCTGCAGGTGGCCGACACGGTGCACGGCGTCGATGGCGAGCAAAGGGAAGCGCTCCCGGGCCTCGGCGAGGACGCGTTCGCCCTCGCGTTCGGCGAGTTCGGCGAAGGCCTCGTATTCGAGCGAGTCGACGGGTTGGCCCTCGTTGTGATTGCGCACGCGGCCCTCAAAGATCGCGCAGGCGCCGGCCTGCGGGTGGTCCACCCCGGCGGCGAGCGCGGCGGGATCGATCGGGGTGTCGCTGATCTTGAACGGCATGGGTGCAGACCGTGGCGCAGGTTGAGCGCTTTGTCTACTCGCCCGCACCCGGCGCGAAGCCATCGGCGGTGGTGGCGTCGGGGTGGTAGGCGCCGGTGCGGGTGGTGCCGCTGCGGGTGTTGTAGAGCTCGATGACGCGGAGCAGTTCGGAGAGGTCGATGCGGCCGTCTCCCGATGTATCGGAGGAGTGGAGACGGTGGGGGCGTGCGGTGGCTTCGGGCGCGGCGAGGAAGCGATCCTGGGCGTCGATCGCGTAGCGACCGGTGCGCTGCGAGCCGGTGCGGGTGTTGTAGAGTTCGATGAGTCCGAGTAATTCGCTGAGGTCGATCTGGCCGTCGCCGTCGGTGTCGGCCGAGTGTTGGGCGCGGCGTTGGCGAATGATCAGCGGGTCGGGCGTGGCGAGGGTGTCGGTGCTGGCGGTTTCGGTGGTGATCAAGGAGACCATGCTGGTGAATTCGAGCCAGGAGCTGAGTTCGGTCGAGGTATCGAGCGTGGTGGTGAAGGAGAAGGGGCTCGGTGGCACCTGGGTCCACGTCCATTGGGCGAGGTCGGTGGCGCCAATGGCGGTGGCCTCGGCCCCGGCGGTTTCGCGGGCGGCGAGCGTGGTGCCGGCGGGGAGGAGGGTGTCCCAGGTGAGCGCCGAGAGTTCGCCGACGTAAGCGACGGTGTTGAGGATCGTCACGGGTTCGCCGGGCGTGAAAGCGTGGCCGATGGCGTGTTGGGTGAAGCGCAGGGTTTGTCCGGCGGGCAGGATGATGAGCGGCGCAGGGTTGGTGCGCAGCGTGGTCGACATGATTTGGGCGGCGAAATGGTAGTCGCCGGCATCGGCGCTTGTGACGTTCTCCAGGATAAGCGTTTCGCTGTTGGCCCCGGGGATGGGCACGCCGTCCCGATACCATTGTAGCGTGTAGAAGGGACTGCGGCCTTCGAACTTGGCGGTGAAGGTGGCGGTGGTGCCGGCTGCCGCCGTGATCGGTTGCGGCACGAGGGAGAAGAAGTAGTCGCGATCGGTTTCAACGATGAGCTCCGCCGCGCGGGTGCGGATTCCGCCCAGCTCATTGGACACGATCACGCTGTAGGCGGGGGAGTTGCCCAGCCCGACATCGGTGAGGGTGAGAGTGGGGGAGTCCGCGCCGACGGTGACCCCGAGTCCGTCCAGCCAACGGTAGCTGAGCGGGAACGGACTGGTGGCCTCGACGGTAAAGGTGACCGTGCCGCCGACGGGAGCGGATTGGTCCTCCGGCTCGCGCGTGATCTCGATTTGAAGATCGATGCCGATCTCAAGCACGGCAGGCTTGGAGTGCACGGTGCCGGTGTCCGAGATGGCGTCGACCCAGTAGACGCCACGTTGGGCGAAGCCGACCGAGGGGATCGTCAGACTGGTGGTGGTCTCACCGGCGATGGGGCTGCCCTGGTGATACCACTGGTAGCTTACGGGGGAGCCATTGGGGGAGGCCGCGGCGGTGAAGGTCGCGCTCTCGCCGGCGGCGACCAGCTGCCGCCGTTGCGGGTGTGCGGTGAAGATGGGCTGGCCGGGCACGTTGCGAATCTCGAGCGTGGTCGGGCGGCCCACCGTCACGCCGCCGCCGTGGGTGAGCTCGACGTGGTAGGTGCCGGCGTCGATGCCGTGGAGGGCGGTGAGGTAGAGCCGCTCACTGTCGGCGTTGGCGATGGGTTCGCCGTCCTTGAACCATTGATACGTCGCGTCGGTGTAGTTGCGGTGCAGCAGGTAAATTTGCAGGGAGGCGCTGTTGGTGCCGGCGGGCAGGGAGAGGTCGTTGGCTTCGCGGCTGATGATGACGGGCAGGATCGCCGTGCTGTAACTTACGGGCGGGCTCTCGGTGCTGCCCCAGCGATTGGTGGCGAGGAGGGTGATCACGTCACTGTCGTTTCGCTCGCGGCGACGCAGGTTGGTGCGGGATATGGGTTCGCCGTTGAGGAGCCACTGGTAGGAGATCGGCTTTTCACCCTGCGCGCCGAGGTCAGCGTTGTTGATCGCGATGGTGGAGGATGCGATCGAGTCCTCGATGAAATAAGGAATTTCGCCGGCGGCGGCAAGGTCGACGCGGATGGGGGCGCTGGTTTCCGTCGCCCATGGGGTGCTGACGCGCACGGTGTAGTGCCCGAGCTGCGAGCGGTCGAAGTCGGGCACGTGCAACTCGGCCTGGGTGGCGCCGGCGAGCAACTGGCCTTCGTGGAACCATTGGAAAGTGCGTTGCGGGTAGGGCGGGGTGTTGACCTGCAGGGTGAACGAACCGGTGCTGGAGACGGTCTGGCTTGGGCTCGTGCTGAGGATGAGCGGTGGGACGGGGGCCGCGTCGTCAATGACCTCAACCCGGCAGGTGCCGCTGAGGGCGGTGCCGGCTTCGTTGGTGAATTGGATTTGGTAGACGCCGGCGTCGTCGGCCGTGATGGCCCGGTAGGCGAGGTTGTGCTCCCAGATCGGACCTTCCTGCGCGACGCCGTCCTTGATGATCGCGGTGGTGCCGGGGCGGTTGGCCTCCACCATGCCGACCACGCCAGCAAAGGACTCGCCGACGCGGAGTTTGATTTGCGCGGGAGGATGAGTGGAAAAGTAGGGTGGCCGCGCCGGGGCCAGGCGGATCTCGGCGGGCGCGGAGGTGGCGGTGGCGGTGCCGTTGGTGACCTCGAAGTGGTAGGTGCCGAGGTCAGACTCGTCGTCGATGCGGAGGTAGAGGTCGGTGACGCGTGAAGCGTCTCTGATGAGCTCGCCGTTGCGATACCACGTGTAGTAGAGCAGGGCCCCTCCGGCGGCGCCGCCGCGCAGGGAGAAGGTGTCGCCGTAGTCAACCTGTCGGCCGGTCGGTTGGGTGATGATTTCCACCGTGTCGGCCTCCAGGACGATGCCGGCGGCGGTGTGCGACGTGGCGGTGCCATCGGCGTTCGTGACCACAACGTGGTAGCTGCCGGAGTCGCCCGGGGTGACGGCAGAGAGGCTGAGGCTGCGGTTGGTTTGACCTGGCAAGGATTCGTTGTCCTTGAACCATTGATACGTCGCGCCGGTGTAGTGCTCCAAGCTGACGGAATTGGAGATGTTCTGTCCCGCGTAGGCCCGCCAGAAGTGCGGGTGCAAGGTGATGACCGGAACCTCAGCCGAAGCGACGACCGCTCCGAATAAGGTGAAGGCAAAGGCGAGCCGACACGATGAAAGCGGCGTGCTCATGTTCACGAAACACCCGGGGTGAAGCCCTTGGCACACCTGTTCCGCCGCCCTTTGCGAATAGCGTGACCCCGCTCAAACCAAGTGGTCAAAGTCGGGATCATCCTGAGGGCCAGTCGGATGATGAACGGGCCGGGGGGTAGCATTTAGGAGCCCAAAGGATTTCACATTTTGGGGCGCTTCGGCAAGAGCGCGATTGGCGGGCAGGTGCGTTTCATTGCCCGCTAGTGAGGACTGCTGGCCAACCCGGATTCGTGTTTTTCACCCGCCGGCCACTGGCGGAATGAAGACCACTTCGTCGCCGTCGTTCAGCGGAGCGGGCCAGGGGGCGAAGTCGCCGTTGAGGGCGGCGCGGAGGCGGTCGACGGGGAGGGTGAAGGCGTGCGCCGCCGCGAGTTCGGTGTAGAGCGTGGCGGCGTCAGGGGCGGCGGTCTGTAGGGTTTCCTCGGATACGCCGCGCTGTTCGCGCAGGATGGCGAAGTAGCGCACTTTGATCGTTTTCATTCTTCGTATTCCGCCGGAGGTTCTTCCGTTCCGGCAGCTTGGTAGTGGCTTTTGCCGCCGGTCTTTTCGATGAGTTTGGTTTCGCCGATCACGATGTCGTGCGTCACGGCTTTGCCCATGTCGTAGAGGGTGAGCGCGGCGACGGTCGCGCCGGTCAGGGCTTCCATTTCGACGCCGGTCTTGGCCGTGACCGAAACGCGGCAGTGGATCTCCACTTCGATCGAACCATCGGGGGCCGGGGCGCGGGGGTGCAGCTCAACCGAGCAGTTGTCGAGCGGCAGCGGATGGCAGAGCGGGATCAACTCGCTGGTGCGCTTCGCCCCCATCACGCCGGCGAGGCTGGCGGTCTGGAAGACCGGACCCTTTTTGCCCGTGATCTCCTTGTCGCGGATGAGTGCGGCGAGGGCGGCGGGCAGGCGCACGATGGCGAGCGCGTGCGCCGTGCGCAGGGTGGGGGACTTGGCGCCCACATCCACCATGCGGGGCCGGTTCTGTTCGTCCAAATGCGAGAGCATGGTTGTGAGCTTATCGCGGCGGCGGATCAGGTCCAGCGCCAGAAATCAAATGCGGCGCCGGCCGCGAAACTTTCCTGGTCGGCGGGCAGCTCGACGAAGCCGTCGGTGCCGAGCAGTCCGCCGAGATCGCCGGAGGTGTTGAAGGGCGCGGGCCGGGCCAGCGTGCGGCCGTCGTCACTGGTTTGGAGTAACACCGGCAGCATGAAGGCGAGGGGCTTGGTGAAGCGGAATGGTTCCGCCAGGACGACGCGCTCGGTCGCGGTGGGCATGGCGCCCAGCATGTGGCGAAGCGCGGGCAGCACGTAGCGGTGCAGGCAGGTGATGGTCGACACCGGGTTGCCCGGCAGCGCGAACACCGGTGTGCGTCGCGGGCTCGTGCCAAACCACATCGGTTTGCCCGGTCGTTGAGCAATGCCGTGCAGGTGGGCGGTGACTTTGAGTTCCGCGAGGGCGTTCGGGATATGGTCGAGTTTGCCTTTGGACACCCCGCCGGTCAGGAGCACGACGTCGAACTCGGCCAGAACCCGCCGGAGGGTGGCGTCGATCTCCGGCCGGTGATCGCGGAGGTGGAAACGTTCCACGCGACCCACCAGACCGCTTTGCAGCAGCGTGGCGCGCAGGGCGTGGTCGTTGGATCGGCGAATCTGGTGGGCGCCGAGGTTGGGGGCGTCGACTTCCACCAACTCGTCGCCGGTGGCGAGCACGGCTACGGCGGGGCGCGTGGCCACGCGGACTTGGGCGGCGCCGACCGTCGCGGCGATGGCGATCTCCCGGCCCGTGAGGCGGGTGCCGGCGGCGATGAGCTCCGTGCCCGGGCTGAAGTCGCTGCCGCGGGCGTGGATGTTTTGGCCGGCGACGCAGGTCACGCCGGCCGCGAAGATCACGGTGTCGCCATCGCGGGTGGTTTCCTCGTAGGGCACGATGGCGTCGGCCCCTTTGGGCAACACCGCGCCGGTGGCGACTTCGATGGCGAGTCCGGCGGCGTCGATCGACTTCGCGACCATGCCGGCGGCTTGGAAACCGACGCACCGCAAACGGCGTTCCCCCGAGGCATCCGCGAGGTCGGCGCTGCGCACCGCAAAGCCATCCATCGTGATGCGGTCAAAGGGCGGCAGCGGACGATCGGCCGCCACGGCGGTGCGCAGGATGCGGCCGTGGGCGGAGGCCAGCGGGCAGTCCTCGGTGGGCAGGCGCGGCAGGTGTTGCTGGATGATGCGGGCGGCTTCGGCGGGGGAGGGCGGCATGGGCGGGGCGGAAGGCTCAGGTAGTCGCCGGGGGAGCTTGGGTGCAACCCCCGGGATGTGTGCGCGGGGTTGTGTCCGCCGCAAATGCCGTCTTGGTGTGCATCCTCATGTCCGCTGCTCCGACCCTCGACACCCAAGGCCGTCCGGTCCACGACCTGCGCATCTCGGTCACGGATCGCTGCAACTTCCGGTGTCCGTATTGCATGCCCAAGGAGGTGTTCGGGCCGGGTTATCCGTTTCTGCGCGATCCGCAGCTGATGACCGCCGACGAGATTGTGCGCATCGCGGGCGCTTTCGTGGAACTGGGCGTGGAGAAGATCCGGTTGACCGGCGGCGAGCCGCTGCTGCGCGCCGATTTGCCGGAGCTGATCGCACGTTTCAAAACCGAACTGGGGGTGCCGGACGTGGCGCTCACGACCAACGGCTGGCTCTTGGAAAAGCGGCTGCCCGACCTGCAGCGGGCGGGATTGGACCGAGTCAATGTGTCGGTCGACTCGCTGCGCGCCGAGGTCGCGGGCCGGTTGAATGGCCGGGGCCTCGACTCCGGTCGCGTCTTGGCGGCCATCGATGCGGCGGTGGCGGCGGGCCTGCGCGTAAAGATCAACACCGTCGTGCAGCGCGGGGTGAATGACGACGAGATCGAGGCGATGGCCGGCTACTTTCGCGATCGCACGCTGCCCCTGCGCTTCATCGAGTTCATGGATGTGGGCAACACCAACCACTGGAGCGGCGCGCAGGTGGTGTCGGCGCAGGAGATCGTTGATCGTATCGGCGCCCGCTGGCCACTGGAGCCGATCGGGCCTACCTATCGTGGGGAGGTGGCGCGGCGCTACCGCTATGCCGATGGCCAGGGTGAGATCGGCATCATTGCCTCCATCACTGAACCTTTTTGCCGAGATTGCCACCGCGCCCGCTTGTCGGCCGACGGCAAACTCTACACCTGCCTCTTCACCGCACTCGGTTGGGATGTCCTCGGCTGTCTGCGTGCCGGTGTCGATGCCGAGCACCTAAAGCGTTACATTCAAAGAATTTGGAGTGGGCGTCGGGACCGCTATTCCGATGAGCGAGCGGAGCTGATCGAGCGGGGTGAACTACGGCCGAAGGCCGAGATGAGCTACCTCGGTGGCTAGAAGCGCAAATATGGCTGCCGGGCCCGCGTGGGGGCGGTTGGGCCGTTGGTCCCCAGATCCCTTTTTTGACTAGGGTGACTACCTCTTTGTCGTCCTTAAAATAGGTATATTTACACCTAATTTTCCGATTGGCGAGCTAGGGTGTATACCTCAAAACATATGGTATGTTCCGGCGACTGCCTCGTTTCCTCACCCTCTCGACCGCTTTCTTGGCGGGCTCGATGGGTCTGTCGCGCGCTCAGGTTTTGACCGAGAGCTTCACCGGAACGACCGCCAGCGGCTGGGTCTTTGATGGCTCTGGCTTCACCCCGGTTCTGACGGCTTCGCAGGGAATCGACACCGCGGGTGACGGTTGGCTGCGTCTCACCTCCAACGGCGGCAATCAGGCCACGAGTGCTTATTTCGACACGGCCTTCAACTCGGCCGGTGCGACCGTGTATGCGTCCTTCGAATACGCCACTTGGGGTGGCTCCGGCGCGGACGGTATCACCTTCTTCCTGTTCGACGGCAGCACGACGTTCAACGTCGGCGCCAACGGTGGCTCGCTCGGTTACGCGCAGAAGGTGGGCCAGGGTGCCAGCGACGACCCGGGTCTCGCCGGCGGTTACATCGGCGTGGCGATCGACGAGTTTGGCAATTTCTCCAACGCGACCGAGGGACGCATCGGTGGTATCGGTCAAACTCCGGACTCCATCGCGGTGCGCGGCTCGGAAGCTTCAGGTTATGCTTACCTCGGTGGCAGCGGCACCCTGCCGACTTCCATCGACACCCCGGGGGTCAGCACGCGTCCGACGGTCGTGAATCAGGTCCAGATCCTCCTCAACGCGACCAACCAACTTACGGTCACCCTCCAGCAGGGTGGCACCTCTCCGCAGACCATCCTGCAGATGGACCTGTCCGCTTACGAGCGTCCCGAAACGCTCAAGCTCGGTTTTACCTCCGGCACCGGCGGGGCCAACAACTACCACGAGGTGCGCAATGTCGAAGCCTCCACCATCGGCGCCAGCCTTTGGTCCAATTCGCTCGGCACCAGCACCTGGGCATCCAACAACAATTGGAACCCGACCGTCACCCCGGGCAACGGCGAAGACATCCTCTTCGACAACACCTACGTTTCGACCAACCAGACCATCGACACCGCCGCCGACCGTTCCGTCCGCTCGATCACCTTCGACGCGCCCTTCGATTACACGCTCAACAACAACACGATCACCTTCGACAACGGCGGCGTCGCGGGCTTCTCCGGCATCGCTGCCACCCAGACTCACGGCAGCGGCGATCACACGATCAATTCGGACCTCGCCGCCGAGAACGACATCTATGTTCGCAACACCAACAGCGGCGAACTGAACCTCAACGGCGACCTCGCCACCAACGGCAACACCGTCACCTTCGACGGCACCGGTCCGACCACCGCCACCGGCTCCATCACGGGCAGTGGCGACATCATCAAGAATGATCCCGGCACGCTGACTCTCTCGGGCGCCAGCACCTACACCGGCGGCACCACTGTCAACAACGGCACCCTTTACGCCGATTCCTCCACCGCGCTGGGCACCGGCACGCTCACCCTCGCCGGTGGCACCGTGGGTTCCACCAACGACTCCACCGTCGCCAACAACGTTACTCTGACCGGCAGCGCCGGCATGGACGGATTCGCGACCACCGGCACCCTGACGCAGAACGGCGGCAACTACACCCTCGGCCTTACCGACAGCACCCTCGCCAACGTCAACCTTTCCGACAACAACACCGCTCGCACCCTCACCACCGACGTTTCCGGCACCAGCACCATCACGGGCACCATCGCCAACGGCGGCACCGGCGCCGGCAACCTCACCAAGACCGGCTCCGGCGAACTCATTCTTTCCGGCAGCAACACCTACACCGGCACCACCACGATCAGCGAGGGGACCATCACTCTTGGCGGCAACGATCGCCTGCACAACTCGAGCGACCTCGTCCTCGGGGCCGGTGCCAGCCTCAACCTCAACGGCTACTCCGAGCGCATCGACAACCTTACCGGTGGCGACGGCGCCTCGATCAACTACGGTCCCACTGGCACCGCCAACACTTTCCTGTTCGACAACTACACCGCTCCCACCAGCGGTGTGCTGGTCATCAATAATTGGGAGCAGGGCACCGACGCTCTCGCCACCACCGTCAATAGCCAGAACGTCAGCACCATCTACCTGTCCGGTTACGGCGTCGCCACCTACACCGGCTCCACCACCACCTATGATGGCTCCGGCACGGGTTACCTGCTCGGTGCCGCGGTGGTCACGGAGAAGGAGTGGGACGGCAGCTCGAGCAGCACTTGGACCAGCAACTTCAACTGGACCTCTCCCACGGAGCCTTCGTCCACCCAGATCGCTCTTTTTGATGACCTCGGTTTGGGTCGGACCTCGGTCAACCTCGACTCCTCCCAAACCATCGCCGGCATCAAGTTCGGTGAGAACGCGACGTCCACCTACAACATCTCCAGCTCGACGTCGGACATCACCCTCACCGGCACCGTCCCCTACATCCAGCAGCAGAGCGATGTCACTCAGGAGCTCTATTTCGACGACCTGTTCATGGCCAACAACACCGTCGTCGACATCACCGGCGCGGGCGACCTGGTCATCAACGCCGACATCAAGGAGACCGGTGGTTCCTACGCCCTGATCAAGGATGGCATCGGTGACGGCAAGCTGATCATCAACAGCAATTTCAGCCAGTATTCGGGCGGTCTCTACATCAACAACGGCATCGTTCAGTCCCAGTTCAGCGGTGCCCTCGGTTCCGGCACGGGCCAGATCGCTGATGGCGGTGCGTTGGAGCTCTCCAACGTCGGCACCACCACCAATAACATCAACCTCGCCGGCACCGGCGTGGATAACGGCGGCGCCATCCACAACGTCGCTGGCACCAACACCCTCTCCGGCACCCTCACCCAAACCTCCGCCACCCGTTATGCGGCCGATGCCGGCACCACCCTGAATCTCACTGGCAACCTCACCGGCAGCGGCACCAACACCACCTTCGCCGGCGCGGGCACCATCAACGTTTCCCAGGTCACCACCGGCTCGGGTAAGGTCACCGTTGAGTCCGGCACCGTCACCTACACCGGTGGCAACGCCAACACCTACACGGGGTCCACCACGGTTTCCTCCGGTGCCGATCTTAACCTCAACAAAACCGCCGGCACGAACGCGATCGGCAGCGGCGGCCTCGTGGTCAACAGCGGCACCGTCACCCTGCAACAGAGCAACCAGATCGCCAACAGTGCCACCGTCGCCCTCAACGGCACCGGCACCCTCAATCTGAACAACCAGGCCGAGACCATCGCCCGCCTCGACACGACGACCAACAGCACGGTGGCCCTCGGCACCAGCGGCGCCCTCACGCTCAGCGCCGGCTCGGTGACCAACTCCACCCTCAACGGCAACCTCACCGGCGGCGCCTCTTCCGTCCTCAACGTCGCCGGCCTGAGCAACGTCTACGTCAACCAGGACAACACCGGCTTCACCGGCACCACCAACGTCCAGTCTGGCACCCTCAACATCTCGACCAACGAAGCGGTCGGCTCCGGCGCGATCAACGTCGCGTCCGGCGGCAACTTCCAGATTCAGGGCGGCCTCAACATCGACAACACCGTCACCCTCAACGGCACCGGCACCGGCGGCAACGGCGCCCTGCAAAACTTCACCGGGTCCAACACGCTTTCCGGTTCCGTGGTGCTCGGCTCCGACGCCCGCGTCGAAACCAACACCGGCACCCTCACCCTGTCCGGCACCGTCACCGGCACGGGCAACACCCTTACCGTCGGCGGCACCGCCAACACCGTGATCTCCGGCACCCTCGCCAATGGCACCGGCGGCCTCATCAAGGACGAGTCCGGCACCCTCACGCTTTCCGGTGCGAACACCTACACCGGCGCCACCACCGTTTCCGGTGGCACCCTCATTGCCGCCAACGACGCCGCCCTCGGCACCAGCGCCACCGGCACCACCGTCAACAGCGGAGCCACCCTGGCGCTCACCAACGACATCACCATTGCCGGTGAGGCCCTCACCAACAACGGCCTGCTCGACAACCGCTCCGGCACCAACACCTACGCCGGCGTCATCTCCGGCACCGGTGACGTCGAGGTCAACGCCGGCCAGCTCACGCTTTCGGGCGCCAACACTTTCTCCGGCGACATCACCGTCACCAGCGGCACGACCCTGGTCGCCGCCTCCGACGATGCTCTCGGTTCCGGCGGTGGCACCACCACGGTCCTGAGTGGTGGCACGCTCGAGCTCACCGGCGGCATCACCTCCGACACCGAAGCCGGCATCACCCTCGCGGGCACCGGCAACGGGGGCGTCGGCGCCGTGCTCAGTTCCTCCGGCAACAACGTTCTCGACTCCACCTTCACCCTCAGCGGCAACACCACCATCGCCGCTACCGCCGATACGCTCACGCTCGGCTCCGACGCCAACTCCTACGAGTTTAACCTCAACGGCCACGACCTCACCCTGAACACCGACGGCGGCAACATCACCGTTGAATCCGACCTCACGGGTGCCGGTGACATCATCAAGAACGGCTCCGGCACCTTGCTGCTCAACCACGGTGAAGCCCTCCCGCTGGTGCTCTCGCCCGACACCGATTTCTACCTCAACGACGGCCTCACCATCCTCAACACCTACAACAACGACAACGGCGGCATGCAGGGCGAGGTCTTTGTGGGTGATGGCGTGGGCGCCGCGGGTTCCGCGGTGCTGCAGCAGGGCCTCTACGAGAGCGGTGTCGACATCTCGTCCAACCTCATTTCCGACACCTCCAACATCACCATCAACTCTGATGGTTACTGGGACCTGCAGGGTCACAAGGAGGTCATCAACAACCTCACGATGAACGGCGGCACGGTGGAGGCCAAGAACAGCTCCGGCACGGGGGACCGCCTCGACCTCGTCGGCACGCTCACCGCCTCCAATAACGCCACGTCCACCATCGACGGTCGCCTCGGTTTCAACAACGACACCGCCAAGTCCGTCGTCGTCGACTCCGGCTCCACGCTCCAAATCGACGCCGTCCTCTCCAATGGTGGCTTCAACAAGACCGGCGACGGCACCATGGTCCTCTCCGGCGCCAATACCTTCACCGGCACCGCCAAGGTCTCCGACGGCATCCTGCGCATCGACAACAACTCCAGCCTCGGCGGCACCGCCGGTGGCACCCAGATCCTGTCCGGCGCCCAGCTCCAGCTCGACGGCGTCACCATCGGCAACGAGGCCCTGCAGCTTGCCGGCACCGGCCACAACTCCGATGGCACCGGCGCCCTCCGTGCCCTCAGCGGCACCACCAACTCCTGGTCCGGCGCGGTCACCCTCACCGCCAACGCCGAGATCCAGACCGACTCCGGCGCTTCCCTCACCGTCGGCGGCAACATCACCGGGTCTGGCAAGACTCTCACCGTCGACTCCGTGGGCAACACCACCTTCAACGGCGTCAACACCTTCAACACGCTCAACAAGACCGGCACCGGCACCCTCACGGTCACCAACACCAACACCTACGCCACCGCCAACGTGAACGCCGGCACCTTCGCGCTCGGTAACTCCAACATCCTCTCCAACTCGATGGATGTGAACCTCGGCGCTGCCGGCACCTTCCAGGTCGGTTCCTTCACCGAGGTCATCGACGACCTCACTGGCTCCGGCACCCTTACGATCGCTTCCGGTGGCAATCTGACCATCGACAAGATCGGCGGCTCCCTCTCCAGTGGCGAACCGAGCGGCGCGTTCACCGGCGTGCTCGACATCGACGGCATCATGACCCTCAACGGCGGCAACATCGGCGCGGCCGACGGCACCGGCTCGACCGGCACCATGATCCTCACCGCCAACAACACGCTCAACATCGTCGACGACTTCACCTTCGGCGGCACCCTCGAGCTCGCCGACAACACGACCCTCAATCTGGTCAACAACGGCACCACCTTCAACGTCGACACCCTGCGCGTCACGGGTGACTCCGTGATCGATTTCGCCGGCGCCGACATCGGCACCCTCAACATCGGCACCCTCGAGATCGACCTCGGCGGCACCATCCTGGCCACCAGCTGGAACAGCTTCTACGACCTCTGGACCGCGACCAACTTCTCCGGTGCGACCCTCGACGAGCGTGACAGCACCACCGCGCAGATCACCTTCCAGGGCTTCACCGCCGCCGACACCATCTGGCTCACCTACGACTACGGGGCCAACGAGATCACCGTGCCCGAGCCGTCCACCTACGGTGCCATCTTCATGGGCACCGCCCTCGCCGGTTTCCTCTGGCGCAAGCGCCGCCGGAAGCAGGCGGGCGCGACGGTCGAAGCATAAACTCAAAAAGGGCTGCCCGAGGCAGCCCTGCTTTGTTGGCGAACCGGCTTGCCGCCAGCCGCTACGCCTTCGGCCGCTTGCAAGTGCTGAGCCCAAACGGCAGGTAAGCCGGGCACCAGCCGATCGCGGCGGTCAGCAACGGCACGAGCCCGACGAGGCCCCAGTAGCTTTTGAAATAGGCCCCGGCGCCGAGCACGGCGAGGCCAAGAATGATGCGAACGATGCGGTCGGCGGATCCAACGTTGGAAGTCATGATGTTTGGGAGGGTTGAGCGTTTCGATTGATGGGAACGCGCCCATCCTAGCCCAACCGCCCGCCGGCTTCCGTGACTTAGTCACACAAGCGCTGAAAAACTTCCGGATTCGCCACCGTGACACGACCACGCCCAAGTTGCACGCGCCCCTCCGTCGACCAACCCGACAGCGTGCGGCTCACCACCTCGCGGGCCGTGCCGAGCTCGTCCGCCAGCTGTTGGTGCGTCGCGCTCACCACGCCTTCGTCATCGGCCAAGCGCAACAGCAGCTCCGCCAACCGGGCGTCGATCCGCCGAAACGACACGGCCTCGAGTTTAACCAGCACGGCCGCCAGGCGTTCGCCGAACAGGCCAAAAACATAGCTTCGCCACCACGCGCTCTCATCGATCCACCGCCGAAAGGTGGCCGCGGAAACCGCCCAGCCCTGCGCGTCGCTTTCGACCACCGCCTGGGCCGGAAAAGGCACGTCGCCGAGGATGCACGAGGCCGTGAGCAGGCAGCTCTCGCTCTCGCCGATGCGATACAGCGTCAATTCGCGACCCTCCTCACTGAGCTGATAGATTCGGACCGACCCCGTGGCCACGAACACGATCTGCCCGCAACGATCACCGGGCCAGAACACCTGCGCGCCCGCCGGCAATTTCACCGGTTGCGCCGCCGCCGCAAAAGCCGCGCGTTCCGCCGGCGGAGCACCGGCCAGGATGCGGGCGTCGATGGGCGTCATGCGATCCCTCCGATTTCGCGCACGATCTGCAGCAGGGCCGTCCGTAACGGTTCGCCGCGCGCGCTGAAGCCGCGCTGCAGGCGCTCGTATTCCGCGCGACCGGCGGCGGTTTCGATTGCGATCGGCGCGTAGCCGAGATGGCGCAAATCGTAGGGACTCGCCCGCATGTCGACTTCGCGGATGTCCCGCGCGAGTTCGAAACAGTCCGCGACCAATTCCGACGGCGTGAGCGGCGCCAGTTTGTAGGCCCACTTGTAGAGGTCCATGTTCGCGTGCAGGCAGCCCCGCTGATCCAACTCGACCGCCGAATCCCGCGTGGGCTGATGCCGGTTGAGCGGCCGCGCCGGAGCCGTGAAAAATCGAAACGCGTCGAAGTGCGTGCAGCAACCGGGCCCGTCCTCGACGATGCGCGCCAATTCCTCCGGCGGAAAGCGCAGCGGATGCGCGTTGTGCCGCACCTCCTCGGGCGATTGCCGGTAGACCATCGCCCACTCGTGCCAGCCAAAGCAGCCAAAAAAGGCCGGCCGTGCCGCGGTCGCGGCGAGAAAGGTTTCCAACCACGCCGCAAACGCCCGCCGTTTCTCCGGCAGGGCCTCGAGGGCCAGGCGGACTCCGTCACCACATTCCTGATACTCCGGCCAGCGCAGGTAATCGCGGGCCGACTCGCCGGCCAGCACCGCCCCCGGCCCCGGATGCCAGCGCCGCAGCCAGGCCGGGCGAAAGGAATAGTAGCTGAACAGAAAATCCTCCACCGGATGCTTCTGGCCGCGCGCCGCGCGTTCGCGATGACCGCCGACCAGCGCATCCACCCGCGCCTCGTGCGCACGCCGCCGCGCCTGCCAGGCAGGTTCGTCGAGCACGGTCAGGTTTGCGGCGGTCAACACGCCCGCAGCAAACGCCGTTCAGCCCGGGACGGTCAACGCGTTCCCGCGTCGGGCGAGGCCGAGGGCCTTCAGTCGCGAAGCGAGGGTGGTGGGTTTCATCCCCAGCAGCGCGGCGGCGCCGCCCGGCCCGCGCACGCGGCCACCCGCAGCCTTCAGCGCACGAGTGAGGTGGGTGCGCTCCAGCGCGCGCAGCTCGGCCATGGTGAGCAGGGGTGCGTTCGTCGCGGCGTCGGCCGCGGTCGGGCTCGGGGCGGAGGATCCTCCGAGCAACCCAGCAAAATGCATCTCGCCCCCGCGGGCCAGGATGGCGGCCCGTTCGATCACGTTCTGCAGTTCGCGCACGTTGCCCGGCCAGTCGAAGTGCTGCAGACGCTCGATCTCGACGGGCGACAAGCGCGCGGTCGGCAAGTTGAGTCGTTTCATGGCGGCCGCGGCAAAGTGCGCGGCGAGCAACGGGATGTCGGCGCGCCGCGCGCGCAGCGGGGGCAGGGTGACGGGAAAGACGCGCAACCGGTAAAAGAGATCGGCGCGGAACCGGCCGGCGGCGACCTCGGCCTCCAGATCGCGGTGCGTCGCCGCCACGATGCGCACGTCGACCTTGTGGGTGCGGTCGTCGCCGACGCGTTCGATTTCCCGTTCCTGCAACACGCGCAGCAGCTTGGCTTGGGCGGCGAGCGGCATGTCACCGATCTCGTCGAGAAAAAGGGTGCCGCCGTCGGCCAGTTCAAAACGTCCCACCCGGTCCCGGACCGCGCCCGAGAACGCACCCTTCACGTGGCCGAACATTTCGCTTTCGAACAGCGTCTCCGGAATGGCACTGCAGTTGACCTTGATCAGCGGTCGCGCCCGGCGCGGGCTGCGGTCGTGGATGACGCGGGCGACCAGTTCCTTACCGGTGCCGCTTTCGCCCAGCACCAGCACGGTCGCGGGGGTGGGGGCGACGACCGCGATCTGTTCCAGCACGCCGCGCAGGGCGGGTGAGTCGCCCACGATTTCGCCAAAGGGCAGGCTGCGCCGCATTTCGTCCTGCAGGTAGTCGTTCTCCTCCTCGCTGCGCCGGCGCAGTCGTTCGATCTCGGCAAAGGCGCGGGCGTTGGAGATGGTCACGGCCACGTGGTCGGCGAAGATGCGCAGCCATTTGAAATGCGGTTCGCCGTGCAGATGGCGGTCAAACATCTCGAGCACGCCCAGCACTTCGCCGCGAAAGATGAGCGGCTGCGCGGCGTAGGTGCGCACCTTTTCCCGCCGCGCCCAGGCTTGGTCGATGATCCACGCTTCGCGACCGTTCAGCCCCAGTTCGCGAAAGGGTTTTCCCTTCACCGCCACCCGACCGAGTTGGGGCAGGTTGAGGGGAAATCGATTGAAGCCGTCCTCATCGCCGGCGATGTCGGTGTCGGGGCTGAGGGCGTTGCCATCGCCGGCGACGAGGTGCAGGCAGGTGCTGCGATCCCGACAGCGATCGGCCCACCGACAGGTGGCGCAACGGTCGCCAGGACCGGGCCACCAGATGCGCACCAGCGCCACCGCATCGCACCGGGCCAGGCCCTGCGCGACCGCTTTCGGCACGTCGGCCGGATCCCGCGTCGCGGCGATCTCCAACATCAGGGCAGGCAGGGTTTCCAGGTTCATGGTCAGGCAACGTAGAGCCGTCGGAAAACGACGACATTTCGTAGAGCGACGAGATCCCGTCGGTATTCCGTCAAACCCGGTAATTACGGTAGTCGTTGTTATATAATGAAATAGGGAAATTTCCACGAACTGGCATGCCGGGTGTTAAAGGGTTGGCACACCTACGCCGGTTGCGTGGGTGCCTTAACCACAATCCATCCAAATCAATGAACTCTCGTTTATTCTCCCTCCTCGCTGCGGCGGTCCTTTTCGCCAGCTCGGTCTTCGGTGCGTCCGCCGTCAATGTCTCCGGCGCCAGCAACATCGCGTTGAGCGGCTACGATCCCGTGGCCTTCTTCACCCAGTCGCAGCCGGTGCACGGTTCGCCGTCGCTCACCGCCGAATACGAAGGTGCGACCTACCTGTTCTCGTCGGCCGAACACCAGAAGCTGTTCAAGGCCAACCCGGCCAAATACGCGCCCCAGTGCGGTGGCTTCTGCGCCTACGGCGTTTCGGTCGGCGCGCTGTTCCCGGTCGATGTGAGCACTTGGTCGATCGTCGACGGCAAGCTCTACCTCAACCTCAACCCGGAGATCGCCAAGGCCTTCAATGCCGACCTTAAAGGCAACATCAAGAAGGCGGAGCAGAACTGGCCCAAGGTCGCCCGCAACGCCAAATAAACCCGTATTCAACCAACAAGGACACGCGTGGACGCTTTGCTCGCCGAGATCAGCCGTTGTGCCACCTGTGCCGGGGTCCTCCCGCATGCGCCCCGGCCGGTGGTCTCGGCGCACCCGGCGTCCCGCGTGCTCATCATCGGCCAGGCCCCCGGGAGGCTCGTGTATGCCTCCGGGGTGCCGTGGCAGGATCGTAGTGGCGACCGGCTGCGCGACTGGCTGGGCGTGGATGCCGCCACCTTTTACGACGTGCGGAACTTCGCCCTCATGCCGATGGGATTCTGTTATCCCGGCGCGGGCCGCAGCGGTGACCTGCCGCCGCGGCCCGAGTGCGCGCCGCTGTGGCACGACCGGCTCTTGGCCGCGATGCCGGAGGTGCGCCTGACTTTGTTCATCGGTCGTTTCGCCCAGGCGCGCTACCTCGATCTCCAGCCGGGCGAGACCCTCACCGCGACCGTGGGTCGCCATGCGGAGCAGCTCGCCCAAGGGAAGCTGGCACTGCCGCATCCCTCGCCGCGCAATCGCGGTTGGTGGCGGAAAAACCCGTGGTTTGAAGCCGAGGTGCTGCCGCAACTCCGCTCGCGGGTCTCAATGATCCTCGCGTAACAACAGCCGCTGCACGCCCTCGATCGGCGCGGCGGTGAGCGGGGTGAGGGGCAACGGTGAGCGCGGGGACAAAGCCGCCAACACCGCCGGGTGGGTGAGGATCGGGCCGCTGAGCCCGGCCGGCACGGCGTCGAGCGGCGTGGCCACAAAGAGGCGCGTCGCGACCTGCACCGCGAGGTCGAGCAGACCCTTCGCGGAATCCAACACCAGTTGGCGTGCGGTTTCGTCGCCTTCCGACGCGAGGTGCAGCACGGCCGGCGCGAGGGCGACGATGGTTTTGTTGGGTTGGTGACCCTGGTAAAAATGCCGCGTCAGCGCGCCCACTTCAGCTGCTTCACCCAGCGCGGCGTGGTTGCGCACGATGGGCCCGAGCCGCGTTGCCGGCGCCCAGCCCTGCAGTTCCAGCAGCGCGCGGGAAATGGCCCGACAGCCGAGATCGTAGCCGCTGCCAGGGTCGCCGAAGCGCCAGCCGAGCCCACCGGCGTAGTGCACCGAACCATCGGGCGCGCGGGCGGCGACAAAAGAACCCGTGCCGCCGTGCAGCACGAGACCGGGTCGACCTTGGGTGGCGAGTTCGAGCACCGGCAGCGAGTCATTGTGGGTCCGGACCTGCCCAAAATCCTCCGGGTTGAGGCTGGCGGCGAACTCCTGCCAGAACGCCGGGGCGCCGGCCATGTAGAGCCGGGTGTGGGTGATGGTGCCGCGGTGGATCTGGCCTAGCGCCGTGAGCAACACCGCCCGCGCCTGCTCGGGGCCGACCGTGTTGGGATTGCAGCCCGGCGCGAGGTGCCGTTCGACGACCGCGCCCGCCTCATCCACCAGGATGAGCTCGGTCTTGGATCCCCCGCCGTCGACGCCGATGCGATACGTGTTGGTGTTGCTGCCCACGGAACACACGGAATACCCGGACCTTGCCCAACGCAGGCCAAAAATTCGAGCCGGGTAAGTGCCGCTTGGTTGGACCTTATCGACGATCAATAAAGTCTGTAGCGGTTACCACGGACGAAGGAATCCTCGGTCAAAAACGAAGACTTGCCACAGCTTAGTTATTGTAAGAAATATACCCCTGTTTTTCTTACAAAAAACGCATTCCTGAAATCATGCAAAGTGTTGAAAAATCAGTAACTAGCCGGATTTATGGTCGCGGTAGGGGGTCAGTGTTTAGCCCGAATGAGTTTTTGGATTTGGGAAGTCGTCGGGCAGTGGACTTGGCCCTGCATCGATTAACTGGGGTAGGGACGATTAAGCGATTGGCGCGTGGGCTCTATTATTTTCCGAAAACGCATCCGGTGCTAGGGGAGCTGCACCCGACGGTGGAGGCGGTCACCAAAGCGATCATGGCGCGGGATCATGTAAAGCTGCAGCCGTTCGGAGCCTACGCGGCGAACCTGTTGGGATTGTCCGAGCAGGTGCCGGCTAAGGTGGTGTTTCTAACCGATGGAGCCGCCCGAAAAATTAAACTGGGAAAGATGGTGGTTGAGCTGCGACCATCGACGTCGCGCCAGATGGCAACGGCCGGTCGCACGAGTGGGTTGGTGATTTCAGCCCTGCGCTACTTGGGGAAGGATCATCTGACGCCTGAGCGCATCAAGCAACTGCGCCAAGTGTTGTCGACCGAGGATCGAAAGCGGTTGCTGCGCGATTTGGCCTATGCGCCAGCGTGGATGCACGGAACTCTCAGGGCAGTGGCCGCGGACTGATCCCACTATGACAGAACTTGCCAGACTACCGAGGGAGGAGCGTCGGACCTACTTTCAGGAGTTGCAGCTTCGTCACGGAGTGGAAGCGGTCATCATCGAGAAGGATTTCTGGGTCGTGTGGTTGCTGGAGCGCATCTTCGGAGTGCCGGAGTTGTGCAACACGGCGGTGTTCAAGGGTGGCACCTCGCTGTCGAAGGTATTCGGGGCGATTGCGCGGTTTTCGGAGGATATCGACCTTGGCATTTGTCCCGCGTCTTTGGGCTGGAACGAACAGGATTTGCTCGAGTCGTCCCAGAACAAGTGGATCAAGAAACAGCGGCCGAGCTTGGAGGCGGCGTGCGCGGAGCAGGTCGAAACGGTTTGGTTGCCGAAGTTGGAAGCGGCGGTGGTGGATCGCCTCGGGCCGGCTCCGGATGGACGAAACTGGCTGCGTTACGAATTGGAGGAGAAGAGTCATTCGCCGGTGATTCACTTCGACTACCCAGGAGCTTTGCCCAGTGGTGTGAGTTACATTCTTCGTTCGGTGAAGATGGAGTTTGGTTCGTTGGCAGACCAGCGGCCTACCGGGCGGCACACGATTCGGGCGATGGTGGATGATTTTGTGCCTGGCGCGTTCAGTGACATCGGAGCTGAGGTCGTGGCGTTGGAGATCGAACGGACGTTTTGGGAGAAGGCGACGATCCTGCACGCGGAGTATCATCGACCGGCGGACAAACCGCAGCCGGATCGATACTCCCGGCACTATGCCGACTTTGCTGCCTTGTGGCGGCATGATGCCGGGCATGAGTCGGCCCGGCGGCTCGATCTGCTGGAGCGGGTGCGGACGCACAAGGCGAAGTTCTTTGCGTCGGGTTGGGCGCACTACGACACAGCGGTGCCGGGCTCGCTGCGGTTGGTGCCGCCGAAATCGCGAGTCGATGAGCTGCGGCGTGACTACGCGGCAATGTTGCCCATGTTTCTGGACGATCCGCGGTCGTTTAACGAAGTGCTCGCGATTCTGCGTGAGGCGGAAGTGGCGATCAATGGGTTGTGAGCCTCATTGACCGTTCTTCGCTTACTTTGGAGGCCGCGGCGACGATGGGCTCACGGGGACTCGGTGTTGCGGGCCGCGAGCCAGTCGGCGCAGCGGGCGGTCCAGCCTTGGAGGCGGCCTTGGCCGACGGCGAGGCCGAAGCCGTGCTCACCATACGGATACAGGTGCATTTCGGCCGGGACGCCGGCGGCAATGAGCGCGCGGTAGAAGCGCAGGCTGTTTTCCACCGGCACCGCGCCGTCGTCGCCGCTGTGCAGCAGAAAGGTGGGCGGAGTTTCGGCCGTGATCTGCAGCTCGTTGGAGTATTCCGCGATGAGCTCGGCGGACGGGTTCTCGCCGATGAGGTTGTTGCGGCTGCCGGGGTGGGTGATGGCGGCGTCCATGCTGATCACCGGATAGATCAGGATGGCGAAATCCGGACGGCTGCTGAGGCGGTCGATCGGGTCGGTCGCGTCGGGGTCGCCGGCGTCGAAATGCGTGGCCGCGGTCGAGGCGAGGTGACCGCCGGCAGAGAAGCCCATGATGCCAACCTTGGCCGGATCGATGCCCCATTCCTCGGCGTGGGCGCGGGTGAAGCGGATGGCGCGTTGGGCGTCGAGTAGCGGCGACAGCCACGGCGTGACGTTGCTGGCGTCTTCGGGCGTGCGGTATTTGAGCACGATCGCGGTGACGCCGACGCTGTTCAACCACGCGGCGGTGTCGGTGCCTTCCCAGTCGTAGGCGAGGCCCCAGTATCCACCGCCCGGGCACACCACGACGGCCTGGCCGGTCGCGGCGCCCTTGGAGGGGTGGAAGACCTCCACGGCGGGCGTCTGGGTTTGGTAATACCAATAAATGTTGCCGCGTTGCTCGGCCTGCTCGGTGAGCTCGGAGTCCTGGTGGTTAGGCGGCGTGCCTTCCCACAGCGGGAGGAAGGTGGAGCCAGGGTTGGCGATGGCAGTGAGGGTCGCGACCAACGAGAGGGCGAGGAGGGGGCGGAGTGACATGGAGCGGTTGGGGTTAGCCGATGAGCTTGGAGAGACGGGTGCGGTATTTTTTGGCGAGCGCGATGTTGGCTTCCATGCCGCCGGGCAAGTTTTGGCTGCGCACGACGGGGAGTTCATGGCCGTGATCACGCAGCCAAGTCATGGTTGCGAGCGCGAGGAGGTTGAGCAGGGTGGCACCGATCAGCGTGGAGGTGGGTCCGGCCATCTGGCCGTCGACGACCTCGACGATGGCGTCGCCGGAAACGCCGTGGTTGTCGAGCACGTGATCGGCGATGGCGTGGAGGTTCTGGCCGCCCGGGTGCACCGTGGCGGCCTTGGAGCTCATCGCCACCGAAGTGAGGCCGATCACGGTGAGGCCACGTTGTTTGGCGTAGAGGGCGACCTCGATCGGCGAGGCGTTTTTGCCGGAGTTGGAGATGACGATGATGACTTCGCCGGCGTGCAGGCCGTGGGTGTTGTGGTAGCGCTCGGCGAGGCGGGTGCCGTAGCCGACGACGTTTTCGGAAAAGCCCATGCCGGGATCGAAGATGCCCGAGACCGGCATAAGGCCGCCGGCACGGCCGATGATCTCGCGGCCGATGATTTCACTGTGACCGCTGCCGAAGGTGTGGAGCACGCCGCCGTCGGCGATCGACTGACCGATGAGCGCGGCGCAGGTCTGGATGGTGGCGGCGTTGGTTTCGCGGGCGCGCTGCAGCAGCGCCCTCGCGGTGTCGAAATAGGTGTCAGCGGGATTGGCCATGGCAGGTCGGAAATATACCGCGAAGGGCGCGAAGAAACGCGAAGGGTTTTTACCGTCGATCTGGCAGAAAGCGATGCGGAGGAGTGGCTTCGCGATTCTTCGCGCCCTTCGCGGTTGAAGCCCCTAGGAGGCCCAGCGGCCGTAGACGCCGCAGGGGAGGATCTTGCCGTCGGCCTCGATGGGCAGGCCCACCTCGCCGCAGGTGATGGTGCCGCCGTGGCCGAGCTGGTGCATGAGCTCGTCGAGCAGGTTGCCAACCACGGTCGGCGAGAGGCGGGCGGTGTAGGCGTTGATGAGGAAGAACACCGGATCGCGGGACAGCAGCTTGCCGCACTCCTCGAGCAGCTCCCACAGGTTGGTCTCAAGCTTCCACATCTCGCCGCCGCTGCCGCGCCCGTAGGTGGGCGGATCCATGATGATCGCGTCGTAGGTGCGGCCGCGGCGGATTTCGCGACGCACAAACTTTAGGCAGTCGTCCACGATGTAGCGGATGGGGGCGTCGCCGAGTCCGCTGAGGGTGGCGTTTTCCCGGCACCACTTCACCATGCCGTCGGCGGCATCGACGTGGCAGACGGACGCGCCGGCTTTGGCGGCGGCGCAGGTGGCCCCGCCGGTGTAGCCGAAGAGGTTGAGCACCGACACCTCACGGCCGCGGGCGGTGGCGCTTTTGATCCGTTGGGTGAACCATTCCCAGTTCACCGCCTGTTCGGGAAACAGACCGGTGTGTTTGAAGGAGGTTGGCGAGATGCGAAAGCGCAGACCCAGCGACGCGTAATCGATCTGCCAGGAATCGGGTAATTTGTTGTGAAACTCCCACTTGCCGCCGCCCTTGTCGCTGCGGTGGTAGTAGCCGTCCCAACCGGTCCACTTCGGACCAGCCCGCCGCGGCCAAATGACCTGTGGGTCGGGCCTTACGAGGGTGACCTTGCCCCAACGCTCCATTTTCATGCCGTTGCCGGCGTCCAGCAGGCGGTAGTCTTGCCACTGGTTCGCGATTGCTATCGTAGGGGCGGGCTGCACGTTGCTCATCGGTTCGGGCAATTTGACAAGCGAGACCGGTCTGTAAACGAATCTTGCGACGTGACCTTTGCTCGGACGAGTCACTTCCCGGTTGACTCCGAATATAGGGTGAATCCCCTACTGTCTTCTCAAGCTATGAAATCCAAATTCTTCGCAAAATCGGTGATCAGCCTCTTGGTCGCCTCGTTCCTGAGTTCCGTCGTGTGGGCGGACGTCGTGGTGACGAAAGACGGTGCCCGACTCGTGGGCACCGTGAAAAAGGTCGATGGCGGCAAGGTCACCCTCGGAACCTCCTATGCCGGTGACATCCAGATCAATCAAGGTGAGGTCGAGAGCATCACCATGGAAGATCCGCTCGTGATCCGCCTGCAGGGTGGCACGACCATGGAAGGCACGGTTACGACCAATGCGAGCGGCCAGGTGTCCATCGCGGGTCAAGACGGCACGATCAACACCACGGTCGACAAGATTGCGACCACGTGGTCGCCCGGCGGCACCGATCCCGCCGTGGCCGCGCTCCAGCGCAAGTGGGCCTACGAGGCCGCGCTCGATATCACCGGCAAGAACGGCAACAAGGAGCAGCTCGGCACCGCCGTCGCGATGCGCGCCACCCTTTCCGGCGCCAAGGACAAACTGGTTTTTTACACCGGCTACAATCGCCAGGAGACCGACAACCTGAAGTCGGCCGACCAGTTCAAGGCCGGCGTCGATTACTCCAACAACTTCAAGGGCCACATGTCCTGGTATATGCGCAACGAGGGCGGCTTCGATCGTATCAAGGACATCGAACTCTACAACGTGACCGCCGCGGGTCTGGGCTACGACTTCATCAAGAACAAGCAGCAGACCCTGACCGGTCGCGCCGGTCTTTCCTTCCGTTACGAAGGCTACAAGAACCCGCTCACCGAAGATGTGAAGAGCGCCGGTTTGGACTTCGGCCTCAACCACAGCTACCAGTGGGACACCATGAAGATGACCAACGCGCTCACCTTTGTGCCCTCCTTTGAAGACTTTGCCAACTACCGCGCCATCCACGACTCCTACTTCGAGATGCCGCTCAAGGCCGGCTTCTGGAAGCTCCGCGTCGGTCTGTCCAACGACTACACCAGCGAGCCCGCCCCCGGCGTGAAGAGCCTGGATACCACCTACTACACCCGCCTGGTGCTCAACTGGGACTGATCTCCGCGTCTCCGGAATAGTTCTTTTCCGAGCGGCCTCCTACTGCGGTATGAGGCCGCTTTTGTTTTTACTGTTCGCGCCGGTCGCTGTGTTCGCGACCGAGCCCCGCACCTTCCGCAGCGGACCCAATCCGGTGCCTCTCATGGAGCTGTTCACCAGCGAAGGCTGCTCCAGTTGTCCGCCCGCTGAAGCTTGGCTGGGCGAGCTGCGCCACGATCCCGGGCTGTGGCGCGACTTCGTGCCCGTGGCCTGGCACGTCAACTACTGGGACCGGCTCGGCTGGCCGGACCGCCTTGCGGACCCAGCGTATACAGATCGTCAATACGCCTACGCCCGCGCCTGGCGGAGTCGCCGGGTCTACACCCCGGAGACGATCCGTGGTGGGGTGGAATGGTCGTGGCGCGACGGGCGCCCGATCGGGTCCACGACGCCCGACCGCGCTGGCGGGGAACTCGTCGCCACCGTGGCTGATGGGGTGGTGAGGGTAAACTACGCGACCGCGGGGAAACCACCATCCGACCTGCGCGTGCACGTCGCCCGACTCGGCGGCGGCATCGTAAGCGACGTGAAACGAGGCGAAAATCGTGGTCGCCGCCTCAACCACGAGTTCGTGGTGCTGGGGTGGAAATCGGCCGATTTGTCCGCGAGCGAAATGACTCTGCGCCTGCCCGAAGCGTCCGTCGACCTGGCAGCCACTCGGACTGCCGTCGCCGTTTGGATCAGTCGCGGCGAGAACCCGGCGCCTTTGCAAGCGACGGGCGGTTGGTTGGAGTAAGTTTTGCTTGGGTTACCCCTGCACGTGATATCCTGCAGTAGCGGTGTGCTTGTCCGTGGGCCCCCGATTCGTCGCAGTGATGATACTTATCGATGCCAAAAAGATGCTCGATCCAACTAGCACCAAGCAGATGTGATAACCATATGTTCGGTTCTTAATCGTGTCCTTTAGCTCTCGGACGTTGTCAGACCATTTGATTGAGATCAGCGAGAGTGACATGATTACTGCCACGAGCATCAGGATTGTGGCTAATCCGATACATCCAGGATCCAAGTTAACCTCGGAGAACTCGCTAGGGTTCGAGAATACCGAGATCTTGAGCGCGCCTAAAACAGTCAGACCAAAACTGGCGACTCTGAGCATTAAACCACATTTGTTGTCTATACGATCAAGGTCCTCGTAGCAGGATTTTTTGTGGTTGGTTTCTAAGCATACACTGTGGCCATTTGGGAATTCTTTCATGACGGCAATAGCTTGGTCTATCGCTGTCTCGAGCGCGAACCTTACCCCAGCGGATACGGGAACTCCCTTGTGATCGCGTCGATGCGGGCGAGCACGTCGTCGCTGAGCTTCAGGTCGACCGCGCCGAGGTTTTCTTCGAGTTGCGCCATGGTGGTGGCGCCGAAGATGGTGGAGGCGACGAAGTCGTGCTGCTTGCTCCACGCGAGGCACATGGCGACGAGGTTGAGGTCGGCATCGTCGGCGAGCTTTTGCAGCGCGGCCACCGTGCCGAGGCTGCGTTCGTTGACGAAGCGGTGGCTCATCTTCTTCTGCCGCTCGCCGTCGCCCTTGAGGTATTCGGTGAAGCGGGCCGGCTCGGGCAGGGCGCCGTCGTTGTATTTGCCGGAGCATACGCCCCCGCCGAGCGGGGAGTAGGGCAGGCAACTGATTTTCTCGCGACGGCAGATCTCGGCCAGCGCGTCCTCGAAGCGGCGGTTGATGATGGAGAAGTTGTTCTGGATCGTCTCGTAGCGGGCGAGGCCGTGGGCCTGGGCCGTGGCCTCGGCCTTCATCGTGCCCCAGGCGGATTCGTTGCTCGAACCGACGATGCGCACGATGCCCTCGTCCTTCAGTTCAGTGAGCGCGCCGAGGACTTCCTCATAGGGCAGGTCCGGGTCGGGCCAGTGGGTCTGGTAAAGGTCGATGTAGTCGGTCTGCAGGCGACGAAGGCTGCCCTCGACGGCGATGCGGATGTGGTGGCGGTCGAGGGCGGCGGTGCCGTTGCGCACCGGCGGCACGAACCAGCCGTGGGCGGGGCCCACGACCTTGGTCGCGAGGATGACGCTGTCGCGCGGTTTGGTCTGCAGCCAGCGGCCCACGATCTCCTCGGTGCGGTGCACCCACTCGGCCTGGGGTGGGACGGGGTAGATCTCGGCCGTGTCGTAGAAATTGATGCCGGCGTCGTAAGCACGATCGAGCAGGGCGAAGGCCTCCTCCTCGGTGTTGCGCGCTCCGAAGGTCATCGTGCCGAAGCACAAATCCGTCACCACAATGCCACTGCGTCCAAGTCGGCGTTTTTCCATGGCGTTGACCCAACACTCGGTCGGACAGCGCGGCAAGAAATGCGCAGCAATTGCGATTAAGACCGTTAAGTCCCGCGTCGATTGGAGGAAGAGCGTTCCTGTATTCCCATGGCCCGACCCACCATTCTTCCGACCGGGGAGGAGGTGACCTTTTCGCCCGATGAGGTCATCGTCTCCAAAACCGATCCCCGCGGCGTGATCACCTACGCCAACGCGGTGTTTCAACGCGTCTCCGGTTACACTGAGGCGGAGTTGCTCGGCCAACCACACAACCTCATCCGCCATCCCGACATGCCGGCCTGCGTGTTCAAGCTGCTGTGGGACACGCTTAAGGCCGGCCAGGAGATCTTCGCCTACGTCAACAACCTCGCCAAGGACGGGCGCAACTACTGGGTCTTCGCCCACGTCACGCCCAGCTTCGACGCCCGGGGCAACATCATCGCCTACCACTCCAACCGCCGCGTGCCGCACGCCGATGCGCTCGCCAAGGTGCAGCCGCTCTACCGCACCCTGCGTGAGGCCGAACGCGCCGCCGGCGACGGCTCGGCCGGTATGGCCGCCTCGATCGCGCTGGTCGAGCGCACCCTCGCCGAAGCCGGTCTCAGCTACGGCGAGTTTGTCTTCAGCCTGTCCGCCGAAACCGCGCTCGCCGCCGCCCTCTGATTTCCGCCATGAGTGACTCCGCTTCCATCCTGCGCGAACTCACCGCGATCTGTGAACGGGCCGCCGCCGGCGACCTCGAAGCCCGCGTGTCGCCCGCGCCCGACTCGGTCGAATTCGCCGCCCTCGGCGGCGCCATCAACCACCTGCTCGACATCTGCGACGCCTACGTGCGCGAGTCCGCCGCCGCGCTGGATCACTGCGCGCGGGGTGAGTTTCACCGGCCGATTCTGTTACGCGGCCTGCACGGCTCCTACCGTCATGCCGCCGTCACCATCAACCGCGCCGCGCACAAGATGTCCGAAGACGCTGCCAAGATCGCGCGCTTCGAAACCGAACGCAAAGCCGTGGCCCGTCGCGTCGCCGAGACCACTGATTCCGTGACGTCCTCGGCCGGTGACTTGCGGGCCAACGCGACTTCCATTCAGGAACACGTGGCCGACAGCCGACGTCTGGCTGAAGATGTGGCGCAGGCCACCGACCTTGCCGCCCAAAACACCAATGCCGTGGCGGCCGCCTGCCAGGAGCTAAGCATCTGCACGAGCGAGATCACCCGTCGCACTCAGGAATCCGCCGGTCTCACCCAGTCCGCCGTGGCCGAGGCCACGCGGGCCGGTTCGGCTGTCACGCAGCTCGGCGACGCCGCCCGCCAGATCGGCACCGTCGTCGACGTCATCGACAAGATCGCCCGCCAGACGAACCTGCTCGCGCTCAACGCCACCATCGAAGCCGCGCGCGCCGGCGAGCACGGCCGCAGTTTTGCGGTGGTCGCGGGCGAGGTGAAATCGCTGTCCCGTGAGACCGCTGAGGCGACCAAGAAGATCGCCGGCCAGATCGACGCCATGCAGCAGGCCACGGCCAAGGTCGGCCAAGTGATCGGCGGCGTGGGCGAATCCATTCACCACATCGACGCCAGCGCGACCGCCATCTCCACCTCGGTGGCCGAGCAGGCCCGCGCGGTCGAAGAGATCGCCGAACGCATCGCGCAGGTGTCGACCTCGACCGAGTCGATTTCAACGCGCATGGCCGATGTCGCCATTGCGACCGAAAACCTCGACGCCATCACGCGCGACCTGAAGTCGTCGGCCGATCAACTCGCCACCGACGCCGAGGGCCTGCAGCGCGAAACGTGGGCCTTGGATGCCGGCGAGGGAAACTCAACTTCACGCCCGGTCCGCCGGGCCGCATAGCCCAGATTTGCTGTCGAGCTGCGGGTGCCGGGTCTATCGGTGATTAGGAACTCGGATATAAAAGGCACCCGCGGCTCACAGCTTGCCTTCACTCGTGTGCTTCGATGATGGCGCGCACGACGCGTGAGGCGATTTGCGAGACGCCCAGCTCGTTGTCATCGATTGGGTTCTTGCCGTGCTGACCGCCGGCGAGATCGCTCAAGCCCCGCACCACCAGAATCGGTTTTTGGTTGGTCCACGCGACGTGCGCGAGCGCGGTCGATTCCATGTCGAGGCAGCGCGCGTTCCACACGCGGAAAATCCATTTGCGATACTCGGCGTTGTCCAAAAACACCGTGCCGGCCACGCCGTTGCCGCCGACCGATAGGTGGACCGTGCGACCGCCTTTTTGCATCGGAGGCAGCGTCGGCAACACCGCGCGGGCGACGTCGAGCAGCTCCGGATCGGCCGGGAAAAACGGCATCTCCCGCGGTCCCAGGCCGTCGTCGCGAGTCACGTAGACCGAGTCGGGAAAGATCATGCCGAAGTTCTCAATCTTCGGCTGCAGGTAGTCCGGCACGAGGTATTGGCCGGGGTTGGCGGGGTCCTCGTTCAGGTAGGCGGCTTCATCGTGGTAGGCCCATTGCTCGGGGATCACGATGTCGCCAACATCGAGCGACGGATCGGTGCCACCAGCCACACCGCCGAACAGGATGTGCGTGATCGGAAAGCGTTCGAGCGCGAGCTGGAGCCGGTAGGTCGCGTTCACCGTGCTCACCCCGGTGCTGAAGATGATGACTTTTTTGCCCGCCACCTCGCCCCGCCAATATTCTACGCCGAGGTGCGACACGCTTTCCCAGCCCGCCGCCGGATCGACCTCGAAGACCTCGTGCAGCGCCTCCATCTCGGGGCGATACGCGCCCAGCACGGCGTAGAGATTTTCCGCCCGAGCGAAGGAGGCGAGGACGCAGACGAGCAACAAGCAGGGGAGAATCCGAAAACGAGCCATGCGCCGCAGCCAAGCAGGTGAAATGCCGATCGCAGCTCAATTCGCCGCCTGGCTTGAGGCCTGCGGGCGAATTTTTTGGCGGAAACCGTCTGCTGCTTCGTTAAGTTAAAACGATGTTGCTCCCTCGCCCTGTCGTTTTCTGCGCCTTGCTGTTCGCGGCAATTCAACTGACGGCGACCGCGACTCCCCGCGAACGACTTTCGCTCAACGACAGTTGGCGTTTCCACAAATACGACTCCGCCGATCAGGCCGATCCGCTCATCTACGACGTGCGTCCCGATGACTCCGAGGCACGCGACGATCGACCGGCTGACGAGCGGCCGACCGAGGCGGTTGACGTCGAAGCGCACCAACTCGTGCTCAAGCCGTGGATTCTCCCCAGTGGCAACGCCTTCATCAAGGACCCGGCCAAGCGCCACACCCGGCCTGAGGGCGATCCGGGCAGCGACTTCCCCTTTGTGCAGGACGACTTTGATGACTCCGCCTGGGAAGTGGTCACCCTGCCGCATGACTGGGCAGTCAACGGACCGTTCTACGCTGGCGACCCCGCACCGGTCGGCGGAGGCATGGGGCGACTGCCGAGTCCCGGGGTGGCGTGGTATCGGCGCGACCTGGATATTCCGGCGTCAGACGCGGGCCGCACCATCACGCTGGAGGTCGACGGTGCCATGTCCTACGCCATGGTCTGGCTCAATGGCCACCTCGTGGGCGGCTGGCCCTTCGGTTACGCTTCCTTCCAGCTCGACCTCACCCCCTACGTGAATTTCGGCGGTGCCAACCAGCTCGCCATCCGCCTGGACAACCCGCCCAATTCCTCACGCTGGTATCCCGGCGGCGGCCTTTATCGCAACGTCTGGCTCACCAAGACCAACCCCGTGCAGGTCGCGCAGTGGGGCACCTTCATCACCACCCGCGACGTGTCGACCGAGTCGGCGACGATCGATTTGGAGCTGTTTATCCAAAACCAAGGTGATGCGGAGGCGACGGTCACGGCCGAGACGACGATCGAATTTGAGGGCAGCGTCGTGGCGCGGTTCGCCGACCGCGAGACCAAGGTCGGTCCGGGCGCAAAACAGCGCATCGCCACGACCGTGACCCTGGAGAATCCGCGGCTCTGGGGCCCGCCGCCGAACCAAACGCCCAACCTCTACCGCGCCGTCACCACCCTGCGCCAGGGCGACAAGATCGTCGACCACTACAAGACCCGCTTCGGTATCCGCACCCTCGAGTTTCACGCCACCAAGGGGCTCTTCGTGAATGGCGAGCACATCACCTTCCAGGGCGTCAACCAGCACCACGATCTTGGCGCGCTGGGGGCGGCCTTTAACGTGCGCGCCGCCGAGCGCCAGCTCGAGGTCCTGCGCGAGGCCGGCGTGAACGCGATCCGCATGGCCCACAACCCGCCGGCGCCCGAGCTGCTCGAACTCACCGATCGCGTGGGCTTCCTCGTCATCAACGAAAGTTTCGATGCCTGGGAGCGCAAAAAGCCGCCGCTCGACTTTCACCTCATCTTCCCCGACTGGAGCGAGCCCGACATGCGCGCGCTCGTGCGGCGCGACCGCAACAGCCCGTCGGTCATCATGTGGAGCACGGGCAACGAGGTCGGCGAACAATACACCGGGGAAGCCGGCGCCGCCGTGGCGCAGCGCCTGCACGACATCACCAAGGACGAGGACCCGACGCGCCCCACGGCGGCGTCATTCAACTTTGCCAAACCGCACATGCCGATCGTCGGCGTCATGGACACCATCACGCTCAATTACCAGGGCGAGGGCATCCGCAATGCGCCGGCCTACGCGCACCTGCAGGGCATCAACACCCCGCCGCTGTATCCGGCTTTTCACGACGCCTTTCCGGCCAAGATGATCATCAGCAGCGAAAACGCCGCCGCCGTCAGCAGCCGCGGTGAATACCTCTTCCCGGTTACCGACGGCATCAGCGCCCCGGTCGAGACTGGCAAGGGCGGTGATCCGGTGACCCAACACGTGAGTGCCTACGAGCTCTACACCGCCCCCTTCGGCTCCTCGGCCGACAAGGTGCTCGGTTCGCTCGCCCGCCACCCTTACGTCGCTGGCGGCTTCGTGTGGAGCGGTTGGGACTACCTCGGTGAACCCACGCCCTACTACGGCGCGCGTAGTTCCTACTTCGGCATCATCGACCTCGCCGGTTTCCCCAAGGATCGCTTCTACCTCTACCAGGCCGCCTGGCGTCCGCAGTTGCCCATGGTGCACGTGCTGCCGCACTGGAACTGGCCCGACCGCGTCGGCCAGGTCACGCCGGTGCACGCCTTCACCTCCGGTGACGAAGCGGAGCTCTTCCTTAACGGTCGCTCACTCGGTCGCAAACAGAAGGGCGAGTTCGAATATCGATTGCGCTGGGACGACGTCGTCTACGAACCCGGCGAGATCAAGGTCGTCGCCTACAAGCACGGTCAATGGTGGGCCGAGCAGACGGTAAAGACCACCGGTCCGGCGGCGAAGCTCAGCGCCGAAGCCGACCGTGCGACCATCGCCGCCGACGGTAAGGATCTCAGCTTCATCACCGTGCGCGTGCTCGATGCCAACGATGAGTTCATCCGCAACGCCAAGCCCACTCTGAGGTTTTCCATCAGCGGCCCGGGCGAAATCGTCGCCACGGACAACGGCGATCCAACCGACCTGACGGCGTTTCCGTCGCTCGAACGCAAGGCTTTCAATGGCCTCGCACTGGCGATCGTGCGCGCGAAGACGGATGAACCCGGCGAGATCACGGTGACCGTGGAAGGGGAAGGTTTGGCATTCGGAACGACTGTGCTAACAAGTGAGATAGAGGTCGTCGTAATGGGTGCAGTTTATCAACCGGGGAGAATAGGTTTAGAGAAATCTGTTCTGACGGAGGCTATCATTCGGGCAGGCGGAATGACTGATTTGGCGAGGAGTCGTAGGGTAACGATTACTCGTGCTCATCCGGGAGGCGAAAAGGAAGTAATCCGCGTCAACCTACGGGACATCATTGCTGGCGGGACAGATTTCGATCTCAAAGCAGGGGATTTGGTATACGTTCCGGAAATGCAGGATTAAACGTGAGATTTGCTGTCCGGAAAAGCTGTAGGGCCGGCGCTTGTCGCCGTGCCGCCCCTGCCTCTCGGTCGTTTGTTTCTGTCCTGCAGGATTGCCGCAGACCCATCCCACCACGGCGCGCCGCGAGCGGCGGCCCTACAGCTGGCTTTGCTTGCAGGTTGCAGCGCGGCAGTGACTAGATGCTGAGTGCTGTAGCCGGGGTCGGTTTCAACGCCGCTTTGAATGCCCTCCCATCTCGGCCTGCGGGGAGAAAGAGTTCCGAGCAAAGCGACACTCTGCCAAGATAAAGAGGAACGAGAAAGATCGGGGCGTTGCCCCGTGGCTCACACCCGGTAACACGCTTCCCAACCGCTGCGCGGCGGCGGGCCGCTGAGCAACGCGTTGGCGATGGGGCGGTCGACGAAGCGGCGTCGGGCGCGGTCGAAATTCAACGCCTCGTGCCGTGGAACCTTCCTACCGCTTCTTGGTCGCCTCGATGCGGGCCTTGGTGAGTTGGGCCCGGGTGATCTCCGCCTGCCTTTTGGCGTTCAGGTGGTCGGTTCTGGTCTGCTTCTGGTCGGCCAGTTTGCGTTTGGATTTGGGGGACTTGTCGCCCATGGGGTGCTTTCGCTGAGGTTGCCTGCTCGCGAAAAAAGAGATCCTCCGCGCCACAACGCAGCCTCGCGCGACGGCTGGCCGAAGTAAACCGCGGGGCGGTGGTTAGTAGCCTGGCTTCAGGGAATGGTGGATTGCGGTTCGCTATTTCCCGGCAGGTGCGCGACGATGCCGCTTCCGCCGCGCTGATTGAATTGCCGCCGTCGAAGATGATTTCGATCGGCCGGACCCGCGGCTCCGTCCCTCGAGTTGAGGCGATGTCCTGTCCCACCCCTGCTGGCGCCACCGCCATCACCGCGCCGAGTGCGCCCTTCTTTGCCTATTTATGAAACCGTTTTTTCTCCTCCGCTCCCTGCTGTTCGTTTCCTTGGTGTTGCCGGCCTCCTTGGTTTCCGCCGCCGGCGCTGGCGATGTCGAGAGGGACATCAAATCATCCTTCAACTACCGCATGGTGCTGCGCAGTCATGTCGATGTGCGGGTGAGCGGCGAGGTGGCGACCTTGACCGGCCGGGCCGAGGACGAGACCACCAGGACCCTGGCCGAAGAAACCGCGCTTTCCCATCCCGGCGTCAATCGGGTGGTCAACCGGATCGAGGTGAAGCCATGGTTGAACGAGTTCTCCGATGGCTGGATGGCGCGTCACATCGAATTGCTGTTGATGGTAAAGGCCGACGTGAATCCGGAGACCACGCAGGTCGTGGTGCGCGAGGGCGTGGCAACGCTCACCGGGACCGCGGAGACTGCGGAGCAGAAAGCGCTCACGGTCCGTTACGCCGCGCAGATCAGCGGCGTGAAGGCGGTCGTTGATCAGATCAAGGTGTCCGACGCCCCGGTGGCGCGCCGGTTCTGGGACGGGCCGATCGACGACGCGTCGATCACCAGCCAGCTCCGCCACGCCATCCGCCAGACCCCCGCCGTCCAGCCGCAGTCGATCGCGCTTTCCACCCTGGATGGCGCGGTGCTCATCACCGGCCTGGCGCGCAGCGAGGCGGAAAAGGAACACATCACCCAACTGGCGCGGGAGGTTCGTGGCGTGGTCACGGTGACGAATTGGTTGTCGGTGCCGCAAACGGCCGAGGGCCAGGTCGCGCCCGTGCCCATCCCGGTGGATCGACAGGGTGATTCCCGTCTTGAGGGTTGATCCGAATCAGGCTGTTGCGGCCTCGATGCGACGCACGTGGACGGTGGTCGTGAACGTGGCGGTGGTTTGCGCATCGCTGCCGACCGCGCCTTGCACGGGGGTGACACTTTCGGCCACCACCGCGTGCGCGACCGGCACGTAGGTCGCGTCGCAAAAGACGCCATGTGTGGGGTCGAGTCCGCGCCAGCCGGCGCCCGGTAAAAAGACCTCCACCCAAGCGTGCATGTCGCCGTGGCTTTCCGGATCGGCGGAGCTGTCGAACTGGTAGCCGCTCACGAAGCGGGCGGCGATGCCCACGGTGCGCGCGCAGTCGATCAGCAGGACGGCGTAGTCGCGACACGTGCCGCGGCCGAGGTCGAGGGTTTCCGACGCGGTCTGGATGCCGGGAGCCTCGCGGCGGGCGTAGTGCAACTGGGCGGGGATGACGCGGTTCACTTCCGCCAGCCACGCGACCGTTTCGGTGGGCGAATCCGGCAAGTGTTGGGCGAGCCAATGGCGCAACCGGTGCCGCAGCGGCGCGGCCGGCGGAGTGAGGTAGATCGACAGGTTGAAGCGATGCAGCGGCTCGTATTCAAACGGGAATGACACCGCGTAGTCGCGCAGCAGGAAGTCGAAGGGGGGCAGGTCTGCGGTCGTCACGGTGCAGTGCGATTCGATTTCGAGCTGGCGTCCGGTGCCGCCAAAGCGGAGGGAGGCCGGCAGGTTGTCGAAGTCATCGCGCATCCAGCTGACCGTGGCCGCGGGCGAGAGGCGGAAGTCAAATCCGGCGACATGCAGCAGCGGATTCTCCCGCGGCCGCAGATACACGAGGTGAGGCATGAAGCTCACGTCGCGGTCGTAGTCGTAGCGGATGAGGTGGGTGATCGAGAGTCTCATGAGCGGAAGGGCGGGGACGGTGGGTTGCGGGTCATCGGCTGGCCACCGGTCCGTCGGCCGGGATTTCCGCCAGTAGGCCGGCGGTGGTGAGCAGCAGGCTGGCGATGGAGGCGGCGTTTTGCAGCGCCACCCGGGTGACTTTGGCCGGGTCGATGATACCGGCGGCGAAAAGGTCCTCGAATCGGCCGGTCGCCACGTTGAAGCCGTGACCGCCGGTGGCCTTCGCCACCTGATGGACGATCGGGCCTGGCTCCAGCCCGGCGTTTGCGCACAGCACGCGAAGCGGCGCCGAGAGCGCCTGGCTCACGATGCTCGCACCGATGGCCTCCGCGGCGCAAAGATCCAGTTCGGCGATCGCGGCCCGGCAGCGCAGCAAGGCTACGCCGCCCCCGGCCACGACGCCCTCGAGGGCGGCCGCGCGGGTGGCCTGCAGGGCGTCTTCGGCGCGGGTCATGGTTTCGTGTTGTTCGAGTTCGGTGGCCGCGCCGATGCGCAATACGGCGACGCCGCCGACCAGTCGGGCGAGGCGCAGACGCAGGTGGGCGAGGTCGGTGCCGGCCGCCGCGGCGTCGATCTGCCGGTGCAGGTCCCGGGCCCGGGACCGGACGGCTTCGCCGGCACCGGCGCCTTCGCGGATGAGGGTGGTCTCCGCGCCCACGGTGACGTGCCGAGCCTGCCCGAGATCCGCGAGGGTGAGGTCCTCGAGTCGGGCGCCGGTCTCGGTAGTCACCGGCTGGCAACCGCAGAGGATGGCGACATCGGCGAGTTGCTCGCGCCGTTGTTCGCCGTAGCCCGGTGCCATCACGGCGCAGACTAGCAGGGTGCGCCGGCGTAGGTTGGCCAACAACGTCGAGAGGGCTTCGCCGACGACGTCCGGAGCGATGATGAGCAGCGGTCTGCCGGCGACGACCACCGCCTGCAGCAGTGGCAGCAGGTGGTGCAGGTGCGACAGCTGTTGCTCCAGGACCAGCACGTAGGCGTCCTCCAGGCGGGCCTCGAGGGTGGCGGCCGAGGTGGCAAAGTAGCTGGAAACATAACCGCGGTCGAACTGCATGCCGTCGACGACGTCGAGGACGGAGCTCATGCCGCGGCCGGCCTCGATGGTCACGGCCCCGTCGCGACCGACGCGATCGAGGGCAGTGGCGATCAAGTCGCCGAGAACCGGGTCGCCGTTGGCCGAGACGGTGGCGATGTGTTGAAAATCCGCGCGGTGGAGGAGCGGTCGCGCGATCAGCGCGAGCACCGCCACCGCTGCTGTCACCGCTTTTTCGATACCACGCTTGAGGGGGATGGGATCGCAGCCGGCGGTCACGTGGCGCAACCCGTGCTGGAAGATCGCCTCGGCCAGCACGATGGCGGTGGTGGTGCCGTCGCCGGCCTCGCGGGAGGTGGCTGCGGCGGCCTGTTTCACCAGCTGCAGGGCGAGGTTTTCGAACGGATCGGGCAGTTCGATTTCGGCGGCCACGGAGACGCCGTCCTTGGTAAGGATCGGCGGGCGGTGACGCCGGTCGATTGCGACGTTGCGGCCGGCGGGTCCGTAGGTGGCCTTGACCGCCTGCGCCAGTTGGCGGACTCCGCGCAGCGCTTTGTGGCGGGCGTTGGCGTCGAAGAGAATTTGTTTGGCGGGCATGGGGAGGGCGGTGACTGCCGACGCGGGCGGTCGTTGCGCCGGCCGCCGTCTCGCAGGGAATCCTGCGCGGACGGAGACGTCATCGCCACGGGCGTGGGCCCATGGAGGAGATCCCGCTCGACGGCGGAGGAAGACATAACGCCGCCGCGCGAGGTGCTCGACACTAATCGCCGGTTTAGAGGCGAGGCACGGTCAAGCCGTTCCCCGGTGAACCGTTTGCGATGAATATAGTTTGGCCACGGCGCCGGTGCGGGTGGGCGCCGTCCGCTCAGATGCGGTAGCACGCTTCCCAACCGCGCCGGGGCGGCGGACCGCTGAGCAGGGCGTTGGCGATGGGGTGATCGACGAAGCGGCGTTGGGCGCGGTCGAAGTAAGCTTCGGGAACGGTTATATGTTCAGTTTGAAGACTTTTTCAATAATTGGGACGACTCCGGCATATTCACCCGAAACCATATCTTCGATTTTGAAGATAGAAGTTTCATACTTCAATGGAGCCTGTGTCACTGAATTGTTGGTGAATTTTGTTTCGTTATTTGGGTAAAACTCCTTGATGATTTTGTAGAAACTTCCACCTTCGGGATCTTCAATCTGCGTGATTTTTAGGGACTTTCGGTATGAGCCAAAGTCGTCAAACAGTTCATTCGAGGCATCGCCGATTCTTTTGACCACGGATTCTGAGGCCACGCCAGCGAGCGTATCAGCAACTCGACGCTCGAACATTTCCCTAATATTGCCTGCTTCAGGGTAAGTGGGAATATCGATTTCAAGAGTGCCGGATTCGAACTTATAGCTTTTGATTAATCCTGCTTCATACTGGGACTTTATTTCCAGCAGTTCCTGGATACTTTGTATAAGCCTGACTCGAGTAGAGTTGGGTAGTTCTGTTGCGTCCAAGCCGACTACCGATAGCACACGGGCTGCAATCTGCTTTTCTTCAATTGTTCGACCCAGCGAATCAATATTATTTGAAGAAGGACTGTCGGATAAATCTCGCGATTGAACTCGATTTGTTGAATTCACGGCGTGAATGGAAACTTCAGTTCTGTTGCTTAGGGCAACATCACTGCTTTCGTCAGTCGTGAGTTCTGTTTCGGCCAACTTAGCGTGATCCGTATTCAACGAGAGAGCGCGTTGGGAATCCAAGTTCAGACGGTTCCACACTGCTAATCCCACAATTAAGGCGATAAGAGCCGCAAGTATTGAAATTGCGCCGATTTTCATGGAAGTGCCTCCATTTGATTGAAGTCTAGCTGGAACCTTCTCGGTCCTGTAGTTCAGTATCGTCCTCTTCGGGCTCCACCGGCAAATTTATCGAATTTCCACCGCTAGAATCGTTTTCGCCATCTGAGGCTTTCATCTCTCCAGGGAACGTCGTGTTGCCGGCGGAATCAGGCGAGATCGGCCCGGAAATAGTAAACGGAATCGTTGTCGGTTGACCGGTTGGGGGGATGTCCACAACTCCCGGGTTAGATGTATCAGGGACATTGGGGCCCTGAATCTGGCCAAGCTCAACAGTTCCGGGAACAGTTCCTTGATTCGGAGGCTGAAACTCCCCGGTGATTGTTACAGTTACCCAGTCCGATGTATTGTTGGTATACGTAACAGTCCCTGGCATGCGTAGGATGAATGTTTCACCGACTTGAGCGTCCCCTTCAATGGACATATTTCCCAGCGAAATCGTGGTTTGTTGTGCGTGTAGAACAATAGCGCTAAATGCAAAGGTGGCGAGAAAGGCGACTTTTGTAAATATAGCCCTTCGGGAATATGGGTATTTCTGGTTCATTGAATTATGTCTGTTCGAGGTTAATCGGCCAGTTGGATTCATCATTGGACCAGAGTCGATTGTCCGGTGATGCCTTACGGTTCGAGATATGCACCAACCAAACTCTTCAACGCAAGGGTAGTGTTCGAATTTATAATTCTATTTGTTGTAATCAAGGAAGAGCCCTTAGTTTGTTGTTATTGAAATTTTGCTACTCGATAGACTGATGTCAGGGTTTTTGCATGGTCGGTCACACCCGATAGCATGCTTCCCAACCGCGGCGCGGCGGCGGGCCGCTCAGCAGGGCGTTGGCGATGGGGTGGTCGACGAAGCGGCGTTGGGCGCGGTCGAACTTCAGCGTGCCGCCGAGGCGTTGGGCGATGCAGCCAAGGATGAAGACCTGCGACAGCGGGCCCGAGATGTGGAACGGCGAGCGCGTCTCCTCTTGGCCCATACACGCCAGCGCGAAGTTGGCGAAGTGGTCGCTGTTCTTCTGCGAGAACTTGGGCAGGCTGGGTCCGAGCTCGCGCATTTTTTCGGCGGGGATGATGCGCAGCGTCGCGCTGTGGGTGCCGCCGCGGAAGACGGTGCCGTTGGCCGAGTAGAGGTATTTGCCGTTGCGCGCACGCTCGGCACCCACGGTTTCCTCGGGCGGCAGGTCGGGCAGGTTCTCCACTCCGTCATACCAGAACACGTCGCAGGCCGGGTGCGCCGCGCGCGCCGGAAAACCAAAGCGAATCGTGGTCGCCTGCGGGAAGATGAAGTCGTTGGGACCGTCGCGTTTCACCGCCTCGATGGTCTCGGGCAGGCCGAGATCGAGGAAGCGGTGCGCCGTGTCCAGAATGTGGGGTGCCCAATCGCCGAAGGCGCCGTCACCGTATTCGAACCAACTGCGCCAGTTGCCGGGATGCAGGCGTTCGCTGAAGGCCTGCACCGGGCGGCCGACATGCCAGAGGTCCCAATCGAGGCCGGCGGGGATCGGTTGATGGTCGTAGCCGTCGACCGTCCAACCGTGCCAACGGCGCGGCGAGTTCATGAAGGCGTCGATGCGGGTGATGTCCTTGATGACGCCGGCCTCGGACCAGGCCTTGAACTGAAAATAGTTGGGGCCGGAGTGCCCTTGGTTGCCCATCTGCGTGACCACGCCGGTGCGTTCGGCTTGCTCAATGAGCAGATCAACTTCGGCAAAAGTCTGGGCGAGGGGCTTCTCCACGTAGACGTGTTTGCCGGCGGCCATCGCCGCCATGGCGACGGGGAAGTGGGAGAAGTCGGGCGTGGCGATGACGACGCCGTCGATGTTGCCGGCTTGCTCGGCGAGCATCTCGCGGAAATCGGCGTAATACGGGATGTCGCCAAGGATCTGCTTGGGCTCAATGCAGTGTGGTCCGTCGAGGTGGACGTCGCAGGCGGTGGTGAAGGTGACGAGGCCGGTGTCATTGAAGGCCTCGATGACCTGTTGGCCGCGATTGCCGATGCCGACGATGGCGAGCCGCACGCGATCGGCGGAGTTGGTGGAGGCCGCGCTGGCGCTTGCGTTGGTGGCGGGTGAGCCGGTCCGGGTTTGGCAACCGGCCCACAACAAGGAGGAGGCAAGGGCGCCGGAGCGCAGGAAATCGCGACGACTGGGGTGGGGCATGGGCGGAAGCTAGGCGCTTCGCCCGCCGTGGCCAAGTCGATGTGACGAAAAGCTGACGCACCGGGGTGGTGGGCGATGTGCCGCGGCGGAGAGGCAACGCAGCGCCCGCTATCGGCGGACGGCCAAAACGACGTCCGGAGGCCGACGTCCGCCGTCGAGCGGCAGCAGGGTGGACGCGGTCGTCCCCGACCGCGTGCGTCCACTGTCTCGCGCTTCGGCCAATGGTTTTACCCCGTCCTAGACCAAATGTGGCCGCGCCAGCAGGTAGGCGGCGATGTGGTTGCCCTGGTTGAACTCGCCGTGGGCGATGGCCTCGTCGACCTCGGCGACGGTCAGGGTGTGGATTTCGATCTGCTCGCTTTCGTCGAGCTTTTGCTCGCCGATCCGGGTCACGCCGCGCGCGAGGAAGGCATGGAACTGGTTGTTCTGGCGGGCCGGGTTGGGGAAGAAGGTTTTGAGGTGCCGCCAGTCCGTCCCGCGAGCGCCGCACTCTTCGAGCAGCTCGCGCCGCGCGCCTGCTTCGGGCGTTTCACCGGCGTCGAGCAGGCCGCCCGGTAGTTCGAGCGAGAAGGTGCTGCCGCCGTGGCGCCATTGGCGCACGAGCAGCAGGCGGCCGTCCTCCAGCACCGGCAGCACGTGCACGAAGTCGGGTTTCTCCAACACGTAGAAGGGGTCGATGATCAACCCGTCGTGGCGCCGGCAGGTGTCGGCGCGGAGGTGGATCCAGCGGTCGCGATGGATGATGCGGGAGGCGGTGGTTGCCCAGGGATGCAGCATGCGCCGGAGCCCAACCGATGCTCGCCGACCCGTCGAGCCCGCGCTCGACCGGGTTGGCGGAGGCTCCGGCCACTTGCCAACGGATCCTAGCGCCAGGCGCCGGCTTCGTTCTCAAGCACCACGTCGGAGACGACCGTGCTGTCGTAGGTGAGCGGCTGGTGGGAGCAGAAACCGATGCCGACGTAGAACGGGCCGTCGAAGGCGAGTTCGAAGGGTTCGCCGAGCTGGTGCATCGGCTCGCCGTCGAAGCTGGCCCACAGGGTGAACTGCGTGCCCGCTTTTTGGATACCGAGGCGCAGGCGGGAGTAGTCGGTCTCGATGTGCTCGGCCTCGGCCATGTTGGCGCCCTTTTCGGCGCGGTAGGCGAGGTGGACGAGGCCGCCGCCATGGAGGGCGCTCATGATCTGTTTGCTGTCGTCGTCGAGATCCTGGCGGATGACGAGCACGGCCTTGCGGTCGAAGTAGCCTTCGCCTTTGGGGAAACGCACGTCGGCGGCGAGGGTCACGTCGCCGTCCATTTGTTTCCACAGGTAGCGGAACTCGTCGCGGAAATACCAGATGTTGGAGCTGGCCGAAGTGATCGAGTAGCTGTCGAGGGCGTCGTCGTAGCTGGCGCGGCCGGGCAGGAAGGGGCCGCCAATATCGGCCTGACCCTCGAAGACGCCGAGCGGTTGATCGAGCACGACGCTGGGGCGGGTGAAGCCCTCGGGTGGCGGCACCTGTTGATGGATGGCGGAGCCGGCGAGGGTCCAGTCGGGCACGAAGATCACCGACGGATCCGTCTGGAACTCGTAGCGCGCGCGATGATCGTCGAAAGTGACGCTGAGCTCGGGCGCGAGGTGCATGACGGGGTGGTCGTTGGCCGCGGTGTAGGCGGGCCAGGCGGGCAGGCCGTCGCCGTTGGGGTCGCCGTGTTTGGCGAAGTTGGCCCAGTAGGTGGACATCTGGTCGGCGAGAGCGCGGTCGACCTCGGTCCAGGGGGCGTTCTTCGAGTCGAGCACGTTGAAGACGTATTCGATGTCCCAGGAGTGGGCGGCGCTGGGCTGCTGGCCGGGACGGGAAAGATCGGGATTCAAGGGCACGAGACGATCGAAGCGGTAGCGGTAGACCGGTTGCTCCGTGGTGCGGCCGTGTTCCTCCAACCACTTCCAGGTGCTGGTGGCGATGAAGCGGTCGCCCCCGTAGTCGGCGGCGGCGCGGGCGGCCTCGGCGTCATTGGATGCTGAATACGCGGCGAGGAAGCGCTCGGCGAAGATGCCGAAGCGTTCGGCGGCGGCGAGGTGGAGGTTGGCGAGGGTGGGTTCGGCGCGGCCCAGCAGGGTCCACGGGCCGCCTTCGTCGAGGTTCCAGCCGGCGAGCAAGGGCACGGGGGCCTGTTCGCCGCGGGCAAAGACGACCGCGGGTTGGGCGGTGAAAAACAGGCCGTCGAGGTTGGGACGGAAGCGGCCATGCTCCATGGCCTTGTCGAGGAGCTCGTCGGCGGGCATCGCGCGCAGGGCCGCGAGGTCGGCGGCGCCGATGGCGGTGGCAAAGTCGGCGCCGGCGGCGGCGGAATCGGTCAGCGAAGGCAGGGCGCCGCCGAGCGCGCTGCCACTTTGACCGATGGCCCGGTGGAAGAGGCCGCGGGCCTCGGGCGAGGCCATGAGGGCGCTCACCGCCATGGAGCCGGCGGATTCGCCGAAGATCGTGACCTTCGCGGGATCACCGCCGAAGCCAGCGATGTTGGCCTGCACCCATTTGAGCGCGGCGACCATGTCGAGCAGACCGTAGTTGCCGGCGGCGCCGGCCGGGGACTCGGCGGCGAGCTCAGGGTGAGCCATAAAACCGAAGACGCCCATGCGGTAGTTGAGCGAAACAACGATCACGCCCTCCTGCGCGAGTTGGCTGCCCTCCTGGCGCGGCTCACTGCTGCCACCGGCGATGAAGCCGCCGCCGTGAATCCAGAACATGACGGGAAGCGGTTTGTCGCCCGCGTCGGTCGGCACCCAGACGTTGAGGTAGAGGCAGTCCTCGCTGGGGCCTTCGTCGAAGAAGAACATATCGGGCCAGATCTGCTTCTGCATGGCGCGCGGCGCGAAGTCATGGGCGGGGCGAACGCCCTCCCACGAGGCCGGCGGCTGCGGGGGTTGCCAGCGCAGGTCGCCCACGGGCGGGGCGGCGTAGGGGATGCCTTTGAAGAGCTGCACCTTGCCGTCGGCGCTGAGCAGGCCCTCGACGGTGCCTTGGGCGGTCGGACGTTGGACGGGTTGCAGGTCTTGGGCGAAAAGCGGCGCCGCCAAGGTGGCGAGCGCCAGCAACAGGCGGGGGATGGGCGGGATCGTCATGGGGACCGGGACGTTGCGGGAAACGCGCCTCTGCGGCAATCGAGGTCTTGGGCAACGTTAGGCAACGATCACTCCAGGCTTGGCGCGGCGCTGTCGGTCACCCCATACCATCCGCGACCGATGAGCGACGAAGCGCGACAAGAGAAACGAAACCGCGGAATCGATTGGACGCCGTGGTGGGTGTGTTTGGCGCTGAGCCTGACGGCCTTGGTTCTGATTCCAACCGAAGTGTTTCTGGGGAACCGTTCCGATCTGCTCCTCTATCTTGGCGAAGCCCTCCTGTGGCCGCTGGGGCCGGCGGTCGGGGTGAGCCTGCTGGGCGCGGCGCTGCTGTGGTGCCTGCGCGGACCTTGGCGCGAGCGCGCGGTGGCGCTGGTGCTGGTGGGCACCTTACTGCTGTGGGTGCACGCCCACCTGCTGGTTTGGCGACACGAAGTGATGGACGGGAGCGAGATTGATTGGGCGGCCTACCGCGGGCGTGACCTCATCGACGCGGCCCTGTGGTTGGTCGGGCTGGGCCTGGCCTGGTGGCAGGCGCCGCGGCTGCATCGTCACGCGGGCACGGCGGCGGCGGCGCTGGTGGCGATGCAGGGAATGTCGCTGCTCGTCGCGGCCAACCAAGCGCGCGGCACGGAGTTGGATTTCTTCAAGGGTTACTACGTCGAGAAGGAGGACCGCTTTCAGTTTTCGCCCGAGCGCAACGTGGTGGTGTTGCTCGTCGACGAATACCAGACCGACATCTTCGCCGAGGCGGTTGCGCCGAAGCCGGAGTATGCCGAAGCCTTCGACGGGTTCCGCTACTACCCGAACACCCTGGCCGGGTTCAACTTCACCGAATTTGCGGTGCCGGCGATCCTGACCGGGCGCATCTACGACAACCAGCAGACGCGGGCCGCCTTCCTGCGCGAGGCTTACCTGGAGGAGTCGTTGCCGGTGCTCATGCAGCAGGCGGGCTACCGGGCCGAGGTGTATCCATGGCGCGGATTCGCCAACGAGGCCGTCTACTATCGCGAGGAGGTGGCGAGCAACTTCAAGCAACGTCCGGTGCCGCGCCTGGTGAAGCTGCAGGAACTCGCGCGGGTGCTGGATCTCGCGTGGTTTCGCTGCCTGCCGCACTTTGCCAAACGCTGGGCGCACGACGGCTCGGAGGGTCGCCTGAGCCGGGCGGTGCGCAGCGACGACCAGACCGATGAGAACAGCGCCTCCGCCGAGCTTGGCGCCAATGACACGATCGACTGGCACCTCATCGAGTTCACCCGCAATCCCGGCAGCGAGCGGCACTTCATGCGGCAGGACGCGCCGCAGCCGACCTTCAAGTTCTTTCACCTCACCGGCATCCACGTGCCGGTGAAATTCGACCGCAACCTGGTGCGCGGCCAGTATCCCTACACCCGCGAGGCGTTCAGCGGACACGCCGAAGCCTACGCGAAGATGATGTTGTCCTTCATCAAGGTGCTGAAGTCGCGCGACCTCTACGACCAGACCATGATCGTGATCGTCGGCGATCATGGCAGCGGGCGGAAGCCGGAGCTGTTTCTCAATCCCGGCTCGGGCGAAGCGAGCCGGCAGCTCGATGCCGTGTCGTCGCGCGGCAGCTTCCAACGCGACAAGGCGCGCGGGGCACCGTTGCTGTTGATCAAACCCTTCGGGGCGCACGGACCCTTGCAACGCGTTGACACCCCGGCGTCGGCGATTGATGTGCCGGCCACCGTGCTGGCCGCGGTGGGCGCGGAGCCCTCCCGGCGGCCGGCGATGAACGCGCATCCAGAGTTCACCGGCGTGCCCCTGCTGGAGGCCGAAACGGAGCCAGCCGTCGACCCTTCCCGTCCTCGCTACTACGGTGCCATGCGTTGGTCCAAGGAGCAGAGCGACTATGTCAGCCCAATCTCGCTCTGGCGGGTTGCAGGCGACGTCTGGGACGATCGCGATTGGTCGTTCGTGGAGAAGCTCGCCCCGCCAGCGAAGAAGTGATGATCACGCGGAACACCGTGATGTATATTCCGTGGAATCGCCCCTTATGAAGGTCCTGGGCATGGGCTTGTTGGCCCTCCTCTTTGCATGGGTGCGGGCAGAAGAGCCTGAGCGACCTGAGGTTCCGTCGGGTCTCCTCACGCTTGCGGAAATCCGAGCGCTGCCCCCAAACACAACAATCAAGGATATCGAATCCAGGGTGGGTTACGTTGCGCGCTCAGCGATCGCTCTCCCCATGATCGCGTTCGATGTCGAGGTGGAGACCGCAGAGCAATGTGTGATGTTGTTCGATCCGCGCTCGGGTCGGCTGCTTTATGCGTGGCTCGTCCGGGACGGAAATCAGAATCCCAGCGACGTCGTGGTGCTGTGGCCCAAGGAGATGGCCGGAAAAACACAGGCCGAGATGGAGATAGAACTGGAGGCGAAACGTGGAGCCAGGTGACGCGTGTCGCCCAACCCAAACAGACCGGAGTGACCTCGCTCGCCAGACCCCCGAAGGCCGACATGGGCTACCAGAAGCACCTGCTCCAAACGTTCGTGCTTTTGGCGGTGGGCTTCGCCGCAGTGTTCTTTTACCCGCGCGTGGTGCTGGCGATCCAAGCGGAGGAAGCGGTGACCCGCGAAGCGCTCGAGCAATCGCCGTATTTGGAGGAGGACTTCACGTGGGTTCGAAGCATTGAGCCGCTGACCAATAACCTTCGTAGCCGAAGGGGTGTGAATACAGAGATTCCCATGTGGTCGACGGACGAGAACGACGGCTATTTCACTTATCAGGTTCGAGGTCGCTCCGCTCGGCACAAGCAGACTCCAAATTGGACCGAAACGTATCGCGTCTATTACAACCGGGATGGGCACGACGAGCTACAGGTCTATCACATCGACCGAAACCCGCCTCGCTATCACTGACGTCGATCGCGAAGACGCGAATTGATTTCGACGCAACTGTAGCCGGGGTCGCTGACCCCGGGAATTCGGTGGGAGGGTAACGCACCGGGGTCACCGACCCCGGCTACAGGGGATCAGTTTTGCGCCCGTGCGCGGGCGAGCAACAGGGTGCGGTCGGAGCCGGCGACAGGTTCTTCGGCGAGGAGGTCGAAGTGCGGCTCCAGCGCGGCCTTCATCCCGGCAAGGTGATAGTCCGGAAAGATGTCGGGGCGCGAGGCGAGGAGGTGGCGGACCTGGGAGTCGGTCTTCGGCACGAACTCAATGAGCAGGTGGCGGCCGAGTTCGGCCAGCGTTTGGGCGATCAGGCGCAGGGGGACGTTGTTGGAGATCGCCAGATGGTGCACCAGCGCGAGCGCCATCACGAGGTCGACCGGTCCGCGTTGGGCAAGGGAACGGCGTTCGCGGTTGGCCCAGCCGAGCGCGGGTGAGGGGTTCGTCAGGTCGAGCACGAGCGGCAGCAGGCGCGCCTCCTTTTTCGCGCGCACGCGGCGGTAGTTTTTCTCCACCGCCGCCGGGTCGATGTCGAAGGCCACGGTTTGAGCGCCGGCCTCGGCGGCGAGGCGGCTGAAGACGCCTTCGTTGGCGCCGAGGTCCCACACGGTCTGCGGTTGCACGCGGGCGATGAGCGCGGCGACGGCGTCGCGTTTGGCGGTGAAGGCGGTGTCGCTGTAGTTGGTGTGGTCGTAATAGTCGGCCCACTCCGTGCCGGCCGGTTGCCAGGTGAGTTTGGTGATGGTCGAGCGCAGGCTGTCGAGGATGCCGCGCAGGCCGAGTTCGCTCACGCGGGGCGGCTTCGTGCCAGCGGATGTATTCATGCCGTGGCGGCGCTGTTGGCGTGCGTGCAGCCGGATGTGGGTGAGCAGGCCGAGGTTGAAGCGGGTGGACCAGGGCAGGAGTTCGGCGGCGACCTCCAAGGGCACGCCGTCGATGTGGTCCCGACTCAGGCTGCCGAGGGCGATGTGGCGTTTGGCCATGAGCGCGAGCGGCGCGAGGAAATGTTGGCAGAACTGCCGGTAGGCGACCCACGGCGTGCCCTTGGCGTAGGCATCGAAGGACAGGGTGTCGATGAGCACGGGGCGGCCATCGACGAACTGGATGTTGTAGGCGGTCGCGTCCTTGAGCGTCATGCCGTGGTCGAGGGCGAGCTCCTGAATGCGCAGGGTGGCGAGCGCGGCATCCTTGAGCGCGGAGAAGGACCATTCGTAAGGGTAGGAAACGAAGGGCACGCGTGCCGGGGCGATCACGGTGGTGAACCCGTCGGGCAGGTCGGCGGGCGCCGGGACCTCGCGGTGGGCAATCAGGAGACCGGCTTCATGGAGCGCGGCCTGCAGGCCGGATTCGGTGAGTTGGCGCAGGGTCGGCAGGTAGTCGGCGTGCACCGCGCGAAGCAGCTCGCCATCCCGCGTGAAGACGAAGCCGCTGGGGTCGCGGAAGGAGGAGGGTTCGCGCGTGAACGCCATCGGTGCGGCGCGGGCCTCAGTCCTCGGACGGCTCGCCCTTGTTGTCCGAGCGCGAGAAGACCGAGCGGAAGCCCGCCTTGATCTTGGCCCAGCCCAACTTGACGACGAAGAGCGCCCCCATGAAACCGGCAATGACGGCCTGGAGGATGACGCTTCCGGTTCCGGGGTCCAAGTAGGCGAGCAGCATGACGGCTTTGGGGCTAGGGCCCGTCCGGGTCAGGTCAAGTGTCGATTGGGTGACGGCGGGGTGACGGTTGCTTCACAAGGGATTGCCCTAGCCGCGGAATTTCCTTCCCGCGACGGAAGGGACTGCGCACATTCTCGCGCCGTGGACGACGCCCAACTCGCAGCGCTGTTCGAACGAATTGAGGCCGGGGACGCCGATGCCGCGGGCGAACTGTTGCCGCTGGTCTACGACGAATTGCGTCGGGTCGCCGCCGGCAAACTGTCGCGCGAGATGGCCGCGCGCACCTTTCAACCCACCGCCCTCGTGCACGAGGCGTGGTTGCGGCTGGGGGGCGATGCGCAACCGCAGTGGAAGGGGCGCGGGCACTTTTTCTCCGCCGCGGCCGAGGCGATGCGCCGCATCCTCATCGATCATGCCCGGCGCAAACAGGCGGCGCGGCGGGGCGGCGGGGCGGAGCATGTCTCGCTCGACAAGACCGGGCTCGATCTGGGGGTGGGGCAAACGGACGACGAGGAACTGTTGCGCCTCAACGACGCCCTGGACGCCTTGGCGGAGAAGGACCCGCGCCGCGCCGATTTGGTGAAGCAACGCTACTTCGTGGGCCTCACTTTCGAAGAAGCGGCCGACGCCATGGGGGTGTCGCTGCGCACGGTGAAGCGGGACTGGACCTACGCCCGGGCCTGGCTGCTGGACAAGATGAAGGAGCTGCGGGAGGACGCCAAATAGGGCCGGATAGCCCGGCGACCGTGGCATCATCGGTCGCCGCTTCGCGCATGCTGATCTGACCCGCCCCTTTAACGATTGAAGAACGAAGACACGATTTTCCTGCGCGCCCTCGACCTGCCCCATGCGGCGCGGGCGGCCTTTCTCGATGAGGCCTGCGGGGAAGATGCGGCGTTGCGCGCGCGGGTGGAGCGATTGTTGGCGGCGCGCGAGGCCACCCAGCCGGATCGTTGGAACACCTTCGACACCCGCGCGCGCATCGGCGCCACCTTCTCGGCCCACGCGCAACTGGCCGCGGCCGAGCCGTGGTTGATTTCCAGATACGAGGGCATGGTCGCTCGCGGTGATCCGGATGACCGCATCCGACCCGAGCGGGTGGACCAGGTGCTGGACTGGCTGATCGAGCTCTACACGCGCTGGGAGAAACCGACGGAGGCCGCCCGGTGGACGGACCTGCGTGAGGCCCGTCGCCCCGAACCCACCCCGAACTGATCACGGCTATGCTTGGTGAAGATGACATTTTCCTCAAAGCGCTGGACCTGCCGGCGTCCGAACGCGCCGCCTACCTGGCGCAGGCCTGTGGTGACGACACCGCCTTGCGCCAACGCGTCGAGCGCCTGATCGCGGTGAGCGAAGGCACGGCGGGCATCATCGATCAGTCGCCGGTCGACCGGTCGGCGGCAGAAGAGCAACCCGGCGAAGTGTTGGACCGCTACACGCTGATCCGCCGCATTGGCGAAGGCGGTTGTGGCGTGGTGTGGCTGGCCGAACAAACCGAGCCGGTGCGACGCACCGTGGCGCTCAAGATCATCAAACTGGGCATGAACTCGGCGGAGGTGATTCGACGTTTCGAAGCCGAGCGGCAGGCCCTGGCGATGATGGACCATCCCGACATCGCGCGGGTGTTTGATGCCGGCACCACCGACAACGGCCGCCCCTTTTTCGTGATGGAGTTCGTCGATGGCGTGCCGATCACGACGTATTGTGACGAGCATCAACTTGGGGTGACCGATCGCCTGCGCCTCTTCACCCGTGTTTGCGAAGCGATTCAACACGCGCACCAGAAGGGCATCATTCACCGTGACGTGAAACCATCCAACGTCCTGGTGGCGCCAGCCGACGGTGTGCCCACGCTCAAGGTGATCGATTTCGGCATCGCCAAGGCCACCGAGCAGCGCCTGACCGACGCGACGCTCGTCACGCAGCTGGGGCAGTTTTTGGGCACCCCGGCCTACATGAGTCCGGAACAGTCACAACTGGTTGGCGGCGACATCGACACCCGCACCGACGTCTACAGCCTCGGCGTGCTGCTCTACGAACTGTTGGCGGGCGCGCCGCCCTTTGAGCCCAAGGCGCTCGTGGCGGCCGGGCTTGAGGCGATGTGGCAACAGATCCGCGAGGTCGATCCGCCGCGCCCTTCGAACCGTCTGCAAACGCTGTCGCCCGACCTGTTGCGCACCACGGCGTCGCGCCGTTTGGTCGACCCGCCGAAGCTCATCCATCGCATTGCCGGCGACCTCGATTGGATCGTGATGCGTTGCTTGGAAAAAGACCGCACGCGCCGTTACGCCACCGCCACCGGTCTGGCCAAGGACATTGCGCGGCATCTGGCCAACGAGCCGATCGAGGCGCGGCCCGCCGGCGCGGGCTACCGGTTCGCCAAGCTCGTGCGGCGCAATCGGCTCGCTTTCGCGGCGGGCACGGCGGTGGTGCTGGCGCTGGTGGCGGGCACGGTGGTGAGCACCTGGCAGGCGGTGCGGGCCAATCGCGCCGAACGCGTGGCGCGCGCCGTGGCCGACTTCCTGCAGGACGACCTGCTCAGCCAAGCCAACAGCTTCACGCAGGCCGAAGCTTTCACCGACGCAGAGCCCGATCCCGACCTCAAGGTGCGCACCGCGTTGGAGCGGGCGGCGGCGGCCGTGGGGGAGCGCTTTGCCAACGATCCGCTGGTCGAGGCGGAGGTGCGGCAGGTGATTGGCGAGGCCTTCAAGGGTATCGGTTTGGCCGAGTCGGGCGTCGCGCAATTGCAGCGGGCCCACGCGTTGCAGATCGACCTGCGCGGTGCGTCGGCACCTCAAACCCTGCGGGTCGCCTTCTCGCTGGCGGTGTGTCTGTTGGACGCCGGTCGGATGGAGGATGCCGCCGACCTCGCCGCGACGGTCCTGGCGGCGAGACGCCAGCGCGGAGACGATGAAAACGCGTTGATCGAGGCCATCGGCCTGTTGGCCGACCTGCGCAACCAGCAGGGCCGTGCCGAGGAGGCGGAGCAGCTCATGCGCGAAGCCCTGGCCCGCCGCGACGCGCAGACCGGCGAGGCCCCGCGTCGGCGAATCGACACCCTCAAGGTGCTGGGCAATGTGTTGTATTCGGCCGGCAAATACGAAGAGGCGGCGACCGGCATGCGCGAGGTGCTGGCCTTCCGGCGGGAGACGCTGGGGCCGGACCACCCCGACACCTTCATCGCCATCAATGATCTGGCGGCCACCGAGCGCGCCCTGGGCCACTTTGAGCAGTCGCTGGCCCTGCAGCGCGAGGGTTATGAAATCGCTCGCCGGGTGCTCGGCCCGGAGCATCTCTATACCCAGCAGACGCAGATCAACCTGGCGGCGGGCTACGGTCAGGCGCAGCAACACGATCAGGCCATTGCGTTGCTGGAGGACTTGCTCGTGACGCTGCGCACTGAACTTGGGCTGGCCCACCAAACGACACTCACGGTGATGAACAACCTTGCGGCTAACTACGACAGTGTGGGGCGCAATGCCGACTCCCTGACCCTGCGCGAAGAGATGCAGCAGGGTATGGTCGATGTGTTCGGCGCCGCACACCCCTACACCTACATCAGCCTGTCGGGTTTGGGCTCTTCGCTGGTGAAACAGGGACGGATCGACGAAGGCCTGCCGCGCGTGGAGGAAGCGTGGGCGGGTTTGCAACAAACGCTCGGCCCCGAGCACCCGCAGACCTTGGCGGTCATGGGCCTGGTGGCACGGGCTTACACCTCCACTGGCCGGTTGGACGAGGCTCTGGCGCTGTGGCGCGAGCGGCTCGAGTTGCAGACCAAGGTGCAGGGCGCGAAACATCCGCTCACGATCGGCAACTTCGAAACCATCGGACAGACCCTGGAGCAGCTGGGGCGCTTGGAGGAGGCGATCGCCAGCTATCGCCGGTTTCTGGCCTTGGTCGAGGAGGTGCACGGCCCCGACCACGCGTGGGCGAATCGCGCGCGTGAGTGGCTCGCCGCCCATCCTGATGCGGGCGGGGTCGCGGCGGAAGAGGCCGACGCCGGCGAGGATCCGGCGTCGCTCTAGGGTGTGTCTGGGAAAGCCGAGGGGCCCTAGCTGTCCCCGGCGACGGCGGCCTGCACGAGCTCGCCAATCGCCGGCGGGAAATCGAGCGTGAGCGCGGCGGCGCGGCCACGCTCGCTGAGCTTGGCCCAGGACTTTTGGAGAATGCGGATCCACTTTTCGCGCGTGTAGTCGGCGTGCTGCGCGGCGAAGTCGGCGATGTGGTTTTCCAAAAAGACAAGGATGGCGGCGTCCTCGAGCAGTTGCGCGGTCGCGTCGCTACGCAGGTTTTCCTTGGCCACCCACGAGCGCACCGCATCCGCCTCGGCCGCGTCGACGCCGGCCTCGAGCAACAACTGCTGGGCGCGAGCGCCTTGTTTGGTGTAGAGGCTGGTGCGCCACTGGTAGTAGCCGGCGCGACCCTCGGGAAAAGTGCTGCGCGGCGTGAGGAAGCGCTCGAGGTGCTGGCAACGCAGCGCCAGCCGCGCGAGTGGCGAAAGCTCCGGATCGAGTCGGTCGCCCCACGCCTCCATACGATCCGCGTATACCAGCTCCGCCGGCCGCCCATCCGCCTCCACCTGCGGATCCGCCGCATGCGCGGCATCGATCAAGTGGCGGGCATGGTCGTAAGGAGAACGTGGTGCGGACATGGCGATGGAGGTGGTTCAAAAACGTCGGTCGGTTGGGCGCAAGCTTGGCGCGTCGCTGAAGGAAGGGCGTTGTGTTCGCGTGAGGGGGCGATTGGCTGGCGGGCGATGCGTGGTCCGGTGACATTGTTGCTAGTCGGTTTGGCTCTGGGTGGCCCGGGCGGGACCTGGGCGCGGGCCGATGCGGTGGTGGCGGCGGAGCAACTTGAGGCGGTGCGGGCGCACTACCAGGCCGATGAGCTTAAGGCCATGGCGGGGGCGGCGATGGCCGGCCTGGAGGCTTTGGGCGAGGGCGACCACGAACCGAAACTGCGCGGGTCGCTGTGGTATTGGGCGGCCGTTTCGCAGCAGATGCTCGGCGACTATCCGACCGCACTCGCTCACTACGAGCGGGCCTTGGCGGTGCATGAAAACGCCGGCAATCGGCGCGAGGTCGCCGCCACCCTCAATTCCTACGCGGGCGTGCTGGGCATGTCGGGACGCCAGACCGAGCGCCTTGCCGCGCTTGTGAAAGCACACGACATTTTTGAAGCCCTCGGCGAATCCCAAGGTCGGGCCGCCGTCGCCCAGTCGATCGGCAATTACTATGCCGAGCTGGAGGACTTCACCGCCGCTCAGCCCTACTACGAACAGAGCGTCGCGATTCGCCGCGGCATGGAGAACCCGGGCTACCTCGCGGACGGCCTGATGGGACTTGGCGTCAACCTGCGGCTGCTCGAGCGCGGGGACGAGGGCCGGGCTGCGCTCGAGGAGGCGCTCGCCATCTTCCGCGAATCGGGCGACGAGGGTGGGCTGGCCGGGGTGCTCACCAACCTGGGCAACCTCGAACGGGTGGAGCGTCGCTTCGATGCCGCGCTCGCCGCCTACCGTGAAGCGCTGGGCTACGACGAGGGCGCCGGCTACAAATACGGCGTCGCCATCCTGAAGCATAACCTCGCGCTCACGTTTCTGGAGATGGACGAACTGGATCGCGCGGGCGAATGGGCCGACCAGGCCGTTGCCGCCGCCGCCGAGTTGGGCGATGCGGAACGCACAGAGACCGCCTACCGCCTGCGCGCCCAGGTGCGCGAGGCCCGCGGCGAGTTTGCCGGGGCGATGGCGGATCTGCGGTCGTTGATGGAGGTTCAGGCGCAGCGCAGTGCGGCTGCGCGCGAGGAGGCCTTGCTCGATCTGCAGACGCGCTTTGAAACCGCCCAAAAGGAGCGTGCGATCGAGCAGCTCGAACGGGCCGCCGTGGAGCGTGAACTCGAACTCACGCGCGAAGCCGCCGCCCGCGAGGCCGCCGAACAGGCGCAGGAGATTGAACAAGCGCGGAGCCGCACCGCACTGGTGCTGGCGATCAGCGCCGTGGTGGCAGCGCTTATTCTGGCGGGTTTGGTGCGGGTGAATCGGCGGGCCGCCCATCGTCTCGCCCGCCAGCGCGAGGAGATCGAGCACGCGGTGGCGGGCTTGCGGGAGGCGCACACCGAGCTCAAGAAACTCTACGACCAGAAGAGCAAGTTCCTCAGCTTCGCCGCGCACGATTTGCGCAGTCCGCTCTATGCCATCGACGCCGTGTGCGGTGAGATCGAGGGCGGCTTGCTCGATTCGCCGGTGGCGGGGGTGGGCGAGATCCGCGGCGCCGCGCGCCACATGCGCGAGGAACTCGACGCGTGGCTCGATGCCGAGCGCCGCGAGCAGACCGAGGTGACGGTGCACCCTGTATCCAGTGATCTGGGACAACTCGCGACCGAGGTTGTCGCGCTCAACCAGCCCGCCGCCCGCGCCAAGGGCGTCACCCTCGAACTTTTGGCGCCGGAGCCCGGACCGGTGCGGGTGGATCCGTGGCGGATGCGCGAGGTCATCGACAACTTTGTGTCCAATGCGATTAAATACACTCCGCGCGACAGCCGCGTGACCGTGACGACGGGCGTGCGCGAGGGCCGGGCCTACGTGCGGGTGGCCGATCAGGGACCCGGCCTGTCGCCCGAAGACCGCGAACGCCTCTTTGGCGCCTACGCCCGACTGTCGGCGCAGCCGACCGGAGGCGAGACCTCGACCGGGCTCGGCCTGCACCTGTGCAAGCGCATCGTCGATGCGCACGCCGGCGGCGCCATCACGGTCGAAGACGCGCCCGGGGGCGGGGCGATTTTTGAAGTGTCGGTTCCGGTCGCGGCCGCGTAGATCACTGTCGTGCCTGAGTCCGATACCGCCTCACTCGACCGCATGCGGGTTGCCATCGTCGAAGACGACGCGATGTTGCGCTCGCTCATGGAGCGGGCCCTGCAGCGCGAGCCCGACGTGGAGTGGGTGGGGTCGGCGGAAACGATCGACGCGGCGCGAGAACTGTTCGCCCGCGAGCATCCGGAACTCGTGTTGCTCGATCTGCGCCTGGGGCAAGGTTCCGCCGCCGTGATCACCTGGGATTTGGTGGAGGGCTGGCCGGCGGAGCGCGCACCCGCGCCGCGTTGGATCGTGGTGACCGGTCAACCGGAGGCGGCCCATTTGCGCAAGGCCCTTGACCTCGGACTCGCGGGTTACGTGACCAAAAGTGAACCCTTCGACATGCTGCTGGCGGCGGTGCGCGAAGTTCGCGAAGGGCGGCAGTATTATTCGGTCGGCGCCCTGAAATTGTTGATGGAGCAGCCGGCGACTGCGCCCGGTCTCGAGCAACTCACGGTGCGCGAGCGCGAAGTGCTGGCGGCGGCGGGCGAGGGTCTGAGCGTGCGCCAGACCGCCGCGCGTTTTGGGCTTTCGGAAAGCACCGTGAAGACCCATCGCCAAAGTGTCATGCGCAAGCTCGACCTGCACGACAGCGTCGCGCTGGCCCGCTATGCCCTCAGCGCCGGCCTGGCGGTGTGAGGTGGGCCGGCGGCGCCGGGCTCAACCCGAGGGCTGAGCGCGTTCTCATCCCGGCGGACGATACCCCGTGCAGGCGTTTGGCGATAGAGTGTGGTCGTTCTTCAACCCGCACCCTCACTCCCCGTCTTGCCATGACTCCTCGACCTTTCCGTCTGGCGGCGACTGCGCTCGCCGCGATGTTGGCGCTCGCGCCTGACCTCGCCGCGCAGACCGCCACTCAGATTCTATTGACCCAGCCCGGCACCGGCGACGGCACGCCGTTCTCGGTCGATTCGACCGGGCGCCAGGTGGGCGTGCATGACCTGAGTCGTTCCACGACGTTCAACGGCAACACGGCGGAGGCGACGAACCAAACGACGTGGGATCTGAATCCCGAAGCTGGCCGCTTCTCCGTCTCGAGCACGAGCGACTACAGTGGCTGGCAGGGCAGTGGGGTGACGCTCGACACGCGCTACTTCTTCGGTGTGTTCGACACCTTCACGATCAACGCCGGCGACAGCGGGTTCAGCAACGGCGACAACGTGCAGCTTAACCTCTCGCTTTCGTTCGATGTCACCGCCCGCACTGACGGCGAAAAGTTTCAAACCGCGAGCAACTGGCTGAACTTTACGGTGCAGCAGCGCGACCCGGTGGTGGGCGCGTTTGGATCCTACGACAGTGACGAGCTGTTCCGCCTGGAATATGAGGTGACGGTGTATGAGTTCATCGAGAAGGCGGTGATCAACGGGGTCACGCAGTTCGACAACACCGTCACCTACGTGAACGGGCAGGGCAATGAGGCCGATCTCTACAGCTTCGATATCACGCTCAACGCCGTGGTCGGGGAAACGCTCGAGCTCGGCATGATGCTCGGTGATTTCAACCCGGTCGATTACGACTACAGCCTGGCCAACCTCGTGAGCGGGACGCGGCAGGATATTGGCAATTCACAGACCGACTACGGCAATCACTTCGCGGCGACGTTCAGTTGGGACATCGAGCACGTCGAGGGTTTCGATGGACTGGACGTCGCCGCCGCCAGCGGCTTCGTGACCAGCGCGTCGGTGCTCAGTGCCGTGCCCGAGCCCTCGACCTACGCGGCCCTGCTCGGCGCTGGGGCGCTGGGCCTCGCGGTGCATCGCCGCCGTCGCCACGCCGTGCGCGCGTCTCCCCTTTGCTCCTAGTCCTCACCGGGAAGCCGGCGCCGCGCTGGGCGTGGCGTCGGTCTTCCGCGGGATGACCCTTTCGCGTCAAATTTTCCGCAGGATCTGTCGTGCCCCCCGAATCGGACAAAGAAGCTACAGGTGAGCCACGCTGGATGCGCTGGTTGGTGTTGAGCGGCGCCTTCCTCACCGGCGCGTTGCTCGCCGCGGTGGGGTATGCGAGCTTCGCGACCCCGGCGACCGACGTGCAGCCGATGTCGGCCCCCGTGCAGCTTCAAGCGACCTACGCGCTCGGCGATGTGGCCGGACCGATGGACAAAAACCCACGTCCCTCCCCAACGCCCTAAATGAATCCTCTCCCGCCCAATGTTCGTATTACGAACATTGGGCTCAGTCGCGTTGGGGGTTTGGGGCGGGCATACGATCAGCGAGCCAAATGAGCAGGCGCAGCGCGCGTTCGGCGTCGGGCATGGCCGATTGATCATCGAAAAACTCGCCCATGCGTGCGCGGTGCAGGTCGAGTTCGCGGGCGAGGACCGCCCGAGCGCCACGGTGGCTGAGGTGAGGTTTGGTCAGGGCGACGAGGGCGTTCCAGAGAGGTGTGTCGTCTCCCGGGCGGAGGGTTGAACCACGGCTCAACTTGGGGCGGTTGGCTTGCTGGTGTTGGCGGGCGCGCCGGGCGATCTCGCGGGCGAGAATCTCAAGGCCCTCGGCCAAGCCCAACATTGCAGCCGTTCTCGGGTGAAGGGGCAGCGGCATGGATTGTTCGTATTCCGAACAAGTTTAAGCGGCAAGCCGCGAGCGTCGGCCGGGTTCGTGCGTGGTGATTTCGGCCAATGTTCGTATTACGAACATTGGGGGAGTCGTGATTCGTAAGGGGGGAGGTTGGCTTGGCGGGGTGCTGGGCTGGTTGTGCAAGATGTTTGACCTAGGGTGAGCTGGGGGTGGGGCGGTTCCGGGGATAGCTTGCAGGTGCTTTCCCTCCCTACCTCGACTCATGTTAAACCCTGTTGGCCGCTGGGCTGTGCTGGTGTGCTCCGTGGGCTTCTCGCTCTACGGACTCGTCGCTTACTTTTTCTTTGAACCGGGGACCAATGTGCATCCGGAGATGCGCATGGCCTACGCCGCGAATCCGGTGCGGATCCTCTTGCACATTGGCTTCGGGGCGCTGGCGTTGGTGCTCGGGCCGCTCCAGTTTTTTCCGGAGCTGCGTCGGCGGTGGCCGCGGCTGCATCGCTCCCTCGGCTACCTCTATTTTCTGGCGGTGGGGGTGAGCGGCCTGGCAGGCCTGCTCACGGCGGCGATCGCGTTCGGCGGGCTGGTCGCGGTGACCGGTTTTGGGTCCTTGTCGATGATCTGGCTGGCCACCGCCGGCTTCGCTTTGGCGGCGGCGTGGCGTCGGGATTGGGTCACGCACGAGCGTTGGGCGCTGCGTTGCTTTGCGCTCACCTTTGCGGCGGTGACGCTGCGCGTGCACCTGGGCGCGTTCGTGGCGATCGGCGAGGCGTTCGAGAACTTTTATCCGGTGCTGGCGTGGGCCTGCTGGGTGCCCAACCTCCTGTTCGTCGAGTGGGTCCTGTTGGCGCCGGGCCGGCAGACTCAGGCGCAGGTGATGTTGCTGGAGGCCGAAGCCGAAGCGCAGGCGCGGTCGCGACTGGTTGACCGCTCGCGGCGCATCCTGCCGACGAGTCTTTGATCGCGCTGGGCGCTGTGAGCAGGGTGGCTTGCCGCGGCATTGCCGAGCTGCAGAGCCGAGTTACCGGGGTTGTGGGGAATTCGGATCGCGGTTGGAGCGCGTTTGGTCTGGGATCGCGGACATGACGTCCGAGGAAACCGCTGGCGAAACCTGGGCCAACAGTCTCACCCATGGGGTGGGGGTGCCGCTGAGCGTGGCGGGGCTGGTTTTGTTGTTGTTGGAAGCGTCCGGTGCCGGCGATGCATGGCGGGTGGTGAGCACCGCGATCTTTGGCACGACTCTCATTCTGCTCTACACGGCTTCGACCTTGTATCATGCGCTGCGCGGCGAGGCTTTGCGGCGGCGACTGCGCAAGTTCGACCACGCGGCGATCTTCCTGCTCATCGCGGGCACCTACACACCGTTCCTGTTGGTGACGCTGCGCGGGCCGTGGGGGTGGAGTTTGTTTGGCGTGATCTGGGGCCTGGCGGTCGCGGGTGTGGTGCTGAAGTTCTGGTTCGCGGGCCGGTTCAAGGTCGCGTCCACCTTGGTCTATCTGGTGATGGGCTGGTTGGTGGTGCTGGCGCTCAAACCCTTGGTCGCAGCCTTGCCCAGCGGCGGCCTGACTTGGCTGATCGCCGGCGGGGCCTGCTACACGCTGGGCACGGTGTTCTACCTTTGGCGCCGCCTCGCCTACCACCACGCCGTGTGGCACCTGTGGGTGCTCGGCGGCAGTGTGTGCCACTGGGTGGCGATCTACGGCTGGGTGGCGCAGCCGGCGTAGGTGTGTGATGGCCGCGGGTGGCTCGACGTCCCGCGGCCACGAGGTCGAGCCCTATCAGTTAGCTGCGACCAATCCCTGCAAATGGCTTGGTGTTTCCGGTCAATTTGGCCGAGTGGCGGCGTTGCTGCGTCGCCTTTCGAGCTCTTGCGCTATCTCTGCATCACGCTTGGCAGCTTCTGCTTGAAGCATTTGGCGGCGTTGTTCGAGCGAGAGTGGAGGTTTGCTGAATTCAACCGTGAGCAGTTCGAGTTCTTGGCGGATGACCGCCATTGGATCGGTGAAATCGGCGTGGCCGGCGCAGCGCGCGGCACCGGTGGTCGCATTGACAAGAATAGTGGGGCCAGGCGAGCCGTGCGCGCCATGCCCAAACTCGATCCGCCAGTCGTCCCCGGCTCGGGTAGGCAGGAAGCACATGCCGCAGCCGCCGTATTCGCGGACCCGGTAGATGGTCGCGATATACCACGCCTCAAAGTCGTCGACTCCGTCAGCGATCGAAAACGTTTCAAGTTTGTGCAGGATCTTTTTTCCGCAAGTCCGGTAGGCAAAGGTCGCAAGTTGCTTGTCTGAATCAGAAAGATTGTCTGCCGCCATGGCGTTGGCGTAGTCGTCATCACAGTTTGGATACCGATGCTCGGGTTCCTGACCAATCAGGGTCGCGGCGAACGCGACGTGAAGAAGGAGTATCCAGCGAGGCCGGGCCGGGTTCATATCAGTTCTTTACAACAGCAACGGGTCCGGCGGCAACCCCGGCTACAAATCAGTTCCGCCCCGGCAGGAGTTTGCGGCCGAGGGCTTTGACGTCTTCGAGCACCATGATGAGGGAGGGCACGAGGATGAGGATGATGGGCGTCGCGAAGATGATGCCGGTGGCGAGGGAGACGACCATGGGAATGAGGAAGCGCGCCTGCACGCTGGTTTCCAGCATCATGGGCAAGAGACCGAGGCAGGTGGACAAGCTCGTGAGCAGGATGGGACGGAAGCGGCGGGAGATGCCGGCCAACGCGGCCTCGGTCGGGCTTTGGCCGCGGGCGCGACAGACGTTCATGTAGTCGAGCAGGACCACCGAGTCGTTCACCACCACACCGGTGAGGGCGACGATGCCGAAGAGCGAGATGAAGGTGAGGTCGTAACCGAGCAGGAAGTGGCCGAGGATCGCACCGATCACGCCGAAGGGAATCGCTGACATGATCACGAAGGGCTGCAGGTAACTGCGGAGCTGCGCGCCGAGGATGATGTAGATCAACATGAGCGCGATCATCATGTTGCGGGCGAGGCTTTGCAGGTCCTGCGCCTGGTCGCGGGTCTCGCCTTCGAAACTGGCGTTGAGGCTGGTGTAGCGCGCCTTGAGCTCGGGCAGGGTGTTGGCGTTGAGAAAGGCAATCACGTCGTTGGGCGTGGTGACGGCGGCGTCGACATCGGCGGTGACACTCACGATGCGGCGACCGTTGACGGTGTTGATCTGCGAATAACCCACCTGTTCCTCAATGGTGGCCACGGTGTTGAGCGGCACCTCGCGGCCGTCGCGCAGGCGGATGCGGGTGTCGCGCAGGGTGCCGAGGCTTTCGCGGTCGGCCTTGGGGTAGCGCACATAGACGATCACCTCGGAGCTGCCGCGTTGGATGCGTTGCACTTCCTGGCCGAAGAAGGCAGTCCGCAACTGGCGACCGAGATCGGCCGGCGTGAGGCCGACGGCGAGGCCTTCGGGGGTGAGGTGGAAGAGGTATTCGGTTTTGCCGCGTTGGTAGCTGTTGGCGACGTTGAGGGTGCCGTCGATTTCCTCGAGCGCGGTCTTCAGGCGGTCGGCGGCCTCGTTGAGGCGTTCCTCAAGCGGGTGGCTGAGTTCGATCTCAATGTCGGCGCCGCCGCCGATGAGGGAACTTTGGAACTCGAGCGATTCGATGCCGGGCAGGTTGCGCACACGCTCGCGGATCTTGGCCTCGATTTGGGAGGAGGTGTAGGAACGGTAGTCCGACGGCAGGAGCTGGATGTTGACCTGGCCGAGGTGCGCGCCCGAGCCGCCACCACCACCGCCGCCGGGGCCTCCGCTCTGCGCGGCGATCGAACCAATGCTTACGGAGACGCTTTCAAAAGCGGCGTGGCCAGCCTCGGTTTCGATCTCGTTGCGCACGGCGTAGACGGCGTCCTCGATGGTTTGAATCGTGCCTTCGGTGACCGCGAACGGCGTGCCTTGCGGCATGGTGAGGCTGATGCTGATGCGGTCGCCCTCGATCTGGGGGAAGAAAATGAAGCGCACCAAACCGCCGCGCACCATGCCGATGGTGACGATGGCGATGGCCACAAACGCCGCGAAGGTGGCGTAGCGGTGCCGGATGGCGAAGTCGGCAAAGGGCACCACGCGGCCGTTGACGAATTTGCCCAACAGGGTGGTCACGCCGTCGCGCATGCGGGCCATGATGCCACGGCTCCAACGCGTGGGGTTGGACAAATGTGACGGCAGGATGAAGTAGGCTTCCAGCAGGGAAATGAAGAGGATGACGATGACCACCGCGGGCACGACCTGGATGATCTGGCCGAGGGTGCCGGTGCTGAAGAGCAGTGGGGCAAAGGCGGCCATGGTGGTGAGCACACCGACACTGACCGGGGCGATGATGGCGCGCACCCCGCGCAGCACGGCGTATTTTTCGCCCTTAAACTCCTCCTGCGCCTCAAAGATACTTTCGCCGGTCACGATGCCGTCGTCGACCACGATGCCGAGCACCACGATGAGCGCGAAGAGCGAAACCATGTTGATGCTGACGCCAAACGCGTGGAGCAGCATGAGGCCGCCGAGAAACGAGATAGGGATAGCGGCGCTGGTCCAGACTGCGAGTTTGAGGTCGAGGAACAGGGTGAGGATGAGGAAGACCAACACGAAACCGAGCAGGCCGTTGCGCACCATGAGGCTGATGCGGTCCTTCAACACGGTGGTGTCGTCCTGCTGCAGACTCAGGTTCACCCCGGCCGGCAGCGAAAGCGTCTCGAGGTAGGCCTTCACCGCGGTGGCGACGGCGAGGGTGTCCTCCGTCTCGCTGCGTTTCACATCGATGAAGGCGGCGCGTTGGCCGTTGAATTTGCTGGTGAGGTTGGAGTCCTCGAGGCCGTCGATCACCGTGGCGATGTCGCCGAGGCGCAGCACCGAACCGTCGGGCAGCGAGCGGATGGCAATGGATTCAAACTCGGGGCCGGTATAGCGCTTTTCCTGCACGCGCAGGAGGATGTCGCCCTGGGCGGACTCGACGGTGCCGGCGGGAATGTCGGCGGAAAAGGCCGAGACGGCCTCGGAGACGGCAGCGAGGCTCAGGCCGTAGTCGCGTAGTTTTTCTTCGGATACCTCGATGGAGATCTGGTAGTCGCGGATGCCGCGCAGGGCGGTGAGGGCGACGCCGGGGAGTTGCTTGAGCTCGTCCTCGATGGTGTCGGCCCAGAAGCGCAGGGTCTTCTCCGGGGCGTCGCCGTAGATGGCGAGGGTGAGCACGTTGGGCGTGGGGCGGGCCTTGACCACGATGGGCCGTTCGGCGTCGGCCGGCGGGAAGGCGGTGAGGCCGCTCACGGCGGTGTCGACCTCGTTGTAAACGTCGTCGGCGTCGGCGAAATCCTTGAGCTCGATGCTCACCACGCCGCGACCCTCGGAGGCGGTGGCGGTGACGCGTTTGACGCCCTCGATGCCCTGCACGGCTTCCTCGATGCGGCTGGTGATGGAGTCGGCCACCTCGTAGGGCGTGGCGCCCGGGTAGGGCACGGTGACCGTGATGACGCGCGGGTCGATCGACGGGAAGGTCTCGGTGCGCATGTTGAGCGTGCTCACGAGTCCGCCGATGACGAGGAACGCCATCAGGATGTTGGCCGCGACGTGGTTGTCATTGAACCACGCGATGAGCCCGGTGGGCCGGGGTTCGGGATGCGGGTCGGGCGAGGCCATCAGAGCGAGGGGGCGGAGGTGGCGTTGGCGGAGGCGGGTTGCGGAGCCGCATCGCTGCGGCTGACGGCGGCGCCCTCCGCGGCGCCGGCGAGACGGTTGGTCACAACGACCGCACCGGCGGGCAGGTTGCGCAGCGCGAGCGTGTCACCGTCGGCGTAAAGGATGTCGGGCTGGTGGGCCTGCAGGGTGTCGTCGGATGCGACGAGCCAGATGACGCCGTTCTGCTGCAGGGCGCTGGCCGGGACCTGACTGATGGCGTCGAGTCGCGGGCCGTGAATGGTCACGCGGGTGAAGACGCCCGGCACGAGGTTGCCGGGGTCGTCGTTGAAGCCGAAACGCACGGTGGCGAAGCGGGTGTTGGGGTCGAGTTGGGCGGCGCTGCGGCGCAGGGTGCCGGCGTAGGTGCGGCTTTCGCCGAGGTGGTTGGCGGTGATTTCGATGGTGGCGTTGGCGGTGCCGAGCAACCACTCGAGGCGGCGGCCCTCGAGCGAGGAGACGACCTCGAGCGAGGCGAGGTCAAAGGCGCTGCCGTAGCTCTGGCCGGCCTGCACAAACTGACCGGGCGCGATGCGACTGGTGAGCACTCGACCGGCGAAGGGCAGGGTGTAGCGCGCGCGTTCGAGGGCGAGCTGGGCGGTGCCGAGCGCGGCCTCGGCGGCCTGCAGGTTGGCCTCGGCCTCGGCGAGCTGCGGCCGCCGGGCGACGAGATCGGGCGCGGCCTGACCGGGGTTGAGCTGAGCCCATTCGGCGACGGAGGCCTCGGCCTCGGCTTGGGCGAGCTGCAGCGCGGTGCGGGCGCGGGCGACCTCGGCGGCGCGGCTCTGAGCGGTGAGCTCGTAGTCGCGCGGGTCGATCTCAAAGAGCGTGGTGCCAGCGGTGAACGCGCCGCCCTCGTAGAAGGCTGGATGAACCGCCTGCACCCGGCCGCTCACCTGCGGCACGAGGTTGATCTCAGTGCGGGCGCTGACGGTGCCGGTGGTGGTGAAGACGAGCTGGTAGGGCGCGGGGTCGACCGTGATCGTATCCACAAACAGGGCACGCGCGCCGCCGCCATTGCGGCCGGCGGGTTCGTAGCGCGTCTGCATGAGACGGTTGATCATGAAGGCGACCACGACGAAGACGATGACGGCAACGAGTTGGATGAGGCCGGTGCGTTTGGAGGAGGGCATGGGAAAGTGGGAGCTGGGTGCTGGTGGGCTGGTGGGCTGGTGGGCTGGTGGCTGGGTTCTGGGGACCGGGGTCACCCATCTTCGCCAAGGCTACGACGGGCGGGGACGACCCCGGCTACAGCGTGGGCAGGCATCTGTGTTTATCTGTGTAATCTGTGGTCAAAAAAGGCGTGGAATCGGCGCGTTGGCTCTCAGGATTCGGCCTCGAGCCAGGTGCCGCCGAGGGCGAGGTAGAGGGCGATGCGGGCGTTCCAGCGGGCCTGTTGGGTGCGCAGCCAGCCTTGCTCCGTGAGGTAGCGGCGCTGCTGGGTGTCGAGGAAGGAACGCAGGGTCACGATGCCGTTGCGGTAGCGTTCCTCGGTGAGGCGTTCGGCGGCGCGCAGGGCTTCGAGCGAGCGGGTCTGGGCGTCGAGCTGGCGGGCGAGCTCGCGGTCGGTCTGCAGGGCGCTTTCGACCTCGCGCAGGGCACCGAGCACGGTGTTGGCGTAGCGGGCGGCGAGTTCGCGGGCGGCGGCTTCCTGCAGGCGGAGGTTGGCCTGAAGGGCGCCGCCGGCAAAGAGGCGCTGGGTGAGGCTGGCGAGGACGGAACCGGCGAGCTGGTCGGTGGAGAAGAGTTGGTCGAAGTCGGTGCCGCCGACGCCGAGCGCACCGCCGAGGGTGAGTTTCGGATAAAGATCGGCCACGGCCACGCCGACCTGGGCAGTGGCTGCGCGGGCGCGGAGCTCGGCGGCGCGGAGATCGGGGCGACGGTCAAGCAAGGCGGCCGGCACGGCCGGCGCGGGGGCGGCGGGCGGCGCCAGCAACGGAAAGCTTTGGGCCGCGATCGAGGTGGTGCCGGGCGTGCGACCGAGCAGCACATCGAGGCGGTAGAGTTCGTCGGTGAGCTGGCGTTGGTAGAGCGGGACGTCGGCCTGGACGCTGGCGAGGTTGTCGCGGGCGAGGTAGACGTCGGCGGCGGTGGCGCCGTTGGTGCCGAGCTCGTAGCGACGTTGCACGAGGTCGGCGATGAGCTGGCGGTTGGCGGCGTTGTCGTGGGCGAGCTCGAGGAGGCGCTGGTTGACCGCGATGGCGACGCGACGGTTGAGGAGCTCGGCGATGAGGGTGTGGGAGAGGGCTTCCTGTTCGGCGGCAGCGGACAGGTAGCTCGCGGTGCTGGCCTCGATGCCGCGCCGGCGGGAGCCGAACAGGTCGAGGGTCCAGGAGACGTTGAGGTCGGCGCCGTAGGCTTCGTTGTAAACGCGGTCGCCGTTGGCGGTGGTGGTGAACGCGCGGCGAGCGTCGGCGCTGAGCGAGGCGGCGGGGAGATTGCCGCCGGTGGTGATGTTCAGGCGCTCCTCGGCTTGGGTGACGCGCTCGGTGGCTTCCTGCAGGGACAGGTTGGCGGCGAGCAGGGTATCGACCATCGCGGCGAAAGCCGGGTCATCGATCTGCGTCCACCAGCGGGTCATGCCGGGGGCGGCGAGCGCGGGCTCAGCGGGGGCGTTGACGAACTGCTCGGGCGGCGGGGCCGACAGTTCGGGGCGGGCGGGCGTCGGGCCGACGGCGCAGCCGGCGAGAAGCGAAACGGTCACCACGCTGGCGCCAAGTTGAAGAAGGCGGGAACTCATGAGCGGGAAGCGGCGGAGAAAGGCGGGAGGTTGAGGCAGGCGTCGGCGTGGGCCTGGAGGACCTGGCGGATGAGGGCGACGTGGTCGGCGGTGAGGGCCTTGGTGCCGAGGCTGCGCAGCAAGCTCTCGCGGCTGACGGCGAAACCGAGCATCTGCCCGAACAAGGCATGGACGCGGATACGGGCTTCGTTGCTGGCGGGATCGACGCCGGTGGCGGCGCCCAGCAACAGGAGGAGCTTGGACTGCACCCGGTCGAAGCAGTTGTCGTAGATGTGATCGAAGGCCGGGGTTGGCCGGGACTGCTCCCGCACGATGATGCGGGACCAGAGGCGGATCTCGTCGGACTGCACCATGGTGTCGGCCATTGTGTCGATGAGACGCAGGAAAGCGCTCCGGGCTACGGCGGGGTTGAATTTTGTGGCGGTGACTTCGGCGACCAGCGCTTCGGCGGTGGGCCGGACGGCCGCCTGCAGGCGACCGACGATGTAGTCGATCACGGCGAGGTAGAGGCCGTCCTTGTGACCGAAATGGTAGTTGATTGCGGCCACGTTGGCGCCGGAGGCCTCGCAGAGCATGCGGGTGGTGGTGCCCTTGAGGCCGTATTCACCAAAAAGTTCGAGCCCGGCTTCAACCAAGGCCTGACGCGTGCGGCAGCCGCGCTGTTCACGGCGGTCGGTGGGCAGGGTTTCGAGCGTGGCCGAGGTCGGCATGACGCGGAAAGTGTTCAAACAAATGTTTGAAAACAAGTCCGCAGTGCAGAAATCAGTCAGGTTGACGGGCGGTCGCGAAGGCGTGGGCGATTATTTCGGTCCGAAGAACGGGGTGGCGTCGAAGCGCACGGGGATCATGACCGCGTAGTCGATCGGGTTGCCGTCATCGTCGTGCTTAATCGGAAAAATCCAGCGGCTGATGGTGCTGACGGCGGCTTCCTGAATGTCGGCTTCGGTGTTGGTCATGGCGATGGCGACATCGGCGACCAGGCCCTCGCGATTGACCAGCACGCCGAGCAGGACGAGGCCCCCGCGGCCTTCCTTCTTCGCCTTGCGTGGCAGGCGGGGTTTCGGGTCGTGGTCGGGTTCCACCTCCTGCGGGTATTCGAAGACAGGATACCACTGGCCGCCGACCTCGATATGATTGCGCTCGGCCAGCGGGACGGGCGGCCGACCGTCATCCTTGTCCTTGGCCGCCAGGGGCGCGGCCAGCAGCGCGCCGCCCAAGCAAAGGCTCAGCGCGATACGATGGTGGAATGGAAGCAGGCGAAACATGGGACGAAGAGGACCCTCGGGCACGGGGGGGCGAGCGTGCAACGACAGCGGCAGCCATCCTTCCGTTCCGCCGGTTTGGGCACAATCAAAAGCCGCCCGCGGAGAGCGGCCGATCATGTTGCCGGGCTGCGCTCTGCCGTGGGCCTCGACCCTGACGGGGGCCACCCTGCCGGCGGCGTTTCGAGCGCCGACCTCCCGGGTTTCCTCAACGCAGGCTAAACCGGAGCCTTGAAGAAGCGGCGCGCCAGCAGGCCGGCGGGTAAGAGGAGCGTGATGCCCAGGCAGAATTGGTTCCAGTCGAAGCCCGGCGCGAGCAGACTGTCGGACGGATCCACCGGGTTGTAGGACACGATCATGGTCGAGCCGACCGGATGGGCCGCGATGTAGTCGTGGGCGTAACGCGGGTCGGAATCGCCGCTATACCCAAAGTTGATGCGGTCGTTTTCGTAGGCCTGACCGCCCACGTCGTAGCCGTAGCGCAGTTTGGCCTCGTGCATGATCACCGTGGTCCGGGCATGCGTATCCGAGTTGTAGCGCTCTGATTCGCGCTGTTCGACGGTGGCGCTGAGGATGGTCGCGGAGGTCGTCGGCCAGTCGGCGGCCTCGGCGCCGCGGAAAGCGCGGTGAAAGAAGAATCCGGCGAGCAAGAGCACCACCATCATCGCGAACCCGATCGCCAAGCGGGCGACGGTGAAACGGCGAGGTGGAGGTGGGCGGTCGAGGGGCAAAACGCGATCGGCGGGGGGAGCAGCCCAGCTCTGCTCAGGTCTGCGGGGGATCGTCCGACGGACGCGAGACGACCTGGTTGGACAGCTCGTTCACATCGTCGGATTGGTGGGGGAACTCCTGGCCGAGCAGCTTGCCGGCGCGGCTGATGCCCTCGACGAGCGCGGTGGTCGGATCGCCGGCGCGGAAGTGGCTTTGCATGGCCTGGGCAACCTCGGTCCAGAAATGTGGCGGGCATTTTTGGTGAATGCCCTCGTCACCGAAGACCGCAAATTTGCGGGCCTCGGGGGCGACGAAAAAGAGCACGGCGTTACGCTCCGCGGTTTGGTGCATCCCGAGTTTGGCGAACTCCTTCGCCGCCGCGGCAGTGGGATCGTCGACCTCGCCGGCTTTGAGCACGACGCGGATTTCGCCCGACGTGCACTTCTCGGCGGCCGCGATGGCGGCCTCGATGCGCCCGTGGTCGAGCTGTTCTTCAAAAACGTTCAGTTCACTCATGTTACCAGCTTCCTCCTGCTCCGCCGCCGCCGAAACTACCGCCGCCGCCGGAGAATCCACCTCCCCCGCCAAAACCGCCGCCTCCACCGAAGCCACCGCCGCCGCCCCCGATCCACCAGCCCGAGTCGCGGTGGATGCCGCGGCGGCCGTAGACGACCCGGCGACGCATGGACGCCATGCGCAGGCCGACCAGGATGAGGACAAAGATGAACCCGCCCACGCCGATGCCGCGCTGCTGGCGGGCGTCGCGGCGATGTGAGCCCACGGTGCGGCCGGTGCCGACGTATTCGCCTTTGGTGGCGGCGATCATGGCGTCGACCGCGGCGGTCAGACCACCGTCGTAGTCGCCCTGCCGGAAGCGTGGCGCGATCTCATCGGCGATGATGCGTTTGGCGAGGGCGTCGGGCAGGGCGCCTTCGAGGCCGTATCCGACCTGGAGATACATTTGCCGGTCCTGCAGAAAGATGAAGAGCACCGCGCCGTTGTTGCGGTCGCCCTGACCGACCTTCCAGCTCTGGGCAACGCGCCGGGTGTAGTCGAAGACCGAGGATTTCGAATCCATCCGGTTATAGATCGCGACCAGCAGCTGGTTGGACGACTCGCGCTCGTAGGCCTCGAGCTTCTGGTCGAGCTGGCGCGCGACGCCGGCCGAGATCGTGCCCGTCGTGTCGTTGAAGTAAGCGCGCGGCGCCGGCGGAATGGTCTCCGCCACGACGACGGTGGCGAAACCACCGATGGCGGTGAGGAGCAGGAGTAGGCGGAGAGGCAGGGACTTGTTTTTAACCACGGATGGACACGGATAAACACAGATGGTGGACGCAGGCACGGGCATGGAATCCGTGTTAATCTGTGTTCATCCGTGGTAGAAAAATTCGTTGGGTTCAGCCGCCGAAGTCGACCTTGGGGGCTTCGCGGGCGGCGGGGTCGGCGGAGAAGTAGGGTTTGGCTTCGTGGCCAAAAAGGCCGGCGAGCATGACGGCGGGGAAGCGTTTGATGGCGGTGTTGTAGGTCTGCACCGCGCGGTTGAAGTTGCCGCGTTCGACGGAAATGCGGTTTTCGGTGCCTTCAAGCTGGGCCTGCAGGTCGCGGAAGTTGGCGGTGGCGGTGAGCTGTGGGTAGCGCTCGACCGTCACGAGCAGGCGGGAGAGGGCGGAGCCGAGCTGGGCCTGGGCCTGCTCAAACTGGGCGAAGGCGGCGGCGTCCGTCGGGGCGCCGGTGGCGGGCAACTGCGCGCGCCCGACGGAGGCGCGGGCGTTGGTGACTTCGGTGAGGGTGGACTTCTCAAAGTCGGCGGCGCCCGACACGGTGGCGACGAGGTTGGGCACGAGATCGGCGCGGCGTTGGTAGACGTTTTCAACCTGAGCCCAGGCGCCGTCGACGGCCTGTTCCTTGGTGATGAGGCCGTTGTAGGTGCCGATGGCCATCAGGAGCAGGATGCCAAAAAAGACGGCGGGAATACCGAGGATGAGCAGAAGTTTCTTCATGGTCGTGAGCCGCGGACCCTGCCGCAGATCGCGCGGGGATGCAAGGGACGCGTCGTTACAGGATCACGCGGGGTTTGGAGAGCACGTCGCCGCGCGGGTTGGCGGCGGGAGTATAAAAACGCCCGCAGTCGAAGTGACCGCGGGCGCGTCGTGTTGCGAGGGTGGTCCTCGCCGAGGTGGTTGGATCAGGCCGGTTGAAGCATGCCCGCGATGCGGCGCTCCAGCGTCTTTTGACCGGCTTCGTAGGGCTCGGCGTAGCCGCGGGCAAAGTCGTCGGTGAAGACCTCCTCGGCGCCGCTCTCGATGCCGTCGAGGATGGTCGCCGCAACGTCGGCCGGCGTCGCCTTGGGCATTTCAATGGACTTGGCCATGTCGGTGTCGACGGGGCCGGGGTATACGCCGATGAGGCGGATGCCGCTGCCGCCGAGCAGGAGGCGGGCGCCGGAGGTGAGCGAGTGCACGGCGGCCTTGGAATCGCTGTAGGTCGCGAAGGCCGGGAAGTTGGAGAGGCCGGCGACGCTCGACACGTTGACGAAGACGCCGTGACCCCGGGCCTTGAAGACGGGCGTGAAGGCTCGGATCACTTGGAGCGGGCCCCAATAGTTGACCTCGAACTCCTGGCGGGCGCCATCGAGGGACTCGCCAAACAGATCCGGGTTGGCGACGGCGCCGGCGTTGTTGATGACGATGGTCGCGTCGGCTGCGGTGCGAGCGGCGGTGGCGATTTGATCCGGTTGGGTCACGTCGAGCGCGAGCGGGACGACGCGGCCGGGATGGGCCTCGACGAGGTCGGCGAGGGCGTCGACGTTGCGGGCGGCGGCGTAGATCTTGGTCACGCCGCGGTCGAGCAGACCGTTGACAAGGGCGCGGCCAATGCCGCGGTTGGCGCCGGTCACGAGGGCGACGGAGGAAGAGAGGGAGGTGCTCATGTTGTTGGGAAGGACTGGGTAAGGGTGAATTATTGAGTGAACGCTCAAGAACAGGATGTGGTTTGGCGGCACGTCAATTCATTCTTGAATAAATATTCAATAACCTTTCCCTTGTCCTCTGATCCGATGGCCCGGCCCGCTCAATACAACTGCAACGAAGTCCTCTGGAAGGCGACGCTCCTGTTCTGGGAGAAGGGCTATCGTGCGGTCTCGATCTCCGACTTGGTTCAGGCGACCGGGCTGCAGCCGGGCAGTTTGTATGGCCGTTTCGGCAGCAAGGAGGGGCTTTTCCTGGAGTGCATCGATCACTACCAGACGATGGCCGATCGGATTCGCGATCAGCACCTCGAAGCGCCGTCGCCACTGGCGCGACTGCGGTCCTTTTACGACGCGATGGTGGATCAGGCTGCCAGTGAGGATGGCGAGCGGGGTTGTTTCATCGTCAACGCCTCCTTGGAGTGCGAAGCCAGTGAAACCGCGATTCGGACCAAGGTGCAGGATTGCATGGTGCGCGGCGAGGCGTGGATCCGGCAGCAACTCGACGACGCGGTCGCGGAAGGCGAATTGCAGGGCACGACCGATACGGCGTTGTTGGCCGGATGCCTCTCCAGTTCCTTCTACGGTTTTCGGGTGATCTCCCGCGCCGGCGACGGCCGGGAACGCCTGCCGCATATCGCGGCGACGACCTTTGAGAGCCTCATCGGACCGTGGCGCACCGAATTGGTGTCGGCCTGAGCAGCCGCGCCCGCCCGCGGCGATCCGGGGAGACCGGGGTCACCGACCCCGGCACCAGCCTCTGATTCATCTGCGTCCCTCGGCGTGATCTGCGGTTGGTCACCGCCATTGTTTAGCTCAGCACCGCGCGCAGGTTGTCGAGGTCCATGACCTGGGCGAGGTTGTCCTCGTTGATGACGGCGGCGGCGAGGTTGGCTTTTTCGCGCTGCAGGACGCGGATCTTTTGTTCGATGGTGCGATCGGACAACAGGCGGTAGGCGATGACGGGACGCGTTTGGCCGATGCGGTGAATGCGGTCGATGGCCTGCGCCTCGGCGGCGGGGTTCCACCACGGGTCGTAAAGCACGGCGTAACTCGCGGCGGTGAGGTTGAGACCGAAGCCGGCGGCTTTGAGCGACAGGAGGAAGACGGTCTTCGACGGATCGTTTTGAAACTGCTCGACGAGTTCGCCGCGGTTTTCGGTCGCGCCGGTGAGGATGAGGTGGCCGATGCTCTCGGCGGCAAGGCGGCGTTGGATGATCTCCAACATGCCGACAAACTGACTGAAGACGAGGACCTGGTGGCCTTCCTCGGCGAGCTCGCTGACCAGCTCGACCAGGGCCTCGAGTTTTGCGCTGGGCAACTTGGCGTGGGCCGGATCAATGAGCCCGGGATGACAGCAGATCTGCCGCAGGCGCAGCAGGCTCGCGAGCACATGGAAGCGCACCTGGTCGAGCTCCTTGGGCGACTCGACCCCGAGGAGCGTGGCGCGGGCACGCTTGAGCTCGGCGTCGTAAAGGGCACGTTGTTCGCCCTCGAGTTCGATCACGAGGTCGTCCTCCGTGCGTGGTGGCAGGTCGGGCGCGGCCTGGGCCTTGGTGCGGCGGAGCAGGAAGGGACGCACGCGGCGCCGCAGCAGTTCGAGCGCGCCGGGGTCGACGTCGCTGTATTGGCGGCGGAAGCCGGCGTGATCGCCGAGCAGGCCGGGCTGGGCGAAGGCGAACAGGCTCCACAGATCGGAGAGTCGGTTTTCGATCGGCGTGCCGGTGAGCACCACGCGGCGCTTCGCGCGCAACGAACGGGCGGCGACGGCGACCTGGCTGCGCGGGTTCTTGATGAACTGGCCTTCGTCGAGCACCACCGCGTCCCACTCCGCCTCGCGGAAAGTCTGCGCGTGCAGGCGCAGTTGGGTGTAGTTGGCGACGAGGATGCGCGGCCCGGTGTCGGCCACGGCGGCGCGGCGTTGCATCGGGTCGAAGGGCGCGATGGCGAAGTCGGGCGCGAAGCGGGTGGTCTCGGTTTGCCAGCCGTGCATCACGCTCTTGGGGCAGACAACCAGGGCGCGGAAGGGACGCTTCGGATTTTGGATTTTGGATTCTGGATTTTCGATTTTGGCGTCCGCTAGATGCAAAAGCCACGCGAGGGTCTGCACGGTTTTACCGAGGCCCATGTCGTCGGCGAGGATGCCGCCGAGGTGGTTGGCGGAAAGGTGGCACAGGAAGTGGAAACCCTCGATCTGGTAAGGCCGCAGGGTGGCGCCGAGACCGGCGGGCACCGGTGGCGGCGGCAGGGCGCGGAGCTTGGCGGCGCGATCCTGTAACAGGTGCACGAATACACTGTCGCGATCGGCGAGGGCCTCCGCCTCCAGCGCCATGTCCAGCAGGTGCACCTCGTGTTTGAGCGGGCGGCCGTGGTTGAGCACGTCGCTGAAGCCGAGTCCGAGCCGCTCGAGGGCGGCGGCGATTAGCGGGTCGCAGTTGATGTCCTTGCTCAGGCGGCGCCAGCCGCCCTGACGCGGCAGATGGACCCAGCGCCCCTGGGCCTTGGCGAGCAGCGCAACTTCCTCGGCGGTGAGTTTGGTGTCCTCGACCTTGAGGTCGACGCTGAGGCCGAACCAATCCTGATCGGCGGTGGCGTTGCGGGCCAGGGAAGTGGATACACTGGCCTTGAGCGGTGCGCCCAGCAGGCTGGCCAGTTCGGGCGAGACATCGAGCGCGACTTCCCGGTGCTGGCGGGCGTGCCAGTCGATGAAGTCCTCGGCGAAGTCGTCGTGGACCGGCCGCATCCACGACTCGGCCCAGCCGTCCCAGGTAAGGCGGAAGCCGCCGAAGCGCGCGCTGGCGGCCTCGGCGTCGGACAGGTCGAAGTCGAGCGCGGTTACGCCCGCGACACGCGGCGGTGGCATGGCCTTGGGGTTCCACTTCCAACCGATGGCTTCGCCGGTGAAGATCTGCTCGCAAAACGGATCCTCGCTGCGGGCGGTGAGTTGGGCGTGGAAGTCGCGTTCCTGACCGTCGATGGCAGGCGAGAGCCAGCACTTGAGGCGCGGTTTGAGGCGGATGACGCGCAACTCGGCGGAGTGGCCGTCAGGCAGGCGCAACTTGAGGGCGCGCAAACGCGGCAGCAGGCGGGCATCGCTCAACGCGGCGACGGGCAGGGACTCGGCGGGCGTGGGCGGCGGACCGCGCCAGAGGTCGCCCTCGAAAAGGTAGAGGGGCTGTGGCTCGGCGGCGACGAGTTTGGCGGTGTCGGCCGGGCGACCGTCGGGCGCGACCAAGTGCAGGTCGAAGCGGTCGGGGTCGTCGGCGTTGACGGTGGCTTGGGGCGCGAGGGGCTCGGGCTCGATGGTGAACGGGCGGCCGTCGTGCAGGCAGAGGGCGGAACGGGCGGCGGTGTTGCGCAACAGGCCGGAGACCGCGGTGGGCTCGAGGGGTTGGCGCGGATTGAAGCCGTTGGGCAGGAGGCGAAACTCGGCACCGAGCGCGGCGGCGAGGGCGCTGAGGGCGGGCGGCAGGAATTCGAAGTCGGACGGACGCAGGCGGGCGAGTTCGGCGAGCCAGGCCTTCGAGGGCGCCTTCCACGGTTTGTCGGGGGCGGTGCGGTGTTCGACCAACCAGTTGCCGAGCAAGTCGAGGCGGACACGCAGGTCGTGCACGTTGGCAAAGGCGGCGCGACCGGCGGCGGCGGGATCGGATTCGGTCGAATTGGGCTCGGGCAGGGCGCGCAGCCAGCGGCCGAGCTCGGCTTCGAGCGCGCGGTCACCGGCGGGGGGCAGGGTGGCGGCGCGGCGGGCGGCGGCGGTGGGTTCGATCTGGTTGGGATCGCGGCCGTCGGGCTGGCCGGATTCCACCGCGGCGAGCCAGGCTTGGCCGGCGGCGTAGGCGTGGGCGCAGTCACTGTGGGCGCGGCAGGTGCAACGGGTGGTCCAGTCGCCGCGGGTGAGGAACAGGGTGACGGTGAGCGGCTTGGGCGTGGCGCCGATGACGGTGGCGCTCACGAGGTGGTCGGCGACCGAGGAGACCTCGGTGACCGCGCCCTGTTTGAAAAGTTGGAAGCCGTTGCGTCGCGGCAAATCGCCGAACGCATCCAAGCGCAACTGCAGCGCGGAGAGCGCTTCGCGAGTGCGCACGGCACGAACGGTGGGGGGGTAGCGGCGAGGCATGAGGGGCCGGCAATACACGAAGGTCGCCGCGATTGCAAAGCCGGGTCACCGTCGAGGCGGTCGTTCAGGTGAAGCGATGTGCCGGTCTTCTGGCGCAAGAACCTATCTCTGGATCAAACCACTGCCGCTCGCGCAACCCGATCCAAGCTGGACCACGAGCGTCGAACCCCAAACCCCAAGGCCTGACCCTTTTCCGGCTTTTGAATTTCGACCAGACGGACTCGGGAATCGCGCTGGGGCCTCATTGACCCCTTTTCCCTCTCTCTTTTCGGCCCCTTGTCGCGTCCGTCAGTCGGTGATGTTGAATTGAATCGCGGCCTGCATCCGGGTGTTCACCGCGCGGTCGTCTTTCTTGCCGGGACGGAACCTCCACTTGGAAACGGCTTGGATGGCGGGTTTTTCGAACTCGCGGTGGGACGAGCGGAACGCGTAGGCCTGCACCACCTTGCCCTTGTTATCGACGATGAAGGCCACGTGGACCTCACCGGTGATGCCGGCGCGCCGCATTTCGAACGGATAAACCGGCTTGGACTGGAAACGCGGGGTGGGCTGCTGGTCGAGGTTGGCGATGTCGAACAGGTCCGTCATGCGCTGGCCGATGGCGCGGCTGCTGCTGGTCTTGGCAATGGCCATGACGCCGTAGGCGCGGTCCTGCCGAAGGGAGTCCTTGAGCGGCTGAATGGAGCCGGTGTGGTTTAATTGCTCGAGCAGCACCTGGACCTTGGCCTGGTTGAGGACCGCCACGTCGTAGCTTTCGGGATTGGCCTGGGCGATCAACTGGTCGATCAGGGCGAGGGCCTCGTCGTAGCGGTTGGATTCCGGGGCAGTCAGTTCCTGCAGTTTGCCCAGAGCTTCCGAAACTTCGTCGGAAATTTCATTCTTGGGGGCTTCGCGGATCTGGGCGTGAAGCGATACCGGAACCAGAAGGCCGGCAACAACGACGGCGACACAGGTGCGGGTAAAGCGAGAGAATGGGGAGAAGACTGCCATGATGAGATCGTCAGTCAGTGATGTTGAATGGAATGGGAACCTGCATCCGGGTGTTCACCGCGCGGCCACCCTTCTTGCCGGGGCGGAATTTCCAACTGATAGGAAATTACTTTTCAGCGGCGTGCTGGGGGTGGGAGGGAAGGGGGAGGGGTAAACGCTCGCGGAGTGAAAATCGCGCCTCGCGGAGGAGGCCGATTGGCGTTGGGTGAGACAACGGAGTTAGTTGAGCGATTTTCGTGCCTTGGGCGAGTCCGGAATCCCGAATGGGGCCGAAAAAGGGGGCCGGAAAAGGGGTCAATGCTATAGGGGGCTGTTGCCCAAATCGGCTGGGTGATTAGCGTGCGGTAGGCTTCGCTTGGCGGTGCGATGATGATGCACCCCGCGCGATTGCAAAGCCGCGTCGGATCGCGACGATCGTGGCCATGACAATATCCGGTGTTCGGCGCGTCGTGGTCGGGTTGGCAGTTCTGGGTCTGACTTGGGCAAACGGGGCGGAGTCGAAGGCAGAGGCGGATGTCTGGGTGGTGTCGCGGGCGCACTACGCCGAACAGTTGGCCGGTTTCTGGTTGGGGTCGTGCGTGGCCAACTGGACCGGACTCACCACCGAGATGGACCGGGTGGCGGCGCCGTTCTACACCGATGCGGACTGGGGTCAGCCGGATCAGCCGAACATGTGGGGCGGGGCGGGCCCCTCGCCGGTGATCGATTTTTTCCTGGTTCGCGGCGCGGAACCGTGGGGCGCGGATGACGACACGGACATCGAATACCTCTACCAATCGCTGTTGGAAGCGGCGGAAGATCCGGTGCTCACGCCGGCGCAGATTCGCGACGGTTGGTTGGCGCACCTCTGGTCGGACAATTTTAATCAGGACGGCGAAAACTACCTCTGGGTCTCCAACGAGCGCGCCTACGAGCTCATGCGCACGGGGATGCTGCCGCCGGCGACGAGCGACCCGGCGAACAATCCCGACAGCGAGATGATCGACGCGCAGCTGACGACCGAGTTCTTCGGCTTCTTCGCGCCGGGAAATCCGGCGGTGGCGCGGCGGCTCGCGCACCTACCGATTCGCACGACCGCGAGCGGCGAAGCAGCGGCGGTGGCGGAGTTTTACGTGACGATGTATGCACTGGCGGCGCGGTTCGATGCGGCGCAGCCGCTGGGCCCCCAACTCGTGGCGGCGGCGCAGGTGGCGCGGGCCGAGCTCCCCGCGGAATCGGTGGCGGCGCACATGTATGATTTTGTCGCCGCGGCGTATCAGGAAAACCCTGACAAGACCGACTGGGAGTCCACCCGGGACGAACTCTACCAACGCTATCAAGTCGGCGGCGAGGCGGGTTACGTTTATCAGCAGCCCTTTGACGCCCTGATCAATTTCGGAGCGAGCCTGGTGAGCCTGTTCTACGGTGAGGGTGACTTCCGGCGCACGATTCGGATCGGCTGTCTGGCGGGCTGGGATGCGGACAACCCGACGGCGACCTGGGGCGGCTTGCTGGGTTTCGTCCTCGGCCGCGAAGGCGTGGCGCGTGCGCTGGGCGAGAGCGATCTATCGGACGCCTATCGGATCAGCCGCACGCGGCGCGCATTCCCGGATCACACGCCAAACGCGGATGGCGAGGACACGTTTACCCTAATGGCGCATCGTGCACTGCCGGTGATCGACCGAGTGGTGGAGCGATACCTCGGAGGGGAAGTCGACGAGGTGGCCAACGTGTGGCGGATTCCCCCGCGGTGAAACACAGTTGCCGACCTCGCCGGCGGCAAAAATACCCAACGATCATTTCCCGAAAAGAGGCCAACGAATGCATCTTTTTGGGAAATGATCGTTGGCTTGAAGACCACCAATCCCGTGTGCAATCTCCTGGCTATGAACGCGAAATATGGCGGTGGTGATCATTTTGCCACGGCTTTGCATTCCGTTATTACTGCATCAGGTGCGGGCTAATAACACTGATGGGCAAACGCAGGTCACATTATCCGTCTCCTTGGCTCACATTGGGCATCTGGCTTTTGTTTCTTTTTGCGGGGGCAATGTTCGCGATAAACGTCGTTCTTGCCGCCATCGGTCGAGAGTTCTGGGGTGCCGGAGCATTTGCGTTGGCGACTGCGCTTTTCCTCTTTCTCGCGAAAAAGACTAGGCAAGAAATTCGATTCTAATTGAGGACGGAAAAAAGAAATAGGCCCATCCATCCACCGCAGCCAACGTCGGGCTTCGCCCGCCGCGGCTGAGTTCAATCGTTAGCCGGAGATGAATGAATACTTGGTAGAGCCCACCATTGGTATCGGGCCGGTTCGTTTCGGAATGGGGCGCGAGGAAGTTCGTGAGCTTCTCGGATCGCCAAACTACGTCGAAGCGGCCCATGAAAAGTGGGGGATTCAGTTTCCCGCGAAGGATTGCTTTTTCGATAGCTGCATTCAGATCCGATACGATCTCGATGAGAAGGTAGAGGACATCCAGTATTCCGCACATCCCTCATTCTCGGTGGTTTTCGATTCGATTCCTGTCCACGACTCCGACGTCGATACGATCGCCAAGGCGATCGAACGCAGTGCCAAGTTAAATCGGGGCGAGCGTGAGTTTCCCCACGTCTATTCGTTTCCAGACATCGGCCTCAGCCTCTGGCGGGAGCACCTCGGAAAGTCCAAGTTCGACACCATCAATCTTCGACGCCCCGAGTCGGAGTCGGAAAAGAAAGAGGCTAACCAACTCCTGAGGCCAACTGAGCAAGTAAAATCAGGCGGCGGCGAGTTGGGTGGCCAAGGGTGAGTGCCGCTGTTGAAGGGCGGCCAGGTAGCGGGTTTCGTCGTAGGGCACGCGGTCGTGCCAGCAGCGCCAGAGGATGCGGATCCATTTAAAAGCCAGCGCACGCAGGATGGTTTGGTGGTTC
>NZ_JBPJGB010000007.1:0-52266 GCF_051209155.1 Actomonas spartinae
GTGTCGGTGCCGTCGCTGGTCTGCACGCGCACCGAGTAGGAACCGGCGGCGAGGGCGGAGGCGTCGTTGGCGCGCAGCGAGCTGCCCGAGATGTTGAAGGAGGCGTTGTTCGTGTCGCCCGTGCCGGAGACCAGTGTGTAGGTGTGGCTGTCACCGCTGTCGGAATCGGTGGTCGACAGGGTGCCGACGGTGGCGTTGGTGCCACTGGACTGGCTGACCGAGGACGCGCTCAGCGCAATGTCCGTCGGGGCCGCGTTACCGGAGGCTTGCTTGAGATTGATGGCCAGGTGGAGGAGGGCCGCGCCGTCGTGGGACCAGTTCATGGTGACCGAGGTGGCACCCGGTTTGAAGGCGGTGGTGTAGGTGCCATATCCCGAACCAAGGGGAATTTTTGAGTAGCCGGTCAGGGTGCGCGCGGTCGTGGGGGTCAGGGTCGCGGGCCCGCCACTACGATAGACGTCGAAGATTTCATACACCAAATCGCCGGTCGCGCTGGCGACCGTAAGGGAGGACGTGGTGCCACTGGTGGTTTGGGCGGTTTGGAGTCCGGAGGTCGGACTTGATTGGTCAACTCCGGAGAACGCTATGGCGTGGATGAATTGGATGTCGCCGCTACCCGCGTGGGTCACGACCACGTCGCCCGTGTCACTGGAGGCGGAGGTGCCCAAGGCTCGCACCCAAATGGAGTCGACGGCGGTGCCATCCTCCCGTTCGCCAACTTGCGTCATGGCATTGCCGCCGAAGGTCACGCCGGTGATATCGGTGGAGCCGGAGTTGCTGGCGACAACCAGCAACACGCGATCGGTTCCGGCCGGAACTTCATAGCTCTCGAGGGTGAGGTCGTCGGCGCGGAGTGACGTGCGCGGCCCGCCGATCGGCAGGACCGCAGGTGAAATATCGTCACTGACGGTCAGCGCGGAAATGGTGGATCCCGTGGCGTAGGGCACGTCTTCGTCGCTGTCCCAGTTGGCGGGATTGTTGAGCGAGTAAAGGAGCTGTGTGCGAGTGCCGGCTGTGAGGGCACTGAGCTTGTAGCGAGCGTTGTCTATCTCGCCATAGTAAGTCTTGCCAGTGAGCAGGGTGTCGTCAGCTGTGACGTTGTAGTCGGCGGAACCAAGTTCGCGGTGCGCGGGGTTAGGGAAGAGGGAAATGACGTTGGCCCCGTTGGTCATGCCGGTGGGCAGGGCGGAGTCTGCGGTGGAGGTGGTGTTGATCTGATTCCAAGTGGTGGTGGGGTTGTATTTCCCGACCGCCCAATTGTAGTCGGCGTGGATGCCGGCGACGAAGTTGGGCGAGGCGGGGGCGGCACCCGTAGAACTGGTGTAAACCAGAATCTGATCACCGGCCAGCAGGCTGAAGCCGCTGTTCAGAGCCAAGCTCATCGTGCCGCCGCCACCGGAGACCGTCAGCACATCAGCGGTGGCGGACTCATCGACGTGGACTACGGTGCCTTTGCTCAGTCCACCCGCAGGCGTGGTGTAAAGATAGTGGGGTTCGCTGGTCGATTGCCAGGACGAGCCCAGCCAGCCTTGGTCGGTGAAATAGAACGTGGCGCCAGCCGGGATATCCACGAGGGTCACGAAAGAATAGCCGTCGTTCCCGTCCGTGTTGTAGCGCACGAAGGCGATGTCACCCGGGTTAAGCGATGCCGGAGCGGCCATCGTCGCCGCACTGGTCATGAAAATGAGGCATGCGACCGACAGTGAGCGCTTGGACAAGAGTAATTTGATCGAGCTAAACATAACGAGTTGAGGGGGTAAAAGTGGAATGGGCCGGTGCGCCTGTGGGTGACCGCGGTAGGGAAGGAAGATGCTGTGGGTCCTGAGAGTGGGGTCGCCCACTTACGGATGAAAGATACGGATCTCGGTATTGTAGCGCTTTCAGCTGTGGCTACCTTTGGAAAGGCTAAATTGTCGTATCAGGCGTGACTTTACGTTCTCGCCACAGAGAGACTTGTCCGGCCGACTGGTGGGCACGATAAATTTTTGGCCAGTCGCTGTTTGGGGAGAACTTGGCGGGTGAAATTTCATCCGATTTACGGAGCCTGATCGGGGGGCATCGCCGTTCGACGGCTGAGCGGAGAAATGGCCTGGGTGCAGCGGTGAGTGCGCTGCCTACGGTGCGCACGGATCGGGTGGGGAGTCGGTCGCTTGGCATGCTGACTGCGTGGTGGTTCGGCACCTCGACGCTGAACTTTAGAACTTCTCCCTGGAACTGAGTTTTCCGCAGCGGCTTCGAGCTTGGCAAGGGGCCGGAGCCCGAAGGATGTTGCGTGCGATGAATATGAGTGGCGAATCTTCGGCCGCATTGGCCTCTTCCTGGAATTGGGCGGTGCGCCTGCTCGTGCGCTGGCGCGACGACGAGGAGCGGCTCGATTGGCTGTTGGAGTCGTTGCCGACGGATCTTTCCTCGGGGGAGCGGGCGCGGATTCAGGCCTTGCTGGTCGGCGCGGTGCGCCACCTGAGCCGGATCGACGGCCATCTGGATCGCCTGATGACGCGGCCGCCGCGTCCGTCGGTTTGGGCGGGTTTGGTGGTGGCCGGCTTTGAGTTGATTGAGGGTGGTGCCGACGAGGGCCTGACCGCGCGAGTGGGGCACCATCTGGTCGAGCAAGTGAAGCGGCTTGCGACCGCGAAGGAGGCCGGTTTCGCCAACGCGGTGGTGCGCAAACTCGCCGCGGCTTTGGCGGAGGACGTCGCGCCGACAGCGGAATCCGCGCTGGAGGAATGGGCTCGTTGGGCCTCTCACCCCGAGTGGTTGGTGCAGCGGTGGCGGATGAAGTTTGGCCGCGAGGCGGCGCAGGCGATGTTGAACTGGAATCAGTCGGTCGCGCCGGTGGTGGTGCGGCGACGTCGCGGTGATTCGGCTGAGCTGCCGGAGTGGTTGCGGCCGATGGATGGCGCGGCGGGATTTTATGCGGCTGAGTCCGGCCATTGGCCGGAGCTGTTTGCGTTGATCGAAGCCGGCGTGGTGCAGGTGCAGGACGCGGCGACGCGGCACGCGGTGGAGTTGTTGCAGGTCGAGCCGGGCGAGACCGTGCTCGATCTTTGCGCGGCGCCCGGCGGCAAAAGTTTGGCCATCGCGGATCGCTTAGGCGGCGCCGGGCAGGTGGTGGCGATGGATTTGCCGGGCAAGCGGCTGCCGCGTCTGCAGAGCAATTTGCGGGCGGTGCCGGCCGGCGTGACCGCGACGGTGGTGGCAGGCAACGTTGGTCGCGGGGCGGCCCGGGTTTTGGCGGCCAAGCGGCTGCCGGCCACTTATGCGGCGGTGCTGTTGGATGTGCCCTGCTCCAATACGGGCGTGATGCGCCATCGCGTCGATGTGAAGTGGCGCTTGGAGCCGGACAGTTTTCGGCGCCATGCCTTGCAGCAGCTCGACCTGTTGCTGGCCGCGTCGGAGCTCGTCGCCCCCGGCGGCCGTCTGGTCTACAGCACCTGCAGCATCGATCCGGAGGAGAACGAGCAGGTGGTCGCGGCGTTCGTTCGGCGCAGTCGCGGCACGTTCACGCTCGAGGCGTCCGTCGTGAGTCTGCCATGGGAAACCGGCTACGATGGTGCCGGGGCGTTTCGCTTGCGCCGGTCCTGATCCGGACCGGATTACGGCACCAAGACAAAAGTCGCGGCGGAGAGGGGCACCTCGTCGCGGCCCTTGATGAGGGTGTAATCTATCGTGCCGCCGGTTTCCACCAACTGGCGGAAGCGTTCGAGGTCCCAGTTTTCGACCGGGTCTTGGTTGATGCGGCTGATGAGGTCGCCAACGCGAAATCCGGCGGCTTCGGCGGGGGATCCGTTGGCGACGGCGTTGATCTTCCAATACGCGCGCGCCTTGGAGAAACTCAGGCCGGCGCTGTGGCGGGCCGGGGTGGTGATCCGCAGGTCATCGCCGGGGCGGTAGAAGGCCACGCGATTGGTGGATTGATCGAACGTGACCTGGAAGTTTTGCAGAATCTCGCCGCCGATGGAGGTGAGTTGTCCGCTCAAGTCGGCGATGGGTTCGATGAGCTGGTGGTCACCGATGGTGAGCGTGTTGCGCAGGCGGCCGACGATCTGTTGGTGGTTGCCGTGCAGGGTGCCGATGAGCGTGCCGGGGCGCGGCGGGCTGACGAACTCCAGGTCGAGGCCGGCGGGGTCGAGGTTGAGCGAGCCGTCGCTGCCGGTATCGATGAGGGTGACGAGAGAACGCGAGCCGAGCGACAGTTGCACGTAGGGCACGTCGTTGTGAATGGTGACCGGGAGGACGCAGCCGCGCAGCGGCTGATCGTCGTCGAGGGTCGACATCACGACCTGCCGGCGCGGGTAGTCGAGGGTCAGGCGCGCGTTGCCAAACAAGGTGAAACCCAGCACGCCATCGATCTGGACGCCGAGGTGGTCGGAGAGCTCGCCGCAGTCGTAGACGAGCGCGCGAACGTTTCTGAAATTGGCGGGACCGAAGTCGATCTTCTCCAGCATCACCGACTCTACCGGCACGGCCCGGCCGGTGGCGTCGCGCAGCCAGACTTTGGGCGGGTCGGGGTCGGCGGGACGTTGCAGGTTGCGGATCGCGAATTCCGGTGAAACCAAGGTGCGGGAAGCACCCGTATCGATGAGAAAGCGCCAGGGACCGTCGGAGCCCCGCGTTTCCACGACGACCAGGCCACCGATCACCTGCATCGGAATCTCCACGCGGGTGCGCAGCGTGGGTTCGGCGACAACGGGCAGGGGCGCGAGGTCAATCGGCGCGGAGGAGGCACCGGTTCGGCGCGCATCGGACGGTCCCGTTTGGCAACTCACCATGAGCAGCGCCAGGGCGCTGCCGAAGGTGGAGAGACAAACGGCACGCAGGCGGGTCATTTCTGCGGGGGCGGCAGCGTGCGGGCGATCCGCCACGCTCCAAGGGCGAGGGCCGACGCGGCGGCGAACACCGCGGTGCCGCTGACCAGCCAGAAAACGACGCCGGCGAGCACGGGCGTGACCGCGCGAGCGAGGGAACCAAGCGAACGAAACACGCCGAGGGCCCGACCCTGTTCCTGATCACCGCTGTAGAGCGAGATGAGGCCGGAGGTGGCGGGGTTCACAAAACCTGCGCCGATCGCGAGGATGGCGAGACCGACGTAGAGGGTGGGCACGTTGGGCGAGAGGCCGACGATGGCGAAACCGACGGTGGCCGTGACCAGCCCGGTGGTGAGCACGCTGATCTCGCTGCGCTTCTTCAGTAAGCGACGCACCAGCATGCCCTGGGTGAGGATCGACCAAAAGCCGAGGTAGGCGAGCATGATGCCGTTGCCCTTGGCGGTGAACCCGAAGCGATCGGCGCCGAGGAAAGTGAGCGAGAACTCCATCGCGCAGAAGGCGAGGGCGAAGGTGAAGCCGATGAAATTCACGCGGCGCGCGGCGGGGGAGGCGATTTCGGCGACGTTGCGCAGGGGATGGCGCAGGCGCAACTGGGCGGGCGCGTCGGTGCGGTTCTCGGCCTTCAGGGTCTCGTCGAAACGGGCGCGGATCCACAGCAGGTTGATCACGCTCAACACCAGGGAAAACAGCGCCGGCACCGTGAACGGGTGAATGCCGAAGCGGGCGAGGTCGGGGTTGTTGGCGAGCAGGTTCCATTGGGCGGTGGCGGCGCCGATCGCCGGACCGGTGACGAGACCGAGGCCAAAGGCGGCGCCGACCAAGCCCATCGCCTTGGCGCGTTCCTCGCGCGAGGTCACATCGGCGACCGCGGCCGTCGCCACCGAAATGTTGCCGCCGAAGACGCCGCCCAGGAGTCGGGCGAGCACGAAGAGCCAGAAGGAGCCGCTGAATACCCAGAGCACATAACTCAGGGCGGTGCCGGCCACGGTGAGGCTGAGGATGTGGCGGCGGCCCTTTTGATCGGAGGAGGCGCCCCAATACGGGGCGAAGACAAACTGGAGCAGGGCGTAGAGTGAACTGAGCACCCCGCCGAGCAGCACGGCCGCGAAGTTGGAGTCCTTGCCGATCAGCGCCGCGACCCACTCGGTCGCGGCCACGGCCGAACCGAGCAAGCCGCCCGTGCCTTCCGTGCCCAGGTAGTGCTGGAGGATGTCGGGGACCAGCGGGAAGATGATCGAGAACCCGATGAGGTCGATGTAGAGGGTCAGGAAAATGACCCCGAGGGAAAGCGGACGGCGGGAGGCTGGAGCGGAGGACGGCACAGGCGACAAAAGGGCAAGGAAGACAAGAGAGGTGGCCGATGGAAAGACTACTCTCGCCGCGAGCGAGACGTGGCGGAGCGATTTTGGTTTCCCCGGGCGGCGGTCGATGCTTGTGCTGGGCCCATGGTTTTGCAGATCGCCCTCGTGCTGATTCTCCTGCGGCTCGTCGCCGAATGGGTGCTGGCCCAGCTCAATCGCCGCGAAGTGGAGCGCCACGCCGAGCAGGCGCCGGCGGCCGTGCGCGCGATCATGGATGCGGAGACCTACCGGAAGTCCGTCGCCTACACGCTGGCCAAGATCCGTTTTGGGAATCTGACGCTCTTGTTCGACGCCGGCGTGCTGGCGCTGCTGTTGGTGAGCGGTTTCCTGCCGTGGCTGTTCGCCCAGGTGGCGGCGTGGGCGCCGGCGGCAAAATGGGACGACGCGCTCTACGTGGTGTTCGTGTTCATGCTGCTGAGTGTGCCGAGTCTGCCCTTTGATTGGTGGGGGCAGTTCCGATTGGAGGAGCGCTTCGGTTTCAACAAAAGCACGGTGACCCTGTGGATTACCGACAAGGTGAAAGGCATGCTGCTCGGGTTGGTGATCGGCTTTCCCTTGCTGTGGGGCCTGCTGGCGTTGGTGGCCTGGGTGGGCCCCAACTGGTGGCTGTGGGCGACGGGTCTACTGTTCGGCTTTCAGCTCCTGATGTTGGTGCTCTACCCGAAGCTCATTTTGCCGCTGTTCAACAAACTCACGCCGCTGCCGGAGGGGGAGTTGCGAGATCGACTGATGGCCTTGGGCGAGCGCACCGGTTTTCTCGCCTCCACCATCGAGGTGATTGATGGCAGCAAACGCTCGGGGCACTCGAACGCCTACTTCACCGGTTTTGGACGGTTTCGCCGCATCGTGCTTTTTGACACGCTGATCGAGCAGCTGCAGCCCGAGGAACTCGAGGCGGTGCTGGCGCACGAGGTGGGCCATTACAAGTGCGGGCACATTCCGCAGCGGCTCGTGATCGGCGCGGTCTCGCTGCTCGGCTCCTTCGGCGTGCTGGCGTGGTTGCTGCAGGCGCCGTGGTTTTTGGCGGGTTTCGGTTTCCCGGGGGGCGAGATGGCGCCGGCGTTGCTGCTGTTCGCCCTCTTGAGCGGCACGCTCACGTTCTGGTTCACGCCGCTGAGCAACCTGTTGTCGCGCAAACATGAATACCAGGCCGACGCGTTCGCCCAGGACGCGATGCGCAGTGCTCAGCCGCTGGTCGGCGCTCTGCGCAAGTTGGCGGAAAAGAACCTCAGCAACATGACGCCGCACCCGTGGTTCAGTGGATTCTACTACTCGCACCCGACCATCGTGGAACGCGAACGGGCGATGGCCGACCGCGCGCCGACCGCATGAAGCGTTTAGGCTGGCGACTGCTTTTGTGCGCTTGGTCGGTGGCCCTCGCCGTCGCCGAGCCGTTGCCAACCTCGTTGTCGGTCGCGACCTACAACGTCGCCAATTACAATCTGACCGACCGGCAAATTGAAGGGGCGTTCATGACCCAATACCCCAAGCCCGAGCGCGAGAAGACCGCGCTGCGGCGCGTGATCCGGGCGCTCGATGTCGATGTGTTGGCGCTGCAGGAAGTGGGCGGGGAGTCCTTCGTGCGCGAGCTGCGCCGGGATCTACGCGCGGACGGGATGGACTACGCCCACGCCTTTGTTTTGGAGGCCAACGATGCGACGCGCCGCCTGGCCGTGCTCAGCCGCGTGCCGTTCACCTCGATCGGCCGTCACACCGATCTGGATTTCAAATATTTCGAAGGCCGCGAGCTGGTGAAGCGGGGTATGCTGGAAGTGCGGTTTGATACCGCGGCGGGCGAGGTGGCGCTTTTTGTGGTGCACCTGAAAAGTCGCCTGACCGAGCGGCGCGACGACCCGCAGGCGAACCTGCGTCGCGGCCGGGAAGCGACGGCGGCGCGCGATCGCATCCTGGAGCTGTTTCCAGAGCCGGCGGCGGCGCGCTTCGTGATCCTGGGCGACTTCAATGAAGGCCCGTTGGGGCGGCCGGTGCGGGCCTTCGCCGAACGGGGTCCGCTGGAGATCGCGCGGGTGGTGCCGGCGGAGGATTCACGCGGCGAGACCTGGACGCACCTGTATCGCCGCAACGACGAATACTCGCGGGTCGATTTTGTGATGGTGTCGCCCTTGCTGGAGCCGGCGGTGCAGGATGGGCAGGGGACGATCCTTGATGGCGACCTGGTGCTGCGGGCCAGCGACCATCGGCCGGTGAAGCTGGTGTTCGATTTCACGCGGCCATAAAAAAACCGGGCGCGGGGCCCGGTTTTTAAAAGAGGGTTGGAAGACGGCGGTTTAGCGGACCGTCACCGGGATGGTGATCTCACCGCCTCCGAAGCCGGTCAGGAAGAGGCTGCCGTTACCGGGCAGGCCACCGCGCACCGGGATGGTGACGGAGTTGCTGCCGGCGGGCACCACGACCTCGGGCATGATGACGCTGTCCGGCACATCGGTGGTGATGTCGAGCAGCAGGCCACCGCTGGGGGCGGTCTGGGGCAAGGTGAAGGTGACGTTTTGGGTCTGGCCCTGGGCGACGTCGATCACCGCCGGGAAGACCTCGATGGCGAGGCCATCGACGCGGAAGGTGCCCACGGGTTGCATGCCGTTGGGGCTCTGCACGGCGACCTGGTAGTTACGGCCGGGCGGAACGGAAGGCACGTAGAAGCTGAGCGAGTTGGTCGAGTCGAAGACAGTGCGGGCGGGGGCGCCGTTGAGCGTCACGACATCCTGCGGGGTGAAACCCTGGCCGACGATGCCGATGCGCGCGCCGACGGGACCGCGGTTGACGACCATGGACAGCACGAGGCGGCCCTGCAGGCTGGTCTTGGTCACGGCGGTGTAGGCCTCGCGTGGGGTGACGGTGCCCTGGAATTTCACGTCGAAAGTGGCGAGGTAGTAGTATGAAACCTCGGAACGGCCCGCCGGAATCTGGTAGTCGAACTCGTAGATGTCCTCGCCGAGGGGGCTCGGCTCCATGGTGTAGATCTTGCCGTCGATGACGATCTGCGGGGTGAGGGAACCTTCCACGTAGCCACGGGACTTGGGGCTCACGCGCGCCGAGAACGTGTAGATCTGCGACGGGTTCACCGGCACGGCCGACGGGGTGAGGTTGGTGATGGCCATCTCTTCGCAGCCGGCGAAGAGCATCAGCGCCATCGCGGCGGCGAGCCATTGCCAGATTCGTCTCGCGTGGGGGATGCGGTTCTTTTGCATGTGCGTTCGCATTAAAAAGTGGTCGATTCGCAACACAATCAAACAGCGTTGGCAATGAGCGAAATGCCTCCTGACGCGTCGAGCGGTGACTCCGGGCCGGAGACGCCGCTCGGTGTGTATGTGCACGTGCCGTTTTGCGCGAGCACCTGCGATTTTTGCGCGTTCTATCAGACCAGCCCGACGGCCGAGGGGGTGCAGGGTTTTCTGAATGGTATTGAAAAGGAAATGACACTGGCGCCGCGCGCGCGCCGGGTGGAGACGGTTTTTTGGGGCGGGGGCACGCCGGGGTTGCTGTCGCCGCGTGATCTCGGCCGGCTCGGAAACCTGGTCCGCGCTTACTGTGGTGACGAGGCCCCGGCGGAATGGAGCGTGGAGATGGCGCCGGCCAGCGTGACCGCGGCGCGCCTGCAGGCGCTCAAGGACGTGGGCGTGACCCGCATCTCGATGGGCGCGCAGAGTTTTCAGCCCGCGCTGCTCGACGCGCTCGGCCGCCAACACACGCTGGAACAGATCCATCGGGCCTACGAGCGCATCCGCGCGGTGGGTTTCGCCAGCGTGAACATCGACCTGATGTTTGCGCTGCCCGGCCAGGATGAGGCGGCTTGGTTGGCCGATCTGGCGGCGGCCCTGGCGCTCGCGCCGGACCACCTCTCGACCTATTGCCTGACCTTTGAGGAAGACACCAAGCTCTGGGTGAAGTTGTCCGAGGGGAAGGTGAAGCTCGACCCGGAGCACGAGGCGCGGCTCTACGAAGTGACGTGGGAGCGCCTCGCGGCGGCGGGTTACGCGCAATACGAAGTATCCAACTTCGCGCGCCCCGGCCATCGCTGTGCGCACAATCTGAATACCTGGGCGATGCATGAGTGGCAGGGCTTCGGTCCCTCCGCGGCGTCGCAAGCCCAGGGTTGGCGCGGCGCGAACACGGCCGATCTCACGCGCTGGCGCGAGCAGGTCGAGCAAGGGCAGCGGATGACGGAGGACCGGGTGAAGCTGACGCCGGCACTGCTGGCCGAGGATGCCTTGATCTTCGGCCTGCGCACGAACGCGGGCATTGATCCCGTGGCGTTGGCGCGACGGTTCCCGGCCGGCAACTGGTCGGCCGCCCGCGGGGTGTTGGCGCGGTTGATTGACCAGGGATTGGCCGCGCGCGGGGAAGACGGCTCGGTGCGACTCACCACCGCCGGCCGACTGGTGGCCGACGCGGTGGGGGGCGAGATCATGGAGGCAATGAGCGCATGAGCGATTTGCGCCAGCGCGGGTTCGTGACTTGGGTGGTCCGGGTGAACCGTTTTGTGGCTCTTTTCGTGATCGCGTTGAGTGCGGTCGTCGCGAGCGTGGCGCAGTCCTCGCCGGATTACCGGCTGCGTTTGGGCTGGCCGACGGCCAACCACGCCTACGCCAACGGCGAAGGGCTGGAGGCTTTTATCCAGCCGACGGTTTCTGGCGAGGTGGAGTCCGGGCTGTTCGGCTGCGTGCGCACGGGTGGGAATCAATTTCATGAGGCCCTCGATTTGATGCCGATCTCGCGTGACCGGCGGGGGGAAGCCACGGACGAGGTGTATGCGGTGCTCGGCGGGGTGGTGCGGCATGTGAATCCGCGGGCCGGCGCGAGCAGTTACGGTCGCTACGTGGTGATTGAGCACGTGGGCACGGCACCATCGATCTACACGCTTTATGCGCACTTGGCGGAGGTGGACCCGGCGATCCAAGTCGGGGCTGGCGTGACGACCTCGCAGGTGATCGGGATCATGGGCCGCAGCGCGGGAGGCTACACGATCCCGAAGGACCGGGCGCACGTGCATTTCGAAATGGGACTGCGGCTGACGGACGGTTTTCAGCGCTGGTATGACTGGAAGAAGTTCGGCAGCAAGAACCAGCATGGGGTCTGGAACGGCATGAACCTGGTCGGCTTCGACCCCTTGGCGTTTTACAACGCCTTTCGTGCCCAACAGGTGGATACGTTTGACGACTATTTGCGCGGCCTGAAGCCGGCGGTGAAGGTGCGGGTGGCGGCGCGGCGCACCCCGGACTTCGTCGAGCGTTACCCGAGTTTGCGGGTGGGACCGACCCCGCCGGGGACTCCGGCCGGCTGGGAGGTGAGTTTCGATCGCTTTGGGCTGCCCTTTGCCTGGCGGCAATTGCGGGCCGAGGACCTCAAGGGCTTTAAGCGCGACGAAGTGCGGGTGACTTGGACCGACGAGGACGAGCTCAAAGTCTGCCGTTGCAAGGACCTCGTGCGCACACGACGTGGTCAGCCGGTGCCGGATCGCGATCTCCAGACCAGTCTGCAGCTGCTGTTTGGCTTGCGGCGCTGAAACGAAAAAGCCGGCCCCACCGCAGCGGGACCGGCTCATTGCAGGTAGGTTGGTGTTTAAGCCGAACTAGTTGCTGATCTGGAAAGCTTCGGCGATGGCGATACCGGTGGTGTCGGCGACGCCATTTACGGTCATCGTGTGCGGGCCGGGCGGCAGAAGCAGCATGGCGGTCGCCTCGGTGTCCATGGTCGGCAGGAAACCCGAGCTTTGGATCGAGCTCAGGTAGAGCGCATCGGCTTTGTTGTCGTTCCAGGCGAGTTGGTTGCCCCAGCGATCGTGCACATAAAGCACGGGATCGGCAAGGGCGCCACTGACGCCGAATTCGGTGAGCACCGGACCGCGGCCGGTGACGACGACCGCGAGCGGCTCCGTGCCTTCCACCACGAATCCAACGACGAGGGACGCGTCCCCGGTGCCGACCATGCCGCGACTGGATACGTTGGCGAGACGGGAGCCCGTGGTGGCGGTGGAGACCCAGAGCTGGCCGCGGATTTCGCCCGGGGCGTAAACGTCGGAGTGCACGTTGATGTAAGCGCCACCATTGAGAAGGGTGAGGATGTTACCGGCGTAGTCGACGTCGCTCCACATTTGGGAATAAGTGTTGCCATTCTGATTGTAGGCATCGGCTGCTCCGAGACCGTTGACCACACCTCCATTGGCGCCGACCGCGCCCTCGTGAATGTGAGAGTTGGCGAGCGTGTTGGTGAAGTTGTAGGCAAAAACCGTCAGGCTGAATTTACCGGTGTTGGGGTTGATCCACATTTGCGCGGCGCCATAGGCGCCGCTCTCGACGGTGGCGGTCTCCTGCCCGGGAGTGAGGTTTGCCCACAGCTTGATCGGGTTGGCGGTGAACTGCCCGCGAATCTCTCCACCAGGGTAGGTGGCGCTGTGCAGGTTGAGGTAGGTGCCGCCACTCAGGAGCGTGGCGGGGTCGCCGCCGTAGGTGAGGTTGGTGAAGGTGGCGGTGCGTTTGTTGCCGTCGCGGGTGTAGACCGACTCATCTCCCAGACCGGTCACCACGCCGCCGGCGGATCCAGCCGGGGCTTCGTGGAGATGGGATCCGGTGATGGTGTTGGCGAAGGCCTTCACATCCACGTCGAGTGTGAAGGTGTTGGCGGCGGTGTCATACCAGAGCGTGGCGGTGCCGAAGGCGGGTGAGCTGCTGGTGGTGGTTTCCTGTTCGGCGTTGAGGGTCGCGTCGAGCCGGATCACGGCGGCGGACAAGGGCAGGGCGATGAGGCACGCGAAGGCGGCGAACAGCGCCCGTTTCGTTGAGTGGATACGCATAGGGTAGGGATTTGGGATTAGTGGTGGGGTGAACCGCCCTACGGTTTCCGGTCGCGCGGGGCGCGAGAAACCCAAATGATAGGGGCAGATGCACGCAATGACCACCTCGCCACGCGCTTGTTCGATTTAATGCCTAAATAATGCAAAAAATTTTCAGGTAACCCGTGCGCCCCGTCGAATGCGGGTGGGCCGGAACTCAGGCGCGGCTCCAGTCAAGCATGCGCTGGATGGGGGCGAGGGCGGCGCTGCGCAGGTCCTCGGGCATCTCGATTGCCGGGGCCATGTTCTTGAGGGCGTCGCGCACCTTCTCGATCGTGTTCATCTTCATGAAGCGACAGTCGTTGCAGGCGCAGGTGTTGGTGGGGCCGGCAATGAAGGTCTTGTGCGGCACGTCTTTTTGCAGGCGGTGCAGCATGCCGCTTTCCGTCACCACAATGATGCGTTCGGCCGGATGTTCCTGGGCAAACTTCACCATGAGTTCGGTCGAGCACACCTCGTCGGCGAGGTCGCGCACGGCCTGGACACACTCGGGGTGGGCGACGACCGGCGCGTCGGGAAACTGCAGGCGGATCTTCTCGATGGCGGCTGTGGTGAACTGCACGTGGGCGTAGCAGCTGCCCGGCCACAGTTGCATCGGGCGGCCGGTCTGCTGGCTGACCCACTGGCCGAGGTTCTGGTCGGGCACAAAGAGGATTTCGCGATCGGCCGGCACCTGGCTGACGATCTTTTTGGCGTTGCCGCTGGTGCAGATGACGTCGGAGAGGGCCTTCACGCCGGCCGAGCAATTGATGTAGGCGACCACGTAGACCTCGGGGTGCTCGGCCTTGTAGGCGGCGAGGCGGTCGGCCGGGCAGGAATCGGACAGCGAACAACCGGCTTCGAGATCGGGCAGGAGCACGGTGCGGCCGGGATTCACGATCTTGGCGGTCTCGGCCATGAAGTGCACGCCGCAGAACAGGATGACGTCTGCCTCGGCGGCCTGGGCCTGGTAGGAGAGGCCCAGCGAGTCGCCCACGTAGTCGGCCACCTGTTGAATGGCTTCGATCTGGTAGTTGTGGGCCAGGATCACGGCGTTGCGCTCTTTTTTGAGCTGCAGGATCTCCTCCTGAATGGCGGTCAGCGCGGGCGGCGCGGCGCGGGGAGCGACGATGAGCGGTTCGTAGTCGAGGACGGCAGGCATGGGCAAAAAGGGAGGCGGGACTACTTCGTTTTCAAGTAGGTGATCAGGTCGTGGAATTCCGGATACTCGCGCAGGCAGGTGAGGTCGGGGTCGTTTTCCATCCAGTCGTAGTCGGCGTAACCGAGTTCGATGGCGTGGCGCAGGGTCCTGATGGCATCGGCCCGGCGGTCGGTGAGGGCGAGGGAGCAGGCGAGGTTGTAGTGCGCGGTGGCGTCCTCGGGACAGAGTTTGACCATGCGGCGATCCATGCGGAGCCCATCGGCGATGCGGCCGGTTTTGGTGTAGAGGCCGCCGAGGATCGCGATCACGTCGATGTAGCGCGGGTCGCGTTTGAGCACGGACTCAAAAAAGCCGATTTCCCATTCCGGGTCTTCTTTGCGGGCCATGGCGGGCGAGGGGAGCGAACCGAATCGGACCGGTCAGGCCGAACGGTGTTTGCAGACTCCGGCGTCGCGCAGCGCGTTGCAGCGGGCGGAAACCTGCAGGCGCTGGGAAACGGGACGCAGGCCCACCTTGGAGGCGACAGAGTTGCCATACCACTCCATGAAGGGCGCGTTGATTTCGAAAATCTTGTCGCAGTCGAGACAGATGACCTGCGCGACCTCGGTGCCGCCCTCGAGGTTGGGCAGGTAATATTTGAGATTCTTGCCGATATCGACTTCGCGCAGGAGCGCGCTCTCCACCATGATCGGCAGGGTGCGGTAAACGGTGGCGCGGGAAACCGAGTCGTCGATGGCGCGGGCGTGTTCGAGCAGTTCCTCCGCGGTGACGTGTTCCGTCTGGGCAAAGGCAGCCTCGAAGATGGCGATGCGCTGGTTGGTCACGCGCAGCCCCTTGGTTCCGAGGTAGGTTTTGAATTTTTCGCGCGCGGCGTCGTTGCTCACAGTCGCAGACTGTCACGGGCCCGCGGCGGGAGTGTCAATGTCGGGTTACGAGCCGGTGGCGGACTCCTGCGCTTGCTTCCGGCGACAGCCCGGCCAATGCAGGGGGCCTCATGATCGTCGGGGTGCATCCCATCGCTGGATTCGACAAACTGCTCCACTACAAGGTGCCGGAGCGCTTGCAGCATGCCGTGGGTCTGGGGTCCTTGGTGCGGGTGCCGATCGGGCGGCGTTTCACGCTCGGGATCGTGGGAGCGGTGGGTGCGCCGAGTGATTTTCCGGTCGATCGGCTCAAGAATCTGGCCGAGCTGGTTTACGACTTTCCGGCCCTGCCGCCGGATCTGCTGGAGTTGGCCAAGTGGATGGCGGTCTACTACGCCGCGCCCTTGGATGGCATCATCGAAACCATGTTGCCGGGGGCGGTACGGCGGGCGGCGGCGCTCAAGCAGGAGAAGCTGTTGGTGGTGGCGGAAAAGCTGGCGCCGGAGGAGGTCGCGGCTTTGGAGCGCAAGGCGCCGCAGCAGGCCAAGTTGTATGGCTTCCTGGTGCAGCAATTTCGGCCGGTGGCAAAGACGCTCGTGTTGAAACGGTTGGGCGTGGGCGCGGCCTCGGCCAACGCCTTGCTCAAACGCGGCGTGCTGCGGGAAGAGACGCGCCGCGTGAACCGCGTGGCCTACCAGGATGACTTTGCCGCCGGCGAACTGGTGGCGGCGCTGCCGCACAATCTGAATCCCGAACAGCAGGCCGCTTACGAAGCGCTGAAGGCGGAGATCGAACGGGACACCTTCGGGGTGACGCTGCTGCAGGGCGTGACCGGTTCGGGCAAAACCGAGGTCTACCTGCGGGCCATTCACGAGGCGTTGGAGCTGGGAGGCGGGGTCGTCTTTTTGGTGCCGGAGGTCGCGCTCACCCCGCAAACGGTGGCGCGGCTGCGCAGTCGTTTGGAGGCCATCGCGCCCGGTCATGCCGCGGTGGTGTGGCACAGTCACCTGAGCGAGGGGGAACGCGTCGATGGCTGGCATGACCTCGCGACCGGGCGGGCCCGCATCGTGGTGGGCGCGCGCTCGGCCATATTTGCGCCGGTGCAGAACCTGCGCCTCATCGTGGTCGATGAGGAACACGAGCCGGCCTACAAGCAGGATGAGACCCCGCGCTATCACGGGCGCGATGTGGCGGTGATGCGGGCCAAGTTGAACCACGCCCATTGTGTCCTGGGCTCGGCCACACCCTCGTTGGAAACTTACGCCAATGCGCAGGCCGGGCGCTACAAACACCTGCGCATGACGCAGCGCATCGACGATCGCCAACTGCCGTTCATCGACGTGGTCGACATGCGCATCGAAGTGATGCGTTCACGCGGGATGGCGACGCTCTCGCAAAAGCTGGTGCGCGAGATGCAGGACCGGTTTGAGAAGCGCGAGCAGACGATCCTGTTCCTCAATCGGCGCGGTTATTCGTCCTCGATGATCTGCCGCTCCTGCGGGCACGTGGAGGAATGTCCGCATTGCAGCATCTCGATGACTTACCATCGCACCGATGAAAGCCTGCGCTGCCACCTGTGCGGCCATGAACGCGGTGCGCCGGTGCGGTGTCCGGAGTGTGATTCGCCGGAGATTCGCTGGCGGGGCCTCGGCACGCAGCGCGTCGAGGAGGCGGTGCAACGGGTGCTGCCGCGCGCGCGCATCGAGAGAATGGATACCGATACCATGACGAAGAAGAACCGCTTTCGGCAGGTGTTGGCGGAGTTTCGGGCGGGCAAGATCGACGTCCTGGTGGGCACGCAGATGATCGCGAAGGGACTCGATTTTCCCAACGTGACGCTGGTTGGCTTGGTCGACGCGGACATCTCGATGCACATGCCGGACTTCCGCGCGACCGAACGCACCTTTCAATTGTTGGTGCAGGTGGCCGGGCGCGCCGGGCGGGGTGATCGGGCCGGCGTGGTGGTGGTGCAGACCTTCACGCCGCAGGCGGAGGCGATCCAGTTTTCGCGCTCGGCGGATTTTGACGGTTTCGCCGCAGGGGAGCTGAAGCTGCGGAAGGACTTTCGGTATCCACCTTTTCAACACCTCATTCACCACTCGTTCCGCGGACCAAATCCGGAGAAACTGCAGTTCTTCGCGGAGCAGTGGGCGCGGAAGGTCGAGACCGAGATGGGGGATCGCTTGGAGGTGCGGGGGCCGTCGCCGTCTCCGATTGAAAAGGTGAAGGACCACTACCGGTTCCAGGTGTGGTATTTCACCCACGGCGTGACGCGGGTGATCGGCGATCTGAATGCGATGCGGCAGGCCTTCGCCTGGCCGGACGACGTGATCCAGGTGCTGGATGTCGATCCGGTGAACTTGGGCTGATCTAGTTCTTTTTGCGCAGGTGGCGGATGTCGAGGGGGGTGTCCGAGGGGTAGAGCGCCAGCAGGTCGGGCATGCGCATGAGCACCCAGGGGGCGGCCGCCCAGGAACCGTTCTTGGTGAAGACGAGATCGCCCGCGATGTGGACGCTGGCATGGAGCACGATTTCCTTCTCCGTCACGAAAAGGAAGAGATCGCCGAGTCGCGGGTCATCGGTGACGGGCAGGTAGTTGCTCTGGTAGGCGTCGCGCACGAATTGGAGGTCGCGGTAGCGGTCGTCCGGTTCGCTGTTGGCGAAGTTCAGCGCCGTCCAATGGCAGTCTCGAAACGGTTCCTGGCCGGGTGGCGGGGGCGAGTCGTAGGTGTAAACCAAGCGGCGGGCGACCGGGGGCAGGAGGTGCACGATATCGATCGTGAAGCCGTCGCCGTCGCGCGGAATCGAGCGCAGGAGCGGGGCGATGTCGCGGTTGCGTTGACTGCCCGACCAGTAGTCGACGATGGCGTTGAGATCCGACTGGGCGTGGATGCGCAGCTTGGCGAATTGGGTGGTGGAGCGGGCGAGGGTGCGCAGCAGAAGCAGACGTTGGCGCTGGGTCTTGATGTCCGCGAGGATCAGCGACAGATCGGAAAAAAGCAGGGAGTTGCCGCGGCGATAGAGCAGGGGCTGCACGATGGCGACCGTGTCCGCGGTCAGGCCGCTGTTGGCGAACCAGTCGTGGGCCGATTCGGCGCGAAAACTGGCGGGAGCCCACTGCCCGTTGTTTTCGCGGAAAGGCGAGAGCACGGCGTAGATGACGCGGCGGGCCTCCGGACTCAGACCCAGCACGATCGGCTTGGGCACGCGCACCACGATACGGTCGCTGCGCAATTGCCAGTTTTGGCGGTCAAGCAGGACCTCACGTTGCTCGGGGTTGAGTTCTTCGTGACTCAGCAGGGCGGTGACCTGCGCCTCGGCGAAACCGGGAAAGTGCCAATCCACAAACTCGATCCGGTGGGCGTCCACCGTGATGAGTTCGTCCGGGGGTTCGATGACGACCCGATTCAGTTCCAACTGCCCCCAGGGGCCAGTCACGATCTGGGTCGGCAAGGCGTCGTGCGTCACGGCCGGCGCGGCCGAGGCGGCCGTCGGGTCGCCGGGCACGGCGGCCGGCGCACGCAACAAAAGAATGGCGACGACCAAACCGCACCAGGGAAGGCCGAGCGCGACGGCGATCCCAAACCAATGGCGGCGTTGGAGCATGAAGCCGGCGGGAGACGTTGAGGATGGCGCGGACCGCATGGTGAAAAAGGGGAGGGCGAGTCTTGCTCTGGCGTGGATTCGCGTTCGCGCCAAGCCTAGTTCATCGGGATGCACCGCGCGGCGGTTCGATACCGGCGGTCGCCCAATGGTATCGGTTCCTGCGAAGTTTTTGCCCTCGCCCCGCCGGTCCGGGGCGCAAAGGTGTCTGGCTTCCCCACCTGCGGCCTTCGAGCCGCGCCCAACCCCATTCCCCCAACCCCACCATGGCCATTGATTACAACGTGGAGCGTCCCGAGGACGCGGCGATCGAAGCAGCCGCCAACAGCGGATTTTTCGGCAAGCTGGCAACCTACGCCAAATTGTCCGGGCCCGGGTGGCTGCAGGGGGCGATCACCCTCGGCGGTGGCAGCCTGGCGGGCTCGCTCTTCATCGGCATCGTGGCCGGCCCCCACCTGTTGTGGATTCAACCCTTCGCGATGCTGTGTGGCATCACCATGCTGTCGGCGATCGCCTACGTGACGCTTTCGACGGGGGAGCGGCCGATGCTCACGGTGAGCCGTCACCTCACGCCGGTGCTGGCGATCGCCTGGGCGTTGGCGACCATTGTGGCCAACGTGGTGTTTGCGCTGCCGCAGTTTGCGTTGGCGACCTCGACCTTCCTGCAAAACCTCACGCCCGGTTGGGCGAACAGCACGGTCGCGCCATGGATCATCGGCGGCGTATTGGCCGTCTTGTCGGTGCTCATCGTGTGGGGTTATGAATCGGGCAGCAAAGGCATCCGCCTATTCGAGCTCGTGCTCAAGGTGCTCGTGGCCGTGGTGGTGTTGTCCTTCTTCCTCGTCGTGGGCATGCTGATCAGTCGGGGGCAGATCGACGTGGGCGCGGCGCTGGCCGGCTTGATTCCCCATCTGCAGCAGTTGCACGAACCGACGCCGCAGCTCGCCGAAGTCGCGGCGGCGACGGGGGCGCACGAGCCGCTATGGCGCGAGATTATTTCCAACTCCCAACGCGACATCATCATCGCGGCCGGTGGCACTGCGGTGGGCATCAACATGACCTTTCTGCTGCCTTACACGCTGCTGCGCCGCGGTTGGAAGCGGAAGCATCGCGAGCTGTCGATGTTCGACCTTTCGCTCGGCCTCTTCATCCCCTTTGTGATTGCGACGAGCTGTCTGGTGATCGCGGCCGGCAGTGCCTTTTACACCAAGACCGACGACGTGCTCGCCGCCGACGGCAGCGTGCGGCCGGCCATGGTGCGCTCCTACAACGCGTCGGCGGACGGTTTCCTGTCCGCCCGCGACGGCGCGGCGTTCAGTAGCCTCGAAGCGGATGGCAAAGCGGTCGCCCGCGCCGCCCTGGCTCCAGCCGACCGCCAGATGGCCGCCATGCTCGCTTCGCGCGACGCGGGGCAACTCTCCGCCGCGTTGGCCCCGGTGCTGGGCAAAGCTGGCGCGAATCTCGTTTTCGGCATCGGCGTGATCGCGATGGCGTGGTCGAGCATCATCATCCTGATTCTGATGAACGGCCTGGCCATCGGCGCGTTGTTCAAGCGCGACGAAAGTCCGACGGTGTTCAAGATCGGCACGCTCATGCCGGCGATCAGCGGTTTCCTTGCGCCGGTGGTGTGGACGGGGGCCTCGCGGGCAGCGGTCGCGATCCCCGCCTCGGTCATCGCCACGACGCTGCTGCCGATCGCCTATTTTACCTTCCTTCTGCTAATGAACAGCAAGGGCGCGCTGGGCGAAAACCGCCCCACCGGTGGCGTTCGGATTGTGACCAACCTGCTGATGGTGGGCGCCACGAGTGCCGCGACCCTGGCCAGCATCTGGGCCCTGAGCAACCGTGGCACGGCCGGCACCTGGGGCCTCGTTGGCCTCGGCCTCCTCTTCGCCATTGGCCTCTACAGCTTCGTGCGTAAGCGCGGCGCGTAGCCGTCCACGCACCGGCGTCTCGAGCTTGGCTTGTGAATTGACCTGACGTATGGAATTTAGAGTCTATACGTCATGAAAACGAAACTCACGCTTCGCATCGATGAGGGCCTGGTTCGCAAAGCCAAACGCATAGCTCATCGCAGGGGGACGTCCGTTTCGCAGGTATTTGGAGAATATATCGCCGAACAGGAGGATGAGGCTGCAGCAGCCGACCTGCCGCCTCTGACGGCCTCAATGCTCGGCGTGATGAAAAACAGTCGGTCGACGGTTGCCGGTGCTGATTACCAAGCCCATCTGGAAAAGAAACATCAGTGAAGGTGCTCATCGATATCAATGTGGTCCTGGATGTGTGGCTCATGCGGGAACCCCATTGGGCGGATTCCGCAGCCGTATTGGCCCGGGTGGAGGCCGGCGAAATCGAAGGTTGGTTGAGCCCTAACACCATCACGACCCTGCACTATCTCGGACGCAAAGCGTTGGGCGAAGTTCGGGCCAGGAGGATGGTTTCGACGCTCCTGAAACTGTGTCGATTGGGTCAACTGAACTCGCGGGTCTTCGGTCAGGCGCTGGAGAGCGATGTGGCCGACTTTGAAGACGCGGTGCAGGAAGCGGTCGCGTTGCAGAGCAAGTTGGACGTCATCATTACCCGCAACGTGCGGGACTTTCGACGTGCCCGCGTGGAGGTAAAGACACCGAGCGAGCTCCTTCGGACTTAGCTCACGCCGAGCTAGATTTGGTCGTCGTCGCGACCAGAGACATAGCGAGTATTCTACTGGTGTCCACGCTCCGTCATCAGCTTCGATTCGTTTTTGAAGTGGTGCCAGAAGAAGGTGAGCAACATCACGCAGATCACCTGGGCGCGGATGAACTCATACTTCGAAACACGATCGTAAGCGGACCACCCGGTAACCATCACGATCGCCACGAGGCAAAACATGACGAGGCAGAGATTGCGGTAGAAATTCATCTGCGCGTGCCTACCTGTTGATGCATTGAATTCTGCTTTGCGCTCGACAGCACGAGACCAGGAGGCATGACCTGAGGTCGTGAACTCCGCCATCATTATTGCCGCGATTATTACGGTTGCCCGTGCGCCCGGGCAGGTCGATGCGGCATGAGCGGTTGATTCAATCCTCGCCAATCTCCCTGAAACCCCGGGCCCGCCGCCCGGGGTTTTTTGTTTTGGCCCGACCTCAGCAAACCGCCAAACCTGATCCTCCCCCTCATGAACAACCAAACAGTCAAGATCTACGACACCACCCTTCGCGACGGCACGCAGGGTGAGGGTATTAGCTTTTCGGTGACGGACAAACTCCTCATCGCCGAGAAGCTCGACGCCTTTGGCGTGGATTACATCGAGGGCGGCTTCCCGGGCTCGAATCCGCGGGACATCACGTTCTTCGCCGAGGCGCAGAAGCTGCAGCTCAAGCACGCCAAGCTCGCCGCGTTTGGTTCCACCCGCCGCGCCGGGGTGAAGGCCGAGGAGGACGCCCAATTGCGCACCCTGCTCGACAGCGGCATGCCGGTGATGACCTTGGTGGGCAAAACCTGGGATCTGCACGTCACCGAGATCCTGCGCACCACCCTCGAGGAGAACCTGGCCATGATTGAGGACTCCGTGCGCTACCTCGTTGCTCAAGGCCGGGAGGTGATCTATGACGCCGAGCACTTCTTCGACGGTTACCGGGCCGATCCGGACTACGCCCTCAAGACCCTGGCTGCCGCGCTGAAGGGTGGGGCGAGCAACCTCACACTGTGTGACACCAACGGCGGTTCGATGGTGAACGATTTTCAGGCCATCGTCGCGAAGGCCGTGGCCGAGTTCGGCGGCGACAAGATCGGCGTGCACTGTCACAACGACTGTGGGCTCGGCGTCGCGCTTTCGCTCGCCGGCGTCGCGGGCGGGGCGACCCTCGTGCAAGGCACGGCCAACGGCTACGGCGAGCGCACCGGCAACGCCAACCTCATCTCGGTGCTCCCGAGCCTCTTCCTTAAGATGGGCAAAACCGCGCCCTGTGCCGCGAACCTCGGCGAGCTGCGCGAGTTGTCGCTCTACTTCGACGAGCTGGCCAACCTGCGCCCCGACACCAAGGCGCCCTACGTCGGCGCCTCGGCCTTTGCCCATAAGGGCGGGCTGCACGCCAATGCGGCGCAGAAGGTGAAGTCGTCCTACGAGCACATCGACCCGGCGCTGGTGGGCAACCGCACCCGCGTGCTGGTCTCCGATATGGCTGGCCGTTCGTCGGTCGCGATGAAGGCCCGCGAGCTCGGCCTCGACCTCGAAGAAAAGGGCGAGGCCATGAAGACGCTCATCGAGGAGCTGAAGGAACTCGAGTTTAAGGGTTACGAATTCGAAGCCGCCGACGCTTCCCTGAAGCTCCTCATCGCGCGCTCGCTGGGGCAGGCCCCGGCTTTCTTCGAACTGGTGAGCTATCGCGTGATGATCGAGCACCAGGCCGGCGAGCTTTGCGCCGAGGCCACGGTGAAGGTGAAGGTCAACGGCGAGGTGGTGCACACTGTGGCGGAGTGCGTTGGTCCGGTCGGCGCGCTCGACAAAGCGCTGCGCCTCGCCCTCGACGGCGCTTACCCGCAACTCCGCGAAATGGAGCTGCGCGACTACAAGGTGCGCATTCTTGAGAGTGGCCTCGGGGCCAATAGTCGCACCCGCGTGCTCATCGAATCGAGTGATGGCGAAGACATCTGGGGCACGGTCGGCGTGAGCGACAACATCATCGACGCGTCTTGGGAAGCCCTGCGGGATGCGGTCAACTTCAAGTTGGTCCAGTCGGTTGCGAGCTGACCCAGTGTCGGCTCCGGCGTCTGGCGATCGGGTATGAATATTTTCCATTGATAGGCGCTTAAGGTTGATCCCCCGGGTCGGGCGCTGTGGGGTTGGGACTTCGCTTTGAATACCCCGTCCGAAGCCGTTCGTCCCAATCCGCTCACCGGGACCCACACACCGACGCAGGAAACCCCGTATTCACGGGGTGAATGGCGAGTGGTGGAGTGTCGGGAAACGGGAATGGTTTTCTTGGAGAACCCGCCCACCTACGATCGGCTGGCCGAGGAGTTCGCGTGGGAAAAGACCTATGCTGCGGAGAAGCAGCGCCGGCGGCGCGAGGAGCCGGTGCTGTCGTGGATCAGCGGCATCGTGAAGTGGATGCGGCTCAACCTCCGCCGTCCCCACATCGTGAAAACGACCCTCCGGCACCTGCGCGATCTGCGGCGCACGATGCCGGGCGAGGAGGCGTTGCGCTTCCTCGATGTCGGCTGCGGGGACGGGAAAAAAACGGTCCAGATTCCGGAGTTGATGCAGCAGCGCGGCGAGGAGCCCGTGCGGCCGGTGGGAATCGAGGTCTCCACCGCGCAGGCAGTTGAGGCGCAGGAACGTTTTTCCGCCTTTGAGGGCGAATGCATCGCCAAGGCGGCGCTGGACGGCATGGCGGAGATCGAAGACCGCAGCATTCACCTGATCGTCCTGTTGTCCTTTCTCGAACATGAGGTGCAACCGGTGAACCTGCTCAAAGCCTGCGGCTCGAAACTGGTGCCGGGTGGCCGCGTGATCATCAAGGTGCCGAATTTCGCCAGTTGGAACCGACGGATTCGACGGGAGCGTTGGTGCGGGTTTCGTTACCCGGACCACGTCAACTATTTCACGCCCGAGACGCTGACGCGGGCGGTGGAGGCCGCGGGCCTGAGGGTGCGCAAGCCGGGGTGGCGCGACCGTTTGCCCACGAGTGACAACATGTGGTTTGTGGTCGAGCGGCCGGCGGAGACCTAGATTCGAGGTTCTCCCTCGGAAAGCGGTGCCGCTGAACGGCCAGCACGCGGCAAAAAATACGCAGTTTTTGCGCTCGCTGCGCTCGGTCGGGCCACCCACGGTCGGACTCCTGTGCCATTTCGTATTCCCGGAACTCAAATCAACTGGACCAACAGCTCGTTTCTAATCGGAACGGGAATCGCGACGCTGACTGCGGTTCCTTACTACATTTGGAAAGTCGGGCTCGATTGGTTCCAGATCTCGCTGTTTCTCGCCTTCTTCATCGCGACGGGCCTGAGCATCACGCTCGGTTACCACCGCCTCTTCGCGCACAAGGCCTTCAGAGCCGCCTGGCCGGTGCGTTTCCTCACGCTGGTGTTTGGCGCGGCCGCGTTTGAAAACTGCGCGTTGGCCTGGGTGTCCGACCACCGTCGTCACCACAAGCACACCGACCACGATGATGATCCCTACGATATCTCGAAGGGGTTTTGGCATGCCCACATCGGTTGGATCCTCTTCAAGATCAACCCGGAGCCGCCGTGGGACAACGTCGCTGACCTGCGCAAGGACAAGCTCGTGATGTGGCAGGACAAGTATTACGTCCCCATCGCCGTCACCGCGGGTTTCCTGATTCCGGCCGCGCTCGGTTGGCTCTACAGTGGCCCGGTCGGCGCCCTCGGGGCCTTCCTGCTGGCGGGTGTTGCTCGCGTCACCGCGGTTCAGCACATGACCTTTTTCATCAACTCCCTCTGCCACAGCGTCGGCAACCGGCCCTACTCGAGCCGCACCAGCGCGCGCGACAGCTGGATCATGGCCCTCTTCACCTTCGGCGAGGGTTACCACAACTACCACCACGAGTTTCAGCACGATTATCGCAACGGCGTGAAGTGGTGGCAGTTCGACCCGACCAAGTGGACGATCTGGGTGCTGCACAAACTCGGTTTGGCGGACGACCTGCGTCGCGTGGATGAGGACAAGATCATTGCCGCTCAGCTTCAGGAAGCGCGCCGCCGCATGAGCGACCATCTGGCGCAGGGCAAACACACCCTCAACGAGCGCACGCGCGAACTGCTGCACGCCAGCCACCAGCGTCTCGAGGAGCTGCATGCCCGTTGGGACGAGCTGCGTGAGCACTACCGCTCCCAAGTCAGCGCGCTGCGCGAGGATTACGCGCACAAGACCGACGAGAAGTGGAAGGAAGCCTGCCGCGCCTTGGACGACATGCGACGTGAAGTGCGCAACGCCGTCGCGTTGCTGGATCGCTTGCCGGCCCTCGCCTGAGCGTCGCTGACCTCGAATTAACCTTTCTGAGGGTCGGGCATCTCGCCCGGCCCTTTTTTGGGCTATAACAACGGGGCGAGCAGGCGGCTGAGTTCCTCCGCCAGATTGCTGAAGATGCGGTAGGGGCGACGACCTGGCGGGGCCCATGCCCGGCAATCGCGCACGAGTTCGCCCGCCCAGCCGCGGATGGCCGCGACGTCGGCCTCGGAGTATACGCCGACGCCGATTTCGAAATTCACGAACAGGCTGCGCAGGTCGAAGTTGGCCGAGCCAAACAAGGCCACGCGGTCGTCCACCACCATGGCCTTGGCGTGGAGCATGCCGGGCGTGTAGAGCAGGACCCGGGCGCCGGCCTGGTGCAGTTCCCGCAGGTATTGGCGGCGGGCGTAGTCGGTGATCTTGTGGTTGGAGCGCGCCGGGACGATGAGCGTCACATCCTTGCCGGCACGGGCTTTCACGAGCAGCGAGCGTTGCAGCACCTCATCGGGGATGAAGTAGGGCGTGATGATCCAGACGCTGTGTTCAGCCTCCTGAATGAGCGACACGATGCCCTCGTAGAGCGGATCGCCTTCGACATCGGGCCCGCTGGCAATGATCTGCAACTCACCCTCTCCGGCCGAGGGAGGGCAACAGGCCTCGCTGTCGTCGCGCAGGGTTTCGATGTCCTGATCCGAGGCGTGACTCCAATCCGCATAAAACACCTCGTTGATGAGGCCCACCGCCGGTCCCTCGATGATCGTGCCAAAATCGGTGAAGCGTTTGGCCCATTGGGTCGGTCCCATGTAGTCGCGGGCCAGGTTGTGGCCGCCGACCACGGCGATGCGGTCGTCGAAGACGGCGATCTTGCGATGGTTTCGGAGATTGGCCGAGTGGCGCGTCGCCAGCGGTGCCACCGGCATGAAGGTGACCACTTCGCCACCGGCTTCGCGCAGGGGATCACAAAAGCCGCGGGCGGCCAGAAAACTGCCCAAGCCATCGAGCAAAAGGCGCACCTTGACGCCGGCTTTGGCGCGCTCGGCGAGCAGCGCGACGATGGCCCGGCCGGTCTCTTCGCGGCCGAGGATGAAGGTGGTGATGTTGATGGTGTGCTTGGCCCCGCGAATGAGGCTGGCGATCTCGTTGAACGCCTTCTCCCCCTGGGTGATGAGCTTCACCCGGTTGCCGCCGACCGGTTCACCGGCCCCGTTGGCCACGATGGCGCGGGCGGCCGGGAGCTGCAGGGTGCTTTCGCGGGCGAGGGGAGCGCCCGCGAGGCGAGGGGAGACGCGGCTTTTGCGGGCGACCAGTTGTTGGATCTTGCGACCACCGATCAGCAGGTAAAGCGGCACGCCGATGTAGGGGATGAGCACGATGCCCAGCAGCCACGCGATGGTGTTACCCGGTTGGCGCTTGTCGCTCATCAGCCGGGCAATCGCGAACACCGCCAGCAGGAAGCCCCCGACCGTCAACAAATGCGACCAGATGCTGGTGGTGACGGCTTCGGTGACAGCGTCCGAGGGCATGGGGGCGACGAGGTGGCTGAAAGAGGGGAGCGAACCGGATTCGCGTGACAGGATCACTGATCCGCCCCGATCGCAACCGGTTCCGGAAATGACCGGAAATGAAAAGTTAACGTTTGGGGTGCCGCGGATTCGACAAGGTTTAAGGGAACAAAACAAAGTGATGGGCGATCTCGCGATGTCGGGCATTTGGATACCTTGCTGTCCGCCCGTCCCATCCGCTCTCCTCCAGCTTCAAATGAAACGTCCATTTCCCCTCCTGTTTGCCGGCTTGCTGCTGAGCGTTTCGCTCGTGCCGAGCCAAGCCCAGTCCAACCGGATTGACTTCCCTGCCGCCAGTCCGGCGGCCGAGTTGCGCCAACGCGTGGGTCTGACCGATTTTGAGATCATCTACTCGCGGCCCAGCGTGAAAGGTCGGGAAATCTTCGGTGAACTCCAAGCCTACGGCGAAGTCTGGCGCACCGGCGCGAACGCCGCGACCAAGATCACCTTTGATACCCCGATCGTCTTTGGCGGCGAGGCCGTGCCTGCCGGCACTTACGGGCTCTTCAGCGTGCCCGGAGAAGATGAGTGGATCGTGATCCTCAACAAGGTCGCCGACCAGTGGGGCGCCTTCAATTACGACGCGACCGAGGATCTGGTCCGCGTCACCGTGCCGGCCCATCGGCTCGCCGAACCGGTTGAAACCCTTTCGTTGTGGTTCAACGACCTGCGCGATGAGAGCGCCACCCTCAACATCACCTGGGAACGCACGACAGTCGCGGTGCCGATCTCGGTCGACGTGAAGGAGAAACTGGTCCCGCAGATCGAGGCCGTCATGGCGTCCGGTCAGCAGCAGCGCGACTACATCTATTTTCAATCCGCCGGGTTCTACTACGACCACAACCTCGACCTGCAAAAGGCCGCCAAGTGGATCGATCTCGCGCTCAAGCAAAACCCCAACGCGTTCTGGATGTTGCACCTGAAGGCCAAGATCCACGCCAAGCTCGGCAACAAGGCCGAGGCACTGGCGGCCGCCGAGGCTTCGACCAAATTTGCCGTGGCCCAGGAAGGCCCGGGCAGTGGCTACAAGGTCATGAACGACGCGTTGATCGCCGAGCTGCAATGACCACCTTCGCCGAACACAACGCCGCCCCAAATGCGGATGCCGAACTCGAGGCGCAGACCGGTTTGCCCGGCGTGTCCACGTGGCGTCGCGTTTACGCCGCGGTGCTCGTGATCTTCGGGATCATGGTGATCGTGATGACGCTCTTCAGCGTCCACTACGCATGACCGCCCTCGATTATATCGTCCTCTTCGGCGCCATTCTCAGCATCGCGGTCTACGGCGTGCTGGCGACCCGTCAGGTTGGCGGGCTCGACACCTATCTGAAGGGGGACCAACGCATCGGCTGGGGCACCATCGGCCTCTCGGTCATGGCTACGCAGGCCAGCGCGATCACCTTCCTGTCGACTCCGGGCCAGGGCTTCGAAAGCGGGCTCGGGTTTGTGCAGAACTACTTTGGCATGCCGCTGGCGCTCATCATCGTCGCGGGCGTCTTTCTGCCGATCTATCGCCGGCTCAAGGTGTATACAGCCTATGAATACCTGGGCAAACGCTTCGACGGGAAGACCCGCCTGCTGGGCGCCGCGCTCTTCCTGCTGCAACGCGGACTCGCCGCCGGCATCACCATTTACGCGCCGGCCATCATCGTGTCGTCGGTGCTCGACTGGCCGCTCGGTCTCACCGTGCTCGGCACCGGCATCCTCGTGGTGGTCTACACCGTGACCGGCGGCAGTGAGGCGGTGAGCCTGACGCAGCGCTACCAGATGGCGGTCATCCTGATCGGCATGGCCATTGCCTTCATCGTGGTCTTGGCGAAGTTGCCCTCCGACGTTTCCTCTGACGATGCCCTCGCGGTGGCCGGGGCCATGGGCAAGCTCAACGCCGTCAATTGGAACTTCGACATCAACGAACGCTACACCGTGTGGTCGGGCATCTTCGGTGGATTGTTCCTGTCGCTGTCCTATTTCGGCACCGACCAATCGCAGGTGCAGCGCTACCTTACCGGACGTTCCCTGCGCGAGAGCCGCATGGGCCTCATGTTCAATGCCGTGCTCAAGATCCCGATGCAGTTCTTCATCCTGCTGCTCGGCGTCTTCGTTTTCGTTTTCTATCAGTTCGACCGCCAACCGGTGTTCTTCAACGAAGCGGTCTGGCAACAGCAACTCGACGGTGAGCACGGCGCGGAGTTTGCGGCCATCGAAGCGCGCTTCGACGCGGCACAGGTCGAAAAACAAGCCGCCATCGAGAGCTTCCTCGCGGCCCGGGACAGCGGCGACGCGGCCACAACCGACGCGGCGCGCACCACCATGCTGGCGGCGCGCGAGCAGTCCGAGACGATCCGCGCCGAAGCCAAGGCCGCGCTCGTCGCGGCCGATGCCGAGTTGGCGGCCAGCGATGCGGATTACGTCTTCATCACCTTCGTGCTGGAACAGCTCCCGCACGGTTTGGTGGGCTTGTTGATTGCGGTGATTTTTTGCGCGGCGCTTTCTTCGACGGCCTCCGAACTCAACGCGCTCGGCTCGACCACCACGGTCGATTTCTACCGCCATATCTGGAATCCGGCTGCGGATGACGCGCACAGTCTCACCGCTTCCAAATGGTTCACCGCCATGTGGGGTGTTGTGGCCATCGCCTTCGCGCTCTTCGCCAATCTGGTCGAGAACCTGATCGAGGCCGTGAACATCCTTGGCTCGATCTTCTATGGCGTGGTGCTGGGCGTGTTCCTGGTCGCCTTCTTCCTCAAACACGTGCGCGGCACGGCGGTCTTCTGGGCGGCCATCGTGGCGCAGGCCCTGGTCATCGTGTTTTTCTTCCAACTCGAGATCAGCTACCTCTGGTATAACTTCATCGGCTGCGGTTTGGCTGTCAGTCTGAGCCTGGCGTTTCAGGTCTTCCTGCCCGGCAACAAACCAAGCGCAACGGCATGAGCACTTCGCCGGTGATCGCCTTTGGGCAGCAGCCCTGTGGTTTTTTCCCCCGCCGCTTTTTGGTGGCGAAGGTTTGGACCGCGCGCCGGTTGCAACAGGAGATGGGCGGCGAGATCGTCTTCTTTTATCACGATGCCGATCATGACCCGCGGGAGACGCAGACCACGCTGCGTCACCTGAAGACCGGCGAGCCGCAGTGCTTCAATTTCAGTTTCGCGAACAAACTGCAGCGCAAATACGCCCCGCTTTACGCGAAGGCGATCGATCTGACCTGGCAGGCCAACATGGCGCGTTCGCTCGGCGCGTATGCCGAACCGGCGGCGGTGGAGGCCTTCAAGGCCGTGCAGGCCGACAACGTGGCCGACTTCTGCCTCGAGCTCTACCGGGCGATGGGAATGTTGGATGGCGTGCGCGTGGTGCGCTCCGGCGATCCGGCGGTGCGCGAGGCCGCGTGCGACATCGATGACTTTTACGTCGACGTGCCGTGCGACGGCGAAACGGTGCGGGCCCGCCGCGTCGACGGTGAACTGAAGCTTCATCAAGGCGGTTCGTCGTGGCGGACCCTGCCGCCGTGCGATTACACCAAGGCGCAAATCAGTCCCGCCCGTGACACCCGCCTGGGGTGGATGCAATCGGTCCTGCATTGCACGCACTACATTGCGGGCGCGGGTGAACAAGCCTACTTGCGCAAGGAAGACGCTCCCGACATCACCTTCGTGGGTCGCGATGAAATCGACCACTCCAGCGAAGCCTATGCCCAGCTCCCCATCTGACCCAGCTCCCTTGCTCGTTTTCGGCGCGCATCCCGACGACATCGAATTTGGTGCCGGCGGGGTGATCGCGGCCGAAACGCGCCGCGGCCGTCCGGTTCACCTGGTGGTCGGCTCGCGCGGTGAGTCCGGCACCAATGGCACGCCGGAAATCCGCACGCAGGAGGCCGAGACCGCCGCCGCCAAACTCGGCGCCACCCTCGAGTGGATCGACCTCGGCGGTGATGCCAATATCGAGAACACCCGGGCCGGGGCGCGCACCATTGCGGCGATCATTCGTCGAGTGAGGCCGGAGATCGTGCTCACGCTCACGACCGAAGAGAACCAGCATCCCGATCATGTGGCGGTCGGCCGCATGACGCGCGATGCGGCGCGCCTCGCGCGTTACGGCGGCCTCGAGCAGCTCCGCGATCTGCCGCGTCATGCGATTCGCCAATTGTTCTATTACGCGGTCACACCCGACGCCGTGCCACGGGACCGACAGCCGTTGCTTTATGCGCTGAGCGACGAGGCCGTCGCGGTTTGGCGTGAGGCCATGGCGGCACACGCTTCACAAATGAAGACCCGTGACTACGGCGCGTTGCAGATCACCCGCGCCAGCCTGCTGGGGCAGAACGCCGGCGGGGGCCATGCGATCGCGCTCTACCCCAACGATCCGCTGATCATCGGCGATCTCGATCAAGTGGGGCAGAGCAGCCGTCACTTCTGAGCCTTCTGGTTTCCCCATGGCTGAGTCTCGTTCCTTACGCGTCGGCATCATTTGTTACCCCTCGGTGGGGGGCAGCGGCATCCTGGCTTCGGGCTTGGGCGACGAACTCGCGGCGCGCGGTCATGAGGTGCACTTCATCAGCTATGAGCGGCCATTTCGGTTGAAGCCGGGCAATGAGCGGGTGTTCTTCCATCCGGTCGAGATCAGCAATTACGAGCTGTTCAAGTATCCCGACTACACCCTGCCGCTCTCCGTGAAACTGGCCGACGTCGCGCAGAGTTTTCACTTGGATGTGCTGCATGCGCACTACGCGGTGCCGCACGCCACCGCGGCGATTCTGGCCCGTTCCATGTTGCCCGAGGGGGAGCGCCCGGCGGTGGTGACGACCCTGCACGGAACGGACACCACGCTACTCGGCCGTGACCCGGGCTACGCCCCGGCGATCCGCTACGCGTTGGAGCAATCCGACGCCGTGACCGCCGTATCCGATTTTCTGCGACGCGAGACCCACCGGATTGTCGGGGTCCAGCGGGAGATCGACGTCATTCACAATTTTTTCGATCCGCGGCCGGCCTCGCGTCCCCGTGAAGCGGTGCGGCAGGAACTGGGCCTGAAGCCCGAGCAGAAACTGGTGTTGCACCTCTCCAACTTGCGGCCGGTCAAACGGGTCGACGTGTTGCTCAACGCCTTGGCCCGAGTGCCGGAGCGCGAGCGCTTCAAGGTTGTGGTGCTGGCTGGCGGCTCATTCACGCCCTACCAAGGTTTGGTGAAGCAGCTCGGCCTGCAGGACACCATCGTGCTGCGTGAAAGTGTTTCGGTGGTGGAGGACTATCTGCAGGCGGCGGACGTGGGCGTGTTCACCTCCGATTCCGAGAGCTTCTGCCTGAGTATCCTGGAAGCGGCCAACTTCGGCTGCCCCAGTGTATCCACGCGAGTGGGAGGCATTCCCGAAGTGATGACGGATGAAGTGTCGGCGTTGTTGGTGCCGGCCGGCAGCAGCGACGCAGTGGCCAAGGCGCTTGATCGGCTGCTGAGCGACGATGACCTGCGGCAACGCATGGGCGAGGCCGCCAAGCAGCGCGCGCGCGCAGCGTTTGCGACCGAACAGATCGTGCCGCAATATGAGGCGCTCTACCGGCGGGTGATCGGTTAGAACTCGAGAGGGGGGGCTACCTCCCGGTTGCGCGGAAGCGTGTTTCCATCGAGACCTGCTGGATGCCTGCGGCACGCACTGCGTCGAGCAAGCGGATGGCGTCGCCGTAGTTGGCGCGGTCGTCGGAGGTGAGCATGACCTTCGGATCAAGTTGGGTCGCGTAGTGGGCGAGTCGCACCTTCACCTCCGGGAAGCTGATCAGCACCTGATTCCAATAGTAGTTACCGCGGTCGGAGACCTGGAGGAAAACGGGTTCGGCAGGTTCGATGACGAGGCGATCCTGCCGATCGGCTTGCGGTAAAATCAGCGGGATGGCCTGAGTGCGATCCAGCGAGAGGGTGAAGAGCACGAAGGTCGCCAGCAAAAAGAAGATCACATCGATCAACGGGATGATTTCGATGCGTGCCCTGGTTTCCGGGGCGGCATCGTAGTCGAAGGGAGAGGTTCCGTTCATGGCGCAAACAAGGTTGGGGGTGAACAGGGGAGGATCACTGCCAAGGGAACAAAGGCCGCTGGCGAACCGAGGTTGGCCAAGCCGGTGGGGAGCGGCGGGTCGCACGGTTGGGAGCGAGCGCCGTCGGGGTATGCCCGAAGTGTGCCCGATCGGGCGGTCGTGGCAAGCGAGCGCTGCGCTTTACCAACCGGCGGCCGCCTTGATTGCAGGCAGCAGATCCAGCGCGATCTGTTCATGCTGGAAGGCGATCGGATGCGGGTCGGTCGGGCCGCCGCGTTGATGACGCAGGGGCGTGAAGCTGACCGTCGCATCACCGTGCTGGTGGCGCCGGGCGACGACGGCCTCCAGGCACTCCCGCAATTGGGCGCGCATCTGCTGACGCACGGTTCCGGGCACGTCGCTGAGTTGCACGGCTTCGCTGAGCACGATCGGCGCCTGGGGGTGCGCCGCGCGCACTTGGTCGAGAAAGGCATCCCACGCCCCGATGTAGGCGGCGCTGTCGACCGGTTGGGCGAGGAAATCGGCGATACCGAAATGAATCAGGATGACATCCGGTTGATACCGATCGTGGTCCCAAAGCGAGGTGGGGTCGTCCGCGTTCGCGAGGGGAAAAAACTGCGGAGCGTTGTTGGTTTCGGTGCGACCGGCCCAGTCGGTCACAATGCCGCGGCCGCCGTAGGCGATGATGTGGTATTGCGCATCCAGCCACTTGGCGAGCAACACCCCGAAGGAGCGGCCGGCGTTGATCGTTTTCTGGTGGGAGTTGAGGTCCTCCGGTGGAAAGCGTTCGATGAACTCCCCGCAGGGAGCGGAATCGCCGATCAGCATAAATTTGCGCGCGGGCAGGTCCGGTGCCTCGAGCAGCGTGCAACCTTCCGGTAGGGTGAGCCCGCCGAAGTCGACGGTGCCCATCCAGGTTTCGTTGCGTCGGACCAGCTCGATCAGCCAACCCTCCGGCGGCGCGGGTGGCAGGGGTAATACGAAATCGTTGGCGCCCTCTTTGAGCCGCAGCGTGACGGGTTCCCAACCGTTGCAGGAAAGGTTGAAGGAGGTGTCGGCCGAGCTCGCATGGAGGTGAAGCATCGGCGCGACTCCGGCGTAGCGAAACCGCAGCGTGACGGCCGGATAGGCCATGGTGAGCGCGCAGTTGTTGGTCGCCACCGTGCGTCCCATCACCGCGACGCGGGAGTCCGTCGCCGGCACCCGCGTTTGCGCCTGAGTGGGGGAAGCGAACAGCGGGCATGCGCACACTGCGACGACACGAAGGAACAGGGGCAAACGGGGCATGCCGGTGAGTCAGCCCGCAAGCATGGCCCAGCGCCACTGGGCTCGCGCTCAACGTTCGACCACCTTCACCCCGTCCCAACAGGACCTAGATCGAAAACCAATAACTGAGCTTCACCAGGAAGGTGTTCTCGGCCGGGGAACGGAAGAGTCGGTCGTATTCGGTGAAGTCGTCGAAGGCGCGAACCAGATCGTCGTTGGCGCGGTTCTGGGTCCAGACCACGTAGAGATTGGATCCAGGCCGGTATTCCCAGCGCAGCACGAGGTTGGATTGCAGCTCGCGCACGTCGAAGTCGGGGTTTTCGAAGGTATAGGCTCCGGTGTCGTCGAGCGAGGTGAAGAGGTCCGAGGCAGCGTCGTAGCTCAGGTTGCCTTCGAGACGTTCGAAACGGTCTTCGTAACGATTGCTCAGCGGATCGGTCACGCGCTTGAAATCGGCAAAGGTGCCGGAGCTCCCAAACAAGCTGCCGAAGTAGGCGAGCGAAAGCCGCGCGGAGAAGTTGACGTCGAGGCGCAGCGTCGTCGCGAGCGTGTGTTGCTGCATGCGCCCGACGATGTAGCGGGTCGGACCGGGCGAGTCCGCGGTGTCACCCACCCATTGCAGGTCTTCCAGGCGCGATTGGTAGGAGACACCGGCCTCCACATTGAGAAAGTCCTTCACGCGGGCACGCACCCCGGGGCCGACCTCCCAGTTCAGCGACGGCGAATTGGCTTCGACATCAAGATCACTTTCCCAGGTGAACTGCAGGTTGCGGGTGGTATCGGTGACAAAGTCGAAGTCGACCGAGTAGCGCTCCGGCATGAGCATCGACGGTCCACCGCGCAGCCGTCGCGCGGCGCGCGTGCGGCCACGATGGGACAGGAAGGTTTCGAAGCGCCAATTGTGATTGGTGCGGCCATTCGCGAACAGGGCCACGAAATGATTTCGTTTCACCCCGTTCCATTCGAACTGGGCGGCGGAACGCAGGCGCAGCCGATACTCGCGCCACCATGCTCCCGGCTCGTCGACCACGTAGTCGACACCGAGCTGCGGTCGGAACTCATCGGCGCGGCGCATGAAGCCCAGGTCGTTCAGTTCGAGTCCGGGAGACTTCCAGGAAAACTCCCCCTCATAGCGCCAGCGGCTGCCGGCATCCCGCCCGATTTTCATCTCGCCGCCCCAACCCTCGAGCGAGGTGGCGGTGGGGTCGACCGCGAGGTGCGCGGCGTCGGGCCGTTGGTATTGATGGGTGGAGTTCTCCATCAGCGTGGTGATGGCGCGGGTGCTGCCTGCCACGTGACTGCCGATGATCGCGCCGTTGAAGAAATACTCCCGGTCGCCCCAGCGGTGTTGCCAATCGAAGCCGCCGGTGACGGCGAGGTCGGTGAGGTCGTCGAGCTGAGTGGGGAGGTCCGGCCGCCAGACCCCGGTGAGCATGCCACCCAAAACGGTGGCACCATTGGCGAAATCCTGTTGCACCCGCGCGGTGGTGTAATGCGTCGCGGGTTCGACCACCTCGCGGCGCCGGGCGCTGGCTTCGTCGATCACGGCCTCTTCCTCGGCGGTCGCGGCGTAGAGCAAACCGACGGCGGTGCCGTGCCGTGATTTGCCGGTTAACTTGGCTGCGCCGAGGATGCGGGTGAAATCCGGCGCGTCGACGTAGCCCGAGCTATCGACGTCGCCGGACGGCGGTCCGCCGATGCGACGCGAATAGAACAACTGATCTCCGCGCAGGCTGAAGTCGAAGAGCCGACGGCCCTCCAGAAAGAACGGACGCTGCTCGGGAAAGAAGGACTCGAAGGAGGACAGGTTGACTTCCGACGGGTCGGCTTCGACCTGGCCGAAGTCGGGGTTGACGGTGAGATCCAGGGTGAAGTCGTTGGTGACGCCGATCTTCGCGTCGGCCCCGAAGTCGAAGGCAAAGGCGTCGCCGGTGCGAAAGGGGTTCCCGGGTTCGGCGGGGTGAGTGTTGTATTGGGCAACCAGATACGGCACGACCTCGATCTGCCGGGCCGGGCGCAGGTCGCGGATGCCGTGCAGCTCGCCGTATTCGTTCACGAAGGCGGGGGTGTCGCGCGGGATGAGCTGCCAGTTGCTCTCCTCGAAGTTGCGGCGCAGGCGGCGCCACACGTGCAGTCCCCAGACCGGCTCGGCGGTGCTGGCGTAGCGGAGCTGGCTGAAGGGGATGGCAAACTCGGCCGTCCAGGCATCGGCCTCGCGGCTCGTGCGCACGTCCCAGACCGCGTTCCATTGCGGGTCAAGGTCGTCGTTGGTGATGACGAGGTCCATTTTGGAGCCGCCGGCGGTGACGTTGAACTGGAAGGACGTGCGCTGATCGAAGTAGCTGTCGAGCGCGATGCCCACGATGTCACCGGTGAACTCGTCACGTTGGCCGCGGATGAAGTCGAGTTGCTCGATTTGGGAATCATAGGCCCGGATCGCCACGTAAAGCTGGGTGTCGTCGTAGAGCACCTTGACCTCGGTGGGCTCGGTGGGCGCGGCGCCCTCGGTCGGGCTGCGTTGCACAAAATCCCCCGCCCAGGAACCCAGCTGCCAGGCTGAGTCATCGAGCTGACCGTCGATGCGGGGCGCGTCGCCCTGCAGTCGGGCCGAGACATACACGCGTCGATCGGCGCGGGTGGGGCGGGGCGTCGGGGCGCTCGTTGACGTCGTTTGGGCCGCCAAGGTGGCCACGGCGGAGCAGCCCAACAAAACACGGCAAAAAGAGGTAAACACGCTGGCCATCAACCGGACATAACACCAGCGGGTGGGGCTTGGCGACGAGGCCATTTCCGCGCAGGCAGACTAAACGTTCAAAATATAGCGCAGGGGACCTTGGTTTTTGGGGTGAATTATCGGCGTGGATCCGTTTCGCTCGTCGGCTTATGTCATCCCTTTATCGCGTTTACCCCTCTGATGGCACCCTCGTGATCGAGAGTGAAGGTGTGTTCAAGCAGGCGCCGGTCGACTTCGGTTTCGATGCGCTCTTCACCGCGGCCGATCCCGTGGCGGCCACCCGCGACGCTTTTGCCGCCGGGGTGATCATCGAAAAAACCGGCACCCCGACGCCGATGATCCAGAATCAGGAAGTCTGGGCGGCGGGCGTCACCTACTACCGCAGCCGCACGGCGCGGATGGAGGAGTCCAAGGACGCCGGCGGCGGCGACTTCTATGACCGGGTCTACGATGCCGATCGTCCGGAACTCTTTTTCAAAGCGACCCCGCAGCGCGTCGTCGCCCCTGGCGATGCCGTGCACATTCGCTCGGACTCGAAGTGGAACGTGCCGGAGCCGGAGCTTACGCTCGCAATCAGCTCCACCGGGCGCGTCTTCGGTTTCACGGTGGGCAACGACATGAGTTCCCGCGACATCGAAGGGGAGAACCCGCTCTATCTGCCGCAGGCCAAGAGCTACGCCCGCAGCGCGGCGATCGGTCCCTGCATCGTCGTGAGCGACACCTTGCCCGGTCCTGACACCGTGATCGCGATCGCCATCAAACGGGCTGGCGCCACGGTCTTTGCGGGCGATACCAAGCTCGACCAGCTCAAGCGTCCCTTGCCGTCGCTCGCCGAGTGGTTGTTCCGCGACAACACCTTTCCCGCCGGCGCGTTTCTGATGACGGGCACCGGCATCGTGCCGCCGGATGAGTTTACCCTCCAAACCGGCGACGAGATCCACATCACCATCGAGCCCGCGGGCACCCTGGTGAACGTGGTTGGTTCCTGATCCCGGCGTCGTGGCCATGGGCGCCAACCCTCTCTTCGATTCCGGCGACGCGTCGATCTACGAACTGCGCACCACCGCGCCCGGGCCGACCGGACGGCTGCCGCTCGGCGCCGAGCAATTGCGCGCCATGTCGAGCGGTGAGCTCTTTGGCTGGACGCAGAACGCCGGCATGGGCTGGGACCCGGCCAAGCTGCGGGGCAAGCAATTCCTCGTGCTGAGCACGCAGGGGGGCCTCCGCGCGCCCGACGGACAGCCCATTGCGCTCGGTTATCACACCGGGCACTGGGAGGTCGGTCTGCTCATGGAGGAGGCGGCCAAGGTTTTTGCCTCGCAGGGAGCCATTCCCTTCGCGGCCTACGTGAGCGACCCCTGCGACGGCCGCACCAACGGCACCGCCGGCATGCTCGACAGCCTGCCGTATCGCAACGACGCCGCCGTGGTATTCAGACGTTTGATACGTTCGCTGCCCACGCGGAGCGGCGTGTTGGGCGTGGCCACCTGCGACAAGGGCCTGCCGGCCATGCTCATGGCGCTGGCTGGAACCCCCGATCTGCCGACCGTGCTCGTGCCCGGTGGGGTGACGCTGCTGGCCGAGGAAGCCGAGGACACCGCCAAGGTGCAGACCCTGGCGGCGCGCTTTGCCCGCGACGAGATCACGCTCGATCACGCCGCCGAAATGGGGTGTCGCGCCTGCGGTTCGCCCGGGGGCGGTTGTCAGTTCATGGGCACGGCCGCGACCACGCAGGTCGTGGCGGAAGCCCTGGGGCTCACCTTGCCGCACGCGGCGCTCAGCCCGTCGGGCGCGCCGATCTGGCGCGACATGGCCCGGCGCTCGGCGCTCGCGCTCATGGGGCTGGAGCAGGCCGGCAAAACGACGCGCGACATTCTCACCGAGGATTCGCTGCACAACGCCATGATCTGTCACGCGGCAGTGGGTGGCTCCACCAATCTCGTGCTGCACATTCCGGCCATCGCGCACGCCGCGGGTTTGCCGCGCCCGACGGTGGCGGACTGGTCGCGCATCAATCGCGAAGTGCCGCGGCTCGTCGATGCCTTGCCCAACGGGCCGCAACACTACGCGACCGTGCAGGTGTTTCTGGCCGGCGGGGTGCCGGAAATGATGCTGCACCTGCGCGAGCTCGGTCTGCTCAAACTGAATGCGCCAACGGTCACGGGCCAAACCCTGGGCGAGAACCTCGAGTGGTGGGAGAAGAGCGAGCGACGCGCCCGCTTGCGCGAGAAGCTGACGGCCTTTGACGGCATCGATCCGGACCACGTCATCATGTCGGCGGAGAGTGCTCGCCAGCGCGGCCTGAGCAGCACGGTGACTTTTCTCGGTGGCAATCTCGCGCCGGAAGGCGCCTTGGTGAAGAGCACGGCGATCTCGCCGCAGCGGCTCAACGCCGATGGCATTTACGACCACGAAGGACCGGCGCGGGTTTTCCCCAGCGAAGCGGCCGCGATCGAGGCGATCAAGGCCGGGGCGGTGCAACCGGGTGACATCATGGTGTTGATCGGCATCGGTCCCGGCTCGGGCATGCCTGAGACCTATCAAGTGACCTCCGCGTTGAAACACGTGAAGGGCGGCGACCAGATCGCGCTCGTAACCGATGGACGCTTTTCCGGGGTTTCGACCGGAGCCTGCATTGGCCACGTGAGTCCGGAGGCTTGGGCTGGTGGTCCGATCGGCAAGGTCCGCGACGGTGACCGCCTGCACATCAAGATCGATACGCGTTCACTTGAAGGCACCGTCGATGTCGTGGGAGCCACGGCCGAGGACCTGGCGGCCAGGGAGATCAATCCGGCGCTCAAGCCTGACCCGCGAGTCCCGGCCGACACCCGTCTGTGGGCGGCCCTGCAAAGCGCCAGCGGCGGCAGCTGGGGTGGCTGCGTCTACGACGTGGATGCGATCGTCGATTTGATGGAAAAGGGCAAACGCGCTTAAGCCCAACGGTGGTCTCTGTAGCCGGGGGCGGTGACCCCGGTTGTTGCCGCTCCATCGACCCACCGGGGTCACCGATCCCGGCTGCAGCTCGGCTATGGCTGCGGACCTTATTTCCGCACGACGCGCATGCGCAGCCACTTGTCGAGCAGGGAACGGCGATCCGGTCCGCTCCAGATGGGAGTGGCGTTGGCGGCGAGGAAGAGGGCGGTCATGAGCACGAGGATGAAGTGCACCGGACCCAGGTTGCGTGGCACCATGCCGGTGGGGAGGATGACCAGCGCCAGCATCAGAAAAAAGGGCAGGGGGCGAATCAGCGCGATGATCAGGTTGGGCCGTTGGCTCGGGTCTTCGGTCGATTGCAGTTTCAGCTTCATCAACGCGAGGCCGGGGCTGCTGCAGGCCTGGCCGCAGATGAGCCAGAAGATCACCGAGAGGCCGAAGAGCGCTTGCATGGCCACCACCGCGCGGGCCGCCGGGGTAGGGGCGCTGGAGGTGGCGGCAATCCACTCCGCAAAGGTGACGAAACCCAAAATGATGAGAGTGTTGATCGCCGCCGCGGCGACGCGCAGGGATGGTTTGGCAGGCTCGGAAGCGGACATGAACCGGCATCCGAAGCGGCGGGGGAGGCGGGGTCAACGCTAGGCAGACCACTCGATTCTATAGTTTGCGGGTCGGTCTCGGTTGCGCCGGGGCGTTTTGCGTTCTGGATTGGAGGCAACCATGACCCCATCCCGACTCCTTCTATCGGTGTTTGCCGCGTGCGGCTTGCTCACCCTTTCGCTGACCGCAGCCCCCTCCGGCGGCCCCTACGGCCCGATTCAGCAAACCTACCCGGTGCCGACGACCGCGGGCACGGTTTATTACGTCGCGCCCGACGGTGATGCCGATGCGACCGGTGCTGCGCTTGATGCACCGACCTCCCTCGAAGCGGCGATCGAGCGCGTCGTGACGGGCGATGCCATCATTCTGCGCGGCGGGGTGTATCGCACCGGCAACCTCCAGCTCAACCAGGGCATCACGCTCCAGCCCTACGCCGACGAGCAGCCGGTGCTGAAAGGCACCTTCGTGGTCGAAGCTGAGCAGGCCGTGAAACAGCGCAACGGCCTGTGGCGCATCGCGTGGGACCATCTCTTCCCGCTCGCGCCGCAACCCTGGTGGCGGCGTGAGCGCCACGGCGACACGACCCCGCAATGGCTCTTCAACAACGACATGGTCTTCGTCGACGGCCAACCCTTGAAGACGGTCGGTTGGGAAGGCGAAGTGGAGGCCGGTTCCTTCTCGGTCGATTACGACGCCGGCAACATCTACATCGCGGTCGATCCAGCCGAGCACCTGGTGGAGATCACCGCCTTCGACAACGCTGTCACGCGCACGATCAACGACGTCCACGGCAAGTCGTCCGACGGCAAGGGTTTTGTCATGCGCGGGCTGACCCTCACGCAATACGCCTACCGGGCGATCGAGATCGAGGGTTATGACCCCGAGGAGATTTCGCCCGAGGACCAACACGGCAATGACGTGATCGGCACCACGCTCGAACACTGCACGATCACGCACTGCTCCCGCGTGGGCGGCTACTTCCGCGGCGACAACATGGTCTTCCGTCACAACCTCATCAGCGACACCAGCACGGAGGGTATCTTCATTCTGGCGTCAGACGACGCGCTGCTGGAGAAAAACATTTTCCGTCGCAACAACGTGGAGCAGATCGAGGGTTATTACCCGGCCGCGGTGAAGATCTTCAACCAGACCCGCCGCGTCGTGGTGCGCGACAACCTGCTGATGGATAACCCGGGTTCCAACGGCATCTGGTATGACGTCGGCAACGTCGACGGCGTCTTCATCAACAACTGGATCCAGGACGGCTACAACGGCTTCTTCTTCGAAATCTCCAAGGGTGTCACGGTCGCCGGCAACGTCTTCGTGAACAGCGGCGCCTGGGTGCTGAACAGCTCCGGTGCGAAGGTTTACAACAACACCTTCGTCAACTCGAGCATGCGCTTCACCCGCGATGGACGCAGCGCCGACGGCGATCACTTTGACTGGCATCCGGCCAGCGGCCCGGGCGTCGAGGAACGCATCGGTCACGAGGTGCGCAACAACCTGTTCGTCAGCGACGGATCGGTCGACGAACCGCTCGCGCGCGTCGAGCAACCCGACTACCTCGCCGAACGCCTCACCGACCAGCCGGCGGCGTGGGATCACAACGTTTATGTGCGCATGGGCGACGCACCGACCGCGCTCTTCCGTTGGGCGCCGGTGCCCGAGGTCGAAGGTGCGCAGGCGGAGTTTGCGTCCCTGGCCGATTTGCAGGCCGTGGTGCCGACGGCCGACCCCCACGGGGTGGAGCTGCAGAACTACCGCGGGCCGCTTTTCCATGGCCTGCAACTCAGCCGCTTCGAGCTGCAGAGCGCCTTTCCGGCGGCCAAAGTCGGCGGCGAGATCCCGGCGGAAATTGCCAAGTTGATCGGCGCCGAGCCCGGCACCGTCGGCGCGTTTCCGGTCGAGTAGGTCAAGCGTCGCGGCGGCTACAAATTCGTTGCGATCCGCGGCTTGCCGCGCGGGTGGTTCATGGCACTTTCGTCGGCCATGAACCGCTCCCGTTTTCTTTTGCTGCTCACCTTCGGTCTTTTCCTCAGTGCCTTCGCCGCCCTGCGCGCCGAGGAGACCCAAACCCGCTCGTGGGGGCCGTGGGAGGCCATCGTGTTCGATGAGACGGTGGTGAAGGATGTGCGCGTGAGCGGTGACGACATTTTCATCATGCTCCAGCCGGCGCATCGCAACGACCAGCTGACCATGAAGGTCTCGATGCAAAAGGGGGCGGGCTACCGCAAATGGTTCACCGGCAACGAGGTTTTGGTCGCTCAGGAAAACTCCGGTCGCGCCGCCAACACGTGGACCGACCGCATCCAAACCTCGGCGAACTACCTCGAGTATTACGCCGGCGACAAACTGTTCCTGCACCTGAAGCGCAAGTAAGCGCGGGGGGCGACGCGACGACGCCCCTCAGTAGGACAACTCAAACTTCACCGTCGGCGGCTCTTCGCTCGCCGGCGGCAGGGTTTCGCCTTCGGGAGCGACGGGCGTGATGTGAATCTGTGGCACCTCGATGGTGCTGGCCGACTCGTCGGATTCAGCCGGAGCAGCGGTGACGGCGACCGGCTTTGGTTCGGGCGCAGATTCGACTTGGATACGCGCGGGCGCTTCCTCCAGCGGCATGGCTTGGAAGGGGCCGCTCGGCAGCTGCGCAAACGCGTCTTCGAGCAGCTCAGCCATCTTGATGTCGCGCTCCTTGGACGTGGGGCTGCCCATGATCACCGCGATCACCCGCCGTCCGTCGCGTTGGGCGGTGGCAACGAGGCAGAAGCCGGCCATGCGGGTGAATCCGGTCTTGAGTCCGTCAACGCCGCGCACGTGGCCGATGAGGTTGTTGTGATTGTCCATCATCACCGGCTTCTCGCGGACCCCCTCACCAAAGGGACGGCGCTCGATGGAAGTATACCGCAGCACGTCGGTTTCGCGCAGTAGCACGAGCGCGAGTTTGGCAAGGTCGCGGGGCGAGGTGACATCCGACTCGTCGATGCGGCGCGAGCTGGGCGGCAGGCCGTGGGGGCTGCGCCAAATCGTGTCGGTCATGCCGATGGCCTGCGCGCGGGCATTCATCCGGCCCACAAACTCCTCGCGTGTGATACCGGCGGCGTGGCTGAGGGCGTGCGCGGCGTCGTTGGCCGATTGGATCATGAGCGCGTAAAGCAGTTCCTCGACAGGGAAAACCTCGCGGTGTTTGAGCCACACCTGGGTGCCGCCCATGCGTGAGTCCGCGGCGGAGGTTTCGACCGGCGTGCGCAGCGACAGCTCGCCGGTGCGCAGCATGTCGTGGACGACCAGGAAGGTCATCAGCTTTGTGACGCTGGCGGGCGGGCCGACATAGTCGGCGCGATCCTCGAAGAGGATGTCACCCGTTGCCGCGTCGAGCACGATGGCGCCCTTGTAAACCTGGGCCGACCCGGTCGCCGCGAAGACCGTGGCGATCACACCGAACAGGAGGGTTTTTACAGAAGGCAAGGCAGGGAACGAAGGCATGAAGGGAGGCGTGTCCACTTCGTGACCTGAGATTCTTCCTGTAAAGGGGCTTTTAGGCGGGCAGCGTCTGACGGGCGACCAGGGCGGCGCCGATACACTGAGAGAGTTCGCCGAGCGTGGCCGGAACGAATTGCACCTGCTCGCGCTGACGCGGGAAGAGGTAGGGCAGCGCCGCGTTGCGGATGCCGTCGAGGTAGCGTTGGCGGAACTCCGCCGTGGTTGACTCGGGGTCGATCAGGCCGCCACCGATGACCACGTAGGCGGGATCGAGGGCGATGATGAGATTGGCGGCGTGCAGACCGAGCGCCTTGGCCTGGAAGTCAAAAATGTCGAGGGCGAGCGGGTCGCCTTGCTGCGCGCGGGTGCGGAGAGAGAGGACCTTTTCCTTCTCGGTCGCGTCGGAGGTGGCGAACTCGTGGTCGGGGTAGCGCTTCAAGGTGTCGCGCAACAACTGGGGCAGGCCGGAGATCGTGGTGTAGGCCTCGATGCAGCCCCAGCCCTTGCCGCATCCGCAGGTGTAGACGGGCGGGTTGCCGAGGAGGTGCAGCGGGGCGGGCATGTGGCCGGCTTCCATGCCGGCAAAGTTGTCGCCGGCGAGGTGCAGACCGTCGGCGTTGACGTAGGCGCAGCCGAGACCGGAGCCCGGGGCGAGCAAAACGACGCCCACCTTGCGCTCGCCGCGCACGGCGTGGGCTTCGCCGACGCCACCGAGGTCACCGTCGTTGCCGGTCGCGACGTGGATCGGGCGGCCGGCTTCGGCCGAAAGGGCGGCGCCGTATTCGGCCAGGAAGTTCCAGCCGATGAAGCTGTCGGGCAGGTTGGCGGATTTATCGAGCACGCCGTAGGCTTGGTAGGGGCCGGGCAGGGCGAGGCCGACGCCGCGAACCTGGTCCCAGGAGAGGTCATTGTCGGCCATGAAGCCCTTCACGCCCTCGACCCAGCCGGCGATGACGGCGGCGGTGCCGCCGACCGAATTGGTCGAGCTCTGGCGCAACTGGTGCGAGATCGGCGTGCCGTCGGCGTAGATGCCGCCGGTCTTGGAGGTGGTCGCACCGCTGTCGGTGCCGATGAAGATGTCGGGTTTGGCCATGGATCGGGGGAACAGATTAAGTGAAACGTCGAATCAGGACGTTCGATGGCGAAAAAACAAGCCCTGCTTCCGGCCCCGCCGGTCCCGTGCGGGAGGCAGACGTTGGGGCTGTTGAGGGCTTCAGGGAGCGGGGGAGAAGCCGTCCTCGGTTTCGGCGTCGAATCGATAGCGGCCCGTGCGCGTGGTGCCGGTGCGCGTGTTGTAGAGCTCAATCACGCGCAGCAGCTCGGACAGATCGATCTCGGCGTTGCGATCGACATCGGCCGAATGGAAACGAGCCAGCCCCGCGGTGGTGCCGCCGGCCACCTCGGATTCGGGGGTGAAGCCGTCCTCCGAGCTGTCGCTCAGGCGATAGCGGCCGGTGCGCTGGGTGCCGTTGCGGGTGTTGTAGAGTTCGATGACGCGGAGCAGCTCGCTCAAATCGAGTTGGAAGTCGCGGTTGATATCCGCGCTGTGACCGAGCTCGCTGGGGTCAACCTGCACTTCGTCGAGCACCACGTCGGCCAATCGCAGACGAAACTGTTCGGCGGGATCCACCAAGTCGGTCACGAGCTCAAACTGCCCGTCCACCACCGCGGCCTCGACATCGACCGCGATCCACGTGCCATCACCCAAACCGAGGTCGCTTTCAACGACTGCATCGATGCCGGCGGCGAGCGACCAGGTGAAGCGCACGCGACCGTCGGGTTGGGGAATCTGCGTGAAGGCGACGTCCCGCAAGGAGGCGAAGTCCACCGTCGCAAGGCGATGGGCGCCGTCGCTCAACTCGGCGTCGATGCTGACGGTGTAGAGACCGGCGCCGAGTTCGCCAAGGGTGGCGGTGTAGATGCCGTCGCCGGCCGCCGCGTCATCGCCGAGGCCATCGTCGAGCAAGGTGAAGGGCACGTTGGCGGCATCGGCGCGGAGCAACGCCGCCGTCACTGTGGCCGGGGCGGGCGAGAGCGGGTCAAGTTGCGCGCTGATGATGGGCGCCCCGGTGTCGGGGTGGAAGTTATGCGAAGTCGTGAGGGTTTGCGCCGCACCGATCTCGACAGCGGCGGCCATCGCGACGATCGGCTCGCCGGAGTTGTTGGTGAGCGTGAGGGTGTAGTCACCGGCCGTCGGCGCTTCGAGCAGCTGTTGACGGAAGAAGGAACCCCAGGTGCCGGCCGCAAGCTCGGGTGTGGGGCTGACGGGGTTGCCCCCGGCATCACTGATCGTGTGCGGAACATCGGCCAGATCGCTCAAAATGAATACCACGGCCCGGGCGGTGGAAACCGCGATCGTGAAGCTCGCGGATTCACCGACGGCGATCTCCGTCTCGGCGAGAAACGAGAGCGACTGCGTATCGTCCTCCAGCGCGGGCAACTCGCCCTCGGTGTGGGGTGGTTCGGCGACGAGTGGGGATGAGGCCGGCAAGCCGACGCCGCTAAGGATCGGTTTTACGAAGCTACTGAAGACGGCGGCGTCCGCCGACTGGTTCAAGTGATTCGATGCCACGACCTCGGCGTTCGCGAAGCTGAGGGTCGGGGTATTGACGGCGAGGGCACTGTCCACCGCGACGATGCCGTCGTTGGGCCGATCCAGCACGGCGAAGGTGCGGATGACTCCGCCAATCAGGGCGTCGCCAGCCGCGATGGAAAAGGGCACGTCGCGCTGCTGGGTGACCCAAGGATTAAAGAGCTGCTTCACCCAAAACGGCTTGAGCTGAAAAATGTTGTAGGGGAACTGCGCGGCATCGCCTCCGCTGCGGGCGTAGAGCAGCGGAAAGGCAATGTCGGCCAGATCGGAACCTTCGTTGGGGGTGCCGAGCATGACGAGGTTGCGGGCGAGCGGGTGCTCGTCTGGCGAATCGGGCATGATCGACTGCAGGTAGCGCCGGGAGATGAGTCCGCCCATGGAGTGGACCACGAGGTCGAAGTGCACCGCGCCGCGATCGTTGCGCATCGCCTCGACGTAGGTGGCGAGCGCCTGCGCGTTTTCGCGCACAGTTTTGGTGCCGATCGCGAGGGTGCCGTTACCGGTGTCCATCAGCCCCGGATAGGTGCCATCGCCCACCGGATAGAACTCCCAATCGTCGCGCTCCGCGGCGACGAAACCGGGATAGGCGTGCCAGGTGCCGGCGCTGCTCCAGAGGCCGTGCGCGGCGATGATGGGACGCGGGCGGACATCGATCGGTGCGTCGAGGGCCGCTGCGAACTCGGTGTTCTCGATCGAGAGCTCGACGCGGAACAGGTAGTCCTCGGCGGGATTGACGCCCAACCACGCCAACCCGTCGGTGTCCCAGTCAAAGGTGACCGTGGTGCTGCCTCCGGCCGGAATGTGACCGGAGGCGGAGGTGCCGGCCAAACCGGGCGGCAGCTCGCCACCGTTGGCCTGCACCAGTCGCGCCACAAAGGTGACGGAGCTGGCACTGCTGTTGGTGCCGGTCACTTGGAGACGCGCTTGGTTGCCGTCGTAGGTGTAGGGCAGGCTCTCGGCGGTGGGAGCCGGCTTGAGCGAGTATTCCGGCGCGGGGGGAGCGAAGTGGAACCACGCGGTCGAGAAGCTGTAGGCGTCGGCATTGAGCGTCGCCAAACCGATGTCTTCCGCGCGGACGAATGCGTCGGTCAAGACGGAGGCAAAGGCGGCCGGTGGCAGGTCGGCTGGGGTGCTGACGCGCGGCGGGCGCGGGGTGGTCTGAATCTGAGTCGTGCCCGGCACGAGGCGGACGTAGTGGGTGCTAGGTTCGATATTGGAAAACGTGTATTCGCCGTCGGCGCGCGTGACGGCGCTCCGGGGTGTGCCGACGCGCGGGTCGGTGTGCTCGAAGGGCACGAGATAAACGGTGATGCCCGCCAGGCCGGGTTCGCCGGCGTCCTGCACGCCGTTGCTGTTCTGGTCGTCAAAAACCACGCCGGTGATACCGCCTTGGCCGGCAGCGTTGACGGCCAGGCCAAAGCTCGGCCCTGTCGCGGTGGTGCCGGTGCTCACGGTCACGGGGCCGGTGCCGCCGGTGGTGGCGGAGTCGCCGGAGTCGGGTGTGACGGTCACGGTGGCCTCGCCGTTGGGCAGGGTGCCGACGACGTAGGTGCCGTCAGGGTTGGTGGTCACGCTGTGTTCCTGGCCGTCGGAGTCGGTGACCACGACGGTGCGACCGCCGAGCCCGGGTTCGCCGTCGTCGCGCACGCCGTTGCCGTTCTGGTCATCGTAGACTTCGCCTGACACTTCACCGGTTGGCGCGGTGATGCTGAATGCGGCGCTGCTGCGGTTGTTGGCGCCATTGGCGTCGAAGTAGCTGGAGGTGACGATACCCTCAAGGGCGGCGGCGCCTTCCTGCAGGCCCTCGATGTCGGCGGTGAGGGTGAGCGATTGGCCGGGCGCGAGTTCGTCGATGTCGATCGTGGCGAAGGCCGAGTCATTGGCGAGGAAGGCGTAGCCGGTGCCGGAGTTGGCGTTGCGGAAGACGTAGCGATCGTTGCCGGAGGAAGGACCGATCGATGCGATGACCCGGGGCACGGCAAGGGCGCCGTGGTTGGTGATCGTGATGGTGACGGTGGAGCGGTCCCCGCGGGGGAAGGAGGTGGGGGCGACCGCGACGTCGATGCCGAGGTCGGTCGGTGCGACGATGCCAAAGTTGACCTCGGAGGTTTGGTTGCCGGCGGTGCCCTCGACGGTTTGGGCCGGCTGGGGATCGGCTTCGGTCGGTGCGGGCGAGGACTGGGAAAGCAAGGCGGGCAGCACGCTGCGCACGTCGAAGGTGGCCGGGGCGAGGTCAAACAGCCGGTAGAAACCCGTCTCGTCGGGGGTGGTGCTGGGTTCCCCGTCGTCCAGCACACCGTTTTGATCCAAGTCGATGTAGATCATCACGCCGTCGGGCGGAGCGCCATTTTCATCCTCATCGCGTTCGCCGTCGTTGTCGGTGTCGAGAAAGGCGAACCCGGCCACGGCGGTCTTGTCGGTGTCGATACTGGTGAACCCGAGCGGCGGCAATTGCACCGGCTCGCCAGGGGTGACCGGAACGACCAGCGGTTCGAGGAAGGAAGGACTCAGGCCTTCCGGAGGATGGAACCGGACAGTGATGTTGGTGGCGGGTAGCAGAGGGGAGAAAAATTCTCCGTTGGAGAACGAGTGCGTTTCGCCGAACTTTTCCTGAGAGGCCGTTTCCAGAAACTCGATGAACATCGTATTGAGGCCCGGTTCCCCCTCGTCTTGACGATTGTCGCCGTCGGCGTCGGCAAAGACCTTGCCGTGGATTTTTCCGACTTCGTTCGGATCAACCCGGAGGTTGAAGCTCGAAGAATCGTTTTCGTTGTTCGTGTCTGTCAGCGTCGACGAAGCAACGCTGGCCGCACCTGCGACGTCGCCAGAAAAGAGCATTCTTGCCGATCCCGTGATGCGGACGGATTCGAGAAACGGCAGCGCTTCGATCTTAACGGTGAAGAGGGCGGGGTTGCCGCCCAATCTGGGGGTGATGGTGACTCCGGCCGGCAGGGGATCGAAAATGTATTCGGGCTCATACTCGGCATCCATGCCGGCGCCCACTGTGATGTTGGTGGCGTTCTCGCTGCCATGGTTGGTGATCACGATTTCGAAGCCGACGCGTTCGCCGAAGGACGGCATTGTTTTGTCAAAGGTGATCCGGACGCCGAGATCGGTGGCGCCGGGTCGGGGAGCACGGTTGGTCTGGGCCAGATTGTTCTCAATGTTCGGATCGGTCGTGGTGGCTGCCGCCGCGCTGCGAACCGGGGCCAAGTTGTCGGGGAACGCGGGCGGGGTGATCAGCATCACCGTAACCACCAGCTCGGCGGTGGCATCGGCGTTAAACGCCGGGAATTCGACGTCGACGTAGTGGAAGACCTCATCGCTGCTGAGGCCGATTGTGCCCGACACCACGCCATTGATTCGGGTATCCAGAATCTTGAAACAGACCGGGATGTCGGTGAAGAGGTTGGCGTTGTCGGCGGCATCGGGACCGTTGTTCTGAATCGGGAAGACGATATCGAAGGCCTCCCCGTATGGCACCTGGGTATAGGCTGCGGGGAACTGGGGCGCGCCCACTTGCAGATCGGCTGCGGCGGGCGGACCGAGCAGAAAACCAATGGCCCAGAATGCCTCCGCCGCCGTGGTTGAGCGGGCGGTGGCCTCGGCGATGGTGGGGGCGATGCCGCGACCGGCTCCAGGGAGCGCCCCTGGCAGGAATCCGGGGGATGCGGCCGGGTAATTGTAGGTGCCGGCTGCGAGCGGGAGATGTGGAGTAAACGAATCCGACGGCGTCGCGCTCAGGTCGTTTGAGACGCTGGTGATTCCGTCTTCTCCGGGGCCGCCGGCGAAGGTCAGGCGGTGGAAGTCTATGAACTGAATACTGTTGCTCATCAGGCCAACAAAGCCGTCGGAGACTCCGCCTCCGTAGTCAGGCTGGCCGGGGTCGGAATAGAGGTAGGATGATGTATTCGGGGCCGGCAAAGAGGTGGAACTGGTGACACCGCCGAAATGGAAGGCGCCGAACAGATTGGCATCCCGCGCGATCGCGCGGACCGCGTCGTCACCGGCGCCGCCAAAATAGGACGCGGTGCCGTCGGAGACGGACGACGAAGTGCTGAAACGGTGGATAAAACCGTCGGAGGTGCCGCCGCCAAAGTTGGGCTGAATGGCGGAGGAAGAGGTCGGGTAGTCGGTGCTGGTGGTGGTGCCGACAACAATGACATTCACGGAGTCCACCATTTCGACGTCGAGCGGCGTATCGTCGCCGGAACCGCCGACGAATTTGCTGAAACGGCGCGCGCCGGTGTCGTAGGCGATGCGGTTGACGAAGACCTCGAGGCCGCCCTTGCCGCTCGTGTCGAAGCCGGTGTCCCAAAAAGCCTGATCGGTCGTCGTGCCGGTGATCCAGAATCCGTCGCTGCCGAGGTCGCGGCCCACGCCAAGGATGATGTTTTGATCACCAGTGCCGCGGCGATGGAAGCCGGCAAGTTCGATGGTGTGATTGCCGTCATCCGACATGCCCACAAAAAGCCCGTCGGTGTCGGTGGCCGTCTTGGTGGTGGTCACGGAAGCGCCGTTGGTCTCAGGAAAGGGGAAGTCCTGCGAATTGGAGAAACCGCCAAAGGCCCAAGCGGAGAAGTTGGGCAGGTAGGCGAGATCGGAGAACTGATCATCGCCGGAGCCGCCGACGTAGGTGGCATAAACCAAGGCGCCGGTCTCAGCGTTGAACTGCGCGATGATGGCGTCGCTGAGTCCGCCGGACGTGGACTGGCGGGCATTCTCGGTTACGGGGAAGTCGGTCGAAGTGGTCCAGCCGCCGATGGTGAGCGTGCCGTCGTTGTTGAGATCGATGCCGTTGCCGAAGTCGCTGGCGCTGCCGCCGAGGTAGGTGAGCCAGACCGGCTGACCGGTGGATAGCGCAACGCGCCCCACGACGATATCACCCACGCTCGGGTCGCTGGAGTCGCCCGCGTAGGTGGAGCCATCGGTGACCGGGAGGTCGGAAGAATTGCTCACCCCGACGAAATAGAAGTCGGTGGCCGTGGTGACGGATCGAACAATCACATCAGCGCCGGAACCGTCGATCAGCGTTTGATCGGTGGGGGTGAAGGCGCGGGCCGCGGAGCCCGCGAACCAAACAAACCCCAAGGTCCCGAGGAGGAAGGACGGCCAAGAACGAGAACCCGAACGGCGTCCGAGCCTGCACCGGGTGAGTCGGCTGAAGGCGAGCATGGGGCCACCGCCTTAGGGAAAACGGTAGCTATTTGCAATAACGGGACTTGGCCCGTGGCCGGACTTAAGCGGTGCTTACTCTGGGATTTCGTAGATTTCGATGAGGGCGTTGCCGACTTCGCCGCTGGCGGCGGCGCTGACTTCGACGGAGTAGGCGCCGGGAGCGAGGGTGATGAGCAGCCCGGCGTCCTTGGTGCCGTCCTCGAGGGCGAAGGCGCCGACGGTGGAGTTGGCGGTGGTGATCTCGGCGGCGGTGGCGGTGCGCTGGCCGGCAAAGACCGGGGTCGGGGTCTGCCAGTCGTTGTTGG
>NZ_JBPJGB010000008.1:0-18252 GCF_051209155.1 Actomonas spartinae
CTCCAAGCTCCTTTCGCACGACCGCCGCCCCCAAATCGGGTTCCTGATTCGTGCCCGCAACGCAAACGGTGCATATGAAACCAGCACACAACATGAGTAGCGTAATCTTCATATTTGGCGAACGATTGAACTCAGCCGCGACTGACAGAGGAGCTGTCAGTCGTTGGCTGCGGTGGGTGGATGGGCTCTTCACTTTCCATTCCAGATCCCTGTCTTTTCGAGGATCAACAGGCCAATAGATCCTAAAATCGGCAGGCCGAAGAAGTAGCTCATGAAGTATGCGATCTTACGCATCGCCCTTTCTTCTTCCGGAAGTGCTAGAACGCCGATGATTCCGACGATAAACAAGGTGGTGTAGATCGCGAAGAAGATGCTCACCGCTTTCTTACTCGGGATCATTGAAGTGAGGTCGCTCATCGTTCTTCGCCCATCGTTTGAAGTCAGACAGGCCGACTTGTCGGCCTTGTCTGCACTGATTGGTTAGCCCTTTTCATTCTGCTCCTCCGACATCGCTAAATGCTCCCCCATCTTCAGTCAGTTTGAATTTTGAGCTGCGGCGTTTCCCTGTCTGCGCTCTTCGCCAGACAAGCCCGAGTCCGAGCGCCGCGAGGCAGATGAACGGGCCAAAAAGAACCACATAGTCTTCGCCGGCCAAGTCACCTCCGAAGCCACGATGCATCGCCCATCCGTAAAGGGAGATCGGAACCGCCGCGAACAACCCTAATCCGCCTCCGAGAATCAGAATGGTCTGCGCAAATTCCTTCATTTCCGGCTAACGCTTGAGGTCAGACAGGCCGACTTGTCGGCCTTGTCTGAACCGGTTGGTTCGACTCTTCTTCTCCGAATTTCGTTCGGATACGATGAGCGGCAGCGATTACTTCATTGCGATAAAAATCCTCGAGCGATAGAATCTCTTGGTCCTTCTGGAGCAGGGCTTCCGAACTCCAATGCTTCCTGGCTTCGCCGACCGGTAAATGGTCTGATTCCGAGTTCACGCCTGCGAAAACACGGAAGTCCTCGTCGCTCCGCGCGTGAAGCCAGACTTCGAACTTGGCCATCTGGCGGGAACCCTCGATCACGCCGACTTCTCCAGAAATGATACGCTGCGCGAGGGCTCGCACTTTCCTGCGATGCTTCTGCCAAAGGTCCGCATTGTGGACTGTAGACGGCGGCGAAATCATCTTCTGCGTCGAACGTTTGAAGTGAGCCGCGGGTCACGGTGCGGAGCGCCGTGGCTCGTTGGCTCCACTCGTTGGTAGGGCAATTTTCTCTTCGTAGAGAAACACTCCCAGATTCAGATCAGGTGTGGATTTCGAATCAACAAGCTCCAGCTTTTCCGCACGGACCTGAACGCTCTGGATATAGGCACCTCCGCTTCTCTGCCTGAAAGTAACAGTCAACTGACTGGAGCTTTCATCTAGCTCCGCTGATCGGAATACGGGGCTTCCTCCGATTTCAATCCAGTCGAGCACCTCCAAATCGGCATCGGTAAGAACAACTGTAATGGGCTGCGACCCTGGCCAGCTATGCGACCCAGGGTCGAAAATCAAAAGTCGGAACTCTTTGGTGAACGCAGCCCAAACTAACAATTTCGACTGGTCGACGACCCATTCGCCAGGCGAAGGTTTGGGTCCCCGTAAATTCCGACGGAGCGGCTCAGGATCGGGGTGCTTTTCCAATGCAGCGAAGAAATCGTGAACAAGCTTCGTGTTTGGCGCTTTCGACTCCGCAGACAAGTCACAGAGACAACAGGCAAGCAGAGTAATCACGAACAGCTTCATCCGACTTCTGGTCCAACGTTTGAGCTCAGCCGCTCAGGTCAGCGGAGCTGACCTGAGTTGGCTGCGGCGGCTGGTTGTCCTCTTTCATCCCCAAGAGACTGAGATATACGATTCCGCCAAAAACGCCTGCCATCGCACTGCAGGTGATCGAAGATGTCCAGAGCATGGGATTCGCGAGAATCGTGAGGCCGCCTAACACGGCAATCGATACGAAAAGCCAAGACAGCCACCGTAAGGCAACCAACGCTTTAATCTTCTTCTTGGAGGCGAGCGCTTCGCCGACGAAGCAAACCACGAGAGACATCGCGACAAGGAAAGGCAGAAGATAGACGCAGAAATAGAGCAAGGTGCCGCCAAACTGTGAAAGACGGGTGTCGCCGCCGTAGGAATGCTGGCGCACGACAAATCCGCTCCAAAGCGCCGCGAATACCACGACAGAGAGCAGGCTGCTGAAAACGGTGGACGCTATGCGCATGTTTTATGGCCAACGTCTAAGCTCAGCCGCGAGGCGCGCCAGCGCCTCGTTGGCTGCGGTGGATGAATGGGCTCATTCATTTTAATAAAAGCTCGGGTTACGTTCGATTCGGGTGATCTTCAGTGATCCATCGCCTTCCTTCGTGAAATAGACTGCATATGTTTCTGATCCGCGACGAATCTTGCTTACGCTCTCGGCGCGCAATAACCCTCGAAGCTCATAGGTAAAGAATCCCCCAACTTCTTCGTTTCGCCACCAGCTTTTACTGTGGCGACCGATTTTTGGATTTATGGTCTCGATGCTCCAAACTTTCAGGAAGTCCTCGTTGATCTCTGGCGACTTCAAAATCGATGGCTCAAGTTCCTTTGATTCGGATTGGAACGACAGCCAAATGTCCTCCGCCAAGGTCGTGCGAAAAATGAAGGCGATCACGCAGAACGCCGCGACCAGATACTCTTTCCACGTGAAGGGCATCTTGGGAATCGGAGGCGGCTTTGCTAGGGAATCCATTCGTCCGTCTGGAGTGAGACGCGGAGGTCAGTGCGGAGCACTGACCGGAGTTGTCTCCACTGGTTTGTTCGACCCTTCTTCTTTTCCGGCCTTCTTCGAAAGTGCCCATTCTCCCTGCTCCTTCTTAAAAACGAAATTCTTCAGACCCTCTCGGGACACAAACGGAACCACCGAATCTTGGTCCACCACGATCATAATCACGGCTGCTTCATTTTCTCCCTCGTCCGCGATGGGGCGAAAGAAGGTCCAGACGTCGTCAACCTCTGCCTTCAGACTTGCGTCAGTCAGATCGTCCAGAGTCGTCACATATTTCAGTATCACGGTCTTCGGAAACCCTTCCTTCGTGGAATGAAATGGACCAATGACCGCCTGCTTAAGCAGCCGCCCTGAGGGCAAAGTCACATCACCCCCGAAAGCGGAGCAGGCGAACATGAGCAGGAGCAACAAGCGCATCATGAATGTCGAACGTTTCAGGTGAGACGCGCAGGCCGTGCAACGGCCTGCGTTGTCTCGACCGGTTGGTTCGACCTATATTTTTTACTGGTCCCGAGATATAGCAGGAAACCCAGATTCAGCGTGCCCAAGCAGTAGACGCCCAGGACCAAAATCGTGGCATCGGTCGATCGCTGATCATATCCAGAAGCAACCGCTTCGAAGCGCGCATCGACAATCGCTTGGTCGTTTTGGACCCGTGCGAAATCTCTAAGGCGGCGAATCTCTGTTCCTCCGCTGCCGGCCAAAATGTAGTAGGTCGAAAGAACCGAAACGACCACCGTAGCCAAGCCGGTCAGGAGGAGGTAGGTGCGCACCAGTTTCATCTTGTTTGTCGAACGTCTAAGCTGAGACAGGCCGACTTGTCGGCCTTGTCTCCGCCGGTTGGTTGGGCTCTTCTTCTGTATCTTGGGGCCAGAGAATTCGAGTCCGGGAAGAAGTCGAGTCGCACAGTCCTGGACGAATCAGACCGGGAAACGTCTCGGCCAGAATCGGCCATAAATCATCCCAGCCGACCGCATAGAATGAAGCTCTCACTTCTTCTTTTTGAGCGGTGCGGAAGCAGAAGAAATAGTCGTCTACAAACGGGCCTTCCGCAGTGGTGAGCTCTGAGATCTCGCGAATCTCGGAAAGCGGGATCGACCACTGGCCATAGTGATCGGAGCGATAGGAAAGCTCCCGACCTGAAACCGAAATCACACCTGACTCAGGACTGTTCATTTTGTGTGCGGCTAACGCTAGAGGTCAGACAGGCCGACTTGTCAGCCTTGTCTGCACCGGCTGGTTCTACTCTTTTGTTTCATCACTTTCTTTGGAGGCGGTGACCCTCCATTCGATATCACCAATGGTGATGTCTGTGGGCTGACCTCGTTTCAGAGTAGCAGAAACCGATGCAACAACACTCGGTGGACCTTCTTCGGGGCGGCTGAACCTCTCCAATTTAAGCTGGATCCCGTCCTCACGGGACGACGGCCAAATCTCAAATAAGCCTCGCTCGGGGATGTTGGGCCACATGAAGCCAAATGATCTCCCACTTTCTAAAATTATGGTGTGCGGCTTGCATCCCTCAATTCCGCACTCCTTCGCATTCAGCCATTCGATTTTGATTCGAAGGATTTCGCTTGCCGGTTGCGCGGCGCAGACAAAGGGCAAAAGCAACAGTGGGATCAACTTCGCTAGTCTCATTTGTAGAACGTCTGAGGTCAGACAGGCCGCCTTGGCGATCTTGTCTGCACCGGTTGGTTGGACTTCTTTCTCTTTGCGAGAGCAACTTCGAACTCTGCTTCGCACTGGGGGCAAAACTCGACGTCGTAGCTGTGTGTGGTGAATGGCGTGGGCTCCTCGAAAAAATACTCGGGAATGAGATGCGGAAATCGCCCGGCCACCTCATGGTAATAGGGATTCGAGAACGGATCGATATGCGGAAGATGACCAGGGACGGATAGATCTACCGAATACATCTTCCGAAGCTGTAGGTTCACGCCGTGTAGCTCGCACACGGTCTGCGAGGTCGTGGTGGCTTCGGCAACCGTGTGCTTCTTTGAAACGCAACCGGTAGTGGCGCTCAAAATCGCGAGTAACAGTCCGAACCCTTTCATTGCTGTCCAACGTTTTAAGTGAGACGCGCAGGCCGTGCAATGGCCTGCGTTGTCTCCACTGACTGGTTCGACCTAATCTGTTTGAGAAGGATGCTCGAAAGCTCCTCACTCAGCCCACGCTTTCGCATATGGATCTGGTGGCCGTCTCCCGTGATCGAAAACTCAATTCCGAATTCTTCCACGCGATCAACATCGCACCAATGCGGTGCCAGCCGTCCAGTAGTAAACTGAAGGATACGATCTTCACTGATCTTCAATTCGGTGTATTCCGAAAACCTAAGCTCGCGAAAATAGTAGGCGGCCAAAACCACGCATGTGCCGATTAGAACCGTTCGAGGAACATTGACCCCCGAATCAAACGCAAAGATCCCGCCGACGACGAGGTAACCTATCGCCAATAGCATACTGGAAAATCGTCGATCTGATCCTTCAAAGCGAAGTGTTTTCATTGTAGAACGTCTAAGCTGAAACAGGCCAACTTGTCGGCCTTGTCTCCGGTGGTTGGTTCGATTCTTTCTGTTTCATGATCCTGGCCCAAGTGCTTTCTGCATTTCTTTGTCGGAGATATCCCTCGGGGAGTTCGGGTTCCGATTTGGATCCCTCGTCCAGTATCCTCCTTCTTGGCCGCCGCGCGCAGAATCATCGAAGCGTATAAGCGGCACGTTCGAACACCCACTGCTGATGACCATCAACAGGACCGAAAAAATTAGAACGACTCGCTTTCTCATATTTGTATTTGTCGAACGATTTAGCTGAGCCGCGAGCGCCGACGCGGAGCGGCGGTGCTCGTTGGCTCGGGCGGCTGGATAGGCCATTCTTTATCGGGTAGTAGACGTGAAAGCGGGGCGTGACAATGAGGACACTGATCGCGCCAGCGTGGTGCACAGATCCGAAATGGAATATCTGGGTGATTTCTCAACTGAGGTGCGCGTCCGCAATTCGGGCATTTGATCCGCATCCCCAAGAATCCGAAAACTAGCGTCAATGCTAGAGCAGCCATCGCCAGCCGCGGATACGGCTCGAATAGCAGAACAAATGTCGGAAAGATCATCACGATTGGAGCGAGCTGAACAAACAACAGCAGACGATACGGATTCATTGTTGTTCGCCTACGTCTCAAGGGAGCCGCGAGTCACAGCGCGGAGCGCTGTGGCTCGTTGGCTCGACTGGTTGGTTGGACTCTTTCTTCACCGCGAGGCAGAGGGCACTAATCGAAAGCGCTCCGATCGCAATCCATGGCAACCAAATGACCGTGCTTCCACTTCGTGGAAACACCCAAAAAGGAACCGATGCCCAAAACACTGAGAAGATCGCAGATTCGAAAATCACGAGATATCTCGACCAACTCACTCCTCTCGAAAAGGCCAGAGCCGGCACGACGAAGGCGGCAACAGCAGCCAACTTCATCATGTGGTCGAATGTCGTCGGGTGCGTCTTCGTCACGAACAGCAGTAGCACCACCACCGAGCATGCGTGGCCGGATACAATCGCATTTCGGGTTCTAGTCTTCACTGCTACGTCCATCGATTTAAGTCAGACAGGCCGACTTGTCGGCCTTGTCTGCACTGACTGGATGAGCACTTTCTTCATCGGCGCGATAGAGTCACGGAATACGACAACGCTGCAGAGATCGGAATCAGCGCCAATGCAGAATGGAACGTCATCGGAGCTGGATAGCCGAAGCTGCCTCTGACGAACGCGAACATCGCGAGAAGCCAAGCGATGGTCATGCAACTCCAGATCCATCGTGGACAACGTTCGACAACCGAACACCAGAACCGACGCCATATCTCCTCCGAACTGCCTTCTCTCCGAAGACGCAAGAAAAGCACAACAAGTGGAACGCATAGTGCCGCGGCAGAACAGAGCGCCGCAGTCAGAAATACTCGGGGAACCTCTAACCAATAGGATGCTGCATGCAAAACCGCCGCAGCGGAGAATGCTGCGAGCGACAGGAAAAGATACACTCTTCGGCCCATCGTTAGAAGTGAGCCGCGCCGGAAGCGCGAAGCGCTGTAGGCGTTGGCTCAACTGGTTGGTTAGCTCCTTCTATCTTTTGGATTTCCAAATAGACAACCGAAAGACCGCCGTTCCCGTAGCGATCACCGTGAACAACATGACCTTCGGCGACGATTCGCTTCCCGTCATAGAGCGCTTTAAGTCGCTCCCGACCTACGGACGGAGGACTATCTTTCATGATGATCGGATCTACGGATACACCTAACACGGAATCGCTACCTACTCCGACGCTGTCAGTCATGGCCTCGTCCTCTGCGGTAAACCACAAGAATCCGGAAACACGCACCTCTTGGCCGATGCGATCATAACACGATGCGGCCAGCTCATTCACGGTGAGCAGAGGTGCAGGATCACGCGAACATCCTGAAAGCGCGACCCCTGCTAAAATCAGAAATACCGCCTTCATAGTTAGCTAACGATTAAAGTCAGACAGGCCGACTTGTCGGCCTTGTCTGCACCGGCTGGTTCGACTCTGGCTTCTGAAAATCGAGGACCGCGAGCAACACCATGGCTGGCACCGCATAAAGTGCACCGGTCGCGAGAAGCAAAATCGACGCCGGCATAATTGTGGCCGTGATTTTGTGCGAAAGCATCGAGAGAAACGGAAGCGAGAGAAGGCCGAAAGCCATGAAACCGAAATAACCCAATCCGATCTGAATGTATCGACGCTTCTTCTTCTCTGATTCGCACGAGCGATAAATCTCAAATCGCAAATGGATGAATCCGAATAGCAGGCAGGTGTAAAAAAGCCAATCTCCCGGAAACGAGACGAAGCTAACGAGCAGGAATGCGACCATCGCGGCATACGAAACAACCGGACGGTGCTGAGCGATGAATTGAGGCTCCCGAACCATGGTGCTGGTCGAACGATTTATAGTCAGACAGGCCGACTTGTCGGCCTTGTCTGCACTGACTGGATGGACTCTTTATTCATACTCGAAGTGAATCATGTCGATGTGCTTGGTGTGAATCTGATTCAGCCTTTCGTCGTAGGCCTCCGAGGCGGTAAGCACACTAGCCCACGCTAGGTTGCGATAGCCAACTTCTTCCTTCTCCGAACGAAAGTAGGCGGTGGTAACCCTCAGGACGTGCGAATCATTCAGCCAGTAATCCTGCACAATTCCACCGATAGGACTGGCCTCCGAGGTCTGCATCCCGTCCCAACTCCAAACAGTGACCGGTTCGGGTTCGTCTGGGGTGATCGGATACAGCTCGCGCGCATCGACTGGATACTCCCGCGAACCTATTTCTCGGACGATGTCGGCGACTTCGCTCGCGCTCATCGAACCCACCCGAGGGTCGCTACCTCTCCAGTAGAAGAGCTTCGACTCCACCAAGCGCTCTCCGCTCTCGTCGCAACCAGCGCAGACGAGCGCGACCGCTATCGGAATCCAGCGCACGAAGCTTTCTATTCTGTCCATTCGTTACAGATGAGCCGCGGCGGGGCGCAGCCCCGACGTTGGCTCCGGCGCCTGGTTAGGCTCTTTTTTCATTTTGGCGCACCTCTTCGGCTAGGACTGGAAGCCAAGCTTTTGGATCCTGCATCGCGCGGCAATGCGGGTGTCCGCAAATCAGGGCCCTGAGGCCCGGAGCATCAAGCCGGCAGACCTTGCGGTATCTTCGCTCGACAAGAACGCACCCCCAAGCGTCCGCCAAAGCGAGAACGCCTTCGATAAGCGAATCATCGAGCTTCCGAACATCAAAACGGACTTCGATTGATGCGAGGCGACCTTCTTCCCGCCAGACAGACAAATCGTCCGACTTCTCGTCGCCCCACAATTCCATGTCGGCATGCCATCCAACCTTCTTCGGTAAGAGCCTGCTCACAGCCGCAGCATACTCACTCGGAAGAGCAAAACTCGGAGCAACAGTGGCCAACGCGTCCTGGAAGCGTCCGAATGCTTTCTCGGGGACTTCGTCAAAGTCCGCGACTAGGGACTTCGGAAGAAAGAGGAAGCTTGTCTGCCAGAGTGCCATTTTGTCTAACGTTTGAGGTCAGACAGGACCACTTGTGGTCCTTGTCTGCGCCGGTTGGTTGGACTCTTTGTTTTCCGTGTCCTTCGCAAGGCGTGCGAGAACCTCAAGCTTCTGGTCAAAAGTCATGCCGTAGTATTTGTCGTTTGCTCGGGCTTCACGCTCCCGCGCCATCATCTCGGCATACTCTTTCTCTTTCTTCTTCGCGTCGATCACGGACCAAATCCACAGCGGGACCACAACCGGCCATGCAGCTAAGGCAAGGAGGACAACAAGCAAACCAGGCGCCTCGGTGCCTAGAAGCCAAAGTGCTGCGCTCCCACGGTCTCCCGACTTGATGCCTCTCCTCTTTAACGAGCGCGGTGCATACCAGAGGTAGGCGAAGAAGCCGATTACTCCATATGCGAGGATCGCGTATTTCATTTCGCTTCGTCCAACGATTAAAGTGAGACGCGGAGGTCAGTGCGGAGCACTGGCCGGAGTTGTCTCGACTGGTTGGTTAGCATCTTTTTTGAGCGAAACTTCGCGAGAAATTCTTCGAACTCCCGGTTTGGATTTTTCGAACGATCATAGATCCAGTGACCATCTCGAAACTCCATATCTGGACCACCTGATCTCATGACTCTTGTGCCGTCCTTTCGAACGATGATGTCAGATCCAGAAGTCGCTGCATATCCAAATACCGTGGAAATGATCCAGGCGCCATCCGTCTCCTCGCGCACATCAACACCGCCACAGGCAACTCCATAAATCTCAAGGTAGTAGTCGCTGGCCAAAGACTTTGCTTCGAGCGCATCAATTCCATCCGCACGATTGACTTCTCGAACTGCGACTTTCGCAAAATCCGCAACGGGCTCGGTCGCTTCTTCGGCGGCACAAAGTTCTCCGAGTCCCAAGACGATGCAACCTATCGCGATTGTTCTCATACTGCTAACGTCTGAGCTCAGCCGCGCGGGTCAGCGGAGCTGACCTGCGTTGGCTGCGGTGGCTGGTTAGCCTCTTCGGCACCCCTCTTTCGGATCTGATCAAAGCCCTCAACCCACTCACTCACTTTCTGAGGATCGGGTTGAGGCAGGGAGGAAATGATGTCAGCTCGTAGAGGAAATCCGGATACGGTGGAGTAGGCGTATAGACTGACTGCGATGCTCTGTTTCAAATCTTCGTTTGAGGATTCGCGAACGGTGTGTGCCCAGAAACCCTGCATCAGACGATCAGCAACCTCCGCCTTTTCTTTTTGGGCAACGAAGACCAGTAGCGCAGTCTCGTGCATAGCGATGAGACGCCCATCCTCCTCTGATTCGCTAACCGCGCCTTTCACTGCGTATCCGATCAAGCCGCCAATAATAGCGGTAAGGGTGATGAGGGCTGTGAGCTTCATTTGGCTAACGTCTGAGGTCAGACAGGCCGACCTGTCGGCCTTGTCTGCACTGATTGGTTATGTCCTTTTCTCATCGTAGTAGATTACGCAGGCGTCGGCCTCATAAGGAGTGTGGAAAATCCGAACTCCCGTCGATCGAGACTCGCAACTCGGAATCGTATAGACGGTAGTCACGGTGAAGGTCTCTCCGGGGGCTAGAACTATGAAATGGTCTTCGCCATCGTAGATGTGAAACGGACCGGGACAGGTGCTTCTTCTGTTTTCTTCAAGTTCGCGATGCGACCATCCGTAGTCGCGTGGATCTAGCGCTTCGATGGTTCCGGACGTATGATTCGAAATCTCCAATGTCACCTGCACTTGGTCGCCGGGCGTGGCTAAGCTTCGATCCGCATGATAGCTGGCGGATACCCCTTCGATCGGGTTCTGCGGCGTGAATGGCTGGCACCAAGCCGCTCCGGGCAGGAAGGCGAGAAGTGCGACTGATATTCTGCTCCACATAACGATTCAGGTGAGGCGCGGAGGACGTGCAACGGCCTCCGTTGCCTCCGCCGGCTGGTTCGCCTCTTTCTTGTCAGTGAATGGGTTCTTTTCGAGCACCGATCGAATCTCACCTTTTCTCCGCTCGCGCCATTCCGGCTTCAACGAACCCAGTAAATCGAGCTGCTTCTCGAAGAGCTGACGACGGAAGTCCTCGTCTTTTCTTCGAAACCGGGACTCGTAGTCACATGCCATCTGGAACGTCAGGTCTGAAAGGAGCCAATACATGAGGGTGTCTGGGTCTTTGGTCCGGCGCCTTTCGAATTCGCACCCGCGCTCCGTCACAACGAAACAGAGGTCCGAACCTTCATATTCCACATGAGGCGCGCCGGTGTGGCTCGGTGACTCTCGAAAGGAAACAATATGGTCGGGCGCACCAACGGCCCTAGCGAAGTCGAGGTAGCGGGTTCTAAGATCGTTAACACGCTGCTTCATTTCAGGCGAACGATTCAGGTGGGACGCGGTGGCCGCGCAGCGGCCGCCGTTGTCTCGACCTACTGGTTGGCTCTCTTTGTTTTCACTCGGGCCAGCACCTTAGTCGCAGGTGACCAGAGAACGAGTGTAATCAACCAGAGGAAAATTCCTCGGCGGAACAAGACCACAACATGCTGACGAGTGAATACGTCGTAGTCGTGTCCACGTGCTGCGGCCACCACGGCCCCTAGCACGATACCGGACATATCATCCGGATGGCGGACATCTCTCCATCTAAACCACTTCGCAAGTCTTCCTCTCCCCCATAGCTCCCAACCGTTGCGTAAGCCCATGCCGTATCCGCCGTCTTCGTAGGCCAGTCGATAGTGGCGCTCTACTGCGTCAAGAATCTCGTCAGGTCTTCCTTCGATCCGCCTTAAAATCTCTACGCCTTTGGGACCCTCTTCGGCTAACAGAATCTCCACGGCCTCCGGCAAACTTGAGGGAATGACATGTTCGACCTCCTTGGCGCTGGAAACGTCGCCAGGCACCTCCAGTTCGTAGTCCCAATACGATGAGCTGCCGAAGAAAATATCCAGTCGACTCCAAGCGAAGATAACGACGATCGAAATAGGAAAGCCGAGTAGAACCTTGGCGATCGTCCCAGTTTTCATAGCCAACGTCTAAGCTGAGACAGGCCGACTTGTCGGCCTTGTCTCCGGCGGTTTGTTGGCCTCTTTCTTCATTTCGAACTCAGGAATTTGATGACCGATTCCGCACTTCTCGGAGTGAGTCGAAGCGAGGTATGCCAAGGTATCCGAAGACGATCGATATCCTTCTCTTCGACGTCCACCATGGGAGGGGCCTCCAGATTCACAAGCAGGACAAGGTCTTCTTCTTCGGGGAAGCTGAAAGTTATACCGTGGGTAGGAAGGCACTTGCATGGCCCTGCGTAGATTTTTCGCCCGTCGGGGAGAATCTCGGGAGTAGGATCTGAGACATCGAACGCTTCTGCAAACGCTTCGATTTCCGCACGTGACAGCTCGGTGACCCTGCGACTCTCCGCCAAGACTGTGGTAACGCGGGCAGCTGATGCCTGGCGCGCGAGTGCTCGAACCGCATCGGTAACTTCACCGGCAAAAAGCGATGCACTCACGAAGAGGAATGTCAGAGCGATTCGCACGGGTTCTACGGCCAACGTCTGAGCTCAGAGACGGCGACTTGTCGCCGTTCTCTGCGGCGGTTGGTTCGACTCTTTCATTTCAGGTAGAGAGCATAGGTCACGTATGCTGTCGCGCACAAGGCAGCTCCGATCGGAACGAGAAATCGACAACCTCTCGTCTCATCCCAGATTTCGACTACCACGATCCACGGCGTGACCAACCACCAGCGAAGTAGGGCGACCGACTTCCCTCGTGACTTCCATTCTGCCGCTAACTTCTCGGCGCATCTAATCTGAATGGATACACGATTCCACTGCAGGAAAAACCCGGCTAAAAACGCCACGCCGAAAAGCGCGCACATCGTGACAATAATCTGAGCGGCTACCGGACCGTCTTCCATTTCCGTCGAACGTCTAAAGTGAGACACGGAGGGGCGCCAGCCCCGGAGTTGTCTCCACTGATTGGTTCGCCTCTTTTTTCATCCGTCTCAAAAGGTCCGCAGACCTCGGTAGGCGAGGTATAATAGCGCAAGAAGTGCAACGATCATCGAGAATGCCACGATCTTGGTCGGGGCGGCTTTCACCTTCTGGTCATCACGTGCTTTCGGAAAACTTCTCACGACCTCAAAACCGATCCACTCGTGGGGCTCGCCCTCGACTTGGATCCCGTCGATTTGAATCACCCCGTCGGACTTCGCTTCGGCTCCGCTCTTCAGACGCTCAGCGAGCGTGATGAGATCTTTCTGCTCGCCGGCGATGGTCACCCCTGGAGAAGGACCACCTTCGACTTTCACAAGCAGCTTCATATCCGGCGAACGTTTGAACTCAGCCGCGGCGGGCGAAGCCCGCCGTTGGCTGCGGTGGCTTGTTCGACCTTTTCTTTTTCATCGGCGAAAGAGGCTGATCAGGGAGATGATGAACATGTAGCCGCCTTTCAGGACTAGGACTCCACTAAGCAGGATGACTCCCAGTGATGCCAACGCCACGCTTCCAAAGTATTGGCTCTGGAAAACGAACATGAAACCAGCGATGCCCAATCCGATCCACATCATGCTGAGAAGCAGACAGAGCCACGCCTTCGCGGCGTCTCGTAACTGAGGATTGGGGTCGCTTCTCATTTACGTCGAACGTCTAAGCTGAGACAGGCCGACTTGTCGGCCTTGTCTCCGGCGGTTGGTTGGGCTTTTTCGTCATTTTGTATTCTGAACTGGAATGTAAATAGGCACCGCCATGCTATCAGGTGTCCCCCAGTCAAATTTCGCTGGTGATGCGTTCCGAATCGGGGTCCCGGATAATGATGGAAACTTCTCTTTGAAGGCAGAAACCGTGTGGATGTAGTCATCCCTCAACACAGGCGATGCCAGCGGTATGACCCGGAGCCCGAACGTGTTCTTTTCACGCTCAACGGCTACGTCAAACAGTCCGATGTAAGTGATCTCACCAGGCCGGACATCAAACTCGAACGAATGCTCACCTGACTCGCGACGCATCGTGCCGGCGCCCAAGAACCAATCTCCGATTCGGTAACTCCCTAGCGGCACTTCGATCAGCCAAAGATCTCTCGAACTGTTGATGACCAGCTCCTTCATGAAGCTACCGCGGCCTTCTAGCGGCCGGAGATAGAACTCCACCGCAACTTTCTTCACATCGTCGGCTTCGCCGCTGAGCCTCATGGAAGCCAGCACAAGTCCGGTCTTCGTAAGATCGACACTGGCGGCAGTCTCGGGATTGACGGCCGTGATGCAGCCGGTGAGCAACAAAACAGAAAGTGTAAGAATCGCAGTGAACGGTTTCATGGCATTGCCCAACGTCTGAGCTCAGCCGCTCAGGTCAGCGGAGCTGACCTGAGTTGGCTGCGGCGGATGGATAGGCCTTTTAACTTTCGCACCGATTTCGACGCGTATCGACTCGTGCGAAGAGTCGGTCCACCCGAAGTGCTGGAGATCGATCAATGGAATAACGCGCTCCTCGAGAAATATTCGGGCCTCTTGGGTGAAATCTCGTCCGACAAAGAGGAAGCGATCTGTATCGTCGCGCTTCGCTTTTCGGACGGCGCGTTCGGCAGTGGATCGACTGACCACTCTGTCGTCAAAAGTCACGACCGTGACCTCACCTTCGATCGTGTAACCACGCCACTTCTCCGAGAACTGACGAGGGACAACACGCCAGAGCTTCTCGGTCCCAACTCGTCGATTGATCGTGATGCTCATCGTTTCCGCCTACGTTGGAGGTCAGACAGGCCGACTTGTCGGCCTTGTCTGCACCGGTTGGTTCGACTCTTTCCCGTGTTGGTGGGGTAGAAACTTGGACATCCGTGATCCTAGAAAAAGTAGTAGAACAACGACCGGAAACTCGAGGGCGAACATGACCAGATTCTCGCTTCTGAGTAGAGCGTAGCGACCGGCTTCCAGAAGGTAGGCGCATGCACTCGCGGTGACCAACAACGATGCCTGAATCGAAAGAACAACAAAGAGGCGAGTTGGCGCATTCCTACGAACAATGTGTCCGAGAGTGAATCCGGAAAGCAGTAGGTATGCTGCGGACGCTGTAACGCGGAATCCGAAGGAATAGTAGAGGAGGAGCCCAAAACCCACACCGATGAACAGGACGGTGACAGCGATGGTCGTCTTATTCATCGTCGAACGTCTCAAGTGAGCCTCGAGTCACAGCGCGGAGCGCTGTGGCTCGTTGGCTCCACTGATTGGTTCGGTATTTTCATTTTAGGGGATAAGGTGATTCACACACATCGCAAAGTCTCGAACTCTGGGGTTCTCACAACCGGCCCAAACGCATCGCTCGTTTGTAGCGCCACCGGCTGATTCGACTAGGTCAACTCGCTCCTTCGCTTTGATGGCTTCTCGCCTTCTTGCCGCTTCTGCGGCTGACCACGACGCACGTGCTCTGGTCATAAACCGCTTCGTTCGTCCGTCCGAAATGTCGACCACCCACTGTGAGCCACAAACGGGGCAACTCTTCTGTTCGACCCACTCGGTCGCGTCGGAAGCAACCGGGCTCATTGAATTTTCGAGCGTGAGCGCGAAGCCATCGACTTCTTCAACATCTGCCAATCTTTCGCATCCACAACTCATGGTTTTACCGAACGATTGAACTCAGCCGCGAGGCGCGCCAGCGCCTCGTTGGCTGCGGTGGCTGGTTCGACTCTTTTGGTTTCCACTCATTCGCTCTGCTTTTTTCTGACCGGAGCTACCCCAGGCAGCGAACGACAGAATGATCAAAACCACTCCTATGATAATCGCCGTTCCGGCAGGGATACCCGCCCTGCTCGTCGACCCATGAAACGCCCAACCGTCGCCACCTTCGAGCGCGAACAGACCCGGAACTAAATAGGCGATCCCACCGACTCCTAGCATAATAGCGATCCAACGTGTCTTGTTCATTTCCGTCGAACGTTTGAGGTCAGACAGGCCGACTTGTCGGCCTTGTCTGCACCGACTGGATGGGCTCTTTTCTCATGACGTGATCTCCTCGAGCAGCACGGCGATGAGCCCAAACACCTATGGTGCGGAATTCAAGACCAGTCCCGACCACACAACCTTCCGTTTCTTCTCTTTAGCGATGACTGCCAGCAGCCCGAACAGCAGACCGATTCCGGAAAAGATCTGTAGGAATCCAGAATAGCCCATCGGCCCGCTGCCGGAGAGGCGACCAACGATAATCGTGCTGATCGTGAGCACGCCGCAGACGAGTGATACTCGCCCTCGATATTGGACCTCATCGTAGAACTCTAGGTTTTCGCCCATCGTTTCAGCTCAGAGGCGGCGACTTGTCGCCGTTCTCTGAAGCGACTGGTTCGACTTTTCCTCACTCAATGATTTTCCCATGGTAAAGGAATTCGGCGAATGCTCTCCATGTCGGCTCAGTGGGAGCGCGCCGTAGAGGTTTATCCCTCAAACTGTCCAAGCCTCCGTAAAGAAACGAGGCAATATCGGCGTTTTGCCAATTGAGCGCTCCGCCCAGCATATACCGCGTAGGATTCTCTTTTTCCAATTCCGCTGCGCGCGAACGCTCATCGGCGAGCACCTTTACGAATTGAATGAACGAAGTCCGGTCACTGACCTCGTCGAGTAGCTCTTCAGGAGTCGCCATGCTTTTGTTGTCGAACGTTTGAAGTCAGACAGGCCGACTTGTCGGCCTTGTCTGCACTGATTGGTTAGCCCTTTTCATTCTGCTCCTCCGACATCGCTGAATGCTCCCCCATCTTCAGTCAGTTTGAATTTTGAGCTGCGGCGTTTCCCTGTCTGCGCTCTTCGCCAGACAAGCCCGAGTCCGAGCGCCGCGAGGCAGATGAACGGGCCAAAAAGAACCACATAGTCTTCGCCGGCCATGTCACCTCCGAAGCCACGATGCATCGCCCATCCGTAAAGGGAGATCGGAACCGCCGCGAACAACCCTAATCCGCCTCCGAGAATCAGAATGGTCTGCGCAAATTCCTTCATTTCCGGCTAACGTTAGAAGTGAGACGCGGCGGCCAGCGAACTAGAAATAGTGACCGATTGGAAGGGGCGTGAACGCACAACGGCGGCCCTGGCCGACGTTGTCTCTACTGACTGGTTCGACTCTTCTTTCATCCGAGTTCAATTTCGGCGATTACTTCACCTGTTTTCGCAACCGTGTAGACGTAGCTTTCGTCTGTGGCAGCTACTCGAATGCCGGTTTCGGGGGGCAATTTTCGAAGGGAAGAAACCAAACGCTTCATCCCGGAGACTACGTCGTCTGCAGGATTCGTGACTCTTTCTTTCGCCATGCTCAGCCTAGACTCGTAGATATCCAGATAGTGCTTGGCGGTGAGATCACTCATAATCCGAGTCGAACGATTAAAGTCAGACAGGCCGACTTGTCGGCCTTGTCTGCACCGGCTGGTTCGACTCTGGCTTCTGAAAATCGAGGACCGCGAGCAACACCATGGCTGGCACCGCATAAAGTGCACCGGTCGCGAGAAGCAAAATCGACGCCGGCATAATTGTGGCCGTGATTTTGTGCGAAAGCATCGAGAGAAACGGAAGCGAGAGAAGTCCGAAAGCCATGAAAACGAAATAACCCAATCCGATCTGAATGTATCGACGCTTCTTCTTCTCTGATTCGCACGAGCGATAAATCTCAAATCGCAAATGGATGAATCCGAATAGCAGGCAGGTGTAGAAAAGCCAATCTCCCGGAAATGAGACGAAGCTAACGAGCAGGAATGCGACCATCGCGGCATACGAAACAACCGGACGGTGTTGAGCGATGAACTGAGGCTCCCGAACCATGGTTCTAGTCGAACGTTTGAGGTCAGACAGGCCGACCTGTCGGCCTTGTCTGCACCGACTGGTTGGCCTGTTTTCTTTCGGCGCGCGCAAGGCAAAACACGCCGATGGTGAATACCAGGTGATAGAGCGGAATCGACACCTCAGAATCTACGACCTTCACATCGCTACTTTCTTCGTGCGCCTGCTGCGCGATCTGTTCGCGATAGACATGAGCGCTGACCTGCCGGAGCGCGAACGAAAGATACGGAGTGCAGGAAAAGAGCGCCAATAAAACGTATCCCACTTTCTTGCTCGATCGATAGGCGGACCAAGCCCACAGCGCCCCGAGTGCTGGAACAACGACGGAAAGCGTGATCCCGACGTAATGGAGAATGCTCCAAAGGAGGCTCTCGAATGAACTGACTTCGTGAAGCTGCATCTTCCTCGGCCAACGTTAGAACTCAGCCGCGCGGGCCGCAGGCCCGCGTTGGCTGCGGTGGTTGTATCGGTCTTCCAGTGTGGTTCACTCCGGGCCTGCGGAAGCGTAAAACTGGAGTGGGCTCGGGGTGAACCACACGGCTGAGGCACTGCGATCTCATCTTGGGATTGGGGGCATCAGGAGTTAATTTGCTGATCGGTCGCAGCACGAACATGCGGCGAGTT
>NZ_JBPJGB010000009.1:0-7001 GCF_051209155.1 Actomonas spartinae
GAACCACCAAACCATCCTGCGTGCGCTGGCTTTTAAATGGATCCGCATCCTCTGGCGCTGCTGGCACGACCGCGTGCCCTACGACGAAACCCGCTACCTGGCCGCCCTTCAACAGCGGCACTCACCCTTGGCCACCCAACTCGCCGCCGCCTGATTTTACTTGCTCAGTTGGCCTCAGGAGTTGGTTAGCCCTTTTTCTCACGTTTGATAGAAACCACACGAGTGGAAAACAGGGAGGCATTTTTCGGGAGGTCATCATCGAATACGAGCAGTGATATCTCACGACCGGTGCTTAGAGTGATGCTTGGGGTCCAATCATAGAGGTTCTTCGCGATACGCGCGGGAACGGTGCTCGAAACCTCGAATACTGCCCAATAGTTCTCCAAGCGAACGATGGGGGAGCCGGCTTCGACGCGTGTTCCTTCGTCGGCGAGGTATTCGAGAACGGTCATGCTGTCCAACTGATGCTGATACGCCTGCTCGGGTTTCGGAACTCGGAGAAACTCTGTAATCAGAAAGCCCATCTCAATCTCGGCTAACGTCTAAGCTGAGACAGGCCGACTTGTCGGCCTTGTCTCCGGCGATTGGTTCGCCCTCTTTTCCCACTTTTGAATCAGCTTCTTCAGTTTCTTTCCACTCCGCTTCGCGAGCTTGAGGTCGGTCACATAATCAACACCAAGCGGCTCCGGCGGCAGCACTGCTGAAACCGAATGTTTGAGACCGAACGACTTCGAACCGCCCACTAAGCCGCCAAACGTCACAAAATACTCCGGAACGCAGAAGCACGTGAGTGTGATGATCTCTTCGCCATCTGCAGACGTGCTCGGGGAAGGATCGATGAAATCGAACGCGTCGGAGATCTCCTGGATCTTCTTCGGGTCGGAGGTCGAGAAAATCACCTGCGATGAACCTGACGCCGTCGCCGAACGAATAACCTCAATGCTCGATGCGCCGGAAACCATCTGGCGAAACCCGGACTGAACGACTCCTGCAAATGAGGAACCCGAAACCGACAGAGCGAGAAGTGCGACGGCGATAACCTTCATATCGGCGAACGTCTGAACTCAGCCGCGAGGCGCGTCAGCGCCTCGTTGGCTGCGGTGGTTGGTTCGGCTTTTCATCTCAGGAACAAATTCATCGAAAATACCCCGAAGCCTATTGATGAAATCCATACCACCCCCCTACCAAGACAAGGTAACAAAAACCTGCCGAAATAGTCGTCTGGAATCGCAAATAACATCGCCCATACGGTTTCTCGGCCTGCTCTTCGTCGTTCGTGCTCGATTTGCGCAGTGCCCATCACCGCGAAGATGAAGCTCCCGAAAAGCAGGACTACGAATGAGCCGATGGCGATATCTGAAGATCTTTCTGCCATTGCTCGACCCAAGGAGCCGACAATCAATCCCGATAAGGCGCTACTGAGCCAAGTTGCACGAGTCCGCATGCCGAACGTTTGAGGTCAGGCAGGCCGACTTGTCGGCCTTGTCTGCACCGATTGGTTCGACTCTTTTTCGGTTTCCATTTGGGTATCGGTGACCGGATTTGACCGAAAGTATCGAGAATCAGAAACCAGTCGCGAGAAGCTTTTCTTCCATCCGTCAAACGGCGAACCGCCCCCCGGATAATCGACCATCAGGAGGCAAACCTCGTCATCTTCTGCGTCATTCAGATTTCGCACCACAATCGCCCAACCTTCGCGCTCCAACTTCGAGATCACTTCATTTGCGGCAACAGGATCATCGTGCGAATAGACTCTGACAATGCGCTTGGAAACCTCGCACATTCCGTCTTCCGCACATCGCTGCAGCCCGGCGAATAGAGACCATGCGTTACCTTTCATTCTACGTCGAATGACTGAGCTCAGCCGCGACTGCCAGCGGAGCTGGCGGTCGTTGGCTGCGCCGGATGGTTAGCCTCTAAATCTTCGGCAGTGCTCACTAGCGCGACGATTCGAGGTGCGATATGAACTTCCGAAATCCCGACAGCACGAAACGCTTCTCGAAACGCCTGCGCCCCGTCGGCTGCTGAATCAACTGAGCGATCAATAGAAATCTGGATTCCTCGCGCTCTCCAGCTCACGAATACTTCCACGCCGGCGAAGTCTGCGAACTCCCCGGCGCAAGCCTCAAGCGGCTCGTTCCGAACTAACAGGTGCAGCGGAAAGCTCTCACCATCCGGGTCACTCGGTGCGGGAGCATACGCAGACCCGCTGTGAGCTAACTTATGCTGAATGATCGCTTCTCGTTTTGCGGCTTCCGCTTTCATCCGCTGAAGCCGCTCCGCCGGATCCGTCTGCGCGAAAAGCGGAACTGCGATACACAACAAAACGAAAGAAGCGCTTCTCTTCATGGCTAACGATTTAGCTGAGCCGCGAGCGACGACGCGGAGCGGCGGTGCTCGTTGGCTCGGGCGGCTGGATAGGCCATTCTTTATCGGGTAGTAGACGTGAAAGCGGGGCGTGACAATGAGGACACTGATCGCGCCAGCGTGGTGCACAGATCCGAAATGGAATATCTGGGTGATTTCTCAACTGAGGTGCGCGTCCGCAATTCGGGCATTTGATCCGCATCCCCAAGAATCCGAAAACTAGCGTCAATGCTAGAGCAGCCATCGCCAGCCGCGGATACGGCTCGAATAGCAGAACAAATGTCGGAAAGATCATCACGATTGGAGCGAGCTGAACAAACAACAGCAGACGATACGGATTCATTGTTGTTCGCCTACGTTTGAGGTCAGACAGGCCGACTTTTCGGCCTTGTCTGCACCAATTGGTTGGCCATTTCTTTGTTCTGCTCGCTCACGATTTAATCATCCCGTGGATCCCGATGATAACCATGGCGAATCCGATGATCAAATTGGGAATGGTGAAGCTCTTCAGGGGGAAGTCGAAACCCCAGACCTTCTTTTGGAAATGCTGGCAAACAATCGAAAAGGGACGGTTCACGACGATCAACAAGGTGCCGAAAAATAACGAAATTAGAGCGGACATCGAACTACGGCCAACGATTTAGGTGAGGCGCGTCTGCCGGCGCGGAGCGACGGTAGCCGTTGCCTCGACCGACTGGATAGCCCTTTTCATTTCAGAGATCGATGAGGAATTGGACCACCGCGAGGCCAATCAACATAGCACCTGCGACTTTGAATTTCTTTCGTTTCTCTTGGGCTTTTCGAATTTCAGCAAAATCGCGCGGGCCATCGGGAGACTCCTCTTCTTCTTCTTTCGAATTTGCGGCGATCATCCATGTGCCAGCGATGATGAGGATCGCGGCATTCACAAAGCTGCCCCATTCTTGGTAGTTCATTAGGTTCGGCTACGTCTCAGGTGAGACGCGGATATCGCGCAGCGGTATCCGTTGTCTCGACCGGTTGGTTGGGAGATTTCATATTCCATACCACATGGAAGCGACACTCAGCACGCAACCATCTCGATCGAAGAAAAGGTGATGCTCCTGTCCTCCGGAACGCAGCTTGTCCGGCGGGCGATCATTCGAGTCGGGACTCCCGAATCGAACATACTTCCAGACTCGTTCGTCTTTCAAAATGGTGAGCACTTCATCTTTCCAAGCGCTCCCTTTCAGGGCCTCTGCCAATTGAACGAAATCTGATGTATCACCTTTCGAAAAAATGATGGTGACGGAAACTTTGGGCCATCGTGCCTGCGCCTCCTCGACGGTCTTGGGCCATCGCGCTTTCATCCACCTTTCGGACCTTCGGGTAAAATAGTCCTCGTAGCCGTCGGCTGAACAAATGGGGGGCTGCTCCGCGGCGCCGGACAATAGTCCGATCAAGCAACCAATAACGATTCGAAGCATGCCTTTCATTTCCCAACGTTTGAGCTCAGCCGCTCAGGTCAGCGGAGCTGACCTGAGTTGGCTGCGGCGGATGGATGGGCTCTTTTCTCATTTCGCTGCGCGGATTCGATCGACGATCTTCAAACTGACGTCCGTGTAGGCTCGCATGCGATACTCTCCGTGCCACTGTGCGAGCATCACCGCATCGTAGCCTAGGTCGTCTTTCGCTTCGGTGTCGGCGCCCAAATCGACCAGACACGCGACGCTGGACAGGTTCTGGCACTCGGCCGCCCAAAGCAATGGTGTCATGCCCTTCTCGTCTCGCTGATTCAGAAGGTCGGGGTGCGAAGCCAAAAGATCTCTGATCGTCGTTGTCGCTCCAGAAGTCACTGCGGACCGAAGCGACGTATAGCACGCATCGCGATCTGGCTTCCGAGTGAAGAGGTTCATCCGCATTTCAACTTTCGCCCATCGATTGAACTCAGCCGCGGCGCGCTAGTGCCGTTGGCTGCGGTGGGTGGATGGGCTCTTTTCTGGTTCGTAGCGTGAGTAAAACCACGGTCAGGCCTGCGCCCCAAGCTATAGGATCGATGTTCGTCGTCGACGAAAGCAGAGGAATCGGACGTCCCTCCGAATCGACGTGGCTTTCGAAGCGGGCAACCTTCGGAACAGGGTAGTCGTGGGTAAGCGATGCTCGAAGCCATCGGATGCTATGCGTAAGTGCGAAACCTAGCACCAGTGGAGCCAGAAACAGTATCTTCTTCTTCACTACGAGGAACGCGCCCGCTGCCACGGCGACTACTACGAATCCCAAGTTCAGCGCCCAAAAAGTCCACGCGACTGGATATTCAGAAAAGGATGCGACTTCAGATGTCATCTTATTCCGCCCATCGTTTGAACTCAGCCGCGACTGACAGCAGAGCTGTCAGTCGTTGGCTGCGGTGGTTTGTTAGGCTTTTCTCTCTGGTGGTGTGTCGAAAGCTGGAGCCAAAAGACGTAACTTCGATCTTCGGGCGGAAGCAGCTCTAAACTCTGCTCTAGTCGCTCCCGAAGACGCGCGCCGCGTTCCTCCCAAGCGTGGATAACAACGAGTGAATCCTCTTCTTTCGCGTCTCCGACGACGCAGATGTTCGCTCCAACCAAGTTCAGGATCAAATCAAGGACGGCGTTCTGACTCTCGGCTCCGCCCGTGAATCCAAACTGATGCTCAGCCATCTGCTTCAACCACGCGAAGTAGAGAATATCACTCTCCAGCTGCTCAAGGACGGCATCTCTAAACGAACGATTCATTTCGCCTAACGTTTCAGGTGAGACGCGCAGGCCGTGCAACGGCCTGCGTTGTCTCGACCGGTTGGTTCGACCTATATTTTTTACTGGTCCCGAGATATAGCAGGAAACCCAGATTCAACGTGCCCAAGCAGTAGACGCCCAGGACCAAAATCGTGGCATCGGTCGATCGCTGATCATATCCAGAAGCAACCGCTTCGAAGCGCGCATCGACAATCGCTTGGTCGTTTTGGACCAGTGCGAAATCTCTAAGGCGGCGAATCTCTTTTCCTCCGCTGCCGGCCAAAATGTAGTAGGTCGAAAGAACCGAAACGACCACCGTAGCCAAGCCGGTCAGGAGGAGGTAAGTGCGCACCAGTTTCATCTTGTTTGTCGAACGTCTAAGCTGAGACAGGCCGACTTGTCGGCCTTGTCTCCGCCGGTTGGTTGGGCTCTTCTTCTGTATCTTGGGGCCAGAGAATTCGAGTCCGGGAAGAAGTCGAGTCGCACAGTCCTGGACGAATCAGACCGGGAAACGTCTCGGCCAGAATCGGCCATAAATCATCCCAGCCGACCGCATAGAATGAAGCTCTCACTTCTTCTTTTTGAGCGGTGCGGAAGCAGAAGAAATAGTCGTCTACAAACGGGCCTTCCGCAGTGGTGAGCTCTGAGATCTCGCGAATCTCGGAAAGCGGGATCGACCACTGGCCATAGTGATCGGAGCGATAGGAAAGCTCCCGACCTGAAACCAAAATCACACCTGACTCAGGACTGTTCATTTTGTGTGCGGCTAACGTTTGAGGTCAGACAGGCCGACTTGTCGGCCTTGTCTGCACTGATTGGTTAGCCTCTTTCTTCATAACTTTCGAAGAATGTGGTTATCATCGCTCGAAGCTTCGAATCCCAATCCGGAAGATGGAATCCATGGTCGGCTTCATGATCGATCTGGTATGCTTCACTGACCTTGTGCTCAGGGAGTCCTTTCATCTGGGCCAGACGGAATATGCGCCGAACCGCTGCGAGGATGTCAGAGTCGGCCCCGAACTTCTTCCTGTGTGCGTCGAAGTGTAAGCGCGCCAGCTCGCGTTCGTCTGCTGTGCCCGGAACGCAATACAGGTAGTGGAGAATTTCATTCGGGTCTTTCGCGGTCGAAAGATCGATCATCCAAGCCTCGGCCTTACTCGCTGCGGAAATGAGGCTATCGATCCACGCGACGATCTCTTCTGGTGTGGTGAAACCTTCGGTCAGGCCGCTGACGTAGAAACTCGCCATCGTTGCTGGACTGGGGTGTTCGCAGGTCATTTTCGGCTAACGTCTAAGCTGAGACAGGCCGACTTGTCGGCCTTGTCTCCGGCGGTTGGTTAGCCTCTTCTTTCCGTGCTTGGATCTCGGATACGACTTCAGGCGTGCTAAAGTAGCCACCCGACTCCGGAACGAAAACGAACTTCGTGAACGCATCGACTGGAGGAGAAAAATGGACCGTGACGCGCGGCGGATTGGTCATGAACGAATTTTCAACATCGGTAATCGTGGCGAATGGAACTCGGAACTCGGTCTTTCCTTTTCGAATTCGAAGTGCGTCGCCCTCATCCCAAACCCCGTCCGCAAAGTCGAAAATAAAGAACCGCATGATGAGGTAACCGAAGGCAGCCATCCCTCCCATGAACAGGAGAAACAAAAGATCGGGACGCCCCTGTCTCCACATCGAGGAAAAGGCGAGGACGGTGAAGACCCCGAGAAACCCAAACCAAAGCGCCGGGACGACCTTCTTAAAGAGAAATGTCAGCTGCGAGGAAATGAGTCTCATGCGCTTGGCTAACGTTTGAACTCAGCCGCGACGGGGCGCCAGCCCCGGCGTTGGCTGCGGTGGTTGGTTAGACTCTGATTTCTTCATCGGGAATGAAGGGGCCGTTCGGCAACTTCTTCGAGCACCATGGACAGAAC
>NZ_JBPJGB010000010.1:0-3847 GCF_051209155.1 Actomonas spartinae
CCGGCGTCCTTGGTGCCGTCCTCGAGGGCGAAGGCGCCGACGGTGGAGTTGGCGGTGGTGATCTCGGCGGCGGTGGCGGTGCGCTGGCCGGCAAAGACCGGGGTCGGGGTCTGCCAGTCGTTGTTGGCGGCGACGACTTGTTTGTCGGCGTTGAAGACCTTGATCTGAGGATCGATGAGGACGCCGGTGACGCCGTGAGCGGCGAGGCCGGGGCCGATGCCGCGCACGAGGATGCGCTTGGGGCTGTTGCCGGTGACGACGAAGCCGCCGACCAGGACCTGTTCGCCGCCGGCGACGTCACCGCTGGAGGAGATGTTGATCAGGCGTTGGTATTCGGAGTTGGGGTTTTCCGAGGCGTCGTAGATTTCGGCAATGGCCACCCCGGCGGCGCCGGCGTTGTTGACGTGCATGGTGTAGGCGCCGGGTTCGAGTTCGGTGACCAGGGCGGCGTCGAGGCTGCCGTCGGGCAGGGGGAAGGCGCCGGTGACGGTGGTGGCCATGGCGGCGTTGGCGTCGGCGCCCCAGTTGTCGTTGGTGGCGATCTGGCTGCCGTCGGCGGCGAAGAGGGTCAGGCGCGGGTCGGCGGCGGGCCCGGTGATGCCGTAGTCGGCCAGCGAGGGACCGACGGCGCGCAGGAGCACGCGCTTGGGCTGGGTGCCTCCGATGACGAAGCCCGAGATGAGCGGGTTACCGCCGGCGCTGGTGATGCCGGCGCGGGTGGAGAGGTTGATCAGGCGATCGGTGCGCACGGTGTCGGTGGAGAGTCCGGCAAAGTCGTCCTCCTCGCCACTGGGCAATACGATGGTGCCGGTGACGGTGGTGGAGGGCGCGTCGACGTTGCCGTTGATGGTCAGGTTTTGGGCGGTGGTGATGCTGAAGGTGCCGTTGGTGGCGATGGCGCCGCTGCCGCCACTGACAATCGAGGGCGTGATGGCGATCACGTAGACCTTGCCGGTGGTGCCGACGATGGAGGTGGTGGTGCCGCTCGCCGAGTTGAGCGAGGAGGATTCATACAGGCCGGCCAGGGGCGCGGTGGGACCGTCCGCCGGCTCGAGGCTGCCGGTGAGGGTGACCCCGAGTTCGGCGATCTGCAGGTTGAGGGTGCCGTTGGCAATCGAGCCAGTGAAGGTGTAGGCCAGATCGGCGGCGCTCTGCTTGGGTTGATCGGCCCCGAGTTGCTTGCGCAGGGAGTGGAAGGCAAGGGAGGCGGCCGCGGTGGTGGGGTTGCCCAAGATCTGCAGGCTGGTGGCCGTGACGGTGTTGTCGGGCTGCACCTGGAAGGTGAGGATGTAATACTGACCGGTGGCGCTGATCTGCCCAAAGAGGGTGCCGGTGGTCTTGCCCGCGGGGATCTGCACGGCAAACTCGGTGCCGTTGGAGGTGGTGCCAAAGTAGATCAGGGGACCGGCCGGCACGACGTCGAAGCTCTGGGTGACCGAGTCGGCGGGCACGTAATACAGGTCGCCGGCCTGGGCGGCGCGGATGACGACGGTTCCCGTCGCACCGGTGAGGGTGACCGTGTTGCCGGAGATCAGCGCGGGACCGGAGACCACCGTGTAGGTGATGGGCAGACCGGAGGTGCTGGTGGCGGCCAAGGTAAACGAGCCGTCGTTGGCGCGCTTGTTGCCGATGGCTTGGAAGGTGATGGTGTTGGCCAGGCTGGGCGCCGGGGTAAAGGCGACCGGATCGACCGGCAGGGTGGTCGCGGTGGCGGTGTCCTCGGTGCGGATGATGACCTCGGCGGTGACCTCGGTGTCGATGGTGATGCCGGCCGGGTAGCTGACGGTGAAGGTGAAGGAGGCCGAGCCTTCGGGGATATCGAAGTAGGCCCACTCCAGGAGGTCGGTGGTGCCGACGCCCGGGGTGACACTGACCTCGCCGGTGCCGGAGAGGTAGGACCAGCCGGAGGGCACGGTCACCGCCCACGCCAAAGCCGTGGTGTTGGCCGGATAATCCGCGGCGGTGGCCGTGAAGGTCAGCATGCCGCCACTGGTGAAGGTTTCATCGGAACTGGCGGTCAGCTCCAGGGTGGCGGTGGGCGTGGGCGCCGTGATCGGCAGGGCCCCGGCGAAGAGGGCGGCGGTGCTGAGCAGGAACGCGGTGAGAACGGAGAGTTTCATGGGAATCGTATCAGGTTCTTGGGTTTCGTTCCGGGTTTTCAGCGATCGCCCAGACCGGGGGCGAAGCCGTCCTCGGTGGCCGGGTCGTAGTGATAGTCGCCGGTGCGCGCGGAGCCCGCGCGGGCGTTGTAGAGTTCGATGATGCGGGTCAGCTCCAAGAGGCTGATTTGTCCATCGCCATTGGAGTCGGCGGTGTGGGGGAGTATTCGGGTCCCCGCGCCCGGTTCGTAGCGATCGGTGGTCTCATCGTTCGAGCGGTAATCGCCGGTGCGGCGGGTGCCGACCCGGGTGTTGTAGAGTTCGATCATGCGCAACAGCTCCGAGAGGGAGATCTGGTAGTCGCGGTCGGTGTCACCGAAGTGGTAGCCGGAGGTCACGGTGAAGGCGGCGTTCTGACCGGTGAAGGTGTAGTTGGTGGCCGTGAGCGGGCTGACGTCGACCGTGGTGGTGTATCCCCCAATCGCGCTGATCCGGGTGGCGTCGGTCGTGAGCACCGGCGTGCCGGTGACCACCGCCTCGTCCTCACCGTTGACGAAGCCGGCGTAGCTGTAGGTGAGGGTGGGGTTTTCGTCACCGTAGGGGCGATTGATAGCATCGGCCGTGACGGTGACCAGCACCGCGGTGATGTCGCCGGTGAGGACCGGCTGGGTGAGGGAGTAGTTGGCCGCATCGGCGCCGCTAAGGGCGAGCCCGGTCAGGGTGATGGCCTTGCCGGTGCCGACATCGGCGGTGTCATAGGCGACGGTGACGCTGCCGTAGTCGGGCGTCACGGTATCGGAGCCTTGGATACCGCTGAGGCTGCCGCCGGAGTTGTCCAGGGTCGCCGTGGTGTTGCCGTCGTAGGCTTTTGCCGTGATGGCCAGGCCGGGCAGGGTCAGCTCGGCCGCGGTGATGTCGGCCGAGAGGCCACTCGGCATCGTGAGGCTGTAGTTGCCCGCCGCCGCGCCGGTGAGGGCGGAGCCGGACAGGGTGACAGCCTTGGCCGTGCCCACCGCCTTGTCGGCGAAGGTCGCGGTGACGCTGCCTTGATCCAGGCTCACGTCGTCGGAACCGACGATGCCGGTGTAGCCCAGGCCCGAGTAATCGAGCGTGGCGGCGACGCCCGCGTCATAGACTTTGTCCTGGGCGGTGATCCCGGTGACGGTGATCGTGGCCGCGGTGATGTCGGCCGTGGTGGCCGGCTGCGTGAGGGTGTAGTTGCCAGTGTCGGCGCCGGCCAGGGCGAGGCCCGAGACGGTAACGGTCTTCGTGGTGCCGACGGATGCGTCGGCGAAGGCGCCGGCGGCACTGGCCTTGTCCAGGGTCACGTCCTCACTGCCGACCACGCCAACCAGAGCGGCGGAGTCGGTGTCGAGGGTCGCGGTGGCATTGCCGTCGTAGACCTTGTTGGCGGCGGTGACACCGGTGACGGTCAGTTCCTTGGCGGTGATGTCGGCGGTGGTCTCGGGTTGAGTGAGGGTGTAGTTGGCGGCGGTGGTGCCGGTGAGGGCCAGGCCGGAGACAGTGACCGTCTTGGCCGCGCCGATGTCGGCGTCGGCGAAGGCGCCGGCGGCCGAGCTCGTGTCGAGGCCCACGTCATCACCGGAGACCTTGCCGGCCAGGGCGGCCGAGCTGGTGTCCAGCGCGGCGACGGTGGTGCCGTCGTAGGCGCGGTCGGCCGCGGTCACGCCAGTAACGGTGAGCGGGGCGGCGGTGATGTCGGCGGTGGTGGTGGGTTGGATCACCGC
>NZ_JBPJGB010000011.1:0-2684 GCF_051209155.1 Actomonas spartinae
TCCGAAGTTCATGTTCGTGAGTTCATCGAGATCACGAAAGAGCACATCCATGCCTCCCGAAACCAAGAAAGAGGCTAACCAATCGCCGGAGACAAGGCCGACAAGTCGGCCTGTCTCAGCTTAGACGATCGGCGGAAGATCTAACATGATCGCACTGTTTTTCCCGAAGAAGATCGGCCGCGTCGCGTATCTCATTCGCATGGTCATCTTCATTCTTCTCGCTGCCCCCGTTTCGCTCGAAATGGCGAGGGTTGAAGAGGAAGATTACGTTCCATCACTGTCCCTACTCTTAGTTTCCGTCGCTGCCCTGATATTTTGGTTCATGTATATCGTTCGGCCTCGCTGCCGGGACTGCGGTTGGTCGCCTTTGATAGCGATAATCTCTTTCGTGCCGTTTCTGAATCTGTGCCTTTGGATCGCGCTCTTGTTTCCGAGCAGCATCCGCGCCGAAGACGAGAAAGGGCCGATCCAGCCACCGCAGCCAACGCGGGCCAAAGACCCGCGCGGCTGAGTTAAATCGTTAGTCTAAGTATTCCTGCTTTCGATCGTTTACCTGTGGAGTGAAAGCCCCCGTCGCACTTCTTTTCGCCTTCGCCGCAGTTCATTCGCTGTGTGCAATGGTCTACGTAGATTCGAAAGTCCTGACCTCCGAGGAGTTTAAGGCGATGGGGGTCACCATCGAGAGGCTTCCGGCACCCGAGACTGCTCACGATCTTCGCATTCGCGTTACCGTGAATCCGATGACCGGTCCCGGTAAGTATCGAGGCGCGGATCTGGTGGTTTACGACCGTGCGCTAGATGAGAGTTTCACTAGCAGCGAAGGACTCAGGGTTGGAGTGCGGGACGCCAAGCGCTGGTCGAAAGTCGTCAGAAATGAGGATTCCGGTGCGACCATCATTACCTTCATCGTTTCTCCCTCGGAAGTGCCATGTGGCTATATCTCGATTCACTACAGTGACCTCCCCCCCCGAGATGGCATTCCCGTAGTCTCCGGGAACTACTACTTTCTGATATCGGAGATGACCAAAGAGACTAACAAGCCAGTGGAGACAACTCCGGTTAGTGCTCCGCACTGACCTCCGTGCCTCACTTTAGACGTTGGGCAACCACCATGGTGCGTGACGAAGCAGTTTGGAGATTTCCTCGTGAACGTCTGATGGGCGACACGCTGTATCTTTGCACTCGAACGTCAGGATTGCTGAGACAGCGGAAAGTCTTCGGTGCACGGCTTCAGTGCCAGGAGCTCCTGCTTCCGGACATCAATCTCGGATTCGAGGAAGAGAGACCAGTGAGGCCGGAGATCCATCTTGGTCTGAAGCTCTCGCGCTACGACCATGCGGCCCTCAGTGGGAAGCGCTTTGATCGAGCGTCCCTCGACATCGATGAGTCGGAAGAGTCGGTATTTCTGTTCGGAGCACACAATCCGATCGATACACTTTGGCTCTCATTTAGCGCCGTCGATGGTAGCTTGTCGGCAGAGGTTCACGTTCGGTTTGATTTCGAGCATGAGGGCCGAATCGGCGGTGTTTTTGAGCACACATTGCGCGCGCGAGTTGCGATAGAAAATCGGTCATGAGAAAACAGCCCAACCAACCAGTGGAGACAACTCCGGTCAGTGCTCCGCACTGACCTCCGCGTCTCACTTCAAACGATGGGCAAACGCAGGTCACATTATCCGTCTCCTTGGCTCACATTGGGCATCTGGCTTTTGTTTCTTTTTGCGGGGGCAATGTTCGCGATAAACGTCGTTCTTGCCGCCATCGGTCGAGAGTTCTGGGGTGCCGGAGCATTTGCGTTGGCGACTGCGCTTTTCCTCTTTCTCGCGAAAAAGACTAGGCAAGAAATTCGATTCTAATTGAGGACGGAAAAAAGAAATAGGCCCATCCATCCACCGCAGCCAACGTCGGGCTTCGCCCGCCGCGGCTGAGTTCAATCGTTCGGTAGAAGATGAAGCGCGCGATACTTATTCTCCTGTTTACGGTCTCCGCGTTTGCCCAATCGGAGGACGCCGAGCTTTCGAATCGCGCGACTGCCATTTCAGCGGGATATCGGAAAGGCGATGCTTCCGCGTTTCATGAGCACACTCACCCCGACCTCATCAGGAAGATTCGCACGCTGATGGTGAATCGTCTCGGGGCTGAGTTTTCATTCGCCCCCGAGAAAGTTGATTCAGCCGAGTCCGTCGCGGCGCTGAGTGATGACGAGATTCTAGATTGCTACGTGGCATTCGTGTCCAAGATCACCGCGTTTGCTCCGGGCATCTCTGCTGAGTGGAGCTATCCTTCAGCGGAGACTTCGATCACGGGAGATCACGCCACGGTAGCAGTCGCCGAGCACGTCGATGCGACTCGCAGCGCTGGCGGAAAGAAGATGTCCACGACGAGCGTTCGTGAGGTCACGTTCGTGAAGGAAGACGGGCGCTGGTTCTTTTTATCCGATCCCGCGACGAAGATTCACGTCGATTTCCAACTCGGAATTCACGAATGAAGAAATTACCGAACCAGCCAGTCGAGCCAACGAGCCACAGCGCTCCGCGCTGTGACTCGCGGCTCACTTGAAACGTTAGACAATGAATATTCCGGAGGAAGTGCGTGACGCAGACGGCGGAGAGCCGGAAGCAATCTGCCGCGAGAGCCGCCTGCGAACGATCCGCTATCATGTCACTGCCGAGGGAATCGCATGTC
>NZ_JBPJGB010000012.1:0-2435 GCF_051209155.1 Actomonas spartinae
CGTCTCATCCGACCGAGAGTTGTTGCTCCTGGTGCGTGACGGCGAAGTCGTTGCTCGTTTTGAGAAGAAAAGGGCGAACCAATCGCCGGAGACAAGGCCGACAAGTCGGCCTGTCTCAGCTTAGACGATGGGCAAACAAGCGATGTCGCAGCAGCAAGAGATGGCCGATTCGGTGTTTGAGCGGCTCAAGAAAGAGCCGGTCTCGCTTGCGGTCGTTGTCTGGGAAATTCGCGAGAAGTGGGGAGTAGAGTTCGGTGTCCCCGAAGTTCACGGCTTTGTTCGTGAGGTAGCGACTTGCCTGTTGCATCACCAAGTCGAAGTAGGAGATGTCATCGATCACAGCTTCGTGCCATGGGATCTCGAGCCTTGGGATGCGGACGAGAAGATTGATCACGAGCTCATGTCGATGGAGGTCTTCCTCGAAGATGAATCACGCTATGTATTTTGGCCGAAATAGAAGGCCCATCCAGCCACCGCAGCCAACGACTGACAGCTCCGCTGTCAGTCGCGGCTGAGTTCAATCGTTAGACGAACATGAAGGACGAAACCATTGTAGAACTCGCGAAGCAGTCCGCCCTATCGGATATGAGATTACGCGCACGGTGCGACGCATTAGAGACGGTTTTGATGATGCTTGCGATGCGGGTCGGCATTGAAAAAGCGACCATCGTTGAGGCGTTGAGGCAGGCCGAAGCTGCGGCCAATCTAGAGCATCAAGTTCGCGTTGAAGATTACTTGGGGCCGGGATTTGCGGCCGATACTTTCGATCAGCCTCCATCGCCTTGAGTATGTTTTCGATTTCCATAAATAAAGAGTCTAACCAGCCAGTGCAGACAAGGCCCACAAGTGGGCCTGTCTGACTTTAATCGTTGGCCGAAACTCCCCAATTCGTGAAACCTGCCTCAATCGAAGATGAAGTCATCAAGTTGATCGCGGACTATTCGAAATTCCCGGCCGAGCGGATTTCTCCGCAGACTACATTGTTCGGCGATATCGGCATCGATGGTGACGACGGAGACGAACTTCTGACGCGTTTCATGGAAGAGTTTCAGGTCGATATGAGTCTTATTCGTCCCGTCCATTTTGGAGGCGAAGGCCTTATTCCCTGGGCTCCGTTACTCTGGTTTCGTCAGGCTTTGATCGCTCATCGCGAAAGGGCCGGCACACCTGAAAGTCGAGCCGGGCTGGTTCCGATTCGTGTGCAGGACTTGATCGATTCCGCACGTGCTCGCCGATGGGTGCTAAACTACGAAGAAGAGGCCAACCAGCCGGTGCAGACAAGGCCGACAAGTCGGCCTGTCTGACCTAAAACGTTAGGTCTCAATGAAGTGGTCCGGAGCAGTTGTTGGTTTGTGTTTCGCGCTGAGTGTATTCGGGAATCTAGCACCGAATAGTAACTCTACGATCGCACGTCATCTTTTAGTCGCGGAGAATCGAAAGGGTCGAAGCGACCTCCTCGAAACGAAACAGGGTTACTGGATCCCAGCACCTCTGACCTTTCGTTGGCAGCCTGAGGGCCTTCTGAGTTGGTCGACTGGAGAGCCAGTGAATTGGCACGATATCCGCGATTATCGAAAGAAGAGTTTTCCCGCAGTGGGGACTACCGAGTTTGTTGAGATCTTTGTGGTCTTCGAAGACGACGAAACCTTTGATCAGTTCATGAAGTTTTGGGGCTCTATGTTGGAGACCAAGTCTTGGGTTAGCGTTTATCCCCTTTTCGTAGATGAAGGACCTAACCAACCACCGCAGCCAACGGCCACAAGTGGCCGCGGCTGAGTTCAGACGTTCGGTTTAAAATGAGAATATCTACCTTATTTCTAGTCGTGTTCTTGGCTCTCACCGCCAGAGCCAGCGACGAGAACGCCTATTCGAAGATGGTGGAGCATGCGATCGCGCAGTTGCGCTTTCACCCAACTCCCGGCCTTCCCCCTCAAATCGGAGGGGAAGCAGTTGGCTATGCGGGGACGCCTCATCCGACGTATTTGCTTTTTCAGTATATCCGCGCAACCGCCCAGGATTCTGATATTGAGGCGATGCTGACGGATCATGATCCAGTAGTCAGATCGATTGGTGCACTTTGCGCCCTTCACGACGATTGGCGAAAGATTCAGAGATCGAAGATTGACTCACTATTGGATGATAGGAGCCCCATTTCAGTCGGCGAAGGAGGCTGCTCATTCTATGTGTCTTCAGTCGGAGAGCTGGTAGCGAAGCTGAAGGCGGACCCTAAGTTGTTTGAGTGGCCTCAAAATGAATAGACCGAACAAATCGGTGCAGACAAGGCCGACAAGTCGGCCTGTCTGACCTCAAACGTTAGACAATGAATATTCCGGAGGAAGTGCGTGACGCAGACGGCGGAGAGCCGGAAGCAATCTGCCGCGAGAGCCGCCTGCGAACGATCCGCTATCATGTCACTGCCGAGGGAATCGCATGTC
>NZ_JBPJGB010000013.1:0-1746 GCF_051209155.1 Actomonas spartinae
GGGCGGCCGAGCTGGTGTCCAGCGCGGCGACGGTGGTGCCGTCGTAGGCGCGGTCGGCCGCGGTCACGCCAGTAACGGTGAGCGGGGCGGCGGTGATGTCGGCGGTGGTGGTGGGTTGGATCACCGCATAGTTGCCGGCCTGGGAGCCGGAGAGGGTGATGCCGGTGACGGTGACGGTTTTGCCGGTGCCGACCTGTGCATTGGCAAAGGTGCCGGCCGCGCCGGTGGTGACCGGGTTGACCGTATCCGAGCCGATGATACCGACCAGCGCGGCGGTGCCGCCGAGGGTGGCGGTGGTGTCGCCGTCGTAGACTTTGTTGTCCGCGGTGACGCCGGTGACCGTCAGGCTGGCCGGGGTGATGTCGGCCGTGGTGCTCGGCTGGGTCAGGGTGTAGTTGCCGGCGTCGGTGTTGCTGAGGGTCAGACCGGCGACGTTGACGGTGATGCCCGCCCCGACGTTGCCATCGACGAAGGCCCCCACGGCCGAGCCGGTGTTCAGGTCGACCGTATCGGTGAGCAGGATACCGGAGAGGGCGGCCGAGCCGGTGGACAGCGCGGCACTGGCCGTGCCGTCGTAGGTCTTGTTGGCCGCGGTGACGCCGGTGACGGTGAGCGGGGCCGCGGTGATGTCGGCCGTCACGGTGGGCTGGGTCACGGTGTAGTTGGCCGCATCGGCGCCCGTGAGCGCGAGGCCGGCGACGGTGACCGTCTTGATGGTGCCGACGTTCTTGTCGGCGTAAGTGCCGGTGGCGCTGCTGATGTCCAGGCTCACGTCGTCGGAGCCCAAGACGCCGATCAGGAAGGCGCTGCCGGCATCGAGGGAAGCGGCGGTGGTCGCGTCGTAGACTTTGTTATTCGCGCCGATGGCGGTGACACTCAGGGTGACCGCGGCGATGTCGGCGGTGAGTCCGGTGGGTTGGCTAAGGGTGTAGTTGGCCACATCGGCGCCGGTGAGGGCGTAGCCCGAGACGGTGACCGCTTTGCCGGTGCCGACGGTCTTGGTGGTGAAGCTGGCGGTGGCGCCGCTCTCATCGAGGGCAACGTCCTCGGAGCCGACGATGCCGTCCAGCGCCGCGGTGCCGGTGATCGTGGCGGCGGTGGTGGCGTCGTAGTCGCGGTCGGCGATGGCGAGGCCGGTGATGGTGAGCGGGGCCGGGGTGATATCGGCGGTGAGCCCCGTGGGTTGGCTGAGGCTGTAGTTGCCCGCGTCGGTGCCGGCGAGGGCGAGGCCCGAGACAGAGACCGCTTTGGCGGTGCCGATGGCAGCGCTGGCGAAGCTGGCGGAGAGGCCACCGTCATCGAGGCTCAGGTCATCGCCGCTGACTTTGCCGGTGAGGGTGACCGAGCCCAAGTCCAGGGTCGCGGCGGTGCTGCCGTCGTAGGCCTTGGTGTTGGCCGTGGCGCCCGTGACCGTGATGGCCGCGGCGGTGATGTCGGCGGTCAACCCGGTAGGCTGGGTGAGGGTGTAGTTGCCGATGGCCGAGCCGGCCAATTGGAAGTTGGCGGCGGTGACGGCGATGCCGTTGCCCACGTCGGCCGAGGCGAAGGTGCCGGTGGCCGCGTTGGGATAGAGGTTCACATCCTCGGAGCCGACCACACCGACCAGGCTGGCCGAGCCATAGGAGAGGGTGGCCTCGGTGGTGGCGTCGTAGGTTTTGTTGGCGACGCTGACGCCGGTGACGGTCAGTTCCTTGGCCGTGATGGCGGCGGTGAAGCCGCTCGGTTGGGTGAGGCTGTAGTTGGCCG
>NZ_JBPJGB010000014.1:0-1746 GCF_051209155.1 Actomonas spartinae
GGGCGGCCGAGCTGGTGTCCAGCGCGGCGACGGTGGTGCCGTCGTAGGCGCGGTCGGCCGCGGTCACGCCAGTAACGGTGAGCGGGGCGGCGGTGATGTCGGCGGTGGTGGTGGGTTGGATCACCGCGTAGTTGCCGGCCTGCGAGCCGGAGAGGGTGATGCCGGTGACGGTGACGGTTTTGCCGGTGCCGACCTGCGCATTGGCAAAGGTGCCGGCCGCGCCGGTGGTGACCGGGTTGACCGTATCCGAGCCGATGATACCGACCAGCGCGGCGCTGCCGCCGAGGGTGGCGGTGGTGTCGCCATCGTAGACTTTGTTGTCCGCGGTGACGCCAGTGACCGTCAGGCTGGCCGGGGTGATGTCGGCCGTGGTGCTCGGCTGGGTGAGGGTGTAGTTGCCGGCGTCGGTATTGCTGAGGGTCAGACCGGCGACGTTGACGGTGATGCCCGCCCCGACGTTGCCATCGACGAAGGCACCCACGGCCGAGCCGGTGTTCAGGTCAACCGTATCGGTGAGCAGGATACCGGAGAGCGCGGCCGAGCCGGTGGACAGCGCGGCACTGGCCGTGCCGTCGTAGGTCTTGTTGGCTGCGGTGACACCGGTGACGGTGAGCGGGGCCGCGGTGATGTCGGCCGTCACCGTGGGCTGGGTCACGGTGTAGTTGGCCGCATCGGCGCCCGTGAGCGCGAGGCCGGCGACGGTGACCGTCTTGATGGTGCCAACGTTCTTGTCGGCGTATGTGCCGGTGGCGCTGCTGATGTCCAGGCTCACGTCGTCGGAGCCCAAGACGCCGATCAGGAAGGCGCTGCCGGCATCGAGGGAAGCGGCGGTGGTCGCGTCGTAGACTTTGTTGTTCGCGCCGATGGCGGTGACACTCAGGGGGACCGCGGCGATGTCGGCGGTGAGTCCGGTGGGTTGGCTAAGGGTGTAGTTGGCCACATCGGCGCCGGTGAGGGCGTAGCCCGAGACGGTGACCGCTTTGCCGGTGCCGACGGTCTTGGTGTCGAAGCTGGCGGTGGCGCCGCTCTCATCGAGGGAGACATCCTCGGAGCCGACGATGCCATCCAGGGTCGCGGTGCCGGTGATCGTGGCGGCGGTGGTGGCGTCGTAGTCGCGGTCGGCGATGGCGAGGCCGGTGATGGTGAGCGGGGCCGGGGTGATGTCGGCGGTGAGCCCCGTGGGTTGGCTGAGGCTGTAGTTGCCCGCGTCGGTGCCGGCGAGGGCGAGGCCCGAGACGGAGACCGCTTTGGCGGTGCCGATGGCAGCGCTGGCGAAGCTGGCGGAGAGGCCACCGTCATCGAGGCTCAGGTCATCGCCGCTGACTTTGCCGGTGAGGGTGACCGAGCCCAAGTCCAGGGTCGCAGCGGTGCTGCCGTCGTAGGCCTTGGTGTTGGCCGTGGCGCCCGTGACCGTGATGGCCGCGGCGGTGATGTCGGCGGTCAACCCGGTGGGCTGGGTGAGGGTGTAGTTGCCGATGGCCGTGCCGGCCAATTGGAAGTTGGCGGCGGTGACGGCGATGCCGGTGCCCACGTCGGCCGAGGCGAAGGTGCCGGCGGCCGCGTTGGGATAGAGGTTCACGTCCTCGGAGCCGACCACACCGACCAGGCTGGCCGAGCCGTAGGAGAGGGTGGCCTCGGTGGTGGCGTCGTAGGTTTTGTTGGCGACGCTGACGCCGGTGACGGTCAGTTCCTTGGCCGTGATGGCGGCGGTGAAGCCGCTCGGTTGGGTGAGGCTGTAGTTGGCCG
>NZ_JBPJGB010000015.1:0-1501 GCF_051209155.1 Actomonas spartinae
GGGTGAGTGCCGCTGTTGAAGGGCGGCCAGGTAGCGGGTTTCGTCGTAGGGCACGCGGTCGTGCCAGCAGCGCCAGAGGATGCGGATCCATTTAAAAGCCAGCGCACGCAGGATGGTTTGGTGGTTCTTGCCGGCACGCTGCTGCTGACGGTAGTAGGCCTTGGCCCACGCACACTTTGGGACGGTTTGGCCGGCCCACTCGACGAAGGTCTGACGCAGGAAGATGGACGCGTTCCAACGCCAATGGATCCACAGCTGTTGACCACTCTTCACTTTGACCGGAGCGACCCCGGCATACTTCTGCAGGCTGGCGGCATCGGGATAACGGGCCCGATCGGTCCCGAAGGCCACGAGCAGTCGCGGAGCCAGAGCGGGACCGGCTCCCGGCAGTCCGGCGAAGATGATTGCTTCGGGATGCGCCGCGAAGCAGTCGGCAATCTCGGCCTCAACCTGCTCGATGTGTTGCTGCAAGGGCCGCAGCACGGCGACCAGCAGTTGGACCTTGCGCACGGCGGGATTGAGCACCGCACGGTCCGTGGTGAGCGGCCGCGCCGCAGCAATGAGCGCCAAGCGCTGATCCACGACCGCCGGTCGCCGGGAGGAGTGCGCGTAGTAAAAATGGCGCAGAGTTGTCGGCCTCGCCTTTTGCAGCCGCGCCAACTCGGGCCAGCGCTCCAGGAAGTCGAGAGCCAGCGGCGTCCACAGGCGACGGCCACACAGGGCCAGCGCCTGGGGGAAGTGGGTCTTCAGGGTGCTGATCAGTTCGACGGACAACTGGGTGCGCCGGTCCACCGCGCCCCGGCGGATCTCGGTCAACGCCGCCAGCTCGCGAGTCTGCGGGGTGTCGGGTTTGAGCCGACGCAACTGCCCGCGGTGCTGCGCGAGGATGGTCAGCAACACCTGCGCGTCGGGCAGGTCGTCCTTGGCGCCCGAGGGCGTGAAGGCCTTGCGGAACCGGTCGCTGGTGGCCGGGTGCACCGGATAGATCTCCAGCCACGGGTGGGCCAGCAGCGCGTGCACCACCGCGTTGCGGCCGCCTTCGATTGCCAGCGCGACCGGTCGGCCATCGCAGCGTCGCCCAAGTCGTTCGAGCCAGCCATGCAGCTCCTCCGCCGTTGCGGGGATACTGCCGTGCTCATCGCTCCCGGCGCCCGTGCGCAGGGCAAAGGCATGTTCGGAGTTACCCCAGTCCAAGGCCACCAGGGCCGCGTAGTCGTCGTCTTTCATCGTGGTTCTCCTGTTTTTGGATTTGGCGGGAAGGGGCTGCAGATTGTATCGTCCGGGACGTGGGTGAACGTCGGCTCCTGAGGATGCATGACCCAACCCTGTGCTGACCGGCCGCAGTCGAGATTTGGTTAGTGTTCGTCCAACAGAAACTCGCCGCATGTTCGTGCTGCGACCGATCAGCAAATTAACTCCTGATGCCCCCAATCCCAAGATGAGATCGCAGTGCCTCAGCCGTGTGGTTCACCCCGAGCCCACTCCAGTTTTACGCTTCCGC
>NZ_JBPJGB010000016.1:0-1290 GCF_051209155.1 Actomonas spartinae
CCTCCTCGCCTTGCTTGATCGCGCCCATGACCACGACATAGGCATCGGCGATGGGTTCGGGTGAGGAGACCGAAAACGTGAGCTCCATGACGTCGGCGCCTTCGCCTTCCTCCACGCCCTGCATCCGGTCCAGCATGGTGGGGTCGGCGGTGCGGGAGGCGACGTCGAGCAGGGCATCGGCCATGTTGTCGGTGGCTTCAATCACGCCGGCATCGGCCTGGCGGAGGTCCGCAGCGACATCGCTCATGAAGCCATCCGCCACCGGATTGTTGAAGTCCATGCCGCCGCGGCCGCCGGCGACATACCCTTCGGGCGGTCCACCCTCGAGACCGGCCCGGGATACTTTGTCGTTTTCCTGAGCCACGTAGACCGAGCGGGCGATTTGCTGGGAAAACCGGGCTTCACTGGCCTCCAGCCGAGCGGCGTCGGCCTTCTCCTGCTGGTAAATGGCCATGTTGTTCTGCGTCGACATGTAGTGCATCTTCTTGTCGTTGCGCAGGGTGTAGGCGCGGTGCTGCTCGAAGTCTGTGATCGTGATCGGCGCGCGGCTGATCTTGGTCAGGTGTTTCCAACTGAAACTGCCTGTGTCGCGCAGCGGAACGGCGGGGCGCCCGGGTTCGTCGATGATCGCTTGGTTGGATGTGATCGCGTCGACGCGGCGATAGCCCTCCGCGTCGGAATCGCCCTTGAGCAGGAGGTCGACGCCAACAAAGAGTCGGTAGGGTTTCGCTTCCTGGGCGCAAAGCAGGGCAGCCGAGGCGCCAAAGGCGGAGAGAATCAGGCGGAGAAAAGCAGGCATGGGGCGGAGTTTCAGACGGCGGCGACGAAAGGTCGCAGGCCGGAGTGGTAAGGTTGGTGTTCAGGACATGGCGCCCGGACCGCAAACGGGGTTTCCTTGGCAAACGCCTGGTCGGGGAAACAGACTGCGGGTGGTTTCGACGCGGAGATGGTCGGGGGGCAATTGGCCGGACCGGGCAGGAAGGGGCCCCAGCGAGATCAAGGTCGGGAGGGAATGCAGGATCTTCATGGGGACAGGGGACGGCAGGTAAGGACCCCGGGCGGCGAACAAACCCTTCACCGCGAACTCGTGCAACCGGCCATGGCGACGGCGGGCCGCTCGTTCCTGGCCGAAGCCTTCGACAACATGGGGTGCAGCGACCGCATGGGTGAAATCATCAGCGTGCCCGACTTGATCGATTTCGACGAAGGTCGGATCGAGTAGGGCAGGAATCCGCCTGCCTTTCAGCGTTTCGCTACCTTCTTCGTGCCAGCAACCGCTCAGCGGAAGAA
>NZ_JBPJGB010000017.1:0-1137 GCF_051209155.1 Actomonas spartinae
CTCGAATCCATTGCTGCTCAGAGGGCGCTTCGACGTCACCGACATCACCTCTCCTTGGATACGGAAATCCCACTGGGTAAAGGGGTAGGCTTTCTGCGACAGATTCATCTCTCGGTGGCTAACGTCTAAGCTCAGCCGCGACTGTCAGCGGAGCTGACCGTCGTTGGCTGCGGCGGTTGGTTGGACGCTCTTTCAGTGAATCGATGCACCATAGACCATCCACAGTAGAATTGAGGAAACGAAGAACGCTCTGGCTGAACATCGCATCCATCGATAGGCGGATTCATGATCTCCAAGGTATCTGCGGATAATTGCGGCGGGAAGGGAACACAAGCCCGCTACAAATGCGACAGGAGCGCTCAGCTCCCAGATGTGAAGACCGAGCCTCCCATCTGGTGCTTGCATGACAGCATAAACAATCCCGAAGCCTAGGAACACCGCTGGGATCACAATGGCTGCGGCGGTTGAGTATGACCGCAATACAGATCGACGTGTCATTGATGTCCAACGATTTAGGTGAGACGCGCAGGCCGTGCAACGGCCTGCGTTGTCTCGACCGGCTGGTTCTGCTCTCTTTTCATCACCGTAACACCGTCGAGTGTGGATTCATCTGACTCGAAGTCGTGGCAATAGAATCCGATGCCAAATTCGGGACACTGGAACCCATATCGATCCTCGGAAAATGGGAATCCAAGTTCTCGAAGGATGCTGCGAACTTCTCCCATGACCCGTCCACTGAGCGTGAACTCTCCAAGATGCAACGTTGTGTGAAAGTGCTCAGTCCGCGTCCACGCCTCAAAATACTCGGCGCAGTCAGCTTCGTCGTAGAAAACGTGTAGGCCGAATCGACGGACATCATCTGTGCGATTTTCGCTCATCGGCGTCTTGTAAAACGCGTGAATGGGAGAGCGGTCTTGTGCCCATACTTCGCTACGGCTCATGCCTAATTTGAAGGGACCGATCGATTCCCCTGGGACGATGGTAACGGGCAATGGCATGCTTCTTTGCAGAACGTTTGAACTCAGCCGCGACGGGGCGCCAGCCCCGGCGTTGGCTGCGGTGGTTGGTTAGACTCTGATTTCTTCATCGGGAATGAAGGGGCCGTTCGGCAACTTCTTCGAGCACCATGGACAGAAC
>NZ_JBPJGB010000018.1:0-1069 GCF_051209155.1 Actomonas spartinae
CCGGCACGGGCGACACGAACAACGCCTCCTTCAACATCTCGGGCAGCTCGCTGCGCGCCAACGACGCCTCCGCCCTCGCCGCCGGTTCCTACTCGGTGCGCGTGCAGACCAGCGACGGCACCGACACCTACGCCGAGGCCTTCTCGATCACGGTGGTCGACAACGTCGCCCCGGCCGCCCCCTCGACGCCCGACCTCTCGGCCGGCTCCGACAACGGCACCTCCGACACCGACAACATCACCACCGGGACCCAGCCGACCTTCACCGGCACGGCCGAATCCGGCGCCACCGTTACGCTCTACGACACCGACGGCACGACCGCGATCGGCACCGGCACCGCCACCGGCGGCACCTGGTCGATCCAGACCTCGACCCTGTCCGAGGGCGATCACACCATCACCGCCAAGGCCACCGACGCGGCCAACAACACCTCGAGTGCCTCGGCCGGTCTGACCATCACCCTGGACAACACCGGCCCGGTCATCACCAGCTCGACCACCCCGACCTTCAACTACGGCACCGCCTCGACTTACACCCTCACCGCCAGCGGCGGCGCAGTCTCCTTCAGTGCTCCGACCGGTCTACCGGCCGGCCTGAGCCTCAACGCCTCCACCGGCGCGATCACCGGCTCCCCCTCCGCCGTGGCCGCCGCCAACGGCTACCCCGTCCTCGTCAACGACACCGCCGGCAACAGCACCGGTGGCATCCTCACCATCACCGTCGCCCCGAAGCCGGTCACCCTGATCGGCCTGGGCGTGGCCGACAAGGTCTACGATGGCACCACCGCCACCACCTTCAACAGCACGCCCTTGGTCGACGGCACCTTGCTCGGCGACGACGTCGACTTTGACGACAGCGGCGCGACCTTCACCTTCGCCTCCGCCAATGTCGGCACCGGCATCGCCGTCACGGTCGCCGGTTACACCCTCACCGGCACCGACGCGGCCAACTACAGCCTCACCCAACCGAGCGGCTTCACCGCCGCCATCACGGCCAAGGAACTGACCGTCACCGGCGTCAGCGTCGCCAACAAAACCTACGACGCCACCACCGAGGCCACCCTCTCCTA